>CAVVQR010000017.1:0-242338 GCA_963750445.1 uncultured Actinomycetota bacterium | reverse complement strand
GCGCAGGGGCACGAAACGCGACGCCGGGCACGACCGGACGACTGGACACGACCCGGACATGGCAGAGGGCCCGGCCGACCGGCCGGGCCCTCCTCCCCATGGGAGTCAGCGACGCATCAGGAGCCGTAGACCGACCGCACGCCTTCGCGGTCCGTCTCGGTCATCGAGAGGTCGCTCGACGAGCCGTTGCACTGCGGGTAGTGCATGATCGACGAGGAGTCGTAGGGCGTCAGCGGACGCCAGTTGTTGTCCTCGAAGCAGGTGCCGGCCTCGGGCCGCGTGTGCTCGTGGCGGAAGCCCAGCACGTGACCGAGCTCGTGGGCCAGGATGTTCGACGGCGTCCACGAGCCGGAGTTCTGCAGCGAGTAGGCGTTGACGAGCACGTTCTGCTGGGAGGCGGGGCTGCTCGGGAAGAACGCCCGGGCGATGTACTCCGAGGTGTCGGTCGGCTCCACCGAGAACAGCACCGAGCTGTTCGAGGTGGTGCAGCTGCTGTCGGCCGACGAGACGTAGGTGAAGCCGACACCGCTCGACGCGGCCGACCACTGAGCGGCACCCGACTGCATGGCCGACACGACGGCCGCCTTGTCGGCGCCGAAGGAGTCGCTGACGCAGTAGGTCAGGTTGGACGCGCTGCCCCAGAGGTCGTCGGCTCCGCCGTTCGTGTTGACCACGAGACCGTTGGGCTGACCGCCCTGGGGAGCGACCATGCGGTCGTAGTAGGCGCGGAGCTCCTTGGTGCCGACGATCGTCTCGTCACCGTTGACGACGTACTGCCCGCCGGTGTCGCGGAACGTCGATGCGTGGAACTCTGCGAAGGTCGGGACTCGCTCCTTGGCCGGGGCAGCGGTGGCTGCCGAGCTGACCGACATCGCGAGGGCGGTGGCCCCGAGTGCGGCGGTGGCGATACGACTGAACCTGCTGTTCAACATGGTTTTTCTTCTTCCGGTTGGATACGGATGGTCCTTCCAACCAACCTGTCTAGACCGCGAGGGGGAAGGAAACTGCCGGGTCAGGTCTGTGCACTGCAGGAACCTGCAAAACATCGTCCGCATAGCGAACGCGTCCGAAACTGCATATTTCGCCCACCTGCGCGGGGTGCTGCCGGGGACGTGCGCCGCACCCCCGACCACCTGCAAGACTCGGCCCCATGAGTGACATGGGGGGTACGCCGGTCCTGCGAGAACCGGCCCACCGGGTCTCGCCGCGGGCGGTCCCGTTCTGGACGGTGTCGGCCCTGATCGGCGACGCGGCGATCGTGATCGCCGCCGTGGTGGCCTACGTCCTGGTCCCCGACGTGCCGGGGTGGGTCGGGCTGATCGTCCTGCTCCTCGGCCTGGTCGCCGTGGCCCACGTCGTGCTGATGCCGCGCATCCGCTACCGCGTGCACCGCTGGGAGGTCAGCGACACCGCGGTCCACACCCGCGCGGGCTGGATCGGCCGCGAGTCCCGGATCGCCCCGATCAGCCGGGTGCAGACCGTCGACTCCCGCCAGGGCGCGCTGATGCGGATGTTCGGGCTCGCCTCGATCACCGTCACCACCGCCTCCGCGGCCGGCCCGATCACGGTCGACTGCCTCGATGCGGACACCGCGCGCGACGTCGTGGCGAGGCTGACCGCGATCACCTCCGCCACCGAGGGCGACGCGACGTGATCCCCTCCCCCGGACAGCCCGGAGAGGGCTGGTCCAGGCTCAGCCCGCGCAAGATGCTGCTCGACCCGGTCAAGGCGGTCGGCCAGGCCGTCGTCCCGGTGGTGGTCGCCCTCGTGGGCATCAGCCAGAGCAACGGCCGCTACTGGTGGGTGCTCTTCCCGGTCCTGGTGATCGCCCCGATCGTCTTCGGCACCCTCCCGTGGCTCACCACGCACTACCGCCTCACCGACAGCCAGCTCCAGGTGAGGAAGGGCCTGCTCAACAAGAGCACCTCCACCGCGCCCCTCGACCGCGTCCGCAGCGTCGACCTCGAGGCGTCACTGATCCACCGGATCCTCGGCCTCCAGAAGGTCCAGGTCGGCACCGGCGTCGACGACGACCGGATCACCCTCGACGCGCTGGCGGTCGCCGACGCCCACGCCCTGCGTACGACGTTGCTGCGACGGCACGAGACCTCGGCCGCCCAGGCAGCCGCGACGCCCGCGACGGGCGAGGGCGAGGCGCCCACCCCGCTCGACCGGCCCTGCCGTCGAGCCGGCGGCCCGGGCCGCCACCCTCGCAGCCATCGACTGGTCCTGGCTCCGGTTCGCCCCGTTCAGCCTGGGCCGCCTCGTGATCGTCGCCGGCGCCGTCGGCGTGCTCTCGCAGTTCGGCGACAACCTGCCGATCTGGAACGAGGAGACGGCGACGTCCGCCTGGAGCTGGATCACGCAGTTCGCGATCGCCGCCGTCGTCGTGGTGCTGGCGGTCGGCGCCCTGGGCGCCTGGCTCGTCATCTCGGTCGCCGGCTACGTCGTGCAGTGGTGGAACTTCCGGCTGGTGCGCGAGCACGGCTCGCTGCACCTGACGTCGGGACTGTTCACCACGCGCTCGATCACGGTCGAGGAGGCCAAGGTCCGCGGAGTCGTGATGACCGAGCCGGTGCTGATGCGGGTCGTCGGCGGCGCCGAGCTGTCGACCCTCGCCACGGGCGTCGAGGACGGGGTCACGCAGGTGCTGCCGCCCTGCCCACGCGTGGTCGCCGTCGGTGTCGGGCAGGACGTGCTCGAACACTCCGGCCCGCTCACCGATCCGCTGGTCGCGCACGGCCCGCGGGCCCACCGTCGCGCGTGGTTCCGCGAGCTGCGCGAGGCACTGGTCGTCATCGTCGCGGCGGCCGGGGCGACCTGGTGGTTCGACATCTCGTGGTGGTGGGTGGTGGCCCTGTCCGTGGTGCTGCTCGCCCTGGCCGCGGTGATGGGCGAGGCGTCCTACCGCCACCTCGGTCACGCCCTCGCCGACGACCACCTCGTCGCGGGCAGCGGCGTGCTCGCCCGGATCCGCACCGTGCTGGAGACCGACGGGATCATCGGCTGGGTGGTCAACGAGTCGTGGTGGCAGCGCAGGGCCGGCCTCGCCGACCTGGTCGCGACCACGGCTGCCGGCAACGAGCGCGTGCTGGTGAAGGACGTACGCCTCGACGTGGCCGTGGCGCTCGCCGACCGGGCGACCCCCGGTTTGCTGACCGACTTCGTCGACCGGCCCGGGCGACTGCCCAGAACCGGGCCCAGAACCAGAACCAGAACCAGGCCTAGAACCAGGCCGCGCGCATGTCCAGCGTGGTCGTGTCACCCGAGGCGAGCAGGTCGAGCATCGGTGCGACCTTGGGCAGCTCCCAGCCGAAGAAGTAGCGGGCGGCGGCGCGCTTGCCGTCGTAGAAGTCGCCGTCCTTCTCACCCGACGGCGACGAGCTGCTCGAGCCACATCCAGGCGATGACGACGTGGCCGGTCGCCTCGAGGTAGACGGTGGCGTTGGCCATGGTCTTCTCGGGATCACCGAGCCCGGCCAGCGCGAAGGTGACCTCGCCCAGCCGGTCGAGGTTCGCCTTGAGGGCGGCCGCGTGGGCGGCCGGCTCACCGCCGAGCGCGGTCGCCCGGGCCACGGTCTCCTCGATCCGGCCGGCCAGCGCGAGCAGCGAGGCGCCGCCCCCGCCGAGCACCTTGCGACCGAGCAGGTCGAGGGCCTGGATGCCGTGGGTGCCCTCGTGGATCGGGTTGAGCCGCTGGTCGCGCCAGTGGGCCTCGAGGTCGTGGTCGCGCGTGTAGCCCGAGCCGCCGAGCACCTGGATCGCGAGGCTGCAGCTCTCCTGGCCCCACTGCGAGGGCCACGACTTCGCGATCGGGGTCAGCACGTCGAGGAGCTGGCCGACCGCGAGCCGCTCGGCGTCGTCGGCGGCGGTCTTCTGCTCGTCGAGCAGCCGGCTGCACCAGAGGTTGAGCGCCAGCGCGCCCTCGACGTAGGACTTCTGCGCCAGCAGCATCCGGCGTACGTCTGCGTGCTCGATGATCGGCACCTGCGGCCCCGTCGGGTCGGAGGCGGTCAGCGACCGGCCCTGCGGACGCGAGCGGGCGTAGTCGAGCGACTTGAGGTAGGCCGTGTAGGCGGTCGTCGTCGCCGACATCCCGACGCCGAGCCGGGCGGCGTTCATCATGTGGAACATGTAGGACAGGCCCTTGTGGGGCTCGCCGACGAGGTAGCCGATCGCGCCCGGCGCACCGCCCGGGGTGAAGGCGCCGCCACCGAAGACCGGAGCGGTGTTGACCGTGCCGCGGCTGCCGAGCTTGTGGTTGATGCCGGCGAGGGCGACGTCGTTGCGCTCGCCGATCGAGCCGTCGTCGGCGACGAGGTGCTTCGGCACGATGAAGAGCGAGATGCCGCGCGACCCGGCAGGCGCGTCGGGCAGCTTGGCCAGGACGAGGTGGACGATGTTGTCGCCCATCTCGTGGTCGCCGCCCGAGATCCACATCTTGCTGCCGAAGATGCGGTGGGTGCCGTCGTCGGCGGGGACCGCTCGGGTGATCACGTCGCCCAGGCTCGAGCCCGCGTGCGGCTCGGACAGGGTCATCGTGCCGAAGAAGCGGCCCTCCAGCATCGGACCGACGAAGCGCTCGACCTGCTCGGGCGAGCCGTGCGCGAGGAGCAGGCCGGCGTTGGCCACGGTGAGGAACGAGTACGCCGCGGTGCCCATGTTGGCCGCGGTGAACCACGCCATGCAGGCCGCGGCCACGACGTGCGGCACCTGGAGGCCGCCGACCTCCTCGTCGAGCGTCAGCGTCATCAGGTCGGCCTGGGCGAACTTCTCGAGCGCCGCACCGATCTCCGGGATCAGCCGCACCTTCTCACCGTCGAAGGCCGGCTCCTCGGTGTCGCTCTTGCGGTAGTGCGGCGCGAAGTGCTCGGTCGCGAGCTGCTCGCACAACGCCAGGAGGGCGTCGTAGGACGCGCGGTCGTGCTCGGCGAAGCGCGGGCGCTCGCTGAGCTTCTCGACCTCGAGCCACTCGAAGAGCATGAACTGGAGGTCACGTGCGGAGAGGATCACAGACGTGGGCGTGGACACGCGCCGACGGTACTGCCCCGGGCCCAGACGAACGCCCCCTCCGCTCGGGACGGAAGGGGCGATCGAGACAGGTGGACCAGGTGGGACACCTGGTGACCTCACCGTACCCCGACTTCGTAGGGTGGGCCCGTGCGCATCGCGACCTGGAACGTCAACTCCCTCCGCTCCCGCATCGACCGCGTCGAGGCCTTCGTGCAGCGCCACGAGATCGACGTGCTCGCGCTCCAGGAGACCAAGGCGCGCGAGGACCAGCTGCCACTGATGGGGCTGCAGGCGCTCGGCTACGACATCGCCGTCGCGGGGGTCAACCAGTGGAACGGCGTCGCGCTGCTGTCGCGCGTCGGGCTGGAGGACGTCGAGGTGGGCTTCGCCGACATGCCGCCCTACGGCGACCCGGCCGCCGCCGAGGCGCGCGCGATCGGAGCCACCTGCGGCGGGGTGCGGATCTGGTCGCTCTACATCCCCAACGGACGCAAGCCCGACGACCCCCACTACGTCTACAAGCTCGACTGGCTGGCCCGGCTGCGTGCGGCGGCGAGCGGCTGGCTGGACGGCGAGACCGCCCTCGTCGGCGACTGGAACATCTGCCCCACCGACGAGGACGTCTTCGACCCGGCCCAGTTCGCGAAGTCGACGCACGTGACCCCGCCGGAGCGCGCCGCCTTCCAGGGCTTCCTCGACGACGGCTACGCCGAGGTGACCCGCGCGCACGCCCCCGGCTACACCTACTGGGACTACTACCGCCAGCGCTTCGAGCGCGACCGCGGGCTCAAGATCGACTTCGCTCTCTGCTCCCCCGCGCTGGCCTCCCGCGTGAGCGGCGCCTTCATCGACAAGGACGAGCGCGACCCGGCCCAGGGCACCGGCTCGCCGTCCGACCACGCACCCGTGGTCGTCGACCTCACATGATCCCGACGGGCTCCGACGTCGAGGCCGGCTGCGGCTTCCGGCGGATGGCGTACGACATCACGCCGGCGACGGCGCACAGCCCGGCTGCGGCGTAGAACGCCGGGTCGTAGCCGCCGGTCATGTCCCGCACGATGCCGGCGCCCGTGGCGGCGACGGCTGCGCCGATCTGGTGGCTGGCGAAGATCCAGCCGAACACGATCGGTCCGGACGCGGCGCCGAACCACTCGCGGCACAGCGCCACCGTCGGCGGCACGGTCGCCACCCAGTCGAGGCCGTAGATGATGATGAAGACCCACATGCTGGGCTCGACGTGCGGCGACATCAGCGTCGGCAGCGTCATCAGGCCGACCCCGCGCAGGACGTAGTAGCCGACGAGCAGCAGGCGCGGGTCCACCTTGTCGGTGAGCCAGCCCGACGCGATGGTGCCCACCACGTCGAAGATGCCGACCACGGCGAGCAGCGACGCGGCCGTCGTGGCCGGCATCCCGTGGTCGTGCGCGGCCGGCACGAAGTGGGTGGCGATGAGGCCGTTGGTCGTCATCCCGCAGATCGCGAAGCCGCCCGAGAGCAGCCAGAAGGTGCGGCTGCGAGCCGCGTCGCGGAGCACCGAGAGCGCGCGCCCGGCGGTGGACCCGACCTGCTGGTGCGGCGGCGGACCCGGGTCGGCCTCGGTGGCTCCGAACGCCTGCAGCCCCATGTCGGCCGGGTGGTTGCGCAGGAAGAGCAGCACGAGGGGTACGACGGCCAGTGCGGCCGCGGCGGCCAGCACTGCCGCCGTACGCCAGCCGTGGTTGGTCGCGAACCACGCCACGACGGGCAGGAAGATCAGCTGGCCGGTGGCGTTGCCGGCGGTGAGGATGCCGCTGACCAGGCCGCGGCGTGCGACGAACCATCGGCTGGTGATCGTGGCGACGAAGGCCATCGACATCGAGCCGGTGCCGATCCCGACGAGCAGGCCCCAGCACAGGATCAGCTGCCACGGCTCGGTCATGAAGACCGTCAGGCCGCTGCCGACCGAGACCATCACCAGCGCGAAGGTCACGACCGGCCGGACGCCGAAGCGGTCCATCAGCGCCGCTGCGAACGGCGAGATGAGCCCGAAGAGCATCAGGTTGAGCGAGACCGCCGAGCCGATCAGCCCGTGCGACCAGCCGAACTCCTCGTGCAGCGGCTCGATCAGCACGCCGGGCACGGAGCGGAAGGCGGCGGCGCCGACGAGGGTGACGAAGGCGACCGCCGCGACGATCCAGGCCCAGTGGACGCCCTGCGGGCGCTGGTCGAGCGGCGCTGGCCCGGTCGGCGGGGTCGTCATCGTCACCGGACCAGTGTGGGGCAGCCCGGGACCCAGGAACGAGTGGCACGAATGCCAACATGGGACGGAATCCGGCCATGCCGGTCCCCGCCCGCCCCTGACTGTCGGTGGGTCGCTCCATGCTGGAGCCATGGACACCTTCCCCCTGCTGCTGACCCTGGCGCTGGTCCTCGCCGTCGGACTCGCGCTCGGCTCGCTGATCGGCGTGCTGTGGTCGCGCAGCCGCCCGGCGGACGACCCGGCCATCGCCGCGCTCCAGCAGCGCGTGGCCGACCACGCCGTCGTCCAGGACGGCCTCGAGCGGCTCCAGGACCAGCTCAGCGACCTCGCCCACGACCGCGTCGCGTGGCAGGCACAGCTGCACCAGCAGGTGGCCGACATGCGGCTGTCCACCGAGACCCTGCGTCGGGAGACGAGCACCCTCGCCACCGCGCTGCGCAAGCCACAGGTGCGGGGCCAGTGGGGAGAGCTGCACCTGCGCCGCACCGTCGAGCTCGCGGGTCTCGTCGACCACTGCGACTTCGCCGAGCAGGTGCGCTTCGACGACGGACGGCTGCGCCCCGACCTCGTCGTCTCGCTGGCCGGAGGGCGCACGATCGCCGTCGACGCGAAGGCGCCGCTGGCGGCGTTCCTCGACCTGACCGGCTCCGACGACCCGACCGAGCAGGACCGCGCCCTGTCGCGGCTCGGCGAGCACGTCCGCAAGCACATCGCCGACCTCGGCTCCCGCCGCTACTGGGAGGCGCTGCCCGGCACACCGGAGTTCGTGGTGCTGTTCCTGCCCGGCGAGGCCATCCTGCAGGCCGCCCTCCAGGCGGTGCCCGACCTCGTCGAGCAGGCCTCCGCCAAGAACGTCGTCCTCGCCACGCCCTCCACGCTCATCGCGCTGCTCCGCACGGTCGCCCAGGGCTGGCAGCACGAGGTGCTCAACGCGCAGGCCCACGCCGTGCAGCAGCTCGGCCAGGAGCTGCACGTGCGGCTCGGCTCGATGGCCGGGCACCTGGACCGCGTCGGCCGGTCGCTCAACGCGAGCGTGGTGGCCTACAACCAGGCGATGGGCTCGCTCGAGGGCCGGGTGCTGGTCTCCGCCCGCCGCTTCGCCGACCTCGGGGTGACCTCCGAGTCGCTGGAGGAGCCGCGCCAGGTCGAGACCGTGCCCCGCTCGCTGGCCTCCCCGGAGATGAGCACAGCCGAGCTCGCTGCGCTCGACGACGTCCCGGGTGCCGCGGGCGATCCCACGATCGACGACCTCCTCGCCGACCTCCACGAGCACCCCCACCACGACCAGGCGCCGGAGCCCCCGGCGCGCCGCGCCCAGGGCGCCTGAGGTCGGTCCTAGGTTGAGGGCCGTGAGACAGGGCGACACGTTCTGGGAGGTCGGGCGCGAGCCGGGCCGGTCCGTGGTGTCCCTCGGCGTCGCCGTCACTCTCACGGCGGTGAGCATCGACGTGCTCCTCGTCGGGCGGCTGTCGTTCTTCTTCGACCTCTGCTTCATGGTGCTCTGCCTGGGCCTCGCCGCCCTCGTGCGCCGCCGGGACTTCTACCTCGTGGCCCTGCTGCCGCCGGTGCTGATGACCACCGTCTTCGCGTTCATCGCTCTCGTCGCCCGCGACGCGATCGCCGACTCGGGCGACAGCGTCCTCCAGGCGGTCATCTCCGGCGTCGCCACCCACGGGCTCGCCCTGTTCGTCGGCTACGCGCTCTGCCTGGGCTGGCTCGTGTGGCGGCTGCACCGCGAGGGCGACACCGACGTGGCCACCGAGCTCGGCCGCGAGCTCGGCCAGACCGGCTGACGCGGTCAGACCTCGAAGCGCTCCACGTCGCCCGCCCCGCGGCGTACGACGACGGGCTCGACGTCCGACCAGTCGATCACCGAGGTCGGCTCCGCGGTGACCTCGCCGGACTCCACGACGATGTCGACGACGTGGTCGAGGTCTTCCTTGATCTCCCAGCCCATCGTCCGCGCCTCGGTCTCGCCGGGCAGGATCAGCGTGCTGGTGAGGATCGGCTCGCCGAGCTCCTCGAGCAGCGCGCACACCAGGACGTGGTCGGGGATGCGGACGCCGACGGTGCGCTTCTTGGGGTGCATCAGGCGCTTGGGCACCTCGCCGGTCGCCGGCAGGATGAACGTGTAGGGACCGGGTGTGGCGGCCTTGATGGCTCGGAACGCCGCGTTGTCGACGTGGACGAACTGCCCGAGCTGGGCGAAGTCCTTGCACATCAGGGTGAAGTGGTGGCGGTCGTCGAGCTCGCGGATCCGCAGGATGCGGTCGCGCCCGTCGCGGTTGCCGAGCTGGGCGCCGAGGGCGTAGCCGGAGTCGGTCGGGTAGGCGATCAGCTGATCGTTGCGCAGCGCCTCGACGACCTGGGTGACGAGCCGCGGCTGCGGGTTGTCGGGGTGGATGTCGAGGTAGCGGGCCATGGCAGGGCTCAGGCCTTCTGGGCCGCACGCAGGTCGCGGCGCAGCTCCGGCGGAAGGGCGAAGATCAACGACTCCTCGGCGGAGTGCACGGCACGGGCGTCGGGGTAGCCGCGCGCGGACAGGAAGGCCAGGACTCCGTCGACCAGGTCCTCGGGCACCGAGGCACCGGAGGTGACCGACACGGACTCGACGCCCTCGAGCCAGGCCTCGTCGATCTCGGTGTGGTCGTCGACGAGGTAGGACGCCTTGGCGCCGGACTCGAGGGCGACCTCGACCAGCCGCACGGAGTTGGAGGAGTTGCGCGAGCCGACCACGATCACGAGGTCCGCCCCGGCCGAGATCTCCTTGATCGCGAGCTGGCGGTTCTGGGTGGCGTAGCAGATGTCGTCGCTGGGCGGGTCGAGCAGCAGCGGGAACTTCTCCCGGATCGCGGCCACGGTCTCCAGCGTCTCGTCGACGCTCAGCGTGGTCTGCGAGAGCCAGGCGACCTTCGCGGGATCGCGTACGACGATGCCGGCGACGTCGGCGGGGCTCTGGACCAGCTGGATGTGGTCGGGCGCCTCGCCGGCGGTGCCCTCGACCTCCTCGTGGCCCTCGTGGCCGATGAGGAGGATGTCGTAGTCGTCGCTGGCGAAGCGCTTGGCCTCGTGGTGGACCTTCGTCACCAGCGGGCACGTGGCGTCGATGGTCTTCAGGCTGCGGTCGGCGGCCTGCGCGTGCACGGCCGGCGAGACGCCGTGGGCCGAGAACACCACGGTCTGGCCCTCGGGGACCTCGTCGAGCTCCTCGACGAAGATCGCGCCGCGCGACTCGAGGTCGGCCACCACGTGCTTGTTGTGCACGATCTGCTTGCGGACGTAGACCGGGGAGCCGTAGAGGTCGAGCGCCTTCTCCACCGTGATCACGGCCCGGTCCACGCCGGCGCAGTAGCCCCGGGGGGCCGCCAGCAGGACGTTCTTGGCGGTCTCGGGGTCGAGCACCGGAGGCAGGCCGAGGTCGGTCGTCATGGGTGCGAGTCTACGGGCCGACCCTCCGGTGTCCGTCCCCTCGCCTATCCTCGCCGCGTGCCCTCTCTCCGCGACGCCACAGCCGAGTCACCGGCACCGGTGCGCGCGGTCGCCAACGCGGTCACGCAGTGGATCGACAAGCTCGGCGGCGTGTGGGTCGAGGGACAGATCGCGCAGGTCAACCGGCGCCCCGGGGTCAACACCGTCTTCATGACGCTGCGCGACACCGTGGCCGACATCTCGGTCACCCTCACCTGCCAGCGCTCGCTGTTCGACTCGCTGAACCCGCCGATCGTCGAGGGCGCCAGCGTGGTGGTGCACGCGCGCCCGAGCTTCTATGCCAACCGGGGCTCGTTCTCGCTGGCCGCCCGCGAGATCAAGATGGTCGGGCTGGGCGAGCTGCTCGCCCGCCTCGAGCGCCGCCGCCAGCTGCTGGCCGCCGAGGGACTGTTCGCCCCCGAGCGCAAGCGCGACCTGCCCTTCCTGCCCGGCCGGGTCGGCCTGGTCACCGCTCCCAACAGCGCTGCCGAGCGAGACGTGCTCGAAAACGCGCGCCGCCGCTGGCCGGCCGTGCAGTTCGAGGTGGTCTACGCCGCCATGCAGGGGCAGCGTTCGGCCGCCGAGGTGATGGAGGCGCTCGACCGGCTCGAGCGCAACCCCGACGTCGACGTCATCGTGGTCGCCCGCGGTGGCGGGTCGGTCGAGGACCTCCTGCCGTTCTCCGACGAGGCGGTGATCCGCGCGGTCCACGCCATGCGTACGCCCGTCGTGTCCGCGATCGGCCACGAGCCCGACCAACCACT
The DNA here is from genome assembly GCA_963750445.1 of uncultured Actinomycetota bacterium. Classification (GTDB taxonomy): domain Bacteria; phylum Actinomycetota; class Actinomycetes; order Propionibacteriales; family Nocardioidaceae; genus Nocardioides. The sequence goes on along the minus strand of CAVVQR010000017.1, from coordinate 230,854 downwards.
CCTCGACCTCGTCGCCGACGTGCGCGCCTCGACGCCCACCGACGCCGCGAAGCTCGTCGTGCCCGACATGGCCGAGGAGACCCACGGCGTGACCTGGGCGCGCGACCGGCTGCGCCAGGTGATCACCCAGCGCATCGCCCGCGAGGAGGAGTGGCTGGTGCAGGTCCGCTCGCGCCCGGCGATGGCCGACCCCCGCAACCTGCTCCTCGCCCGCTCCGACGAGCTCGACGAGCTGCTGGCGCGCGCCCGCCGCACGCTCTCGCACCGGCTCGACCGCGCGGCTGACGACATCGGCCACCAGCGCGCGCGGGCCCAGGCGCTCTCGCCGCTCGCCACCCTGGAGCGCGGCTACGCCGTGCTGCAGGACGCCGACGGCCACGTCGTCACCTCGATCACCCAGGCCGCCGTGGGCGCCGCAGTCTCGGTGCGGGTCGCCGACGGCCGGATCCATGCCACCACCGATCGCATCGAAGCAGACCTGGCAGAAGCAGACCCGGCAGCAGCAGACCTGATGGAGGACCCCGATGAGTGACGCCACCCCGGACCAGCCCAGCTATGAGGAGGCCCGCGAGGAGCTCATCGAGGTGGTCCGGACCCTCGAGGCCGGCGGCACCACGCTCGAGGAGTCGCTCGCCCTGTGGGAGCGCGGCGAGGCGCTCGCCAAGCTCTGCCAGGAGTGGCTCGACGGTGCGCGCAAGCGCCTCGACGAGGCGATGGCCACCGAGTCCGACGACTGAGGAGGTCGTCGGCGCTGCCGATGGTTGAGGAGGGACGAAGTCCCGTCACGAAACCCGGCTTCCTCAAAGCTTTGGTCTCGTGACAGGCGCCAGCGCGCCTTCCTCGACCACCGATGAGGATCAGCGGGTGAGCAGTCCCAGGTAGGCCTCGAGGTCCTCGACCGGCGCTGAGCCGTAGACGAGGACTGCCTCGTCGCCGACCTCGGTCGAGAACCCGTGGTCGCCGCCGGAGTCGGACCACGTCTGCCAGGTGTCGGTGATGTCCGAGGCGACGCTCGCGTCGTCGCCGGCCTCCGCCTTCTCGTCGACGTAGAGGCTCACGAGGTCGTCGACCGAGGTGTCCTGCTGCCGGATGCCGATGAAGTCGCCGTCGTCGGTGAGCACCCCGAGGCCCCAGCGCGGGTCGTCACCGGCGAAGAGGTCGACACTCGTGGCGATCCAGCCCGACGGCAGCTCGCGGGGGTGCACGACGCGGAGGTCGGCCTGCTCGGCGAGCTCGAGGCTCTGCTGCCAGTCGACCGCATCAGGGGTGTCGTCGGCCTCGCCGCGGAACAACCCGCGCCATGCCACGAACGCCAGGACGAAGACCACGGTGATGATCAGGGCGCCGGTCATGCCGCCGAAGGAGCGGGTGTATCGACTCGGCTGCTCACTCACGTGCTCCATCCTCCCAGCCGCCGGGTAGTCCGCATCAATCGTCTGGTCCATCCGCCGTTCGGACCAGAAATTTGATGCGGACTATCGGGGTGGGGGAGACAGAGACCCAGCCGCAGGTGCGGGCCAGAACGCCACATTCCACCGCAGGTGCGGCATACTCTCCGCGTGATCACCTACCGAGTCGCGGAGGCGGCCGAGATCCTGGCCGTCAGCGACGACACCGTACGTCGCTGGGTGGAGGCCGGTCGGCTCCCGTCCCAGCGCACCGAGGGTCGTACGACGGTGTCCGGGCGCGACCTCGCGGAGTTCGCCGAGGAGCTCGTCGAGTCCGGCGAGCGCGCCGAGCGGGACCGCACGCGGGCCAACACCGTCAGCGCCCGCAACCGGATGAGCGGGATCGTCACCCGGATCAAGCGTGACCAGGTGATGGCCCAGGTCGAGATGATCTGCGGCCCCTACCGCGTGGTGTCGCTGATGAGCAGCGACGCCGCGGACGAGCTCGGCCTGGAGCCGGGCGTACGAGCCATCGCCAGCGTGAAGTCGACCAATGTCGTCGTGGAGGTCCCCCAGTGAAACGTGCCGTGAGTGCCCTGTCCCTCGCCCTCCTGCTCCCCCTCGCCGCCTGCGGGGGTGGTGACGAGGGGGCCTCGGGGGCCAGCGACGACAGCGACGGCGGCACGCTGACCGTCCTGGCCGCCGCCTCCCTGACCGATGTCTTCCAGGAGCTCGCCGACGGCTTCGAGGACGACAACGGGGTCGAGGTGACGTTCTCCTTCGGGTCCAGCACGGACCTGGCCGAGCAGGTGGCCGACGGCGCCCCGGGCGACGTCCTGGCGACCGCCGACTCCACCTCCATGGGCCTGGCCGAGGACGCCGGCGTCACCGGCGACGTGGAGACCTTCGCGACCAACGTGCTGACGATCGTCGTGCCGTCGGGCAACCCCGCGGGGATCGCCTCGCTCGACGACCTGGCCGACACCACGTGGGTGCGCTGCGCCGACGAGGTGCCGTGCGGCAAGGTCGCGCTCGCGGTGCTCGCGGACAACGACGTCACCGCCGAGCCGGTCAGCCTGGAGGAGGACGTGCGCGCCACCCTCGACAAGGTGATCTCCGGCGAGGCCGACGCCGGCCTGGTCTACGCGACCGACGCCGTGGCCGCCGCCGACGACGTCGACGCCGTGGAGATCCCCGACGCCGCGGACAACGCGACGTCCTACTACGCCACGACGCTGGAGCAGTCGGAGAACGCCGACCTTGCCGCAGACTGGGTCGCGTGGGTGACGTCGGAGGAGGGCCAGGCGATCCTCGCCGACGCCGGTTTCGGCAGCCCGTGAGGGATCGGCTCGGCAGGCCGCCTGCGCTCCTGATGGTGCCGGCGGTCCTGGCCACGCTGCTCCTGCTGGTCCCCCTGGTGGCGATGGTCGCCAGCACCAACTGGCAGGCACTGCCCGGCCACCTGACCTCCGCCACCGCGCGCGACGCGCTGCGCCTCTCGCTGATCACCTCGACCGTGGCGATCGTGTTCTGCCTGCTGCTCGGCCTGCCGCTGGCCTGGCTGCTGGCGCGGGTGGACTTCCGCGGCCGCGGCGCACTCCGCGCGCTGGTGACCGTGCCGCTCGTCCTGCCGCCGGTGGTCGCGGGAGTGGCGCTGCGCAGCGCCTTCGGACGGACGGGCGTCGTCGGGGCCCCGCTGCTCGAGTGGACCGGCTTCGCGTTCCCCTTCACGACGTACGGCGTGGTGCTGGCGCACGTGTTCGTCTCGATGCCGTTCGTGGTGATCGCGATCGAGGGCGCGTTCCGCTCGGCGGACCCGAGGTACGACGCCGCTGCCGCGACGCTCGGCGCCACCCGGTGGACCACCTTCCGCCGCGTCACCGTGCCGCTGGCGATGCCCGGGGTGATCGCCGGGACCGTGCTGGGCTGGGCCAGGTCGCTCGGCGAGTTCGGTGCGACCATCACCTTCAACGGCAACTACCCCGGCACCACGCAGACGATGCCGACCCTCATCTACGTCACCCGGCAGGCCGACCAGGACGCTGCGCTCTCGCTGAGCCTGGTCATGCTCGTGGTCTCGATCGGCGTGCTGGTCGCGTTGCGCGACCACTGGCTGGGGACTCCGTGACCGCCCGCCTCGAGGCCGACCTGCGGGTGGCCGACCGGGTCCGGGCCGACTTCACCGTCGAGCCGGGCGAGGTGCTCGCCGTGATCGGGCCCAACGGGGCCGGGAAGAGCAGCCTGCTGCACGCACTGGCGGGGCTGGTCGACGTCGAGGGCCACGCCCGACTGGGCGGCACCGACCTGCTGACCACGCCGGTCCGGGAGCGACGGGTGGGTCTCGTCTTCCAGGGCCAGCTGCTCTTCCCGCACCTCTCGGCGCTCGACAACGTCGCCTTCGGCCTGCGCGCCCGGGGTGGGGCGAGGTCCGCCGCGGAGGGCGTGGCCCGGGAGTGGCTGGAGCGGTTCGGCATCCCCGAGCTCGCCGACCGCAAGCCGCGCGAGCTCTCCGGTGGCCAGGCCCAGCGGGTCGCGATCGCCCGCGCACTGGCCACGGACCCCGACGTCCTGCTGCTCGACGAGCCCTTCACCGGCCTCGACGTCTCGGTGCAGATGGCGCTGCGCATCGAGCTCGGCCAGCACCTGCGCGACTTCCCCGGCATCGTCCTCCTGGTCACCCACGACGCGATCGACGCCCTGACCCTGGCCGACCGGGTGCTGGTGCTGGAGGACGGCCAGGTGGCCCAGGTCGGTCCGCCCGCCGAGGTGGCCGCCGAGCCCCGGACTCCCCACGTCGCCCGTCTGGTGGGTCTCAACCTGGTCGCCGACGCCGACGACCTGATGTCCTTCACCCCGGACGCCGTGACCGTCTCGCTCCACGAGCCGGAGGGCTCCTCCCGGCTGCGCTGGCACGGCCCGATCGCCACTCTCGCGCCCCACGGGGACGCCGTACGCGTGCTGGTGCACGCCTCCCCGGACCTGCTGGCCGACCTCACCCCCGCCGCCGCCGTCGAGCTCGGCCTGGCGCCCGGCACGGAGGTGTGGCTCTCGGCCAAGGCCACGGCCGTGAGCCGCTACGGGACGCAGGCGTCCCGGCCGCTAGCATTCGGCGACATGAGCGCCAGCGCCCCTCAGCCCGAACGCAACCTCGCCCTCGAGCTGGTGCGGGTCACCGAGGCGGCCGCCATGGCCGCCGGGCGCTGGGTGGGTCGTGGCGACAAGAACGACGCCGACGGTGTCGCCGTCGAGGCGATGCGCGTGATGATCTCCACCGTCGAGATGCGCGGCACCGTGGTGATCGGCGAGGGCGAGAAGGACAACGCCCCGATGCTGTTCAACGGCGAGGAGGTCGGCGACGGCACCGGCCCCGAGTGCGACGTGGCCGTCGACCCGATCGACGGCACGACCCTGACGGCCAAGGGCATGAGCAACGCGATCTCCGTGCTCGCCGTGTCGCCGCGCGGCTCGATGTACGACCCGAGCGCGGTGTTCTACATGGACAAGCTGGCGACCGGGCCGGAGGCGGCGGACGTGGTCGACATCCGGCTGCCGGCGAAGGAGAACATCGCCCGGGTCGCGAAGGCGAAGGGGCTGTCGGTCCACGACGTCACGGTCGTGCTGCTCGACCGGCCGCGCCACGCGCAGCTGGTCGAGGAGATCCGCGAGACCGGCGCGCGCATCAAGTACATCACCGACGGCGACGTGGCCGGCGCGATCATGGCGGCCCGCCCGGACACCGGCGTCGACCTGATGCTCGGCGTCGGCGGCACGCCGGAGGGCATCATCACCGCCTGCGCGATGAAGTGCATCGGCGGCACCATCCAGGGCCAGCTGTGGCCCCAGGACGACGACGAGCGGCAGCGCGCCCTCGACGCGGGCCACGACCTCGACCCCGACTTCGTGCTCGGCACCGACGACCTGGTCACCGGCGACGACGCCTTCTTCGTGGCCACCGGGATCACCGACGGCGAGCTCATGCGGGGCGTGCGCTACCGCGGCGACGGCGTCACGACACACTCGCTGGTCATGCGCTCGCGCAGCGGCACGGTCCGCTCGATCACCGCCGAGCACCGGCTCTCGAAGCTACGCGATCTCTCCACGATCGACTTCGACAACTGACGGCAGCGCCTTCGGCAGCAGGGCTGCTGACACGGCGGCGATCACGACGGGGTCGAACGCCATGCCCACGTGGGAGGACCGCACCTCGACCGCGTGGGCCGCGGGGTCGATGCACGCCCGCCAGTCCACGATGCCGTCGCGCCGGGAGAAGATCGCGGTGAAGTCGACGTCGTCGGGCAGGACGGCCCGGGCCTGGGCGAAGCTCTCCCGCGCGCAGTGGCCGGCCACGCAGTCCTCGGCCATCAGGCGGCGTACGCCGGCCCGGTTGAGCCGCACGAGCAGGTCGACGCTGCGGGCCAGCGAGGCGTGGTGGGCCCCGGGAGCCAGCATCGGGCTGCCCATCGTGACGATGCCGGCGACCAGGTCGGGACGTCGCGCGGCGACGCCGCGGGCGAGCATCCCGCCGAGGCTGTGCCCGACGATCCGCACCCGCGACCCGCGCCGCTGGGAGATCTCCTCGAGCCGCTCCTCCAGCTGGTCGGCCGCGGCCAGCGTGCACCCGACGTTGGCCCTGATGTCGGCGCGATAGGTGCGGAAGCCCTGGTGGCGCAGGGTGCGGCTCATCGGGCCGAGCGAGGAGTCGCCCGCCAGGAAGCCCGGCACCAGCAGCACCGGCTCGGCGACCCGCGCAGGGCGCGAGCCGTAGGGCGTACGACGCCGCGTGCTCCGCGCGCCGAAGGCGTGGACGGCGTAGCGCCCGGCCTCGGTGAGCAGCGAACCCTCGCGCAGCACGGACGCCGCCGAGGGCTGCGAGAAGCCCTCAGGCGTCAGGAACGTCGCCACTGTGCGCTGGGTCACAGTCATCGAACCTAGCCCAGAGGCCCGGTGGGATCGGGGATCTGGGTCACTTTCCTCTTGATCGGGGACGTCGATCGTGTTCACTGGGGGCATGCCTGCGTCACGTCGCGACAGCGTCGATCCCCCGGTCGTCTCCGACGAGCTCTACGCACCGGTGGGCAACGACGTCGAGCTCTGCTACCAGACCTTCGGCGATCCCGACGGTGACCCGCTGCTGCTCGTGATGGGCCTGAGCGGGCCGATGACGTGGTGGGACGAGGCGTTCTGCGTGCAGCTGGCCACGGCCGGCTTCCACGTGGTGCGCTACGACAACCGCGACACGGGCCGGTCGTCCCGCTTCCCCGGACACGCACGCGGCGACCAGCTGGTGCGCGCGTTCGCGACCGGGCGCGCCAAGGCGCCCTACTCCATGGCGGACCTCGCCGGCGACGCGGTGGCGCTCCTCGACCACCTCGGCCTGGACTCCGCCCACGTCGTGGGCGTCTCGATGGGGGGCATGATCGCCCAGACCGTGGCCGTCGAGCACCCCACGCGGGTGCGGTCGCTCACCAGCATCAGCTCCACCACCGGCCGTCGCACCGTCGGCTGGCAGCACCCGTCGCTGCTGCCCAAGCTGATCGCCCCGCGCAAGGCGGGCCGCGACGCCTACGTCGAGAGCAGCCTCGCGATGTGGGCGCTGATCGGCTCGGTCGGCTACCCGCCCGAGCCGGAGGCGCTGCGCACCCGCGCCCTCGACACCTTCGACCGCGGCGTCAGCGCCAGCGGCGTCGTGCGCCAGATGCTGGCGATCCTCACCCAGCCCGACCGCACGCACCGGCTGCGCAGCCTGCGCGTGCCCGCCCTGGTCATCCACGGCACCGCCGACAAGATGGTGCACGTCAGTGGTGGGCGATCGACCGCTGCGGCGATCCCCGGGGCCGAGCTGCTGCTGATCGACGACATGGGCCACGACCTGCCGGCCGAGCTGTTCGACGTCTTCGTCGACGGGATCAGGCACACCGCCGACCGCGCCTCCTGACCTCAGTCGGCGAGAGGGTGCGCGCCGGCCGCTGCGGCGGCCGTGAAGAGGGTCGGCTCGTGGAAGCCCGCGTCCGCGAACGCCCGACGTACGGCGTCCTCCGCCCCGCCGACGGCGTCCTCGGGCACCAGTCCGATCACGCAGCCGCCGAAGCCGCCGCCCGTCATCCGTGCGCCGAGCGCGCCGGCACCGAGCAGGGACTCGACCGCGGTGTCGACCTCGGCCACGGTGATCCGGAAGTCGTCGCGCATCGAGGCGTGCGAGGCGGTCAGCAGCGGTCCCAGGTCGGTGATCCGACCGGCCCGCAGCAGCTCCACCGAGGCCAGCACCCGGGCGTTCTCCGTGACGACGTGGCGCACGTAGCGCTGGAGCTCCTCGTCGTCGAGCCTGCCCAGCGCGTCGTCGAGGTCGGCGTCGGACACGTCGCGGAGCGCGGTCACGCCCAGCTGTCGGGCGGCCTCCTCGCAGCCGTTGCGGCGGGCGGCGTACTCGCCGTCGGCGTGCCGGTGGGGAGCACGGGTGTCGGCGACGAGCAGGGTCAGTCCGGCGGCCTCCGGGTCGAAGCCCACCGACTGCGAGGTCAGGTCGCGCATGTCGCAGAAGAGCGCGTGCCCGGCCTCCCCGCGGAGGCTGGCCAGCTGGTCCATCCCGCCGGTGGGCGCACCGACGGCGTCGTTCTCCACGCGGCGGCTCAGCGCGAGCAGGCCGTCAGGCCCGAGGTCGAGGCCGAGGTGCTCGTCGAGGGCACACACCACGGAGCAGACCAGCGCGGCCGAGGACGACAGCCCAGCACCCGAGGGCACGTCGGAGTCCACCTCGATCCGCAGGGGCGGCACGTCGACACCGTCGTCGTGGAGCAGCCACAGCGCGCCGAGGACGTAGGTCGCCCAGTCCGGTGCGTCGCCGCGGTCGGCCAGCCCGCCCGGAGGCACCGTCACCGGACGCTCCGCCTGCGCGGAGACGACGGTCCAGCTCTCATCGGCGGCGTCGAGCTTCGTCGCGCAGCCCATCGGCAGTGCCATGGGCAGCACGAAGCCGTCGTTGTAGTCGGTGTGCTCGCCGATCACGTTGATGCGTCCGGGCGCGAACCATCGACTCACGGGTGGCCTTTCACGTTGCGGATTCCATGGCATATCCAAGGGATGAGGTGCGGTTGCCAAACCCTATCGATAGCAAGTAGACCAGTGACCTGAGTCACTAAATAGGAGGGCGCATGGCAGCACGATCATCGACCCGTTCCCGCGGTCGCCCAGGGGGAAGGCGGATCGCCAGCTCCGTAGCCACGTTGGCCCTCGCGAGCAGCCTGCTCGCGGCCTGCGGCGGCGACGGCGGCAAGCCCGAGCTGGTCTGGTACATCAACCCCGACAGCGGCGGCCAGGCAGCGATCGCCGAGGACTGCTCGACCGACGACTACACGATCACCACCCAGGTCCTCCCCCAGGCCTCGGACCAGCAGCGCATCCAGCTGGCCCGTCGTCTCGCGGCCAAGGACCCGGCGATCGACCTGATGTCGCTCGACCCGCCGTTCACCGCCGAGTTCGCCGATGCGGGCTTCCTCGCCCCGGTGCCGAAGGAGACCCTCCAGCAGCTCGAGGACCAGGGCACCTTCCAGGGTGCGCTCGACGCGGCGACGTGGAACGACGAGCTCGCGGTCTTCCCGTTCTGGTCCAACACCCAGGTCCTCTGGTACCGCAAGTCCTTCGTCGAGAAGGCCGGCATCGACATGTCGAAGCCGGTGACGTGGGACCAGATCATCGACGCCGCCGACGAGAACGACGGCAAGGTCGCGGTGCAGGCCAACAAGTACGAGGGCTACGTCGTCTGGATCAACGCCCTCATCGAGAGTGCCGGCGGCCACATCCTCGTGGACGCCGACAAGGGCATCGACGCCGACCTGACGATCCAGGACGAGCCGGGCGAGGTGGCGGCCGGGATCATCGAGAAGCTCGCGTCGTCCTCCGCGGCGGCGTCCGACCTGAGCGTCTCCAACGAGGGCACGGCAGGCTCGACGTTCGGCTCGGACCAGGGCGCGTTCCTGGTCAACTGGACCTACATCTTCCACAACTACGACGAGACCGCCCCGGACGTCGCCAAGGACATCGGCTACACCCGCTACCCGCAGGCGGTCGAGGGCGAGGAGTCCCGGCCTCCCTACGGCGGCATCGGCATCGGTGTCAGCGAGTTCTCCGACGAGAAGGACTTCGCCCTCGAGGCGGCGGCCTGCCTCGTCAGTCCCGACGCCCAGGGCAAGAACGCGGAGCTGACGGGCAACATGCCGGCCAGCACCGCGGGCTACGAGTACCCCGCGCTGAAGGAGATCTACCCCGCCGACCTGCTGCAGCTGTTCCAGGACAGCGTCAACGCGGCGGCTCCCCGGACGGTGACGCCCTACTGGAGTGACGTGTCCAGCTCCATCCAGGGCACGTGGCACCCGCCGGCCGGCGTCGACGCGGACACGCCCGAGAAGTCGAAGGAATTCATCGAGGAGATCCTGAAGGGAGGCAAGCTGCTGTGAGCACGACAACCGCCCCCAAGGCACCCGAGAAGGCGAAGAGCAAGGCCGTGGCGAGCGATCGCACGAAGGCCGAGAACAGCCTGGGCCTCAGGCTCGTCGCTCCGGCCGTGTTCCTGATGCTCCTGGTCACGGCGTGGCCGATGATCCAGGCGCTCTACCTGTCGCTCTTCCGCTACCGGCTGACGGCTCCCGACGACCGTGAGTTCATCGGGATCGACAACTACGTCACCGTCCTGACCGACAGCCTGTTCTGGCGTGACACCTGGAACACGCTGCTGATCATGGTGGTGACGGTCGGGGTCGAGCTCGTCGTCGGCTTCGCGTTCGCGATGGTGATGCACCGCATCGTCTTCGCCCGCGGGCTGATGCGCACCTCGATCCTGATCCCCTACGGCATCATCACGGTCGTGTCGGCCTTCGCCTGGCAGTTCGCGTTCTCGCTCAACAACGGGTTCGTCAACTCCTGGTTCAACTGGCTCCCGTGGATCGCGGAGGACACCAACTGGTACGGCGACCACTGGCACGCGATGTTCGCGATCATGGTCTCCGAGATCTGGAAGACCACGCCGTTCATGGCACTCCTGCTGCTGGCCGGGCTCGCCCAGGTCAGCGAGGACATGCTCGAGGCGGCCAAGGTCGACGGCGCCACCTGGTGGCAACGTCTCTGGAAGGTGATCCTGCCCAACATGCGCGCGGCGATCATGGTGGCGGTGCTCTTCCGTGCACTCGACGCCTACCGGATCTTCGACAACATCTTCGTGATGACACGTGGCGCCCAGGACACCGAGTCGATCTCGTTCCTGACCTATCGCCAGGTGATCGAGCAGATGCAGCTGGGACTGGGATCGGCCCTGTCGGTGATCCTGTTCCTGTCGGTGCTCCTGCTGGCGTGGCTCATCGTCAAGCTGTTCAAGGTCGACCTGGCACAGGCAAGGGGTGAGGGCTGATGAAGGCCAAGACCACGATCGGCACCTGGGTCGGGTTCGTCCTGATCATGCTGTGGTGCCTGTTCCCGGTGGCGTGGATCGTCTCGCTGTCGTTCAAGTCCGAGGGTGAGACCGCCACGGGCAGTCCGCAGTTCCTGCCCAAGGAGCCCACCTTCGACAACTACAAGGCGATCTTCGACAACGGCGACTTCACGCGAGCGCTGATCAACTCGTTCGGCATCGCCCTGATCGCCACCCTGCTGTCGGTGGTGTTCGCGACCCTGGCCGCCTACGCCATCGCCCGCCTGGAGTTCAAGGGCAAGCGACTCGTGCTCTCGCTGGCGCTCGCCATCGCCATGTTCCCGGTGGTGGCGCTCGTCGGTCCGCTGTTCGACATGTGGACGACGTTCGGGCTGTTCAACACCTGGCCCGGCCTGATCATCCCCTACATGTCCTTCACGTTGCCGTTGGCGATCTGGACCCTGTCCGCCTTCTTCCGGGAGATCCCGTGGGAGATGGAGCAGGCAGCCCAGGTCGACGGTGCGACGACGTGGCAGGCCTTCCGCAAGGTCATCGTCCCGCTCGCCGCACCCGGCGTCTTCACCGCGGCGATCCTGACCTTCTTCTTCGCGTGGAACGAGTTCGTGCTCGCGATCTCGTTGACCTCCACGACGTCCTCGCGGACGGTGCCGGCACAGATGTCGTTCTTCGTCGGACCCGACCCGTTCAACCCGCCGTACGCGCAGCTTGCGACGGCGTCGGTCATCGTCACTGTGCCGGTGATCATCATCGTCCTGCTGTTCCAGCGCAAGATCGTCGCCGGCCTCACCTCCGGCGCAGTGAAGGGGTGATCAGCTGATGGCTGGCATCGAGATGAAGAACATCGTCAAGCAGTACGGCGACGGCTTCCCCGCCGTCAACGACGTGAGCATCGACGTGGAGGAGGGCGAGTTCCTGATCCTCGTGGGGCCGTCGGGGTGTGGGAAGTCCACGCTCCTGCGGATGATCGTCGGGCTGGAGGACATCACCGGCGGCGACATGATGATCGGGGGGAAGAAGGTCAACGACCTCGCGCCCCGCGACCGCAACCTGTCGATGGTGTTCCAGAACTACGCGCTCTACCCGCACCTGACCGTCTACGAGAACATCGCGTTCCCGCTGCGGCTGGCCGGGAAGTCGGACTCCGAGGTGGACGAGAAGGTGCGCGAGGCGTCGAAGACGCTGGAGCTCGACGAGCACCTCGAGCGCAAGCCCGGCAACCTGTCGGGCGGTCAGCGCCAGCGGGTCGCGATGGGTCGCGCCATCGTGCGCGACGCGGAGGCGTTCTTGTTCGACGAGCCCCTGTCCAACCTGGACGCCAAGCTCCGTGGCCAGATGCGCACGGAGATCTCGCGGCTCCAGAAGCGGCTGGGGATCACCACGGTCTACGTCACCCACGACCAGACCGAGGCGATGACGCTGGGCGACCGCGTCGCGGTGCTCAAGCGGGGTGTCCTGCAGCAGCACGCCACGCCGCGCGAGCTCTACGAGAACCCCTGCAACCTGTTCGTCGCCGGGTTCATCGGCTCTCCGCCGATGAACTTCCTGCCGGCCAAGCTCGACGGCGACTCCGTCGAGCTGCCGTTCGGCACGGTCAAGATCCCGGCCGAGAAGGCGCAGCGGGCACAGGGCAAGGGACTGCTGATCGCCGGCATCCGACCCGACCACTTCGAGGACGCCAGCGTCGTCGATCCCGACAAGGTCACCTCGGAGAACACCTTCAAGGCGAAGGTCGACGTGGTGGAGTGGCTCGGCAACGAGGCCTACGCCTACGTCCCGTTCGAGGCCCCGCCGGAGGTCCAGGAGCAGCTCACGCAGCTCGAGCGGGACCTCGACGGCGAGTCCATGCGCACCCAGCTGGTGATCTCGCTCGACGGCGCCAGCCGGATCAGCGAGGGCGACGAGGCCACGATCTGGGTCGACGCCCGCAAGATCCACCTGTTCGACCCCGCGACGGGCGAGAACCTCACCATGGATGCCGACCACGCCGGCATCGTCCCCGGCGGCAACGCCATGGCCAAGGCGGAGGAGGTCGGCAAGGCGCAGGACGACGTCCAGCCCGGAGCCGACCAGGCCACCACCTGATCCAGCACACCGCACGAGGGCCCCGGGAGCATCGCTCCCGGGGCCCTCGTGTGTGTGGACGACTCGTCTCAGGCGGAGAGGCGCTCGCCGCTCTCGGTGTCGAACACGTGGACGTCCTTCGGGTCCGTGGTGACGTAGAACGTCTCGCCCTTCTGCGGGTTGTGACGTCCGCTCATCCGCACGATGATCGTCGAGGGCACGCCCTCCACGTCGCTCGTGCCGTAGACGAAGCTGTCCGCGCCGAGCTGCTCCACGACGGTGACCTGGACGGGGAGACCGCCCTCCTCGGCCGTCACGATGCGCCAGTTCTCGGGACGTACGCCCACCGTGACCTTGCCCGACATCTTGCGCTCCGCGGCCGGGTCGACGGGCACGGTGTAGCCGCCGACCTTGACGGTGCCGTCGGCGGCCACGCCCTCGAGCAGGTTCATCTGCGGCGAGCCGATGAAGCCGGCCACGAACAGGTTGGCGGGCTTGTCGTAGAGCCGGAGCGGGGTGTCGACCTGCTGGAGGATGCCGAGCTTCATGACCGCGACGCGGTCGCCCATCGTCATCGCCTCGACCTGGTCGTGCGTGACGTAGACGGTGGTGATGCCGAGGTCCTGCTGGAGCCGCGCGATGTCGGTGCGGGTCTGCACGCGCATCTTGGCGTCGAGGTTGGAGAGCGGCTCGTCCATGCAGAAGACCTGCGGCTGCCGGACGATCGCGCGTCCCATCGCGACCCGCTGGCGCTGTCCACCGGACAGGGCCTTGGGCTTGCGCTGGAGGTATTCGGTCAGTCCGAGCATCTCCGCCGCCTGGGCGACCCGCGTCTTGCGCTCGTCCGCCCCCACCTTGGCCATCTTGAGCGAGAAGCCCATGTTGTCCTCGACCGACATGTGCGGGTAGAGGGCGTAGTTCTGGAACACCATCGCGATGTCCCGGTCCTTGGGCGGCACGTTGGTCACGTCCCGGTCCCCGATGTAGATCGTCCCGTCGTTGACCTCTTCGAGGCCGGCGAGCATCCGCAGGGTCGTGGACTTGCCACACCCCGACGGGCCGACGAGGACCATGAACTCGCCGTCCTCGATCTCCAGGCTGATGCCCGGAACTGCTGCTTCATCTGCCCCCGGATACCACCGCTGGGCGCTGTTGAACGTCACTGATGCCATTGTCTTCTCCTTCACCGGCAGGTACGTGCCGGACGGTCCGTAGTGAAGTGACGCGGCTCACACTAGCGGACGGGGACGAGGAGCAGACGGCTCAGTAGGTGCCGATGATCTTCTTCGGGGTGCCGGGCGGCGGCTGACGCTGGACGGTGACCGAGCCCATGAGGGCCATCCCGCGGATGCGGACGGTCGGCGAGTCCGGGCGGAGGTCGGCAGCGACCTTGTCCTTGGCCTGGCCGTACTCCCCCATGATCGGCGTCCCGTCGATCACGACGTGCATGTCCGCCGGCACGATCACCTTGACCTCGCCCATCACGGCGCTGGCGTTGATGTGGGTCTCGTGGGCGGAGAGCTGGGCCTGTCGCAGGTCGATCAGCACGGCGCCCATCAGCGCGAAGGCGCTGTGGTGCTCGGGCACCGACCACACCCCCTGCCGCTTGCACTCGCTCATGATCGCGGTCGAGGAGTTGTGGCCGATCGCGGGCACGCCCGACGGCGTACGACGCAGGGGCGCGGCGGCGGGCGGCGTCACCGGGCCGGCGACCTGGAGGTCGAGCGTGATCGGGACCAGCTCGCCGTAGGTCTTGGCCGCGAAGGTCAGCTCGAGGCGCTCCTCGAGCTCGTCGAGGTCGAGGCGGCCGTCGCCGGCGGCGTCACGCAGCACCTCGGACACGCGCTGTCGGTCGGCGTCGGAGATGCGCATCAGCGACGGATCGTGCGGGCGGTTCTCGATCTCCCCCATGGCCCCAGCCTAGCGAGCCTCCGAGGTGTCGTCCCATGACAGTCGTCAGCCCGCAGCCGCGGACTCCGCGGCTGCCAGGAACCGGGACACGGCCAGCGCCGCCTGGCGCCCGGCCCGGGGCGCACCGAGGGTGCTGGCCGACGGCCCGTAGCCGACCAGCTGCACGCGCGGGTCGCGGACGGCGGTGGTCGCTCCCTGCACGTTGCCGCGGACCGGGACGAGGGCGATCCCGCCCTCGGGCGAGCGCAGGCCGAGCGGTGCGAGGTGGTCGACGGCCGGCCGGAAGCCGGTGGCCCAGAGGATCGCGTCGACCTTCTCGAAAGCCGCTCGTCCTGAGCCTGTCGAAGGGTCTGCCCACCGCACCCCGTCGGCCTCGATCCGCTCGAACATCGGGAGCCGCTCGTAGGCGCCGAGGCGGGCGGCCTCCTGCTCCTGCGGGCGCAGCCCGAGACCCGTCACGCTGACGACGCTCGCCGGCGGCAGCCCGCTGGCGTACGCGCTCCTCCACGAGCGTCACGGCCGCCAGCCCGGCGGCCGCGTCGAACTCCTCGCGCCACACGGGCGGCCGGCGCGTCACCCACAACGTCTCCGTCACGGGGGCGAGCTCGCCGAGGAACTGCACGGCCGACGCCCCGCCGCCGACCACGAGCACGCGTCGGCCACGGAAGTGCTCGGCGCCCGGGTAGTGCGCGGTGTGGACCTGCTCCCCCGCGAACGACCCGATGCCGGGATAGAAGGGGACGAACGGGCGGGTCCAGGTGCCCGTGGCGTTGACCAGGGTCCGGGTCCGCCACTCCCGCTCGCCGGCGCGGACGACGAGCAGGTCGCCCTCGCTGTCCACCCGGTCCACACGGACCGGCCGCACGACGGGCAGGCCCTGGTCGCGCTCGTAGTCGCCGAAGTAGTCGGGCACCACGACGTTGGCGGCTCGCCGTGAGCCGGCGGGAGCGGGCGTGCCGGGGAGGTCGGCGACGCCGTGCACGTCGGCCATGCTGAGCGAGGCCCAGCGGTGCTGCCAGGCGCCGCCCGGCTCGGGGTTGCCGTCGAGGACGACGTGGCCGATGCCGCGCTGGCGCAGGAAGTAGGACGCCGCGAGGCCGGCCTGGCCGGCACCGATGACGACGGAATCGAGGGTCTCCACGTCGGGAGAACGTCCGCCCCTCGCCCTCTATGCCCGCGCCCACCCGCGTGGCAGCCTCGGGGCATGGACACTGCTGCCCGCGCCACGGCGCTTCTCGAGCTCCACCACACCGGCACCACGCTGGTCCTCCCCAACGTCTGGGACGCCTGGTCGGCACGGACCGTCGCCGACGCCGGCTTCCGGGCGCTGAGCATCGGCAGCCACCCCCTCGCGGACTCGCGCGGCCAGGGTGACAACGAGGACATGTCGATCGACGACGCCCTCGACGGCGTACGCCGGATCTGCTCGGCCGTGCCCGACGTCCCGGTCACCGCGGACATGGAGGCCGGCTACGGCGTCGCGCCCGCCGAGCTCGTCGAGCGTCTCCTCGAGGCGGGAGCGGTCGGTCTGAACATCGAGGACACCGTCCACTCCGAGGGCGGCCGGATGCGCAGCGTGGACGAGCACGCCGACTACATCGGCGGGATCCGGCAGGCCGCGGACGCCGCGGGCGTCGACCTGGTGATCAACGCCCGCACCGACGCCTTCATCAAGAAGGACCTGTTCGAGGACCCGGTCGCCGAGGCGATCACCCGGCTGCTGGCCTGCGAGGCCGTCGGCGCGCGCTGCAGCTATCCCGTCGGCGTGCCCGATGCGGCCGGGCTGCAGCGCCTGCTGGACGCGCTCGAGGGTCCGGTCAACGTGATCGCCAACCCCCGCCAGGGCTCGGCCGCCGGCTCGCTGGAGGACCTCCAGGTGATGGGCGTGCACCGGGTGACGTTCGGCCCCCTGCTCCAGAAGGAGCTGGCGCCGGACCTCGCCGCCCTGGTCGCGCCCTGGCGCTGAGGCCAGGACGCCCCGCCGGCGTCAGCCGACCAGCTCGCCCTCGGGCACGGGCTCCGCGGACCACTGCGACGCGACGTGGTCGCGCTGCAGGGACTCGCCCTCGACGTCGATGACCGGCAGCAGGCGGTCCAGCCAGCGCGGCAGCCACCAGGCCTTCTCGCCCATCAGGTAGAGCAGCGCGGGGATGAGCACCATCCGCACGATGAACGCGTCGACCAGCACCGCGACCGCGAGTGCGAAGCCCATCGACTTGATGATCGGCTCGTCGGTCAGCATGAAGGCGGCGAAGACCGAGGTCATGATGATCGCGGCGGCCGAGACCACGCGGGCCGAGTTGCGGAACCCGTCGACGACGGCCTCGCGCGTCGAGGCCCCGTGCACGTGGGCCTCCCGGATCCGGGTCACCAGGAAGACCTGGTAGTCCATCGCCAGGCCGAAGACCACGCCGATCAGGAAGATCGGCATGAACGACACCAGCGGCGCCCCCTCGACCACGCCGAACATGCCCTCCTGGAAGACCAGGACGGTCGCGCCGAGCGTCGCGAGCACCGAGAGCAGGAAGCCCAGGGTGGCGGTCAGCGGCACCAGGATCGAGCGGAAGACGAGCATCAGCAGCAGGAACGCCAGCCCGATGACGACCGTGAGGTAGATCGGCAGGGCGTCGGCGAGCTTCTCCGACACGTCGGCCTGGATCGCGGTGATGCCGGTGACGCCAGTGGTGGTGCCGGTCTCGGCCTCGATGTCGGCCTGTCCGTCCCGCAGGGCGTGCAGCAGGTCCTCGGTGGCGACGTCGTCGGCGCCGGTGGTCGGGGTGATGAGCACCTGGGCCCCGGTGCCCTCCTCGTTGCTGGCGACCATCTGGGCGTTGACGACCCCGTCCTGGCCGGCAGCCCAGTCGACGACCTCGCCGAAGGCGGCCTGCCGGTCCTGCTCCGCGACGTCACGGGCGTCCACGACGACGACCAGCGGGCCCTGACGGCCCGGGCCGAAGCCCTCGGCCACCAGGTCGGCCGCGCGTCGCTGCGTGGTCTCGGGCGAGGCGGTGGAGTCGGTCGGGAAGGCGAGGTGCAGCCCTGCCACCGGTACGGCGAGCGCGCCGAGCGCGACGACCACGAGCACGATCGCCGCGACCGGGGCGCGTCCGACCAGGCGGGCCCAGCGCACGCCGTTGTTGAGCACGCGGCCACGCTCGTCGCGGGCCGGGCGGTAGCGGCGTACGCGACCGCCGAAGGCCTTGGACTTCAGCATCCCGAGGATGGCGGGCAGCAGCGTCAGCGCGACGAGGACGGCGACGAGCACCGTGCCGGCGGCGGCGAGCCCCATGCTGGTGAGGAACGGGATGCCGACGACCGAGAGCGCGGACAGCGCGATGAGCACGGTCAGGCCGGCGAAGACGACGGCCGATCCGGCCGTGCCGGTCGCGATCCCCATCGCCTCGGCGCGGTCGTCGGTGTGGTCCAGCTCGCTGCGATAGCGGGCGAGGATGAAGAGCGCGTAGTCGATCCCGACCGCGAGGCCGATCATGCTGGCGAGGATCGGCGTGCTGGACCCGATGTCGAAGAAGGCCGTGGAGCCGACGACGCCGAGCAGGCCGGTGCCGAGGCCGATCAGGGCGGTGATGATCGGGATGCCTGCGGCGACGACCGAGCCGAAGACGATGAGGAGCACGACCACGGCGACCGCGATGCCGATGAGCTCGGAGGATCCGCCCTCGAGCTGGGCGAGCAGGCCGGAGCCGTTGACCTCGGCGGTCAGGCCGCCCGCGTTGGCGTCGGCGACGGCCTCCTTGATGGCGTCGACGGTGGCCGGCTCGACGTCGGTGACGGTGTCGACGTCGAGGGTGTAGGTGATGGTGCCGATCCGGCCGTCGTCGGACAGCGGCGACAGGGCGGCGAAGTCGTCCCGCGCCTGCGCCTCGTCACCGCCGGCCTCGACGGCGCCGTCCACCATCTGCTGCTCCTGCGCCGCGGCCGCGGCGACCGGGCCGACGATCGTCTCGGCGGCCGGCGCCTGCGGGATCTCCGCGAGGTCGGCGACGAGCGCGTCCACGCGGTCGGCGTACGGCTTCTCGTCGAGCGTGTGCCCCTCGGGCGCGGCGACGACGACCGTGACGCTCGCCTGGTCGAAGGCGTCGACCGCGTCCGGGAAGAGCTCGGACTGGAGGTCCGCGGCCTGCTCGGACGGGATGCCCGGGATCGAGAAGGCGTCGGTCATCGGCTTGCTGATCGCGGTCGCGGTGAAGCCGACGGCGACCAGGGCGATGAGCCAGGCGGCGATGAAGGCGTACCAGCGCCGGTAGGCCGTGCGGCCGAGGCGGTGGAGAAGACGTGCCATTGGAGAGATCCCCCGTGTGAGTGTGGTGAGTGGGACGGTTCTGGTGGTGGGTGGCGGGTCAGCCGAACAGGCGGCGGACCGTGGCGATGCCGGAGCCGATGAGCTCGGCGAAGTCCTGCTCGGGGTCGTCGACGAAGGCGGTGACCGCCACCTCGCAGACGCTGCCGAGCACGGCGACGGCGACCTGGACGTCGCGCGCCGGGAGGTCCCCGCCGGGTCGCTGGACGGCGGCCTCGACGAGGTTCGCCGCGAGCCGGCGCATCCGCTCCTTCAGGTGGACGAGCAGGGCCGGGTTGGCGTGCACGATCCGGTCGAAACGCTTGATCGCCGCCAGGTCGACGTCCTCGTTCTCCAGCAGCGTCAGCACCAGCGCCTGGAGGTCGTCGATCAGGTCGCCGTGCGGCCCCCCGGACCGGAAGGTGTCGAGGGCAGCGGACGCGAGGTCGAGCTCGGGGCCGAGGACGGCGTCGACCTTGCTCGGGAAGTAGTTGAACAGGGTGCGCCGGGAGACGTCGACCGCCTCGGCGAGCTCGTCCATCGTGAAGCCGTCGATGCTGCCGCGGTCGTCGGCGAGCCGCTGGGCGGCGTCGACGATGCGGAGCTCGGTGGTGCGTCGGCCTCGACGCTGCTCGGAGCCACGGATTGCACTATCGGTCACAGAGTGCAGTTTTGCACTCTGGATGCGATGGTGCAAATTCGCGAGGCTCGTCCCCCCGAGCCCCGCGCGCGCTAGGCTGCCGCCGCGCCGGTCGCAGCCGGTGTCCGCGGCCCCGGCAGGGCCGACCTGCGGGGGTCCCGTGCTTCGACTGCTGTTCTTCCTCGTCCCGCTCGTGCTGGCCGTCTACTGCGTGGTCGAGGCGATCTCGAGCCGCGACGACGAGGTGCGGAACCTGTCGCGCGTGTGGTGGATCCTGCTGATCCTCTTCTTCCCGTTCGTGGGCTCGATCGCGTGGCTGGCGGCCGGGCGACCGGTGCGGGCCGCCGCGCCGGCCGGGCCCCTACGAGCGCAGCGCCAGCGCATTCCCGGAGTACGACCGCCCCGGCCGGTTCGCGGCTGCCGATCCCGCGGCCGACGACGAGTTCCTCCGCAAGGTCCGTGAGCGCGCCGAGGAGCAGCGCCGCGCGGCACGCGAGCGCAAGCAGCAGGAGGCCGGCGAGGCCGAGCCCGACCAGCCGACCTCCTGAAGGTCCTGCGTCAGGCGACGACCAGCACGGGCGACGGCTCGACCTCGAGGCGTACGACGTTGCCCGGCTCGAGCCGCAGGGCGTCGGAGCTGGCGAGCTGGGCGACGACGTCGGTCCCGTCGCGCAGCGTGCAGGTGACCCGCGACAGCGGACCGAGGAACTGCACCGTCGTGACGGTGGCGTGGCCGTCGGGGTCCGCCACGACCGAGATCGACTCGGGCCGGACCAGGGCGTGCCCGGGGCCGGAGGCGGAGCCGGGCAGGACCGGGACCTCCCGGCCCAGGATCGCGGCGACGTCACCGCGCACGTCCGCCGGGAGGCGGTTGCTGAGGCCCACGAACTCCCCGACGAACCTGCTGGCGGGCGCGGAGTAGAGCTCGGCCGGCGGGGCCAGCTGCTCGAGGCGGCCGGAGTTCATCACCCCGACCCGGTCGGCGACGGCGAGCGCCTCCTCCTGGTCGTGGGTGACGAACAGGGTCGTGGTGCCGACCTCGATCTGGACGCGCCGGATCTCGTCGCGCAGCTGCACGCGCACCTTGGCGTCCAGGGCCGAGAGCGGCTCGTCGAGCAGCAGGACCGACGGCTCGATCGCGAGCGCCCGGGCGAGCGCGACGCGCTGCTGCTGGCCACCGGAGAGCTGGTGGGCGTAGCGGTCGGCGTGCTCGCCGAGGCCGACCAGGTCGAGCATGTCGCCGGCCCGCTTGCGGCGCGTGGCGCCGTCCTTGCCGCGCAGCTTGAGGCCGAAGGCCACGTTGTCGATGACCGTCATGTGCGGGAACAGGCTGTAGGCCTGGAACACCATCCCCATGTCGCGCTTGTTGGCCGGCACCTTGGTCAGGTCCTTGCCGCCGACCGACACCGTGCCGGACGTCGGGAGGTCGAGACCGGCGAGGATCCGCAGGGCCGTCGTCTTGCCGCACCCCGAGGGACCGAGCAGGCAGACGAGCTCGCCGGGCGCGAGGTGCAGCGTGAGCCCGTCGAGGGCGCGCACCGACCCGTAGACACGGGTCAGGTCGGTCAGCTCGACGGCGAGTCCCCGATCGGTGGTGAGAGCGGTCATGAGGAAGCTCCTTGCTTGTGGCGGTCCCGGCCCAGGAGCGTCAGCCCCATGAGCAGCAGGACGACGAAGATCATCGAGGCGAGCGCGGCAGCCATCGCGGCGGCACCGTTGCTCTTGTAGAGCGCGGCCATCGCCACCGGGAGGGTGTCGAAGTGCAGCAGCGACGAGAAGACGTACTCCCCCATCACCAGCGCGACCGCGATGAACGCCGCGCCGAGCACGCCGCCGGTGATGTTGGGCAGCACGATCCGCACGATCACGGTGAACCAGCCCGCGCCGAGCGAGCGGGCCGCCTCGGAGAGCGTGGCGACGTCGATCGCCGACAGGGCCGAGTCGATCGCCCGGTAGGAGTAGGGCAGGACCAGCACGACGTAGGCGAAGGTGAGCACCAGCGGCGAGTCGCCGAGCACGTAGGTCACCCACGAGTAGACGTTGCTGATGCCGACCACGATCACCAGCGCCGGGATGGTCAGCGGCAGCAGGCACAGGAACTCGATGACCCGCTTCATCCGCGGCACGCGCAGGCGCACCCAGACCATCGTCGGCACCAGCAGCGCGACCATCAGCACGACCGTGAACAGCGAGAGCAGCAGCGACGCGACGATCGAGGCCCGGAGGTCCTCGTCGGTGACCATGAAGCCGCCAGTTGTCCCACGTGCGCCCCTCGGCGCTGCCGCGGGCCTGGGTGGAGAAGTCGAACATCGCCAGCAGCGGGACGAAGAAGTAGGCGGCGAAGACGAGCAGCAGCACCGCGCGGACGATCCGGAAGCTGCGGGTGGGGGTCATCGCATCCACCTCGAGGTCCGTCGCAGCAGCACGTTGTAGGCGACCATCACGATGGTGACGACGACGATCATCTCCAGCGCCAGCGCGTAGCCGACGTTGGCCTGACCGAGCAGGACCTCGCTCGTGATGGCCTGGCGGATGAGGAGCGGGACGATCGGCTGGCCCTGGCTGACGAGGAACGCCGCAGTGGCGTACGCCGCGAACGCGTTGGCGAACAGCAGCAGGGTCGCGCCCAGGAAGGCGGGCGTCAGCAGCGGCAGGGCGACGTGGCGCCAGTAGTCCCAGGTGGTCGCGCCGAGGTTGACCGCGGCCTCGCGCCACTGCTGGCGCAGGCCCTCGAAGGCGGGCGCGAAGACGATCACCATCAGCGGGATCTGGAAGTAGCAGTAGACGACGACCAGGCCGGGCAGCCCGAACAGCCAGCCCGAGCCGTAGAGGTTGGCGCCGGTGAGGTCCATGACGGCCTTGGTCACGACGCCCACCGGGCCGATCGTCGGCGATCCACGCGAAGGCGAGCGTGACGCCGCCGAACTGGGCGAGCACGCCGCTGATCGCGAGCGTCGTACGCCGCAGCAGGCTCGACGTCCGGCAGCGAGACGATGAAGTAGGCCAGCACGGCCCCCAGCACGGCACCGATGACGGCCGTCGAGGCCGACAGGATCAGCGAGCCCTTCAGCGCGGTGAGCGCGGCGTCGCTGGTCAGGGCGTCGAGGTTGCCGAAGGTCAGGCCCCCGGCCTCGTCCTGGAAGGCACCGGCCACGACGGTGAGCGTGGGGACGATCAGGAAGACGAGGACGAAGCCCAGGAACGGCAGGAGCGGGAGGAACGGGCCGACGGCGAACCGCCGGCCCGTTCCTCCACTCGTGGTGGTCTGCGTGCTCAGCGGATGGCCTTGGACCAGTTCGCCGCGAGGTACTCGCCGGCGGTCACGGTCTGCTCGTCGGTCGGGACCACCGGCTCACCGGACACCTCGGGGAGCGCGTCCCAGAGGTCGGCGTCGATCGTGCCGGCCTCGGCCATCGCGTCACCGCGGATCGGCCGGGCGCCGCCCTTGAGCCACAGGTTCTGGCCCTCGTCGCTGTAGAGGAACTCCTGCCACAGGCGCGCGGCGGCCGGGTGCGGCGCGTCGGCGTTGATCGCCTGGTAGTAGTAGCCGGCCACGACGGCCTCGGCCGGGACGACCGTCTTCCAGGTGTCGACGTTGGCGGCCGCGGCGGCACCGAGGTAGTCCCAGTCGATGACGACGGGCGTGGTGCCCTGCTCGATCGTGGTCGAGTCGGGGTCGACGGTGAGGAAGTTGCCGGCCTGCTTGAGCTCGCGAGAAGAAGTCGACGCCGGGGGCGATGTCGTCGGCGCGAGCCGCCGTCGGCGATCGAGGCCATCATCACGCCGCTGAAGGCGGCGCCGGCCTGGGTCGGGTCGCCGTTGAGCGCGACCTTGCCCTTGAACTCCGGCTTCAGCAGGTCGGCCACCGAGGTGATGTCGGGGACGACGGAGGAGTCGTAGCCGATCGACATGTAGCCGCCGTAGTCGTTGACCCAGGTGCCGTCCGCGTCCTTGAAGTCGGCGGGGATGTCGTCCCACGTCTCGACCTGGTAGGGCGCGAACAGGTCGGTGTTGGCCAGGGCCACGGACTGGCCCAGGTCGAAGACGTCGGGTGCGCGCTCGGTGCCCTTGAGGTCGTTGGCAGCGTTGATCTCGTCCTGCGAGGCCGCGTCGGGCTGGTCGGAGTTGATGTCGATGTCGTACTTGTCCTCGAAGGCCGAGATGACCTCGCCGTAGTTGGCCCAGTCGGGCGGCAGGGCGATGACGTTGAGCTCGCCCTCGTCCTGCGCGGCCTTGACCAGGTCGTCCATGCTGCCGAAGTCGGCAGCGGACGTGGCGGTGGCGGCGTCGACGCCACTCTCGGTGGTGGTGTCGGCCTCCTTCTCGGGGGCGGCGCAGCCGGCTGCGGCTGCCAGGGTCGCCATCACGGCGAGGGATACGAATGTCTTGCGGGTCTTCACGGGGTCCTCCAGGGGGTGCTCGACCGAGATCAGCAGGTGTGCCGGGCGGAGCCTCATCGGTCCCGTCGGATCGGAGGCTACTCCCGAGTGGACGCTTTGCGGCCGACCGATGAACGACGGGTACTGCATCGTGATGAGCCCTCGGCCCCGGCGCGGAGGCGGCCGCGTACGCTCAGCACTCGTGACGACCGCTGAATTCCACTACTCCGACCTGCTCCCGACCGCCGGTTCCAACGGCGCCGAGGAGACCCCCTACCGGCTGATCACGACCGAGGGCGTGTCGACCGTCGAGGTGGAGGGACGGACCTTCCTCAAGGTCGAGCCCGAGGCGATCCGTCGGCTCACCGACGAGGCGATGCACGACATCAGCCACTACCTGCGCCCCGGCCACCTGGCCCAGCTGCGCAAGATCATCGACGACCCCGAGGCCTCGGGCAACGACCGCTTCGTCGCGCTCGACCTGCTCAAGAACGTCAACATCTCCGCCGGCGGCGTGCTGCCGATGTGCCAGGACACGGGCACCGCGATCGTGATGGGCAAGAAGTCCGAGGGGGTGCTCACCGGCGCCGACGACGGCGAGGCGATCAGCCGCGGTGTGTACGACGCCTACACCCGGCTCAACCTCCGCTACTCCCAGCTCGCGCCGCTGTCGACGTATCGGGAGAAGAACACCGGCACCAACCTGCCGGCCCAGATCGAGCTCTACTCGACGCCGGCGAAGGACGTGCCGGAGTACAAGTTCCTCTTCATGGCCAAGGGCGGCGGGTCGGCCAACAAGTCGTTCCTCTTCCAGGAGACCAAGGCCGTGCTCAACCCGACGCGCCTGATGGAGTTCCTCGACGAGAAGATCCGCTCGCTCGGCACCGCCGCGTGCCCGCCGTACCACCTCGCGATCGTCATCGGCGGCACCAGCGCGGAGTTCGCGATGAAGACCGCCAAGTACGCCAGCGCGCACTATCTCGACGACCTCCCCACCGAGGGCTCGATGAGCGCCCACGGCATCCGCGACGTCGAGCTGGAGGAGAAGGTCTTCGAGCTCACCCAGTCCTTCGGGATCGGCGCGCAGTTCGGCGGCAAGTACTTCTGCCACGACGTCCGGGTCGTGCGGCTGCCCCGCCACGGCGCCTCGTGCCCCGTCGCGATCGCCGTGTCCTGCTCCGCCGACCGCCAGGCCCTCGGCAAGATCACGCCCGAGGGCGTCTTCCTCGAGCAGCTCGAGACCGACCCGGCCCACTACATGCCCGACGCCGGTGTCTCCGACGAGATCTCGGGCGGCGCGGTCGTGCAGATCGACCTCAACCAGCCGATGGCCGACATCCTCGCCGAGCTCTCGCAGCACCCGGTCAAGACCCGGCTCTCGCTGACCGGGCCGCTCGTGGTCGCCCGCGACATCGCGCACGCCAAGATCAAGGAGCGCCTCGACGCCGGCGAGGAGATGCCGGCCTACCTGAAGGACCACCCGGTCTACTACGCCGGTCCCGCCAAGACCCCCGAGGGCATGCCGTCCGGGTCGTTCGGCCCCACGACGGCGGGCCGGATGGACTCCTACGTCGAGCAGTTCCAGGCCGCGGGCGGGTCGATGGTCATGCTCGCCAAGGGCAACCGCTCCAAGCAGGTCACCGAGGCGTGCGACGCCCACGGCGGGTTCTACCTCGGCTCCATCGGCGGCCCCGCCGCCCGCCTGGCGCAGGACTGCATCAGGTCGGTCGAGGTCGTCGAGTACGAGGAGCTCGGCATGGAGGCGGTCTGGAAGATCGAGGTCGAGGACTTCCCCGCCTTCATCGTCGTCGACGACAAGGGCAACGACTTCTTCACCGACCCCTCCGGTGCGGTGACGGTCCCGCTGAGCGGCATCCGGGTCCGCTCGGCCCAGTAGGTCCCCTTCTCACCGTGTGCTTGCGCGGGACGTCATACGGACAGGGCAAGCGGATGCCCCGTCCGTATGACGTCACGCGGCGCGTTGCCAGCCGCCGAGACGCAGCGCTTCCGCAACCTGGTCGAAGAAGGCGTCGGGCTCGAGCCGAAGTCCCAGCAGCGGCATCCGCAGGACACGGTCGCTGTCGATGACGAGGGAGTTCTGTCGCAGCGCGTCGCCCACGACGTTCGTGGCCCACGTGTGCTGGATGCCGTCGATCTCCAGCACGAGGCCGAACTCCTCCCAGTAGAGGTCGAGGTAGTAGCGCCCGTCCCTGCCCTTGCGGACCACCTGACGCGTCGGGACGGGCAGGTCGCGGGCTCGCAGCTCCCGGGCGACGTCCAGCTCACCCAGCGAGCGCGCACCGTCGAGCAGGTCGAGGATCGTCTCCTGGACCAGGCGCCTGCGCCGGTCCCGCTTGATGCGAAGCGCCTGCGTGCCCAACAGCTCGGCGGTGGTCATCCCCTGCTGGACCACGAGCGTCAGGACATAGGTCGCCTGACGGTCGGAGTCGGCCCACAACGCAGCGCGTACGCCGGCCACGTCCGGCCGGGTCCGCGGGATGCCCGACGGCGCGAGGTCGGCCGCCGCCCAGCGACGCGTCTGGCGGATGTCGTACAGGCGAGATCGGCGTGTGCGTGCGCCCCGAGGCACCGACACCCGGTGTCGCTCCACGGTGTAACGCTCCAGACCCCCGGCCACGAGGGCCGAGGCACCATCGAGGCAGGCGCGTGGACCGCCCTGGAACACCGCCGCCCATTGGTGGCCGACGTCGGAGATCTCGCTGTTGTGGAGGCACACCGACTGGTCCCCGACCAGCTGCCACCGGTGTGCGCGGACCTGCCCCCTCACCTCGGACCGGGTCACACCCAGGTCATACAGCTGAGGCCGTGAGAGCACGCCACCCTGCGCCGCGGCCGCTCGTCTGGCCGCTGCGAGCCTGCGATCGTCGTACGCCGTCTGCTTCGCCATGGCGAGAGGGTGCATCGGGCCACCCGTCGGACGACACGTGGTCACACGCAGCCTGTGGACGAACGGGGGTGGCGGTCGACTGTGGACGGAACCCGGCCCGTCACGTGCGCGGGACGTCATACGGACAGGGCAAGCGGATGCCCCGTCCGTATGACGTCCCGGGCACCGGCAGGATGTCCCCGTGGAGAGCACCGACAGTGTCGAGATCGCCCGGGCCGAGACCGAGCGGGGCGAGATCGTGCTGCGACGTCGTACGTCCGACGCCGCGGCTGACGTGCTCGAGCTGCGGGTCAACGGGGTCTTCGTGATGGACACGCTCGAGACCACCAGCGAGATCGAGCTCGCCGCGCAGGCCCTCGACCTGGTCGACGCGCCCTCCTCGGTGCTGATCGGCGGCCTGGGACTCGGGTTCACGTTGCAGCGCGTGCTCGCCGACACGCGCGTCGAGCGCGCGGTCGTGGTGGAGATCGAGGAACCGCTCATCCAGTGGATGCGCGACGGCACCGTGCCGCACGGCCCGGCCCTGCTGGCCGACACCCGCGCCAGCGTCGTCAACGCCGACATCGCGATGGCGATCGCCGAGGCGCGGTCGTCCTACGACCTGGTGCTGCTCGACGTGGACAACGGTCCCGGCTACCTGGTCCACGCCTCCAACGACGCGGTCTACGAGCGCGAGTTCCTCGAACGGTGCCGCGCGCTGCTCAGCCCCGGCGGGGTGCTGGTGATCTGGTCGGCCAACGCCGCGCCCGACCTGCTCGCGACGATGCGCGAGGTCTTCGGGGACGCCGAGGAGCAGTCCCACGACGTGCTGCTGCAGGAGCGTCCGGAGTCGTACTTCCTCTACCTGTCCCGCCGCTGACCTCAGCGCAGGAACGCCTCGAGCACCGGCCCGGCGGTCTGCGATCCCGAGACGCCCGTCCCGACGAACACCGCGACCGCGAGGTCACCGCGGGTGGCGATCATCCAGGCGTGGGTGGGGAGGCTTCCGGACGCGTCGGGCTCGCCGTACTCCGCGGTGCCGGTCTTCGCCCCGATCTCACCGGGTACGTCGAGCAGGAACCGCCCCGACCCGGTGGTCACCACGGCCCGCATCAGGCCGCGCAGGGTGCCGGCCTCCTCGGGGGTCAGCGGCACCTCGGGCTGCGTCTGCTGCACCTCGTGGTCGGGCAGCAGGACCGGCAGGACGGTGCGTCCGGCCGAGACGGACGCGGCGACGGTCGCCATCGCGAACGGGCTGGCCAGCACCGTCCCCTGACCGATCATGTCGGCCGCGGCGCCGGTCTCGGTCTCCGGCGGCGGCACCTGGCCGAAGTAGACCGGGAAGCCGAGGTCGTGGTCCGTGCCGAGGCCGAGCGCCTGCGCCGCCGCGGTCAGGTCGCCGGCGGACGAGACGGTCGGCCTGGGAGATGAAGGCGGTGTTGCACGACTGCGCGACCGCCTGGACGAAGGGGATGTCGCCGGTCGAGGTCGACGGGTAGTCGTCGTAGTTCTTGAACGTCCGGCCGTCCACCACGGTGGTCGCGGGGCAGGAGACGACGTCGTCGACCTTCAGCCCGCTGCGGAGCAGCGCCAGGGACGAGACGACCTTGAACGTCGAGCCGGGTGCGTACTGCCCGGTGTCCGCGAGGTCGGCGCCCTCCGCCCCGGCTCCGTTGGCGGTCGCCAGGATCGCGCCGTCGGACGGCCGGATCGCGACCAGGGCACTGGCCGGAGCGCCGTCGCCGAGGGTGGCCAGCGCCCGCTCCGCCTTCTCCTGGAGCGTGGGGTCGAGCGTGGTCACCAGGTCCGCGCCGTCGGTGGCCGGGACCTCGAACAGCGTGCGCAGCACGTCCTGGTCGTCCCGGGCGACGACGGCGGTGCCGGGGCTCCCCCTGAGCTGGTCGTCGTAGCGCGCCTGGAGCCCGGAGAGGCCGACCTCGTCACCGGGCACGACCGCGCCGTCGGAGTCCTCGACGATCTCCTCGGTGGCCGGACCGACCCGGCCGAGGAGGGCCGCGGCGAACTCGCGCGTCGGCGCGAGCGGCAGCGTGTCGCGCACGGCGAGCGCCCCCGGGACCTTGCGGAAGGCCGGCAGCACGTCGAGGGCGTCGTCCTCGCGCAGCACGACCGCCTCCACGAAGGCCTCGGCCCCCATCTCCTCCGCGCGCTCGACGTAGGCCGCCGCGTCCACGTCGAGGATGCGCGCGATCCGGCGGGCGCTGCGGGCCACCTGGGCTCCCTCGACCTTGGTCTTGTCGAGCCCGTAGCGCAGCACCGGCCGGTCGGTGACCAGGACGACCCCGTCGGCTCCGGTGATGTCGCCGCGCACGGGCGTCACGGTGCGCAGGCCGAGCGTGTCGCCGTCGGCGAGGTCCGGCGCGAGCGCCTCCGGTGTCCAGTCGACCTGCCAGCCGTCCGCGGCCGAGGTCAGCGCGACCGTGGTCTCGTAGTCCCAGGTGTTCGCGTCGGCCAGGGTCCACCGCCACGCCAGGGTGGCGGTCGCGGTCGTGTCGTCACCCTCCGGCTCTGCGATGCCCGACACCGCGACGGCGACCGGCACCTCGTCGAGCGGCGCGACGAGCTCGGTGAACGCAGCCCGGTCCGCCTCGTCGGTGAGCGCCACGTCGCCCAGCGAGTGGTCGGAGAGGGCCGCCGCGAGGTCGTCGGCGAGGTCGGCAGCCGGATCCGAGTCGTCGTCGCCGCCGAGCACCGAGCAGGCCGAACCGACCCCCATGAGCACGACGGACATGCCGACACCGATCCCGAGACGCAGTGATCGCATGCGTCCATCATGGACTGCGCGACCGACGGCCCCTCCTGCCGGGCATCGACCGAACAGGTTGACTGACTGTACAGTCAGCGTATGTCCGCTGCGCCTGTCCGCACGACCCTGCCGGGACCCGCCTACCACTCGGCGGAGCACTACGAGCGCGACCGCGAGCGGGTCTTCTTCCGCAGCTGGATCTACGTCGCACGGGCGGAGCGGTTGCCGAAGGCCGGCTCGTGGATGCGGTTCGAGATCGCCGGCGAGTCGATCCTGGTGGTGCGCGGCAAGGACGAGCAGCTGCGGGGGTTCTACAACGTCTGCCGGCACCGCGGGTCGCAGCTGTGCGACGACGAGCAGGGCCAGGTCCGCACGCACCTGAGGTGCCCGTACCACGCCTGGGGCTATGCGCTGGACGGCACGTTGGTGACCACGCCGATGATCGAGAAGGACGAGATCGACCGGTCCTCGACCTCGCTGTGGCCGGTGCACGTCGACGTCTGGGAGGGCTTCGTCTTCGTCAACCTGTCGCGCGAGGAGCCCCAGCCCCTGCTCGACTCGTTGGCCGACCAGCAGGACGAGCCGCTCGGCCTGGCCCGGGTCGGGCTCGCCGAGCTCAGGATCGGGCACGTCTCGACCGTCGAGGTCCGGGCCAACTGGAAGATCGTGCTCGAGAACTACAACGAGTGCCTGCACTGCCCCACGATCCACCCCGAGCTGATGGCCGTGGTGCCGGCCTACCGCAAGGGCAGCGTCTTCGAGCCCGGCCGCGACGACGGCGGCGTCACCCTCGCCGACGGCCGCACCAGCGTCGCCGCCGACCCGCGGCTGCGGCTGCCGCTGCTGCCGGGGCTCAAGGGCCAGGAGGGGTCGTCGGCCTACTTCGGGGCCGCCGTCTATCCGACGATGTTCCTCGACGTCGACGGCTCGACGGCCCTGGCGACGGCGGTGTTCCCGACGGGGCCGCAGAGCTGCCGCCTGGTCACCGAGTACCTCTTCAGCCCCGAGGCCTTCGACGATCCCGACTTCGACCCGCAGCCCGTCATCGACTTCAACGAGCTGGTCACCCGCCAGGACAACGAGGCGTGCGAGCGCGTGCAGCGCGGCGTCACCTCGCGGGCCTTCGACCACGGGGTGTTCCCGGCCAAGGACAGCTGGGTCCACTCCTTCGACCAGCGCTACCTGCGCGACGTCGAGGGCGGCTGAGCCACCGCGGCGTGCACCGGCTCAGCCCAGGACCAGCCGCGCGTCCAGGGCGACGACGCCGTCGGGGCCGGCCAGCACCGGGTTGAGCTCGAGCTCGACGAGCTCGGGGTGGGCAGCAGCGAGCACCGAGACCCGGGCCACGGCCTCGGCGAGCGCATCCAGGTCGACCGGCAGGCGTCCTCGCGCGCCGAGCAGCAGCGGTGACCCGCGCAGCGACAGCAGCAGCTCGCGGGCGGTGTCGGCGGAGACCGGGGCGAGCGCGCAGGCCGTGTCGGCCAGCACCTCGGTGAAGACCCCGCCGAGCCCGACCATGACCACCGGGCCGAAGCGGGGATCACGCACGGCGCCGATGATCAGCTCGACGCCGCCGACGACGTCGGCCATCGCCTCCACCGACACCGCGGGCGGCGCGAGCCGCGCGACCAGGTCGTCGTAGGCCTCGAGCACCTCGTCGCGCGAGGCCAGTCCCAGCACGACTCCCCCGCCCTCGGACTTGTGCACCCGTCCGGTGGCCTTGAGCACGACGGGGAAGGTCATCCCCGGTGCGGCCAGGGCGGCCTCCAGCGCGGTGCGGTCGCTCACCGAGACCGAGGCCGGGAAGGCGAGACCGGCGTCGGTCACCAGCTCCCGCGCAGCGGCGTACGACGTGTCGGTGACGGGAGCGGCGGACACGGGCGGCTGCTCGTCGACCCGCCGGACGAGTGGGTCGCGGAGACCCGCCAGCACTGCGCACGCGCGGTCGATGTCGCGGTGCACGGGGATCCCCGCTGCCCGCAGCAGGCGCATCGAGGGACTGTCGGGATAGATGGTCTGCACGACCAGCGGCTTGTCCTGCCCGGCGACGACCGCGGCGATCTCCTCCGCCGCGGCGAGCTCCGGCTCGGTGAGGTCGGTCTGCTCGACGGAGTAGCCACCGAAGTAGCCGGTCAGCAGGACGGCATCGACCTGCGGCGACCCCAGGAGCGTCGCGACGGCGCGCGCATAGGTGGCGACGTCCTGCTCGCCGGCGCCCGCCAGGTCGACCGGGTTGGTGACCGTCGAGTGGTCGCGCAGGTCGGCTGTGAGGGCCGAGGTCGTGGGCTCGGTCAGCACGGGGACCTGCAGGCCGGCGACCTCGAGCGCGTCGGCTGCGACCGCGCCGTGGCCGCCTCCGTCGGTGACGATGGCCGTACGCCGTCCCGCGCTCCGCCGCGGTGCCCGCAGGGCTGCCAGGAGGTCGGCCATCTGCGTGGGGTGCTCGACGCGGTGGACGCCCACGACGGCGCACGCCGCGTCGATGACCGCCGAGGAGCTGGTCAGCGAGCCGGTGTGCGAGGCCGCGCTGCGCACCGCTGCCTCGGTGCGACCCGGGGCCAGCAGCACGACCGGCTTGCCGGCCTCGCGGAGCATCCCGGCCGCGGCCATGAAGGCCCGACCGTCGACCACGTCCTCGGCGTAGATCGCCACCGCGCGGGTGCCGTCGTGCCCGACGCAGGAGTGCATGAAGTCCACGACACCGAGGTCCGCCTGGTTGCCGAGCGAGACGAAGCGCGACACCCCGATCCCCCGGTCGGCCAGCAGCCCGGCGAGGTCGAGCACGAGGTTGCCGCTCTGGCTCAGCACCGCCACGTCCCCGTCGGGCAGCACCGCGTGGGCGAGCTGGAGGGACGTGGTGGTGTCGGCGATGCCGAGGCAGTTGGGCCCGACCAGCACCGCGCCCGCGTCCCGGACGAGCGCCAGCGCCTCCGCCTCGAGCCGGGCGCCCTCGGGACCGGCCTCCGACAGGCCGGCCGTGATGGCCACGATCGCCCGGGCCCCCGCGTCGAGCGCGTCGCGCACGCCCGCCACGAAGCCGGCGGCCGGCACCGACAGCACGACGAGGTCGAGCGCGGCGCCGTGCTCCCTGGCCGCGGCCGCTGCAGAGACGTGGGCCGGCCGGCCGAGCACCTGCCCGCCACCGCGGTTGACCAGCAGGATGTCGCGGTCGCCGGCCGCCGCGAGGGCTCGCCGGGCGAGGACGTTGCCCCACTTGGCGGTGTCCGCGCTGGCACCCACGATGGCCACGCTGCGCGGCGAGAACAGTGCGTCGAGCGACGCGGCCGAGGGCCCTTGACGCCTCACGCGAGCGACCTTAGCATCGCCTGACTGACTGAACAGTCAAATTTTGCGAGCGACTTGGGGTGACCATGACGTCAGGACCCGCGTCAGGACCACGTCCGGCACCCGGCCGCTCCGGACCCCGGCGGAGCGCTCAACCAGCGCGAGAAGGCCGCCGCCGACGCGCGCTCACGGATCCTGGCCGCGGCGGCCACGTGCATCGTGCGCGACGGCCTGGCCCAGGTCCGGATGGCGGCGATCGCGCGGGAGGCCGGGGTCTCCGCGGGCCTGCTGCACTACCACTTCGACACCAAGGAGCTGCTGTTCGGCGAGGTGCTCGCCTCGTCCCACGCCTTCTCCACCGACCTCAACGCCCGGGCGGTCGCGAGCGCCGGCGCCGGGTCGGCCGCCCGGCTCTCCTCGTTCCTCGACCGCTGCCTGCCCAGCGACGACCGGCTGCGGCACGAGTGGATGCTCTGGCAGGAGCTGGCCCTGCTGTGCATCCGCGACCCCCACCTCGCCAAGGTCGGCCAGGAGGTCTACGAGCTGCTCTACTCCTCCGTCGAGGACATCCTGCGCGACGGCGTCGAGGCCGGCGACTTCACCCTGCGCACCGGCGCCCGCGAGCTCGCCGAGACCGCGGTGGCGCTGACGGACGGGCTCGGCGGCCGGGTGCTGGCCGACGACCTGGGGCTGGCCGAGGCCCGCGCGGCCTGACCACCACGATGGGGGTCCTGGTCGGGCTCGACGGCCCGCTGCCCCGGCCACCCCGTTCACCGACGCCGGCACCGACCCGTCCCGCCAGGGGCAGACGTGATGCGCGCCAGCCGCCGCGGGGTCCTCGCGGGCGGCCTCGCCCTGGGCGCCACCACGCTGCCCGGCTGCGCCTACATCCGCGACGACGTACGCGCCGACGTCGCGCTGCCCGCGTCGGCCGAGGCCCGGATCGACGGCGACCTCGTCTACTTCAACTGGGCCGACTACCTCGCGCCGAGCGTGGTCAAGGGCTTCCAGGAGGAGTACGGCGTGCAGGTGATCGAGTCCAACTACGACTCGATGGAGGGCATGTACGCCAAGCTCGCCGCCGGCAACCAGTACGACGTCGTGTTCCCGATCGCCAAGTGGGTCGTCAAGCTCCGGCAGGAGGGCAAGCTCCGCTCGATCGACCCCGCCGAGCTGACCAACGCCGACCAGGTCTTCTACTCCGGGTCCTACTTCAACGACCCCTGGTACGACGCCGGCTCGGCGACCTCGGTCCCGTTCACCGTCTACAAGACCGGGGTCGGCTGGCGCACCGACCGGGTGTCGACGATGACCAACAGCTGGCAGGACCTCTGGAACGACGAGGCGCGGGGTCGCATCTTCACCCTGGACGACCAGGACGAGGCGCTCGCGATGGCCGCCCTGATCCTGGGCTACGACGTCAACACCGCCGAGCCGGGCGAGCTCTCGGACATCAAGGACCTGCTGATCAGCCAGAAGGACTACCTCCGGGCCTACTCCTCCGACGACATCAACAACATGATGGCCGGCGACGCGTGGGTCCACCACATGTGGAGCGGGGACTTCCTCTACCTGCGCCAGGGGCTGGCCGACGACCCCACGATGTTCGACTTCGAGGCGCCGAGCGAGGGCGCGCCGATCAACTCCGACGCCTACGTGATCCCCACCAACGCCCGGCACCCCGGCACCGCGATGGTCTTCATCGACTACCTCCTGCGGCCCGAGAACGCCATCAAGAACATGAACTACCTCTACTACCCGTTCCCGGTGAAGGACGCGCTGCCGGCGTTCGCCGACCTCGCCAAGGACGCGCCCGCCTGCAACGTCGAGCTCTCCGACCTGGAGAACGAGAACGTCTTCCGACTCCTCGGCACCGACGAGGTCCAGCGCCGCGCAGCGGTGTGGACCGAGGTCAAGGCGAGCTGACGTGACGGCCGTCGAGGACACGAGGACCCGGCGGTCCGCCCAGCGCACCTCGCTGTGGGGCTGGCTCCTCGCGCTGCCGACGGCGTGGATGGTGACGTTCTTCGTCTCCAGCATGGCGATCATCGTGCTGCTGTCCTTCGGGCGCACCACCAACGACGGCTACCCGGCGTTCGCGACGAGCACGGCCAACTACCGGGCGATCTGGAACGACGTCTACCTCGAGCTGTTCCTCCGCTCGCTGACCTACGCCCTCGCCACCGTCGTGATCTCGGCGCTGATCGCCTACCCCGTCGCCTACGCGATCGCCCTCCACGGCGGCCGCTGGAAGAACGCGCTGGTCGCGGCGATCGTCGTCCCCTTCTTCGCCAGCTACCTCGTGCGGATGTATGCCTGGAAGGCGCTGCTCTCCGACGACGGCCTGGTCAACAGCGGCCTGCGCGCCACCGGGCTCGGCGACGGGCTGACCTTCCTCAACACCTCGTGGGCCGTCATCGGCGGACTCGTCTACGGGTTCGTGGTCTTCATGATCCTGCCGGTCTACGCCTCGCTGGAGCGTCTCGACACCTCGCTCGTCGAGGCCGGCAAGGACCTCTACCACGGCCCGGTCCGCACGTTCGTCGGCGTGACGCTGCCCGCGACCCGAGCCGGGTTGTACGGCGGCGCGCTGCTGGTGTTCCTGCCCGCGCTCGGCGACTTCGTCAGCGCCCAGCTGCTGGGGGGCGCCAACACCTACATGATGGGCAACCTCGTGCAGCAGCAGTTCGCCGAGGGCCAGAACTGGCCGCTGGGCTCCGCGCTGACCGTCGGCATGATGCTCGCGCTGACCGTCCTGATGGTCGCCTACCTCCGCGCCACCACGACCCGAGGGGGCGAGCGCTGATGCCCCGCCGCCGCGCGCTCGAGCGGAAGCCGCGGGTCGCGGTCGGGATCACGGTGGTCTTCTTCGCCTGGCTCTACCTGCCGATCCTCGCCGTCGCGCTCTTCAGCTTCAACGACAAGAAGTCGCTCTCGTCGTTCTCCGGCTTCAGCCTGCGGTGGTACGACGACCTCGTCCACAACGCCGCCCTGCTCGACTCCCTGGTGGCCAGCCTCACCATCGCGAGCATCGCGACGGTCGGGTCCCTGGTGCTCGGGACGATGCTGGCGCTCGGCCTGGAGCGGATCCGCTCGCGCCGCGGCCGGTTCATCGGGGCGGTCACCCTGCTCCCGCTGGTGACGCCCGAGATCGTCACCGGCGTCGCCGCGCTGCTGCTCTTCACCGGCATCGGCCTCAAGCTCTCCCTGACCACGGTCGTCCTGGCCGAGATCACCTTCTCGATCTCCTACGTCACGGTCATCGTGCGCGGCAGGCTGGCCGGCATCGCGCTGGAGGTCGAGGAGGCCGCCCGCGACCTCGGGTGCACGCCGTTCCAGGCCGTTCGCCTGGTCACCATCCCGATGCTGGTCCCTGCCCTCCTCGGCGCGGGGCTCCTGGTCTTCGCGCTGGTCTTCGACGACTTCGTGCTGGCGTTCTTCACCACCGGGGTCGACCCCCAGCCGCTGCCGGTCCGGGTCTACTCCTCGATCCGCTTCGGCGTCTCGCCCGCGATCAACGCGATCGGCACGCTGATGCTGCTCGGGTCGGCGCTGCTGATCGTGGCCGCCCTGACGCTCCCGCGACTGTTCGGCCGCGGGTCGTCCAGCCTCGACCTGATCACCGGAGGCCAGAAATGAGCACCGCACCGACGACCGCCGCCACGACGCCCTCGGTCACTCCCTCGGTCTCGCTGCGAGGACTGACCAAGGTGTTCGGCGGGTCGACCGTCGTCGACCACCTCGACCTCGACATCGCGGGCGGCGAGTTCTTCTCGCTGCTCGGGCCGTCGGGCTGCGGCAAGACCACCACCCTGCGCATGATCGCGGGGTTCAGCGACCCCACGTC
The DNA here is from genome assembly GCA_963750445.1 of uncultured Actinomycetota bacterium. GTDB lineage: Bacteria > Actinomycetota > Actinomycetes > Propionibacteriales > Nocardioidaceae > Nocardioides. The sequence goes on along the minus strand of CAVVQR010000017.1, from coordinate 193,977 downwards.
CGGGACCATCCTGGTCGGCGGCGAGGACGTCACCGCCACTCCCCCGCACCAGCGCGACGTCAACACGGTGTTCCAGAGCTATGCACTCTTCGAGCACCTCGACGTGCGCGGCAACGTCGGCTTCGGCCTGCGCCGCAAGGGCATCGACCGCCGCACCATCGAGGGCCGGGTGTCCGCGATGCTCGAGCTGGTCGAGCTCGGCGACCGTGGGGCCCGCCCCACCCAGCTGTCCGGCGGACAGCGGCAGCGTGTCGCGCTGGCCCGGGCGCTGATCAACGAGCCCAAGGTGCTGCTCCTCGACGAGCCGCTGGCGGCGCTCGACCTCAAGCTGCGCCACGCCATGCAGGCCGAGCTGAAGGCGATCCAGCGCGAGGTCGGCATCACCTTCCTCTTCGTCACCCACGACCAGGACGAGGCGCTCAGCATGAGCGACCGCGTGGCCATCATGAACAACGGCGTCATCGAGCAGTGCGGCACGCCCGAGGACGTCTACGAGCACCCCACCTCGATCTTCGCCGCCGGCTTCATCGGCACCAGCAACCTGATGAGCGGCACCTGGTCGGACGGTCGCGTCGAGGTCTGCCAGGGCGTCGCGGTGCCCGCGCCCGGCCACGAGGGGTCCGCCCCGGGCGACGCCGTCAGCGTGACGGTGCGGCCCGAGAAGATCTGGCTCACCGACCTCGGTCCGGAGATGTACCGCGTGCCCGGCACGATCGTGGCGACCAGCTATCACGGCGCCACCACGCGCTACTCGGTCTCGATCGCCCCCGACGTGACCCTCACCGTCCTCGAGCAGAACCTCCCGCGCATGCGCGCCGAGGACCGCTGGAACGCCGGCGACCGCGTCGAGGTCGGCTGGCTGCCCGAGCACACCGTGGTGCTGCGGTGAGTGACGTCATCGTCGTCGGTGCCGGGCTCGCCGGACTGGCCGCGGCCCGCGACCTCGAGGCCGGCGGGGCACAGGTCACCGTGCTCGAGGCCCGACCACGCTCCGGCGGACGCGTGGAGCAGGTCGAGCTGCCCGACGGCCGCCGCGTCCAGCTGGGTGGCGAGGTGGTCGGCAACGCCCACACCGCCTACCTCGGCCTCGTCGAGGAGCTCGGGCTCACGCTCACGGCGTCCTACGTCGCGGAGCCCGGCGCGATCACCCGCCAGGTGCCCGGGTCCGTCGACGTCGGCGAGTGGCCGTCGTGGTGCACCGACGCCGATCGCGCGTCGTACGCCGAGGTGGAGGCCGCGCTCGCGAAGGTGCTGGCCTCGATCGATCCTGACGACCCGTGGGCGTGCCCGGACCTCGAGCGGCTCGACCGGCTCAGCCTCGGCGACTGGCTGCGCGAGGTCGGTGCGACGCCCCACGTCCTGCGCCTCTTCGAGCTCGTCCACCTGAGCCTCGCCGACGGGTCCGTCGAGCGGCAGAGCCTCTTCGCCTACGCGCGCAAGACCGTCGTCGGCGGCACGACGGGCAGCTACGACGTCGAGCAGTGGGAGAACCTGCGGGTCGCCGAGGGCTCGGCGACCGTCGCGCTCACCATGGCTGCGGGCCTGCGTGACCTGCGCCTGTCGACCCCGGTCCGCCGGATCCGCATCGGCCCCGACCGGAGCACCGTCACCACCCACGCCGGCGAGGAGCTGCGCGCCGACGCCGTCGTGCTCGCCGTGCCGTCCGGTCCGGCACGGGACATCGAGATCGACGGCGTCAGCGACGCCCGGCTGACCTCGCTGCGCCGGCAGCGGCACGCGCTGGCGGCCAAGTTCGTGGCGGCCTACGACGAGCCGTTCTGGCGCGAGCGCGGCCAGAACGCGCTGTCGGAGAGCGAGGGCGTGCTCGGATCGACCTGGCCGCAGCAGCACGGCGTGCTGTCAGCCCTCGTCCCGCCGGAGCGCTACGCCGCCTTCGTGGCCAGCGACCCCGAGACCAGGACCCGCGAGGCCCTCGCCCAGGTCGCCGAGCTCTTCGGGCCGGAGGCGACGAGGCCGCTCCGGACCTGGACGCGGCTGTGGGGCACCGACCCGTGGACGCAGGGCTACGTCACCGGCTGGCGTCCCGGCGACGTGGTGGCGGTCGGGCCCCTGCACGGCACCCACGAGCCACCGTTCTACGTCTGCGGCTCGGACCAGTGGGTCGCGGGCTACATGGAGGGGGCCGTCCGCACCGGCCGGTCCACGGCAGCAGCAGCACTCGCGCACACGGCCTGACCACGCACCGCCCAGGAGGACGACCAGATGGACTTCGGCATGACCGACGAGCAACGCAGCATCGTCGAGGTGACCCGCGCGTTCGTCGAGCGCGAGCTCTACCCGCACGAGGAGGAGGTCGAGCGCACCGGCGTCGTGCGGCCCGAGCTCATCGAGCAGATCCGGACGAAGGCCCTGGCCGCCGGGCTCTATGCCGCCAACATGCCCGAGGAGGTCGGCGGCGCCGGGCTCGACACCGTCACCTGGGTGCTCTACGAGAAGGAGCTCGGCAAGGCCAGCTATGCCCTGCACTACACCGGCGTCGCCCGGCCGTCCAACATCCTCCTCGCCGGGACCGACGCCCAGAGGGAGCGCTACCTGCTCCCGTGCGTGCGAGGGGAGCGTGTCGACTGCCTGGCGATGACCGAGCCCGAGGCGGGATCGGACATGCGCGGCATGCGGTGCCGGGCGACCCGGGACGGCGAGGGCTGGCGGATCAGGGGCACCAAGCACTTCATCAGCCATGCCGACGAGGCCGACTTCGTGATCCTGGTGGCGGTGACCGGCACCGACGAGCGCGGTCGTCCGGAGATGTCGACGTTCCTCGTCGACCTCGACACCCCCGGCGTCGCGGTGCACGACGGCTATCGCAACGTCTCGCACCGCGGCTACCACAACTCCATCCTCGACTTCGACGACGCGTGGGTGCCCGCGGACGCCCTCCTCGGCGAGGAGGGCAGGGGCTTCGAGCTCGCCGGGCAGTGGCTGGGCTCGACCCGGCTCCAGGTGGCCGCCTCCTGCCTCGGCCGCGCCGAACGTGCCCTGGAGCTCTCGACCGCCCACGCCGCGAGCCGGCACCAGTTCGGCCAGCCCATCGGCCGGTTCCAGGGCGTCGGCTTCAAGCTCGCCGACATGGCCACGGAGCTGCGCGCGGCCGAGCAGCTGACCCTCTACACGGCCTGGAAGTACGACCAGGGCACCGCCACCGACGCCGACATCGCGATGGCGAAGGTGAAGGCGACCGAGATGCTGCAGATGGTGTCGGACGAGGCCATCCAGATCCACGGCGGCATGGGCCTGATGGACGAGCTGCCCCTCGAGCGGATCTGGCGCGACGCCCGCATCGAGCGCATCTGGGACGGCACGTCGGAGATCCAGCGCCACATCATCAGCCGTTCGATGCTGCGACCCCTGGGAGCCTGAGATGACCGACGTACTCCACCTCGTCCGCGAGGACGGGATCCTCGAGGTCACCCTCGACCGACCGAAGGCCAACGCCATCGACCTGGCGACGAGCCGTGAGATGGGTCAGGTCTTCGCCGACTTCCGTGACGACCCGGACCTGCGGGTGGCCATCGTGCGCACCGAGGGCGAGAAGTTCTTCTGCGCCGGCTGGGACCTCAAGGCCGCGGCCGGCGGGGATGCCGTCGACGGCGACTACGGCGTCGGCGGCTTCGCCGGGCTGCAGGAGCTGCCCGACCTCAACAAGCCGGTGATCGCCGCCGTGCACGGCCTGGCCATGGGCGGAGGCTTCGAGCTGGCCCTCTCCTGCGACCTGATCTACGCCTCGGAGTCGACCCAGTTCGGCCTTCCCGAGATCAACGCCGGCACGCTCGCCGACGCGGCGACCATCAAGCTGCCCAAGCGGATGCCCTACCACGTCGCGATGGAGCTGCTCCTGACCGGACGCTGGATGGATGCGACCGAGGCGGCGCGGTGGGGAGTGGTCAACGAGGTGCTCGCCGACGACCGGGCCGTCAGGGCGCGGGCCTGGGAGACCGCTCGCCTGCTGGCGTCGGGGCCGCCGCTGGTCTTCGCCGCGATCAAGGAGACCGCGCGGGTCGCGGAGTCGTTGCGGTTCCAGGAGGCGATGGACCTGGTCACCACGAGCACGCTGAAGACCGTCGAGACCCTCTACGGGTCCGAGGACGGCCAGGAGGGCTTCCGGGCGTTCGCCGAGAAGCGGAAGCCGGTCTGGAAGGGCCGCTGAGCCCCTCGCTCAGGCCGAGAGCTCGCCAGATGGGTGCGTCCTGGCGATCCGTCTTCACCGAGGCCACCCATGACCTCGACCTAGGGTGACGGCATGACGCTGCAGCGACTCGCGACCCTCGTTGGACTGGGCTTGACTGGTCTGTTCGCTGTCACAGGCTTCTGGCTGCTCGCCCAAACGATCGTTGATGGGTTCTGAGGACGGACAGAAGCAGAGCCCGCGACGGGCGCGGGAGGCAGTGGCTCATCTGTCAGTCTCGATTACCTGGTCGAGCAGGACACGCGTCATTGGCGCTTTCTCCTTCTTCCAGTGCGTTGGCGGAGCCCGGGTGCAAGATCCGTTTCGCGCGAGCGCATGACATGCGCGATCGCGCGAAAGTTTTCGCACCCGCGCGACGGGCTGCCGCACGAGGTGCACGAGTTCTTGCAGTCGCTCAGGCGAAGTGCCCACGGTAGTAGGCGGACCCGGGCTCGTAGGCCGCCCACTCGACCGCGTCGACGTCGCTGCCGTCGAGGGCCGCGACCAGCCGGTCGAGGTAGTAGTCCCAGCCGGGTCCGACGCTGGCGACCATCTCGATGCCCGTCGCGCCGGGTGCCAGCACCTGGGCGAACCGGAGCGACGTGACGCCCTCCGCCTCGGTCAGCTCGAGCTCCATCTCCCAGAAGACCTTGTCCCCCGAGCCGTCCTCGCTGAACGTCTGCGGCTCGGTGCCCCGGACCGCGAACCGGCGTGGCGGGTCGCACGCGAGGACCTCCATCTCCTCGGCCGCCACGTCCTCGCCCTCCGCGGTCATCCGGAACGACACCGAGCCGGACGCCGGGTCGCCGCTCCACGTCCCGATCCAGCGCTGCATGCGCCCGGGGTCGGTGCAGGCAGCCCACACGTCGTCGATCGGCGCGCGGAACCGGCGCTCGATCACCAGCAGGGTGTCGCCGTCGCGCTCCGCCTTGCGGCCGGTCATCGGGGCGGGTGTGGGCGTGGTGCTCATGCGGTGTCCTCCTGGGTGTCGGTCGGGTGGGGTGCTGACGGCGCCGGTCGTACGCCGGTCGCGACCGGTGCGCCGCACCTCGAGCTCGAGCCCGTCGAAGGCGTCGTCGGCGATCGGCGGCGTCGGGTGCAGGGCCGCGAGCAGGTCGGCGACGGGCGCCAGCCCGGAGCGCTCGAGCCGGTAGTGCCGCTCGCGACCGCGGTCCTCCGCCGTCACGAGGCCCGCCTCGGTGAGCAGCCGGAGGTGCCGGCTGATCGCCGGGCGGCTGATGGCGTGGGCCGCGGCGAGGTCGACGACCCGCGCCGGACCGCGTGCCAGCCGGACCACGAGGTCGCGCCTGACCGGGTCGGCGAGCGCGGCGAACGGGTCCATGCACTATTGGTAACCGTTGCGTTACCTGTCTGTCAAGCCTTCTCCCGCTGGACTACCGTCGGTCGTATGAGCGAGACACGCATCGAGCACGACTCCATGGGCGAGGTCGAGGTGCCGCGCGACGCCCTCTGGCGGGCGCAGACGCAGCGCGCGATCGACAACTTCCCGATCAGCGGCCTGACCCTGCAGCCCCGGCACGTCCAGGCGATCGCCCACGTGAAGGCGGCGGCCGCGACGGCCAACGCCTCCCTCGGCGTCGTCACCGAGGAGCAGGCGCACGCCATCGTCACGGCGGCCGACGCGATCGTCGCGGGCGACCACGACGGCGAGTTCCCGCTCGACGTCTTCCAGACCGGGTCCGGCACCAGCTCCAACATGAACGCCAACGAGGTGATCGCCACCCTGGCCGCCCAGGCGGGCGTGGAGGTGCACCCCAACGACCAGGTCAACGCCTCCCAGAGCAGCAACGACACCTTCCCGACCAGCATCCACGTCGCCGCGACGCTGGCCGTCGTCGACGACCTGGTGCCCGCGCTCGACCGGCTGGCGACGTCGTTCGAGGGCAAGGCGGTGGAGTTCGCGGACACCGTGAAGGCCGGGCGTACGCACCTGATGGACGCCACCCCCGTGACGCTCGGCCAGGAGATGGGGGCCTACGCCGCCACGCTGAGGCTCGGCGTCGAACGGCTCGAGTCGGTGCTGCCCCGGGTGCGCGAGCTGCCGCTCGGCGGCACCGCCGTCGGCACCGGCATCAACACCCCCGACGACTTCGCCGCCCTGGCCATCGCGGCCCTCGCCGAGCGGACCGGGCAGCCGTTCACCGAGGCGCGCAACCACTTCGAGGCGCAGGGCACCCGCGACTCGCTGGTCGAGCTGTCCGGGGTGCTGCGCACCGTCGCGGTGGGGCTCACCAAGGTCTGCAACGACCTGCGGTGGATGTCGTCGGGGCCGACGACCGGGCTCGCCGAGATCCACCTGCCCGACCTCCAGCCCGGCTCGAGCATCATGCCCGGCAAGGTCAACCCGGTGCTGCCCGAGGCGACGCTGATGGTCTGCGCGCGGGTGGTCGGCAACGACGCGACGATCGCGTGGGCCGGCGCGTCCGGCACCTTCGAGCTCAACGTGATGATGCCGGTGATGGCGCACGCGCTCCTGGAGTCGATCCACGTCCTCTCCACCTCGACCGTCCTGCTCGCCGAGCGCTGCATCGACGGCATCACCGCGGACGCCGAGCGGATGCGCCGCTACGCCGAGTCCTCGCCGTCGGTCGTCACGCCGCTCAACTCCCGCATCGGCTACGAGGCCGCCGCCAAGATCGCCAAGCAGGCGCTGGCCGAGGGCGCCACGATCCGCGAGACCGTGATCGCGATGGGCTACGTCGAGCGCGGCGAGCTCACCGAGGAGCAGCTCGACGCCGCCCTCGACGTGGACTCCATGACCGGCCGCTGAGCCCGCATCCGTGAGACCGTGCTCGCGTGAACGACATCACCGGCCCCGACCACGTCCGTAGCCAGTACGAGACGGAGGACAAGCTCATGACCCGCCGGTCGGCCTGGCAGCCGACCGACGACGGCCGCGACCCGTCCAACGAGGCGTTCAAGGCGATCGACCGCGCCATGACCGGGGACTCCCACGTGCTCGAGGTGGGCTGCGGGACCGGCGTGATGGCCGAGCGGATCAACACGCTGCCGGGCGTCACCCTCGTGGCGATCGACTACTCCGAGCGGTTCGTCGAGATGGCGAAGGCGCGCGGCGTCGACGCCCGCCAGGGCGACATCTGCTACCTCCCCTTCGAGGACGACACCTTCGACGTGGTCTACGCCGGGTGGATGCTCTACCACGTCCGTGACCTCGACCGTGGCCTGTCGGAGGTACGCCGGGTGCTGCGGCCGGGCGGCACGTTCGTCGCCGTCACCAACGGTGACGACCACCTGGCCGACCTCCTGGGCGAGGCGGGTGCGCGGACGACGGCCAAGGGCTTCTCCAGCGAGAACGGCGAGTTCACCCTCCTGCGCCGGTTCAGCGACGTACGCAGCCAGGACCTGGAGACGCGGGCGGTCTTCCCCGACCACGCCAGCGCCCAGGCCTACCTCGACACCCACGACGAGGGACTCGAGCTGCCGCACTTCGAGGGGCCGCGGACCTACGCCGGTCACGTGACGATCTTCGAGGCGCGCTGACGAAGCGGACGCGGATCGTCCGGAACACGTCCTAGCCTCGTGGCATGAGCGACGAGGCGACGTACGAGGTCAAGGCCCTCACCCCGGAGACCTGGCCGGCCTTCGACGAGCTGGTGATCCGGCACAACGGGATCTTCGGCGGCTGCTACTGCATCGCCTTCCACCCCGACGGTCCCGAGCGCGGCCAGGGCAAGGAGGCCAACCGGGCGCTCAAGTGCTCCTTCGTCGCGCAGGGCAAGGCCCACGCCGCACTGGTGATGGACGGTGACGAGGCGATCGCCTGGGCGGAGTACGGCACGCCCGACGAGCTGCCCGGCATCCACCACCGCAAGCAGTACGACGCCGAGAAGGACCGCGACCCCGACTATCGGATCACCTGCGTCTTCGTCGACCGCCGCTACCGGCGCCAGGGCCTCGTGGAGGTCGCCATCCGCGGTGCGCTGGACCTGATCGCCCAGTCCGGTGGCGGTGTCGTCGAGGGCTATCCCCACGACCTCACCGAGCAGACGAAGAAGATGTCGTCGTCGTTCCTCTACAACGGCACCCGCCGGCTCTACGAGCGGCTCGGCTTCACCTACGTGCGTCCCAAGGGGCTGAAGAACTGCGTGATGACGATCGAGGTCCCGCCCGCGGGATGACAAGAGGCGCGGCTCGCTCGTCCCCCCTGTTCGGGCGAGCGCACCGCGCCTCTCCACGACCCCCCGGTCGTTCATGGACAAGGGTGACCCCCGGCAGGTGACGGCGATGCCGAATGGCCCCTGAGGGGCCCGAACGACCTAGACCAGTGGTCCGGTCCTCGGCGTGGAAAACCGGATGAGCAGCGCCCCGCCGAACGGCTATCGTCCGCACGTGTCCCCCACCGACGAGTCCGTCACCCAGGCCCTGCGACCCGTCGACATCGAGGACGGGGTCGTCACTCGTCCGGCCGCACCGTGGACGCCGACCGTGCACGCGTTCCTGCGACACCTCCGCAGCCAGGGCCTCACGTGCGTACCGGAGCCGCTGGGCGTCGAGGGGGACGTCGAGAAGCTGGCGGTGATCGAGGGTGACTCGGGCGGGGACGGCTGGAAGCACCAGCACTCCGACGAGGGGCTCCGATCGGCGGCACGTCTGCTGCGCACGATCCACGACGCAGCCACCGGGTGGGAGCCCCCGCCAGGAGCGACCTTCGGCGCTCCCCACGTCTCGTCGGACTCGGAGCAGGCGGTCTGGTGCCACGGCGACTTCGGGCCGTGGAACATCGTGTGGCGCGACGACGAGGCCATCGGTCTGATCGACTGGGACTTCCTCCACCGGGCTCCCCGGCTCGACGACGTCGCCTACGCCCTGCAGTGGTTCACACCCGCCCGTGACGACGAGATGGCACTGACGTGGCACCACTTCCCGTCGGTGCCCGATCGAGCCGCTCGGGTCCGCACCTTCCTCGACGCCTACGGAGCCGGGCTTCCCGACTTCGACGTCGCCGAGACGGTGGCGACCCGGATGGAGGCGACGATGGCGCTCGAGCTCTCACTCGCCGAAGCGGGGATCGAGCCACAGCGCACGTGGGTCGCTGACGGCAGTCAGGACTGGGCAGCCGGCGAGGTCCGGTGGGTGCGTGACAACGCCCACCTGCTGGGCCCGTAGCCGCCGACGGCTCAGTACCAGCCGTGGCCGGACTTGAAGCTCCAGGCGCTGCAGGGGGTGCCGTAGGTGTTCTGGATGTACTCCAGGCCCCACCTGATCTGGGACTCCGCCGAGGTCATGTAGTCGGCCGGGAGCTCGTGCAGCTGGGTCAGCGCCTGCGGGATGCCGTAGGCCGACGACGAGGGGTTGTCGGCGTCGATGCGCCAGCCGGACTCGCTCATGTAGAGCGAGTCGAGGCAGGAGAACTGGTCGGAGGAGAAGCCGTAGGCCGGGAGCAGCGCCTGGGCGATGTCGCGGGGGTCGCCCTCGGAGAGCTTCTGGGACTTCGTGACGGCCGAGCCGGCCGACATCGTCAGGGCCGTGGTCTTGGCCGCGTCGGTGCGGCGCTCCGAGCGGGAGGCGACCGGCGCCTGCGTACGTCGCTCGAGCTCGGCAGCGCTCAGCGTGGGCGCCTCCGTGGCGGCCCTGTCGGCGGCCCTGTCGGCGCTGTCGGAGCTGCCCACGTCGGCGGCGGCCGGGGTCAGCGAACCGGGATCACTGGTGAACACGCCGCCCGTCACGCTCACGCCGGTCGCGGCGGCGGCGAGCCCGGTCAGGACGACGCCGGTGCGCAGGGCTCGGCGAGGCGCACGCGCGGCCTTGTGCTTGCCGGGGGCGCGGTGGGTGGGGACGTACTTGTCGGACTTCGACACAGAGGAGCTCACGGGGGTTGACGACGGGGGTGCACGCCTCGGGGAGACGCAGGTGACCGAGCTGATCGGTGGCGACGAGAGCGGGTCCCCCGACCCTGCTCACGACCAAGATCACGGAACGGTCACGAGCCACCATGCATGAGCCCCGGAGCACGTGCAAACCGAACACCACAATTGGCCCTGTCCCTTGCGTCACAGCAGACACCGGAGCAACTCAGACCTCATGAGTCACTTCCGCGTGGCGCCTGTAACGCCGGGTCAGCAGCTGTACCGACCCTGATGCATGGGGGTGGGTAGTGCCACTAACCCGGCGTTACAGCGGGGCGGCGGCGGCTCAGAGGGTGACGTCCTCCAGCATCTCGGTGACGAGCGCGGCGATGGGCGAGCGCTCGGAGCGGGTCAGCGTGACGTGGGCGAACAGCGGGTGGCCCTTGAGCTTCTCCACCACCGCCACGATGCCGTCGTGGCGACCGACGCGCAGGTTGTCGCGCTGGGCCACGTCGTGGGTGAGCACGACCTTGGAGTTGGCGCCGATGCGCGAGAGCACCGTCAGGAGCACGTTGCGCTCCAGCGACTGGGCCTCGTCGACGATCACGAAGGCGTCGTGGAGGGACCGCCCACGGATGTGGGTCAGCGGCATCACCTCGAGCATGCCGCGGTCCATCACCTCGTCGATCACGTCCTTGCCGGTGAGCGCGCCGAGCGTGTCGAAGACGGCCTGGGCCCAGGGCGACATCTTCTCGTTCTCCGAGCCGGGGAGGTAGCCGAGCTCCTGGCCACCGACGGCGAAGAGGGGACGGAAGACGACCACCTTCTTGTGCTGGCGGCGCTCCATCACGGCCTCGAGCCCGGCGCACAGCGCCATGGCCGACTTGCCGGTGCCGGCGCGACCACCGAGCGAGACGATGCCGACCTCGGGGTCGAGCAGCATCTCGAGGGCGATCCGCTGCTCGGCCGAACGGCCGTGGACCCCGAAGGCGTCGCGGTCCCCGCGCACGAGGTGGACCCGCTTGTCGGCGCCCACCCGCGCCAGCGCCGTACCGCGGTCGGAGAGCAGGACCAGGCCGTTGTGGCACGGCAGGTCACGCGCGTCGGCGAGGTCGATGACACCGTCCTCGTAGAGCTCGTCGAGGTCGGCGGCCGGCACCTCCATCTCGGCCATGCCGGTGTAGCCGGAGTCGCTGATCGTCTCCGCCCGGTACTCCTGGGCGTCGAGGCCGACCGCGGAGGCCTTGATCCTCAGCGGCAGGTCCTTGGAGACCAGGGTGACGACGTTGCCCTCGTTGGCCAGGTTGCGCGCGACGGCGAGGATGCGGGTGTCGTTGTCGCCCAGCCGGAAGCCGGACGGCAGCGACGCGGCGTCGGTGTGGTTGAGCTCCACCCGGAGGGTGCCACCCTCGGAGCCGATCGCGACCGGCTCGTCGAGGCGGCCGTGCACGACCCGCAGGTCGTCGAGCGCCCGCAGCGCCGACCGGGCGAAGTAGCCCAGCTCGGGGTGGTGCCGTTTGCCCTCCAGCTCGGTGATCACCACCACGGGGAGCACGACCTCGTGCTCGGCGAAGCGCGTCAGGGCGCCGGGATCGGCGAGGAGGACGCTGGTGTCCAGGACATAGGTGCGACGACCACCGGAGGTGGGCACTGCGACGGAGCTACGCGATGAGGTGTTGCTGGCCACGACAAACCCCTTGCTGCGGGTCGGCGCGCGCACTCATCGCCCGGCCCGATGTCATTCAACGGACCGGAGAGCTCCCATCTGAGTGCTCAAGGCTGCCTCCCGGTTCAGCAAGCTTCCCCACCTGCCGATGTCGCGAAATTACGCCCGCCCACTGTCCGATCTCGGGCGACACGCCCGAACGTGGGGTGAGCAGCAGGTAACGATTGGAGACACCCGCCGGGACCGGCGATCAGCCGCCGAAGCGGCGCTCGCGGGCGGCGTACGCCCGGATCGCGCGCAGGAAGTCGACGCGCCGGAAGTCGGGCCACAGCGCTTCGCAGAAGTAGAACTCCGAGTTGGCCGACTGCCACAGGAGGAAGCCGCCGAGCCGCTGCTCCCCCGACGTGCGGATCACCAGGTCGGGGTCGGGCTGGCCCTTGGTGTAGAGGTGCTCGGCGATGTGCTCGACGTCGATCAGGTCGGCCAGCTCCTCCAGCGAGGTGCCCCTGGTGGCGTGGTCGGCGAGGAGCGCGCGCACGGCATCGGCGATCTCGCGGCGACCGCCGTAGCCGACGGCGACGTTGACCAGGATGCCGTCGATGTCGCGGGTGGCCTCCTCGGCCGCCTTGAGCCGCTCGGCCGTCTCGGTCGGCAGCAGGTCGAGCGCCCCGACCGGGTGGATCCGCCAGCGACCGGCCTCGGCGAGCGACTCGACGGCACCTTCGATGATCGTCAGCAGCCCGGTCAGCTGCTCGGGCGGGCGGTTGGTGAGGTTGTCGCTGGAGAGCAGCCACAGCGTGACGACCTCGACCCCGACCTCCTCGCACCAGCCGAGCATCGGGCGGATGTTGTCGGCTCCGGCCTGGTAGCCGGCCGAGGTCTCGGCCCCGACCGCCTTGGCCCAGCGGCGGTTGCCGTCGAGCATCACCCCGACGTGCTTGGGGATGCGGTCGGCGGGCAGGAACTTCACCACCCGGGACTCGTAGGCCGGGTAGAGCACCCGTCGTACGGCGTCCTTCACGTTGACCACCCGCCGATGGTAACGCCGTGCGAGGAGGCACTCTGCGACAACGACTGCGCTTCTCACCCGGGGGCGAGTAGTTTCTCACCATGGAGACCTGCTCATGACGCCGCGCGACCGCGTGGACAACGCTGTCGGGCGGGCCGAGCAGGTCGTCGAGCGGGCTGGCGAGCTCATGTCCGACAAGATGGCCGAGGTCAAGCCCAAGCTGCGCGGCTGGCTGCACGCCGGCACCGCCCCCCTCGCGCTCGTCGCCGGGATCGTCCTGATCGCCCTGTCACCCACCGCCTCGACCAAGGTGGGCTCGACCGCCTTCGCGCTGTCGGCGCTGCTGGTGTTCACCGTGTCGGCGATCTACCACCGCGGCACCTGGTCGCCGCGCACGTGGGCGTTCCTGCGCCGCTTCGACCACGCCAACATCTTCGTCCTCATCGCCGGCACCTACACGCCCTACGCCCTGCTCTTCCTGCACGGCGGCGCGCGGACCAGGCTCCTGGTGATCGTCTGGACCGCGGCCATCGTGGGCGTGGTGTTCCGCGTCTTCTGGACCGACGCCCCACGCTGGCTCTACACGCCGATGTACATCGCGCTCGGCTGGGCCGCGGTCTTCTTCATCCCGCAGTTCGTCGACGGCGCCGACAAGTTCAGCAGCGGCATCGCCATCGCCACGCTCGTGCTCGTCGCGGCCGGCGGCATCCTCTACACGGTCGGCGGTGTGGTCTACGGCCTCAAGCGGCCCAACCCCTCGCCCCGGTGGTTCGGCTTCCACGAGGTCTTCCACTCCTTCACCGTGCTGGCCTTCGCGGCCCACTACGTCGGCGTCTCGCTGGCGACGTACTCGCTGCGCTGACCCTGGCTCGACCTGGCTGCTCCGCGGGTGAGCCTGCTCACGACGGGAAACCTTCACCGGCGCCCGGTCGTCGTACGAGGGAAGCCCTGTTCCCCACCCCCTCCGTGAGATGTCTGACCACCCTGAGAACGACCGCCAGCCCTTCCTCGACCTCAGCCTCCCCCAGCTCGTCGCCGGCGCCACCGCCGCCGCGACGTCCGCGATCCTGATCAGCCGGCTCGACCTGCTCGGCACCGTGCTCGGCGCGGCCTTCGCCAGCGTGGTGTCGGCCATCGTCACCGCGGGCCTCGTCGGCGGGTGGCGGCGGGTCCGTACGCTGCCCAGCAGGTTTCCGCGCAACGTCAGCGGGATGGTGGTGACCGCGGTGGCGCTCGGACTGGTGATCCTCGCCTTCCAGACCGGTGTCGGCCTGGTCACGCAGGACCTGCCTGCGCGACACCTTCGCCGGGCGGTGGCTCGCCGAGATCGGTGTCAGCCGAGGGTGATCACCGCGAAGGTGACCAGCGAGCCGACCACCACCGCGGCCGCCAGCGCCCAGGCCAGGGCCGGCGAGCGCCGGGCCAGCCGCTCGAGCGCCACGTAGGTCGCACCGATGACCGCCAGCCCGACGGTGACGTGCAGCAGCACCGCCAGCATCACCCCGGCGATGGCTCCCGCCATCCGCAACCGCCCCCACAGCAGGCTCAGCGCCAGCGGCACCACGATCGCGCCGGACAGGCCACCGACGAGCTCGACGACGAACGGCCGATCTCCCATCCACGGCACGTCGACGGCGCCGACCCACGACCGGTCGAACAGGTCGCTGGTCGAGGAGTAGCCGAGGTAGAGGATCGCCGCGATCGTCACCCCGGCCGCGAACCGGTAGGACCAGTGCCGGGCCCGCGACCACGGCACCGCCCGGCCCACGAAGATCGTCGCCACGGTGACGGCGGTCCACACGATCCAGCGCCGGATGACACCGGTGCCGGTGTCGGCCATCGCGTCGCGGAAGATGCGGTCCGCCGACACCCGGTCGACGACGTGCCCGTCGGTGGAGACGTAGGACGTCGGGTCGTCGCGACCGGCGACGAGCGCGTCGTGGAGCAGCGCGGCCGGCAGGTGCGCGCCGGTCTTGGGCACCAGCCAGGTGAAGAGCGCCGGGACCGACGTCAGGTCGGTGCGGAACTCGGCGTCCGCCGGGACCAGCAGCTCACCGAGGTGGCGGTCGAGGTAGCCGATCCGCCGCTCGAGCTCGAACAGCTCGACGCCCTCCTCGGCGTGCCGCTCGAGGACGATGCGCGGGTCGGCACCGGGGTCGGGCTGCTCGCCCGGGTCGCCGTCGCTGGGCAAGCGTGCCGCCGTCGTAGAAGCGGCGGGCCTGCGGCAGCACCTGCCCGTCGTGCTCCCGAGTCCTCATGCACCCAGTGTGGCGCCGGGGACCGACAGCCGTCAGTGGCGGGCGAGCCGCACCGTCACCTCGGCAGCAGGTCGTTGCGGAACACGCCCGCGGGGTCGAGGCGCCGGCACAGCGCGTCGAACGCGGCCCGGTCGTAGGCGCCGGCCGGGTCACGCAGCGCCGGGGTGGCGGTGATCTTGCCCCAGTGCGCACGCGGCTCCCACGGGGCGAGGGCGTCCTCCACGGCACGCAGCGCGGGCAGCACCAGCTCGAGGTCCGGGCGCCAGGTGAAGTGCGCGACGACGGAGTCGCGCCGACGGAGCGGGCTGAGCCACAGGTCGTCGGCCGCGACCGAGCGGATCTCGTGGACGAGCAGGGCGGGCGCGACCACGTCGCTGATCCCGGCGAGGGTCGGCAGCAGGTGCGGTGCCGCGTCCCGGGGCAGGAACAGCTCGCTCTGCAGCTCCTCGCCGACGCTCGGCAGGTGCGCGGCCCGGAAGTGCGGCAGCCGCTCGTGCCACGGCCCCGGCACGCCCTGCTGGGGCGAGGCGGCGGCCGGGTCGATGCCGGGCACCGGGTGCAGCTCGCGGGTCGCCGGAGCACGCGAGGCCAGGCACGGCGCCAGGGTGCCGGGGCTGTCGATGCGTTCCTTGACCCAGACCGACGAGACGCGACCGGGGTCGGCGAAGTCGGCGAAGACGCTCACGCTGGTGCCGCTGGCCAGCACGGCGTCCAGCTGCTCGGCCACCTCGCCGAGCGGCAGGTCCTCCCACACCCGTTGCCGGACGTCGTAGGTCGGCTCGGTCCGCAGCCACAGCCGGGTCACCACGCCGAGCGCACCGAGGGACAGGACGGCCCCGCCGAAGTCGGGATCCCCCGACCCGATGCCGCACCAGCTCGCCGGACGCGGTGACCAGCTCGACCTCGGTCACCGCCGTCGCCAGCGACCCGAGGTGGTCGCCGGACCCGTGGGTGCCGGTGGCGCAGGCGCCCGCGACGCTGATGTGCGGCAGCGAGCCGAGGTTGTGCAGCGCACGGCCCTGCGCGTGCAGCACGGGCGCGACCTCGGCGTAGGTCGACCCGCCCGGCACGATCGCCACGATCGCTGTCCGGACCCTCCTACGAGCTCGACCGACGTGTCGAGCGCGCGGGTGCTGACGTGCAGACCGTCGGTGTCCGCGACGGTGGAGAAGGAGTGCCGGGTCCCGAGGGCCCGGACCCGCTGGCCGGCGGCAGCGGCCGCCACGACCACGTCCTGCAGCTCGGCGACGCTGCCCGGCTGGACCAGCTCACGGGCGCCGTAGGTCACGTTGCCCGCCCAGTTGGTCCGGCGGCTGCGATCGGGGGCGTTCATCGGGGCTCCTCTGTGCCGCCGCGCGGCAGGGTGAAGGTGAAGCCGGCAGCGAGCTTCTCGGGGACCACGGCCGCCACGGCGTCGACGGTAGTCCCTCGCTCCCCACCTCCGTCGTGCGCCAGGGCGATCGCGCCCGGCGCGATGGCGGCGCGCAGGCGCTCGGACAGCGCGGCCACGCTGCGATCGGGGTTGCCGTCCCAGTCGTGGATCACGTTGCCCAGCCCGAGCGGCTGCATGCCGAGCGCACGGCCACCGGACCGGTGCGGCCGACGGTGCCGTTGGGCGCACGGAAGTAGGGCACCGGGCCTCGGGTCGCCCAGGCGCGCGGATGATGCGGAGGGTGTCGGTGAGCGCGGTCCCGACCTCCGCCTCCGTCGCCGAGCCCAGGTCGTCGTAGTCGATCGAGTGGTTGGCCACGGTGTGTCCCTCGGCGACGATGCGCCGCAGGAGCCCTGCGCCGCCCGGGGCCAGGATGTTCTGCCCGACCACGCAGAAGGTGGCGGTGACGCCGTGCTCGGCGAGGACGTCGAGCAGGCGTCCGGTCTGACGCGGGTCGGGACCGTCGTCGAAGGTCAGCGCCGCGACACGGCCCGAGCCGCGGGCCCCCTCGACGGGAGTCGCGACCGGGTCGACGGCTCCGCCCGGCACGAAGCCACGGCTCACGGTGCCGCGAGGACGACGACCGGTTCGAGGACGCGGTCGGGGCCGACGTGACGCTCGGAACCCGCGAGCGTCAGCCCCAGCACGGCCTCGTGGTCGGCGCTCGAGCGGCCGACCCTCAGCTCGACTGCGCCGGGCTCGACGATCCGGACGTGGTCGCGCCCGGTGAACGAGGTCAGGTCGGCGTGCAGCCGGAGTCGTGACGCGCCGACGCGTGCCGGGAGCCAGGTCGACCCTGACCGCAGCGACGAGTCGTTGCACCGGGCGTACCACCGACGCCGCGCAGTCGTGGAGGTAGACCTGCACCACCTCCGAGACGTCCCGGTCCGCGTCGTTGGCCAGCTCGACGCACACCTCGGCCTCGCCGTCGGTGGGCCAGCGTCGGGCCGGAGACCAGCTCGACGCTCGTCCAGGTCGCCCGGGCATAGCCCAGGCCGTGCCCGAACGGGTAGAGCGGGGTCGGGTCGAGGCTGGTGACCTCGCTGCGGTGGGCCAGCGGCGAGCCGAGGTAGGTCGAGGGCTGCGCCGAGCCGGCGGAGGGGAAGCTGACGGGCAGTCGACCGGACGGGTTGGTGCGACCGGAGAGGACCTCGGCCACCGCCGTCGCGCCCTCCTCGCCCAGGAAGAAGCCGCACACGACGGCCGCGAGCCGGTCGGCGAAGGCGCTCAGGTCGTAGGGACGGCCCACGAGCAGCACGGCGACCACCGGGGTGCCCGTGTCGAGCAGCCGCTCCAGCAGCTCCTCCTGTCGCCCGGGCAGGTGCAGGTCCGCCGCGTCGCAGCCCTCTCCCGAGGTGCCGTTGCCGAAGAGGCCCGCGCGGTCGCCCAGCACCGCCACGCACACGTCGGCACCGCGCGCTGCGGCGACTGCCGCCTCGAGGGCCGCCTCGGGGTCCGCCGCCTCGTCCTCCGGCCGGCCCGGCACGCCCACGGCGCAGCCACGCTCGTGCACCACGTCGTAGGACGCCGCCAACGCCTCTCGGAGCGTGGGGATCTCCAGACCCTGCTCGATGCCGGCATGGTGCGGCAGCACGTGCATCGGGAACGAGTAGCACCCGAGCATCGCCTCGCCGGTGTCGGCGTTGGGCCCGACCAGCGCGACCCGGCTGCCGGCCGGGAGCGGGAAGCGCGCCGTCGTTGGCCAGGAGCACCACGGACCGCCGCGCCAGGTCGAGCGCGAGCGCCCGCGCCTCCGGCGGGTCGAGGTCGACCGCCTCCGCCGCGACCGGCGCCCAGTCGGGGTCGAGCAGGCCGAGCTCGCACTTCTGGGTCAGCACCCGGCGCAGTGCGCGGTCGACGACCTTCTCGTCGACGCGTCCGGCGGCGAGTGCCTCGAGGAGCGGAGCGCCGTAGGCGTCGACCGTCGGCAGCTCGACGTCGATCCCCGCCTCCAGGGCGAGACCGGCGGCCTCCCCCAGGTCGGCAGCCATCCGGTGCAGGGAGTGGAGGAACGCCACCGAGAAGTAGTCGGCGGCGACCGTGCCCTCGAAGCCGAGGGTCTCGCGCAGCAGCGTGGTGAGCAGGTGGGCGTCCGCCGCCGAGGGGATGCCGTCGATGTCGGTGTAGGCGTTCATCACCGAGCGCGCGCCGGCGCGCAGCGCCATCTCGAACGGCGGGAGCATGACGTCGTGGACCTCCCGGGCGCCCATGCCGACCGGGGCCAGGTTGCGGCCCCCTCGGGACGCGGAGTAGCCGAGGAAGTGCTTCAGGGTCGCCACGACCCCGCCGGACTGCAGGCCGCGCACGTAGGCCGAGGCCATCGTCCCGACCAGCAGGGGGTCCTCGCCCATCGTCTCCTCGACCCGACCCCACCGGAGGTCGCGGGTGACGTCGAGCACCGGCGCCAGGCCCTGGTGGATCCCCAGGCGCGCCATCAGCGCGCCGATCTGCGCACCCATCCGCTCGACGAGGTCGGGGTCGAACGACGCGGCCCAGCTGACCGGCGTGGGATAGATGGTCGCGCCCCAGGCGTTGAGCCCGGTGAGGCACTCCTCGTGCACCTGCGCCGGGATGCCGAACCTGTTGGCGGCGCGGACCTGGGCCTGTCGCTCGGCCAGCGTCAGCAGCCCGTCCTCGACCGCGACGGGCGAGGTCCCGAACGGACGGGTCAGCTGTCCCAGGCCGTCGGCGATGATGTCGTCCCAGGAGAGCTCCGGGGCCGATTCGTGGAGCATCGGAGCCATCTCGCCGGCGTCGGCGGCGAGCAGCCAGACCCCCGACAGCTGCGCGACCTTCTCCCCGAGGGTCATCCGCCCCACCAGGTCCTCGACCCGGTCGGCGATGTCGGCGGTCGGGTCGCACCACACCTCGGGAGCGTCGGTCGGCGAGGGCAGGGTCACGACGGCGTACCTCCGAGGGCTCGGGTGGAGCGACGCAGCACCAGGTCGGTGCCCAGCGTGCGGTGCAGGTCGTCAGGCTCGCGGCCCTCGATCAGCTCGATGAGCAGCGCGACGGCGTGGCGGCCCATCTCGCGGATGGGCTGCTGGACGGTCGTCAGCGGGGGTTCGGAGAGCGCGGACTCGGGGATGTTGTCGAAGCCGACGACCGAGAGGTCGTCCGGGACGTCCGATGCCGAGCTCGCGGGCGACGTCGAGGACCGCGAGGGCCATCTGGTCGCTCGCGGCGAAGATCGCCGTCGGACGACCGGGCCGGCTCAACAGGCGGTGGGCAGCCTCCCGCGCCACGTCGGCCTCGAACGCGCCGGGCAGGACGAGCGACTCGTCGACGGTGACACCCGCCTCGGCGAGCGCGTCGCGGAAGCCCTGCTCGCGCAGCTGGGCCGACACCAGGTCGACGCGGCCGGTCACCATGCCGATGCGGGTGTGCCCGAGCTCGAGGAGGTGCCGGACGCCGGCGTGCGCCCCCTGCAGGTTGTGGGCCGTGACGGTCGGGATGGTCGTGCTGCCGGTGTGGGGGTCGATGGCGACCACGGGTCCGTCGCTGTCGACGTCGGTGACGGTCGGGGTCACCAGGACGGCACCGTCGACGAGGGTGCCCATCAGTCGCGAGAGGTAGCGGCGCTCCCATCCCACGTGCTCGTCGACGCGGCCCCCGGCCGAGTAGGCGACCAGCTCGAAGCCGGACCCGCGGATCGCGTCCGCCGCGCCCTTGAGGACCTCGGTGCTGAAGGGCTCGAAGTCGGCGACCAGCACGCCGATCACGTTGGTGCGCTGGTTGCGCAGGCTGCGGGCGACCAGGCTCGTCTCGTAGCCCAGCCTCTCGATCACCCCGCTGACGTGCGCCGCGGTGGCCACCGAGATGCCGTAGCGGCCGTTGATCACCTTCGACACCGTCGACACCGAGACCCCCGCCTCGACGGCGACCTGCTGCATGGTCACGCGTCGACGGGACCGCGCGCCGGTCACCGGCGGCGAGGTCGTCGACCCCACGGGGCTGGCCTGCCATTCCCACCATCCTCGTCATCCCTTCACCGCGCCCTGCAGGCCGTTCACGATCCGGCCCTGCAGGGCTAGGAAGAGTATGAGTGCCGGCAGCGTCGCGACCGTCGTGAAGGCCAGCACGCCGGCGGTGTCGGCGGAGTACTGGGTGGAGTAGTCGGCGACGCCGAGGGGCAGCGTGCGCATGTCGCCCTGCAGGACGAGCAGGGGCAGCAGGTAGGAGTTCCAGGACCCGACGAACGCCAGCACGCCCACGGTGATCAGGGCGGGCCGGCTGAGCGGGACGGCGATCCGCCAGAAGACCCCGATCCGCGACGCGCCGTCGATGAGGGCGGCCTCCTCGAGCTCCCGCGGCAGCGCCATCAGGAACGGGCGGAGGATCACGACCGTCACCGGAAGCGCGAAGGCGGCCTGGGGCAGCGCCACCCCCCACCACGTGTTGGACAGCTGCAGGTCGCGGCTGATGAAGATGGACAGCGGGATGATCGCCGTGGCGAGGGGGAACAGCAGGCCGAGGACGAAGACCATGAAGAGCGGCTCGCGGAACCGGAAGGTGTAGCGCGCCAGCGGGTAGGCGGCCATCACCCCGGCGCCGACCGCGATCACGGTGGTCAGGGCCGCGACCGCCATCGAGTTGGTGGCGTAGCGCCAGAAGTCGGGATTGGTGAACACGGCCGTGTAGTTGTCGAGGCGCCACGGGCTCGGCAGGCCCGCTGGGTCGCGGGCCAGCTGCTCGTTGGACCGGAAGCCGTTGAGCGCGCCGTAGAGCACCGGCCCGACGCTCAGGGCCACGACGGCGAGGGCGATCACGTAGACCGCCGGGTTGCCGCCGCCGTGCACGTGCCGGCGGCCGCGCCGAGGGCGTGCCGGACGTCGCGACCGGACGCTCGGCTCGGCACGGTCGGCCAGGCTGGTGGGGGGCACGGTGCTCACCTCTCGACGTGGGTGTCTCGCCGGAGCACGAGACGCTGGTAGAGCGCGGCCATGACCACGCCGATGACGAACAGGACGACCGAGGCGGCACCGGCGATGCCGTAGTTGCCCCGCTGGGTGCCCTGGGTGATCAGGTAGGTCGCCATGGTCGTGGTGGCGTTGGCCGGACCGCCACCGGTCAGCACCCAGACCATGTCGAAGAGCTGCAGCGAGCCGATCATCGACAGGAAGCACCAGGTGCGGATGGTCGGGCCGAGCAGGGGGATGACGATGCGCCACTGCGTCTGCCACCACGAGGCTCCGTCGAGCTGCGCCGCTTCGTAGACGTCCTCGGGCAGGGTCTGCAGCCCCGCCAGGAAGAGCAGGATCGCCAGCCCGAGGTACTTCCAGGTGAGGACGGCCATGACCGCCCAGAGCGCCAGGCCCGGCGTGCCGAGGAACCCCTGGTCGGGCGGGGAGATCCCGACGCCACCGAGCAGTCCGTCCACCACCCCGGTGTCGGGGATCAGCAGCTGGAACCAGATGACGCCGGCGATCACCTCGGCGAGGACGTAGGGCACGAAGATCAAGGTGCGCACCAGGCCACGTCCGCGCATCGAGCGGTTGAGGAGCAGCGCGACCCCGAGGCCCAGCGGCAGCTGGATCAGGATGCTGAGGACCACGATGACCAGGTTGTGCGTGACCGCCTGGGTGAACACCTCGTCGGTGAGCACCCGCTGGTAGTTGCGCAGCCCGACGAAGTCGTCCATCGGGCCGAAGCCGCGCCACCGGTAGAGCGACATCCGCACCGCCGAGACGACGGGCCACGCGACGAACAGACCCATCAGCGTGAGGGCGGGAAGGATGAAGACCAGGATCTCCACCCGTGTGCGCCAGGCGGCACGGCGGCCGGCCCGGGGGACGCGACGCGACGGCGGTTCGACGGGTCGCGCCCCCGGCGGGGGCTCGACCGATGCCCGGGTCCGGGGCGGTGATCGGGTGTACGGGCAGGCTCACGGCGCCTCTCGGTGTTCGGTGGAGCGGAGTGGCGGGGATCCGACCGGATCCCCGCCCGTGCGGACTCAGCCCTGCTCGTCGGCAGCCTGCTGCATGGCGTCCACGATGTCCTGCGGACGTGGCCTCACCGGCGAACATCAGCGCGATCTCGTCGTTCATCGCGCCACCGATCGACTCACCGAAGGCCGTGTCGAAGTAGAGCTGGACGAACGGGGCGTCGTCGCGCACCTGGATCAGGTCGGCGAGCACCGGGTCGCTCACCGCGTCGGTCGCTGCGGGAAGCGTCGGCAGACCCATGTCGTTCTCCGCGAAGCCGCGCTGCACGTCCTCGCTGAGGAGGTACTTGACCAGGTCGACGGCGGTGTCGGGCGCACCTTCCGAGACGGCCCACGCGTCTCCGCCGCCCAGTGCGGCCGCCGGATCGCCGGCACCGCCCTCGACCGCGGGGAACGGGAACCAGCCGGTCTTGTCGCCGAGGCCCTTGCCGTCATCGGTCAGGCCCTGCATGACACCGGGCTCCCAGTGGCCCTGCATCTCGCTGGCCACCTTGCCCGCGGCGAGCAGGCCGGAGGCCGATGTCGCCCCCTCCTGCGCCGGCGTGGCGAGGAAGCCCTTGTTGAACGGCTCGGTCCCGATGAAGTCCTGGACGACCTCGCCCGCCTTGACGAAGCAGGGGTCGGAGAAGTCGAGGTCGGCGACCGCCTGGGTCAGCACGTCCTGGCTGCAGCTGCGCACGGCCGCGTAGTACCAGTAGTGGGCTGCCGGCCACTTGTCACCGGCGCCGAGGGACAGCGGCGTCGTGCCGGCCGCCTCGAGGTCGGCGTTGACGGTCTCCCACTCGGCCATCGTGGTGGGCGGGGTGACGTCGGCGGCCTCGAAGTCGTCGGTGTTGTACCAGACGCCGACCACGCCGAGGGAGAACGGCAGGGCGTAGGTCCGGTCGTCGACCTGCCACCCGGCCACGGAGCCGCCGATGGCCTCGATCTCGTCGGCGGCGTCGTCGCTCAGGTCGCGCGTCAGGCCGGCGTCGACGTGGGCGGCGAGCTCGCCGCCACCGCGCTCCATGTAGATGTCCGGCAGGTCGCCGCTCTGGAAGGCCGCGGCGAGCTTGTCGACCATGTCCTCGTGCGCCATCGCCGTGACCTCGACGGTGATGCCGGGGTGGTCGGCCTCGAAGTCGGCCGCGACCTTCTCGTAGTAGCCCTTGCCGGGCTCGTTGTTGGAGTTGTGCCACCACGTGATGGTGTTGTCGTCATCGCCGCCGGCGGAGTCGTCGCCGCTGCCGCAGGCCGCCGTGAACGACATCCCCACGCACAGCAGAGCCAGCGCCGCGCCTCGTGTCTGCTTCCGCATCTCGATCGGTCCTCTCCGCCCACGCCCCTATGACGTGGATCACACTGAGGCAGCCTGCAACACCGATCGCCAGCGTGTCAATCGATGTCGATAACGATTTCCAAATCGCTGTCGTAGGCTTCCCCGACCATGCGGATCCTCGTCACCTTCGTCGGCGGGCTGGGTCACCTGGCCCCTCTGCTGCCCCTGGCCCGGGCTGCGCGCGACGCCGGGCACGACGTGGCCGTGGCCGGATCTGGCGGCCTGGTGCCCCAGATCGAGGCGGCCGGGTTCCCCGCCTTCGCCACCAGCGCGCCCCGGCACCACGCCGGAGGATCGGCGGCACGCGACCTCACGCCGCTGGCGGCGACCGACGCGCACGCTGCCGAGGTCGAGTTCGGGCAGAACTTCGCCGACCGGGGTGCCCGCCGGATGGCCGCCGCAGTCCCGGGGGTGATCGAGGAGTTCCGACCCGACCTCGTGGTCCGCGACGAGACGGACCTCGGCACGACGATCGCCGCCGAGCTGCTCGGGGTGCCCGTCGCCACCCAGCTCGTGCTGGCCTCGGGGCTGCTGATCCGCCCCGAGCTGGTCGCCCCGCCCCTCGACGTCGTACGCGCCGAGCACGGGTTGGCGCCGGACCCCGGCCTGTCGCGGCTGACCTCGGGGCTGGTGCTGTCGCCCTTCCCGCCGTCGTTCCGCAGCCCGGCGTCGCCGCTGCTGGTCACGCCGACCCACTTCCGGTCGGCGGATCCCCCGCCCGCGCCGCCCGCGCGGCGCAGGTCGCCCACGGGTCTACGTCACGCTCGGCACGATCTTCAACACCACGTCGGGTGACCTCTTCGAGCGGCTCGTGGCCGGACTGGCCGACGTCGACGCAGACGCGCTGGTGACGGTCGGCCGCGGGATCGACCCCGACGTGCTCGGTCCGCAGCCGGCCCACGTGCGTGTGGAGCGGTTCGTGCCGCAGGACGAGGCCATGCGCGAGTCCGACCTCGTCGTGTCGCACGGCGGCTCGGGCAGCCTGGTCGCCGCACTGGCCCACGGGCTCCCGTCGCTGCTCCTGCCCCTCGGCGCCGACCAGCCGCACAACGCGAGCCGCGCCGGTGAGCTCGGCCTCGCCGCCACCCTCGACGCCTCGTCCGCGACGCCGACCGACATCGGGCGGGCCGTGGGCGCAGCCCTGGCCGATGACCGCCTGCGTGAGCGCTGTCGGGCCGTGGCCGACGAGCTGCGGGCGCTGCCGGACATCGGGTCGGCGGTGACCGCCCTCGAGGAGGCCGGCCGGGGCGGGCCGGGTCGGCAGGGTCCGTGAACGGGGCGGCGCAGGCGTGGTGCCGCCCCGCTCCTCCGGTCACCCGATCTGCGCGATGCGGTGTGCCGACTGGGACGTAGGTCACATAATGGGGCATCACGGGGAACGTCGAGGGAGGACAGCTTGGCCACGGAGTCGCCGCTGGGCGCTCGGGAGATCCTGGCCGACGGCGTGGCCGCACTCGCGGACCTGGGCAGCGAGCAGGCCTACGAGCTCCTCCAGGAGGTCTCCCGCGTCGCGGCCGGATCCGACGCCGCCTACACCGGTCGGGGCCGCGACCCGGTCATGGTCGAGGTGGTCGGGGTGCTCCTCTCCGCCCACATGCGCGCCTCGGCGGCACGCCGGGTCGAGCGCCGACGGGTCCAGCTCCGCAGCGCCGTCGCGGAGGTCGTCGAGGCGGCCGTCAAGGACCGCGACGTGGACCTGGTCCTGTCCGCCGCGGTCCGTGCCCTGCGCCGCGTCATGCAGTGCCAGGGCGCCTCGATCCGGGCGTTCGAGGCTCCTGGACGCGCCGTCGGGCAGCCAGCCCTACGCCGCATCGTTCCCGCGGCAGATCGACACCCTGCTCGACGCCGCCGTGGTCGACATCGCCAGCGACGCCGCGCAGGTCTGCTGGGAGCGGCAGACCGCCCTCCTGATGCACCTCGACGAGCCCGACAGCGAGCCGCTCACCACGCCGGCCGATCGCGACTTCGCCGTCGACTTCATGAAGCGGGTGGGCGCGCGGGAGCTGCTGCTGGCCCCCATGGGGGCCGACGGGCAGTGCGAAGGCTGGATCGCACTGACCCGCGCGGAGGTGCACGAGCCGTTCGGACCGGACGACGTCGAGGCCGTGCTCGCCATCGGGCGCGAGGTCGGCAACGCCGTACGCCACGCCCGCGCCTTCCAGCGCCAGCAGGAGCTCATCGCGCAGCTGCGCGAGCTCAGCGACCACAAGAGCTGGTTCACCGCGACCCTCGCCCACCAGCTGCGCACCCCGCTCACCAGCATCCGGCTGCACGTCGAGGAGCTGACCGCCGAGCGGCAGGAGGTCGATGCCTCGGGCTCGGAGGAGACGGCCGGCGGACTCGCCGCGATCGAGCGTTCCGCGATCCTCCTCGAGAGCAGCGTCGACTCCCTCCTCGCCCTGGCGAGCCTCGAGGAGCGGACGCGGATGCCCGAGGAGGAGGTCATCGACCTGCGCGAGGTCGTCGCGGGCTGCGTCGCGGAGAGCCAGCACCCGGCACAGGCCGTCGGTGTGCAGCTCGACACCTCCGGCGTCGGGCCGAGCGCCTACGTCGCGGGTGACCGGAGCGAGCTCGAGATGGTCGTCGACAACATCGTCGGCAACGCCGTCAAGTACACCCCGGACGGGGGCGTCGTCCTGATCACGCTCGGCGTCGAGGGCAACGAGGTGCTGTTCACCTGCACCGACGAGGGCATCGGCATGTCGTCGCGCGACCTCGGGCTGATGTTCACCCCGTTCCACCGGTCCACCGACGCCCGGAAGAGCAACATCCCCGGCTCCGGCCTCGGCATGGCCATCGTGCAGACCGCCGTCAAGCGGCACGGCGGCACGATCGAGGTGCACTCGCACCCCGGTCGTGGCACCCGCGTCGAGGTCCGGCTGCCCTCCGCGTCCTCGGCGTCGGGCGAGGAGCCCGTCAGCGCCTAGCTGCCCCGGGGGATGTCTGCGGGGTCCCCGGCGGAGCGGTGGCGCACGAGCTCCAGCAGCGGGCGGAGGTCGTCGTGC
Organism: uncultured Actinomycetota bacterium; assembly: GCA_963750445.1. Lineage (GTDB taxonomy): Bacteria > Actinomycetota > Actinomycetes > Propionibacteriales > Nocardioidaceae > Nocardioides. Next base: position 167,334 of record CAVVQR010000017.1, on the reverse strand, counting down.
ACCTCCACCGCGCCGGCGTCGAGCAGCACGTCGGTCGTGTGGGAGGTCCCGATGCCGTGCACCCGGACGACGCCGGCGCCGATCGCGGCGCGGATGCCGGCGGGTGAGTCCTCGGCAGCGATCGCCCCGGCCGGGTCGGCGCGGAGCCGCTCGCAGGCCAGCGCGAAGCCGGCCGGGTCGGGCTTGCCGTCGGCCACGTCGCGGGCGGTCACGACCACGTCGACGCCGTCGAGGCCCAGGGACAGCGAGTCGACCAGGGACCGCTCGACCCACGCCGGTCCGGCCGAGGTGACGATCGCGACGGGTACGCCCGCGGCACGGGCCCCGAGGATCAGGTCGCGGGCGCCCGGGACGGGATCGGCCGCGACGTCGGGGACGTGCTGGAGGACCTCGGCCAGCACCTCGGACGGGTCACGTCCGGCCCAGGGGCCCGGCTCGGTCGCGAACACGTCCTCGGCCCGGCGGCCCGTGAAGATGCCGAGGTCGGGGACGTCCCAGCCGCGGTGGGCGAAGTAGGCGCGGTAGCCCTCGCGGTGGATCGGTTCGGAGTCGACCAGGGTGCCGTCGAGGTCGAGCAGCAGTGCCGTGGGCCGCGTCGCGGGCAGGAGACGGTCCCGGCTCATGGAGTGGTGAAGAGCAGGTCGCCGGCCGCGACGGAGCCGCCGATCGCCTCGCTCGTCACCGAGCCCTTGACGCCGTCCATCAGCACGACAGGCACGACCGGCGAGACGTCCTGCCCGCCCGCTGACGCGGGAAGCGTGGACGGGTCCCAGGTGATCATCGGGTCGCCGGCAGCGACCTCACTCCCCTGGGTGGCGAGCACCTCGAAGCCCTCGCCCTCGAGCCGGACGGTGTTGATGCCGAGGTGGACCAGGACGCCGACGCCGTCGCCGAGCACCACGAACGCGTGCGGCAGGACCTTGAGGACCTTGCCTGCGATCGGCGAGACGACCGTGGTCGGACCGGGCGCGGGCTCGATGGCGACACCGGGGCCGACCATCTCCTCGGCGAACACGGGGTCGGGGACGTCGCCCATCGCGATGACCCGGCCCGGACAGGGAGCCAGCACGTCCTGGGAAGAAGCCGTCACATCAAGTCCTCGATGTCGTCGGCGAGGTTGTCCGCCTCGGGCCCGACGACGACCTGGACGATGGTGCCGCTGGCCATCACACCGTGGGCGCCGGCGGCCTTCAGCACGGCCTGGTCCACGAGGGCGCCGTCCTTGACCTCGGTGCGGAGGCGGGTGATGCAGGCCTCGATCTCGACGATGTTGTCCGCGCCGCCGAGGCCGGCCAGGATCTGCTCTGCCTTGCTGCTCATGTCTTCAGAACCTTTCGTGGGTGTGGGTCAACCTTGGTTTCGTGACGGTTGCTGCGCAACCTCCTCAACCAGCGGAGCGAGGGCTGCGCAACCTCCTCAACCAGCGGAGCGAGGGCTGCGCAACCTCCTCAACCAGCGGAGCGAGGGCTGCGCAACCTCCTCAACCAGCGGCGGGGTCGAACTCGGTCTGGGTGACCTTGTTGAGGCCGCGGGGATTGTCGGGGTCGAGGCCCATGCGCAGCGCCATCTGCTCGATCATCAGCTGGGCCGGCACGATCGAGGCGATCGGCTCGACGGTCTCGGGAAGGTCCGGACCGGCGAGGTGCAGGTCGCACAGGTCGGCGAACGCCGGCGTGCCCCCGATGCCGAGCACCCGGGCGCCGCGGCCCCGGAGGTCGCGGACCAGGTCGACCATCGGCTCCGCGAGCGGGCCGTCGGCAGCGCCGACGAGGACCGCCAGCAGCCCGTCGCTGACCACCGAGATCGGCCCGTGGCGCAGGTCGGCGTAGGAGTAGCCGCGCACCGGTCGCAGGCAGGTCTCCTCCATCTTGAGCGCGGTCTCGAGCGCGGTGCCGAGCAGCAGTCCGCGACCCGACACGACCACCCGGTCCGCACCGGCCAGTGCCTCGGCCGCGGCCGACACGTCGGCACCGAGCAGCCCGGCCACCGCGTCCGGGACGCGGTCGAGGTCGGCTGCGAGACCCCCCTCCGGCAGCGGGTGGTCGGAGAGGGCGTCTGCGAGCACGCCGAGGGCCACCATCTGGGTGAGGTAGGTCTTCGTCGCCGGCACCGCGAGCTCGGGGCCCGCCTGGGTCACGAGGGCCACGTCGGCGGCGTCGGCCAGTGGCGAGTCCGCCACGTTGGTCACGCCGACCGTCGCGGCGCCGCACTCGCGCGCCCACTGCTGGGTCTCGACGATCTCGGTCGTGGCCCCGGACTGCGACACCGAGACGACCAGGGTGTCCGACAGGTCGAGTCGCGAGCGGTAGTGCGTCGCGACGCTCGGCGCGGCGAGCGACGCCGGCACCCCCGCGGCCACCTCGAGCAGGTAGCGGCCGTAGATCGCGGCGTTGTCGCTGGAGCCGCGCGCCACGAGGAGCACCCGGCTCCGTCCCTCGGTCAGGTCGCGGAGGCGCGACCTCTCGGGCAGCAGGTGCTCGAGGGTCCGCCGGGCGGCGGACGGCTGCTCGGCGATCTCGGACGCCATCTGCGTCCCGGTGTTGGTGCCGGCGGTGTTCTGCATCGTCGTCCTTGACAAGGTCGGGGGCTCAGCGCCATGCTCGGCCACTGGTACGTACCAGACCGTACCAATGGATCCACCAAACGTCGAGCAGCCCCCGACAGGCGACCAGCGGAGCGAGGTGCAGATGTCGCGCAGGATCGATGACGGCCCCCGCCCCAAGCACGCGCAGCTCAGCGACGTGCTGGCGGACCTCGCGACCCGCGAGCTCGGTCCGGACACGGCCATCCCGTCCGAGCGCGAGCTGATGGCGACCTACGACGTCTCGCGCGCCACCGTGCGCAAGGCGATCGACAGCCTCGTCGCCGGCGGCCTGCTCCACCGGATCCAGGGCAAGGGCACCTTCGTGGCCCGCCCCCGCGTCGAGAGCCGCCTGCACCTGGCGTCGTTCTCCGAGGACATGCGCCGCCGCGGACTGGTCCCGTCGACGCGCCTGATGCTGGTCGACGAGGAGCGCCCGCCGGCCGAGGTGGTCAGCTGCTCTGAGGCTCGGCGCCCGTGGCACCGCCTGGCGCATCGACCGCGTCCGTCTCGCGGACGGCCAGCCGATGGCGATCGAGCAGGGCTGGTATCCCCGATCGCTCCTGCCCGACCTCGACACCTCGGACCTCGCCGGATCGCTCTACACCCTCTTCGCCGACCGCTACGGCCTGGTCATCGACGCCGCCGAGCAGACCCTGTGGGGCGAGGCCGCCGAGGGCGCGACCGCACGTCGGCTGGAGGCCCCGGTCCACACCCCGCTCCTCGTCTTCCGTCGCCTGTCGAGCGCAGGGGGGCGACCGGTCGAGCACGTCGTCTCGCGCTACCGCGGCGACCGCTACCAGATCCACATGAGCCTCGGCGCCACCCCCGGCGCCACAGGGAAACCCCGCAGTGACAGCACGAAGCGCACCATCAGAAGGGATCCATCCTCATGACCACCTCGGACGCCGCCATGAGCGGCACCACCAGGAGCAGGTTCAACCTCGCTCCGCTCCAGAAGTTCGGGCGCAGCCTCATGCTCCCGATCGCGGCCCTCCCCGTCGCCGCCCTCCTCCTCCGACTCGGGCAGCCTGACCTGCTCGGCGCCGACGGCCTCGGCTGGAACGAGGTCGCCGCCGTCATCGGCGCCGCCGGTGGCGCGATCTTCGACAACCTGCCCCTGCTCTTCGCGCTCGGCGTGGCGATCGGCATCGCGAAGAAGGCCGACGGATCGACGGCCCTGGCTGCCGTCGTCGGCTACCTCGTCTTCAAGGGGGTCGGCGAGGCGCTCTCCCCGACGGTCCTCGGCCTTCCCGAGGGGGATGCGGAGCAGCAGCTGATCAACTACGGCGTGCTCGGCGGCATCGTCTCCGGACTGATCGCCGGCTACCTGTGGCAGCGCTACCACCGGATCTCGCTCCCGCCCTACCTCGCCTTCTTCGGCGGCCGTCGCTTCGTGCCGATCATCACCGCCATCACGATGATGCTCGTCGCCGTCGCGACCAGCTTCCTCTACAAGGGCTTCGACGCCGGCCTCACCAACCTCGGCGACTGGGTCACCGCCAACGACGTCACCGGCGGCTTCGTCTACGGCACGCTCAACCGGCTGCTGATCCCGCTCGGCCTGCACCACATCCTCAACTCGGGCCCGTGGTTCCTCATCGGCTCCTACACCGACGGAAGCGGTGACGTGTGGACCGGCGACATCGCCCGCTTCCTGCACGGCGACCCGACTGCGGGCGCGTTCATGACCGGCTTCTTCCCGATCATGATGTTCGCCCTCCCCGCCGCCGCCCTGGCCATCTGGCACGAGGCCAAGCCGCAGAACAAGAAGCTCGTCGGCGGCATCATGCTCTCGGCGGCCCTCACGTCCTTCCTCACCGGTGTCACCGAGCCGCTCGAGTTCGCGTTCATGTTCGTGGCGTGGCCGCTCTACGTGATCCACGCGCTGCTCACCGGCACCTCGATGGCCCTGGTCAACGCGCTCGACATCAAGGACGGCTTCGGCTTCTCCGCCGGACTGTTCGACTACGCGCTCAACTGGAACATCGCGACCCAGCCCTTCCTCCTCATCCCGATCGGGCTGGGCTACGCGGCGGTCTACTACTTCCTGTTCCGCTTCGTGATCCGGAAGTGGAACCTGAAGACGCCCGGACGCGAGGACGACGAGGCCGAGTCGCTCGTCGAGGCGGACACGTCCGCGTGACCGTGCTCCTCTCGGCTGCTCAGGTCATCACCCCGGCGCGGATCCTCGCGCCGGGGTGGCTGCACCTCGACGGCGACCGCATCATCGAGGTCGGCGAAGGTGCGCCCCCGCGCACCCCTGACCTCGACCTCGGCGACCGCACCGTCGCACCCGGCTTCGTCGACCTCCACGTGCACGGTGGCGGAGGGGCCTCCTTCGACACCGGTACGGCGGACGCGGCCGCCACCGTGGCCGACACCCACCTCGCGCACGGCACCACCTCGATGGCGGCGAGCCTGGTCACCGACACCCCCGAGCGGATGACCGACGCGGTCCGCGAGCTCGCCCTCCTGGTGCAGGACGGGCGCCTGGCCGGCATCCACCTCGAGGGCCCGTGGCTCAGCCCGCAGCGCTCCGGCGCCCACCGGCCCGGCTCGCTCGCCGTCCCCGGGGCGCAGGCGATCGACGACCTGCTCGAGGCCGGCGACCCGTCGACAGGCTCAGGACGGCGCGGCGCGATCCGGATGGTCACCCTCGCCCCCGAGCTGGACGGCGGGATCGCCGCCGTGCACCAGATCGCCGGCGCCGGGGTCCTCGCGGCCATCGGCCACACCGACGCGACCTACGACGTCGCCCGAGAGGCGCTCGACGCGGGCGCCCGGCTCGGCACCCACCTCTTCAACGCGATGCGTCCCCTCCACCACCGTGACCCGGGCCCGGTCGGCGCACTGCTCGACGCCCCGGTCGACGTGGAGCTGATCGCCGACGGCGTCCACCTCCACCCGGCCGTGCTGCGCACCGTCTTCGCCGCCAAGCCGGGCCGCTGCCTCCTGGTCACCGACGCGATGGCTGCGGCCGGGGCGGACGACGGCGACTACCGTCTCGGCCCGATGGCGATCGAGGTCCGCGACGGCGTCGCCCGGCTGGCCGACGGGACCGGCCATGGCTCGATCGCGGGTTCGACGCTCACCATGGACGCGGCCGTCCGCTTCGCCGTACGCACCGCGGGTCTGCCGCTGCTCGACGTGGTCCACGCCGCGAGCACCGCCCCCGCCCGGGCCTGGGACCTCACCGACGTCGGTGCCCTCGAGGCCGGCCGTCGGGCCGACCTGGTCGTGCTCGACGACGACCTGGCGGTCGTCCGGGTGATGCGTGCCGGGTCGTGGCTCGCGCGCTGATCAGCCCCGTCGGTCAGCCCTTGGTCGAGCCCAGGGTGAGTCCGGAGACGAACTGCTTCTGCAGTGCGAAGAACACCACCAGCACCGGCAGCGCCACGATGATCGACCCTGCCGCCACCAGGTTGGTGTCGGTGAAGAACTGGCCGCGCAGGTTGTTGAGCGCCGAGGTGACCGGCAGCTTGTCGCCCTGCTGGATCAGCACCGTCGCCCAGAAGAACTCGTTGTAGACCCACGTCACCTGGAGGGTGGCCAGCGCCGCCAGCGCCGGGCGTACGAGCGGCATCGTCAGCTGCCAGTACTGGCGCCACACGCTGGCGCCGTCGAGCTCGGCGGACTCGTAGATCTCGTGCGGCAGCGTCTTCATGTAGTTGCTGAGCACGAAGGTGCAGAACCCCATCTGGAACGCGGTGTTGACCAGGATGAGTGCCCAGAAGCTGTTGAGCAGCGAGCCCGAGTCGCTCATGAACATCGGGAGCGGCACCTCGCGGAACATCCGGAAGACCGGGATCAGCAGGGCCTGCGGCGGCAGCAGGTTGGCGGCGAGGAAGATGCCGAGCAGCGTGAGGTTGAAGCGATAGCTGAAGCGGGCCAGCACGAAGGCGACCATCGAGGAGAGCCACAGCGTCAGCGCCACGGCCGGCACCGTGATGAGGAAGGAGTTCTTCATGTGCAGGCCGAAGTCGCCCTGCGACCACGCCTGCTCGTAGTTGTGGGTGGTCCAGCCGCCGAAGGACAGGTAGCCGTGGATCTGGGTGTAGTCGTACTCGCGGAAGGAGTTGATCAACGCCCACAGCAGCGGGAAGAGCCACACCAGCGCCAGCAGCGCCACGATCACCGTGACGAGGGTGCCGCGCCGCTGGCTCAGGACTCCACCCTCCTTGCGCGCCGGCGGCGTGGCCCTCGTCGGCGGAGGCGTGGGCGGTGGCGCGGTGACGGGTGTCTCGTAGGTCATCGCGAACGCTCCTCGCGGAACACGGTCCGCAGGTAGATGGTGATGAAGACCGACGAGATCAGCATCATGATGACCGCGAGCGCCGAGCCGAAGCCGTAGCGGGTGGCCTCGCCGATCACGTTCTGGGCGACGAGCGCGCCGATGACCTCGAGCCCGTTGCGGCCCTTGTTGATGACCCACACGAGGTCGAAGGCACGCAGCGACTCGATCACGACGATCACGATCACGACCATGTTGATCGGCCGCATGACCGGGAAGATCACGTGGAAGAAGGTCTTCACCTCGCTGGCGCCGTCGACGGCGGCCGCCTCACGCAGGCTCGAGTCGACGCCCTTCAGGCCCGCCAGGTAGATGAGCATGACGTAGCCGGTGTGGCGCCACGCGGTGGCCACCAGCACCGCCCAGAGGTTGATGTCGGGGTCGCCGTACCAGTCGACCTCGCTGTGGAAGACCTGGTTGATCAGCCCCTGGTCGCGGGAGTAGAAGAGCTGCCAGATGAAGCCGATGAGGGCCAGCGACAGCACGACGGGCATGTAGAACGCCGTCTGGTAGGCGCGGCTGCCCTTCATCTCCCGGTCGAGGATGACGGCGAGGAGCATGCCCAGGATCGTCGGGAGGAGGAAGAGGAAACCGAGCCAGATCAGGTTGTGCTGGACCGCGGGCCAGAAGGCCGGGTAGATGGTGAAGATGTCCTTGTAGTTCTGGAAGCCGACCCACTCGATGGTGTCGATGTCGCCGAAGCCGTTCCACTTGCCGAACGACAGCGCCACCGAGAGCAGCGCCGGCAGCCACACCAGCAGCAGCACGAGCACGAGCGGGATCGTCACCATCACGATGACGGTGGCGCGGTCCTTGTTGGGCAGCCTCTTCGCGCGCCCCTGCTTGGGCGCCGCAGTCTCCACCTGCTGCGGCGCCTCGTCGATGTGTGCCATGACTCAGCCGAAGATCGAAGCGGCCTGCTCCTGGATGCTGGCCGTGACCCCGTCGATGTCGGTGGGGTCCTTCAGGAACGACTGGATCGAGGGGATCATCACCGTGTTGGCGAAGTCGGCGTTGGTGTCGCGGTCCATGAACTGGGCGATGTTGGCCGCCGCACCGACGACCTCGACCGACTTCTTCTGCAGGTCGCTGTAGGTCGAGTCGCTGGACCCCGAGTTGGCCGCGATGAACGGCGCGTCGGCGGCGTTGTTGCCCGCGTCGGCAGCGGCGGCACTCCCGAGCCACTTGGCCATCTCCTTGCCGGCCTCCTGGTTCTTGCCCGCCGCGGCGACGCAGAATCCGTCGATGGGGGCGTCCAGGGCGTCGGAGCCGATGGAGGAGTCGAGCTCGGGGAAGGTGAAGAAGTCGAGGTCCTCACCGTTCTCGCCCAGGGCGTCCACGACGAAGGTGCCCAGCAGGTACATGCCGCAGTCGCCCTTGCCCATCGACGTGGCGGCCTCCTGCCAGGTGCGGCCCAGCGGGTCGGCCTGGTGGTAGGGCAGCAGCTTGCGCCAGGTGTCGAACACGAGCTTGACCTCGTCGCCGTCCCACTTCTCGTCACCGGCCATCAGGCTCATGTGGAAGTCGAAGCCGTTGAGGCGCATGTTGAGGATGTCGAAGGTGCCCATGGCCGGCCACCCGTCCTTGTCGCCGAAGGCGAAGGGGGTGATGCCCTTGCCCTGCATGTCGTCCATGAGGGCGATGAAGTCGTCGTTGGTGGCGGGCGCCTCCCAGCCGTTCTTCTCGAAGACCGACTTCCGGTAGAAGACCGCCCACGGGTAGTAGCTGATCGGCACGAAGTACTGCTTGCCGTCCGGAGCGGTGGCCGCCTGCTTGAACGAGTCGTTGAGGCCGTCGATGGGCCACTGGTCGCTCAGGTCGGTGATCAGGCCGGCTTCGGCGAACTGCGCCATCCGGAATCCGGCGAACCAGGTGAAGACGTCGTCCGGCGTGCCCTGGAGGTAGGTGTTGATGCTCTCCTGGAAGGTGTTGTGGTCGACCGCGTTGACCTCGACCTTGGTGCCGGACTCCTTGGCGTAGGCCTTGGCGATCGCCGCGAGCCGGTCGTTGGCGGCACCGGTGCCCTCGGCCTCGTTGATGCCGAACTTCACGGTCGCACCGGCGCCGGTCGAGGGCCCGGAGTCACCACCGCAGGCGGCGAGCAGGTTGGCGCCTCCCACGGCGAGACCGCTGAGCGCCATGCCGCGGATGACGTTGCGACGTGTCGCGGCCATGGTGGCCACGGTCGAACGGGGAACTGCTGTGGAACGGGACACGACGGCCTCCTGAAGACAAAATCAAACAAGGTGGACAGCATGTGACGGCCACCACAGGCCCGTCAACCCTCAAACACCCTTCATTTCGCACCGGACCAAACACTTTCGAACTCTTTTCCACCACGAAGCGTTGACTTTGGCGTGTGAGGGTCGCCACAGTGATCGCATGCCGACTCCCCTGCCTCCGCTGGCCTTCGGCGGCGACTACAACCCCGAGCAGTGGCCCCGCGAGGCCCACGTCGAGGACCGCGAGCTGATGCGGGAGGCCGGGGTCGACCTGGTCACCCTGGGTGTCTTCTCGTGGGCGTGGCTCCAGCCGGGGCCCGACACGTGGGACTTCGGCTGGCTCGACGAGCAGATGGACTCCCTGCACGCCGCCGGGATCCGGGTGGACCTCGCCACCGCCACCGCGTCGCCGCCGCCGTGGCTCACCCAGCTGCACCCGGAGATGCTGCCGGTCACCCACGACGGCCGCACGCTCTCACCGGGCGGGCGCCAGGCCTTCTGCCCCAGCTCGCCCGTCCACCGCGAGCACGCGCTGGCCCTGTGCACGGCCATGGCCGAGCGCTACCACGACCACCCCGCGCTGGCCCTGTGGCACGTGTCCAACGAGCTGGGCTGCCACAACGCCCGCTGCTACTGCGACGTCAGCGCCGCGGCGTTCCGCACGTGGCTGCGCCGCAGGTACGACGACGTCGCCACGCTCAACGACGCCTGGGGCACCGCCTTCTGGTCGCAGCGCTACACCGACTTCGAGCAGGTGCTGCCGCCGCGGGTGGCCCCGGCGCACGCCAACCCCACGCAGCAGCTGGACTTCCTGCGCTTCTCCTCCGACCAGCTCCTCGACAACTTCGTCGCCGAGCGCGACGTCCTGCACCGCCTCTCGCCCGGGGTGCCGGTGACGACCAACTTCATGGTGATGCGCCAGACCTTCGAGATGGACTACCTGCGGTGGGGCCGCGAGCTCGACGTGGTCTCCAACGACCACTACCTGATCTCCGCCGAGCCCGAGGGCCACCGCGAGCTGGCGTTCAGCGCCGACCTGACCCGCGGCACCGCGGGCGGTCGCCCGTGGCTGCTCATGGAGCACTCGACGAGCGCGGTGAACTGGCAGCCGCGCAACCGCGCCAAGCTGCCCGGCGAGATGATCCGCAACAGCCTGTCCCACGTCGCCCGCGGGGCCGACGCGGTGCTGTTCTTCCAGTGGCGCGCGTCCCGGGCAGGTGCGGAGAAGTACCACTCCGGCCTGCTCCCCCACGCCGGCACCGACACCCGGCAGTGGCGCGAGGTCGTCGAGCTCTCGCGGGTCCTCGATGCCGTCGAGGAGATCTCCGGGAGCGCGCCGCGCAACGAGGCGGCGATCCTCTTCGACTACGAGGCGTGGTGGGGGTGCGAGCTCGACTCGCACCCCAGCATCGACGTCCGCTACCGCGACCGCGCCGAGGACCTGCACCGGGCGCTGTCGGCCCAGGGCGTCGGCGTCGACGTCGTCCACCCCGACGCCGACCTCTCGGGCTACCGCCTGGTGGTCGTGCCGACCCTCTACCTCGTCTCGGACGCGGCCATCGCCTCGCTGACGGCAGCGGCGCAGGACGGCGCGACCGTGGTCGTCACCTACTTCAGCGGGATCGTGGACCCGCACGACCACGTCCGCCTCGGTGGCTATCCGGGCGGGTTCCGCGACCTGCTGGGTGTCCGCACGACCGAGTTCCTGCCCCTGATGGAGGGCCAGCAGGTCGCCGTGGACGGTCTGGGCGGCGGCTCCGTCACGGCAGACGTGTGGGCCGAGGACCTCGAGCTCGCCGGGGCCGAGGCCGTGGCGACCTACTCCGACGGGCCGGCCGCGGGACTCCCCGCCGTCACCCGTCGCGAGGTCGGCTCCGGGACCGCGTGGTACGTCGCGACCCGCCTCGACGCCGGCGGCACGGACCGGTTGGCCGAACGGCTCGTCTCCGAGTCCGGGGTCGAGCGGCTGCCGGGCGCCTCTGCCTCCGTCGACGTGACCCGACGGGTCGGCGACGACGCGAGCTGGCTCTTCGTCATCAACCACGGCAGTGCCCCGGCGGACGTGCCCGTGCACGGCCTCGAGCTCGTCAGCGGACGTGAGGTCGCCGGCGACCTGCTCGTGCCGGCGGGCGGGGTGGCGGTGGTCCGCGAGACCGGCTCGGGCGACCTGGACGGCACACCGGGTCGGAGCGCCTGATGCTCGCGGCGCAGCGCCGGGGACGGATCCTGGCCGAGCTCAGCCGGGACGGCACCGTGCGCGTCACCGACCTGGTCGAGCTGCTCGGGGTCTCCGACATGACCGTGCGCCGCGACCTCGTGACCCTGCACCGCGACGGCCTGCTGGAGAAGGTGCACGGCGGAGCCCTGGCCGTCGCAGAACCGTCGTCGTCCGAGCCGGGCTTCGCCGCCAAGTCGGTGCAGCACCGCCGGGAGAAGGAAGCCATCGCCGCGGCGGCCGCCGAGATGGTGCACACCGGCATGGCGATCGCGGTGTCGGCCGGCACCACCACGCACGCGCTGACCGAGCACATCGCCCGGATCCCGAACCTGACCGTGGTCACCAACTCCGTGTGGGTGGCCGACGTCCTGCACCGCATCGGCGAGTCGACGACCTCCGTCCTCCTGACCGGTGGCCTCCGCACTCCGTCCGACGCCCTGGTCGGACCTGTCGCGGTGTCCTCGCTGCGCAGCCTCCACGTCGACGCGTTCTTCATGGGCGTGCACGGGATGGACGTGCGCGCCGGCTTCAGCACCCCCAACCTGCTCGAGTCCGAGACCAACCGCGCCATGATCGAGCGCTCGCGGCGGCTGATCGTGTGTGCCGACTCCAGCAAGTGGGGGGTGGTCGGCCTCAGCAGCATGGCCGGCCTGTCCGAGGCCGCGGTGCTGGTCACCGACTCCGGCCTCTCCGCCCAGGCCAGCGGCGCGCTGGCCGACCACGTCGGCGAGCTGGTGGTCGTCGACCCCATCGACGACGACGAGGCCCACGAGGTCGACGAGGAGCAGGACGCATGAGTGACGCCGCCCCCGCCCACCTCACCCGTGCCGGCGTCAGCCTCGTGCTGGGTCGCGACGACGCCGGGATCCCCGTCCTCCTCCACTGGGGCGCCGCGCTCGGTGACCTCGACGAGGCCGCCCTGTCCGCCCTTGCCTCGGCCCGGCGCCCGGGCGCCTCGCGGTCGGCGTACGACCTGACGCCCGTCACCGGTCTCGTGCCGGACGGCACCCGCGGCTACACCGGCACCCCGGGACTCGAGGGTCATCGCGTCGGCGGTGACGCGTCCGCGGCCGCCCCCAGCCTGGTCGACTGGCAGGTCGCGGCGGGCGACGGCACGGCGGCCTGCACCGCGACCGACGAGGAGGCCGGCTGGCAGGTGCTCGTCGAGCTGTCGCTCGACGACGGCGGTCTGCTGCACGCCCGCACCAGCGTCACCAACATCGCCGACGGCGACCTCCACCTGTCCTCGGTCCTCACCGTCCTCCCCGTCGCGGCACACGCCACCGAGCTGCTCGACCTCACCGGTCGCTGGTGCAAGGAGCGCTCTCCGCAGCGGCACCCGTGGGTGCAGGGCACCCACCGTCGCGACGCCCGCCACGGCCGCACCGGGCACGACGCGACGCTGCTGATGGTCGCCGGCACGCCCGGCTTCGCCTTCGGACGGGGCGAGGTCTGGGCCGTGCACACCGCGTGGAGCGGCAACCACACGACCTACGCCGAGCGGACGCCCGAGGGCGACTGCCTCCTGGGGGGCGGCGAGCTGCTCGCCCCCGGCGAGGTCGTCCTCGCCACGGGCGAGACCTACCGCTCCCCCGAGCTGCTGGGCTCGTGGTCCGACTCCGGCCTCGACCCGCTCAGCCACCGCTTCCACGCCCACCTGCGCGCGGTGACGCCGCGAGCCAGGACCGAGCGTCCCGTCATCGCCAACACGTGGGAGGCGGTCTACTTCGACCAGTCCCTCGACCGGCTCTCCGAGCTCGCGGACGTGGCCGCCTCGCTGGGCGTGGAGCGCTTCGTGCTCGACGACGGCTGGTTCCTGGGACGTCGTGACGACACGGCGGGCCTCGGCGACTGGCAGGTCGACCTCGACCTGTGGCCGCAGGGGCTGGGGCCGCTGGTCGACCACGTGACCGGCCGCGGCATGGAGTTCGGGCTGTGGGTGGAGCCGGAGATGGTCAACCTCGACTCCGAGACCGCCCGCCACCACCCGGAGCGGGTGCTGCGCGGACGCGCCGCCACTCCCCCGCAGTGGCGGCAGCAGCAGGTGCTCGACCTGCAGGACGCGGCGGCCTACGACGACCTGCGCGACGCGTTGACCGCACTGCTCGACGACCTCGACATCGCCTATCTCAAGTGGGACCACAACCGCGACCTCACCGACGTCACCCACGACGGCAGGCCCGCGGTCCACGGGCAGACGCTGGCGGCCTACCGGCTGCTCGACGAGCTCCGCGCGGCGCATCCCGCGCTCCAGATCGAGTCCTGCTCGTCCGGTGGCGCGCGCGTCGACGCGGAGGTGCTGACCCGCACCGACCGCATCTGGCCCAGCGACACCAACGACGCACTCGAGCGGCAGCACCTCCAGCGGTGGACGTCGCTGCTCGTGCCCCCGGAGCTGATGGGGTCGCACGTCGGCCCTCCCACGTCGCACACCACGGGTCGCACCCAGACGCTGCGCTACCGCGCCGCCACCGCGCTCCTCCACTCCTTCGGGATCGAGTGGGACATGTCCCGGCTCGACGAGCCGGAGCTCATCGAGCTGCGGTCGTGGATCGACCTGCACAAGCAGGTGCGCCCGCTGATCGGCACCGGCACCCTCGTGCACCCCGACCACGCGGACCCGGCCGTGCTGGTCACCGGCATCGTCGCGGCCGACCGCTCCGAGGCCTGCTACGTGGTGGCGACCGATGCCATGACCGCCACGCAGCACCCCGCCGCCCTGCGCCTGACCGGGCTCGACCCCGACCGCGCCTACCGGCTCACGGAGGCGTTGCCTCCCGCACCGGGAGGTGCCGACCTCACCGACCGCTGGTCAGCGTCGGGCCAGGTGCTCACCGGTCGGGTGCTCGCCACCGCGGGCGTGGCCCTGCCGGTCATGCACCCCGAGGACGCGCGCGTGCTGCGGGTCGTCGCCGGCTGACCCGGCTCGACACCGGCCCTTCCCACACGGGGTGGGCAGGACCGGCGTCGAGGGGCGTCAGCGCTTCAGTCGCACCTTCAACCGCTGGGTGCCGCCGTCCTCGAAGCGAACGACCAGGACGGCCCGGACGACCGCGCGCTTGCCGAGCTGGGCCCGCGCCCGGGCGTTGAGCGTGACCACGACCGTGCCCTTCTCGCGGGCGTCGAGGTCGAACGAGCCGGCACCCAGCTTCTTCCCACCGCGCGTGCGGAGAACGGCCCGGCCTTCACATCCCGCGGCTCCGCACTCCAGCGTGACCTTGGCCCGGCGCCGGTTGGGCACCGCGTCCACCTTCCCGCCGCCCGCGCTCACCGACGGGTGGGTGGACGGCGTCGGCGTGGGCGTCGGTGTCGGCGTCGGTGTCGGCGTCGGGTCGGCGTCGGCGTCGGTGTGGTCGTCGTCGGCGTCACCACCGTCAGCTCCGCCGTACCCTGCCCGGCGTCGACGGCCATGTCACCGGCGTAGGTCGCGACGAGCGAGACCGTGCGCGCGGTGGCGAACGGGCCGACCTCGATCGACGCCTTGCCGTCCGCCAGGTCGACGGCCGGCAGATCGGTGCCGTCCACGGACAGCACCACCTCACCGGTCGGCGCCTGCTGGGCGGCCGAGGTCACCTCGACCTCGACGGTCGCCTTCGTGCCGGTCTGCACTGAGGAAGGAGCGGTCACGGTGACGGTCGAGGCGACGTTCTCCGGGTCGTTCAGCTCCTTGAGCTGGACGTCTCGGTAGAGGACGCTCTCGCCGTTGCCGTGGTTCTGCAGGCCGAAGTAGGACGGCCAGTTCAACCGGCCGGTCTCGCTCGTGCGGACTGGAGAAGTCGTTGACCAGGTCGTCGTTGAGGTAGATCCGGATCCGCTTGCCCTCGACCCGGATCTCGTAGTGGTTCCACTGGCCGACCGGGTTGAGCGCTGCGTCGCGCGCCGTCAGGTCGGCGGACTGGAAGTTGTAGACCGCACCCGTCGTGCTGTCGGCGTCGTCGGTGGCATCGATCTGGATCTCGTAGCCGTGGTCGACCGCCACCCACGGGTCGGTGCCCGGGTCGGGGAAGCCGACGAAGACGCCGCCGTTGTCGTCCTTGGTCAGCTTCCAGTCCAGCTGGAGGGAGTAGTCGTCCTCCAGCGGCTCGGAGTGCCACAGCAGGCCGAGACCACCGTGGGTCATGAGGGTGCAGTCGGCCTCACGGGTGAAGAACCCCGGCCCGGCCATGTTCCAGTCCTCGAGGCTGGCGGCCGTTCCGTCGTAGAGCATCCGGTAGCCCGGGTCGGCCTCCGTCGCCTCGCACGTGTCGGGCTCGACGACCGGCTCGGTGACGCGGAACCAGTCGAAGACGCCGACCTCGCTGCCGGTGCCGTTGTAGGCCGCCACCCCGATCTTCGGGTCGACCAGACCTGTGGAGGGGTAGCCGGCGCCGACCGAGAGCCAGGACGCGCCCTGGTCGACGGAGTACTTCGCCTGAATCACCGAGCCGGTGGAGACCATCCGGAGCTGCAGGTCGTCCGGGGCACCGGGCAGTGCCGGGCTGTTGGTGTAGACCATCTGGCCGCCGATGCGACGACCGAACTCGATGACCCACGGGCCCTGCGGGGTGCGCATCGCGACGACCTTGGCGTAGTCGTCGGCACTGGTCCACGCGACCAGCCCGCCCTGCAGGTAGTCGTCGGTGCCGGCGAGGGTCATCGACGTCGTCGCCGCCCAGGTGCCGTCCTCGGGAGCCGGCTGCAGCACGACGTTCTTGGCGTCGACCGCACCACCTGAGATGTCGCCGGGCTGGGCGTCGATGCGCAGCGCGCCATCGGCGACCGAGACGCCGGTGGCCGTCTGGTTGCGGATCGTGCTCCAGCGGCAGAGGTCGAGCGCGGTGCCGTCGAACTCGTCGTCGGCGCCCGGCACCTCGCCCGGGGCGCACGCCTGGCGTGCACCGAGGTCGAGGTAGTCGATGTTGACGTTGCCGTTGTCGCCGGGGTCGCGCTGGATCGTGACGACGTTGTCACCGGCCGCCAGCTCGATCCGGTCCTCGAGGACGAGCCACTCCTTCCAGGTCTGGCCGGGTGGGAGCGAGAGCTTCTTGACGAAGGTGCCGTTGACGTAGAGCGACATCACCTTGGTCTGGCCGGCCTGGGGGTTCGGGCCGTTGGCGTAGCCCAGCTCGATGTCGTGGGACCCGGCCGCGGTCGTGCTCACGTCGAAGGTCACCGCGGTGCCGTCGTTCTCGAAGCCACCGACGTAGCCGGTGCCGCTGAAGCCGGCGTGCTCGGTCTGGACGCGGTTGTCGGTGCCGGTGACGTCGCCGTCCTCGGCCTCGACACGACCTGCGCTCGGGTCGATCACCTTGAGGTGATCGAGGTTGACGTTGCCGTCATCACCCTGCTCGTAGACGATCTCCGCGCGAGTGCTCCCCGCGGGCAGGGCGGCACGGACGGTGAAGGTGCCCCACGTCTTCCAGTCCCCCAGTGGAGGCAGGACGACCTGCTGGCGCTCGTCGCCGAGGTAGAGACTCATCTTCTTGGCCTGGTTGGGCTGAGGGTTCGGCCCGTTGGCGTAGCGGATCTGCAGGTCGTACGTCCCGGCCTTCGGCGTGACGAGGTCGACCGCGGAGCCGGACCCGACGGTCTGGATGCCGTCGACGAAACCGGAGCCGGTGTAGCCGGCGTGCTCGGTCGCGACACCGGCCGTGCCGGAGAGATCGCCGTCCTCGAGCT
The DNA here is from genome assembly GCA_963750445.1 of uncultured Actinomycetota bacterium. GTDB lineage: Bacteria > Actinomycetota > Actinomycetes > Propionibacteriales > Nocardioidaceae > Nocardioides. The sequence continues at coordinate 150,361 of CAVVQR010000017.1, read as the reverse complement.
CGTAGATGCCGTCCACGGCGGGCTCGGGCTCCGGCGCGACGTAGCCCGGATAGCTGTTCAGCGTGTACCACGCCTCCGTGCTCCACAGCGGTCTCGTCGGAGGCCGAGGCGAAGGGCCGCGGCGAGCGCAGGTAGCACCACCCGGTCGGGCTTCATCCCCGCCGACCTTCACCGTGACCGTCCTGCCGTCGGCGGAGGCCGTGGCGCTGGTGACGTCGAGGGTCTCCTCGTCGAGCTTGGGGCCGCCGTACTGCGACGTCGCGCTGTAGCGCCACTGCTTGAGCTCGTAGGAGTCGGCCAGGCCCGCGATGGTCGTCGGCCGACAGCGGCTTGGTGTACGTCGATCTCGAAGCCGCCCTCGATCGACGTCCATCGACAGCATGTCGAAGGGCATCGTCACCGCTGAGGTCGAGCTTCTGCAGGCCGTAGCGCAGCTTGCCGGTCTGACCCCAGTTGCCGCCGGCGCCGAGGCCCCCGACGATCAGCTGCGCCGTCCTTGCCCGCGAGGACCCGGCTGATCCCGGCCTCGAGGCCCTGGGTCATCCGGAAGACGCGCACCCTGGTAGGCACCGTCGACCTTCTCGAGGTCGGCGCGCTGGAGACCGCCGTAGGTGACGTCGCCGATGAACATCTGGCCCTCGTAGGGGCCCGTCCTCCACCACGACCGGGGTGCTGGGCGAGTTGGCGATCTCGTTCTGCGGCATCCAGAGCACCGGCTTGGTGACCGGCTGGTCGTCGAACTCGCCCGGTGGCCACCGGGCTCGGTGGTGAAGTGGTTGTAGAACTCGCCCTGCTTGATCTCGATGAGCTTGTTGGCGGGCAGCCACCCGCCCTGGTTGTCGGTCACGAAGATCTCACCGTCCGGCCCCAGCCCATGCCGTGCGGGGTCCGGAGGCCGCCGGCGACGTACTCGATCTCGCCGGTCGCCCTGTCGATCGGTGATGTGCGTGCCGCGGTCGCGGCGAGCCCTGCGGGATCGGTGGTCGCGCCACCGAGGTTGATGGAGACCGACAGGTTCAGGTGGAACATGTCCGTCCCTGTGTAGAGCATGCCGAAGCCGAACTCGTGGAAGTTGCCGTCGAACGGCTACGCAGCGATCTGCGGTCTTGCCTCTCGTAGACACCGTCGCCGTCTGCGTCGACGAGCTTGATCAGGCCGGTCCTTCTCGCGAGACGTAGACGTCGCCGTCCACGACCTTGATGCCCTGCGGCTCCTTGAGCCTCGTCCGCGATCAGGACGGGAGTCACGTCGGCCGGGCTGGTCGCGGTGCTGACTCCCTCGAGCCGGTAGAGCTGGCCGAGCTCGACGTTGCCCTGGTCGTTGCCGTTGCCGCCCCAGGTGAGCACGAGGAGGTCGTCGCCCATCCCACGTCCAGCCCGGTGACCTGGGGCTCGAATCCCTGCGGCCGCAGGTCGGTGAGGTCGTAGGCCGGGTTGACCGCGTCGAGCTGGAGGCCGTCGCCGGCGGCGTCGGTCTGTCCCTCGCACTGCTTGGAGCCCGGTGCGGTCACGCGGGTGACGCCGGCCTCGGTGCTGAGCACGGACGTCGGCACGACCGAGAAGGTCGACGTCGCCGGGCTTCTGCCAGCAGCAGGGTGAGCCGCTCGCCGTTGGTCGCCTCGAAGTAGTTCGATGCGCAGGGGTGCGACGCCCTGGGCTCAGCGTGACGCTGCCGTCCATCGCCGTCGTCGCCGTGGAGGCCGTCGTTGTCGACGACGAGCTGGTCGTCGATCGAGGAGCTCGGAGCCGTCGTCGCTCACCAGCCGGAACATGTAGGTGCCGGCGTCGTCGATCGTGAGGTTGGCCAGGACGTTGACCATGTAGTTGTCCTGGAGGCCGCCGAAGTCGTCCGGGGCGTCCCAGTCGATCGTCGGTCTTGAGCAGGTCGACGTTGGGCGTCTGCCCCGCCTTGAGCACGCACAGCGACGAGATCGGCTGGCCGAGCTGGAAGGCACGCATCGTCACGCCGGCTCGTCACCGGCTGGGCACTGCGGATGCGGGCAGGCCGCCGCCGATGGCGGCCACGAGGGCTCCGGCCATTGCCGCCGCCACCACCCGGCCGCGGTGGCGACGGGTGCGGGGACGACGGGTGGAGAGGGGGGACTTCGACACCTGGACGACCTCCTGGGAGTCCCGACGACCGAGCGCCGGGAGCAATGTGACGTCGCTCACCCTAGGGCCACTCCGCCGCTTTGTGAACAACTTTTGTTTGCTCATCGTCAGAAGGGGTCTGCACCGCTACAGTCCCCCTCGTGCTCGAGGACCTGGGACGCCGGCTGCACCGGTGGCGCCGATGGGTCCTCGACCGCGTGGGCGCGTGTGGTGCTCCTCGGCGCCGTGCTCGGCGGGTCGGTCTTCGACTCGGCGCAGACACCCGAGCCCGTCGCGCCCCGACGCCGAGTCCGCGCAGGTCGAGCAGCAGCTGGCGCAGGCAGACCCGGAGGGCGAGCTTGTGGTCGCCGTGCTCAGCGGCCGCGACGTGATGGCCGTCGAGCTGGTCGACCAGGCCAGCCGGGTGCTGCACGTCGTGCGCGAGCTGCCCGGTGTCCACGAGGTGCGCGACCCCTGGACCACCGGCGCCCAGGACCTCCTCGCCCCTACCGGGTCCGGCACTGTCGTCACCGTCGAGCTCGACCCCGGCTCCACCACGACGCGTCGCTGGCGGTCGCCGAGGCGGTGTCCGCCGAGCTCCGCTCGATCGACATGCCGGGCATCCTCGGTGGGCGGCCCGCTGCTGGCGGAGGAGGCCTTCGCGGACCAGGCGATCACCGACGCCGCCCGCGGCGAGGGCATCGCCGTCGTGGTGCTGCTGGTGGTGCTCGTCGTCGCGCTGGGCGGGCTCGTGGCCGGGGTGCTGCCCGTCGCGACGGCGTTGGCAGCGGTGGCGGGAGCCCTTCTGGCGCTTGCCTCCCTGGCGCGACTCACGCCCGTGAGCGAGTACGCCGTCAACGTGGTGACGTTGCTCGGCCTGGGCTCTGGCCGTCGACTACGCGCTCCTGGTGCTGGCTCGCTTCCGCGAGGAGCGCGCGCGGCAGGGTCGGCGTACGACCGGGACGCGGCGGTCGCCGACGCACTGGCCGCGACCGTCAGCACCGCCGGTCGCGCGGTCCTCGTCTCCGGGCTGACGGTCGGCACGGCCATGGCCGGCCTGCTCCTGCTCGGTGACCCGGTGCTGTCGCCGATGGCGGTCGGCGGGCTGGTGGCCGTCGGCACCGCCACCGCGGCCGGGTTGACCCTGATGCCTGCCCTGCTGGCCGTCGCGCACTCGCGCGTGCCCCCGCCCGCTCCCGGTCGCCCCCTCGGTGGCACCCCCAGCGCCACTGCGCTGCTGCCGCGTCTCGCACGGACCGCCCAGCGTCGACCGTGGGTCGTGCTCGTGGGCTGCACCGCCCTGCTCCTGCTGCTCGCGGCCCCGCTCCTGTCGCTCGACCTGCGCAACTCCGACGCCCGCTCGCTGCCGCGCGACAGCGAGCCCCGGCAGGCGCAGGAGATCATCGACCGGTCCTATCCGGACCTCCGGACCACACCCCTCACGGTGCTCGCCGGGTCGGACCCCGGCTCGCCCGACACGGCACGCCTGCTGGCGCGCCTCGCGGACCTCGAGGGCGTGGCCGACCTCCTCCTCCTCGACCCGATGCCCGACGGAAGCAGCCAGATCCAGGTCGAGCCCGACGGAGCCACGGACGGTCCGCAGGCCCAGGCGCTCGTGACGAGGCTGCGCGAGACCGACCTCGGCGTGCCGGTGCTGGTCGGTGGGCCTGCTGCCGAGCTGGTCGACACCCGGGCCGCGCTGGCCGATCGACTTCCCCTGGCCCTCCTGCTCGTCGTCCTCGCCACCGCTCTCCTGCTGGGACGCCTGAGCCGGTCGGTGGTCGTGCCCGTCAAGGCAGTCGTGCTCAACCTGCTCTCACTCGGCGCGACACTCGGCGTCGTCGTCGCGATCTTCCAGTGGGGATGGGGCTCCTCGCTGCTCGGCTTCGACTCGTGGGGAGCGTTGGACCTCACCACTCCCCTGCTGCTCTTCATGTTCGCCTTCGGGCTCTCCATGGACTACCACGTCTTCCTCGTCGCCCGGATCCGCGAGGCCTGGGACGCCCCCCGACGTGCGAAGGCGCCGGAGCGCGGCACCCGTGCCCACAACGACGCAGCGGTGCTCGAGGGGATCGTCGCGTCGGGGCCGGTCGTGACGCTCGCGGCGGTCGCCATCGGCATCGTGTTCCTCGGCTTCGTCGCCGGCGAGCTGGTGGCCGTCAAGGAGATCGGCGTGGGGATGACCGTGGCCGTGCTGCTCGACGTCACCGTCGTGCGCGGCCTGCTCCTGCCGGCGGCCATGACCCTGCTGGGTCGCTGGAACTGGTGGCTGCCCGGCCGCCCGCCTCCCGCCTAGGCTGTCGCGCATGGACGCACGAGCGTGGGACGAGAGATACGCCGCCGCGGAGCTCGTCTGGTCGCAGGAGCCCAACCAGTTCGTGGCTGCCGAGCTCGCCGACCTCGCGCCCGGCACCGCGGTCGACCTCGCCGCGGGCGAGGGCCGCAACGCGATCTGGCTCGCCTCACGCGGGTGGTCGGCGACAGCGGTCGACTTCTCCCAGGTCGCGCTCGACAAGGGCGCCCGGCTCACGGCGGACCTCGCGGGCGACGTGACCTGGGTCTGCGCCGACGCGACGACCTGGCAGCCGCCCGCCCCGGTCGACCTGGTGGTCATCGCCTACCTCCAGGTGCCGGCCGAGGACCGTCGGCGCGCGGTGCGCAGTGCCGTCACGATGCTGCGGCCCGGCGGCACGCTCCTGCTCGTCGCCCACGACTCGACCAACCTCACCGAAGGCACCGGCGGGCCGCAGGACCCGGCGGTGCTGATGAGCGCCGACGACGTGCTGGCCGATCTCGAGGGGATCGACGTCGAGGTGGTCCGCGCCGAGCGGGTCGCCCGCGAGGTCACCCGCGCCGACGAGCACGGCGGCGAGGAACGGCGTACGGCATGGGACTGCCTGGTGCGGCTGGTCCGCCGCTGACCGCGGCGTCGGTCGAGGAAGGCGCCCCGGCGCCTGTCACGAGACCCGGATCAGCTGTCGGCCTTCTCGGCCTCGTCGGTCTTCTGCACCGGCTCGTCGCCGTAGACGCCGGCGTCCTTGGCCGCCTGCGCCCTGCGGAGCTGCTTGACCAGGCTGAAGCCGATCACGACCACCGCGAGGATCATGAAGATCCACACGGCGAAGCCGAGCGGGCCGGCCACGACGTCGTTCTCCTCCGGCGTCGGGTCGTCCACCATGATGAGCAACAGGGTGAGCATGGCCCCAGTGTCCCACTTCCCCGTCAGGGAGCGGGCGTCGGGATCCCGGCGAACAGGTCGTCCTCGGGCCGCGTGCTCTCCACGGTCGACTCGACGAGCTCGTAGTCCTCGGTGGGCCACACGCTCTGCTGGATCTCGCGGGGGATCGCGAACCACATGCCGTCGGGGTCGATCTGCGTCGCGTGGGCCAGCAGCGCCTGGTCGCGTACGCCGAAGTAGTCGCCGCACGGCACCTTGGTGGTGATCCGGTCGTCCCAGTCGGCCTCGCGCTCCCAGTTGGCGAGACGCTCGGCGTAGGGCGACTCGAGGCCGTGCGCGAGCATCGCCTCGTGGAGGGCGTTGGTCTTCGCCCAGCTCCAGCCGTGGTGGTAGTAGAGCTTCATCGGCTGCCACGGCTCCCCCGCGTCGGGGAAGCGCTCCGGGTCGCCGGCAGCCTGGTAGGCCGCGACCGAGACCTCGTGGCACCGGATGTGGTCGGGGTGCGGATAGCCGCCGCGCTCGTCGTAGGTCGTCATCACGTGCGGGCGGAACTCGCGGATCTGCCGGACCAGGCGCTCGGTCGCCTCCTCGAGCGGGACCAGCGCGAAGCAGCCCTCGGGGAGTGGCGGCTTCGGGTCGCCCTCGGGCCACCCGGAGTCGATGAAGCCGAGCCAGTCCTGGCGGACGCCGAGGATGTCGCGGGCGCGGTGCATCTCCTGGCGGCGGATCTCGGAGATGTTCTCCCAGACCTCAGGGCGATCCATCTTGGCGTTGAGGACCGAGCCGCGCTCGCCGCCGGTGCAGGTGACCACGTGGACGTCGACGCCCTCGGCGACGTACATCGCGGTCGACGCCGCTCCCTTGCTCGACTCGTCGTCGGGGTGGGCGTGGACGTGCATCAGTCGGAGTCCGGCGCGGGACCGGTCCGGGGTGTGCTGGGGCATGGACTTCAGTCTAGGAGGCGCCTCTTAGGCTTCGGTGCGTGACCACTGACCTTGCCGACCGCTACGGCGCACCCTCGCGGTGGCGGCGGCCCGCGTTCCTCGGCCTGTCGGTCACCCTCGCCGTGGTCGGCCTGACCTGGCTGGCCTGGACGGCGTGGTTCCACAGCACCCCCGAGGTCCGCTCCGAGCTGGTCTCCTTCGAGGTGTCCAGCGACCACGAGATGCAGGCACGGCTCAACGTCTCCCTCGGCGACGACGGTGTCGACGCGAGCTGCCGGCTGCGCGCCTTCGCCGAGGACCACACCACCGTGGGCGAGCTCGCGTTCACCCCGGTGGAGGGCTACAACGAGGTCGTGATCCGCACCGAGCGGCGGGCCACGACGGTCGAGAAGCTCGGCTGCACCGCGCCCGGCCAGCCCCGCCCGCGCTGACCGGCCCACGCACCCCTGTGGAGCGCTCGACCTGCGCTTTCCCGTAGGGCTTGCTAGCCTGTCGGTCTGCCCGTCCGGCAGCGCTGGCCCACGTCTGCTGCCGCGCTGCCTCCGATCGGACGGACGAGATCCACCGACCCGATGCGGTTGCGCTGAGGCACACCCCCAGCACCGCAGCATCCAGCACCCCGCGAAGCAGGAGTATCGACATGACCGACCAGGGCACCATGTGGCTGACCCAGGAGGCCTACGACAAGCTGCAGGCCGAGCTCGAGGACCTCAAGGGACCCAAGCGCCAGGAGATCATCGAGAAGATCGCGGCCGCACGCGACGAGGGCGACCTCAAGGAGAACAGCGGCTACCACGCAGCAAAGGACGACCAGGGCAAGCAGGAGGCCCGGATCCGTCAGCTCGAGGACATGCTCCGCCGCGCCGAGGTGGGCGAGACGCCCCCCAACGACGGCATCGTGGAGCCGGGCATGGTCGTGACCGTCGACTTCGGCGGCGGCGACACCGAGAAGTTCCTCCTCGGCGCCCGCGAGAACCTCTCCGAGGGCGACACCCTCGACGTCTACTCGCCGCAGTCGGCGATGGGCGCTGCGATCAACGGCAAGACCACGGGCGACGAGGTCACCTACTCCGCGCCCAACGGCAAGGAGCTCACCGTCACGATCACCGACGCGGAGCCCTACAAGGTCTGAGCGTCTCCGCACCACCCGCCGGAGCGGTGAGTGAGGCAGGTTCTGCAGCCGCAGAACCTGTCCTGCTCACCGCTCGTTCGCCGGGCGTGGAGTTCGGCCGGACCGTACGCACCGCTCAGTCGTGGACGCGGTAGCCGCGCTCGCGCAGCCGCGACGTCAGGTGCTCGGCGTGGGCCTCGCCGCGGGTCTCGAGCTGGATCCGCACCTCGACCTCGTTGAGGTTGAGCGTCGGCGAGATCCGCTCGTGGGCGACCTCGAGCACGTTGGCGCCCTCGGCCCCGACCTCGGTCAGGAGCGAGGCGAGCCCGCCGGGCAGGTCGGGGATGCAGACGCGCAGGTAGAGGTAGCGCCCGGCGGCGGCGAGGCCGTGCCGGATGACCTTGTTGAGCAGCAGCGGGTCGATGTTGCCGCCGGACAGCACGGCGACGGCCGGCGTCTCGAAGGCGGTCGGGTTGTCGAGCAGGGCCGCGACCGCGGCCGCGCCGGCGGGCTCGACGACCTGCTTGGCGCGCTCGATCAGGGCCAGCAGCGCCACCGAGAGCGACTCCTCGGAGACGGTGATGATGTCGTCGACGTGGTCGCGCACCGCCGCGAAGGTGATGTCGCCCGGGCGCCCGACCGCGATGCCGTCGGCCATCGTGGTCATCGACTCCAGCGGCACCGGCTCCCCCGCCGCGAGGGATGCGGGATAGGCGGCGGCGCCCTCGGCCTGCACACCCACCACGCGTACGTCGGGGCGCAGCGCCTTGATCGCGATCGCGACCCCCGCCAGCAGCCCGCCGCCGCCCGTGGGCACCAGCACGGTGCGTACGTCGGGTGCCTGCTCGAGCACCTCCAGGCCGAGCGTGCCCTGGCCCGAGACGATGTCGACGTGGTCGAAGGGGTGGATCAGGACGGCGCCGGTCTCGTCGGCGAACTGGCGCGCCCGGACGAGCGAGTCCTCGAGGTAGCGACCGTGGAAGACCACCTCGGCGCCGTAGCCGCGGGTCGCCTTCTCCTTGGGGATCGGCGCTCCCTCGGGCATGAACACCGTCGACCGGATGCCGAGCATCGAGGCAGCGAGCGCGACGCCCTGGGCGTGGTTGCCGGCGGAGGCCGCGACGACACCGTGGGCCCGCTCCTCCGCCGAGAGCCGGGAGATCCGGACGTAGGCACCGCGGGACTTGAACGAGCCGGTGCGCTGGAGGTTCTCGCACTTGAGCAGCACCTGGCCGTCGGCCAGCGCGGAGAGCCAGCGCGAGCCCTCCATCGGCGTGGTGAGCGTGACGCCCTCGAGGACCACCCGCGCGGCCTCGATGTCGGCCAGGGTCACCTGCTCGCTCATGTGCGGTCCTCCTCGTGACCATCGTCCTCAGGGTCGTCCGGCCCGGCAAGGGGGCTGTCGTCCTCGGGGACCTCGTCGGCCTCCGTGGGTGGTGGACCGACCTCCACCTCGAGCGCGTCGTCGGGATCGTCCTCCCCGATGTCGGTGTAGCTCGCGAGGTGCTGCGCGACGGCGTTGCCGGCGGCCGCGAGGGGTACGGCGATGAGTGCGCCGGCGACGCCTGCGACGAGGACGCCGCAGCCGATCGCCACGATCACGCCGAGCGGGTGGAGCGAGACGAAGCGTCCCATCAGGAAGGGCTGGAGGATGTGCCCCTCGATCTGCTGGACGATGATCACGCCGCCGAACATCAGCAGTGCGGTCCAGGGGCCCTGGTCGACGAGGGCGACCAGGATCGCCACGGTGCCGGCGACCGTCGCGCCGATCATCGGGACGAAGGCACCGAGGAACACCAGCACGCCGATGGCGATCACGAACGGCACCCCGAGGAAGGCCGCGACGATCATGATCCCGATCGCGTCGGCGAGGGCCACCAGGACGGTCGCCCGGACGAACTGGGTGAGCGAGCGCCAGGCCACCTTGCCCGAGGCGTCGACCCGCTCCCGCGCGGCCCGCGGCGCGATCCGCACCATCCACGACCAGATCCGCTCACCGTCGGAGAGGAAGAAGTAGGTCGAGAACAGCACGATGAAGAAGCCGGCCACCACGTGTCCGAGGGCGGTCCCGACCTCGGTCACGCGGGTGACGACGCCGTTGGTGCCGGTGCTGTCGGTGACCGCGCCCTGCATGTCCTTGATGTAGCCGTCGAGCTGGGAGTCGGAGACGTTGAGCGGTCCGGTCCGCAGCCAGTCACGGATCTGCCCGAGGCCCGTCACCACGGAGTCGGCCAGGTCGTTGGCGCCCTGGGCCACCTGCTGGCCGACGAAGGTCAGCAGCAGCGCGACGGTGCCGATCCCCAGCACCATCACCAGCCCGGTGGACGGCCCTCGCGGGAGACCGGTCCGGCGCAGCAGGTTGACCAGAGGCGTGCCGAGCGCCGCGATGAGCAGCGAGATCGCGATCGGGAAGGCGATCACCGCGAAGTAGCTCAGGAGCCACAGCACGCCGTAGGCCGCAACGGCGATCGTGATGAGCCGCCACGACCAGGCAGCCGCGAGGTCGAGACCCCAGGGCACCTGGGCACGGCTGAAGTTGGACGGCCCGGTCGTGAACGCCGGCTCGGTCTTCCGCTCGGCGCGCATCTGGGCCCACTGCGCGACGATGCGCTCGGTCAGCCCGTCGTCCTCGCTGCGTTGCAGCGCCTGGAAGAGGCGACGTCGACGCGACTCGTCGTCGCTGACATCGGGCTGTGGGCTGGGGTGGGGGCTGTGCTGGTCACTCACGTCGGCCACGCTATCCATCTCCGGCGAGGAGGAGTCGGCTCACGAGCCGGTGCGCCGTCACCGGATGAGTCTCTGCCAGCAGGCCGGCGGCCGCCAGCACGTAGTCGCGGTCGACGACCACCTCGGGGTCGCGCGGCAGCTGCCACCCGCCCTCGAAGGCATCACCCGTCGCGGGGGTCAGCACCCGGCGTACGGCATCGGGGCCGCCGTGTCGCAGCACGCCACCGGAGCCGACCAGCAGGTCGACCTCGCGCAGGTCCTTGCCGCTGCGCTCGACCACCCGGCCCTCGGGGCTGACCACGACCTTGCTGCGTCCGGCGTGGCGCTCGAGGGCGAGGCGGACGGCAGCGGCCGCGATGTCGAGGTCGGCCTCCTGCTCGTCGTCGGAGTCGGGGAGGAAGTCGGGGTGCTCGCGTCGTCGGTGGGCGGCGGCGGTGAGGTCGTCACGGCCAGCGGCCTCGACCGTCGAGATCGCCGACCACCTCATGCCCAGGTCGCCCTCGACCGTGCGGGTCACGGGCGTGGTGGCCACGACCTCGCGGGCCAGGCCACTCTCCTCGGGGTCGAGCTCGATCACGCTGTGCACGTCGGTGGTGGCGCCGCCCACGTCGACGACGACCACGTCGCCGGCGCCGCGGTGCTCCTCGTCGAGACCCTTGGCGAGCAGCTCGACACCGGTCAGCACCACGTCGGGCGTCGCGCCGCGCACGAGGTCGGTGAAGGAGCGGCCGTGCCCGTCGGTGCGGCTGCTGAGGTGCTTGCCGCCGATGACGTGGCTGAGGAAGATCTCGCGGATCGCGCGCCGGGCGCTGTCCGGGGCGAGGACACCGATCCTGGGCACGACGTTGTCGGCCAGGACGAAGGGCGTGCCCGACCGGGTGAGGAGGTCGGCGACCCGGGGTTGCGACTCGATGTTGCCGGCGACCACGACCGGTCCGGGCCAGGGGGTGGAGGCGAGGAAGGCGGCATCGCCCTCCAGCACCTCGGCGTTGCCGCCGTCGGTGCCTCCGACGAGCAGCACGACATCGGGCTCGGCCGCCCGCAGCCCGGAGAGCTTGGGTCCGTCCAGCCCGCCGGAGAGCACGAGCACGACCTTGCCGCCGCTGGACAGCGCGACCCGGCGGCCGGCCTCGGCGGTGACGAGGTCCTCGTTGCCGACGACGGCGATCCGCAGTCCTCCGCCGGCGCTGGAGCAGGCGAGCACGTCGGCCTCCAGCGCACGCGGGTCCTGCTCGGCGAGGGCGGTCACGCAGGCGTCGTACCCGTCGAGGACGTCGCCCATCCCCCCGGCATCGGGCAGGGTCGTCGGATGACTCGCCGTCGCGAGCAGGTCACCCGTCTCGAGGTCGACCAGCACCGCCTTGGTGAACGTCGATCCGAAGTCGACGCAGACGACGCTCACTCCAGAGCCCCGATGGGGTCGGGCAGCGTCACCCCAGGGCTCGGTCGAGGTCGGCGACGAGGTCGTCGATGCTCTCGATGCCGACGCTGAGCCGGATCAGGTCGGCCGGGACCTCGAGGTCCGTGCCGGCGACGCTGGCGTGGGTCATCTTCCCCGGGTGCTCGATGAGCGACTCGACGCCGCCGAGCGACTCGCCCAGGGTGAACACGTCGGCACGTTCGCACACCGCGAGCGCCTGCTCCATCCCGCCGACGACGCGGAAGGAGATCATCCCGCCGAACCGCTTCATCTGGCGCGCGGCGACCTCGTGGCCGGGGTGGGCGGCGAGGCCGGGGTAGATCACCTCGGAGACGCGCGGGTCACCGTCGAGGAACTCCACGATCTTCTCGGCGTTGTCGCAGTGGCGGTCCATCCGGACGCCGAGCGTCTTGAGGCCGCGGTGGGTCAGGAAGGCGTCGAACGGACCGGCGACCGCTCCCATGGCGTTCTGGTGGAAGCCGATCTTCTCGGCCAGGTCCAGGTCGCGGACGACCACCGCTCCCCCGACGACGTCGCTGTGCCCGCCGACGTACTTGGTGGTCGAGTGCACGACCACGTCGGCGCCGAGGGTGAGCGGCTGCTGGAGGTAGGGCGAGGCGAAGGTGTTGTCGACGACCAGCAGGGCGCCGGCGTCGTGGGCGATCGTGGCCAGCGCCTCGATGTCGCCGATGGTGAGCATCGGGTTGGTGGGCGTCTCGACCCACACGATCTTCGTACGTCCCGGCTCGATCGCCGCGGTCACCGCGGCGAGGTCCGCGACCGGCGCGGGGCTGTGGTCGAGCCCCCAGACCTTGGCGACCTTGTCGAAGAGGCGGAAGGTGCCGCCGTAGGCGTCGTCGGGGATGACCACGTGGTCGCCGGGCCGGGTGAGCGCGCGGATGATGGCGTCCTCGGCGGCCAGGCCGGAGGCGAAGGCGAACCCCTTCTCGCCGTCCTCGACGGCCGCGAGCGCGCCCTCGAGCGCCGTACGCGTGGGGTTGGCGGAGCGGCTGTACTCGTAGCCGCCGCGCAGTCCGCCGACGCCGTCCTGCTTGTAGGTGCTGCTCGCGTAGATGGGCGGGTTGACCGCCCCGGTCATCGCGTCGGGCTCGTAGCCGGCGTGGATCGCACGCGTCTCGAATCCGACCTTGTTGGCACGTTCCTGGGTCACACGGCGAGCGTAGACCCCGCCTGCCGGGACAGCAGAACGGCCGCCACTCCCCCCGAAGTGGCGGCCGTTCGCGGTGCAGATCGCCGTCGATCCGTTGACTCGAGCGCGACGGCTGCACCGCGGTGATCACGCGGTTGAGCCAGTGGCCGCTGGTCTGATGGCGTCAGGTGCACGTGACGGTCGCCGTGGCCGGGCGCCGCGGCTGTGCCGGCTCCGCCCGAGCGGATCGTAGGCTGCGGTCGCACCGGATCAGCACTGTCGACGTTCACGACGTCGTGAGCCGCTGCTCGAGGATGACGCACAGGTAGCCGCGGCGTGCGCGTCAGGAGCAGCGCGGTCCCGCGGCAGCTGCCGGCGGCAACGGGCACCGGTCGATGTAGTGACATGTCGGTGCTGCGGACAGCAGGCTGAGCGGATGCGCAACGGTCTGCTCGATGCCCGCGGCGGCCCATCCCAGCGATGTTAGACGCCGCGGATCACCGAAGGGTACGGCGCGTACTTCGCGTCGGACTCGGTCTTCTTGTAGTACCCGCCGAGCTTGGAGTCGGTGGCGGAGTTGGCCGCGCTGGTCGCCGCGGACTGGGCCGCGTGCCGCGGCTGCGGCTGGCCTCGGCCTTGCTCGCGTACTTCGTGTCGCTCTGCGTCTTCGTGTAGTAGCGTCTTGGCCGCGAGCGGCTTGAGCTCCTTCTTCCAGATCTTCTTCCAGCTGGTGGCCGCGGCCTGCGCGACCTCCGCGCCAGCGGGCGTGACGGCCATCAGGCCTCCACCGACGAGAACCCCCAGCAGGACGGCAACCAGGAGCTGCCGAACCGAACGACGTGAAGCCATGATGCGTTTTCCTTTCGACGGATGATGCTGTGGTGGTCACCGTCCTCCCGCTCCACCGGGTGGCGCATCGGTGGCAGTACGACGTCTAGTCCACGTAATTTCACTGACACGTCCCGCCGTTCCCGCGGGCGATGCGGCCCCTTGCGCGCTTGGGCAGGCGAGCGATGATGGGGGCATGTTCGGATTCGGCAAGCCCACCACCCTGCCCACGCCCGACCAGGCCCTGCCGGGCCGCACGGAGTCGACGTGGAGCCTGGGGGACCACGTGGTCCTCGACACCCCGGTGATCACCCCTGACGCGCCGGCAGGCTTCGAGGTCGCGATCCTCGGCCTCGGCTGCTTCTGGGGCGCGGAGGAGATCTACTGGAAGGTCCCCGGAGTCTGGTCGACGTCGGTCGGCTACGCCGGTGGCAGCACCCCCAACCCCACCTACGAAGAGGTCTGCAGCGGCCGCACCGGCCACACCGAGGCGATCCGGGTCGTCTTCGACCCGTCGGTCGTGTCCTACGCCGACCTGCTCAAGAAGTTCTTCGAGATCCACGACCCGACCCAGGGCATGCGCCAGGGCAACGACGTCGGCACCCAGTACCGCTCGGCGATCTACTTCACCACGCCCGAGCAGGAGCGGACCGCGCACGAGCTGACCACGACGTACGGCAACGAGCTGGCGCGACGCGGGCTCGGATCCATCACCACCGAGATCCGCCCGGCCGACGAGACGCCCTACTTCTACGCCGAGGACGCCCACCAGCAGTACCTCGCCAAGAACCCCTTCGGCTACCGCTGCCACGCCAACACCGGAGTGAAGTTCCCCGAGACCGCCTGAGGCCCGTCACGCGAACCGGACAGGTAGCGCGTCCATTCTGTGCGACTTCATCGGCATGCAGGTGCTGAGCCCCCACCTCTACAGCCCTCGCACCGATCGCGATGATGCGGCCGCTGGATCACGCATGGCCGAGCGATGCCACGACTACGGCATCGCGCTCACCGATCTTGCAAGGTGGCTGGTCAGCTCCACATCCGCCCACAAGATCCGTCCCTTGGTCTAGGCCCTCGTGATGGTCGCTATGCCCTACGGAGCATCTCAGCGAGTCGCGACATCGCGTCTTCGTTGCGCTTGTAGTGGACCCACTTGCCGATCCGCGTGGATCGCACGAGGTCCGCCCGTTCGAGGGTTGCCATGTACGACGAGATCGTCGATTGGGCCAGGCCCGACTTGAGCTGCAGATGACTGACACAGACCCCGACGAGGTCCCGGTCAGCGATCGGTTCCCACTGGGCGAACTCGACGTGAGGGTCTCGCAGCCACTCCATGATCTGCAGCCGTGCAGGGTTGGCCAGGGCCTTCAAGGCTTCGACCGCGTCCAGCACAGCGTCGTTTCCCGCCCCACCCTTCGGGTCCGTCGCCTGCGCCTTCGCCACGGTGCCTCCTTCCTCTGAAACCACCGTATCTCGATGCGACGAAGTGAACTCATCTCCTCGTGCCCACATGTTGACAGATTGCGATATGACGATATGTTGGCATGCACGTTCGCCGGAGTCGTGGCCGCCCCACTGCGGGCCGCCGCGGACGCCGGGCATACACAAGAGGAGTGCAGGATGCCTGAGTCCAGTAAGCCGTTGATCGTCGTTGCGGGTGCCACCAGCAAGCAGGGCAGGAGCGTCGCTACGTCGTTGCTCGAGAGCGGCAGGTTCCGAGTGCGAGCCCTGACCCGGGACGCCGGTTCTGCCCAGGCCCGAGGCTTGGCGGAGATGGGAGCGGAGATTGCCGAGGTCCCCCTCGCGCCGGGTCACCAGCGCGAGCTCGTGGACGCGTTCGGATCGGCCGAGGGAGCTTTCCTGATGACGCCACCCCTCCTGCCACCCGACTCCGAGGAGTACCTCATCGGGAGCCAGCTCGCCGATGCCGCAGCCGAAGCCGAAGTCGGTCACGTCGTCTTCAGCACCCTGGAGAACGTCGAGGAGAGGACGTCAGGAACAAAGTGGGCGCCGCACTTCACCGACAAGGCGCTCGTCGCCGAGCACATTCGGACTCTGCCGATCTCACACACCTTCGTGTCGCTCTCGTTCTACTACACCAATGCGCTCGAGTACTACGTCCCGCACGTCGACGGTGACACGGTGGTCATGCCCTTCTACTTCCCCGAGGACTTCCGTGTCCCGTTCGTGGACCCGCTCACCGCGGCCGGCCCCGCCGTTCTGGAGGTGTTCTCCAACCCCGACACGTATCGCGGCGCCTGGCTACCGGTCGTGGGTGATGTGATCTCCCCGGCCGAGATGGTCGAGACGTTCTCCCGTGTCACCGGGCTCAAGGCCGAGTACCGCAACGCATACACGCGCGAAGGCCTTCTGGAGTACTTCCCGTTCCTGGGCGTGAACCCTTTGGCAGCCGACGAGACCATCGGCATGGTCGAGTACGCGGTGGAGTACGGATACTTCCGCGACGACCGCGACCTCGAGTGGAGCCGACGCATCGATCCCCACACGCTGACCTGGGAACAGTTCCTCCGCAACACCGGCTGGCGCGGGGAGCGGATCGCCTTCGGGAGCTAGACCCCACCATCGACGAGAGGTGCGGCCCGGCCGTTCCTGCCAGCAGCTGATGTGCCGGGTGGCCGTGGACCGCGGCGTGGCCCTGGCCGCGCCGACCTACGCGCCGCCCGCCTCATGGCGCGACAGTGACCTCCACCTGAGTGTCGTCGAACGCCACCAGGCCCGCGATCTCACCGACCCCACGCGACGGGGCGCCATAGCTCCAGGCCACGTCCTTGAGCTCACCGGCGCTCCAGTAGCCGGTGGTCTCGCCCTTGTAGGGACACCGCGTCACGGTGGTGCTCGCGGTCATCAGCGACCAGTCGACGCACGTGGGATCGAGGTACCACCGCGGTGGCAGGTTGGTCTCGAAGACGACCACCGGTGACGTCGACCGGGCGAGGCGGATCGGAGACACGTCCCCTGCTCCGGGGATCGTGACCGTGACGGTCCGCGACGAGCGCACGGCGTCCACCCGGACGAACGGGCTACGAGGATGGCCGTGCACCGGCTCGTCCTCCTCGTACCAGGCCGAGGCCGCCGTGAAGCGCAGCACCACGTGGTCGATGAGCCGGGCGTCGTCCGGGGTCGCCCTGGCGCGGGCCCGCACGCGGTCCGGCAACGCGGCGACGGGCACGGCGTACTGCGGGTAGTAGGGGTGCTCCCAGACGTAGAAGGCCCGCGTCGTGTCCAGCACCCATCCCTGGTCGTCGCGTGCGCGGATGCGCCGCGGGCATGGCTCGACGTGACCCTTGCGGACCGGCGGGCCGACGTGGTGACCGGGGGCGATGCCTTCCGCCGCGGGGACGGGGTCTCGTGGCTCGTCATCCATGGGCTGATCTCCTGACCTCGGGCGCTCGGGTGGCGCCGACCTCTGTGTGTGTCCCCGTGCCGCCACAGTCTCACCTCAGCACGAGTGATCGATGTCTGGTCCTGACCGGCGGGGCGGGCACGTGGGACGCACCCCGTGCTGCTGTACACGGACCTGAGGGGTCGGCCTCGGCTCCTATGCTTTGGGGGGAGCACGCGAGCACCGTTGTCCCGCCACGATGCGGGGGTGCTGCAGTCTCCTTCCCGTCCTGCTGGTGTCCTCACGGCGCCGCATCACCTGTTGCTGGGCCCTGACACCCACGGCGTGACGCGCTACGCCGGCGAGGTGGCGGGCGCCGCCGGTGCGCGGGTCGCCCGGGACGTCGCGCAGCTGGCGGCCGGGGAACCGGTGCACCTCCACGTCACCGACCGACTGCTGTCCCGCGATCCCGACGAGGCGGCGGCCGCCGTCGAGGCGCTCGCCCGACGCGTGCGGCTGACCTTGACGCTCCACGACGTCCCGCAGCCCACCGACGGGCCGGTGTTCCGAGCGCGCGCTGCTGCGTACGGCCGGATGGTCCGCGCCTGTCGCGCGTGGGTCACCAACTCGTGGCACGAGCACGCACTCGTCAGCCGGTGGTGCGTCGACGACCCGCACGGCGCCGTGATCCCGCTCCCGGTGTTTCGCGCACGCGATGCAGCGGCGGGCACTGTCGATCCCGAGCCCGTTCCCGTGCTCGGCGTCTTCGGCTTCGTCTACCCCGGCAAGGGCCACCGCCAGGTGGTCCGCGCCGCAGCGGCCCTGCGCCGGGCCGGCATGCCGGCGCAGGTGCGGGTCCTGGGTGGCGCAGCACCCGGGCACGACAACGAGGTCGACGTGCTGTTGCGGACCAGCCGGGCGCGTGGCGTGCCGGTCGAGGTCACGGGCCGGGTGCCGGAGGACGTCCTCCGGCCTGCCCTGAGACGCGTCGCGGTTCCGGTGGTCGCCCACCGCAACGTGTCGGCGTCCGGGAGCCTCAACTCGTGGATCGCCGCCGGTCGCCGACCACTGGTGCGCGACAGCGCCTACGCCCGGGAGATGGCCGACCTGCGGCCCGGCACGATCACGCTCTTCGACGACTCGTCCCTGGTCCCGACCCTCGAGGCCGCCCTGCTCAGCCCCCTCTCGACGTGGACGGAGCCGGACGCGGACCTCGGGCCCGGCCTCGACGACACGGCCGCCGCCTACCGTGCCTGGTGGGCATCGGTGAGCGGGTGACCACACCTCCCTACGGCTCGAGCGTCGTCGGCAACCGCTGGGACCTCGCCCCGCGCGGCGCACCCCGGCGCACCGTCTCCGTGGTGCTGTCGCACTACGAGCAGCAGGCCGAGCTCGACCGGACACTGGCAGCGCTGCGTCGACAGACCCGGCTCCCGGACCAGATCGTCGTCGCGGACGACGGGTCGCGGCAGGCGCCGTCGGTCCCGGACGACGTCCTGCCTCGTGCGGCAGGCCGACGACGGCTTCCGCGTGGCCGCAGTCCGCAACCTCGGCGTGGCGGCGGCCACCGGCGAGACGCTGGTGCTCCTCGACGCCGACACGACCCCGGAGCCCGAGTTCGTCGAGCGCATGGTCGAGCTCCCGGAGTCGCTGCCCGAGGTCCTCGTCGTCGGTCGACGCAAGCACGCAGACCTCGCCCGCACCGACCCCGAAGCGCCCGTCGAGGTCGTGGCGCCGCAGCTCGAGCTGCCCGACCCGGCCTGGCTGCGCACGGCCTACGCCGCCACCCGCGACCTGCTGGACGCCGACGCGACCGCCCACCGCTTCGCCATCGGAGCCGTCCTCGCCTGCAGCCGCTGGTGGTACGACGAGATCGGCGGCTTCGACGAGACGTTCCGTTCCTACGGGGGTGAGGACTGGGAGCTCGCGCACCGGTCATGGACGGCCGGCGGGTTGCTCGCGCACCGTCCCGACGCCGTCGCCTGGCACGACGGTCCCGACGCCCAGGTGCGTGGCCGTCAGCCCGCCGCACACCTGCGCGAGACCATCGCGGTCGCCGACCGGACGTCGGCCCACGGGACCACCTGGCGCGGACTGATGCGCGGCCCCGCCGATCTCGTGGCGACCTGTGCCGTGGACCTGACCGATGCCGAGCTGCTCGTGACCGTCGACTCGCTGCTGGCCGCGGTGCCTCGGGCCGCCGTCCGGCTCGGGGCGCGGCACCGTGCGCTGGTCGGCGGTGACCCGCGGATCATCGCGTCCGAGGACCCCGTCCCGGACAGCGCGCGGCTCCACCTCGTCGTACGCCGTGGGCTGGCCGGCGACACCGCGGCCTGGTCCAGCCTGCTCACCGCCCTCGACGGAACTGCCGCCCGCGCCCAGGTCGCGCAGGGGGCGGCCGAGCTGCACGACCTGCGCCTGCTGCGACGGGCCGAGCGGTGGGGCCGGCCCGAGCTCGCGCCCCCGGGCTCGCCGATCGAGACGGCACTGCGGCCCTGGACCGACGCACTCACGCTGGAGTCGTGGCTGGGCGGGTGGAGCGATGGGTGACGACCGGCCTCTGCTCCTGGTCGTCGGCAACTGCCAGGCGGAGTCCTTCCGCCTGCTGCTCGACGCCGACGACGTGCGGACGCAGCGGCTCCCTGCCCTGCACGAGCTGACGCCATCGGACGTCGCCGCGCTGCAGCAGCTGCTGCCACGGACCGACCTGCTCGTCGCCCAGCCGACCTCCGACGACTACCGCGGCCTTCCGGTCGGCACCGGGCAGCTGCAGGCGCTGCTCCCGCCCAGCGCCGTGGTGGCGCTCGTGCCGAGCCTGAGGTACGCCGGCCTGCATCCGTTCCACGTGCTGGTGCACCCGCCGGGCCTCGAACGTCCCGACCCGCCGGTCGTGCCGTACCACGACGTCCGCACCCTGGTCGCCGCCGACGACGCCCTGTGCGGTCGGCCCGCCCGTGATCCGCTGCCGCTCACGACCTCGATCGTGCGGGCGGTGGCCGCCGCATCGGTCGAGGAGCTCGAGCGCCGTGAGGACCGGCACGGCACCGTCGTGGTCAGTGACCTCTTCGCCGCGCCCACGGCGGACTCCATGCGAACGATCAACCATCCGGGCAACGCCGTGCTGGTGCCGGTCGCAGCACGGTTGCGAACGGCCCTCGGCCTCGCACCGCGCCCGCCGGCCGTCGACCGCCCGCTGCTGTCCTCCATCCACGCGCCGCTGCTCCCCGAGGTCGTGGCCGCCCACGGGCTCGACGCCGACCCCACGAGCGACTGGCTGGTCGACGCTCGGACCGTCCCCGTCACCACCGTCACCGACGCCCACCTCGCGTGGTACGACCGGCGACCCGAGATGCTCTCCGCCGCCCTCGCCAGGACCCGCGAGCTGCGCGAGCTCCTGACCGCGTGAGGCGTCCTGGGAGTACGGTGACGTCATCCGTGCGCTCAACCGCGAGCCACTGGTCGGTCTGCAGCGTCTCGTTATGAGCGCCTCTCTGTGTGCCTCACTTCCATTGCGCCAGAGAGAGCCACCGTGTCGTCGTCATCTGACTTCGCCCTGTCCATCGCCGAGGCCGCCCGGACCCTGAACAAGCCACGCAGCCTCGACGACACGCTCCAGACGATCGTCGAGGTTGCCTGCAACTCAGTGCCCGGCTTCGACCACGTGGGCATCGCCACGCGGGAGCAGAAGGGCAACATCGAGACGCGAGCGTTCACCGGTGACCTCGTCCTGCCCCTCGACGCGATGCAGTACGAGCTCCAGGAGGGCCCGTGCTCGGCGGTCCTCCAGGACACCGAGACCGTCACCGTGTCGAGCCTGCAGGACGAGCTGCGATGGCCGCGCTACGTGCCCCGGGCGCGAGAGGCCGGTGTCCGCTCCCAGATGGCCGTGAAGCTCTACCTCGACCACGAGACCCTCGGCGGCATCAACTTCTACTCCACCACCTCCGACCAGGTCAGCGACGACGCCCAGGCGCTGGCTCGACTCTTCGCCACCCACGCAGCGATCGCCCTCGGCCACGCCCAGGAGCGCGAAGAGCTCAACGAAGGCCTGCAGAGCCGACGCGTGATCGGCCAGGCCATCGGCATCCTGATGGAACGCTACGAGATGAACGAGGATCGCGCCTTCGCCTTCCTCGTCCGCGCCTCCTCACACACCAACATCAAGCTCCGTGCGGTCGCAGAGGAGCTCGTCGCGCAGACCAACGACGGATAGGCACGACGAAGGTGGGTGGACTAGGGCGTCCAGCCGTCGCCGATGAGACGGCGCATCGTGGAGATCACCGCGAGCGCCTCTTCGTCGTACAGGCGGTAGCCGGACTCGCTGCGATGCGGCACCCACACGCCGTAGCGGCGCTCCCACGCACGGAGGAACGACGCCTCGGGGACGCCCGTCAGCTGCGCCGCCGGTTTGATGGTGTACATGTTTTGTTGAACTTATCTCAGTGATAATGTTGAACAAAGCATTGACGCTGCACGAGGTCGGTGCCTACCGTGATGTGACTCCACCGCAGGTCCACTGCGACGCTCGAAAGAAGCAGGCCCCCATGACAGTCGTACAGCTAGAGCTGGGCTCGGCACTGGCCACCGCAGCCGGTCGGACCAGCTCGCAGGCATGGGCCGAGGACGTGTGGAACCGCCACGGCCAGCTCGTCTACTCCATGGCATGCGCCCTGGTGGGCGACGAGGCAGCGGCGATGCGGGCAGTGGCCCTGGGGATGGTCGACCTCGTCCGCACGGATGTCGTCACGTCGGCGCAGGACGCCGCGCCCGCACTGGCTCGCCACGTGTACTGGCACACCGCGCACGGCATGCGGGACACCTCGAGCCTCACGTCCCTGCCGCCCGCGATGGCGTGGCTCGCGCAGCTCGCCCAGCTCCAACGCGCCGCCCTCGCGCTGTGCGCCCTGGGTGGATTCACGCACAGCGATGCGGCGGAGCTCATGGGCATCACGCCCGACGAGGCCGCCCAGCTGCTGACGTCCGGTCTGAACGAGCTCCGGCGGTTGTCCGAGCCGGTGATCGTCGTCCCGGCTGCGTCGTAGCAGGAGGGGTGACGTGAGCGCTGCTCCGCACGAGACCACCGTCAGGGCGCCGCACCCCGCTCGGGTGGGGAAGTTCTCCTACGACACTGTCGCAGGGGCCTGGGACTGGGACGACGACATGTTCCGGATCCTCGGCCGGGAGCCCTGGTCGGTCACACCCGCGACCGAGCACCTGCTGTCGTGCACCGACCCCGAGGTTCGAGCCCGCGTGTCGGAGGGCCTGCGCAGCGTGGAGACGACCGGAGAGCCGTTCCACCTCACGTTCCGACTGAGCGCCGCAGACGGTGTCGATCGCTGGGTCCTCATCGTCAGCGAGCCGGCATCACCCACGACCGCCGGACCCGTCGCGGAGATCACCGGCCACGTCGTCGACCTGACCGAGGACCTCCGCCACGAGGGCGCAGAGATGGCTCGCCAGGCGGTGACGGCCTCGGCGCAGCACCGTGCCACCATCGAACGGGCCGTCGGCGGCCTGATGGTCGCCTACGGACTCGACGCGGACCAGGCCTTCGAGATGCTTCGCTGGTGGTCGCAGGTCAGGAACGTCAAGGTGCGCGACCTGGCCGAGCGGCTCACCGAGGCAGCGAGTCGAGGAGCGGCGACCAGGCCCGCTCTTCGCGCGACGTTCGACGCGCTCGTCGACGAGGCATCGAAGTAGCTCCCCGTCAGCGCGCCGGTTGCTGCGGGATGACCTTGTGGGTGTTGTCGCACCAGGGCAACCGGCTCGACTTCTCACACCGGCACAGGGCCACCACGGGACGTCGTACCTGGTGGACCGTGCCGTCGGCGTCCTGCACGGAGCTCGCCCCGCGGACGAGCATCGGGCCGTTGGGCTGGATGATCACGTCCGGGTGGTCGAGGTCGACGTCGTCGCTCACGCCGCGACCCCCCAGGTCCCCAGCAGGGCCCGAGCGACCCGCGCCTCCAGGTCGAGGCACGTGAACGCCCCGAAGATGATCTGCCCGGCCTGCTCCGGCTCGTCCTCGGCCAGGGTCCCGCAGATGCCATGGGCGGCGAGCACCTCGTGGACCGCGTCCGCCTCCACGTGCTCGTCGTAGTAGTCGACCATCGCGCCATCGAGCTCGAGTCGATCCAGGCCCTGCGCGATCTTGCGGGCCGGCAGCGAGCTGGTCATCTCGAAGGCCGCCAGATGACCCATGGCGGCACCCCGAAGGCGGCGGTGGAGGCCGAACATGGTGAGGGCGTTGTTGAGCTCCAGCGTCTCCGGCAGCGCGTCGTCCACGTAGGCGCCGTAGTCGGACCGCAGCCCGACCGCCTCCATGCCTCGCGCGAAGAGGTGCGCGTGGAGCCGGTTGGGGTCGCCGTCGCCGTACTCGTCGTACTGCAGCTCGACGAGCGCCGCCTTGGCCCGGAGCGGAAGCCTGGGGATCACCCAGGTCGTCGGGTCGGCCTCCTTGAGCTGGTAGACCGAGCGTTGCCGCAGCATCTCCAGGACCTGCTCGGTCGTCGCGTGGCGGCGTACGTGGTTGGCGAGCGAGGGCCCGTCGTCCGCGGCGACCAGCGCCTCCAGGGCGGCGGGTACGCCGGACGCGTCGGGCACCGGGTCACCAGCGGTCGGCGCATGGTCCCACCGCGAGCGCAGACGAGCCTCGAACGCCTCCTCCAGGTCGGCGCGCACCGCCAGCAGCACGGGGTCCCACTCCCCCCGGTCGGTGGCGTCCTCGAAGCCCCGGTAGGAGAGCTCGTGCAGGACCCAGAGGGCGAGCGACTCGTCCTCGACCGATCCGGCCGGCGGTGCCGCACCGCACGGTTCGCTCGCGGAGCCGTCGGCCAGCCGGGCGACCGTCCACTCGCTCAGCGGCCCGCGAGGCTTGGGCATCCTCATGATGCCGCCCACCAGTCGCGAGCCTGGGTCGCCGCGTCGAGGTGTCGAGCTGAAGGTGCTGTGGTTCGGACCATGGATCCCAGTACCCCGGGACGCGGAGGACCATTCGCCCCGGAGGTGGGGCGGTCCCATGGCCCGCTTCTTGAGCCATGGGACCTAGGAGGACGACATCCCTGGGCTGCCGACCACCATGATGCGATGTTCCCAGAAGGGTGGCGATCCATGCGCTTCGTCTGCCGCCGGACGTCCGCAGACCCGGGAGCACGGCACCATGACGCACCCGTTCGACCAGGGACGACTGTCGATCCCGACGCCCCTCATCCGTCACAGTGGTGGAGGGCCGCACCGGGCGGCCCGTGCGAGGAGGAGCCTCGATGACCAAGTACGCGATCTATTTCCACCAGCAGTGGGTCGGCGACCACCCCGAGGAGTGGTTCCTCAGCCGCGTCGAGCCGTCCACGGCGGTCGTCGCCGAGATGGAGGCCGCGGGGGTGCTCGTCTTCGCCGGCGGCCTCGTGGAGGACATGACCCAGGCGTTCAGCGCCGACGGCACGAGCGGCGAGGTGGTCGTCACCGACGGCCCCTACACGGAGACGACCGAGCAGCTCGGCGGCATCACCGTCATCGAGGTCGCCACCCTCGAGGAGGCCCGGGAGTGGGCCGCCAAGGTGGCCGAGGGCTGCGGGTGGCCCCAGGAGGTCCGCGTCGTCATGTAGCCCGCCCGCGACGTCAGCCGGCCACCCAGTCGGTGAAGCTGCGGGGGGCGCCGAGCCAGTCGCGCCTGGTGTCCTTGCCGTTGGGCTTCGTGCCGGCAACGCGTACGGCGACCCGCACCTGCTCCGGCGAGCCGATGGCGTCGCGAGCGATCCTGAACCGCACGGTCTCCTGGTCGTAGTCGACCTTCATCCGGTAGGACCCCTCGACGGGCTCGCCCATGGCCGAACGGGAGAAGCCGTCGGTCTCCACGAGGTTGTAGTCGGTGCCGACGAAGAAGCCGCCGGCGAAGACGTACTCCGGGCCGGGGTCGTCGGGGTCGGTGTCGATGAACACCGCGCCCGACGAACCGCTGCGGAACGACTCGACGAGGTCGGTGTGGGTCGTCGTGATCACGACGTTCTTGCCACCGTGGTCGACGGTGACCGAGCGGAGGTCGACCCCGTGGTCGAGGTCCTTCGGGTCCGAGACGCCGATGCCATCGGCGCTCGCCGGGGAGAGCTGGCTCAGGGTGAGGGCCGCGACCGACAGGGCCGCGGCACCGAGGATGGTGCTGCGCATGTTGATTCCTTTGTGTCCTTGCCCCGATTGTCGGGTACAAAGAGAGGACGCACAGGCACCGCGGGAGGTTGCGTCCGCACGAAACCTCCGTCTGACACGATCCATGCGCAGCAGGACCCGTCCGACCAAGGAGTCGCGTGCCCGATCCCACCCACTACCGACACAGCCTCGCCTCCTGGCTGGTGCACGCCTACACCGCGTCGGGAGTCGTGCTGGCCTTCCTCACCGTCATCGCCGTGATGGAGGGCGACACGGTCCGCGGGCTCTGGCTGTTCCTGGCGGCCATGGTCGTGGACGGCACCGACGGCATGCTCGCCCGCTGGATCGAGGTGAAGCGGCACGTGCCGTGGTTCGACGGCGCGCTGCTCGACAACATCGTCGACTACATCACCTACGCCTTCATGCCGATGGTGCTGCTGTGGAGCGCGGGCTACCTCGGCGAGGGCACCTCGGCGACGGTGCTGGCGGTGATCCCGCTGCTCGCCTCGGCCTACCAGTTCTGCCGGGTCGACGCGAAGACCGACGACCACCTGTTCCTCGGATTCCCGAGCTACTGGAACATCGCCGCCTTCTACGTCGTGGTCCTCGACCTCGAGCCGGCAGCGGTGGCCGTCACCCTGCTGGTGTGCGCGGCACTCGTCTTCGTGCCGATCGGCTACGTCTACCCCTCGCGCACGGCCACGTTGCAGATCCCCACGCTCGTGCTGACCTGCCTCTGGCTGGTCGGCTACGCGGTCCTCCTCACCCAGCTTCCCGACCCGAGCCCGGTCTGGCTCACCATCTCGGTGGCCTACGTCGTCTACTACGTCGCCCTGAGCCTCTACCTGACGCTCCGTCGCGGGCGTACGGCCACCGTCCCTGCCTGATCCCGGCTGACCCTGGCCCGACTCCCACCCTGACAGAGCAGACGGGCGGGAGTCTGGGACTCCCGCCCGTCCTTCGCACCGCACCCCTGTCGCGCGGTGGCTCCTCCCCCTGGAGGTCCTGGTGGGTCTGCCGCGGTTCGCGCGGACGTTCCCACCCGCTTCAACGACGCAGCGGGCGACAGGTCACGCGACCGGTCGCAGGCCCGATCACTCCCCTGTTCGTGACGCGGCGTCAACCGGATTGCCCCCCGGGGGGACACTGGTGTCATGACCGACCTGCCGCGCAAGGCCGCCTCCCGCACGGCACGTCTCGCAGCGCTGCCCCTGGGCTACGCCGGACGCCAGGCCATGGGGTTCGGCAAGCGTCTCGGCGGCAAGCCTGCCGAGGCGGTGCTGAGCGAGGTCCAGCAGCGCACGGCCGAGCAGGTGTTCCGCACCCTGGGCGAGCTCAAGGGCGGCGCGATGAAGTTCGGCCAGGCCCTCAGCGTGCTCGAGTCGGCGCTGCCCGAGGACGTGGCCGCCCCCTACCGCGAGCACCTCACCGCACTCCAGGACTCGGCCCCGCCGATGCCGACCGCGACCGTCCGCGAACAGCTCACCCTCCACCTCGGCACCGACTGGGCGGAGCGACTCGTGTGGCTCGACGGCGCCCCGACCGCGGCGGCCTCGATCGGCCAGGTCCACCGCGGTCGGTGGGTCGACCACGCGACCGGGTCCGACGGGGCCGAGCGCGACGTGGCGGTGAAGGTCCAGTACCCGGGTGCCGGCGAGGCACTGATGAGCGACCTGCGCCAGATCGCGCGGCTCGCGCGCGGCGTGGCCCCGGTCTTCCCCGGCATCGACATCAAGCCGCTCGTGGCCGAGCTCCGGGCGCGGGCCGCCGACGAGCTCGACTACACCCTCGAGGCCGAGGCGCAGGCGGCCTACGCCGAGGCCTTCGCCGACGACCCCGACATCGTGGTGCCGGCCGTGGTCGCTGTCGGTGGCGAGGTCCTCGTCACCGAGTGGATGGAGTCACCCCACTCGCTGGCGCACATCATCCGCGAGGGCACGCAGGAGGAGCGCGACCACTACGGCGAGCTGTTCGTGCGCTTCCTCTTCGAGGGTCCGCGCCGCACCGGCATGCTCCACGCCGACCCGCACCCCGGCAACTTCCGCATCCTGCCCGGCCCGGACGGCGCGCTCGGGCGGCTGGGCGTGCTCGACTTCGGTGCCGTGGCACGCCTCCAGGACGGCCGGCTCCCCACGGCGATGGGGCGGCTGATGCGGATCGCCCTGGACTCCGACCAGGACTCGCTGGTGGCCGGGCTGCGCGAGGAGGGCTTCATCAAGGACCGGATCGAGGTGGACGCCCGCATGGTGCTGGACTACCTCTCCCCCTTCGTGGAGCCGCTCGCCGCCGAGCGCTTCACCTTCACGCGCGAGTGGATGCGTGAGCAGTTCGAGCGGGTCAACGACCCGCGCGCCGAGACGTTCACCCTCGCCACCCGCCTCAACCTGCCGACGTCCTACCTCCTCATCCACCGCACCTGGCTCGGCGGCATCGGGCTGCTCAGCCAGCTCGGCGCCACCGTGCCCTTCCGCGAGATCCTCGACGAGTCCCTGCCCGGCTTCGCCGAGGCCTGATCCGCTGGTCGGAGGCGAGCCTTCGTGCGGCGAGGACGAAGGCTGCGGCCGTGAAGGCCACCACGGCCATGACCGGCCAGAGCAGGTCGGGGGCGGCCGCGTAGATCGCGGTGCCCACCGGCGCGGCGACGAGGGTCCCGCTCGTGGCGGCGCCCGTGTAGAGGCCCTGGTACTGCCCGACGAGGTGATCGGGAGCCTGGTCGAGGACGTGGGCGGTCGCCGTCGTCTTGTAGAGGATCTCGCCCGCAGTGAGAACGACCATCGCCACCAGCACCGCGGCTGCCGAGACCGGCAGGGCGAACATCGCCGTCCCCACTCCCACCAGGGCATAGCCCGCGGCGATCACGCCGAACGCACCCCGGCCCTGCAGCCACTGGGTCACCGGGATCTCCAGCACCAGGATCAGTCCCGAGCCGAGCGCGATCACGACGGCGTACAACCACACGGGCTCGCCGGAGTCGCGCAGGTGGAGCGGGAGCGTGGAGTAGAGCTGGCGGTAGACCATGTCGACCAGCACCACGCCGACGAGCAGCACCACCAGACCCCGGTCGGCCCGCACCGCGCGCAACAGGCCGTGACCCCGCTCCCCGGCACCACCGGCGCCCGGCGTCGTGGGTGGAAGCACCCGGCTCAGCGCGAACCGGACCGCGATCACGGCCAGCCCGTCGACGACGAACAGCGCGTCGTAGCTCCACGTCACCAGGAGGGCACCCAGTGGAGGCCCGAGCACGAATCCGGCGTTGGAGGCGGCCCGGCCGACCGCGACGGACGTACGCCGCTGACCGCGCGGCACCGCGAGGGCGGACAGGGCTCCGGCGGAGACCGACCCGGTCGCCATCAGGTAGGCCTGCACGGGCAGGAGGACGACGAGCACGCTCACCGGCACGAACGGGACCGCGACCAGCATCAGGCCTCCGACCGAGCTCGCGGTCAGCAGCACCCGCCGGTGCCCGTAGCGGTCTCCCCAGCGCCCGCCCGTGAAGTTGCCGGCCAGCATGCCGACTCCCACGGAGCCTGCCAGCAGGCCCGCGGCCGCCGTCCCCAGGTCGCGCGGCCCGGTGAGGTAGAGCGTGAGGTAGAGCATCGTGAAGGACGCCGCCGACGAGACGAACCTGGCCGCCGCAAGCGCCCACACGACGCGGGGCAGCGCACGCAGGTCCACGGGGCAGACCCTGCCAGACTGCGCTCATGGATGCCGCCACCACCTCGCAGCAGGCTCTGGCCCGCTGGCACGCCGTCGTCGAGAGCCGCGACCCCGCCGGTCTCCCGGCACTGATCGCCGAGGACGCCGTCTTCCGCAGCCCGGCGGTGCACACGCCCCAGGCCGGGCGCGACACCGTCGTCGGCTACCTCACCGCCGCCTTCAGCGTCCTCGGCCCGGAGCTGTCCTACGTGCGCGAGTGGCTCGGCGAGGACTCGGCCGTGCTCGAGTTCCGTACGGTGGTCGGCGGCCTCGACGTCTCCGGCGTCGACATGATCACGTGGGACGTGGACGGCCAGATCGTCGACTTCACCGTGATGGTGCGCCCGGCCAAGGCACTCCAGGCCGTGATCGAGCACATGGGAGCGGAGCTGCTCCGGATGCTCGAGGCCGCTGCCGGTCACTGACTCCTGCGACGTACGACCCGATCGAGGATGCCGAGCGTGGCGCGGAGGGCAGGCTGGTCGATCACGGGGAAGATCGGTCGCCAGTCGTCGTTGACGCCGGACCAGTCGTAGACCGAGGTCACCCAGGTGCCGAGACGACCTTCCAGCTCCCCGGCCTCGAGCAGGTAGGCGTAGGTGTGGCCGATCGGTGGTTGGATCGTTCCGTCGATCCACCACGCGATCTCGCGGTCGAGATCGAAGCGGTCGATGACCACGTCCACGACGTAGCGTCCCATCGGCAGGTCACCCAACGCATCACGGTCCATGTGGACGGTGAACCTGTCCCCGACTGCCCCGACCGTCGGGCCGTCTGCGGCCTGGAGCATCCCGGACGCATCGATGTCCACGTGGCCCTCGGGGTCGCGCAGCACGGCGAAGATGGCGGCCGGGTCGGCCTCGATGAAGCGGCGTGCAGTCAGCTGGTCGGTCATGGCCTCAGCCAATCACGCTGAAACTGGCACGACCCAGTCAGACCCAGAAGCCCCGTCCGCCGGCCCAGTCCCCGAAGTGCTCGCGGTAGGACGACGCGGGACTGCGCGAGCCGAGGTAGGACCCGACCACCGCGGCGCCGAGGTCGTCGAGCTCGGGGCTCACCATCCGGCCGTCGACCCGACGGGCCATCGAGTCGATGAAGCGGGCCAGACCGGGGTCCTCGCCGAGCCGGAAGAACGTCGTCTGCGCCCCGAGCCGGGCGGCCGCGTCGAGCTCGCGCACCGAGTGGGCGATGGTCAACGGGTGCGGCGGGTAGGAGAACCAGACCTCACCGTCCGGCTCGAGGTGCGCGGTGGGCTCGCCGTCGGTCACGACGAGCAGCACGGGCTGGGCGTTGGGGTGCTTGCGGAAGAAGCGGTTGGCCAGCAGCAGCCCGTGGTGGAGGTTGGTGCCCTTGTCCCAGCGGGCGTCCAGCGCGGTCAGCTCCTCGATCTCCATCACCTGCGCGTGGCGACCGAAGGCGATCAGCTGGATGTCGTCGCCGCGGAAGCGCGAGCGGATCAGCTGGTGCAGCGCCAGCGCGGTGCGCTTCATCGGCACCCAGCGACCGTCCATCGCCATCGAGAAGGACGTGTCGACCAGCAGCGCCACCGCCGCCTGGGTGCGGGCCTCGGTCTCCATCACCTCGATGTCGTCCACCTGGAGCCGCAGTCTCGACACGCCGGCTCGTCCCTCACCGGCTGCTCGACCACCGAAAGCCTGCGGATCGCGCAGCACCGCGTTGGTGATCGTGCGGGGCACGTCCCAGGGCTCGGTGTCGCCGAACTCCCACCGGCGGCTCGAGCCCGTGGACTCGCCCGCCAGTCCCGTCGTACGCGTCTCGCGGGCGCCGGAGCGACCGCTCATCCGGTCGGCCACGTCGCGCAGCAGGGCCTTGCCGAGCTGGCGCATCGCCTTGGGCGAGAGCCGCAGCTCGCCGTCGGAGCCGCGCTTGAGGTAGCCGCTGTCGCGCAGGGCCTGCTCCAGCTCCTGCAGGGTCTTCGCAGCGACCGCCGCCTCGGGTCCGAGCTGCCCGGCCAGGGCGTCGAGGTCGACGTCGTCGAGCCGGGCGCCGTGGTGCGACTGGGCCAGCTGGTCGGCGAGCGCGTCGAGCTGCGCCAGGTCCTGGAGCGCCCCGGTGCCGTCACCGAGGCCCATCCCCTGGTCACCCTCGAAGCTCTCCGACCCCGACCAGTCCTCGCCCGGCCGCAGCGCCTGCAGGTTGGCGTCCATCCGGGCCAGCTGCTCGGTCAGCTGCGGTGAGCCGAACGCCTGCTGGGACAGCTCCATCAGCTCCTGGCGCTGCTCCTCGGACATCGAGTTCAGCATCCGCTGGGCAGCCGCGGCACGCTGGGCGAGCGAGTCGAGCAGCTCGTCCATGTCCTGGGGGTTCTCGGGAAAGAAGTCCCCGTGCTTGTCCATGAACTCGGCGAAGTCGTCGTCGGTGTCGGCTCCGGACGCGTGCTTCTCGAGCAGGTCGTTGAGGTCGGACAGCATCTCCGCGACCGCAGCCCGGTCCTCCTCGGTCGCACCCTCGAGCGCCTGCTTCATGCCGGCGAAGCGCTGGTCGAGCAGCTCGCGGCCGAGCAGGTCCTTGATCTCCTCGTAGGCCTCGCGCGCCTCCGAGGACTGCCAGTCGTAGGACGACAGCTCGCTCACCGCGGACGCGGTGGAGGACGGCAGGTTGTCCAGCACCATCTCGCGGAACTCGCGGTCGCCGTCGTCCATCGTGATGTCGCGGGCGAGCTGACCACGCTCGGCGAGCAGCGCCTTGTCGAGGAGCTCGCGGACCTCCTGCATGGTGCCGTCGAGGTTGTTGCGCTGGAGGATCTCGCGCCGGCGCTCGGCCACCCGCCGTCCGAGCTCGTCGAGCCCGGCCTGGTCGTTGCTGCCGCGGCGCAGGAACTCGCGCATCGCGTGCTCGGGCGAGTAGCCGGCCATCACGTCCTGGCCGATGGCGTCGAGCGCCTCGGCGAGGTCGACGGGCGGCGCCAGCGGGTCGCCGCCGTCGTAGAGCTGGTAGCGACTCATGCGGGGTCCTTCACAAGGGTCTTCCTCATCCAGATGTCGGCGGGCCACTGGTCGTCCGCGACCCGCTCGACCTCGTCGAAGCCGCAGCCGAGGTAGAAGTCGTAGGCCTGCTGGTTGCCGTCGACGACCTCGAGCCAGAGCTCGTCGCCCTCGACCATCGACTCGATCTCGGCGAGCAGTCGGCGCCCGATCCCGGCACCCTGGTGCTCGGGGTGGACGTAGAGCTTCCACATCACCTCGCGGTCCTCGGTGACGGACGGGAAGTCGCGGTAGGAGGCGGAGACGCGTCCGAGGTTGGCCAGCGCGACCACCTCGCCGTCGCGCACGGCGACGAGGTGCGCGTTGCGCTCGAGCGACGTCGCGAACACCTCGGGCGTCCACCACTCGTCGAGCATCCGCTGGGCGTACGCCGCGTCGATCGGGCCGTAGGTCGGCGGGACCACCGCCTCGCCGAGGGCGCGGAACGCCGGGATGTCGGCCGCCGTGCCCGGCCGGACCAGGACATCAGCCATAGACGGTCTCCCCGGCGTCGGTGTCCTTGCCGATCTTGCGAGCGAGGTAGAGGCCCTCGAGGGCGAGCTCGAGCGCCGCCGCCCGCTCGCCGTCGTTGGTCGCGCCGAGGCGGTCGCAGACCGCGTCGTAGAGGTCGGACTCCCCCAGCACCGGCAGGCCGGCCAGGAAGTCGCGCGCGCCGACGCGGGCGCCGGTGCTCACCATCGCGCCCTCCTCGATCGCGTCGACGAGCAGCCGCAGGTCGATGCCGGCCAGGTGGGCGCGCACCGTCTCGGAGACGGCCGTGCGCAGCAGGTGGGTGAGGATCTCGGTCTCCCGGCCCTCCTCGCCCGTCTCGAACTCGATCTTGCCGCCGAGCACGTCGACCGCGGTCTCGAGGTCGACGACGCGCGCCACCGGCTCGTCCTCGCCCTGCGTCGTGGCGCGGTGCAGCGCGGCAGCGGCGATCGTCTCGGCCCCGGCGATCGCGAACCGGGCGCTGACGCCCGAGCGCTGGTCGACGGCCTGCGACTCACGCAGGTTGCGGGTGAAGCGCGCCAGCACCTCCAGGAGGTAGGCCGGGACCTCGGCGACGAGGTCGGCCTCCTGCTCGATGACCAGGATCTCCTGCTCCACCTCACGTGGGTAGTGGGTGCGGATCTCGGCGCCGAAGCGGTCCTTGAGCGGCGTGATGATCCGCCCGCGGTTGGTGTAGTCCTCCGGGTTGGCGCTCGCGACCACCAGGACGTCGAGCGGCAGCCGCAGGATGTAGCCGCGGATCTGGATGTCACGCTCCTCCATCACGTTGAGCATCGCGACCTGGATCCGCTCGGCCAGGTCCGGGAGCTCGTTGATGGCGACGATGCCGCGGTGGCTGCGCGGGATCAGACCGAAGTGGATGGTCTCCGGGTCGCCGAGGTGACGCCCCTCGGCCACCTTCATGGGGTCGACGTCGCCGATCAGGTCGGCGACCGACGTGTCCGGCGTCGCCAGCTTCTCGGCGTACCTCTCGTCGCGGTGCTTCCACGAGATGCGCAGGTCGTCGCCGTAGGTCGCTGCCGCCTGCTGGGACGTGACCGTGATCGGCTCGTAGGGGTGCTCCCCGAGCTCGGAGCCGGAGATGACGGGAGTCCACTCGTCGAGCAGGCCGACCAGCGAGCGCAGCAGCCGGGTCTTGCCCTGGCCGCGCTCACCCAGCAGCACGATGTCGTGCCCGGCGAGCAGCGCCCGCTCGACCTGCGGGATCACCGTCTCGGAGAAGCCGTGCAGGCCCGGCCACGGGTCCTCGCCCGCGCGCAGTCGCGCGAGCAGGTTGTCGCGGAGCTCCTGCCGGAGCGTCCTGAGCTCGTGGCCGCTCGCGCGGAGCTGGCCGACGGTGCTGGCTTCGGGGTGCTGGGTCTGAGTCTGCGTCTGCGTCTGCTGCTGGGTCGGGTCCGTCACGACCTCCACGCTAGACCGGGCCGTCAACGTCGAGCGCACTCGAAGACCGGCCCTGCGGCTTCGGGACCTTCGACCCTGCCCGCGCCGCGCACGCGGAGGGAGGCTGGGAGCCCAGCCGAAGGAGGCTCCCCATGCACACCACCGTCGACCTCTCCCGTCAGGACTGCGCCCGCCTGCTCAACGCCGGCGTGGCCGGTCGGGTCGCTCTCGGTACGCCGACGGGACCGCACATCGTGCCGGTCAACTACGCGGTCCACGGCGAGTCGATCCTGCTCCGCACCGCGGCGTACAGCCTGCTGGGGACCTACGGCCGCGACGCGCAGCTGTGCTTCGAGGTGGACCAGCTCGACCACGAGCTCGAGCGCGGCTGGAGCGTCGTGGTGCGTGGCCGGGCCGCCTTCGTCGACGACCAGGAGGAGCTCGCCGAGATCATCCGGACCTGGGCACCGCGCCCGTGGGCCGCGGGCCAGCGCCACCTCGTCGTACGGATCCCGTGGTCCGAGGTGACCGGTCGCCGGCTCGGCGCCGACTGGGACCCGCTGGCAGCACCTGCCGGTGCACCGGCTGGCGTGACCCGCGACGGAGCCGGACCCGCCAGACTGTGCCCGTGACGCCCACTCCAGCCCCGGACCTCGGTGCCGACGCCCGCCTGCTGCTCGAGGCCGTGACCGCGATCTCCAGCGACCTCGACCTGGCCAGCGTGCTGACCCGCATCGTCGAGGCAGCGACGGCGCTGACCGGTGCGCGCTACGGAGCACTGGGCGTCATCGGCGGTGACGGCGAGCTGGTGGAGTTCCTCACCACTGGCCTCGACGACCGGACGCGTGCACTCATCGGCGACCTGCCCCACGGACGCGGCATCCTCGGCGTGATCATCGAGGACCCGTCCGGCCTGCGGCTCGCCGACCTGTCGGCCCACCACTCCTCGGTCGGCTTCCCGCCGAACCATCCTCCGATGACGTCCTTCCTCGGCATGCCGGTGCGGATCCGGGGCACCGTGTTCGGCAACCTCTACCTCACCGAGAAGACCGGCGGCGGCCCCTTCACCGCGGCCGACGAGAGCCTCGTCGAGGAGCTGGCGCGGACCGCCGGCTACGTCATCAGCAACGCCCGCTCGTTCGCGTTGAGCGAGCGGCGGCGGCAGTGGCTGGAGGCGTCCGCCGAGCTCGCCGAGCTGCTCCAGCCGCCGGTCGACCTGACCACCGCGCTGCACCAGATCGTGTCCACCGCGCGCCAGGTGTCGCAGGCGCAGGCCGTCGCGCTCTGGTCGTCCCTCGGACCCGACCACGACACGGTGAGCGTGGCGCCCGACGCGGACGTCGACCGGGTCCACGGCCTGCTCGCCGGGGGCCGCGAGCTTCCCGGGCCGGGGACCGGCTCGCCCGTCGTCACCACGACCGTCGACGGCGTGCCCCTCGTGGTGGTCCCGCTGCGCTCGCACCTTGCTCCGGTGACAGCGCTGGTCGCCGTCGTCCGGCCCGACTCCGGCCTGCTCGACGTGCAGGGCCGCGACCTCTTCGCCGGCTTCGCCGACCAGGTCGCGCTCTCCCTCGACCGCACCCAGGCCCTCGCCGACCGCCAGGAGCTGGCGGTGATCTCCGACCGCGAGCGCATCGCCCGCGACCTCCACGACATCGTCATCCAGCGGCTCTTCGCGACCGGGCTGCAGCTCCAGGGCGTGGCCGCCATGATCGGCGACGGTGCCGTCAGCGAGCGCCTGGACCGGTCGGTGGGCGACCTCGACGACACGATCAAGGCGATCCGCGGCACGATCTTCGAGCTCCAGGACCGCCGGGGCGACTCCCTGCGCGCAGCCGTCCGCAACCTGGTGAAGGAGTACGTCCCGGTGCTCGGGTTCACCCCGGTCGTCCGGACCTCGGGTCCGGTCGACACGGTGGTCCCGCCCGCCCTCGGCTCCCAGCTGCTGGCCGTGCTCCGGGAGGCGGTCTCCAACGTCGCGCGCCACGCCCTGGCCGACAGCGCCGAGGTCGACGTCTCGGTGGCGGCCGATCGCCTCGAGCTGCGCGTGGCCGACGACGGCGTGGGCCTGCCGAGCGAGGTCACCGAGAGCGGCCTGCGCAACGCCCGCCGCCGCGCCGTCGACCTCGGCGGGACCCTCGAGGTCTCGCCGGTCGGTGAGCGCGGCACCCTTCTGGTCTGGCGCGTGCCGCTCTCCGGCTGAGCGCGCGACAAGGCCCGACGTCAGTGGGGTGACGTCGGGCCTCCGGGGGTGGTGTCAGCGCAGGACGGGGTGGTTCTCCACCACTGCCATGCGGTTCCACCAGTGACCCAGCCCCCAGGTGGTGCCGGCCGCGCCCAGGGCGAGGACCGCCATCACGATGATGCCGACGAAGTGGTCGTCGATGAAGGGGTGGTTCTCCAGCGGGAGCGAGGCGGCGTACATGAAGGCGTACATCAGGGCGCCTGCCGCGGTGCCGATCCGCATCCCCACCCCGAGCAGGAGGGTGACGCCGATGCCGAGCAGGCCGGCCATGAAGAGCCAGTCGACCCAGGCGTGTCCGGCGAGGGAGGTGAAGAACCCGTGGAACGGGTTGTTCGCCGGGACACCGAAGCCGAGGAAGCCCTCGGTGGGGCTCCCGCCGTTGATCCACGCGGCCGGGCCGAAGCGGTCCAGGGTGCCGTCCTGGGCGTAGCCGGTGTGGAAGCCGAGCGCGAACAGCTTGTCGAGGAAGGCCCACAGGAAGGTGAGTCCGAAGGCGATCCGCAGGGTGGCCAGGGCCCGCTCGAACCAGGGGCCGCGGTCGTCGTGGGTGGCGGACGAGGTGGCGGACGAGGTGGTGGTCGAGGTGGTGGTGGCGTCCTCGTTGTGCTGGCGATGGATGACGGTCATCGTCATCCCCTCCTTCGGTGGTGTGGTTTCCGGGTCACCACCAGAGTCGCGTGGTCGCCGCCCGGCCGTCAGGGCCGCCGGTCACCACCCGGGGGGACCTAAGTCCCGAGGAGCTTGGAGGCCAGCACCGCGGCCTGCGTGCGCCGCTCCAGACCGAGCTTGGACAGGATGCTCGAGACGTAGTTCTTGACCGTCTTCTCGGCCAGGAACATCTGCTCGGCGATCTGCCTGTTGGTCAGGCCCTCCGCGATGTGGCCGAGCAGGATCCGCTCCTGGTCGGTGAGCGAGGCCAGCTCGTCGGGCGTGCCGGGGCCGTTGCGGATCCGGTCGAGGACGGTGGCGGTCATCGCCGGGTCGATCAGCGACTTGCCGGCCGCGACGTGGCGCACGGCGCCCACCAGGTCGGAGCTGCGGATCTCCTTGAGCACGTAGCCCGAGGCGCCGGCCATGATCGCGGCGAACAGCGCCTCGTCGTCGTCGTAGGACGTCAGGATCAGGGCGTTGATCGACGGGTCGACCGCGCGCACGGACCGGCACACCTCGATCCCCGACCCGTCGGGCAGCCGGGCGTCCAGCACCGCGACGTCCGGGCGCAGGGCGGGGATCCGGGCGGTGGCCTCGATCGCGCTCGCGGACTCGCCGACCACCACGATGTCGTCCTGCTGCTCCAGCAGGAACCTCAACCCCTCGCGGACCACGTCGTGGTCGTCGAGGAGGTACACGCGGATCGGCTCGGGCATGCGCCCATTGGAGCAGACATCGTCAGATGTCGGTGGCCCCGTCGATCGACTGGCGGATCAGGTCGCCATGGCCGGCGTGGCGGGCGTACTCCTCGACCATGTGGACCAGCACCCAGCGCACCGTCGCGGTCTCCCCCTTCTCGGGTGGGCGCGCCCGGTCGACCAGCCGACCGAGGTCGGGATCGCGCGCGAGCGAGGCGTCGAGGCACTCGTCCGATCGGGCGATCGCGGCCGCGAGCAGGCCGTCGAGCTCGGCGTGCGAGGCACCGGCTGCGCTGTGCCAGTCCCAGTCGGGGTCGTCGTCCCAGGGGGCGGTGTCCCACGGCGGGGACGGCTCGTGGGCGAGCAGGTTGTAGGAGAACCAGTAGTCCTCCACGAACGCGAGGTGCTTGAGCATCCCGCCGAGGGTGAGGTCGCTCGGCGGGAGGGTCTGGTCGAGCTGGGCGTCGCTCAGGCCGCTGGCCTGCAGCCGGACGGTCCCGCGGAAGTGGTCGAGGTAGGACCGGAGCATCCCGACCTCGGAGTTGCTGAAGCTCGGGTCGGGCCGCTCGATCGTCATGCGCGCACGCTAGTGCGTCGACGCGCGGACAGTGCACCGGATTTCCGATGCACTGCCCGCGCGTCCTCGCAGCAGGTCAGAGGGCCGGGCCCTCACCTCGCAGCTTGTCGACCTCGGCCATCGCCCCGCGCAGCTGGTCGAGCCACTCGTCGGCGTGCTCGCCCACGAGTCGGACCGACCAGACGAGCGCGTCGGAGCGGGACCGTGCGACGCCGGCGTCGACGAGGGTGTCGAGCACCTGCCGCTCGGGCTGGCGCAGCCGGGTCATCACCGGCGCGGCGACGTGGGTGAACAGCGCCTCGGTGTCGCCGAGCCGCACCCCCCACGAGACCTTGCGCTGGTAGCGGGCCTCGGCCTCGAGCGCGATCTCGATGCGCTCGGCCTTGGTCTCGGAGCGGAAGCGACCGATCCGGCCCTCCGCCTCGGCGCCGTCGGCCGTCTCGGCCAGGGTGCCCAGCACCGTGATCTCCTCACGGTCCGTGGTCACCTCGATCTCGCTGAACCAGGCCTCGGGCAGTCGCCCGCGGAACCAGTCGGTGGCGTCCGTGGCGGACGGGAGGTCGGCGACCTGCCAGCCCCCACGTCGGCCTCGGCCCTCGCCGCGCGGGCCACGGCGCTCGCCGCGCTCCCCACGGTCGGGTCGGCCTTCGCCGCGGCCTCGGCCGCGACCTTCGCCGCGGCTGCCGCGGCTCTCTTCGTTGTCATCTCGGGTCATCATGTGTGTTCTCCTTCTTGCAGTGCTTACATGATTACATCCTTACAACGACAGTGTCACCCGGTTTGTTCCCGCCTACGCTGGGCTCGTGACCTCACTCGCCCCGCCCTGTCCGTGCGGGTCCGGATCGACGTACGTCGCGTGCTGCGGACCGCTGCTGGCCAACGCTGCGCAGGCGTCCTCGCCCGAGCAGCTGATGCGCTCGCGCTACACCGCCTACGTGAGGGGCGATGCCGACCACCTGTTCCGCACGTGGCACCCGCGGACGCGACCCG
Organism: uncultured Actinomycetota bacterium; assembly: GCA_963750445.1. Lineage (GTDB taxonomy): Bacteria > Actinomycetota > Actinomycetes > Propionibacteriales > Nocardioidaceae > Nocardioides. The sequence goes on along the minus strand of CAVVQR010000017.1, from coordinate 111,694 downwards.
ACGACCTCTCCCCGGATCCGGCCACCCGGTGGACCGGACTGCGGGTCGTGGCCGCCGAGGGCGACACCGTCGAGTTCGTCGCGACGTGGGAGGGCGGCCGGATGCACGAGGTCAGCCGGTTCGAGCAGCGCGCCGGACGGTGGGTCTACGTCGACGGCGACGTCGACTGACGGCTCATCCGTCGACCCAGCGCTCCCCCACCACCGACGGCCGGACCCGGCCCGCCGTCGCGGCGGAGACTGCCTCGTCGAGCCGGTCGACGTCGGCCGGAGCCGCGGCGAGCAGCAACCGCACGCGGGCGCCGTAGGCCACGTCGAGCACGGTGACCCCGCGGGCCCGCAGGTCACCCTCGACCCGGCCGGCATCCGCGTGCTCGAGCTCCAGAGCGAGCTCGCTGAGAAGGGACCGGCGCACGGTCCCGGCCTCGCCCAACGCGCCACGGACCGCGTCGCCGTAGGCGCGGACCAACCCGCCGGCACCGAGCAGCGTCCCGCCGAACCACCGCGTCACGACGGCAGCGACGTCGCTGACCCGGGCGCCGCGCAGCACGTCCAGCATCGGCGCACCGGCGGTGCCGGCGGGTTCGCCGTCGTCGGAGGAGCGCTGGAGCTCACCACCCGGGCCGAGCACGAAGGCCGAGCAGTGGTGCCGCGCATCGCCGTGCTCGCGGCGCAGGCCGGCGACCAGGGCGCGCGCAGCATCCTCGTCGGCGACCCGCCTGACCGTGGCGAGGAAGCGCGAGCCACGGTCCTCGACCTCGAAGGTCGCGGCGTGCGCGACCGTGAGGTAGGAGGTCACGCCCGGTCGTCCGGCGCCGGGGCCGCGGTCTCCTCGGGCTCCAGCTGGCGCAGCTCGACCGGACCGGGCTCCCACTCCACCGACACCTTCTCGAAGCCCTTGTGGCGCTGCATCCGCGCGTAGGCCGCGTAGGCCCGCCTGTCGGCGTCGGTCAGGTCGACGTTGTCGGTGAACGGCGTCAGCAGGGCGCGGGGCCACAGCCGACGCGCCCAGACCACGTTGATCTCCATCGCCATGACCGCCATCACGGCGCCGATCCACAGGAACCCGATGAGACCGAGGACCAGTCCGAACGTCTTGGTCATCGAGCTGGTGTTGACCAGCACGCGGTCGACGTAGGCGGCACCACCGATCTGGAGCAGCTGCCACATGACCGCCAGGGCGAAGCCCCCGGGCGCCGCGCGCCAGAAGGAGTGCTGACCGGTCGCAGCGAAGCGGAACAGGAAGGTGATTCCGGCACCGACGACGAGCACGGTCAGGACCGGCAGGAGCTGCTTCAGCCCGTCGCCGATCACCGCCGTGAAGGCGTCCGTGGTGCTGGCGATCGTCGAGAGGACGGTGACGCTGAGCAGCGACAGGCCCGCGGTCAGGAGCAGCAGCAACGTCTTGACGCGGGCGTAGACCGGGTTGGGCCGACTGTTGCGCGGCACCGACCACGCGACGTGCTGGGTGTTCTGGAGGGCCTGGCCCAGCCCCATCGCTCCGTAGAGGGCCGCGAGGGCACCGATCACGACACCGGTGACGGATCCCTGCAGGCCCTCTGGCCGGCCGAGCTCGTCGCCGATGATCGGGAACTGCGACAGGGCGGAGTTGAGGATCTGCTCCTGCCACTGCGGCTCGCCCCGCAGGAACAGGCCGAGGATCGAGGTGCCCAGCAGCATCAGCGGGAAGATCGAGATGAAGGCGTAGTAGGTCAGCGCCGAGGCGAGATAGGGGCCCTGGTCGTCGAAGTACTTGTAGATCACGGCCAGCGGGAAGCCGATCACGGGATGACGGCGCTGGAACCTGTCGACTGCCGAGACCGCTCCCACGAGGTGGAGGCTACCGGTCCGCCCCCGCAGTCGGTGGGCGCACCGCGGTCACCACCAGCCGAGCAGCTGCCCGCCGAGGCGGACGATGAAGCCGGCGACCACCACCAGGAAGAACACCCGGACGAACTTCGCGCCGCGTGCCATCGCCAGTCGGGCGCCGAGATAGCCGCCGACGATGTTGGCCGCCGCCATCGGCAGGGCCAGCTGCCAGATCACCGCGCCCTGCGGGACGAAGACGATCAGGGCGGCGAGGTTGGTCGCCCAGTTGGCGAGCTTGGCCTTGGCCGAGGCCTCGAGGAAGTTGTAGCCCAGCAGACCGACCAGCGCGAAGACCAGGAACGACCCGGTGCCCGGGCCGATGGCGCCGTCGTAGAAGCCGATCGTCAGGCCGGTGAGGACCACGGCCGTCAGGTGCTGCCCGCCCTGGAACCGGAGGTTGGTCAGCTCGCCCACGCTCGGCCTGAACCAGACGTAGCCGCCGACCAGCACGAGCACGACCAGGATGATCGGGTCGAAGGCGCTGCGCGGCAGCATCGAGGCGACCAGCGCACCACCGGCAGACCCGAGGCCGGCCGCGAGCATCAGCGGCAGGAAGGTGCGGGGATCGGGACGGATGCGTCGGACGTACGTCGTCGCGCTGATCGACGTGCCGCAGAACGACGCCAGCTTGTTGGTCGCCGCGATCTGCACCACCGACGCGCCGGGCAGCCCGACGAGCAGGGCGGGCAGCTGCACCAGTCCCCCGCCGCCGACGACGGCGTCGACGAAGCCGGCCACCAGGGCCGCGAGGACCAGGAAGAGGACGACCTCGACCGACAGGTCCCCCACGTCAGCCGGAGCTGCTGCCGGTGCCGTCGTCCCGGACGAACTCCTGCACCACGACGGCGTCGTAGTCCTCGGGCATGACGGCGCTCAGGCCGGGGCAGAGGAACTGCTGCGACTGGTCGGCCACCATCTTCGCCGCGGAGCAGCTGATCGTCGCGACGGGCTCGCTGTCGGACGAGAACACCATCTCGAAGATCGGCGCGCGCTCGTCGTCCTCGAGGTTGGTGATGGTGCCCTTGACCTCGGGGGTCGTCACCTCGTTGCCGTTGACCGAGCGCTTGATGGGGTTGAGCTCCCACCCGTCCTCGACGGAGAAGCCGTTCCACTCGAATGCCTTGCCGACCTCGACCTCGACCGGGTCGGCGCTGGTGTTGGCGTCGTCGCCGCAGGCGCTGAGGGCGCCGAGGCAGGCGAGGGCCACGAGTGCGCCGCTCACCCCACGGAGGTGGCGCCTCACGATGCCGCCACGAACGTCAGCAGGTCCTGGCGGGTGAGCACGCCGATGGGCTTGCCGTCCTCCTGCACCAGCACCGCGTCGGACTTCTCGAGCAGCGTCACGGCGTCGGCAGCGGCCTCGGTGGAGCCGATCGTCGGCATCGCCGGCGACATGTGGTCCTCGACCGGGTCGTTGAGCTTGGCGGTGCCGGCGAACAGCGCGTCGAGGAGGGTCGTCACCGACACCGAGCCCGCGACCTCGGCCGCCACGATCGGCGGCTCGGCGCGGACGACGGGCATCTGGCTGACGCCGTACTCCTGGAAGATGTGCACGGCCTCGGCGATGGTCTCGCTCGGGTGGGTGTGCACCAGGTCGGGCAGCTGGCCGGACTTGCCGCGCAGCACCTCGCCGACGGTGCGGTGGTCGGCCTGGGCGCCGGTGGCGAAGCCGTACTGGGCGAGCCACTCGTCGTTGAAGATCTTGGTGAGGTAGCCGCGACCGGAGTCCGGCAGCAGCACCACGACGACAGCGTCGGTGCGGCCCTCGTCGGCGAGCTCCTGCGCGACCTGCCGCGCGGCCCACGCGGCCATTCCGCAGGACCCGCCGACGAGCAACGCCTCCTCGCGGGCCAGGCGGCGGGTGAAGGCGAACGAGTCGGCGTCGGAGACCTCGATGACGCGGTCGGCGACGGTGCGGTCGTAGGTGTCGGGCCAGAAGTCCTCACCGACGCCCTCGACGAGGTAGGGGCGACCGGTGCCGCCGGAGTAGACCGAGCCCGCGGGGTCGGCGCCGATCACCTGGACGTCGGTCCCGGCGAGGGCAGCCTGCTCCTTGAGGTAGCGCCCGACGCCGCTGATCGTGCCGCCGGTGCCCATGCCGCACACGAAGTGGGTGATCCGGCCCTCGGTCTGCGCCCAGATCTCCGGTCCCGTGGTCTCGTAGTGCGAGCGCGGGTTGTGGGGGTTGGCGTACTGGTTGGGCTTCCACGCGCCGGGCTGTGAGGCGAGCCGGTCCGAGACGTTGTAGTAGGAGTCCGGGTGCTCGGGAGCGACGGCGGTCGGGCAGACCACGACCTCGGCGCCGTAGGCCTTGAGCACGTTGCGCTTGTCGACGCTGACCTTGTCGGGGCACACGAAGATGCACTTGTAGCCCTTCTGCTGGGCCACCATCGCCAGCCCGACACCGGTGTTGCCGGAGGTCGGCTCCACGATCGTGCCGCCGGGCTGGAGCTCGCCCGACGCCTCGGCGGCCTCGATCATCCGCGTGGCGATGCGATCCTTCACCGACCCGCCGGGGTTGAGGTACTCCACCTTCGCCAGGACCAGCGGAGCCTCAGCCGCGGTCTCAGGCAGGTCAAGGGTCCGGCCGAGCCGGACGAGCGGGGTGTTGCCGATCAGGTCGAGGATCGAGTTCACGTACTGCACCCGGCCAATCTAGCGACCTACCGCTCCGGAACGGGCAACGCCGCTTGCGTAGCATCGGGGGCGTGGGGGCAACAGGAGCAGCACGCAAGCTGGCGTCAGCCGCCGCCCTGGGCGGTGGCGGCCTGTCCGTGCTCGGCGCCGGGCTCTACGGAGTCCTGGTCGCCGAGGCGAAGTTCGCGCGGAGGGTGATCGGCAACGCCACGCACGCCCCACCCGATGCGACCGGCTGGTACGGCCGCGGACGACCGGCACCGGCGATCCGGATCGCGCTGCTGGGCGACTCCAGCGCAGCCGGCTACGGCGTCGAGCGCGTCGAGGAGACCACCGGCGCGCACCTGGCCAGCGGTGTCGCCGCCCAGGCCGACCGCCGGGTGCACCTGCGCTCCTTCGCCGTCGTCGGCGCCCAGTCCAGCGCGCTGGCCGACCAGGCAGCCGCCGCGATCGGCACCCACCCCGACCTCGCCGTGATCCTCGTCGGCGCCAACGACGTCACCCACTCGGTCCTGCCGTCCGCGTCGGTGCGCCACCTCGCCGAGGGCGTACGCCGCCTGCGCGAGGCGGACATCGCCGTCGTCGTCGGCACCTGCCCGGACCTCGGCACCATCCGACCGATCCCGCCGCCGCTCAAGCAGGTGGCCCGCGAGTGGTCGCGCCGGATCGCGGCCGCCCAGACCATCACCGTCGTGGAGAACGGCGGTCGGTCGGTGTCGCTCGGCGACATCCTCGGCCCCGAGTTCGACGCCGCGCCTGCCGTGCTCTTCGGCCCGGACCGGTTCCACCCGTCGGCCGACGGCTACAAGCAGCTGGCCTCCGTGCTGATCCCGTCCTGCCTGGCCGCGCTCGACCTGCTCCCCGACGACGAGGCCCTTCCCGAGCCGCTGCGCCGCGAGGGCATCCTCCCGGTCGCCGCCGCCGCCGTACGCGCTGCGCGCACGCCCGGCACCGAGGTCGACGGGACCGAGGTCGGCGGCAACCAGCGCGGCCTCCGCGGCCGCTGGGTCGAGCTCCGGCACCGCCGTCGCCGCCCCTCGACCGACGCCGAGTCGCCCGAGCAGCACGAGGACCACGAGGCGCCGGCGGATTCCTCGTCGAGCGGTGAGTGAGGCAGGTTCTACGAGCTCAGAACCTGCTCCACGCACCGCTCACACCCGGACCCCGAAATGACGCCGGCCCGCCCGAGTGATCTCGGACGGGCCAGCGGAGCTTCTGGCGATCAGTCGCCACGCATGATGGCGAGGATGCGCAGCAGGTTGGTGTAGATCCAGACCAGGCTGACGGTGAGGCCGAAGGCCGCACGCCACGACTCGCGGTCCGGGAGGCCGGCGGCGACGCCGTTCTCGACGAAGTCGAAGTCGAGGATCAGCATGAAGACACCCAGCACGAGGCCGGCGATGGCGAAGACGAGGCCGAGGGCGCCGTTGCCGTAGAGGCCGGTGACTTGATGCCGAAGAAGCTCAGCACCAGCGACAGCAGGCCGAGGCCCACCATGCCGAACATGCCGGCGATGACGACCGCGACGGAACTTGTCGCCGACCTTGATGTTGAGGAACTTGTAGGCGGCCAGCGTGCCGGCGAACGCGGCGAAGGTGCCGAGCACCGCCTGGTCACGATGCCGCGGATACTGGGCCTCGAAGAACTCGCTGATCGGCACCGAGCGCCACGCCCTCGACGGCGGCGAACGCCATCACCAGGGCCGGGCTGATGACCTTCTTGAACGAGTTGACCAGCGACAGCAGGAACGCACCACCGGCGCCGACGATGGCCAGCATCGGGCGAGCACCGTCGGCCGTCACCGTCGACGATCGCGTTGTCGTCGAACACGTCGCCGATCCACCACCAGGTGACGAAGGCGGTGGCGAAGACCAGCGCGATCGAGATCGCGGTCTTCTGGACGACCGAGTCGATCGTCATCCGGCCCTGGTCCACCTGGCCCGGCGTGCCGGTGCCCCACGTGGACGGGTCACTGGTGGTGTCGCCGTAGCCGGGGTAGGCCGCGCCCCCACCGGCGTAGGTCTGGTTGCCGTAGGTGTTCGACGAGGCGCGGTTGAACTCCTCGGAACGGTTGAAGATGGGGTTGTTGCTCTTCATGGTCTCTCCTTGGAGGCCGCTCCCGGAGGCTCCGGGAGGTGGACGCCGTCGTGGTGACTGCGCCTGTGTCGTCACACCACTCTAGCCGGGGTGACACTCAGTCAAACGCGTGCGGAGGGGGCGCTGTTCCCATCACAGCAACTTCTCAGGATGGATGCGACCAAAGGTGGAGACCACCTCGCAGCGGCGTACCTCCTCGGCGCTGCACCGGTCGCGACCACCGCCACCCACCGCGCGGTCGACACCGCGACCGCCGAGCAGCACGTCGTCAGCGAACGACCCGACCAGGACGTCGTCGCCACCACGCCCCTTGGCGGTGTACGCCGACCCGCCAGCGACGTGGTCGTCGCCCGGGCTGCCGAGGTAGGTCCAGCGGCCGGCGTTGTGCGGCATCACGACGCGATCGACGTCGAGCACCCGGGCCCGCACCGGCGCGCGGTGCGCGCGGCGTACGACGAAACGCCCGCGCGCCTGGTCCATCACCCCGCGGGTGCGGGCGCCGGTGTCGAGCACGGCCAGCAGGACCTCGTCACGACCCCCGCCCCCGGTGAGCGAGTGGCGCCCGGGCGAGAGGTAGACCTCGAGCCGGTCGCGGCCGGGACCCCCGTCCAGGGTCGCCGGGCCGCGCTCCTTGCGGAGGCTGTCCTGGCCGGGACCGCCGAGAAGGACGTCGGCGCCACCCGTCGAGTCGAGCCCGTCGTCGCCCTCGCCACCGTCGAACACGTCGTCGGCCGGCTCGCCCTTCGGCGGGGAGTACTCGTCCCAGTCGTTGAGGATCAGGTCGTCGCCACCGCGGCCCTCGATCCAGTCGCCGCCGCCCTTCCCGATGAGCTGGTCAGCGCCCTCGGTGCCGAGGAGGTGGTCGGCGTGGGCGGAGCCCCAGAGCTCGATCACGGCGCCGAGCTCGGGCTGTGGCTGGGCCACCACCACGGTGTCGTTGCCCTCGCCCGTCGCGACGCCGCTCACCAGGTCGACGCTCACGCCGGTCGCGGAGGCGGAGTAGTCGATCGTGTCCGTGCTGTTGTAGCCGTCGCCGCGCAGCACGGTGTTGATCCCGGCGTCGACGAGGTCGTCGCCGGGCCCCGGGCGGAGCGTGTCGCCGGCCGGCTCGGGCTCGCCCTCGAAGACCGGCACCAGCCCGTTGGTGCCGCCGTAGAGCCGGTCGTCGCCGAGCCCGCCGGTGAGGTCGTCCGGGCCGGCGTCGCCGCACACGAGGTCGTTGCCCGCCCCGGCGTCGATGACGTCCGCGCCGCCGAGTCCGGCGATGACGTCGTCACCCGGCGTGCCGGTCAGCTCGTCGTCCCGGTCGGTCCCGACGATGGTGGCCGGCACCCCGGCGCAGGTCGCGGCGGCCGCGGTGCCGGCGCCGGGCACCGCGACGAGGGCGCCCGCCGCCAGGCAGGCGATCGCGAGAAGTCGTACGCGCATGCTGGTCCCCGCTCCTGTTCCCGACGCCGTGTCAGGGGACCAGCATGCGCCACGTCAGGCGGTGATGACCGCCCGGATCGTCGTGGTCGACCGCTTGGTGGTGTCGTCGCCCCTGTACTTCAGGATGATCTTCTTGGTGCCCGCCCGGTGGAAGCGCGGGAGCCGCACGAGAGCCTTGCCACCCTCGAGCCGGACCTTGGTCGCACCGCTGGTGCCGCGGACCTTGACCTTGACGACGCCGGTGGCCGGTCCGCCCTCGGAAGCGATCGCGATCCGCACCTTGAGCCGCTTCCCGGTGGTGCCCCGGAGCATCTTCTTCACCGTGACGGTGGCCGACTCCTTGACCACCGGTGCCGTCGGGACCGGCGTCGTCGGGACCGGGGTGACCGGCGTCGTGGGAGTGGCCGGCGGGACCGGTGTGGTCGGCGTGGTCGGCGGCGTGGTCGGCGGGGTGGTCAGCACCTCGCAGGGCACCGTGCCGGACCTCAGCGAGTGGCTGTCGGTGTCACCGTCGTCGCTCCACACGACCTCCTTGCGTCCGCCGACGCAGGAGGACTGCGGCGCGAAGGCCAGGCCCTCGTTGTTGAGGTTGGGCATGCCCAGAGGACGGTCGTACGCCGTGGTGACGGCGAAGGCACCCGCCTCGAGGTCCATCGCCACCGAGGTGCCGTCGCAGCTGTCGTCACACAGGACGCGCAGCTGCTCGGTCTCGGGGTCCCACGCGACGTCCATCGCACTGGCCGGGCCGGCGTTGGTGACCAGCTGCGGGTCGACGGTGGCGACGAGGTGGGCCGCCTCGTGCACCGCCGCGGTCTGCTCGAGCGCGACGACGTAGACGAGGCCGGTGCCCTCGACGGCGACGGCGTAGAGGCCCGAGCCGTGGTGGGCGTAGTCGGCCGGGTCGTAGGCCTCCTGCGTGCTCTGGTCCACGAAGCCGCCGGCGACGAGGTCGCCGTCCGGGATCCAGGTGATGCCCTCGAGGCCGAGGTTGGCACCCAGCGTCGGCAGCAGGCCGTTGAGGTCCCACTCGTCGGTGGCGTTCACCGAGGTGCCGGGCTCGTAGCGCAGGACGGCGTTCTTGCTGACGCCGCTGACGCTGTTGTCGCGCTCGGTGGCGAGGTAGACCGCGCCGTCGGGGCCGATGGTGATGCCCTCGCTGTCCGGAGCACCGGTTCCGTCGTTGTAGCGCGGGTTCCTGCCTCCGGCCCAGCCGGCGGCCGGCACCCAGGTCGTGCCGCTCTTGGTCATCTTCCAGAGCGTGCCGGCCTTGTTCTGCGCCACCCAGAGGGTGTGGCCGGTCGGGTCGGCCGGGTCGAAGACGAGGCCGCTGGCGTCCTGGTTGAACGTCTCGGCCAGGTCGGACGTGGTGACGTCCTGCGAGCCGAACCACGGCTCGGTCTCCAGCCCGGGACAGTCGTTGGCCCCGCCGGGCGTGGCGGCGGCACTGGTGGTGAAGGCGCCGACCCCGTCCGCGCAGCGGGCGTACGACGGCACGCCGTGCGCGGTCCACGAGTAGGAGTCGATCAGCTTCTGCGTGGGGTCGAAGAGGCGCACCGAGTCCGCACCGCCGAGCCCGGCAGCGAGGCCCTCGACCAGCAGGTGGCCGCGGGCCGGCACGGAGCCGGAGAGGGTGGTCGGGTTGGTCTCGGTGCTGTCCTTGACCACCCAGCCGGTGACGTCGACGGGCACGTCGGAGAGGTTGACCAGCTCCACCCAGTCGGGGTTGGGGTCGGACTTGATCTCGTTGAGCCGGATCGCGCTGCAGGCGTTGGCCTCGCCGCGGGTCGCGACAGTGGTCACCTGCCAGTCGCCGGTGCCGTCGGGGCAGCGGCCGTACGTCGTCGCCGCGTGACCGCCGCTCCAGCTGTAGGAGTCGACGACCGAGGTGCCGTCGGCCTGGAAGAGCGTCACCGTGTCGTCCACGCCGAGGCCGAAGCCGGGCGGCGGGAACTCGGTGTAGATCGCGTAGAAGCCACCCGGGGCGATCGTCGTACCTGCGGGGACCGTGACGAACGGGTTGCTCGCACCGGCGTCCTTGAGCTTCCAGCCCGAGACATCGGCGGGCTGGTCACCGGTGTTGGTCAGCTCGACCCAGTCGGCCACGGAGTCACCGTTGGACTCGACCTCGTTGAGCCGGACGTCCATCGGGTCCGACGGGTCGGACGGACCGGCGCAGGCGTTGGCCGCGCCCGGCGTCAGGGCGTCGGTCTGCACGAAGCTGCCGGTGCCGTCGGGGCAGCGGCCCCACGACGTCGCGGCATGGGCGGGGTAGGCGTGCTCGTCGACCACGGTGGTGCCGTCGGCGAGGAAGACCCGAGCGGAGTCACCGTTGCCGAGGCCGAAGCCGCCGAGCGGGTTGGTGGTGTCGTCGACCTGGAACGAGACGAAGCCACCGGCCGGCACGGTCGTCCCGCTGGCGACCAGGAAGCGCTTGGCGCTGTTGTCGGCGAGCACCCAGCCGGACAGGTCCACGGCGTCCGCGCCGATGTTGGTGAGCTCGATGAAGTCGGTGCCGTTGGAGTTGATCTCGTTGACCTTGACGTCGGTCACGGGCTCGGCCTGGGCCGGAGCGGCGAGCGCAGCCACGGCCAGGGTGGAGGAGGCGAGGGCTCCCGCCAGGGTGAGACTCAGCAATCGGTGCATGGACACGCTTCCGCAGGAGGGACAGGGATGGCTGACCAGCCGTGCGGATGCTCGCCTCGTCAGCGGAACCGCAGGCCCGCGGCAGGCAAACGGCACGCGAACGGCGTACGACGGGATGGGCCTTAACCGGTTGCGGCGACGACGGGCCGTTGCCTAGCGTGCGAGGACCGGACAGACCGGTCACGCGCGAACCCGCGCACCCAGAGGAAGGCATCGAGATGCGAGGAACACCCGCTCCCGTCCGCATCCACCTCCTCGAAGGGACCCCGCGTGCCAGCACGCCCGCTCAACCGCTCGCTCAACCTGGGCATCCTCGCCCACGTCGACGCAGGTAAGACCACTCTCACCGAGCGCCTCCTGCACCTCGCCGGCGTCATCGACCAGCCGGGGTCCGTCGACGCCGGCACCACCCAGACCGACAGCCTCGACCTCGAGCGCCGCCGAGGGATCACGATCAAGGCCGCGGTCGTGTCGTTCGCGCTGGACGACGTCGACGTCAACGTCATCGACACCCCGGGACACCCGGACTTCATCGCCGAGGTCGAGCGCGTCCTCGGCGTGCTCGACGGCGCCGTGCTGGTGCTGTCCGCGGTCGAGGGCGTGCAGCCGCAGACCCGGATCCTGATGCGCGCCCTCCAGCGGCTGAGGGTGCCGACGCTGCTCTTCGTCAACAAGATCGATCGCGCCGGCGCCGACGTCGACGGCGTGCTCGACGCGATCCGGAGGCGACTGACGCCCGACATCCTGCCGATGGGGTCGGCGGCCGCCCTCGGGTCACGGACCGCGACGTTCACGGCCTACGACCCCGGCGACCACGACTTCAGCGAGCGCGAGACCGTCGCCCTGGCCGAGCACGACGACGCGCTCCTGGCGGCGTACGTCGAGGGCAGCTACCGCTCACCGGAGGTGCTCTCGGCCCTGGCCGCGCAGCAGACCCGGGCCGGGAGCCTGCACCCGGTGTTCGCCGGGTCGGCCGTGACCGGCGCCGGCGTCAGCGACCTCATGGCCGCCATCGCCACGTTGCTCCCCCCGGTCTCGGCTGACGTGCCGCCGGACGCCGGCGAGGTCCCGTCGGGTCGGCCCTCCGGACGAGTCTTCAAGGTCGATCGTGGGGCGGCGGGCGAGAAGGTCGCCTACGTCCGGATGTTCTCCGGGACGGTCCGGGCGCGCCAGCGCCTCGACCTGCCGGACGGCCGTGACGGGAAGGTCACCGGGATCCAGGTCTTCCGCGAGGGTCGGTGGGCGCGGGCCGCGGACGCCCACACCGGCCAGGTGGTGCGGCTCCTCGGGCTCGGCAGCGTGCGTGTCGGTGACGGGTTCGGGACCTCCAGCCGGGCGGAGGCCCCCCACTTCCCGCCGCCCACCCTGGAGGCGTCGGTCGAGGCGTGCGACCCCCAGCAGGGCTCCGCGCTCCGCGCCGCGCTGGCCCAGCTCGCCGACCAGGACCCGCTCATCTCGGCGCGGGTCGACCAGGACGGCCGGGCCACCGTCTCGCTCTACGGCCGGGTCCAGCAGGAGGTCCTCGCCTCGACGCTGGCCGAGGAGCACGGCATCGAGGTCGAGTTCTCCGAGGCGAGCGTGCTGCACGTCGAGCGCCTGCGGCGGACCGGCTCGGCGGTGGAGCGGTTCAACACCCCGACCAACCCGTACTGGGCGACGATCGGCCTCCGGCTCACACCGACCGCACCGGGCAGCGGCGTCGTCTTCGACCTCGACGTGTCGCCCCGCGACCTGCCCCTCTTCCTCTTCAAGACCGTCGAGCACTTCTCGTCCGTGATGGCCCAGCACGTCACCCGGACCCTCGCGCGCGGTGCGTGCGGCTGGGAGGTCACCGACTGCCGGGTGACCCTCACCGAGGCGGGCTACGCGTCGTGGGACGGTCCTCCGTCCCAGCGCGGGCCGCTGCCCACCGCACTGGACTACCGCAAGCTCACGCCCCAGGTCGTACGCCAGGCGCTGGCCCGCGCGACGACCCAGGTGTGCGAGCCGGTCCTCGACGTGAACCTCGAGGTGCCCACCCACGACGCCCCGCAGCTGCTGCGCCTGTTCGGCCGGTGGGGCACCGAGGTCACCGGTCAGACCGCGACCGCGGACCTCACCCGGCTCGATGCGCGGCTGGTCGCAGCCCGGCTCCACGAGCTCCAGCACCAGCTGCCGGACCTCACCGGGGGCGAGGGAGTCCTCGAGTCACGCTTCGCGGGCTACCAGCCGGTCCGGGGTGCGGCGCCCGTGCGGCGGGGTTGAGCGGCGTACGCCAGGTACGTCACGAGCACCGCACTCCCATCGGGACACAGGCGGCAACCGGATCTGCTGCTGCGCGGTGCGCGCATCTGCCGAGGTGCGACCAGTGGCGGAGCTCGACGGCCTGGCCGAATGCTGCGGCTGAAGAGACGCCCGGGGGCCAGATCGTGGGCACGGAGGGTGCGGACGTCATCGTCACCAACGGCGCGACGCGTGTCGACGCGCTCGGCGGCGATGACCTCGGGCGCGACCGGCGAGGACCCCACGTCGGCAGGGCGCGTCTGCGCCTTCCTCGGCGCGGGGTCGACACGTTCATCGACTCCAGTGGCGGAGCAGCACGTGGTCTACGCGGCACCGAGCGACGGCACCGACACCGAGGCCGACGTCACCGCGCTGCGGTTACGGCGTCGTCTTCTCCGGCATGGCAGGCCATCGAACGCCGACATCAGCGACCTCGCTTTCGGCGCAGTCAGATGGAGCGCATCCAGACCGCCCCGGGAGCGGTGTCCGTGGGCACGGATGGCATCTTGGCGTTCGATCCGCCAAGGCGACGTCACGATGGACGCAAGCGGCACCGTGACCGGGTTGACACGATGCTCACCTGGACGGGCCAGTTCGACAGGCTGGTCTTCACTACGTCGGCCGAGTACGAGCGGCTCACTTTCCGCGGCACCACCTGCACCGAGCACGTCAAGGTCGACGCGCCGATGACGTATGACCGCGACATCGCGCTCTGCGGCGGCAAGGACTCCTACGAGTCGAACAGCCTGGCGGGAAGGCGACGCGGATCAAGGCGGCGGCGGGCGCAATCAGCTGCTGCTCGAGCTCGGCGCCCATGACCGGGTGCGCGCCTACCTGAGCCGCTCCCGGGTGACGGCCACCAAGGCGGGCGTGAAGGACTCGATCCGCGTACGCGGCTTCGACGACCTCATCGTGACCGCGAAGCGCGCCGACGTCATCGGCACCACCCGTGCGAACGAAAACCGCGTCATCGCGGCCGACGACAGACAAAGGCGAACGTCCGGACTATCTGCTCTACGTTGACTTCGAAGTACAGCGGCCTCGCACGTGACCTCGCCGCGGGCGCCAAGTACAAGCCACGATCTACGGCGCCCTCAACACACCATGCGGGTGCTCCACCCGACGTGCAGGCCGCCAACGCCTAGGAGGCCAGGGTGAAGTTGCTCGCCAGCTCGAGCTCGAAGGGCGAGTAGTTCAGCACTCCGGTCGCGCCGCCGGGCATCGGCGGCGAGGTGGATCTCGTGATGCGCAGGTGCTCGGTCACCCCGTGGACCTCATGGAGCCCACCGGGCGAGGAGCCGGGCACCCAAGACGCCCAACCGGGCGACTCCTTGACGTAGTTGCAGCGCTCGCACAGCCCCTGCGCGTTGCACGCCTCGGTCCGGCCGCCGGCGGCGGCGGGCACGACGTGGTCGTGGTGCCGGATCACTGCGTTGCAGCCCGGCGTACGGCAGATGCCTCCGTCGCGGAGGTCGAGGAACTCGGCCAACAGGCCGTCGAACCGACGGCTGGTGGACTCCATCGCCACGAGCGCGCGGTCGAGCGGGGAGACGAAGAGGCGGCGCAGGCTGGCTTTCGCGGCGTCACTGGCTCGACGCACGATCTCGGTGCAGAGCGCTGCCGGGAGCCAGCCCGCACCGGGCAGCAGGCCGGGCTCGGTGCTGTCTCCGAAGCAGCGTCTCGACACCGATCACGAGGTTGACCCGCACCGGCGGCACGTCCGTCGCGGGGTCCAGCCCGGTGATCCGGGCGACGAGCGTGTCGGCCCGGACCTGGCCGGCTGTCCGCGGATCGCCCTCGGCCCGGGCTGTGGCGGCCGCAGCATCGAGAGCGGCAGTGACGGACGGCAGGACCTCGAGCGGGAGCGTGGCCACGACCTGGCCCGTCCCGTCGTCGAGACGACGGATCGTGACGCGGCGATCGGCGCGAGCCCGCCGGTGGCGGCGGGACTCGGCCTCGGCGGCGATGGTCAGGCAGGAGCGCCGCACCGCCTGCCGCAGCCGGACGTCCCCGAGGCCGGCGAGCCGCGGAGCCAGGTCCTCGTCGACGCGACGTCGCTGCTCGGGGTCGAGGTGGGCGACCTCGCGGGCGATGGCGAAGGCCCGGTCCTCGGTGAGCTCTCCTCGACGGAGGGCGACCAGGGTCAGGGGAAGGTCGTCTCGCAGCCGACGCGAGAGCAGCACCCGCTGCTCTCCGGCGTAGGGACTCGCCAGGGTGGCAAGCGCGACCTCCGCGCCGATCGACATCGCACGCGGTGGCGTGCGTCGCCCACTGGTCGGGACGTCCTCGCTGTCGGAGGCATCGGCGAACATGGCCGTCACCGCCACCTGCGCGGCCGCGGCTGCGGACTTGATCCGTTGGAGGGCGTCCAGCTGGTCGATGAGGTCCGGCATGTCGAGCGACGGCGTCACGTCAGCGAGGAGGTCGGCCACCATCTCGAGGTCGGCAGCAAGCACGGAGCTGGGTGCGTCGTGCACGGTTGCCTCACCTCCTCGGTTCGAACGTCTGTTCGATTATCTCACAGCCTCGTGGGGCGCACAAGAGGCGAGATCGAGCAACGCAGCTGGCGATCGAGGACGTGCCATGGTGCCGACGCTGAGCGATCCAGGTGGGTGCCCCGGCTGGGGTTCGAACCCAGACTGTGCGGTTTTTAAGACCGCTTCCTCTACCGGTTGGGATACCGGGGCCACGGGTGGAGCAGGCTCAGTCTGTCAGCGCGCGGGCGCGCTCGAAGACCTCGTCGGTCATCTCCCGCGTCAGCCGGCCGGTGTAGGTGTTGTGCGGCGAGGGGTGGTAGCAGCCGATCAGCGTCACGTCGCCGAGCCGCACCTCGGCGGCGTGGGCGAACTTCGGTCGCTTGGCCGGTGCGGGTGCGCCGGCGGCCACGAGCGACCGCACCGCGCCGTCCCAGCCGAAGGCGCCCAGCGCGACCACCGCGCGCACGGTCGGGAGCAGCGACGAGCTCGGCCGCGATCCAGGGAGCGCAGGTGTCGCGCTCGAGCGGCGTCGGCTTGTTGTCCGGTGGCGCGCACCGGACGGTCGCGACCATCCGGGCGTCGAGCAGCTGCTGGCCGTCGCCGGCGTGCACGCTCGTCGCCTGCGCCGCCCACCCGGTGCGGTGCAGGCTGGCGAAGAGCCAGTCCGCGCTCGGGTCGCCGGTGAAGATGCGGCCGGTGCGGTTGCCGCCGTTGGCGGCCGGCGCGAGGCCGACGATCAGCAGCGAGGGCTCGGGGTCGCCCCAGCCCGGGATCGGCCGGCCCCAGTAGGGCTGGTCGGCGAACGACGCCCGCTTCTCGACAGCGACGTCCTCACGCCACGTCACCAGCCGCGGGCACGCCGAGCAGACGCTCACCCGGGCGTCGAGCTCGGCGAGGGTGTCGGCCTGCGCGAGGCGTCGTACGTCGTCCGCGTCCCGCGCGACCGGGGTGTCCGCGGCGGCCGGGTCGTCGGGCCAGCCTGTTCCCGGCAGCACCGGGCTGGTGAACTCCTGACCGGTCACCGGGTGCGGCAGCAGGGTCATGTCCCGCGTCACGGGGCGATGGCCGCAGCCATGCCGTGCAGGATGTCGGCCTCGGAGATGAGGTGGTCGGCGACCGGGACCCGCGCCAGGATCCGGCTCCAGATCAGGGCACCGGCGTCGATCACGTCGGCGCGACCCGGGTGCATGTAGGGCAGCGCACGCCGCTCCTCGACCGACATCGCGACCAGGTCGCCCACGAAGGCTGCCGTCTCGGCGTTGGCCAGCACTGCGCGGTCGAACGCCGCGCGGTCGTAGGAGTCCAGCGCGAGCACCCCGCACGCGATCGTCTTGATCGTGCCGGAGGTGCCGATCACCGTGCGGGTGCGGTCGAGCGGGATCCCGGACCCGTCGAGGTGCTGGTCGATGTCGGCCACGCACGCGGCGACCTCGGCAGCCGTGGGCGGGTCGCTGTGGAGGTGCCGTTCGTGGAGGCGGACCGAGCCGATGTCCATCGAGGTCGAGTGACGCTGCCCGCCCTCCCCCAGCACCAGCTCGGTCGAGCCGCCACCGATGTCGACCACCAGGACGGGCTCGGCCGGCATCGGGTCCTGGGCGGCGATCGCGCCGGCGAAGACCAGCGCAGCCTCCTCGTCGCCGGACAGCACCTCGGGCTCGACGCCCAGGCGTCGGCGTACGCCCTCGCGGAACACCGCGGCGTTGCTGGCGTCGCGGGTCGCCGAGGTGGCGCAGAAGCGCACCCGCCGGGGCGGGACGCCGTGGCTGCGGATGAGCTCGGCGAACTCGTCGATCGCGGCGAACGTGCGCTCCAGCGCCTCGTCGGCGAGCACCCCGGTCCGGTCGACGCCCTGACCGAGCCGGACCACGCGGGACTCGCGGAGCACGATGTCGGGCGGACCGTCCTGGTCGAAGGCGCCGATCAGGATCTTGATCGAGTTGGTCCCGCAGTCGATGGCCGCGACAGTGCTCATGCGCTCATTGTGGCGGGTCGGCCGGCGGGTCGACGGTGACGCAGGGGCCCTTGGCCCACCACTCGCCGAGGGCGTCGAGCACCTCGTCGCCGAGGGGGTTGACGCCGCGACCCATCGCGAGCGACTGGCCGGCGAGCACGTGGAGGCACTTGACCCGGTCGGGCATGCCGCCGGCGGAGATGCCGTCGATCTCGGGCACGACCATGCCGGCCCGCCCGCCGACCTCGGCACGCGCCTCGAGGTAGCGCTCGTGGGCGCTGCGATAGGCGCTGGCGAGCTCCTCGTCGGTGCCGAGCCGGTCCTGCATCTCCTTCATCACGTGCTCGCCCTCGAGGGTGCCGATGAGCGAGGCGGCGCGCGGGCACGTGAGGTAGAAGGTCGTGGGGAACGGCGTGCCGTTGGGCAGCCGCGGCTCGGTGGTCACCACGTCGGGGTTGCCGCACGGGCACCGGTGGCCGATCGAGTCGATCCCACGCGGGCGCCGCTTGAGCTGGGCGCGGATGACCGCCTCGTCCGCGGCGTCGATCCGCGGGTTGTCGCGGTGGACCTCGCCGGGGACCTCCTTCGGGACGTCTCGGTGGGTCACCGCTGCGTTCCGTCGACCAGGTCGACGGGCTCTTCCTCGGGCGGGGGCGGGTTGCCGGCGAGCTCCATCGACTCCCAGGCTGCGGTCCACCAGGCCTTCGGGACCGCCTTGATCACGTCGTCGGGGTCGTTGAGCGAGGCCTGCGCCTCGAGGGGCTTGCCGTCCACACCGATGACCTCGAAGCCGGACTCCCCCGGCATCAGGTAGCCGAACCGGGCCCGCGCCTGCGCCTTGACGTAGGCCGGGTCGTCCCAGCGCTTCTTCTCGCGCTCGAGGTTGTCGATGCTCGCCTCGCGCTCGGCGATCTGGACCCGGAGGTCACCGATGTGGGAGCGCTGCTGGAGGTAGGCCCGCAACGACGAGGCGTAGGACACCGTCAGCACGGCGAGCACGAGGACCAGCACGGCCGCCCGGCCGGTGAACCGGGGACGGCGCGCGGCACCGCTCTTCGCCGCCGGACGGACTGCGGCGGTGCTGCCGGTGTCCACGGACGAGCCGGCCGGGCCGGACGTCGTACGCGTCGAGGCGCTGCGCGGCCGTGGTCCGCGGTCGCCGGGACGCGTGGTGCTGCCGTGGGTCGGTCCGCGTGACCCGTTGCCACTGCCGCTGGGCCCACCCCGTGGAGTACGACGCTGGGAAGGCATGCGGACCAGTGTGCCTGCTTCAGCCCGCGAATCGCGGGAAGGCACCCCGTCCGGCGTAGCGAGCCGCGTCACCGAGCTCGTCCTCGATGCGGAGCAGCTGGTTGTACTTCGCGACGCGGTCGGAGCGCGCCGGCGCGCCGGTCTTGATCTGGCCGCAGTTGGTGGCCACGGCGAGGTCGGCGATGGTCGTGTCCTCGGTCTCGCCCGAGCGGTGGCTCATCATGTTGCGGAAGCCCGCGCGGTGCGCGAGCTCGACGGCGTCGAGGGTCTCGGTCAGGGAGCCGATCTGGTTGACCTTCACCAGCATCGCGTTGGCCTGGCCGCCGTCGATGCCGCGCTGCAGCCGCTCGACGTTGGTGACGAAGAGGTCGTCGCCGACGATCTGGGTCTTGTCGCCGAGCTGGTCGGTGAGGGCCTTCCAGCCGGCCCAGTCCTCCTCGTCGAGCGGGTCCTCGATGGAGACGATGGGGTAGGACGCGACCAGGTCGGCGTAGTAGTCGATCATCTGGTCGGTCTTGAGCTTCTTGCCCTCGAAGGTGTACTTGCCCTTGTCGTGGAACTCGCTCGCGGCGACGTCCATCGCGAGCGCGATGTCCTTGCCCAGCTTGAAGCCGGCCGACTTCACGGCCTCGGCGATCAGGTCGAGCGCGGCGCGGTTGCTCTCCAGGTCGGGGGCGAAGCCGCCCTCGTCGCCGAGACCGGTGGACAGGCCCTTCTTCTTCAGCACCGACTTGAGCGCGTGGTAGACCTCGGCCCCGTGCTGCAGCGCCTCGCGGAAGGTCGCGGCACCGATCGGCGCGATCATGAACTCCTGCACGTCGACGTTGGAGTCCGCGTGCGACCCGCCGTTGACGATGTTCATCATCGGGACCGGCAGGAGGTGGGCGTTGGGGCCACCGACGTAGCGGAACAGCGGCAGCCCGGCCGACTCGGCGGCCGCCTTCGCGGTCGCGAGCGAGACGCCGAGGATCGCGTTGGCGCCGAGCTTGGCCTTGTTGGCCGTGCCGTCGAGGTCGAGCATCACCTGGTCGAGGAGACGCTGGTCGTCGGCGTCGAGACCGACGACCGCGCCGGCGATCGTGTCGACGACCCCGCCGACGGCCTTCTGCACGCCCTTGCCGAGGTAGCGCTTGCCGCCGTCGCGCAGCTCGACCGCCTCGAACGCACCGGTGGACGCGCCGCTGGGCACCGCCGCACGACCGAACGCGCCGTCCTCGAGGAGTACCTCCACCTCGACGGTGGGGTTGCCGCGCGAGTCGAGAATCTCGCGGGCGCCGACTGCAGCGATGATCGACATGGAAGAGCTCCTGAGGGGGCCGGGAAGAGGGTGTGGTGGGACAGCCGCCAGCCTAGCCACGTCGGGCCCCGACGTCGCCGGGGTGTCCGTGGTCGCCACTAGCGTGCGCCGGGTGACGACTCCCGCCGAGCACTTCCGCGCCTACGTCGACCGCGTCAGCGGTGACGACTCGGCGCCGGGGGCGGCGCGGGTGGCGCGCGCGGTCGCCGGCGAGTCGTGGCCGCGGTTCCGGGACCGCGTCGTCCTCGAGCGGGCCGCCTGGCTCGTCGCCACCACCGACCGCACCCTCCAGGACATCGTCGCCGACTGTGGCTTCACCGGCTACGAGGTCTTCACGCGCGCCTTCCGCCGCGAGTACGGCGCCCTGCCGTCGCAGTGGCGCCGCCAGCCCACGTCGTGGCTGATCGACGCACCGGGCGACGTCCACTTCCACCCACCCGACGGCCTGGTGCTGCCGCCGCGTCGGCGCGCGGACTCGATGGACCTGGTCGGCATGCTGGTCGAGCACCACGTGCAGACCGTCGCCGGCCTCCTCGACCGGGCCGGCCGCCTGTCCGAGGAGCAGCTCGACCAGCAGCCCGACCGAGCAGCCCGACCGGCCCGTCGACGGTGGCACGCTCCGATCGACCCTGACCGGGCTGGTCGACCGCATGGAGGTGCTCGTCGCGGCCGTCCGCGACACGACCTACGACCTCCCGGTGGACCGCCACGAGCCGCTCGGGTCACTCAGGGGCCGGCTCGAGGGGGTCGCCGTCGACTTCGTGGACACGGTCACGCTGCTCGCGGCCGGGGGCAGGCTCGACGAGACCTTCGTCGACGCCTTCTCCCCCGACCCGACCGTCCGGTCGCACGGCGAGACCCTGGCGCGGATCCTGACCGACGCCGACGACCAGCGCCTGCTCGCACTCATCCGGCTGCGCGAGTGCGACGCAGGGGCTCAGCGGACGTAGCGCGCGACCCTCGGTGCGGTCTTCTTGATCACGAGCGTGTTGTTCTGGTTCTTGCCCGAGGCCAGGGGCTGGCCGTTGAAGGTGTTGGTCGGGCTGGAGAACCACGGGATCCGGACGCAGGTGGAGACGCCGGCATCGACGCACGGGTCGTAGTAGCCCATGACCGAGATGTAGTTGCCGGCCGGGTTCGCGAAGGCCCGGGCGTAGCGCACCTTGGAGACAGGGGAGACGGCGCGGTAGTCGAAGTGGTCGGCCCCGAGGTTGTGGCCGATCTCGTGGGTGGCGACGAGGTAGGGCAGGCACCCGACGCGCGTGACCGAGGCGCCGGCGAACGGCGACGCGCTGCTCGGACGGTAGGGGACCAGTCCGCCACCGCAGAGTCCCGTCGTGCTGCCCGTGGTGAGCAGGTGGATGATGTCGCCGCCGTGCTTGCGCCGCACCTTCTGGAGGTTGTCGAAGTGCCCGTCGCGCGGGCGCCCGACCCGGAAGGCGTCCTTGACGACGTCCGCGCTCTCGGTGCCCTTGGCCTTGACCAGGCCGCGGTACTTCACCTTCACCTTGAGCCCCGAGTTGGTCAGGGCCTCGTTGGTCTGGGAGATCACCAGGGCCGCCGCGGCCTTGAGCGCGGCCTTGCTGCCGGCCTCGGCCTTGGCGCCGACCGTGAAGCCGAACATCACGCCGATCTTGACCTTCTTGCTCTTGCCGGCCCGACGTCCGTCGGCCCCCGCGCCGGCCACGCCCGCCGCATCGTCACCCGAGAGACCCTCCCGGTGCCCGAGCTCGGTCCACCGGTAGCGACCGCCCGCGGTCTGCGCGAGCGACCAGAGGCCGTCGGGCGAGACCAGGGAGCCGCGGTAGACGCCGTCGGCCTCGACGATCGTGAAGGAGCCGAGGTCCTGGCCCTCCACCCGCCCGCTCCAGGCCGTGAAGGCGGGATCGCGCTCCACCTGCCCGATCCGTACGACGGCGGAGCCCGCGTCGAGCGGCAGCGAGAGTCGCTGGCCCTTGGCCACCCGCGGCAGCGCCGCCGTGTCGAGGTCCACCAGCTGGTGGACGCCGGCGACGCCCTGGCGCAGGCCGTCGACCCGACGGGAGTCGCCGTCGACCGTGAGGAGGGGTCGGACGGACGCGGCCGCGGCCCCGGGGCGAGCCTCGGCCGGAGGGGCGGTGGCCGTGCCGGCGAGGGCGGACGCGGTCAGCGCCAGCAGCCCCAGCGCGAGGGCGGGGCGACGACGGGCGACTGCTGGGCGAAGGGCGAAGCGGGACATGGCGGGAGACCCCCGGACGGCGGACGACAGGACACGAGCTACGTGTCAGGAGCCCCTACCCCACCACGTCCGGGCTCACACGTCGCGCGACCCCTCGGCCCTCGCTGCCGTCGCTGGCTTCGCGACCTTCTCGGCCGCCTTCGCCTCGTTGTAGAGCGCCATCACCTCGTCGACGGTGGTCGCCACCGCGTCACCGAAGACGTGCGGGTTGCGTCGCTCCATCTTGGCCATCACTCCACGGGCCACGTCGTGGAGCGTGAACTCCCCCGCCTCCTCGGCGATGACCGCGTGGATCACCACCTGCAGCAGCAGGTCGCCGAGCTCGTCGCAGAGCGCAGCCGGGTCGCCCGACTCGATCGCCTCGACGACCTCCTCGGCCTCCTCCCGCACGTAGGGGATGAGGGAGGTGTGGGTCTGCTCCCGCTTCCAGGCGCACTCGCGCTGCAGCACGCGCATCTGGTCGGCGAACGCCTCCAGCGGCGAACCGTCCGCGTCGGCCGTCATCGGGACCGGCCGCTCAGCCGCAGCGCTGGGTGAGCGGCAGCGACCTCGCGAACGCGGGGTCGGGCTCGGTCGCGAGACCGGACTTGGCGAGATCGCCGACCGCGACCGAGGTGTTGGTGTCGATCGGCGTCAGGACGCCGTCGACGCTCTCGAGGCCGTAGCGCGGGTCGATGTCGATGCCGTTGGCGTCCGGCCACTGGTTGAAGACGTCGGTGCCCGCCTGGGTGACCTCGTCGGTGGTGGGGTCCGTGACGCCACGGTCGTCGAGGACGATCTCGCCGATCTGGTTGACGATGTCGGTCGCGAGGGCGTTGGCCGAGGTGAGCTCGACGTAGGTGTCCTGCACCGCGGCGGGCATGGTCGCGGCCGTGCGGCTGCGCTGGGCGACGTCGTTCTGGTAGCTGGAGCCCGGCTCGAGGCCGTAGTCGTCGGCGATCTCGAGGGCCTGGGCCCGCAGCGTCATCAGCTGCACGGTGCCCTGCCGGACGTAGCTCATCGGCAGGACGGTGTTCTGGGCGGCGAACTGGTCACCGAGTGCGGTGCACATCCGGCCGGCCGCGGCATCGACCTCGCGAACGCTGAGCTCCTGGTCGCCGACCGTGACCGCGACGCCCGGCGAAGCGTTGCCGCACCCCGTCAGCAGCAGACCCGCGAGGCCTGTCGTCACGGCCGTCATCAGGCGGGTCTTGCTCACGGTCACTCCTTGGTCGACGCTGCGGGGCTTGCCGGCGCGGGAACGGCGATCACGTCGTCGATGACCCCGCGCGCCCATTCAAGCAGGGCCACGCCGGCCACCGGGCGAACGGGGAACCCCGAGGGCTGCGGGCGCGGCACGAGGATCGTACTGACCGGCGCCTTGACGATGCTGCGCGGATGCAGCCGCTGGAGGCGTACGACGCGCGAGTCGGGCAGGTCGACCGGTGCGAACCGGACGTACTTGCCGGACAGCGTCACCTCGCCCACACCGACCTGGCGGCACCGGGCCCGGAACCGGGCGACGAAGAGCAGTGACTCCACGACCTCCGGCGGCGCGCCGTAGCGGTCGACGAGCTCGGCGCGGACCTCGTCGACGTCGGCGTCGGTGCGCACCTCGGCCAGCCGCTTGTAGATCTCCAGGCGCAGCCGCTCGCTCTGGATGTAGTCGTGGGGCAGGTGCGCGTCGACCGGCAGCTCGATCCGGACCTCCGCGGCCTCCTCCTCGCCGCCGCCGCCCTTGAACTCGGCGACGGCCTCACCGACGAGGCGGACGTAGAGGTCGAAGCCGACGTCGGCGATGTGGCCGGACTGCTCACCACCGAGCAGGTTGCCGGCGCCGCGGATCTCGAGGTCCTTCATCGCGATCGCCATGCCGCCGCCGAGGTCGGAGTGCTGGGCCAGGGTCGCGAGCCGCTCGTGGGCGGTCTCGGTCAACGGCTTCTCGGCGGGGTAGAGGAAGTAGGCGTAGGCGCGTTCGCGGGACCGGCCGACCCGGCCACGGAGCTGGTGGAGCTGCGAGAGGCCCAGGGTGTCGGAGCGCTCGATGATCATCGTGTTGGCGTTGGAGACGTCGAGCCCGCTCTCCACGATCGTCGTGCACACGAGCACGTCGAAGCGCTTCTCCCAGAAGTCGAGCATCACCTGCTCGAGGGCGTGCTCCCCCATCTGGCCGTGGGCCGTGGCGACCCGGGCCTCGGGCACGAGCTCGCGGATCCGGGCGGCGGCCTTCTCGATCGACTGCACCCGGTTGTGGATGTAGAAGACCTGCCCCTCGCGGAGCAGCTCACGGCGCACCGCTGCGACGACCTGGCGGTCCTCGTAGGCGCCGACGTAGGTGAGGACGGGGTGCCGCTCCTCCGGCGGGGTGGTGATGGTGGACATCTCGCGGATGCCCGTGACCGCCATCTCCAGGGTGCGCGGGATCGGCGTGGCACTCATCGACAGCACGTCGACG
The DNA here is from genome assembly GCA_963750445.1 of uncultured Actinomycetota bacterium. Classification (GTDB taxonomy): domain Bacteria; phylum Actinomycetota; class Actinomycetes; order Propionibacteriales; family Nocardioidaceae; genus Nocardioides. Next base: position 87,131 of record CAVVQR010000017.1, on the reverse strand, counting down.
GAGGTGCGCATCCGCTTCATCTGCTCCTTGTGCTCGACACCGAAGCGCTGCTCCTCGTCGACGATGATCAGGCCGAGGTCCTTCATCTTGATGTCGGGGTTGAGCAGGCGGTGGGTGCCGACCACGATGTCGACCGAGCCCGCGGCGAGCTCGGCGATGACCTCCTTGGCCTCCTTGTCGGTCTGGAACCGCGAGAGGCCCTTGATCACGACGGGGAAGCCGGACATCCGCTCGGAGAAGGTCGACAGGTGCTGGGTGACGAGCAGTGTCGTCGGCACCAGCACGGCGACCTGCTTGCCGTCCTGCACGGCCTTGAACGCCGCTCGCACCGCGATCTCGGTCTTGCCGTAGCCGACGTCACCGCACACCAGCCGGTCCATCGGGACCACCTGGCGCATGTCGGCCTTGACCTCGTCGACGGTCGTCAGCTGGTCGGCGGTCTCGGTGAAGGGGAACGCGTCCTCGAGCTCGCGCTGCCACGGGGTGTCGGGGCCGTAGGCGTGGCCCTGGGTGGCCTGCCGGGCTGCGTAGAGCTTGATCAGCTCGGCCGCGATCTCGCGGACCGCGCGACGCGCCTTGTTCTTGCGCTTGGTCCAGTCGCCGCCACCGAGCCGGTCCAGGCTGGGGTTCTCGCCGCCGACGTAGCGGGTGACCTGGTCGAGGGTGTCGGCCGGCACGTAGAGCATGTCGTTGGGTCCGCCGCGCTTGCTGGCGCCGTACTCCAGGACGAGGTACTCGCGGACCGCGCCGCCGATCTCGCGCTGCTTCATCTCCACGAACCGGCCGACGCCGTGCTGCTCGTGCACGACGAAGTCGCCGGCCTTGAGCTCGAGCGGGTCGATCTGCCGCTTGCGCCGCGCCGGCATCTTGCGCATGTCACGGGTGGACGTCTTCTGGCCGGAGAGGTCGTCGCCGGTGATGATCGCGACGCGGGCCTGGTCGTCCACGAGCCCGTGCACGAGGTGGCCGCAGGTGACGGTGACGACGTTGGCGCCGGCCGTCTCCCCCTCCTCCACGAGCCGGGCGGCGATGTCGTTCTCGCCGAGCAGCTCGACGAAGCGCTGGGCGGGCCCGTGCCCGGCATGGACCACCAGGACGTCGGTGCCCTCGGACACCCAGCCGCGGATGTCGTCCACCGCCTTCTGGAGGTCGCCGCGGTAGGCCTCGGCCGAGTGGGTCGGCAGGGTCTGGTGGGGGACGGCGCTGCTGTCGGCGGGCGCGTCCGCACCCGGGGCGTCCGCGGTGTCGATGCCGCTCTGGTCGATTCCGAAGGGGCTGACCGACCACCAGGCGTGACCCAGGCCGAGCGCGTGCAGCCGGACGTCGGCGATCTCGCGGTAGGACGCGGCGCCGAGGTCGATCGGCGCGGTGCCGCCGCCGGCAGCCGCTGCCCACGACGCACCGAGGAACTCCTCGCTCGTCGCGACGAGGTCGTGGGCGCGGCTGCGCGCCCGCTCGGGGTCGAGCACCAGCACGGTCGTGTCGGCGGGCAGGAGGTCGACGAGCAGCTCCATCGAGTCGACCAGGACCGGGGCGAGTGCCTCCATGCCCTCGACCGCGATGCCGGCGGCCATCTTGTCGGTGAGCTCGAGCAGCTGGGGGTGCGCCCGGCCGAGCTCGGCCGCCCGACGGCGTACGTCCTCGGTGAGCAGCAGCTCGCGGCACGGCGGCGCCCAGAGCCGCTGGACGGTCTCGAGGGTGCGCTGGTCGGCGACGGAGAAGGCCCGGATCTCCTCCACGTCGTCGCCCCAGAACTCGACCCGCAGCGGGTGCTCCTCGGTCGGCGGGAAGACGTCGACGATGCCGCCGCGGACCGCGAACTCGCCGCGTCGCTCGACCATGTCGACCCGGGAGTACGCCGCCTCGGCGAGGCCGCGCACGACCTCCTCCATCGGCAGGGAGTCACCGGGGGCGAGCTCGACCGGCTCGATGTCGGCCAGGCCCGGCACCTGCGGCTGGAGCAGGCTGCGGATCGGTGCGACCACCACCCGGACCGGCCCGTTGGCGGCGTCGGCGCCGGGGTGCCGCAGTCGGCGGAGGACCGCCAGCCGTCGACCGACGGTGTCGCTGCGCGGGCTGAGCCGCTCGTGCGGGAGGGTCTCCCAGCTCGGGTAGTAGGCCACGGTGTCGGGGTCGACGAGGTCGGCGAGCTCCTCGACGAGGTCCTCGGCCTCCCGCGACGTCGCGGTCACCGCCAGCACGGTCCGGCCGCGCTGGACCAGGCCGTGCACGACGAACGGACGGACCGCCCCGGGACCGGTCAGGTCGAGTGCGGGCTGCACCGCGGCGTCGGCCAACGCGGCCCCCAGCGTCGAGGCGGAGACGACCCGATCGGCGACAGCGAGCAGGGGTGTGGAAGACACCGCGGATTCCCTTCGAGTGCACGCAGAAAGACCCCGGTTGACGCACGTGCCGGGGGGATTTGAGAGTCTACGGGTGCTGTCCGACAGCGACGCACGTGGGATTGAGGGGCACCACCCTGAGCAGATCGGGGTTTGTCCTCTGCGTCGTCGGGGTAGCAACCACCCATGACGGCCGACTTCCGAGTGTCGGCCGCACCACGCACTTCCACTGAGAGGAACAACGGGGACATGCGCATCAATCGTCTCGTGGCCGGCACGGTCACTGCCGGACTGCTCGGCCTCACGCCGATCGCCCTCGCCGCACCCGGCCAGGCCACCGACGTCCTGACCACCGTCACCACCGCCGCGCCCAGCGCGACCCAGCTCGAGTACGGCGACGACTTCTACGTCACCGTCGACGTGGCCGCCTCCGACGGGCTCAGCGCCTACAACGGCACGTCGACGCTCTACGCGATGGAGGCCGGTTCGACCGCCTTCGTCCCGGTCGCCACCAACACCTCCGCGGGCTCCGACTTCTTCGACGTCAAGCCCAAGGCCAACACCGCCTACAAGGTCGTCTACTCCGGCTACACCGCGGCCACGGCCTACGAGGACACCTACGTCACCAGCGAGTCGGCTGCGTTCAGCGTGGCCGTCTCCCGCAAGCTGACGATCAAGAACCCGCGCGGCACCTTCATCAAGGGCAAGGTCAGCCCGAAGTACGCGAAGAAGAAGATCTTCGTGGAGAAGAAGGTCGGCAAGAAGTGGAAGAAGTTCAAGAAGCTCAAGACCGACAAGAAGAGCAAGTTCCAGATCACGCTGCCGGCCTACAAGAAGCGGACCTACTTCCGCTTCGTGGTCAAGGGCAACGCCCAGTTCGCGGCCACCGCCGCCGAGGGCTCGACGATCAAGTACCGCACCGTGGGTCGGGTCACCGTCCGCTGACGCGACTCACCTGATCGCACCCGACCGGGCGCTCCCTCACACCGAGGGGCGCCCGGTCGTCTGCGTGCTGGACCTGTCTGTGTGCTGGCCTGTTCGGGTGCTGGACCTATCCGGCGGGAGGCGGCGGTCCGGCATCGACCTCGGCCTGCGAGCGCAGGATGCAGAACTGGTTGCCCTCGGGGTCGGCGAAGACCACCCACCCGGTGCCGGGGCCGTACTGACCGCGCTGGTCAGCCAGCTGGGTCGCGCCGAGACCGCGGACGCGCTCGACCTCCGCGTCCCGGCTGCCCGCACGGGGGCGCAGGTCGAGGTGGATCCGCTTGGCCGGCAGGTCCGTGTCGGGCACCTCGAGGAACAAGATCGCGTGCCCCGTGTCGGGGTCGACGATCATGCACTCCTCGTGCCCGGGCTCGTTGGGGTCGCCCTCGACGTCGACGTAGCCGAGCAGCGCCTTCCACCACTCCGAGAGCTCGTAGGCGTGGTGGCAGTCGACGGTCGTGTGCGAGACGAAGGAGGTCATGGGTCACTCGACCCCGTGGCGGCGGACGAAGTCGACGATCTGGTCGGCCAGCTCGGGGCGGCAGACGATGAGGTCCGGGAGCGAGGTGTCGTCGGCGTTGTAGACCAGCGGCGATCCGTCCACGCGGCTGCAGTAGAGCCCCGCCGCCCGGGCCACGGCGACGGGCGCGGCGTTGTCCCACTGGTACTGCCCGCCCGCATGGACGTAGGCGTCGGCGACGTCGCGCACCACGCTCATCACCTTCACGCCGGCGCTGCCCATCGGCACCAGCTCGGCATCGAGCTCGGCGGCCAGGGCCTCGACGAAGGCCGGCGGACGGCTGCGGGAGACCGCGATGCGCGGACGCTCGGAGGTGCGGGGAGGTAGGACGCTGGGCCGACCGGTGCTGAAGGTCTCCCCCAGCGCCGGCTGGGCGACCGCACCGGCCACCAGGTCGCCGTCCTGCCACAGCGCGACGTGCACGGCCCAGTCGTCGCGCGGCGGCTCGGAGAACTCCCGGGTGCCGTCGAGCGGGTCGATGATCCAGACCCGGTGGGCGCTCAGGCGCGACTTGTCGTCGGCCGCCTCCTCGGACAGCACCGAGTCGTCGGGACGGTGCGCGGTCAGGATCCGGTCGAGCTCGGCCTGGGCGGCGGCGTCGCCGGCGTCCTTGAGGGCCTTGCCCTCGAGGCCGTCGGCCTCGGCCCCGGCGCGTACGTCGAGCAGCACGGTGCCGGCGCGTTCGGCCGCCCATACGGCGAAGGCGTGGTCGTCGAGCGTGGTGGGATCCATCATGCCCACAGCCTATCGACGCGAACGGGGCCTCTCCGCGTCAGCCGGTGGCTTCCGCGGCCGCGGCAGGAGGTCGGTGCTGTCGCCCACCTCGTAGACCCGACGCAGCATGGCCACCGCCTCGAGCTGGGTCTTCGCGCCGAGCTTGGCACGCAGCGCCTTGACGTGGCTGCGCACCGTCCCGACGGTGACCTCCATGACCTCGGCCACCTCGCGCGCGCGGTTGCCGGCGGCCAGCAGCTCGAGGACGCGGAGCTGTTGGGGGGACAGCGTCCGCATCACCGAAATCAGTCGATGGCGGCTGTCAAGTGCCTGGGCCCATGCGGATCGGACGGCCGAACGTCTTTCAGGTTCCATCAAGAGTTCGCCAGCGGTGAGCTTCTGCACCACCGCGGCCAGCTGGCCGACCGAGGTCGTCCTCGTCACGACGTCGACCGCGCCCCCCTCCAGCAGCCCGCCCCAGAGGACCGCCGTGGGGCCGGGCGCCACGATCGCGACGCGTACGTCCCGGGTCGCGACGAGCCTGCTGATCTGCTCGACGGCCGTCAGGCCGTCGGGGTCGTCGAAGATGGCCACGACGTGCTGCGTGCCGGCCTCGTCAGCCAGGGCCTCGGCGTCCTCCACGACCGTGTCCCACGCTCGAACCTCCACCGACAAGCCTGCCGAGGTCAGCGCAGCGGTCACCGCCTGGGCGACCAGGAGATGCGGCGAGACCACCCACGTCGTCACCGGACCGCCTGCCGATGGCGTACGCCCGCCGGGTGCAGGACCCTCCATCGCTCCTCCTCGCCCGAGCCTGGGACAAACCTTGGCGGGTGAGGGTGGGGCGGTGGTCGCCGCACGGGGCAACGTGCACCGAATTGGGGATGGGAACCGGCCCTCTCGACGAGACACCCGTGCGGCCTCGACGACGACCCGCTTGTGGCGATCTTGTCGTGCACTCGCGCGCCGCTGAAGGCTGCCTGCGGAGGGCCTTGACCAAGTCTCCGAAATGCCTTGAAAAGGCGGACCAGACCGCTTTGCCACATTCTCGGTACGCCCCGCACACTCACTGCATCGCCCGGAGTCTCGTGGGACCGGGTTGTTGAGGAGGGGTCCTCAAAGAGGCAGGCGGGAGAACCGCTGGTCCTCGATCCGGAGGCACAGGGTGCAGCACGCAACAGGGGGATAGGTCATGTTCGGCGTTCAACGGGGGGAAGTACGACCCGGCCTGGGAATGTGGATCACTGGGGTGATCTCGTTCCTGACACTGGTCTGGGTCGGGTCGGGAAGTGCCCGTCTGTGGCACGTGTCGCCGACCGTCACAGCGTTTCCGTCGCTCGGCGACGGCATCGTCGCAGGTGTGTTCGTCACCGGCGCCGCGTGCGCCACGATGGTGACCTGGCGTCGTCACGCCGGCCAGATCACGGGGTGGATCCTGGCGAGCGGGGGGCTGATCGCGGCCCAGGCGCTGGTGGTGACGCTGCTGGCACTGCAGGGCACGCCGCCGCGGGGTCCGCTCAGTGCGGGGCTGCTCGTCGCTGTCGCGCTCGTGGGGCTGGTGGCAGTCGTCGGACCGTTGCTCGGTCTGCACCGGGTGCGCCACGTGGTCGACGACGGCTTCGTCGTCGGACTGGGCATGGGACTCGTCGCGGCAGGACACCTGCTGCTCCAGTTCCCGATCGCGCGACCGCCGTCGTCGCTCATGGTGGTCCTCATCGGGGTGCTGATCCTGACGCACCTCGCGGCCGTCGCGCTGGTCCTGCGTGAGCGGATGGTCTCGCGACCGCTCGGCTGGTTGCTCGCCGCCACGGCACTCACCGTCGGCCTCGGCCTGCTGGTGAACGCCTCGGCAGGACTGGGCTCGGTCGGAGACACCGCGGTGTCGCTCCTGCGAGCGGCCGTCGGCGCTGCCTGGCTCGGGTTCGCCTGGGTGCACCTCCGGCGAACGCTGGAGGAGGACCGCAGGCGCATCAACAGCGTCGAGCACGTCTTCGTCAGCGCGACCCGTGAGCAGCGGGAGCGGCTCCACGAGCTGCGCAGCACGATCGCCGGCCTGGTGACCGGCTCGGAGCTCCTCGACCGTCCCGACATGCCCGTCGAGGTGCGCGAGCGCCTCTGGGGCTCCGTGCGCCGCGAGCTCGACCGCATGGAGCGACTGCTGTCCGGCGAGGACGACCACGCCACCGACATCGACCTCGACGAGGCCCTCGGGATGATCCTGGACCTGCAGCGGCTCAAGGGCCGTCGGGTCGAGTTCCGCAGCAACGGTGACGTCGTACGCGCTCGCTTCGACTCCCTCGCCGAGGTCGTCAACGTGCTCATGGACAACGCGGTGAAGCACGGCGGCGCGGACAACAGCCTCGTCGAGGTGGTGAGCCGCGACGAGGGTCACGTGGACATCCGCGTCACCGACTACGGCCGCGGCATCCCCCAGGACCAGCGCTCGACGATCTTCGACTGGGGCAAGCGGGGCACCAGCCCCGCCGCCGGCGAGGGCATCGGCCTCAACGTCGCCCAGCGGCTGATGACCGAGGACGGTGGCTCGTTGAAGCTCGCGGAGGACCAGGGCGTCGGCTCCTCCTTCGTGATCACCCTGCCGCGGGCACGTCGATCGCCCGAGAACCAGCTCACGATGGAGGACGGCCGTGCCTGGCGCCGCTCGGGCTGATCACCGCGTCCTCATCATCGACGACCACATGCTCTTCGCAGAGTCGCTGGAGCTGGCGTTGTCGCTGGAGGGCTACGACGTACGTCGTCTGGAGCTCCCGAGCGAGGGAGGTTCGATGGCCACCCTGCGCTCGCTGGCGCTGCGGGCCAACCCACGCACGGTCCTGCTCGACCTCGACCTGGGTCGGTTCGGCGACGGGGTGAACCTCATCGCACCACTGGCCAGGGCACACATCAACGTCGTGGTCCTCACCGCGTCGGAGGACCTCGGGCGCTGGGGTGGCTGCATGAAGCTCGGGGCCCGCAAGGTGCTGCCCAAGAGCGGTGCCCTGCAGCAGGCGCTGTCCACCGTGCGGCGCCTGCACCTCGGCCTCCCGGTGACCAGCCGCGAGGAGCTGGAGAGCCTGCTCGACCAGTGGTCGACGCAGCGCCAGGTCAGCGACGACCTCCGCCGGCGCCTCGACCTGCTCACCCCGCGCGAGCGACAGGTGCTGGGCTCGCTCATCGAAGGACGCACCGTACGCACCATCTCCGAGGCCAGCGTGGTCTCGGAGGCCACGGTCCGCACCCAGGTCAAGTCGATCCTCAGCAAGCTCGAGGTGTCCTCGCAGCTGGCGGCGGTCGGCATGGCCAACCAGATCGGATGGAGGCACGGCTGATGGCTGGAATCGGTGGAGTACGAGCCTTCTCCGCGGGTGCGCTCGCGGCGGACGCCCTGCGCGAGATGGCCGAGCTCCTGCACCATCGCGGCCCGGACGAGTCCGCCGTCTGGGTCGGGCCCGACATCGGTCTGGCCCACACCCGCCTGGCGATCGTCGACGCCGAGCTGTCCCACCAGCCGATGCACTCGGTCGACGGGCGCTGGGTGCTGGCGTTCGACGGCGAGATCTTCAACCAGGCGAGCCTGCGTGCCCACCTCGACTACCCGTTCCGCACCCAGGGCGACACCGAGGTCGTGCTGGCCGGGCTCGCGCTGGAGGGGATCAGCTTCGTCGAACGGCTCCAGGGCCAGTTCGCGATCGTCGCCCACGACCTCCGCACCGACACCACGCACCTGGTGCGCGACCGCCTCGGCATCCTGCCGCTCCACTACCGGCACATCCCGGGTGGGATCGCGTTCGGGTCCGAGATCAAGGCACTGCTCGCCGTCGGCCCGCCTCCGCAGGTGGACCACCGCAGCCTGGACGCCTACCTCACGTCCAGGTCGGTGCCGGCCCCGGACACCTTGTTCGAGGGCGTGAAGAAGGTGCGCCCCGCGCACCGCGTCTCGATCATGGCCGGCGGCCACCTCGAGGAGGCGCACTACTGGACGATGCCCGAGGCCGACCCCGAGGGCACCTGGAGCGCCAGCGACGCGACCGAGGCCGTGACCGACGGCCTGCGCGAGGCGGTGCGCGCCGCGCTGGTGGCGGACGTCCCCGTGGGGGCCTACCTCTCCGGCGGGCTCGACAGCAGCCTCATCGTCGCCCAGATGCAACAGCTGCGGGGCGACGACCCGGTCCACACGTTCTCCGCCGGTTTCGGGGACCACCCGCACGACGAGCTTCCCTGGGCCCGCAGGGTCAGCGGCCTGCTGGGCACCCAGCACCACGAGGTGCAGCTGCAGGCCGCCGACTTCGAGGATCTCTGGGCCACTCTCACCTGGCACCGGGACGCCCCGATCTCCGATCCGGCCGACGTGGCCGTGTTCGGCCTGGCGAGGGCGGCCCGCGAGCACGTCCGCGTCGCCCTGTCCGGCGTGGGAGGCGACGAGCTCTTCGGCGGCGGTCCCCGGCACCGCTTCGCGCGGATCGCCGAGCGGTCCTCGGTCCTGCCGGCACGGCTGCGCTCGGGTCTGTCGGGGCCCGTCGAACGCCGACTGGGAGCCACGTTCACCGCCACCGAGCGCCAGCGGCTGCTCGGCACTGCGCCTCCGCCCGAGCGGAAGCCGACGCCGACCCTGGGCCTCGACCCCATCGACCGCATGCTCCGCCACGACCTGCGCCACTCGCTGCCCGACAACCTCCTCGAACGCGGCGACCGGATGTCGATGGCGGCGTCGATGGAGCTGCGGCTGCCCCTGCTGGACCACCGACTCGTCGAGCTCGCCTTCCGGCTGCCGACGTCGCTCAAGGTGCGCCCGGGGTCGACGAAGTGGGTCCTGCGGGAGGTCGCGCGCGGGCTGCTGCCCGACGAGGTCATCGACCGGCCCAAGGCAGGGCCTGCGGGTCCCGCTGGACTCGTGGTTCCGCACCGGGATGCGGGACACCGCACGCGACCGGCTCACCGGCTCGGGGTCCTGGGTCGGTCAGACCCTGGACCCGTCGCTGGTGCACGGCCTGGTCGACCGGCACGAGCGCGGCGCCAGCGAGGAGACCCGCATCTTCACGCTGCTGTGCCTGGAGATGTGGCACGACACGTTCTTCGGGACGTCACCGCACGTGCCGCGCCCACGTCAGGCCGTCAGCGTCGGGCTTCCCGCCGCACCGCGCTGACCTACCGCTGATCCATGGCTGATCGCCGCTGATCCCTGCGCGCCGAGTCGGTGGCTGCGGCGGTCGAGGTTAGGGGAACCTCGACCGCCGCCACTGGTTCGCATCGTCCACGGTGGCGAGGTGTGGGGGTCCCCCGCCACTCGTGCGGCCAGGTGGCCAGAGCGGGATTGGACGAGCGGAGCGAACCAGTGATGGTGCACCTCTTCGAGAGTAGGTCCCGCAGGGCCCGCCGCCCATCCCACGGACTGGGTATCTCTCCAGATCGTCCGACGTGGTGCGAAACGACGCCAGGAGGCCCATCCGTGCAGGGCTTTCGCTGATTTACGGCATGCCCGCGAGCGGCGTCCTTCCTAGGCTCGCAACACGTTCAGCAACAGGTTGCCATCGGGGGGCACCTCAAGGGGGTTGGGGCACGATGACGCAGATATCTGTCAGGACCATCACGCCTGACATGGTGTCCTTCACCGCTGTCCCTCGACCTCGGGACGCGGTGCTGCCGAGCCCCGCCGACGCTGTCGACCTGCTCGTCGCACCGGTGGGGGTTCCGTCCGGCGACCCCGTCGTGATCGACACCACCATCATCGACTCACCCGTGCTCCCGGCCGTCGAGCGCGACGTCTCCCGGCCCGGTCCGCGACGGGTGAGCGGCTGGTCCTCGTTCAGCGTGGACGCGACCCTCGCCCTCGCCCTCGCGACGGCCTTCGCCGGCCTGGACATGCTGCCCGCGCGGGTGGCCCTCGCTGCTGCTGCGTCCTGGCCGCTGCTCCTCGTCGCCACCGGGCACTACCGCCGCCGCAGCCTGGGCGAGAGCCGCGCCGGGCGCGTCGGCGCGGTGCTGGGGATGGGTCTGCGCGGCTCGGTGCTCGCGCTGGCCGCCTCGCCGTGGTTGCCGCTGATCGACCTCGTCGCCCTGGCCCAGCTGGTGGCCGTGATCGCCGTGGCGAGCGGGATCCACCACCTCGTCGACGTCGGACGCACCCGCCCCCGGCTCGTGCTCGCCGGACGCCAGCGGGACGTCCGCGAGGCCATCCTCGACCTCGAGGCCGCCGGCAGCCACGAGGTGGTCGCTGTCTGCCTGACCCGCAGCTCCAAGTCGTCCTTCGACGTGCCGACCTACGTCGGCGTGGCGGCGGCGTCCGACGCCGCCGAGCGCCACCAGGCCGACGCCCTGCTGGTCCTCCCGGGTGCCCGTCTCTCGCCGGTCGAGATGCGCCGGCTGCACTGGGCCCTGTCGGGGATCGGCACCGAGCTCTGCGTCGGCACCGGTCTGCTCGACGTGGACTCCCAGCGCACCCGGGTGATGTCCACCGCCGGCATCGATGTCCTGCACGTCCGTCGAGCCGTCCTCACCGGACCCCGACGGCTGCTGAAGGAGATCGTGGAGCGATCGGTCGCCCTGGTCGCCTTCGTGCTGGCCATGCCCCTGCTCGCTGCGCTGTGCGTGGCGATCCGCCTCGAGACTCCCGGCAAGGCGCTCTTCCGTCAGGAGCGCATCGGTCGCAACGGCGCGCCGTTCACGATGCTCAAGCTGCGTTCGATGGGGGTCGACGCGGAGGACGAGCGGTCCGGGCTGGCAGCCCAGAACGACGGCGACGGGGTCCTGTTCAAGATGCGGCTCGACCCGCGGATCACCCCGCTGGGGCAGCGGCTGCGCCGCTACTCGCTCGACGAGCTCCCGCAGCTGTGGAACGTCGTCCGGGGTGACATGTCCCTGGTCGGGCCGCGGCCGGCGCTTCCGTGCGAGGTGGCCCGCTACGACATCGACCCGCGTCGGCGCCTGGTCGTCAAGCCCGGCGTGACCGGGCTGTGGCAGGTCTCCGGGCGCTCGGACCTGAGCTGGGACGAGTCGGTCCGGCTCGACATCAAGTACGTCGACAACTGGTCGCTGCGCCTCGACCTGATGATCCTCGCCCGGACCGTCCAGGCGGTCCTGGGCCACCGAGGCGCCTACTGAAAGCACCAGACAGCACTACTGTTTGACGGCCGTAGGGGCGGCCACACTATGAACATGAGGACTCTCCGGGTCGCTCTGATCGGTGTCCTGACGAGCGCAGTGCTCGTCGGGTGCGGGGCCGATCAGACGTCACCGAACGCATCACCCACGCCCAGCGGGAGCGCGGGCGCATCGCCGAGCGACGACGCCACCGCCACGACCGGCGAGGAGCCGGACGGCTCGAAGAAGTCGAGCTCGGCGGGCTCGTCGGACCCGGAGTCGGAGTCGTCCGACCCGACCGAGGGCAGCACGCCCGGCGACGGCGGCGACCAGGCCAACGGCACCTCCCAGGAGGACGGTGGTGCGGGGCTCGAGATGCCGAAGGAGCCCGAGCCGAGCGTCAACAGCCTGTCCGAGCTGCTCGGGTCCGTCGGCGGTGCGCCCCTCGTCAGCACGCCGCTGCCTCGGGCGGCGAGTGCCCAGGGCCGACTGGTGAGCAGGTTCCCGACCTTCCTGCGGCCCGCACGTGCGAGCCGGGTCGCGAGCAGCAGCATCTCGCCGTCGGGCAACCGTCTCCAGGTCACCCTGGTCGCGTCCACGCCGCTGGCCCCCGAGGACGTGCTGCTCGCCTACCGCACCCGCCTCGGCGGACGCGGGCTCGGCGAGCTCGCCGCGCCTGCCACGGCGGCAGGCTCGGTGGCGGCCGCCTTCCGTCGCGGACGCAGCGTCGTCACGATCACGGCGACCGAGGACGGTTCCAGCACGAGCTACTCGGTCCAGGCGACCCTGAGCGCCGGGGGCGCCTGAGCGATGTACATCACCATCCGCGATCGTCCCACCTCGGACGAGGCCGGCCAGGAGGCGAAGGCAGCCACCACGCGGCCGCCCGTCGGCCGTGTGGTCATCATCCTGGGCCTGGTCTCCCTCCTGACCGACGTCTCCTCGGAGTCGGTGTCGGCGATCCTGCCGCTCTACCTCACCCTGGTCGTCGGACTCTCGCCCGTGGCCTACGGCCTCATCGACGGCCTCTACCAGGGCGTGAGCGCCCTGGTCCGACTCGGCGGCGGCTGGCTGTCCGACGCCTCGGACCGCCCGAAGTGGGTGGCGTTCCTCGGCTACGGCCTGTCCGCCATCGCGCGTGTGTTCCTCCTGTTCGCCACCGGTGCTGCGGGCATTGCCGCCGTGGTGACCGCCGACCGCATCGGCAAGGGGATCCGGACGGCGCCGCGCGACGCGATGATCAGCACGTCGACGCCCAGCGAGCACCTCGGCCGGGCCTTCGGCGTGCACCGGATGCTCGACACCATCGGGGCCGCCCTCGGGCCGCTCATCGCCTTCGGCCTGCTGATGCTGGTGCCCGACGGCTACTCGGTCGTCCTGGTCGTCTCCCTCGCCTTCGCCCTCGCTGGAGTCGCGCTCCTCGGCCTGCTCGGCCCCGACGTGCGGGCCCGTCGCGACCGGGAGAAGCAGGCCGGTCCGACGCCGCCGCCCTTCCAGTGGCGCGACCTGACCGACCGCCGGCTGCGCCCCCTCCTGCTGATCTCCGGCGTGCTGGGCCTGCTGACGGTCGGCGACGGCTTCATCTACCTCGCGCTGCTCGACCACGGCGGCGTCAACGTGTCGTGGTTCCCCCTGTTCTACGTCGGCACCAACCTCGCCTACCTGTTGCTCGCCGTGCCGATCGGCCAGCTCGCCGACCGGATCGGGCGCGCCAGGATCCTCGTCGTGGGCCACCTCGCCCTGGTGGGCGCCTACCTCTGCTCGGTGCTGCCCACCTCGACCGCCGCGGCCACCGTCGGAACCCTGCTGATGCTGGGAGTGTTCTACGCCGCCACGGACGGCGTCATCGCCGCGATCGCCGGCCGGCTCGTTGCCGTGCAGGCGCGCACCAGCGGCATCGCAGCGGCGCAGACGGTCGTGGCGGTGGCGCGGATGTTCGCCTCGGCCGGGTTCGGGCTGCTGTGGTTGCTCCTCGGCCCCGCGGCTGCGATGACCACCGCCGCCGTGCTGCTGGTGCTGGCGATCCTCGCCGCGGCCACCCGCATCGGCCGCCTCGACGGAGCAGAGGTCACTCCGTGATGCGGTCGTGACGACCCGCACCAGGGTCGCGGTGTTCGTGGTGATCGTGCTGGCACTGGTCGCCGCCGCTGGCTACTACGTCCTGCGTGAGGGCACCGAGGTCCGTGCGCAGCGCGCGGCGGACCCCGAGGCGCCCCAGACACCGGTCGCCTCGCTGGCCGACGGACCCCGGATCGTGTTCCGGCACACCGGGATCGACAACGAGTACGGCGTGGTGGCCATCGTGCCGCTGGACGACCCCGGTGGGTCCCGCGCCTTCACCGGGGTGGCCTGCGACCGGGTTGCGGCCCGCCCCGGCGGGGCCTCGTGCCTGGTCACCGACCGCGGCGTCGTGACGTCCTACGAGGACAAGGAGCTCGACGCGGACTGGGACGAGGTCGCGACGAACCCACTGCCGGGCATCCCGAGCCGCACCCGCCTGTCCCCCGACGGCACGCTGGTGGCCACGCACGGTCTTCGTGTCGGGGCACACCTACATGTCCACCGGCTTCTCCACCGCCACCGAGGTGCACGAGTTCGGCGGCGGACGGCGCTGGGGCAACCTCGAGAAGTTCCAGCTCGTCATCGGCGGACGCGAGGTCAACCCGGTCGACCGCAACATCTGGGGGGTGACCTTCGTCGACGACCAGACGTTCTACGCCACGGTCGGCACCGGCGGCACCACGTGGCTGGTGCAGGGCGACCTCGACGCGCGCACCCTGACGTCGGTCTCCGAGCACGCCGAGTGCCCGGCCATCTCACCGGACGGCTCGCGCGTCGCGTTCAAGGTCGATGTCGACCCGGGTCGCAAGATCGTGTGGCAGATCGCCGTGATGGACATCGCCACAGGCGAGCGCACCCTCCTGGCCGACGGCCCGCGCGGGCTCGACGACCAGGTCGAGTGGCTCGACGACGACACCCTTCTCTACGGGATGCCGCGTGCCGACGAGCCTGGCGTGACCGACGTGTGGTCGGTCGACGCCACGGCCGTCGCCGAGCCGGAGCTGCTCATCGAGCAGGCCTGGTCGCCGACGGTCGTGCGCTGACGACCCGGCCCGCCTACTCGGTGGGCAGCCCGATCGCCGTCCCGTCGGCGTAGCGGTTGCGGGCCCAGGTGCTGCCGTTGGGCGACCCGCGCCCGTGGAGGCTGTTGCTCGGCCCGAAGACCCCGCACTTGTTGGTGCTCCCCCGGGCGAAGACGTTGTCCGTCACGGTGAGGTTGGCGGTGTCCGGGTAGGGCTTGCCAGGGTAGTAGCCGGGGTTGAGGCAGTAGCCGGCCTGACGGTTGATCGACTGCCCGGTCCCGCTGAACGTGGAGGCCAGGTAGTTGCGGGTGATCGTGATGTTCTGGATCGGGTCGTAGTCGCCGTAGAAGCCGATCACCGCCGAGCACCCGGCGTCGTCAGTGGGACCGGAGACGGCCGACCAGTCGCCGCAGCTGGCGTAGTTGTGGTCGATGATGAAGTTGTCGGTGCCGTTCCCGCCGAAGGCGTTGTAGTGGTAGGCGCCGCCCAGCTCCATGCCGTGGACCCAGTTGTCCGTCGCCGTGCAGTTGCGCTCGCACTTGATGACGCCCTGTCCGCCGTGGGAGTTGACCCGGGTCGCGAAGAAGTTGGACCGGCCGATGTTCTCCCAGAACGGGAGGTCCGTCGGTGCCACCTCGGTGTCCTCGATCACGATCGGGCCATAGCTCGTCTTCTCCGCGAAGATCACGCCCTTCACCAGGGAGTTGCGGATGGTCACGCACGGCGTGGCCGCTGAGGTCGTGCCGTTGCCGGCCTCGATGACGAGCGTGCTGTTGACGATCTTGGAGTCGATGACGACGCCGCAGGAGCGGATGGTCGTCGGCCCGCTGTAGGTCGTGAGCGTCACCGGCGCTCGGGTGTCACCGGGCAGTCCCTGCGGGTAGCCGGTGTTCTGGGGGCCGGGCCAGCAGCCGCCCCACGGGTCGGGACCGCCGGCGGTGTTGGCGGCGCCGACGCAGCCGCCGTTGACGGTCGGAGTTGCGGTCGGGGTCGTGGTGGTCGTGCCCTTCGGCACGAACTGGACGTCGACCCAGTAGTTGTCGTCCGACCGCGAGGCGTGGTTGGGGAACCCGGCACCCTTCTTCGAGCGGTACACGCCGTTCTTGCCGGCGGCCGCGGTCAGGTTGGCGCTCGACCTCGACTTCGACAGGCCGCCCTTCGTGACGGCGTAGCGACCGCTCGCCGCGTAGGCCGAGACGACGTAGGTCCGACCGGGTCGGAGCTTCACGGGCGCCGAGAAGCGCACCGACACCCAGCCCGAGCCCTTCGTCCTGGTGAACTGCGCGGTGGCCAGGAGTCGGCCCCGCGAGCTCCACAGGGAGCCGGAGCGCGGCGTGGTCGAGGCCTTGCGGGCGAGCTTGTAGACACGGACGCCGGTGGCGTTGCCGGCGACCTTGGGGCTGAAGCGCATGCCGACCTCGCGGGCCGCACCGCTGCGGGTGTGGACGCGAGCCTTGGGGGCGGAGCTCGCGAACACCCCGGCGGTTGCAGTGGGCGCACCGGCATCGAGGCGCTCGGGGCCGGCCTCGGCCGGGTCGCCACCCTGGGTGAGGGCGAGCGCGGAGGCGACCAGTGCGACACCGACGAGCGCGAGACGACCCCGTGGCGACGCGGCGCCGGTCCTGCGGGTCGGTGGGCTGGAGGGACTGTGCATGACGGATCACCTCAGGGGGAGGGTGGGGGTCGACGGGCGGGGGCCGCCGTACGGCAGGAGCCGGGCACCCCGGGGGAAGGTGCCGTCGTCATCGTGCGGCAGTCCCGGAGTGGTGCCAAGTCCCACGGCGCGAGGGCCCCTGTCCCAGAGTGGGTAAATCGGGTGCCGCACTCGGGTGGACGGGGACGCGGGGCCACGATCCACATGTGGGAAAGATCACATTCCCTTGACGGCGGCGGCCACCCACTCCGGACCGCGCGACGCTCGCATGAGGCGCGGGGAGACCAGCGCGCGGAGCGCGACACGGGTGCCGGCTCGTCCGAGGGCGACCCGGATGCCCTCCCGGGCGAGGGTCAACGCCCAGAAGGCCGCGCCCACGACCGGACCCCGGTGTCGCACGACCAGGCGCACGCGGTTGCACAGCAGGAGGGCGCGCAGCCCGGGGGCGGTGCCGGACGGTCCCTCGAGGTGGACCGCGTGGGCCTCGGGCACGTAGCGGGTGCGCCACCCGGCGTCGCGGACGCGGAGGCCGTAGTCGGTCTCCTCGGAGTAGAGGAACCACGACGGGTCCCACTCCCCCACCTCGGCCCAGCACCGGGCGCTGATCAGCTGGGTCGAGCCCTCGGCCCAGTCGGTGTCCACCCCCGACTCGTAGGTCGCGGGAGAGGTGACCACCTCGCCGAGGGCGGGCACGCGTCCGGCCCGGGTGGCTCCGAGGAAGGCCTCGCCGAGCGCCCGCAGCAGGGTCGGCTCGCGGCGCAGCGACCAGATCAGCGTGCCCCCGGCATCGACCAGCCGCGGCACCGCGACACCGACATCGGGCTCGTCGAGGGCGTCGACCAGCGTGGCAGCACAGCCGGGCGAGAGGCGTACGTCCGGGTTGAGCACCAGCACCGCATCGTGCGGACGGGCGGCAGCCACCGCGGCGTTGATGCCGGCGGAGTAACCGAGGTTGGCACCGGTCTCGACCACGGTCGCGGTCGGGAGGAGCTCGCGGACCCGCGCGACGGTGTCGTCGGAGGAGGAGTTGTCGGCCACCACGAGCTCCCACTCGAGGCCGGCGAGCCCGGCGTCCAGGGAGGCGACGAGGTCGGCCAGCAGCGGGGCGCTGTCGTAGGTCACCACGACCACGGCCACTCGCCGGGCGACACCCCCGTCCACCACGTCACCCACACTGGCACAGCCGGACCCGCGCCCGCTCAGGATCGTCTGCGAATCCCCGGGATTGGGTGCGCGCTCGGGCCCGTGGGCTGACATGCTCGGCACGTGCCGGGCCTCGACCACGTCATCCTCACGCGATTCAACCTCCCGACCGGTGGTGTCGAGGGACTCGTGCGGGCCCGGGACGGCTGGCTGCGCGAGCGGATCGACCTGTTCGAGCGCTACTGCGCCCCGTCCGTGGCGGCGCAGCAGGGAGCCGACGTCACCTGGATCGTCTATCTCGACCCGGCCAGTCCGCAGTGGCTGCTGGACCGGATGGCCCCCTACGCCGAGAGCGGCCTCCTGCACCCGATCCAGCGCGAGGTCGTCGGCGTGCCCGAGCTCCGCGAGGACATCGCGGCGGTGGTGCCCGAGCCGGGTGACGCGCTGCTGACCACCAACCTCGACAACGACGACGGCCTGGCGGTGGACTTCTGTGCGCGCCTGGCCGCAGTGGCCACGCAGCATCCCCGCGTGGCGCTCTACGCCACCAACGGGCTGGTGCTGTCGCAGGACGGTCTCTTCCTGCTGCGCGACCGGCACAACGCCTTCTGCTCCGTCCGGGAGGGGTGGGACGAACCGGTCACGAGCTGGTCGGAGTACCACAACGAGCTGCACAAGGTGATGCCCGTCATCGAGCTCGACGGGCCGCCCGCGTGGCTGCAGGTGGTGCACGGCGGCAACGTCAGCAACCGCGTACGCGGCCGGCTGGCTGCTCCGAGTGCCCACCGGGCCTCGTTCGCAGTTCCGCTCGACGTGCGCGAGCCCTCGGCCCGCGACCTGTTCGTCGACCGCACCCTGCGCGACCCCTCACGCCGGCTCCGCGACGGGAGCCGCGCCACGGCACGGCGCGTCGGACTCCGGATCCTGGGCAAGGACGGCTACGCCACCGCCAAGGCCACCCTGCGCACCGCGCGCTCGCGCCTGCGCAGTGACTCCCCCAATTGAGGGATGCCGAGCTCCCACCGACGGCAGCGAGGTGCCGCGCAGCTAGCGTCGGCGTCATGCGCGTGGTCAACATCTGCTTCCACGGCATCGGCGAGCCCGCACGCGAGCTCGAGCCGGGTGAGGACGCGTACTGGATCGGGTCCGACACGTTCGGCGAGATCCTCGACGTCGTGCAGGACCGGCCCGAGGTCCGGCTCAGCTTCGACGACGCCAACGCCTCCGACGCTGCCATCGCCCTGCCCGCGCTGCAGGCACGCGGGCTGCGGGCGTCGTTCTTCGTCGTCGCGGGCCGCCTCGACCAGCCCGGGAGCCTGACCCGGCACGAGGTGCGCGAGCTGCACGCGGCCGGGATGACCATCGGCAACCACGGCATGACCCACTGCCCCTGGCGGGGCCTGGACCGTCGCGACCAGGACGAGGAGTTCATCGCTGCCCGCCAGGTGATCGCCGAGGTCATCGGTGCGCCCGTCCACGACGCCGCGCTGCCGCTGGGACGCTACGACCGCGGGGTGGTCAACCGGCTCCGCACGCTCGACTACCGCTCGGTGCACACCAGCGATCGGCGCTGGGCGCACGAGGGACGCTGGCTGCAGCCGCGCTACAGCATCCAGCAGGGTGACACCGCGACCTGGGTCGAGCACGACCTGCTGCGGCCGCCCTCGCAGGTGGCCCGGGCGCGGGGCGCCCTCGTGGGCACGGCGAAGCGCTGGCGCTGACCACTCCCACATTTGGGGGATGTCGACACCGGACGCCCGGCTCCCGTGCTGAGCGCGTGATGGACTGGGTCCAGATCTTGGTAGGGGGACACGTGGGGATCACGATCGCTTGCGTCTACAACGACGTCGAGGTGCGACAGCACTGCCTCGACCGCTCGATCACTGCGGGCACGGAGTCGAGCAGGGTCGAGGTCCAGTACCTCCCCATCGACAACACCGCCCACCAGTTCGCCTCCGCCGGCGCTGCGCTCAACCACGCGGTGGCGCTGGCCGAGCACGACGTCGTGGTCTTCGCCCACCAGGACGTCTACCTGCACGACCTCGATCGGCTCGCGCTGGCCGCAGAGGCCCTCGACGACCCCTCGTGGGGCGTGCTCGGCTCCTGCGGGATGAGCGCCACGGGCGAGCTCGTCGGTCGCCTGCGCGACCGGGTCATCCTCATCGGCGCGCCCGCCCCCGAGCCCGTCGAGGTGCAGACCCTCGACGAGGTGCTGTTCATGGCCCGCCGCGACGTGCTGCTCGAGCAGCCGCTCAGCGAGGACCCCCTCCTGGCATGGCACGCCTACGCCGTCGAGTACGCACTCCGGATGCGTGCGATGGGTCGTCGGGTGGGAGCCGTGGACACCGCGATCACCCACAACAGCCTGACCGTGAACCTGGCCCGTCTCGACGACGCGCACCTGCACGTCGGGACGCTCTTCCCTGCCGAGCGACCGATCCGCACCACCTGCGGCACGGTCACCGGCAAGCGCGACTGGCGCGACCTCCCGGTGCTGCGCAGCCAGCGCTGGCGCAAGACGTGGCTGCGTCAGTCGGCCTCGGCCGCCCAGGTGCGTGCCGCGATGGGCCGGCCGGAGCCGGCGATCGTGATCGCCGACATCGCGCACGAGGTGGACCTGGTCGACTTCTCGGCCGCCGACCCGCTGCACCTGGTCAACGTCGACCCGACCGGGACCTTCTCCCGCGAGGTCGGCGGCACCGTCGTGCTCGAACGTCGCGGCCGGCCCGTCGTGATGACGGCGACCGACCTCGACTCCCTCGCCGACGCGCTCGCGCCGCTCACCGAGCGCGACCACGTGCTGGTCACCGGCCTGAGGGTCGCCGACCTCGCAGACCTGTGGCCGGCGCTCCCGCAGCGCACGTGGCTGGCGGGTGTGCAGTGGAACGAGGTCTGGCTGCTCGGCGGACCGAGCGCGCTGACGCCCCCGCAGGAATGGGGTCGGCGCGAGGCCGTCCCGATGCGGGTCGGCTCAGGCCAGCGCTGAGACGCGCTCGGGTGCAGCAACGACGACCGCCGGCTCGGGCGGCGCCGCGGCTGCCTCTGCTCGTGCCGCCAGCCGACGCGTGCGGCGCCGCTCGAGCCAGTAGACGAGCGCGAACGTCGCGGCCGCCCCGCTGATCCCTGATGCTCCTGCGGCCCGCATCCGGTTGCCACCGATGGCGTAGATCGTCGGGTCGTCCGTCGCCGGCGTCGCGCTCACGCGCATGCCGGGCACGACGCCGAGCTCGTCCTGCCGCTCGCGCAGTGACCCCCGGATCTCCTCCAGCGTGCTGGCGAACCGCTCGGAGACCTGCTCGGGGGTCGGCGCCGCCACCTGGACGTCGAGATAGCTCGCGGACATGTCGCGGCGAAACTGGGTGCCCAGGTTGGGCACCCGGACCTGGACTCCGTCGTCGATGCCCTGCCCGACCATGTTGGTCTCCGTCGAGGCCGTCAGCATCCCCGGCCGACCGCCGTTGACGTCGGTGACGACCAGGCCGACGATCGGGTAGAGCGTGTAGCGGGGGTCCTCGAGGTAGTTGGGGAACTCGGGGTTCTTCGGGCCGATGAGCAGCACGTTGAACTGGGTCCAGTAGACCGTCGGCTGGTGGGTGGCGACGAAGACGAAGCCGAGGCTGATCACGGCGCCGACGAGCACGACGTACCACCGGCGCAGTGCCGCGCGCAGCAGGTCACTTGAGGTCATGCCCGTCCCCGATCGGTCGGTCGGGTCAGGAGGTCCGGGACGCGATGAAGTCGGTCAGGCTGCCGACGGTCTCGAAGACCTCGCCGGTGAAGTCCTCGTCGTCGATCTCGATGTCGAAGCGGGTCTCGAGGGCGGCCGCGAGCTCGACCACGCCGAGCGAGTCGAGCTCCGGCAGCTCGCCGAAGAGTCCGGTGTCGCGGGTCAGCGAGCCCGCGCGGTCCTCGATGCCGAGGGTGCTCGTGAGGACCTCGACGACGCCGGCCAGTGTGGCGTCGGTGGTGGGTCCGGTGATGTCGGTGGCAGTCATCGTGGTGCTCCCTTGTTGTGGTGCAGGAATGGTGGTCACAGCAGGACCTCGGCGGGTGCGTCGTGGCCCAGGAATGCGGTCGGGCTCGCGGTGAGGCCGTAGGCGCCGGCCTGGAAGATGACGACGAGGTCGTCGACGTCGGGGCGCGGGAGCTGGACGTTGTCGCCGAGCAGGTCGAGCGGGGTGCAGAGGCAGCCGACGACGGTGACGGGGCTCGTGTCCTGACCCGGTCCCGGGTCGCCGAGGCGGTTGCCCAGGGCCATCGGGTAGTTGCGGCGGATGACCTGGCCGAAGTTGCCCGATGCGGCGAGCTGGTGGTGCATCCCGCCGTCGACCACGGCGTAGGCCTGCCCGCGCGACTCCTTCACGTCGACCACGCGGGTGACGTAGACGCCCGCCTCGCCGACGAGGTAGCGGCCGAGCTCGAGCGAGACGGTCGCCTCGGGCAGCGCCGCGGTCAGGCGCTCGTCGAGCAGTGCGCCCAGCCGATCGCCGACGTGGGCCAGGTCGAGGCGCTCGTCCTTCTCGAAGTAGGGGATGCCGAAGCCACCGCCGAGGTTGACGTAGCGCACCTCGTCCGGGAGGTGGGTGGCCAGGTCGAGGACGAGGTCGACGGTGCGGGCCTGCGCCTCGACCAGGATGTCGGCGCGGAGGTTCTGCGAGCCGGCGAAGACGTGGAACCCGAGGATGTCGACATCGGCCCGGGACACCTCGCCCAGCAGCGAGGGCACCATCTCGGCATCGACGCCGAACTGCTGCGGCCCGCCCCCCATCCGCATGCCGGAGCCCTTGACCGCGAAGGCCGGGTTCACCCGGACCGCGGCGCGTGGCATGAGCGCGAGCTCCTTGCCGGTGCGCACGAGACGCTGCAGCTCGGTGCGCGACTCGATCTCGACGATGACCCCCGCGGCCACCGCCCGGCGCAGCTCGGCGTCGGTCTTGCCGGGGCCGGCGAAGCTGACGTGGGCCGGGTCGTGCCCGGTGTCGAGGGCGACGGCGAGCTCGCCGGCCGAGGCGACGTCGAGCGAGTCGACCAGCCCCGACAGGTGCTGCACGACGGCCGGCATCGGGTTGGCCTTGACCGCGTAGCCGAGGCCGACGCGGTCCGGCAGCGCCGCCCGCACCTCGCCGACGCGGGCCGTGATCGCCGCGCGGTCGTAGGCGAAGAAGGGGGTCGAGCCCACCCGGGCCGCGAGCCTCCCGAGCGCGATCCCGGCGACCGTCAGCTCGGTCCCCTCCCGGCCGAACGCTGCCAGGTGCTCCTCGGTCCTCATGCGGGCTCCTCCGCCTTCTCCAGTCCCTGGCGCAGCAGCACCCGGTCGAACTTGCCGTTGGGCCCGCGCGGGAGCTCGTGTCGTACGACGACCTCGCCGGGCACCATGTAGAGCGGCAGCGAGCGCCGCATGATCGCCAGCAGCTCAGCCGGGTCGACGGCGTCGCCGTAGGGGCTCACGAGCAGCACGACGCGGTGCCCCAGAACGGGGTCGGGCATCCCGAGCGCGACCGCGTCGGTGACCAGCCCGGAGTCGTAGGCGACCTCCTCGATCTCCGTCGGGCTCACCCGGTAGCCGCTCGTCTTGATCATGTCGTCGGTGCGGCCGACGAAGTAGAGGTAGCCCTCCTCGTCGGCGACGACGCGGTCGCCGGACCAGACGGCCAGCTCCGGCGCGCGCCAGTCGGACGCGGGACCGGGCACCGGCTTGAAACGCTCGGCGGTCCGCGCCACGTCGCCCCAGTAGCCCATGCCGACGAGCGGGCCGCGGTGGACGAGCTCACCCTCCTCGCCCGGACCGCACGGCGTGCCGTCCGGCTTCACGACGAGGATCTCCGCGTTGGGGATCGCCTTGCCGATCGAGTCGGGGCGCGCGTCGACCTGCGACGGGTCCAGGTAGGTCGAGCGGAAGGCCTCGGTGAGGCCGTACATCAGGAACGGGCTCGCGGCCGGGAAGGTCTCCCGCAGCCGTTCGAGGGTCGCGCGCGGCATCCGGCCGCCGGTGTTGGCGAAGTAGCGCATCGACGCGGTCGCCTCCTCCGGCCAGTCGACGGTGACCAGCTGGAGCCACAGCGGAGGCACGCAGGTCAGGCCGGTGACGCCGTACTTCGCGCACAGCCTGGGCACGTCGCGCGGCAGCAGGTAGTTGAGCAGCACCACGTGGGCGCCCACGGAGAACGCCGTGGTGAGCTGGCTCAGCCCGGCGTCGAAGCTCAGCGGCAGCGCCGACAGGATGACGTCGTCCTCGGTGTTGGCGAGGTAGTGGGCCACGCTCTCGGCGCCGACCAGCATGTTGCGGTGGCTGAGCACGACGCCCTTGGGACGCCCGGTGCTGCCGGAGGTGTAGAGGATCGCGGCCATGTCGAGGTCGACCGTCGACGCCGGGGACGCCAGCGGCTCGAGGTCGGCGGCGACAGCGGCCAGGGCATGGACCGACGGCTCGACCTGCGCGGTCACCTGCCCGGGCTCGGCGTCGACGAGCACGACGTGCTCGAGAGCGGCGCACTGCTTGACGTCCTCGCGGACCGCGTCCCAGCGCTGGCGGGTCGTGACGAGCACGCGCACCCCGCAGTCGGAGAGGATGTAGGACACCTGCGGGGCCTTGAGCACCGGGTTGACCGGCACGAAGACCCCCTCGGCGACCGACGTGCCGAAGATCGCCGCGACCGTGTCGGGACGCTTGTCGAGGAAGATCGCCACCCGGTCGCCGCGCTCCAGTCCGAGCGAGACCAGCACCGCGCCGAACCCGGCGACGCGGTCCCACAGCGCGGCGTAGGACAGCGTCGCCCCACTGTGGCTCAGCGCGGCCCGGTCGCCGCGCAGCCCGGCCTGCTCCTCGACCAGGTGGTGCAACCGGGTCCGGACAACTCTGTTGGTCTGGTTCACCATGGGACGCACGTCAGCTCGCTGTAGAGGTAGTCGATGGATGCGGCCGGCGTCTGCGGGCTGCGATACATGCGGCGGCGCGGCGCGCGCAAGGGGCGCG
This sequence comes from uncultured Actinomycetota bacterium, assembly GCA_963750445.1. GTDB lineage: Bacteria > Actinomycetota > Actinomycetes > Propionibacteriales > Nocardioidaceae > Nocardioides. Next base: position 62,644 of record CAVVQR010000017.1, on the reverse strand, counting down.
ACATCCGCGGCGGGCTCCCCGCGACGCGGTGCTCGGAGAGGGTCACCAGGGTGCGGTGCCGCAGCAGGAGGTGGCGGTAGGGCGCGTGGCCGGCACGGGCCAGCACTGCGGGGTCCGAGACGTGGAGCAGGGTCGCGAAGACCGGCATCCGCTTGCGGCGGTCACGGCGCGCGACGACGTAGCAGGACTCCCCGCCCACCGTCACCACGAAGTGCCAGGCGGCGCGGGCGTAGCGGTGGTCGCGGTAGAGCGCGAGCTCCCGGTCGTCGAGCGCCCGTTCGATGTCGCTGGGGCGCGTCAGCACACGCACGCCGCGCGGCGAGGCCAGCGGCACGTTGGGGACCAGGGCCGTGGTCGTGTCGAGGAACTCGAAGCCCAGCCGGGTGTTGAGGTCGATGACGTTGCCACTGGGAGAGAGGTCGACGAAGTCGTAGCCCTTCTGCCGCAGCATCGCCCGCGCCAGGCGTACGCCGTGGGCCCGGTGCTCCTCGAGCACGCACCACGCGGCCAGGTTGCACACCTTGCGGGTCTCACCCTCGACGGTGCGCTCGGAGTAGAAGGCGAGGTAGACACCCACCACCTCGGTGCCCTGTCGGAGCAGGAAGCCGTGGTTGGGCGCGTCGACGCTCCACGTGGGGACAGCCGACTGCGCCCACTGCTCGCTGCTGAGGCGGCTGTTCAAGTGTCGGTGCAGGAACGCACCGACATCTCGGACGTCCTCGTCCCCGATCGGGGCGACGTCCACCCCCCTGGGTCCGTCAACCATGCACTCACAGTAGGGAGCGAACCGGGCCCCACCCCGCGGCCGTTGACCACATACCCCATTTGTGGGAAGGGGTGCCCTCGGCGGCTCCGGAGGCACTCATGCGTGGAACGCTCCACAGAGCTGAGCACGCGACAAGCAAGGGGGCGGCGTGGAGCTGAAGGTTTTCTGGCGCACACTGGGCCGGCGGTGGTACCTCACGTTGGTCGTACTGGCACTGACCGTGGGAGCAACCACCTACATCGTGGGATCGGTGGGGCCGACCTACGAGGCTGAAGGGTCGGCGCTGGTGTTCCCGCCCGCGAGCTCGACGAAGTCGGAGGGCACGACCAAGGCGGTCGGCAACCCCTACCTCGAGCTGGCCGGCGTCGCCCAGGCACGCGACGTGGTCATCCGGACCCTGAAGTCCCGCAGCGAGCAGACCGACTGGGGCGACAGGTTCCCGGGCATGAGCTACGAGGCCACCCCGGACTTCACCAACAGCGCGCCGATCATCCTGTTCACCGTCGAGGGTGACACCTCGGAGGGATCCGCCGCGGCGCTGGACGACCTGATGGCCCGGGTGCCGGTGATCCTCGGCAACCTGCAGAACGGCCTCGGGCTACCGCAGGACGGGTTCGTCACGGCCCGCAAGCTGACCCAGGACACGCGTCCCGCGGTCGTGCGCAAGACCCAGATCCGTGCCGGGCTCCTCGTCGCGGCCGTCTCCGGCGGCCTCGGCCTGCTGCTGCTGGCCCTGGTCGACTCGCTGCTGGGCGTGCGCGCCCGCAACGCGGCGGAGCGGGCGGCCGCGCGTGAGCAGGCACGGGAGGAGGAAGAGTGGGAGGAAGAGCTGGAGGACGCCTACGACGACCTGCCGCCGCCGGACCCGGAGCACGAGCCGGAGCCCGACCCCGAGCTCGAGCCTGCCCTGGTCGAGGAGCCCGAGCCCGAACGCGTCCTGGCCGAGGAGTCCGAGCCGGCAGAGGACTCCGAGAAGCCGCACTCCGTCTACCCCTACCTGCTGCCCGAGGTCTCCGAGGTCGCCGTGAGCCCGGCCCGCTCGAAGTGGCTCCGCTCGTCCGCACCGGGCGCCGCCAACGGCTCGCGTGGTGAGCCCGGTGACCTGATGGGCCTCAACGGTTCGCGCACCCGTGCCCACGGATCGCGCGCGCTGGCCGCCACCCCGTCGAGGACGAGAGACTCCGGCAGGAACCGATGACCGTCACCCGGGCCGACAGCAGGGTCGCCGGCACCGACGGCCCCGGGATCCGGCGCGGCGCCGACGCCACGACGCTGCTCAGCTTCTACCTGGTGCTGCTCTGGTTCATCCCGTCGTCGATGGTCGTCCCGGCGCTGGGCAGCGCCGGGAGCCCGTCGAACCTGCTGGGTGTCGCGGCGTTCTTCTGGTGGGTGTGGTTCCACGTCCGACGGACCGAGGCGCTCAGCGTCGGCTTCCAGACGGTCCGGGCCGCGATGCTCACCTGGCTCCTGATCATGCTGGTGATCTACGCGCACGCGATGGCACGCCCGATCGTCGGCGACGAGGTGAGTCCCGCCGACAACGGCATCCTCCGCCTGCTCGGCATGGCTGGCATCCTGCTGGTCGCCAACGACGGCATCACCTCCATGGAGCGCCTCCGGGTGCTCCTGCGCCGCCTCGCCCTGGCCGCCGGAGCGGTCGCGCTGCTCGGCTTCGTCCAGTACGTCACGCACCAGCTGTGGATCGATCGCCTCACCATCCCCGGTCTGTCCCCCGGGGTCGTCACCGAGCTCGGGGCGCGGTCGGGCTTCGCGCGGCCGAGCGGGACGTCGGCCAGCGCCATCGAGTACGGCGTGGTGCTCGCGATGGCGCTCCCGATCGTCATCGCCCTGGCGAGCAGCAGCTACCGCAGGTGGAGCTACCGGCTGCTCCTGGTGCCGATCATCTTGTCGATCTACCTGTCGGTGTCGCGCTCGGCCTACCTGTGCGCGAGCGTCGGGCTCATCGTCCTCGCCCTGTCGTGGACCAACCGCCAGCGGCTCTCGGCCTTCGGATTCATGCTCGTGGTCTCGGCCGGCATGTATCTCTCGGTGCCCGGCCTCCTCGGCACCATCGTGGGCCTGTTCTCCAAGGCCGACGAGGACCCGAGCGTGGCCTCGCGGACCGGCAGCTACGACATCGCGGGCGCCTTCATCTCCGACAGCCCGATCCTCGGCCGGGGCTTCGGCACGTTCCTGCCGAAGTACTGGATCCTCGACAACGGCTACCTCGGCCTGCTCATCGAGGGCGGCATCCTCGGGCTCCTGGGTCTCGTGGTCGTGCTCGCCTCGGGCACCCTCGCCGCCCGGAGCGCCTGGGCGGCCGACGTCGGGGACGACCGTCTGCTCGCGCGTGCGCTGATGGCGTCCGTCCTGGCCGGCGCGGCCTGCCTGGCCTTCTTCGACGCCTTCGCCTTCCCCCAGACGTCCGGCTGCGTCTTCCTCGTCATCGGCATCGCCGGTGCCGCTCGGCGGCTGGCCGCCGAGCGGGCAGCGGCGGCCGCAGGCACCGCTCGCTCCGTCCGTCTGACGAAGCGTCCGCGGCTACGCCTCAGACCTTGGCCAGCACCTCGCGGAGCCCGTCCTCGAAGCCGTCCCAGGAGAACAGCGTCGACGCACGCAGCTCCGCGCGGATGCCGAGCACCTGACGTCGGTCGACGTCTCCGGCCAGGGCAGCGACCTCGCGGGCGAAGCCCTCGGTGTCCTCGCGGGCGACGAGCACGCCTGCGTCACCGAGCTGGTGCGCGACGCCGCCGACGTCGAAGGCGACGACCGGCTTGCCGAGCAGCATCGCCTCCATCACCACGAGAGGGAACGGGTCGTCGCGCGACGGCAGCGTCATGATGTCGAAGTCAGCCATGGCGGCCGACGGGTTGTCCGAGTGACCGCTGAACTCCACGCCGGCCAGGGCGGCAGCCTCGGCGGGCGGCTCACCGTCGCCGACCCAGACGAAGCGCAGGCTGCCGGGCGGGGCGGAGGCCAGCAGCCGTCGAGCGACGTCCAGCCACAGGTCCACGCCCTTGCGGTGCTCCACCGCGCCGACGCAGCCGACGACGACGGGACGAGCCGCCGGCGCCGGAGTGGTCAGCTCGGGAGCGCCGCTCAGGACCCGGGTCGCGTCGGGGATCGACAGCAGCAGGTCGACGTCGGCTCGAGGTGCCCCGAGCGCCACCAGGGCGTCAGCCACGCTGGGCGAGCACGCCACCAGCCGGACCCCGTCGCCGGGCAACCCGTCGATGCCGACGCGCTGCATGAAGCCGCGCAGCACGTCGCCCGACTCGTGGACGTGGAGCACCGTGGGCCGACGCAGAAGAGCAGCGGCGCGGACGTAGCCGGCCGCCGAGGTCGAGTTCACGTAGACCAGCTCCGGGCGGTGGGCGGCCACGACGCCCAGAGCCGTCGCGACCTCCAGGAGGCCGGCGACACGGGTGCGGAGCGGTCCCGGGCGTGACCAGAGCCGGCGAAGCACGCGCCACATCGGCGGGACTCGGGTCGGGGCGATCGCGGCGAAGTCGTCGACGAGCGGTCCGGGGCGCTGCGACACGATGCGCACCCGGTGCCCCTGCTCGACCAGACCACGTGCCACGAGGGCCGCGATCCGCGGCGCGCCGGTGCGCGACGCCTCGTGACTGACCAGCAGGACGCGGCTCATGGCGTCGCCCCCCTGAGCGAAGCGGTCAGACCGGTCGAGCCGGTCGAGCCGGTCGACCGCTGCCGCCTGCGGTGGCGCAGGGAGCGGAGTGGCGTGACCTGACGAGCCCGGCCGACGACGTCGCGTCCGGACAGGTAGGCGGCGTCGGCCAGCCGCTCCCACCAGGCGTCGTCGTGGGCGAGGGTCTCACGATAGATGTCCTCGAGCCTGCTCGCGCCCGCCTCCAGGCCGTGGCGCCCTCGCACGAAGTCGAGCCCCCAGTCCCCGAGTCGCCGGCGCTCGGCGGGGTCGGCGAGCCCGTCGATCTGGGCCAGGAAGTGGGCCACCGGGTCGTCGGGGGCGACGGTGCCGTAGTAGCCGTCGACGAGGAACTGCTCGACGGTCTCCGGGGTGAAACCGAGGCTGAAGCCGTGGTCGCCGAGCACGACCAGCGCACGACCGTGGGCCATCACCCGGAGCGCAGACCCACCCATCGCGAGCCCGATGTCAGCAGCGGCGTAGGCCGGCCGCGGATCGGCGAGGGCCCCGGTCAGCAGGACGGCCTCCCGGCCGAGCAGCCGGTTGACCTCCGCGGCGCGCTCGCGGACCTGACTCATCCCGCTGCCGTCGCCGACGAGCACCAGCCGCGCCGGTGGGGCGCCGCGGGCGACGAGCGCGTCCATGGCCAGGAGGAGCCCGGGGAGCTTGGCGACACCGTGGTTGGCCTGCTGCTCGGGGGTCAGCTCGTCGATGCGGCCGACGGCGACCAGGACCAGCTCGTCGTCGCCCAGCCCGAGCTCACGCCGGAACCTCCGGCCCAGGGCGTCGTCCGGGCGGTCGTGATCGAGGTCGACGGGCGGCTCGAGGAGGTAGGAGCGCGGCCCGTGGACGGCGACGGCCTCACGGTGCAGGCCGCCGGTGCCGACGACCAGCGGCGTGCGCGCGGTGGTCGTGAACTCGTTGTCCATCAGCCAGTTCAGCACCACCGGCACCCGCCGACCGCGCAGCCCGCAGGCCAGCACGGTGCTGCGGCCGAGCCAGGCGGCGAACGCGTGGAGCACGTCGAGGTCGTGCTCGCGCGCGAGCCGCCGCAGGTGGCCCGCCCGGCGGAACAGGCCCGCATCGGCGGGGAGCCGGACGACGTCGAAGCCGGCGCGCTCGGCGTTGGGCAGGAACGACACCTGCACCTGCTCGTCGATCGCCATCACGACGACGTGGTGCCCCTGCGCGCGCAGGGTCCGCGCGAGATCGAGTGCATTGAGGGGGCAGCCGCCCAGGGCGAGGCCCTCCAGCACGAAGCCGATCCGCAGCGGTGTCACAGGTGTGCTCCGCGATGACGCGTACGACGACCCGGCAGCACCCGCCTGAGCACCCGGCCGACCTCCGGCAGGTCCTCCTCGATCATCGATCGAGCCGCGACGAGGTAGACGACCACGGCCACGATGCCGCCGGTGAGCAGCCCGATCGCGGGCGACGCGATCCAGTGGTCGCACAGCCAGGCGACGCCGCCGGCGAGACCTGCTGCCAGTCCCGGTCGGACCAGGCCCAGGCCCAGCGCAGCAGGCAGCCGACCGAGACGTGAGTGCATCGCCCAGAGGTAGCCGGGCAGGGACACCAGGAGCACGACCGCGACGTGGGCCCACGCGGCGCCGACGAGGCCACCGACCTCGATGCCCCAGATCATGGCCGGGACCAGCGCGACGACCCAGGCGACCTGCACGAGCAGCAGCTGCGTCGTCGCACCGATGGCCACCAGCAGGTTGACGTAGAGAAGGGTGAAGGCGAAGCAGGCGCCGTAGACCGCGAGCACTGACAACACCGGCGCCGCACCGTCCCACGTCGCACCGAAGAGGGTGTGGACCAGGCTCGGCGCCATCGCCACGCTGCAGGCCGCGATCGGGAGCGCGACGAGCGCGACGAGCCGGGTCGCCGAGACCAGGGAGTCGACGAGGCGCTCGACGTCGTCACCCACGCGCCCGAGGGCCGGCAGCACGACGCCGTTGAGCACGGAGCCGAGCACCGCGGTCGACCAGTTGGCGACGTTGAAGGCGATCAGGTAGACGCCCACCTGCTCGGCCGCGAGCAGTCGTCCGAGCACGAGGTAGTCGGCGTTGAGCAGCGTCCAGTTGATGAGGTTGGCCATCGCCAGCGGCAGCCCGAAGCGCATCAGCGGACCCACCAGCTCGCGGCGCCACTCGGGGCGGTAGCGCCGGTCGAGGCAGGCGACGAAGACCAGGCCGGTCACGATCTGGCCGATGACGCGCGACCACGCGAACGCCATGGCGCCCTGCCCCATCAGGGCCAGCACGATCAGCACCGCGTTGGCCGGGACGAACCCGGCGAGCGTGCCCAGCAGGATGCGGTCCTGGCGGAAGTCGCGTACGAGCTGCGCACCCGGCACGGCGAAGAGGCCGGTCAGGGCCAGGCAGATCGACATGACGCGGAGCGGGCCAGCCGCGTCGGGCATGCCGAGGAGGGAGGCGAGCGGTCCGGCGAACAGCGCCATCATCGAGGCCAGCCCGAAGCTGACCAGGATGGAGATCGACGCGACCGTCCCGGCGATCTCCTCAGGCTCCATGGGCGAGCGCGCGACGGCCGAGGCCATGCCGAGCTCGGCGAGGCTGGTGACGACGACGAAGACCGCGAGCGCGATGGCGAAGACGCCGAACTCGTCGGGCGACAGGATCCTCGCCACCACAGCGGTGACGGCGATTCCGGCGACCCGCATCACGATGTTGCCGATGGCGGCCCAGAGGACCCCGCGCCCGATGCTGCGGCGCAGGTCGTCCTCCGTGCCCTCCGGAGCTCCCGGGCCCGGCACCGCCGTTCTCTCCCCCACAGTCACGCGCTGCCCCCTGGTCAGGTCGTGGCCGAGTGTTCCGACGTCACGGGGACGCGCGGAACACCACGTCCACGAAGTAGTTGGTGGACTTCCACGACCCGTTCGGGAACCCGCCGCCGCTGCCGTAGCGGAAGCGGCCGTTGTCGCCGGCCGGCGCCGTGAGCGGTCCCACGGTCCGGGGCGACGCGAAGTAGTTCGGCGTCGCCGAGTATCGCCCGCTGGGCGCGTAGTAGGACACGACGTAGGTCGACCCGGCGCTCACCGGGACCGGCGTGGCGAACGTCGCCGTCTGCCAACCGGTGGCCGTCTCGCCGGCGAAGGTGACCTGGCCGATCCGGTTGCCGCCCGCGTCCCACACCGAGCCCGTGTGGGTGCCGGTGTTGCCCGCTCCCTTGTAGAACTTCACCGCCGTGACCGTGCCGTCGACCGACGGGGTGAAGGCGGTGCCGAGCTCGACGGCATCCGGGTCGTTGACCGTGGCCGTCGCCGGCACGAGGCCGTCGAAGAGCGAGGTCGAGTTGGGCGCTGCGGTGCGCACCGTCCAGGTCTCCGTCGGCAGGGCGGCGCCCTCGGTCGAGGTCGCGCCCGAGAGGGTCGCCGTGTAGACCGTGTCGGCCGCGAGCGCCGACGTCGGCGTGAAGGTGACCGTCCTGCCGTCCGACGACAGCTCCGTGGTCCCGGGCACCGTGGTGGCGCCGTCCTTGAGCGTCATCGACCAGCCGCTGGCCAGCGGAGCGGTCAGCGTGATCGACGGCTTCGTCGTCACCGCCACGTCCGTCGCGCCGGCGACCGGCGACCGGGACTCGACGGCGATGCTGGCCGCCTCCCTCTGGAAGACCACGTCGACGTAGTAGTTGGCAGCTCCCCACGAGAACGTCGGGAACCCGCCACCGGCGGCGTAGAGGTAGCGACCGTTGTTGGCCGCGGGTGCGGTCAGGTCACCCGCGGTCCACGGACCGGAGAAGAAGTCCGTCGTGTACGAGTAGTGGCCGACCGGCGCGTAGTAGGACACGACGTAGGACGTCCCTGCCGTGACAGCCACCGGCGTCGACAGGGTGGCGGTCTGCCATCCCGACGCGGTCTCGCCGGTGAAGGTCACCTGGGCCAGGCGCGTGCCCGTCGAGCTCCAGAGCGATCCCGTGTGGGTGCCGGTGTTGCCGGCCCCCTTGTAGAAGCGGATCGCGGAGACGAAGCCGCTGCGGCTCGGGGTCAGCGCGACGCCGAGCTCCACCGGAGCTCCGTCGTCGGCGGCCTCCACCTCAGGGACCTCGTCACCGAAGAGGCTCTGCTGGACCAGCGAGTCGGCGGTGCGGGTGCGGAAGGTCCAGGACTGTGGCGCCAGCGCGGCACCGTCCCGGGAGACCACACCGGTCAGCGAGACCGACAGGAGCGTGTCGGCCGGCAGCTGCCCCGTCGGGGTCCAGACGATCTCGGTGCCGGCCGCGTTGAGCGCCGCCGAGCCCGGCAGCGCGGTGCCGCCGCTGCTGACGGTCATCGTCCAGCCCGTCGCGTTGACCGGGGCGGTGAAGCCGACCCTGACCTTGGAGCTGCGGGGGACGGAGACCGCGCCCGGGGCGGGGTCCTGGCCGGTGACGGCGATCGCCGGTGCGACCTTCTCGAAGACCACGTCCACGAGGTAGCTGGTCGTCGAGGAGTCGCTCGGGAAGCCGGCGCCGTAGGTGTAGGCACCCGCCGTCGAGCTCACCAGGAGCGGCGAGCGCGACAGGTTGGCCGCCGAGAAGGCGCCCGGGGTCGCCGAGTAGCGCCCGACCGTGGTCCGGTAGCCGGCGACGTAGGACGTGTCCTTGCGGACCGTGACGGGTGCGGCGAACGTCAGCGTCTGCCAGCCGGTCGTCGACTCGTCGGTGAACGTGCCGGTCGCCAGGACGCTGCCGTCCGTGGCCCAGAGGGTGCCGGTGTGCGGGCCGGTGTTGTTGACGCCCTTGTAGAACCGGACGCCCGTGACCTGTCCGTTGGTGTCCGGCGTGAACCGGACCCCGAGGGTGACCGGTGCGCGGTCCGCGTCCTCGAGCAGCGTCGGCGTCAGCGAGTCGTCGAACAGCGTGCACGGGCAGACACCGGCCGGGTTCGGCGGCTTCACCGTGGTGAAGCTCCAGGTGTCACCGGTGGTGACCGGGTTGCCCGAGGTGTCGGTGCCGGTGACCTTGGCGGTGTACTTCACGAAGCCCGCCAGCGGCGCGCTGGGCGTGAACGTCACGGTCCGGGTCGAGGCGTCGTAGGCCGTCGTCCCGGCCACCGCGGTGCCGTTGGAGTCCTTGAGCACCAACGCGGCCGAGCCGGCGGTGAGCGGCTTGGAGAAGCGCGCGCTGACGGCGGAGCCGACCGGCACGCTCGAGGATCCGGGCAGCGGGGACTGGTTGAGCGCGATGAGCGAGGAGCTGTCGGTCGTGGTGAAGTTGACGTCGACGTAGTAGTTCGCGTTCTGGTGGCTCTGGTTCGGGAACTGTCCCGGGTTGGCGAACAGGCCGCCCGCCGGGGCGCCGTAGCCGCCGTCGACCGTCAGCGCGCCCGTCTCCTTCGGGCCGGCGGAGAAGCCCCAGCTCTCGAGGGCGTAGTCGCCGTTGGGCGCGGTGTAGGAGGCGACATAGGGCTGGCCGGCCGCGACCGCGACCGGGGTCGCGAAGGTCACGCTCTGCCATCCGGTGGCGGACTCACCGGTGAAGGTGGCCTGGCCCAGGCGCTCGCCGGCGCTCGACCAGAGAGATCCGACGTGGGTGCCGCTGTTGCCGGCGCCCTTGTAGAAGCGCACGCCGGTGACGAAGCCGTCGGCCAGGGGCACGAAGCGCACCCCGACCTCGACGGCGAAGGGGTCGTCGGCGGCCGCGATCCTGGGGACCTCGTTGCCGAAGATGCTGCACGGGCACTGGGCGTTGAAGGCGCGGGTGACCGCCGTGCCGATGTTGGCCGAGTCGTCCATCGCACGGACGCGGATCGGCGAGCTGCCGAGCCCGCGCTGGCGGAAGGTGTAGGTCCACGACGTGGTGCCGGTGGCAGCGCTCCACGAGACGCCGCCGTCGGTGGAGACCTCGACGCCGGCCACACGGCCACCGCCGGTGTCGGCGGCCGTGCCGGTGACGGTGACGCTCTGCCCGTTGGGCTGGTTGACGCCGGCGGCCGGGCTGGTGATGGCGACCGTCGGGGCGACCGTGTCGGTGGACTTCGTCGAGGCGACGAGCCCGCTCATCAGCGTGGTGGGCTGGGCGCCCATGTCGGCGAAGAGGTTGACCTGGGCCTGCTGCATCCGCACGTCGGCGGGCACGGTGGCGTAGGCCGAGTCGTGCACGGCGTCGAGCCCCCAGGCCCACTGGACGGTGCCGGCGCTGAAGACCAGTGCACCGCTGGGTGCCTTGTACATCGTCATGTTGTGCCGGGTCGTGCCGGCGGTGACGGTGTTGCCGAAGTCCTGGAGGTATTCGGGGACGGCGCCCGTGGTCGTCGAGAGGCGCACCAGGCCGTTGGGACGGTGGCCGTTGTCGACGTCCTCGTTGGACTCGTAGCCGACCGTGTGCGCGGCCAGCGTGGCCATCCCGCTGGACAGGCTCGCGATGGAGGTGTTGCGCCAGAGCCGGTACTTGCCCTCGGCGGCACTCACCGTCATGGCGAGGTCACTGAAGTTGACCTGGTACTGGGTGCCGATCAGCGAGTTCTCGGGGACGCCTGCCCCGCGGCTGGTCGGCGCGAAGCGCGGGTCGCGCCAGGTGCCCGTCCACTCGGGGTCGGGGTCGACCTTGTCGTTGCTCCACGTCTCCTTGTAGGAGGTGAGGGTGCGGTAGCTGGTGTTGCTGCCGTCGATGGAGGGCTCGTAGCGGGTCTTCCAGTAGCCGTCGTTGCCCGACATGAACTGCAGGTTCACACCTGCGTCGCGGGCGGCCTCGATGTTGGCACGCTGCGCCTTGCTCCAGTACTCGTCGTGGCCGACGGCCATGAACACCTTGTGGTTCTTGATCAGGTTGCCGCGGCGGTCGGAGTCGACGCCGGCGATGTAGCTGACGTCGTAGCCGTTGCGCTCCATGAAGCGGACCATGGCGTACTCGGCGGACATGAAGAAGTCGCGGCCGTTCTCGCGGCCGCGGGTGAGGACCGGTCGGTTGTAGCTGACCTTGTAGGCGCGCCCGTGCGAGCCGCCGCCGTAGAAGTAGGCGCCGCCGTAGGTGTTGTAGGCCTGCCAGGTCGGGTCGGCGGTCTGGAAGACCACGGCGGACGTGCTCGCGTCGTCACGCACGATGAAGGTGATGTGGCTGCCGTCGCCGGTGGCGCGCTTGATGTGGGCGATGTAGACGCCCGAGACGGCCGTCGAGGGCACGGTCCACGACGCCGAGACGCCCCAGTTGCCGCAGTCGTAGTTGTCGGTCTGCACGTCGGTCACGCAGGCCGGCTGGATCTGGGGCAGCCGCGCGCTGGGCGTCACCGAGGCGATCTTCCGGGCGCCGAGGCCCTGGTAGTAGCCCATCCGGTAGATGTCGACCGTGTAGGCCGAGGCGGTGGTGTCGATCTTGAAGTCGATCTTCTGGCCGACGTTGACCGAGATGTCGGTCGCGAAGCCCTGGATCGCGGGGTCGCCGGCGCCGTCGATCTCCCACACGTCCGGATCGGTGCCGGGCTTGGAGTTCTCGCAGGCGATCTTGTTGCCACCCGCGGCGCAGGGGTCGGCTGCGTTGGCCGGCGACGGGCCTCCGAGCAGCATCGGACCGGCCAGCGCGTTGAGCGTGGCCACCATCAGGAGCGCTGACGCCCTGATCCCCCACGAACGCGACTTGCTCGTCATCGACATGTCCTGCCTCCACACCCCTGATCGCGCGGCTGTCGCCACGATCCCGATCCTGCTTGCCCGCGCCGGACCCGTGGTGGGCAGGCGACCAATATCCCCATATTTCGGTGCTGCGCTCCTCAGCGGTCCGTGACCGCCGCGATGGAGGCGACGGCACCTGCCGCGACCCGCTGGCGCGGGATCCGGACGCCGCTGATGTGCAGCTGCGGCGGGTCCGTCACCTTGGTGACGGTCCGGCTCGCGGCCGCCACCAGGTCGCGCTCCTTGAGGCTGTCGGCGTCGCGCGAGATGCACAGGTCGCGCAGTGCGAGGTCGAGCGCGATCGTCAGCTGGTGGTCGTCGACGTGCTCGCCGTGCTTGGCGCGGCGCGGCACCAGGATGGGGAACTTGCCGTTCTCCAGGGCCATCAGCGCGATGCCGGTCCCGGCGTGCGCCACGACGACGTCGGCCGCGTGGATCGCCTGGCGCATCTCCTCCGAGGGCACCTTGGCCCGGCCGTCGATGCCGAGGCCGGAGGTGTCGGTGCACCCGGTCTGCCAGAGCACCTCGGTGTCGGCGGGCACGAGCGGCACCAACCGGTCGAGCAGCCGGCGGAAGGCGTAGTCCTCCTGCGTGCCGAGGCTGACGACCATCGAGCGGATCGGCCGCGCGTCGGTCGGCGTGACGTCGTAGAGGTCCCACGGCGAGGCGAGGTAGTGCCACGACCCCTTGTCGAGGTCGCTGGACTGGCTGAAGGTCTTGATCCCCGGCATCGCGGCCATCGCGCGCCCCGACAGGGACGGCTCGTCACGCCGGGTGGCGCTCTCGATGTAGACCGTCTCGATGCCGCGCACCCTGGCCTGCGGAAGCACTGCGAGCGCCAGGGCCGCGCCCGTGCTCACCACGAGCCGCACGTCGTACTGGCTGAAGAGGCGCCGGGCAGCCAGGGTGTTGCGCGCCACTGCTCGCAGGTCGCGGGGCGGGCAGGGCAGCATCCAGTGGACCTTCTCGCCGGCCAGCATCGACTCGGTCTGCGGGGTCTTCACGGTCACCCAGACCACGTCCTCGCCGACGCCGAGGCGCGGGCGCAGGGTGTGCAGCTGCATCAGGTGGCCGCCGTCGTTGGCGACGAGCAGGGTGGTCATGCGGTCTCCCCTCGTACGGAGTCCGCGAGGACCTCGACGACCCGGTCCTGCATGGCCTCGGTCAGGTGCGGGTGCATCGGCAGCGAGAGGATCTCGCCGGCCGCGGCCTCCGCGATCGGCGCCGTCCCGCCACCCAGCCCGAGGTGGGCGTAGGCGCCGGTCAGGTGCACCGGGTAGGGGTAGTGGATGCCGGCCCCGACGCCTGCCTGGCCGAGCTCGGCCAGGACCCGGTCGCGCTCGGCGACCCGGACGACGTAGAGGTGCCAGACGTGCTGGCCCTCGGCGCCGAGCAGCGGACGGCGTACGCCCGGCACGTCGGCCAGCAGGCTGTCGTAGCGCGCGGCCGCGCGGACCCGGAGCTCGTTCCACTTCTCCAGCCGGTCGAGCTTGGCCTGGAGGTAGACCGCCTGGATCGTGTCGAGGCGGGAGTTCATCCCGATCACGTCGTGGACGTAGCGCACCGACGAGCCGTGGTTGCGCAGTCGGCGCAGCTCGGCGGCCACGGTCGCGTCGTTGGTCGTCACGGCACCGGCATCACCGGCAGCACCGAGGTTCTTGCCGGGGTAGAAGCTCGTCGCCCCGACGTGCGCCAGTCCACCGGAGCCGCGACCGGCCAGGCGCGCGCCCTGCGACTGGGCGGCGTCCTCGACCAGCGCCACGCCTGCGGCATCGCAGATCTCGGAGAGCCGGACCATCGGTGCGAGCTGGCCGAAGAGGTGCACCGCGACGACGGCCTGGGTGCGGTCGGTGATCGCCGCCTCCACCCGGTCGGGGTCGATGAGCAGGCGGTCGTCGTCGACGTCCACCGGCACCGGCACCGCACCGATGCGCGAGACGGCCTCGGCCGTCGCGACGAAGGTGTTGGCCGGGATGACGACCTCGCCACCGGGTCCGACCCCGGCAGCCCGCAGGGCGAGCTCGAGGGCGTCGGTGCCGTTGGCGACGCCGACGCAGTGCTCGACGCCGACGAACTCGGCGTACTGGTGCTCGAAGTCCGCCACGGGCGGACCGTCGACGAATGCTGTCGCGGCGAAGACGGCGGCGATGCCGGCCTCCACCTCGTCCGCCACCTCGGCGTGCTGCGAGGCGAGGTCGACGAAGGGGACGTTGCTCATGCGTGGACTCCTGTCCGGATCGGGCGGGCCGGGACTCCGGCCCAGGTCTCTCCTGCGGGTACGTCGTGGAGGACGACCGCGCCCATCCCGACGGTGGCTTCGGCGCCGATGTGCACGCCCTCGCGGATGGAGGCGTTCATGCCGATGTAGGCGGCCTCGCCGATGTGGACGTCGCCGCCGAGCGTCGCGCCGGCGCAGATCGTCGCGTAGTCGTCGACGGTGCAGCCGTGGGTGAGCGTCACCTGCGGCATCAGCACGACGTGGTCGCCGACCTCGACGTCGGCGGTGAGGACCACCCCGTCGAGGGCGATCGATCCGATGCCGATCGAGCAGCTGCCGGGCAGGACCACGCGCGGGTGGATGAGCGAGGTGTAGCGCTCGGGATCGAGCCCGAGCATGGCGAGCCGGACCGCGACCCGTCGCCGGTGACGGCCCTTGCCGAGGGTGAGGACGACCTCGTGGTCGACGACCTCGGTGACCAGGTCGACCGAGCCGAGCACCGGCGTGAGGCCGTGCAGCGTGCCCCAGGTGGCGCGGTTGTCGTCGACGATGTTGACCGGGCCCCCGTGCTGGAGCATGACGGCGACCGCGGTCGCCTCGCGCGCCAGGCCGCTGGCTCCGACGAGCAGCAGTCCCGTCATGGCCGCCACGCCGTCGCGAGTGCCTCGCACACCCGCTCGAGCTCGCGCTCGGTCATCTGGTGGAAGAGCGGCAGGATCAGGGTCTGGTCGTTGAGTCGCTCGGTGACCGGCAGCGGCGTGTGCCCGCGGTGCGAGTGGGCCGGCTGGCGGTGGGCGGCCATGATGCCGCGGCGCGCGGACACGCCCGCCTCGGCGAGGTGGAGCAGCAGCTCCTCCCGGTCCATGGGGTGCTCCTGCAGCACCTCGACCCAGCAGGACTGGAAGTTCGACGTGCCCCACGACGGGTCGGCCACCATGCGGAGCCCGGGGAGGTCCGAGACGACCTCGGCGTAGGCCTTCGCCAGGAGGCGGCGGCGGGCCACCATCTCGGGCAGGCGGCCCAGCTGGACGATCCCGACGGCCGCCTGGATGTCGGTCATCCGGAAGTTGAAGCCGACCTCGGAGTAGGACTCCGGCGAGGCCACCAGGCTGGCGTGGCGGTCCATCGCGGACACGCTCATCGCGTGCTCGCGCAGGCGTCGTGCCCGCTGGGCCCAGTCCGCGCGGGAGGTGGTGAGCATCCCGCCCTCCCCCGTCGTCAGCAGCTTGCGGGGGTGGAACGACCAGGCGGCGATCTCGGCCTCGGCGCCCACCGGACGCCCGTAGGCGGTCGAGCCTGCGCCGCACGCGGCGTCCTCGATGACGGTGATGCCGCGCGGGTCGCACCAGGCGCGGATGGAGCGGAGGTCGAGCGGCACGCCGCCCTGGTCCACGGCGATCACCGCGCGCGTCCGCGAGGTGACCACCGTGGCGATCGTGTCGGGGGTGAGGTTGCCGGTCATCTCGTCGACGTCGGCGAAGACGGGGGTCGCCCCGACATAGGTGGGCGCGTTGGCCGTGGCCACGAACGAGAAGGACGGGACCACCACCTCGTCGCCCGGACCGATGCCGGCGACCACGAGGGCCAGGTGGAGCGCGGTCGTGCAGTTGCTCAGCGCGACGGCGTGGGACGCCTGCTGGGACTCCGCGAACGCCTCCTCGAACGCAGCGACCCGAGGCCCCTGCGCGACCCAGCCGGACCGCAGCACCTCGGAGACGGCGGCGACCTCCTCCTCGCCGAGCCAGGGCTGCATGACGTTGATGCGCGTCAGCGACTCGTCGATGATGCTCATGCCGACGCTCCGGTGAGGACGCGACCGGCGGCGATCTCCTCGCGCAGCGGACGCCACCACTCGACCAGGGCGCGGAGGCCCTCCTCGAGGCCGACCTCCGCGGTGAAGCCGAGGTCGCGCTCGGCGGCCGAGGTGTCGGCGAGGCGGCGTACGACGCCGTTGACGGCCCGATCGGGTCCGTGCTCGACGGGCAGGTCCGAGCCCATCACCCGGAGCAGGGTCCCGGCCAGGTCGAGCAGGCTCGACTCCTCGCCGCGCGCGACGTTGTAGACGCCCTCGACGACCGGCGAGGCCGCCGCCAGGACGTTGGCGCGGGCGATGTCGGTGGTGAAGACGAAGTCCATCGTCTGGAGCCCGTCACCGAAGATCAGCGGCGGCAGGCCGTCCTCGATCCGCTCCATCCAACGCACCAGGACCTCGGTGTAGAGGCCGTGCACGTCCATCCGGGGGCCGTAGACGTTGAAGTAGCGCAGGCCGACGTAGTCGATGCCGTGCATCGACCGGAAGCTGCGGAGCATGCCCTCGTTGAACGTCTTGGCGGCGCCGTAGAACGTGTCGTTGTCGTAGGGGTGCTGCGACTCCGGCGTCGGGAACTGCTCGGCCAGGCCGTAGACGGATGCCGACGACGCGGCCACCACCTTGTCGACCTTCGACGCGGCGGCGGCCTCGATCACGTTGAACGAGCCGTCGACGAGCACCTCGAGCGCCAGCCGCGGCTCCTCGGCGCACTGGGTGATCCGGATCGCGGCCTGGTGGAAGACCAGGTCGCAGCCGCGGGTGAGGTCGTGGACCAGGTCGCGGTCGCGGATGTCGCCGCGGACGAGGGTCAGGTCGACACCTGCACGCTCCATCGCCTGCTCGAGGTTGGCCTCGCGGCCGCGGACCAGGTTGTCGAGCACCCGGACCTCGGAGACGCCGGCGTCGATGAGCTGGTCGACGAGCGTCGACCCGATGGTGCCGGCACCGCCGGTCACGAGTGCGGTGGCTCCAGCGAGCGCGGTCATCGGACGACCTCCAGGATGTGGGTCGACGCCGCGCTGGGCGCCGTCTGCTGCGGGATCGGCACGGCCGCGGGTGCGGCCTGCTCGGTGAGGCGGGCCGAGGCCTGCTCGAGCACCTCGAGGACCCGCAGTCCGGACCGGCCGTCGGTGAGTGCCGGTCGTCCCTCGTGGATCGCGGAGGCGAACTCGGTGACCATCGAGCCCAGCGCCTCGCGCTCGGGCAGGGCCGGCGACCAGGTGTCGCCCAGCCGGTAGGAGACGGTCGAGGCGGCCCGGTCGGAGCTGGCCGCCGACGTCTGGGCCAGGTCGACGCCGCGGTCGTAGACGCTCAGCCGCTGCTGCGGGTTGAGGTCGTCCCAGACGAGGGTGCGGCGCGAGCCGCCGATCACCATCTGGCGGATCTTGGTGGGGCTGAGCCAGTTGACGTGCACGTGGGCCAGGCCGTCGTCGGGCAACGGGAAGCGTGAGGTGACCGACGCAGGCGCGGCCCGCACCGATCGGGTCGGCGCCGGTGGCACCGATGCCGGCGGTCGGCAGACCGCCCGGCAGGATGAAGTCGAGGATCGCGAGGTCGTGGGGCGCGAGGTCCCAGAGCACGTCGATGTCCGGCTGGATGAGGCCGAGGTTGATGCGCACCGAGTCGATGAAGTGCACCTGCCCGAGCTCGCCGCTGACGACCAGGTCGCGCATCTTCTGCACGACCGGCGTGTAGCAGTAGGTGTGGTCGGTCATCAGGACCAGTCCCTGCGCCTCGGCGAGGTCCACCATGGCCCGGCCGTTGGCGACGCTGTCGGCCAGCGGCTTCTCCACCAGCACGTGCTTGCCGGCCCGCAGCGCCTGCAGCGCGAGGCCGTGGTGCGTACGTGCCGGGGTGGCGATCGCGACGGCGTGGATGTCCGGGTCGTCCAGGACCCGCTCGACGCTGTCGGTGACCTCGACGTGCGGACCGGCGACCTTGCGGGCCCGCTCCAGGTCCAGGTCGCAGACCATCTTCAGGTCCCACTCCGACGAGCCGCCGAAGTTGCGGACCAGGTTGGGTCCCCAGTAGCCGGCCCCGATGACGGCGACCCCCAGGTTGGTGCTCATGCTTCTTCCTCCAGTCGTCCGTCAAGCTCCAGGTAGACCTCGCCCGACACCGGGCAGGTCCATCGGTCGTGGGTGTCGGGCACCAGGGGCACGCCGTTGCGGCCGACCCACCCGATCCGGCGGGCCGGTGTCCCCACGACCAGGGCGTGGTCGGGCACGTCCCGGGTCACCACGGACCCGGCGCCGACGCTTGCCCAGCGTCCGATCGTCACCGGCGCCACGCAGACTGCGCGGGCACCGATGGATGCTCCTTCGCGGACGGTCACTCCGACCGCCTCCCAGTCCTCGGCTCCCTTGAGCCGCCCCTCGGGCGTCACGGCCCGCGGGTAGGTGTCGTTGGTGAGCACCACGGCCGGGCCGATGAAGACGCCGTCCTCCAGGACGGCCGGCTCGTAGACCAGCGCCTGGTTCTGCACCTTGCAGCGCTCTCCGAGCCGGGCGCCCGGGCCGACGTAGACGCCGCGACCCAGGATCGTCTCGGCACCCACCACCGCCCCTGCGCGTACGACGGACTGGTCCCACACCTGCGCACCGGGACCGACGCTGGCGCCGTCCTCGACGGTGGCGGTGGGGGCGATGATCGTGTCGGCCGCGGTCTTCGGGCCGGACAGGCCGGACAGGGTTGTCATGATCGTGAGCTCTCGTCTCGTTGCCAGGTGGTGAAGTCTCCGGAGCGCAGGGCCCGTCGCGCGCCGAGCTGGCCGGCGACGTGGACGCCCACGAACACCGGGAGCCGGACGGCGAGGCCGGGGCGGGCGACGGCCAGCCCGAGCAGGGTCCGCACGCTGGTGCGCGATGCCGGTCGGCGTACGCCGAGCTGACCGGCCTGGGCGTTGCCCGTCGCGATCCGGATCCGGCGACGGACCAGGTCGCGCACGGTGCGCGGTGGGTGCACGACGGCGACCGCGCCGTCCACGACGCGGCGCTCGTCACCGCTGAAGGAGTCGGACATGCCGAGGTCGTCGCTCATCATCCGCGGCAGCGCGGTGACCCGGGCCTGGGCCTGCTCGGACAGCACGACCACGCCGCGGCCGAAGAGTCCGGACTCGACCTGGGGAAGCGACTCCCAGACGTCGTAGTACCAGCGCACCCAGCGCGAGCACCGGTCGCGCGGCACCTGACGGCGAGGAGCCGTGGCCAGCACGTGGTCGCGGGTGATCGGCTCGAGCAGCTGCATCACGGCAGCACCGTTGAGCTCGATGTCGGCATCGAGGTGGACCCGCGGGAACACGTCGGTGGCGGTGTTGCCCACCCGGACGGCCTCGGCCTTGGACGGCTGCGGGATCTCGATGACCCGGGCGAGCGGGTCTGCGCGACGGGCCTCGTCGGCGGTCTTGTCGGTGCAGCCGTTGCACACCACGACCACGTCCAGGTCGTCCGTGCCGGTGCCCTCCCGCAGAGCACGCAGGTTGCGACCGATCGTGGCCGCCTCGTTGTGCGCCGGGATGATGACGCTCGCGACAAGCATTCCCAACTCCCCCAAGTCGATGTGCAGGCCCCACGCCCGCCACCACATCTTGGGCAGTCGGAGCCCCTTGCCGACCTGCTCACGGTGGCTTTCGCCCATATTGGGGACCACCCGCCGTCCCTCGCGCACGTCACCCAGGACGGGCCATCGAGTAGGTGATGTCCAACGAGCGCAGGTTGCGCAGCTCGAGCAGGAGCAGATCGAGATCGATGACCGACCAGCCGTCGTCGACGGCCGTGCCGTCGGCGGTCGTGGTGAGCGCGCGGAACAGGTTGAGCGGCTGCTTGCGCAGCTCCTGGTGCAGGGTGCCCTCCATCACCGTCCGCAGGTAGTCGTGCTGGGCCGAGGGACCCGACCCGTAGTCGTAGGCGGCGTCGACGTCGTTGGCGTCGGCCAGCCGGACGAAGGTGTCCCAGTCGATCGCCATCAGGTGGTCGACGCGACGGCCCGACCAGGACTCGACGGCGGCCACGGTCGCGCTGGGTCTCGAGCTGGACACGACCGGCTGGACCCCGCTGCTCTGCGGGAGCGTCTCCACGGCGGCAGACCTGCCGTCGGGCGCCACCTCGACGAGCATCACCGCCTCGACGGACTGTTGCCCCGTCAGCCACGGCACGTCCGCGCCCGCGCCTCCGGGCCGGGTCCCGATCATCAGGAAGGTCCGGCCGGCGGAGTCCTCGGGCCGGCCGGAGAGGCCGGTGAAGGCGTTCTCGATCCGGTCCAGACGCCCGACCATGACGACGTTGAACACGGCGCCCGCGAGCACGAGAAGCAGGCCGATGACCACGAGCACGCCGATCAGTCGTCGCCACGGTCCACGGCGACGCCCGGGACGACTGGGACGAGTGGGACGGGGACCGGGCGCGCCGGGCAGGTCCGAGCCGTGTCGCGGCTCGGGCACCGGGACCGCCTCCGGGTCGGTGTCCGGCCGGCTGGTGCTGCGCGTCGCCATGGTGGACCCCCTCGAACCGATGGTTCGACGGTAGGGCGCGAGCGCCAGGTCCTCATGCCCCAAACAAGGGACGATCGCTCAGGAGTTGAAGCGCTGCTGGGTCTTCTCGAGGCCGTCCGTGATCAGCGACTCGACCGCGTCGGCGGCGTCGGAGACCTGGAACGGCAGCTCCTTGCGCTCGACGGTGGAGTAGTTGGTCAGCACGAAGTCGGCGACGTCCTGGCGACCCGGCGGGCGGCCGATGCCGGCCCGGACCCGGTAGAAGTCGCCCGTGGCCAGCGAGGAGCGCATGGACTTGAGGCCGTTGTGACCGTTGTCGCCGCCGCCGAACTTGATCCGCAGCGTGCCGAAGGCGATGTCGAGCTCGTCGTGGATGGCGATGACGTGGTCGGGGTCGATCTTGTAGAAGGTGGCGAGCGCCTTGACCGGCCCGCCGGACTCGTTCATGTAGCCGCGACCGCGGGCCAGCACGACCCGGGGCCCGCCCATCCCGAGGCGACCTTCGACGACGTCGGCGCGACCGGTCTTGTGACTCCTGAAGGGTGAGCCCATCCGCGAGGCGAGCTCGTCGGTGACCAGGTAGCCGATGTTGTGGCGGTGCCCGGCATAGGTCGGACCCGGGTTGCCGAGGCCGACGACCAGCCACACGTCGCCCGGTCCGGAGGTCGGTGCGTCGCTCACGCCGTCCATCCTTTCATCAGGTGACCGGGCACTTCTTCCCCGTCACGTGCAACGACCGGGCGGTTCCTCCCCGTCACTGGGGACGAACCGCCCGGTCGGCGGTCAGGACGGGCACGAAGTGCCCGGTGATCACTCGGAGTCGGAGCCCTCGGACTCGGCAGCGTCCTCGGCGATGGCCTCGGTCTGGGCCTCGGCGATCTCGGCGTCGGAGACCTCGTGCTCGATGCCGGCCTCGGCCTCGGCCTCCTCCAGCTCGGCCTCGAGGGCCTCGGCGGAGATCTGCTCGGTCACGTTGACGATGAGCAGCTCGTCGTCGGCGAGCAGCGTGGTGCCCGAGGGGAGGTCGATGTCCTTGGCGTGGATCTGGGTGCCGGCGGGCAGGCCCTCGACCGAGACCTCGAAGAACTCGGGGATGTGGGTGGCCTCGGCCTCGACGGAGATGACCGTGTTCTCGTTGACGACCAGCGTGTCGGGGCCGGCCTCGCCGGTGACGTGGATCGGGACGTCGACGGTGACCTTCTCGCCGCGGATGACGGCGACGAAGTCGAGGTGCTCGATGACGCGACGGATCGGGTCGACCTGGACGTCCTTGGTCAGCGCGAGCTGCTCGGAGCCGTCGATGTCGAGCGCGAGGAGCGCGTTGGCGCCGCCGTGCTTGAGGGCCATCATCGTCTGGTGGCCGGGCAGGATCACGTGGACCGGCTCGTTGCCGTGGCCGTAGATGACGGCGGGGATCTTGTCGTCGCGGCGGATGCGGCGGGCGGCGCCCTTGCCGAACTCGGTGCGCGGCTCGGCGGCGATCTTCTCGGGGGCAGACATGGTGTTCTCCGTACGGGGTCGGGGTCGGGGTCGGGCCGCGGACACGCTGGTCGGCCCGGGTCGGTGGGTGCTCGACGCTGCGGAGACGACGAACGCCGCGCTCCGGATCGTGAGCGCGGCGCGATGATGACGGCCGGCCCAGTCGATCACGGAGTCCCAGTCGTTCGATCGGGCTCCCTCGCCGAGGCAACCCCGAAACTCTAGACCCGACGCACCTGCAGGGTCGAATCCCCGCTCACTGCACGGTCACTAGGGTGGCCGGGTGCCCCTGATGCTCCCCGAGGCGCGCGAGCGCGCCGTCCTGCTGACCGACGTCCACACCGAGCTCCACCTCGACCTCACCTCCACCGAGCACTTCGCCGTGGAGGCGACGATCTCGTTCCGCTGCACGCAGCCCGGGGCCTCGACGTTCCTCGAGCTCAACGGCGGCTCGGACGTGACCCTCGACGGCGAGCCGGTGGCCTACGCCGACGGGCGGATCGCGCTGGACGACCTGGCCGAGACCAACACGGTCCGGGTCACCGCGCGGATGCCCTACGTCACCGACGGCGACGGGATGACGGTCACGATCGACCCCGCCGACGGCGAGCGCTACGTCTGCGCCCACACGTCGATGGACATCACCCAGAAGGTGATCCCCTGCTTCGACCAGCCCGACATCAAGTCGACCTTCGACCTCAGCGTGACCGCACCCTCGCACTGGACCGTGCTGGCCAACGGAGCGTTGAAGGACCGAGCGGGCGACACCTGGACGTTCGAGACGACGCCGCCCTTCTCGTCGTACCTCTTCACCCTCGTCGGCGGCCCGTGGGTCTCGGTGACGTGGGACGAGCCCTACGCCCCGGCACCCGGCGGCACCCTGCCGTTCGGCTGGCACGCGCGCGCCTCGCAGGAGCGCGAGCTGCGCCGCGACGCCGACGAGCTGAAGCGCATCACCAGCGCCTGCTTCCAGCACTACACGACGATCTTCGAGCCGGAGTACCCCTACGCGGACTACCAGCAGGTGTTCGCCCCCGGGCTCAACTGGGGCGCGATGGAGTTCCCCGGCTGCGTGGTCTTCCGCGACGCCTACCTCACGCAGGGCACCCCGACCGAGCTGGAGAAGGAGTGGGTGGCCTCGACCATCGCGCACGAGATGGCGCACATGTGGTTCGGCGACCTGGTGACCATGAAGTGGTGGGAGGACTCGTGGCTCAACGAGTCGTTCGCCGACTTCATGGGCTTCGACGTCGCCGGCATCGCCGCGGGCTACACCGACGCGTGGACGTCGGCCGCGATCACCCGCAAGCCCACCGGCTACCGCGCCGACCGCCGCCGCTCGACCCACCCGATCGCGGAGGACACCGACAAGATCGTCGACGTCGACACCGCCTTCGCCAACTTCGACATGATCACCTACGCCAAGGGCAACTCCGCGCTCGCGCAGCTCGGCCACTGGTTGGGCGAGGAGGACTTCCTCGCCGGGGTCAACAGGCACCTCACCGCGCACGCCTTCGGCAACGCCGACCTCGCCGACTTCCTCGACTCGCTCGACGCGGCCACCGACAAGGACGTCCGGGCGTGGGCCGAGGCGTGGCTGCGCTCGACGGGCTTCGACACCCTGGTCGTGACCCGCGACTCCGCGGGTGTGCCGGTCCTGACCCGCGAGGGTTCGCGATCGCACCGCCTCACCGTGTCGGCGTACGACGACGCGATGCAGCTGGTCGGCTCCCAGGACGTGCACCTCGGCGCCGAGCCCGTGCGGCTGGAGGACTTCGCCGGACGGGTCGTGGTGCCCAACTCGGGCGACGAGACCTTCGCCGTGATCCGCCCCGACGAGCAGTCGTGGGCGGCGATCACCGCCGGCCTGTCGTCGGTGGAGTCCCAGCTGACCCGCGCGATGCTGTGGTGGACCGCGGTCGACCTGTGCGAGTCGCGGGTGATCGCGGTCGACGACCTGATCGCGCTCGCCGACCAGCACCTGCGACCCGAGACCCACCCGCTGGTCTTCGAGGGCGTGATCCGTGCGCTGCTGCTCGTGACCCGGCGCTACGACGAGCCGGCGCAGGTCGCCGGACACCTGGCGACCATCGCCGACATCGCGCAGGGGGCCGTCGACGGTGACGTCCCGGCCCTCGCCCCCGGCGCCGCCCGCGTCCTCGCCCGGATCAGCGCCGACACCGGGTTCCTGGTGGACTGGCTCGGCCAGGACGACGTCGACCCGAGCGTGCGCTGGGCCGCGGTCCACCGGCTCGCCGAGCTGGGCGACCCGTCCCACATCGACCCCGAGTCCGAGCGGGACAAGTCGGTCTCCGGCCACCACGCCGCCCTGTCCGCCCGGGCCGCCGTCCCCACCGCCGAGGCCAAGTCGCAGGCGTGGGCGCAGCTGATGGGTGGCGACCTGGGCACCCACGAGTTCGACGCAGTCGGCGCCGGCTTCTGGGGCTGGGAGCAGGCCGACCTGGTCCACCCCTACCTCGCGCGCTACGTCGCCGACGGCCTCGACCTCGCCCGCCGCTCGGGCCAGGCGATGGGCGACGGGATCGGCGACGCCTTCCCGCGGCTGCCGCTCACCCTCGACGTACGCCGCGAGCTGCGCGCCGCCGTCGCCTCCGCGCTCGAGGGCGACGTGCCCACGGTCCTCGCCCGGTCGTGGAACGACGCGCTCGACGACCTCGAGCGGACGTTGTGACGGACTCGGGGAATCCCCGGCTCCCCGGGTCTGCGCGGGGAACCGAACTTCTCGTAGCGTGCACGCCACAGGAAGTTCGTTCCCCCGCAGATGCGGGGGAACTGGAAGCGCCCCGCGGACGTACGCGCCGTCGGCGCCGGTCACCCGGACCACGCCGTGCAGCGTCGTGCAACCGTGGTCACGCGGATCTCGATACGCCCGGTCACGGCTTCGCAGGCTCAGCGGCGGGGCTACTCGATCTCACGCGTCGCGGCACCCGGCTCGTTCGTCGCCGTCGACCTAGGCATGACCGTCGAACATCGAGGTGACCGACCCGTCCTCGAAGACCTCGCGGATCGCCCGGGCGATGAGCGGGGCGATCGAGAGCGTGGTCAGCTTGTCGAACTGCTTGTCGGCGGGGACGGGCAGCGTGTTGGTGACCACGACCTCCATGGCGGAGGAGTTCTTGAGCCGGTCGACCGCAGGGTCGGACAGGATCGGGTGGGTCGCGGCGATGATCACGCCGGCCGCGCCGGCGTCCATGCAGGCCTCGGCGGCCTTCACGATCGTGCCGCCGGTGTCGATCATGTCGTCGGTCAGGATGCAGATCTTGCCGGCGACCTCACCCACGACACGGTTGGCGACGACCTCGTTGGCCACGTCGATCCGGCGGGACTTGTGGATGAACGCCAGGGGTGCGCCGCCGAGCCGGGCCGACCAGCGCTCGGCGACCTTGATCCGGCCGGCGTCCGGGGAGACGACGGCCAGCTGCTGGTCGCCGTACTTCTCCTTGACGTAGTCGGTCAGGATCGGCAGCGCCATCAGGTGGTCGACGGGACCGTCGAAGAAGCCCTGGATCTGGTCGGCGTGGAGGTCGACGGTGATCAGCCGGTCGGCGCCGGCGGTCTTGAACAGGTCGGCCATCAGGCGCGCCGAGATCGGCTCGCGACCGCGGTGCTTCTTGTCCTGGCGGGCATAGCCGTAGAACGGCATGACCACGGTGATCCGCTTGGCCGAGGCCCGCTTGAGGGCGTCGACCATGATCAGGTGCTCCATGATCCACTCGTTGATCGGAGCCGTGTGGCTCTGGATCACGAAGGCGTCGCAGCCGCGCACGGACTCCTCGTAGCGGACGTAGAGCTCGCCGTTGGCGAACTCCCGGGCGTCCTGCGGGACGAGGCCGCACTCGAGCAGCTCCACGACCTGCTGGGAGAGCTCGGGGTAGGCCCGGCCGCTGAAGACCATGAGGTTCTTCTCGGTGGTCCGCTTCATTCCGGTCACGCGGGCGCGTCTCCTCGCTGTGCTGGTGGGCCTGGGGGCGGCTCGTGCGGAGGTGCTGCCACGATTCTGGACCACCGACCCGGCGATGCCCAACCCCGGGTCACCCCTCGGTCGTCTCCTGCTGTTCACGAGCCGTTCGGGCCGCCTCGGCCTGGGCGGTCCCGGGCCGCTTCGACTCGGTCCACCCCTCGAGGTTGCGCTGCGGCGAGCTGCTGACGGCGAGCGATCCGGCCGGGACGTTGCGGCGTACGACGGTGCCGCCCGCAGTGCCCGCCCCGTCGCCCACGGACACCGGTGCGACGAAGGTGTTGTTGGACCCGGTCTTGGCGTGGCGACCGATCACCGTGCGGTGCTTGGCCACCCCGTCGTAGTTGGCGAAGATCGTGCCGGCGCCGATGTTGGTGCCCTCACCGATCTCCGCGTCGCCGACGTAGGACAGGTGCGGCACCTTGGCGCCGTCGCCGATCGTGGAGTTCTTGGTCTCCACGAACGTGCCGATCTTGCCGCCGATGCCGAGCTGGGTGCCGGGACGGAGGTAGGCGAAGGGCCCCACGGTCGCCCGGTCGCCGATCACGGCGAGCTCGCCGTGCGTGCGTACGACCCGGGCGCCGGCGCCGATCTCGCAGTCCTTGAGCGTGGTGTCGGGCCCGATCACGGCGTCCTCGCGCACGATGGTCGCCCCGAGGAGCTGCGTGCCGGGCAGGATCGTGGCGTCGGGCTCGATCACGACGTCGGCCTCGATCCAGGTGGTGGCCGGGTCCATGACCGTGACGCCGTCCTTCATCCAGCGGGTCACGATGCGGCGGTTGAGCTCCTTGCCGAGCTCGGCGAGCTGGGCGCGGTCGTTGGCGCCCTCGGTCTGGGCGACGTCGTCGAGCAGGTGCGCACCGACGGTGAGGCCGTCCTCGCGGGCCAGGCCGACCGCGTCGGTGAGGTAGTACTCGCCCTTGGCGTTGTCGTTGGTGATCCGCGCGAGCGCCGAGACCAGGAACTCCGCGTCGAAGGCGAGGATCCCGGAGTTGATCTCGTCGATCTCGCGCTGCGCGGGGGTCGCCTCCTTCTCCTCCACGATCGCCTCGACGTCACCCTCGGAGTTGCGCACGATGCGGCCGTAGCCGAACGGGTTGGCCACCCGGCCGCTCAGGATGCTGACGGCCCGCTGGGCGGCCTCGTGCTCGATGGCGAACGCCCGCAGCGACTCGCCCTCCAGCAGCGGGGTGTCGCCCGCCGCCACGATCACGGTCCCGGTCGTCGTGCCCGAGGCCTCCATCGCGATGCGTACGGCGTGCCCGGTGCCCTCCTGCGTCTCCTGCACCGCCAGCACCGCGCTCGGCAGCAGCTCGGTGATGTGGGGACCCACCTGCTCGCGCTGGTGGCCCACGACGGCGACGACATGGGTCGGCTCGACGGCCTGCACGGCGCGGAGCACGTGACCGATCATGGAACGCCCGGCGACGGGGTGCAGCACCTTCATGGTCTTCGACTTCATGCGGGTGCCACCACCGGCGGCGAGGACGATGACGGTGAGGTTCTCCATGGCCGCAGTGTGTCACCGGTGGCGTCCGGCGACGGGAGCCGTGGGCACCGGAGCTGTGGTCGAATGACGACGTGACGGGCCGCAGCTACGCCGGGGAGTCGGCGACCGACCGACAGGCCAGGAGGCGTCGCCAGCTGCTCGACGCGGGCCTCGAGCTGTTCGGCACCGCCGGCTACCGGGCCACCACGGTGCGCGTGCTCTGCCGCGAGGCCAAGGTGAGCGACCGCTACTTCTACGAGCAGTTCGAGTCCACCGAGGACCTGCTGCTGGCGGTCTACGCCGAGTGCACCGCTCGGCTGGAGCAGGCTGCGCTCGACGCGCTGGGCGACCGCGGCGACCCCGTGCACGACCTGGCCCGCCGCGGCCTCGACGCGTTCCTGGGCGTGGTCGAGTCCGACCCGCGGCTGGCCCGGGTCGTCTGGTTCGAGGTGCTGGGGGTGAGCGCGCGCGTGGAGACGACCTACCTCGCCCGCATGCAGTCGTTCGGGCACCTGATGCTGGCCGTGCCGGTGGAGCGCGGCGACGGGGCCGCCCTGCCCGACGAGACGCGCGAGCTGATGGCGAGCACCGTCGCCGGAGCCGTGAGCCACACCGTCGTCACGTGGACCAGCGCCGGCTTCGCCCCGGCACGTGCCGTGGTCGCCGAGGCGCTGGCGAGCTTCCTCGCCGGAGCAACGTCCGCGGTCCTGGACCCTGCTCCGCGAACGTGACGTGGGTCACGCACTGATGCGGAGCGCCTCCTTCCCGCCCTAATGTGAGGACAACCGATTCCGGTTTCGACGTTGTCGTGGACGCATCCGTCACCGCGCTGGTTCGACCACCACGTCCTCATCGACAGGAGCAACGCATGAAGAACCTCGACGACAAGGTCGCCGCCGTGACCGGAGCCGGCTCGGGCATCGGGCGCGCGCTCGCCCTGCACCTCGCCGACAGGGGCAGCCGACTCGCGCTCTCGGACGTCGACGCCGCGGGCCTCGCCGAGACCGAGCGGCTGCTCACCGGCCGGGCGCGGGCCGTCACCACCGCCGTCGTCGACGTCGCCGACGAGGCCGCCGTGCTCGCCTGGGCGGACGCGGTCGTCGCCGACCACGGGCGCGCCAACCTGGTCTTCAACAACGCCGGCGTCGCGCTGTCCGGCACCGTCGCCTCGCTGTCGACCGAGGACTACCGCTGGATCATGGGCGTGAACTTCTGGGGCGTCGTCCACGGCACCAAGGCGTTCCTCCCCCACCTCGAGGCCTCGGGCGAGGGCCACGTCATCAACATCTCGAGCGTCTTCGGGCTCACCGCGCAGCCGCTGATGAGCGGCTACAACGCCAGCAAGTACGCCGTCCGCGGCTTCACCGAGTCGCTGCGCCAGGACCTCGACCTGACGCGCTCGTGCGTCAGCGCCACCTGCGTCCACCCCGGTGGCATCAAGACCAACATCGCGCGCGCCGCCCGGATGGACTCCAGCGTGGCCGGAGCGACCGGCAAGTCCGCCGACGCCTCGAGCCGCGAGTTCGAGAAGACCTTCATCACCACCGCCGCCAAGGCGGCGGAGGTCATCGTCGGCGCCGTGCAGAAGGACAAGCGGCGCGTGCTCATCGGCCCCGACGCCCGGGTCTTCGACGTCATGGCGAGGGTGGCCCCGGCCGGCTACCAGCGGCTCGTCACGGGCGTCGTACGGTCGCGGAGCGGGAAGTGAGCCGTCGTACGGCGATCGGGGCGCGCTCGGGAGACTGCGCGATGGACTTCCACCCGTACGCGTCGAACTTCATCCGGCGCTGAGCGTGAGAGAGGTTGATCGGCTCTGTACTTCCACGCGTGCGGGTGGAAGTACATCGACGGGCACCGGGCAGGTCGGCGATCATCGTGCGATGGACGACGAGGAGTACGCCCGACGGCTGTTCGAGATCCTGACCACACCGCTTGGCTCCGACGACCCGGTCGATGCCTACGGCACCGGCCCGGACGGCATCGACCGCCACGACGGGTTCGGCACCGAGGTGCGCGTGAGGTCCATCGACGTGGTGCCGGGCGAGCACGGCACACAGCTGGAGATCGGTTTCATGATCGACGTCCCGGACGACCTCGACGTGCCTGCTGAGGGTTCGACGCTGCTGCCTGTGGC
The DNA here is from genome assembly GCA_963750445.1 of uncultured Actinomycetota bacterium. GTDB lineage: Bacteria > Actinomycetota > Actinomycetes > Propionibacteriales > Nocardioidaceae > Nocardioides. The sequence goes on along the minus strand of CAVVQR010000017.1, from coordinate 33,000 downwards.
CGCGGAATGGCGTGAGGCGCAGGGTTGCCAGGACCCGCGCGCGTACGCCCCATGGGTGGCCAGGGCCGTGTGGGGCGCAGCAGGTCGCCACATCGACGCGCACCGCGGCACCCCGCAGGAAGACGCACCCGCACCTGACCGTGAGACCCAGCGCTCGCTGCTCCTCGACGTCCTGCACCAGGCGAGCGCTGATGGGGAGGGCTCGATCGAGGAGGTGGCGCCGGGCCGCTTCGTCGGACGCCGCTCGCTGACACACCAGTCCTGGACGATCCTGGTGACTCCCGACCAGTGGGAGCACGTCGTTCAGAGGCACGGCCCTAGGCGGGCATGGCTGCTGGAGCACTTCAGCGAGCTGCTCGCCTCAGGGCATCGTGACGAGCGCTTCCTGGTGTTCTGGGAGGGCGACCTGGTGCGGTCGACGCGTGAGGAGCTGCCGCCGGTGAGCGGCTCGCTCCGCGCGTTGTTCGCGATGCAGGCGTCCGGGCCACCGAACCTGGGCCCCGAGGACGGGTGGTACGCCTACCCGCCGGGCTCGCAGGGCTAGAGCTCCCCGGGATGGAGTCGAACCATCGTCGCTAGTCCTGATTCAAAGTCAGGCGGGCCCTGCCGGCAGACCAACCGGGGAATGTAGGGACAAGCCTAGGGCTCCGGCCGGACGTCATGAGAAATCCCGGTTCGAACCGCTGATTCCCATGACGTCCGGGTCGTGAGAGGGCGATCCCTGATGCGGGGCGGAGGAACGGACCGCTAGCGTGACGGTCGTGACGGGGGAACTCACAGCCGCACCGCCGGTCATCTCGACGGCGGGGCTGACCAAGCACTACGGGACGGTCCATGCCCTGACCGACCTCACGGTCGACGTGGGGCCGGGCGTGACGGGACTCGTCGGCGCCAACGGTGCGGGGAAGTCGACGCTGATCAAGATCCTGCTCGGCCTGCTCGAGCCGTCCGGCGGTCACGCGCACGTCCTCGGCCACGACATCGAGCAGGCCAGCCAGGAGATCAGGCGGCTGGTCGGCTACATGCCCGAGCACGACTGCCTCCCGCCCGACGTGAGTGCCAGCGACTTCGTGGTCCACATGGCCCGGATGTCCGGCCTCGGCTCCTCCGCGGCCCGCGAGCGTGCGGCCGACGTGCTGCGCCACGTGGGTCTCGACGAGGAGCGCTACCGGCCGATGGGGGGCTACTCCACCGGCATGAAGCAGCGCGCCAAGCTGGCCCAGGCCCTGGCGCACGACCCGCAGCTGGTCTTCCTCGACGAGCCGACCAACGGTCTCGACCCCGCCGCTCGCAACGACATGCTGAGCCTGGTGCAACGCATCGGCAGCGACTTCGGCATCGCGGTCCTGGTCACCTCGCACCTGCTGGGCGAGCTCGAGCAGGTCAGCGACCACGTGATCGTGCTCGACGGCGGCCACCTCCTGCGCTCCAGCGCGACGGGCGACTTCCTCAAGAACACCGGCAGCCTGCTGGTCGAGGTCGTCGGCACCGCGACCGAGCGCGACCTGCTCGGCCAGGCCCTCGCCAGGCGCGGGCTCACCTGCCGCCCCCGGGGCGCCATGGTGGCGATCGATCCACCGCCTCCCGACGTGGCGGCCCACGACGTGATCCGTGACGTCGCGGCCGAGCTGGGCCTGGGCCTGATGCGGCTCCAGCCGGACCGCGGCCACCTGGAGGACGTGTTCCTCGAGGGCGGTGCCCATGTCTGAGGTCCCCGCCCCCCGCACCGGCGTCATCCACGACCTCGGCTACCGCCACTTCGACGGCCAGCGCGACGGCACCGCGACCATCGCCCGCACCCTGTTCGTGACAGGGCTGCGCCATGCGTACGGCCTCGGCCGCTCGGGCAAGTCCAAGGTGATGCCGTTCCTGCTGCTGGCGATGTCGGTGGTCCCGGCGGCGATCGTCGTCGGCGTCGTGGTGCTCACCGGGCTCGGCTCCCTGCCGGTGTCCTACGCCGACTACACCAACCAGACCCAGCTGCTGATCAGCCTCTTCGCCGCCTCCCAGGCGCCGGTGCTGTTCTCCCGCGACCTGCGCTACCGCTCGATCGTCCTCTACCTGGCGCGGCCGTTGTCCGCCTCCGTCTTCGCCCTGATGCGCTGGCTGTCGCTGACCGTCGCCCTCTGGCTCTTCATGGCGGTGCCGACCCTGCTGCTGTTCCTGGGCGCGATGCTGGCCGGCCTCGACAAGAGCGACCAGGTCACCCAGGTGCTCAAGGCCGTGGTCCTGCAGGTCGTGCTCGCGCTCCTGGTCGCCGGCATCACCGGGCTGATCTCCTCGATCTCGCTGCGCCGCGGCTTCGCCGTGGTGGGCTCGGTCATGGCGCTGATCGTGCTCGCCGGGGTGGTCAACGTGGTCCAGGACATCGCCTCGTTCGAGGACGCCGACTCGGCCTCGGTCGGCCTCGGCCTCCTCTCACCGTGGTCGCTCTACGGCGGGCTCGCCGACGCCTGGGACGCGGGGATCAGCACTGCGGTGCCGGTCGACGGCGCCTGGGTGCCGGCGTACGCCCTGGTCGCCCTGCTGGTCGTGGGCGGCTGCCTGCTCGGGCTGGTCGCCCGGTTCCGGAAGGTGGGCTCGCGATGAGCAACCTGGTCCTCGACTCCGCGTCGCGCTGGTTCGGCAACGTCGTGGCGGTCAACGACGTCTCGCTGTCGATCGGCCCCGGCGTCACCGGCCTGCTCGGACCCAACGGCGCGGGCAAGACGACGCTGATGGCGATGATGTCCGGCTTCCTGGCGCCCTCGGCCGGCCACGTCACGCTCGACGGGCAGCCGGTGTGGCGCAACACCGAGATCTATCGCCAGATCGGGCTCGTGCCCGAGCGCGAGCTCAGCTTCGGCTACCTGACCGGTCGCCAGTTCGTCCGCGCCAACGCCGACCTCCACAAGGTCCCGGGCCCGGCGGAGGCCACCGAGCGGATCCTCGGGGTGGTCGACATGGTCGAGCCCGCCAGCCGGCGCCTCGACACCTACTCCAAGGGCATGCGGCAGCGCGTCAAGATCGCCGCAGCGCTCGTGCACGACCCGTCCGTGCTGCTGCTCGACGAGCCGTTCAACGGCGTCGACCCGCGCCAGCGGATGCACCTGATGGAGCTGCTGCGCCGCCTCGGCGACGAGGGCCGCACCGTGCTCTTCAGCTCCCACATCCTCGAGGAGGTCGAGCGGCTCGCCCGGCACATCGAGGTCGTCGTGTCCGGCCGGCACGCGGCGTCGGGCGACTTCGGCGCGATCCGTCGGCTGATGACGGACCGGCCGGTGCAGTACGCCCTCCAGTCGAGCGACAACCGCGCCCTCGCCGCCGTGCTGATGGCGCAGGAGTCGGTGCGGGCGGTCAGCCTGCGCGGCGACCACCTCGACGTCCAGGTCGGCGACCTGGGCAGCTTCGCCGTCGACCTCCCTGCCCTGGCCAAGCAGCACGACGTGTCCCTCTACGAGCTCTCCCCCAGCGACGAGTCGCTGGAGAGCGTCTTCGCCTACCTGGTGGCCCGATGACGAAGGACCCCTCATGAACGGGACGATCGCCAAGCTGGCGCTGCAGGCCCTCCTGGGTCGACGCCGCTTCTTCCTGCTGCTCGCCTTCCCGGTGCTGCTGATCGGTCTCGTCGCGCTGGTCACCGCGCTCACCGACGGTGAGGCAGCGTTCGGCATCCTGCCGGGCCTGGGCTACCCGCTCGTGCTGCCGCTGGTCGCGATCCTGGCCGCGTCGTCGGTGCTCGGGCCCGAGGTCGACGACGGCTCGATCGTCTACCTGCTCGCCAAGCCGATCAGCCGCTACGGCGTGGCGATCAGCAAGTGGGTGGTGGCCCTCGGCGCCACGCTCGTCGCGGGCGCGCTGCCGATGTTCGTGGCCGCGCTCATCACCGGCGACAGCTCCCGCGCGGTCGCCCTCCTCGTCGGCGCCGCCGTCGCCGGTACGACGTACTCGGCGCTGTTCCTGGCCATCTCCGCGGTCACCCGCCATGCGGTCATCGCGTCGCTGATGTTCGTGCTGATCTGGGAGAGCCTGCTGGGCAACCTGTTCACCGGCGTCGCCTGGCTCAGCATCGGCCAGTGGGGCCTCCGGATCGGCCACGAGATCTCCACCGAGCTGCCCGACCCGGCCAACCTGCCCTACTCCGATCATCGCCAGCCTGGTCGTGACGGCGGTCGGCGTCTGGTTCGCCGGCGACCGGCTGCGCTCGTTCTCCCTCCGCGGCGAGGACTGACGCAGGTGCCCAGGCTGCGCGCGCTCCTCGTCGTCGCCCTGTCGAGCGTCCTCCTGGCGCCACCCGCCCACGCCACCGCACGTGGCGAGTGGACGCAGACGCGCGAGCCGGTCGTCGGCTCGGCCGGCGTCGGGGTGTGGCAGATGCGCGGGGCCACGCGCGCCCTGCGCCGCTCCGGGGCCGGGTGGTACCACGCGTGGACGGCCGCGCCACCGGCGTACGTCGGACGCACCCGCGCCGAGTTCGTCCCGATGATCTGGGGTGCGGGGTCGGTCACCGACGAGGCGCTCGCCTCTGCGAAGCAGCACGGCCCCTGGCTGCTCGGCTTCAACGAGCCCGACCTCGGCGAGCAGGCGAACATGTCGGTCGAGCAGGCGCTCGACCTCTGGCCGCGCCTGCAGTCGACCGGCCTCAGCCTGGTCAGCCCCGCGGTGGCCTACGGAGGTGCCGACGCCGGTGGCTGGCTCGACGAGTTCATGAGCGGCGCGGCACAGCGCGACCTGCGCGTCGACGCCGTCGCGCTGCACTGGTACGGCGGCGACTGGCGGCCCCGGCGCGCCGTCGAGCAGCTCACCGCCTACCTCGACGCCGTGCACGACCGCTACGGCAAGCCGATCTGGCTCACCGAGGTCGCACTGATGCGCTTCGACGGCGGCCCGCGCGTGCCGTCGGGCAAGGTGCAGGCACGGTTCGTCACGCTGATGTCCCGGGCGCTGGCCCAGCGGCCGTGGGTGAGCCGGTGGGCGTGGTTCGGGCTGCCGGCGTCGGCGACGGGTCCGAGCAGCGGCCTCTACCGGCCCGGCGCCCGACCGACCACCGTCGGCAGGGCCTACGCCGCGCTGCCCTGACGCCTGCCCCTCCCTCCGAGCGGACGACACAGGGATAGGCTCGATTGCGTGGACCTTCCCGTCATGCCGCCTGTGCAGCCGATGCTGGCCAAGAGCGTCAGCGGGGTGCCCGACCCGGCCAAGCACGGCGGCCTGAGCTTCGAGCCGAAGTGGGACGGCTTCCGGTGCCTGGTCTTCAAGGACGGCGACGAGGTCGAGCTCGCGAGCCGCAACACCAAGCCGCTCACGCGCTACTTCCCGGAGGTCGTCGAGGCCTGTCGCCAGCAGCTCCCCGACCGCATCGTGCTGGACGGCGAGATCTTCGTGGGCCTGCAGGGCGCGGACGGTTGGCGCCTGGAGTTCGAGACGCTCCAGGAGCGCATCCACCCGGCTGCCAGCCGCGTCGACAAGCTGTCGGTCGAGACCCCCGCCGGGTTCGTCGCCTTCGACCTGCTGGCCCTCGGCGACGAGTCCTTCATGGACCGCCCGCTCTCCGAGCGACGCGCCGCGCTGGTCGGGGCGCTCGGCCACCTCGACGGCACGGGCCCCTGCTTCCTGACCCGCACCACCGAGGACCCGGCCGAGGCCGAGCGGTGGTTCGAGCAGTTCGAGGGTGCCGGGCTCGACGGCGTGGTCGCCAAGCCGCTGGGCGCTCCCTACGAGCCCAACAAGCGCACCATGCTCAAGATCAAGCACGAGCGCACCGCCGACGTCGTGCTCGCCGGCTACCGCGAGCACAAGACCTCGACCCCCGAGGCGCCGCTGATCGGCTCGCTGCTGCTCGGGCTCTACGACGACGACGGCGACCTCCAGCACATCGGCGTCTCCGCCAGCTTCACCGCCGCGAAGCGGGCCGAGCTCTTCCAGGAGCTGCAGCCCCTGGTGTGCGACATCGCCGACCATCCGTGGGGACGGTGGAACGAGTTCCTCACTGCCAACCCGGACCGTGTGCCCGGCACCCAGAGCCGCTGGAGCGCGGGCAAGGACCTCGGCTTCACCGCCCTGCGTCCCGAGCGCGTGCTGGAGGTGAAGTACGACCACATGGAGGGCCGGCGCTTCCGGCACACGGCGCACTTCAAGCGCTGGCGACCCGACCGCGATCCCGAGAGCTGCGGCTATGCCCAGCTGGACGAACCGGCCGGCTACGACCTGACCCGAATCCTCAGCACCGAACCCGGAGGCCAGTGATGACCGAGACCAACAGCGACAGCATCCACGACGGGAAGGGCACCTACGACGTGGTGCTGCTCGTCGAGCAGGCCCTCACGCCCGCCGACGCCCAGCAGGTGCGCTCCCTGCACTCCGAGATCGAGGACCCGGTGGTCTACCACGTCGTGATCCCGCTCGAGGACGCCGCGGCCCGCATCGAGGCCTCGCTCGGCACCATCGGGGCAGGCGACCTGATGGCGACACCCGCGATGGCGATGAACGACGTCGACATCGAGGCCCTGCGCCGCGAGTGCGAGGAGAACTCCTCCTCCGAGCTCCAGCAGACCCTCTCCGCGCTGGCCGCGGCCGGCGGGACTGCCACCGGCACGGTCACGTCCGAGCCGCCGGTCGACGCACTGGCCGCGCTGGTCGCCGACGTCGACGCGCGCGAGGCGATCATCCTCACCCGCTCGCACGTGGTGGCCGAGTTCTTCCACGTCGACTGGACCTCCCGGGCCCGACGCAAGCTCGGCGTCCCCGTGCTCCACCTCATCGAGCACGAGACCTTCGACGAGCAGGCCGGCTCCGGCGAGGGCGTCAGCGGCCTCTGATCCTTCGGTGGTCGAGGAGGTCGCGCAGCGACCGTCACGAGACCCCTCAGTCGCGCCGGTGACCTTCCGGACGACGGCCCGGCGCAGGATCGCCGCCGCCTCGCGCCCGCCGACGGCCGGTGGCCCGGCCCGACGCGCCTGCTCGAGGTCGCGGCGCAGCTGGTGCACCGTCGACCTCTGCGCCTCGCGCGCCTCGCGTCCGGCAAGTGTCGCCTCGGCCCGCGTGTGGTCGAAGGTGAGCGCCACGGCGTCGGCGTAGCTCGCGGTGTAGTCGTCGTGGATCTCGTCCAGCCGTCTGCAGCGTGCCCTCGTCGTGCGGCTCGTCGGTGAGCACGCCCAGCAGCTGCCAGACCTCCTCGGCCATGTCGCGCAGCCACTCGGGGGTGCGGACGTCGTCCCAGGTGACGGTCGACTTGCGCATCGAGGGCTCGATGAAGTCGTCGACCGGGTGGTGGTCCGCTCGGAGGGGGTGGACGTCAGGTCGGTGTTGAGCTCGAGCTCGAGCTGCTGCTGCACCGGGGCCAGCGCGGCGCGCCAGTCGGCGAGCAGGTCGGTGTAGCGGACGAACGACCGCTTGGTGCCGCGCCCGACCTTCTCGGTGAGCAGCGCGGCGTGCACCCAGCCGGCGACGTTGGAGGTCTCCTTGGTCAGCCGGAGGTCGTCGGACTGGCTGGAGAGGTAGGCGATGTCGCGCGAGCCGACCACCTCGGCGGGGTGGCGCAGCGCGGTGAGCCAGCGCAGGTCGGCGCCGAGCTCGGCGGTGACCAGCTCCCACACCTGGGCGAACCAGAAGGCGTGCGGGTCCTTGACGACGATCTGGGCGTCGCCTCGCTCCGGCGCCGCGAGCTGACCGGCGAGCCACTCGCGCAGCTCGGCCGTCGGCACGCCGGAGGCGACATGGGCCGCGACGATGTCGACCGCGCCCGGACGGCTGTCGATGTTGAAGAGCGCGAGCTCCTTGAGGTGCCGCTTGTGGAAGTCGATGACCCACTGCGGCTCGTAGAACCCGCGCGGGTTGGTCTCCGACGCCTCGACCTCGGGCTGCGGCACGTGGAGTCCCAGCCGCTTCAGGCTGCCGGCCAGCGAGCTGGTGCCACTGCGACCGGAGCCGGAGACCAGGACCAGAGGGGTTTCCGGTGGGACTGGGGACGTCGGCATGCGGGTCACCCTATCCGTCGGAGTGTGGGCACCTAGGATCGTGGCGACCCGATCTGCGACCCCCTCACGGACAGGACCGAGACACACGTGGCTCTGAGCGACCGCCTGGGCGGGAAGGTGCGTTCGGCGATGCGCCGGACCCGCCGTGACGGCCCGCTCGACATCGTCTTCGTCCTCTTCAACGCCGACGGCATGGGCGGCACCGCGCGCTCGGGGATCGAGCAGGCCAACGCGCTGCTCGGCCTCGGCGAGGGCCACCGCGTCCGGATCCTGAGCGTGACGCGGAGCGGCGCCGCCACCCACTACCGGCTGGCCGACGGGCTCGAGGTCACCTACCTCGTCGACGTACGCGGTGAGCGTGCCGCCGCGGTCTCCGGCGGGCACCCCGCCGAGCTGGCCGCCCGCGAGTCGGTGATCGTGCCGCGCAGCTGGGACGCGCTCTACAACGGCCTCACCGACGCGACGATGCGCGAGGCGCTCGGCTCGATCGAGGCCGACGTGCTCGTCACCACCACGCCCGAGCTGCTCGCCGTGGTGGCGCAGCTGGCGCCGGCCGACGTGGCGCTCGTGCACCAGGAGCACCGGGCCTCCTCGAGCCGGATCAACGACCTCGGCGCCCTGCTGGAGTTCGCACCGCGCGCGGACGTGGTGGTGTCACTGACCGAGTCGATGTCGCGCTGGCTGGCCGGACGCCTGGGCGGGGCCGCGCCCGAGCTGCAGGTGATCCCCAACCCGCTGCCGTCGCACGCGCAGCCCCGGTCGGCGCTCGACCAGAAGACCTTCGTGACCGCCGGCAGGCTCGCGCCCGAGAAGCAGTTCGAGCACATCGTCGACGCGTTCTGGCGCATCCACGAGGAGATCCCCGGCTGGACGCTGACGATCTGGGGCGACGGCCCGCGCGCCGACAACCTCGCCGCGCAGGTCCGCAAGCTCGGCCTCGAGGACCGCGTCCGGCTGCCCGGCTCCACCGACGACCTGGCCGCCGAGTGGGCCCGGGCCAGCGTCGCCGTGCTCGCGTCCCGCGGTGAGGGCTATCCGCTCGTGCTCCAGGAGGCGATGTCCGCGGGCGTCCCGCCGGTGACCTACGACTGTCCCTCCGGCCCGCGCGAGATGATCACCCACGACGTCGACGGGCTGCTGGTGCCGCCCTCCTCCAAGGCCGCACTGGCCGCCGCGATGCTGCGGGTCGCGACCGACGACGACCTCCGCACCAGGCTGGGCGCTGCCGCGCTGGACCGCTCGGCGCGGTGGGACGGGCAGGCCCTGGCCGGCCAGTGGGTGAGCACGTTCCGGACCGCGGTCGAGCGCCGCGCCGACCCGCTCGCGCCGCGCCGCGTGCTGCACGGCCTGCGACCGGGCCCCCTGGGTGACCTCCCGGAGACCTCGTCCGCGGCGGGCATCACCCCCGCCCAGGCGCGTACGACGACGTTGCGGGCGCTGACCACCGCGGCCGCGGCCACCGGCGACGGCTGGTTCGTGATGCCGGCGCGTGGGCTCGACCCGCACCCGGTCGTCGTCGTCCCGTCCTCGCGCCGCGGCGACTTCCTCTCTGCCCTGGCCTCGGGCCCGCTCCCCGACTGGCTGTCGGTGCGCGACCCCGCCGAGCGCGGGTGGCCCGAGCGCCGTGGCACCGTCGCGGCGATGACCGACGAGCTCGGCCGCAGCCGGACCGCCTCGCTCTTCCTCGAGCCGTGGCCGATGCGCGGCGGGCACGACGGGTTGCTCGGCGAGGGCGTCGAGGTGGGCGTCCAGTTCTGGGAGGAGTCGCCCGAGGGCGACCTGCTCGCGCCGGGCCTCAACCGCTTCGGCGACCGCGTCCCGGCTGACACCCCGCGCACGACGATCGAGGTGGACGGCGTCACGGTGCCGACCCTCGAGGTGATGGCCCTGCCGACGGTCGACGACGTCCGCTTCGACGTCGACGTCGTCTACACCTGGGTCGACGGCGACGACGAGGACTGGCTGGCCGCGCGCGACGAGCGGATCGTCCAGACCGGCGGCACCCCGAGCGAGCGGGCCGGCGGCGCCCAGCGCTACAAGAGCCGCGACGAGCTGCGCTACTCGATGCGCAGCCTCCACCTCTTCGCACCCTGGGTGCGCCGGATCCACCTCGTCACCGCCGGCCAGGTGCCGTCGTGGCTGGACACCTCGCACCCGGCCGTCCGGGTGGTCGACCACCGCGACATCCTCCCGGAGTCGGCGCTGCCGACCTTCAGCTCGCACGCCATCGAGACCCGGCTGCACGCCGTGCCCGACGTGGCCGACCACTTCGTCTACGTCAACGACGACGTCTTCCTCGGCCGACCCCGTCGCCCCGAGCACTTCTTCGCACCCGGCGGGCAGTACGCCGCCTTCGTCGCCGACCACCGCGCGGTCGGCCTGCCCGGCACCGACGACCGGCCCTACCTCTCCGCAGCCCAGAACAACCGCCGGGTGCTGGCCGACGCGTTCGGCGTGACGCTGACCAACACGATGATGCACAGCCCGCACCCGCAACGTCGTACGACGCTGGAGGAGATCGCGGCCCGGTTCCCCTCCGAGGTGGCGCGCACGACCGAGGCGCCGTTCCGCTCGGAGACCGACCTGTCCCTGCTGTCGTCCTTCGCCCAGAACTACGGCCTCGTCACCGGTCAGGCCTTCCGCGCGGGAGCACACCACGGCTACGTCGACCTCGGCCACCAGCAGCTGCCGGTCCAGCTCAGGCAGATGCTCAAGCGCGACCGGGACTTCTTCTGCGTCGCCGACAACCTGGTGTCGGCCTTCGACGACGAGCGCGCCGACGGCCTGCTCCACGACTTCCTCGAGCAGTACTTCCCGATCGCGGCCCCGTGGGAGCTGAGCTGAGCGGTGCGTGAGGCAGGTTCTGGAGGCTCAGAACCTGCTCTGCTCACCGCTCGATCGTGGGGCGGTGCGTGAGGCAGGTTCCCAGAACCTGCTCTGTCACCGCTCGATCGTGGGCGGTGCGGACCCACATCCTCGATGCCTGCATGTGGGTGGCTCACCGCTCCCGCGCGTGTCCGCGTACGACCCGCCCACGGGCGGTGCGTGACCCACATCCCCAGTCGCTTGGATGTGGGTGGCTCACCGCTCAGTCCTCGATGCGGTTGCCCTCGGCGTCCCAGTGCGACTCGACCTTCTTCGACGGCTGCACCCGCGGCGGCTCCCCCGGCATCTTCGGGTGGTCGGGCGGGTAGTTGAGCTCGACCGGGTGCTCGTCCCAGAGGTCGAGCAGCGGCTGGAGGGAGAAGTGCTCGTCGTCGATCGTCGCCCAGGGGTCGCCCTCGGAGGCGAGCCGCTCGGGCACGGTGAACAGGTTGAAGCCCTTCGGGGAGTCGATGCCGGCGAGCTCGTCCCAGGACATCGGCGTCGAGACCGGGGCGCCGGCGATCGGCCGCAGGGAGTAGGCCGAGGCGATGGTCCGGTCGCGGGTGTTCTGGTTGAAGTCGACGAAGATCCGCTCCCCGCGCTCCTCCTTCCACCAGGCCGTGGTCACGCCGTCGTCGCGCTTCTCGAGCTCGCGACCGAACGCGATCGCCGCATGTCGTACGTCGCCGAACTCCCACCGCGGCTCGATCCGGACGTAGATGTGGATGCCCCGGTTGCCCGAGGTCTTCGCGTAGCCCGTCATCCCCAGGTCCGCGAGCAGCTCCCGGGCGACCCCGGCGACGCGCACGGCGTCGGCGAACGTCGTACCGGGCTGGGGGTCGAGGTCGATCCGGAGCTCGTCCGGGTGGTCACCCCATGAATCAGAGGTGGCGTCAGCACGCACCGGCCAGGGGTGGAAGGTCAACGTGCCCATGTGGGCGCACCAGACCGGGACCGCGATCTCGGTCGGGCAGATCTCGTCGGCGGTGCGGCCGGACGGGAAGGTGATCGTCGCGGTCTCGAGGTAGTCGGGAGCGCCCTTGGGGACGCGCTTCTGGTAGAACGCGTCGGCGTTGCGGTCCTGCGGTCCGGTGGCGAGCTTCATGCCCTCACGCACGCCCGAGGTCCAACGCTCGAGCGCCGTCGGACGGTTGCGAAGGGCGCGCATGAGCCCGTCCTCGACGCTCACGAAGTACTCCGCCACCATCAGCTTGGTGACCTCGGGGGTCGAGTCGGTCGCCTCGTAGATGACGCGGTCCGGGGACGAGACACGGACCTCACGGTCGCCGGCCTGCACCATCACCGGCTTCGCAGCTGCCATAGGACGACCCTAGCCGGGGGCGCGGCTGGTGTGCCTCCGTAAACTGGAGGCATGGCCTATGACGTGCAGAAGACCGACGAGCAGTGGCGCGAGGAGCTCAGTCCCGAGGAGTACGCCGTGCTCCGCCAGGCCGGGACCGAGCGCGCCTTCACGGGCGAGTACACCGACACCGAGACCGAGGGCACCTACGCGTGCAAGGCATGCGGTTCGGAGCTGTTCACGAGCGACACGAAGTTCCACTCCGGCTGCGGCTGGCCGAGCTTCTACCAGCCGATGACCGACACGGTGGAGTACATCGAGGACAACGACCACGGCATGAAGCGGGTCGAGGTCCGCTGCGCGACGTGCGGCTCGCACCTGGGCCACGTGTTCCCCGACGGCTTCGGCACGCCCACCGGCGACCGCTACTGCATCAACTCGATCAGCATCACGCTGAACGACAAGAAGTAGGCGCCGCCAGACCTCCGATGGTCGAGGAAGGCGCCCTGGCGCTCAACCACCGGGGTAGGTCAGCCCGCCGGGTTGAGCGAGGAGCTGACCCGGACCAGGCCGTCGCCGTAGGTCGCGTCGGCCCACTCCTGGATCGACCCGTCGTCGAAGACGACCGTCGCGTCGAGGGAGTCGGGTGACGTCGAGCCGCTGGTCAGCAGCTGGTCGCCCAGCTGCGCCTGGAGCTCCTGGTTGATCGCGTTGAGGTCGGCGTCGGTCTGCTCGACCGTCGTCACGCACAGCAGCCCGCCCCACGTCTTGCGCAGCTCGGCCTCGGCACCCTCGGGGTCCTCGGTCACGGCGACGCTGATGGTGCCGTTGCTCAGCCACGCGGTGGCGTAGGTCGGCAACGCGGAGGCAGCCGCGAGGGTGGCGTCCATGTCCTCGGGGCTCGCCATGTCGGCGTCGGTCGTGGTCGCGTCGTCGCAGGCCGGGTCGAGCCCGCCGGCCTCCGGCGTCGTCAAGGAGTCGTAGAGAGCAGCCGGGATGGACTCGGTGACCGTGAAGGTCGTGCCGTCGTAGGTGCCGGTGAGGGCGTACTGGCCCCAGGTCACCCCGGCGGCCTCCTCCGCGCCCACGTCGCCGAAGTCGAAGTCCACGAGCTGGGGGCCGCCGCACTGGGGCGGGTAGGACTGGGCGACCGCGCCGAGACACATCTCGGGGCCGCTGCCGGAGTCGAGCACCGTCACGAGCCCACTGGTGCTCACCTCGCCGTCGGGGACGGGAACAGGAGCCCCCTCCGCGGGCGCCGACGAGGTCGACGGCTCGCTGGCGGCCGGGTCGACGGCCTTCATCTCGTCCTCGGTCGAGCAGGCCGAGAGCGTGGCGACGGACAGGACCAGGGCAGCGGCAGAGACAACGCGTCGATAGGTCATGGTGGTACGACGCTACTGCCCCGCGGCCCGTTCCCGGCTCAGGTCGCGCCCTGCCGTGCAGTCGCCGGGCAGGCGACGGGCAGGTAGGCCTCCCGCCAGGCCCGGAAGCCGCCGACCACGTCGGTCGCGTCGAGCCCCAGGCTGCGGAGCGCGTCGGCCGCGAGGCTGGAGGTGTAGCCCTCCTGGCACAGCACCAGGATGCGGGTGTCGTACGACGCCTCCGGCAGCCGGGCGTCCGAGCGCGGGTCGAAGCGCCACTCGAGCACGTTGCGCTCGATCGACCAGCGGCCCGACGGCCGGGTGGACCTCACCCTCGGCCGCACGCTGGGCGGCGGGCCGGATGTCGACGAGGAGTGCGCCGTCCCAGGGCCTCGCGGTAGGCGGTCTCGACGTCGATGCGGTCCAGGCGGGACCGGGCGTCGGCCAGCATCGCGTCGACGCCGTCGTGGCGGACGGCGCTCGCCACGGCGCTTGCCACGGCGGTCCCCGCGCCGGTCACCAGGAGCTCCCGCGCTGCTCGACGCTCGACACCTGCAGCCGGCCGCGGACGAGCTCGTAGCGCGTCATGGCAGCAAGCGACGGGGCGTAGGCGTGCACCGAGACGGCGGTCTGGGTGCCGTGGTTGACCACGTCGTGGATGTGGCTGCCGTCGAACTCGCGGACCTGGTCCGACGACAGCGTGGAGGCGGTGCGCGACGCCCGTCCAGACGTACTCGGTCAGCGAGCCCTGCAGGACGACGAAGGCGCCGCTCGCCGAGCCGTGGTCGTGCCAGCCGGTGCTGGAGCCGACGGGCCAGGTGATCAGCCAGATGTCGGCCCCGGCACCGGTCTCGACGCGTTCCCAGCGTGCGCTCGGGGAAGGTGAGGTCGGCGGTCGCCAGCGGGTCGTGGGTGCTGAGGTAGTGCGCCAGAGCGGCGCGGGCGGTCTCGGTGCGCGGCGACCGGCGCGGGACGGCGGTCCGCGGGGGCGTCGGGCGTGGGCGAGCGAGGTGGGGAAGACAGCGGTCATGGCGAACTCCTGAAGATACTAATGTTGCAGTAACTTACTCTACATTGCCGCGACACGCCTCGCGTGCGACCATTTCCACGACGTGTCCGCCAGGAGCGGACGCAGGTCAGGGCAGGCGGGCGATCAGGTCCGCCGGCGAGACGCGGGCGCCGGTGTAGAACGGCACCTCCTCGCGGACGTGGCGGCGCGCGTCGGAGGCGCGCAGGTCGCGCATCAGGTCCACGATGCGGTGCAGCTCGTCGGCCTCGAAGGCGAGCATCCACTCGTAGTCGCCGAGCGCGAACGAGGCGACCGTGTTGGCCCGCACGTCGGCGTAGCCCCGCGCCTGCTGGCCGTGCTGGGCCAGCATCCGGCGACGCTCGCCGTCCTCGAGGAGGTACCACTCGTAGGACCGGACGAAGGGGTAGACGCAGATGTGGGCGCGGGGTTCCTCGTCGGAGAGGAACGCCGGGAGGTGCGACTTGTTGAACTCCGCCGGGCGGTGCAGCGCCATCTGCGACCAGACCGGCTCGAGGCGGCCGCCGAACGCGGTGCGGCGGAAGGCGTTGTAGGCGGCCTGGAGCTGCTCGGAGTCGGCGGCGTGCCACCAGACCATCAGGTCGGCATCGGCGCGCAGGCCGCTGACGTCGTAGAGCCCGCGGGTGACGACGTCCTGCTCGGCGAGCACCTCGAAGAGCGCCTCGACGTCGGTGGCCTCGGCGGCACGGTCGGCGTCGCCGAGCACGTCGCGGAGCTTGAACACCGACCACATCGTGTAGCGGATGGTGTCGTTGAGCTCCTTGGTGCGGGCCGCGTTGGTCTTCGCTGGATTCGAGTCCGTGCTCATGTGGTCATTCTGCCTGCGTGAGCGAGGCCACAGCGCGGCGGGCCGACCCGATGACGGCCGGGATGCCGACACCGTCGTAGGCCGCACCGCAGATCGCCAGGCCGGGCAGCGCGTCCACGGCGGCGCGGATCCGGGCGACCCGGTCGAGGTGCCCGACGGCGTACTGCGGCAGCGCACCGCCCCAGCGCTGGACGTGGGTGTCGACCGGACGGGCCGTGATCCCGGCGATCGTCGCGAGGTCGGCGAGCGAGACGCGCACCAGCCCGTCGTCGCCGGCCTGGAGCGTCGCCTCCTCGAGGTGGCGCCCGAGGGAGGTGCGCAGCACGACGACGTCGGGGTCGAGGTCGCGGACCCAGGCCCACTTGGCGAAGGAGAAGGTCGACGCCTTGATCGTGCGCTGCTCGACCGGCGGCACGAGGAAGCCCGAGCGCTCGAAGAGGGCGTCGGGGACGTCCTGGGCCCGGAACGCGAGCGTCACGACAGCGACGCTCGCGTAGTCGATCGTGGCGAGGTCGCCGGCCGCGTCGGGGGCGACGTCGGCCAGCAGCCGTGCCGTGGGGGCTGCCGGGGTGGCGAGCACGACCGCGTCCGCCTCGATGGTCTCCGGGTGCGTGGTGGGCCCGACGGTGAGCGCCCAGCCGGACGCCGTACGACCCGACGCGATGCGGCGCAGGGCGCGGACGGTCGCGGAGGTCCGCACCTCGAAGCGGCCGTCGTCGACGACCAGGCCGGGCAACCGGCCCATGCCACCGGGCAGCGCGGCGAAGACCGGGGTGGTCGAGATCGGCACGGCGGCCGTCTGCTCGAGCAGGCTCCCCCGCCGGGCCATCGCGAGCAGCTGCGGGACGGCAGCCGCGGCGGAGAGCCGCCGGGCGTGGCCGGCGTAGACCCCACCGAGCAGGGGCTCGACGAGCCGGTCGACGATCTCGTCACCGAGCCGGGCGGCCACCAGGTCGCCGACGGAGATGTCGTCGGTGACCCCGGTGTCGGTCTCGTCGGTGGCGCGGGCCAGCCCTTCCGGGCTGAGCACCCCGCTGGCGGCGAGCTGGTCGAGGTCGAACGGCACACCCATCAGCGACCGCGGCATCGCCCGGAGCCCGCCGCGCGACCAGACGCCCGACGTGGCACCGGTCGGGTGCACGACCTCGGCGCCGATCTCGCGGGCGAGGTCGACGCCCTCGGGCCGGCGGGCGAGCATCGCCTCCGCCCCGACGTCGACGGTGAGCCCGGCGACCTCGGCACTGCGCAGCTTGCCGCCGACCTGCGGGGATCCCTCGAGGAGCAGCACGTCGCGACCGGCCGCGGCGAGGGCGCGCGCGGCGACCAGTCCGGCGACTCCACCACCGACCACGACCACGTCCCGCACGCGACCAGCCTAGGCTGCCGTGCGTGGACGCCAACGTGAGCTCTGACCGCATCGCCGTGCTGATCGACGCCGACAACACCTCGCACCGCTTCGCCGAGGCACTGCTCGACGAGATCGCGAAGTACGGCAACCCGACGATCAAGCGCGCCTACGGCGACTGGACCAACCCACGGCTGAGCGGCTGGAGCAAGGAGCTCAACGTGCGCGCGATCCGCGGCATGCACCAGGGCGCCTTCACCAGCGGCAAGAACTCCACCGACTCGGCGCTGATCATCGACGCGATGGACCTGCTCTACGACGGCAACGTGGAGGCGTTCGCGCTGGTCACCAGCGACAGCGACTTCACCAGCCTGGCCCTGCGGCTGCGGGAGTCCGGCCGGATCGTCTACGGCCTCGGCGGCGCGAAGACGCCGGCCTCGCTGCAGAACGCGTGCGACAAGTTCATCCGGCTCGAGCTGCTCGGGCAGGTGGACGGCGACGCCGACCAGAACCCGGCCGAGGAGGCCACCCCCGAGGCCGACCACGAGACCGACCGGGAGAACGACGCCAGGCGCCCGAGATCAACCTCCAGAGTGCCCTGACCAAGGCGGTCAACGCCGTCGCCGACGACGACGGCTGGGCCACCCCCGGCGCGGTCGGCAACCACCTGCGTCGCACCCACCCCTCGCTCGACCCGCGCAACTACGGCCACCGAGGGCTGGAGGCGCTGCTGCGCGACCAGCCGTTCCTCGAGTCCGCGACCGAGGGCAAGAAGGTCACCGTCCGGCTGAAGGGCCACAGCAACGCCAAGCAGCAGAAGGCCGTGCCGAAGGTCACCGCCACCAAGAAGTCGACGCCTGCGAAGTCGGCAGCCGCGCGAAGTCGGCACCCGCGAAGAAGGCTGCTGCCAAGAAGTCCTGACGGTCACAGTTCCGTCACGGGTGTGCCGCACCCGGAACCGACGCCGATGACGAGGGCGTCGGACCGCCATGAAGACTCGCACCCGCGCCGCAGGCGTCCTCACCGCGATCACCATGACGGCCGTCCTGGCCGCCTGCTCGGCCGACGACAGCAGCACGGGCGACCGGGCCGGCTCCAGCAGCGCCGACGCCGGCACGTCCTCGGACTCCGGAGGCGTGGCCGCGGACGCACCCGCGGAGCGGGAGATGGGCACGTCGGACGCCCTGTCCCGGGGCGCAGGCGACCAGTCGACCGGCTCCGAGGGGCCGACCACGCCGGAGATGGACCGCGCGGTCATCGCGAGCGGCGCGGTCTCGCTCGCCAGCACGGACGTCGGCGAGACCCGCCGTGACGTGCAACGGGTCGTCGACGCCCAGGGCGGCGAGATCAGCGAGGAGAACACCGAGACCGACGACGACGGCGAGACGTCGTACTCCCGGCTCGTGGTGCGGGTGCCGAGCGCGAAGTTCGGCGCGTCCATGGAGGCGCTGGAGGCGGCGGGATCCCTCCGCTCGTCCACCCGCGGCTCCGAGGACGTGACCACCCAGGTGATCGACACCGACGTCCGCGTCCGCGCGCAGGAGGCCAGCCTCAAGCGGGTCGAGCTGCTGCTCGCCGACGCCCAGGACCTCAAGTCCGTGATCTGGATCGAGTCGCAGCTCACCAGCCGGCAGGCCGAGCTCGACTCGCTGAAGTCCCAGCAGGCGTGGCTGAAGGACCAGACCTCCCTGTCGACCATCACCGTCGACATCTCGACCACCCAGCCGGTGGCGGAGGAGCCCGACGAGGACGAGCCGGCCGGATTCCTGTCGGGGCTGCGGGGCGGGACCAGGGCGATGGGCGCGATGGTGCTCGCCGTCGCCACGGTCCTCGGCGCCCTGCTGCCGTTCGGCGTGCTGGCGCTGGTGCTGGGCGGGCCCGTCTGGCTCGTCGTACGCCGTCGCAAGGTGCCCGTCGCGAAGGCCGCGCCCTCGGCGTCCGACGGCTGAGGTCAGGCAGCGTCCTCCGTACCCGCGTCGGCGGACGCCTCGTCGTGGACGGCCCCACCGACGGCGCGGAGATGGGCAAGGCCATGGTCGCTGCCGGGCTCGGCATCTCGATCCTCCCGGACTTCTCCATCACGGGCGACCCGCTGGTGCGCGCGGGCGTGCTCACCACGCGTCCGATCCACACCGACCAGACGACGGTCACGCTGCTGATGCTGCGCCGGGGGGTCCACCACGGTGGACGGCGCTCCGGACCTGACGCCGGTGACGGCGATCAGTACTCGTGCACGAAGTCTGTGAGCGCGGCGAGCTGATCGGGGTCGGTCGACGGGATCACGCCGTGGCCCAGGTTGAAGATGTGGCCCTTGGCCGCACGCCCGGCGTCGATGATCTCGGCCGCCCGGGCGGTCATCACCTCGGTGGGCGCGAAGACCAGCGTGGGGTCGAGGTTGCCCTGCACGACGCGGTCGCCCACCAGCGGGATCGCCAGCTCCAGCGGCGTACGCCAGTCGACACCGACCACGTCGGCGCCGGCCTCGCCCATCAGGCCGAGCAGGTTGGTCGTGCCGACCCCGAAGTGGATGCGCGGCACGCCGAGCTCGCCGGCCGAGGCCAGCACGCGCTCGGAGTGCGGCATCACCGAGGCGCGGTAGTCGGCCGGGGTGAGCGCGCCGGCCCACGAGTCGAAGAGCTGGACGGCCGAGGCGCCCGCCTCCACCTGGATCCGGAGGTAGGCCGCGGCGATGCCGGCGATCTTGTGCATCAGGGCGTCCCAGACGTCGGGGGCGCCGAACATCATCGCCTTGGTCTTCGCGTGCTCCTTCGACGGACCGCCCTCGACGAGGTAGGACGCGACGGTGAACGGAGCACCGGCGAAGCCGATGAGCGGCGTGGCGCCGAGCTCGGCGACCAGCTGGCGGACGGCCTGCGAGATGAAGGGCACGTGGTCGGCGGTGAGGTCGGGGATCGCGTCGACATCGGCGAGCGTCCGGACCGGTGAGGCGACGACCGGGCCCACGCCGGGCACGATGTCGAGGTCGACACCGACCGCCTTGAGCGGCAGCACGATGTCGGAGAAGAAGATCGCGGCGTCGACGCCGTAGCGGCGTACGGGCTGCAGGGTGATCTCGGTGACCAGGTCGGCGTCCATGCAGGACTCGAGCATGCCGATGCCCTCGCGCACCTTGAGGTACTCCGGGAGCGAGCGACCGGCCTGCCGCATGTACCAGACGGGCGTGCGGGACGGCGTCTCACCGCGCGCCGCCTGGAGGAAGGGGCTCTCGGCCAGTCCGGGATGGGGCGTGGGAGCGGCGTCTGTCACTCACGAATCTTCGCAGGTCAGGCGGCGTGGCGGCACATCGGCGGAGCGGAGGGCTGGCCTACTGTGGCCACATGGTGGCCCGTCACGAGACCCACCCGGGCAGTGCTGCCGCGGCTGGGCCCGCGGAGTTCCGCGCGGCTGTGGAGTCGATGCGAACGGCGTCCCTGCGCCCCGAGGTCTTCTGCGAGGAGATGCCGGCACCGCAGCGCATCGCGCCGTGGTCGTCCGCGCTGAGCGGCGACGTGACGGTCGACGACGAGGACCTCGGCACCGGCCGGCTGATCCTGCTGCACGACCCGGCCGGCAACGACGCCTGGGACGGCACCTTCCGCTGCGTGGCCTACACCCGTGCCGACATCGATCCCGAGCTCGGCGCCGACCCGCTGCTCGCCGCGGTGGGCTGGTCGTGGCTGACCGAGGCGCTCGAGGCGCACGGCGCCGTCTTCCATGCCGCCTCCGGCACGGTCACCTGCGTCACGACCGAGAGCTTCGGCGGGATGGCCGACGAGGAGGGCACCGCCCAGGTCGAGATCCGCGCCTCGTGGACGCCCGACGTCGACGAGGACGGCCGGCTCGACATGACCCCCCACGTCGAGGCGTGGGGCGAGCTGATGTGCACGGCCGTCGGCCTGCCCCCGGTGCCCGAGGGCGTCACCGCCATCCCGAGCCGCCGCGGACAGCGCGGCACCTGAGCGATGCCCGACACCCCCGAGACGCCCGAGACCGAGCCCGAGCCCGAGTCCGTCACCGACGAGGCTCCCCAGGCTCCCCTGCTGGAGCTGCGCGACGGGCTGCCCGAGATCACCGACACCGACGAGGGGCTCGCCGAGGCGTGCGCCGCGCTGGCCGCCGCGACCGGGCCGGTCGCCATCGACGCCGAGCGTGCCTCGGGCTACCGCTACTCCAACCGGGCCTACCTCATCCAGCTGCGCCGCGAAGGTGCCGGCACCTGGCTGATCGACCCGATCCCGATGACGACGCTGGCCCCGCTGCAGGAGGCGCTGGCCGGCTCGGAGTGGATCCTGCACGCCGCGACCCAGGACCTGCCGTGCCTGCGCGAGGTGGGCCTGGTCCCGACGAGCCTCTTCGACACCGAGCTCGCCGGCCGCCTGCTGGGCTACCCCCGCGTCGGCCTGGCGACCCTCGTGGAGACCGTGCTCGGACAGCGCATGCGCAAGGAGCACTCGGCGGCCGACTGGTCCACGCGACCACTGCCCACGGCCTGGCTGGACTACGCAGCCCTCGACGTCGAGGTGCTGCTCGAGCTGCGCGAGCACATGATCGACGAGCTCGACAAGGCCGGCAAGACGGAGTGGGCCCGCCAGGAGTTCGAGAACCTGCTCGGCTTCGAGCCCGCCGTCCGGGTCGACGCGTGGAGACGTACGTCCGGTGTGCACCGGCTGCGCGGGCGCCGCGCCCTCGGTGCGGCCCGCGCGCTGTGGGAGGCCCGCGACGAGATCGCCGCCGAGCGCGACGTCACGCCGGGCCGGATCCTGCCCGACTCCGCGATCGTCGTCGCCGCGACGGCGATGCCGACCGACCGCCGGGCGCTGCTGTCCACCCAGGGCTTCCACGGGCGAGGCGCGAGCCGCTACTCCTCGGCCTGGGTCGACGCGCTGCAGCGGGTCCGCGAGATGAGCGAGGACGAGCTCCCCAGTCGCGCCCCGCGCGGCGACGGCCCCCCGCACCCGCGCACCTGGGCCGACCGCGAACCCGTCGCCGACCGCCGCTTCAAGGCCGCCCGCGAGTCGATGCTCAACCTGGCCGAGGTGCACCACCTGCCGGTCGAGAACCTGCTGACCCCCGACTTCCTGCGCCGCCTGATGTGGTCTCCGCCGGAGACCCGCGAGCCGGCCGCGCTGGCGGAGGACGTACGCGCCCAGCTGGCGTCCTACGGCGCGCGGCCCTGGCAGGCCGGGCTGGTCACCGGCGCCCTGGTGGGCGCCATCCTCGGCGCCGACGTCGAACCGGTCGTCGGATCGGACGGCGAGTCCGATACCGAGTCAGCCAGTCGAGCCCGCCGTCGAGCCGGACGAGGGCTGACCGGGCCGGGACTACTCCGAGGGTGTCTCCGTGGGCTCCTCGGTCGGAGACTCGGTCTCCTCGGGCGGGGACAGGATGGCCTGCGAGGCCTGGTCGATCTCCTCGGTGACCTGGTCGAGGTCGAGCACGCCGGGTGCGGTCACCAGACGCTCGAGGAGCGGGGTGACCGCATCGACCAGCTCGACGCGCTGGTCGATGAACGGCGGCACCACCATGTAGCGGATGCTCTGGTTGAAGACCGCCGAGTTGGCCGGCTCGTCCGCCGGAGCGAGGAAGTCGTCCGACGCGGCGACCTCGGTGTTGGCCGGGACGATGTAGCCCGTCGAGGCGACGGTCGCGATCGCGGCGTCGGAGACGGCGTAGGCGACGAAGTCGGCCGCGTCGCCCGTCACCTCGGAGTCGGCGGAGATGCAGAGGCCGCTGATGTCGCCGACGGTCGCCCGGTCGTTGATCGTGGGCATCGGGAGGACGTCGAAGTCGAGGTCCTCGGCATCGCGCAGCTGGGGCACCAGGTTGCGGAAGCCGGCGATCATCGCCAGCTCGCCGCGCTTGAAGAGCTGGACCGGCGTCGCCCGCGCGAGCTGGGCGTTGGTGGGCGTGAGGGTCGGGTCGCGCAGGATCTGGAGCGTCTGGTTGAGCGCCTCGCGGGTGGAGTCGTCGGTGAACGCCAGGGACGTCGGCTCCTGGTCGTCGTCGAAGACCTTGCCGCCGCCGGAGTAGATGAAGGGCGCGAGGCCCTGGAGCGTCGGGTCGATCCAGACCCCGCGCGGGTCCCCGCGGCGCGCGGCGAACTGGGCGGCGGCGCCGAACTCGGCGAGCGTCCACCGCTCGCGCACGCCCTCGGCGTTGGCCGTCGGCACGTCGTAGTCGCGCCGCTCCATCTTGTCGAAGTCGACGATGTCGGTGTTGTAGTAGACGACCATCGGCGAGACCGAGTAGGCCATGCACTGGAGCTCGTCGTCCATCGCGAACGCATCGACGGCGTCGCGGGAGAAGCGGTCGCCGAAGTCGACGCCCCGCTCGTCGAGCAGCAGGCTCACCGGCTGCAGGGCCTCGGCGTCGACGAGCTGGTCGAGGTCGATGCGCGAGGTGAGGAACGCGTCCGGGGCGTCGCCGGCCAGCACGTCCTCCAGCGCGGACTCGTGGTCCGGCCACGACTCGAGCGTGACCTGGCGCGCGGTCGAGGTGGCGTTGAAGGAGTCGACGACGCTCTGGAACGCCGCCACCTCCTCGTCGGTGCCGTAGGCGCCGAAGACGATCTTGCGCGGCTTGTCGGTGGGGCTGCTGGACTGGCCCGGGGTCTTCGTGGGCTGCGGCTCCGGATCGGCGTCGGCGGTGCACGCGGCGGTCGTCAGCGCGACCGCCAGGGCACAGCTGAGCAGGGCGCTACGACGGACACTCAGGCGGGAGAGAACGGGGCGAACCACGGCGAAACCCTAACGGTCGAGCCCACGACGCGCCGCGACGACGTCGTGGAAGGTCTGCTCGTCGAGCGCGGCACCCTCACGTCGTACGCCGTCGCGCTCGAGGTGGATCAACCGGTCGAGCCTGACCTCGCTGGGTCGCCGCTGCGAGTCCCAGCCGCCGGTGCCGACGTCCATCCAGTGGCGTCCGTGACGCGCCTCGTCCGCGGCGTCGCGGTCGTGGTCCTGGCTGCTGAGCATCAGTCCGACCCAGCCGTCGCCCTCGGTGTCGAGGACGAGCACCGGTCGGTCCTTGCCCTGGCTCGCGTCCTCCTCGTAGGGCACCCAGGCCCAGACGACCTCGCCCGGGTCGGGCTCGCCGTCGATCTCGGGGGCGTAGGTGGCAGAGATCTCATCGGGCGTCCCACCGGAGGGCGTGCCGGAAGGGGTGCTTCCCGAGAGAAGTCCGGCGATGCGGCGGCGCAGGCTCATGCCCGCGAGCCTAGTGAAGGAGGGCGCGGGACGTGAACGAGTGCGCCGGACCGGGAGCGCCTCACGGCGCGTGGCCGCTCGTAGCGGCTTACTTTGGGACCCGGGGCTGCCACAGCCCGACGCACTCGAGATTCATTTTAGTGCCTCAGGGAAGCATGTCCTTGATTTCCCCATGTCCGGCGGCCTCGAGCTGCTCGGAGAGCACCAGCATCCGGCTGATCTCCTCGTGCGAGGACTCCAGGCTGGCGCGGCCGGCCGCGACGATGCGGGCGAACGCCGCCGCGCGGAAGAGCGTCACCGCGAAGTCGCCGCCGGCGATCCCCCGCAGCACGTCGTCGACCATCTGCCGGAGCTCGGCAGGACCGGGCGGGTCGGCCACCCCGGCGATGACGCGGGCGACGTCGACGCGGCGCTGCCCGGCGTCGTACTCCGCCGCCACCCGCTCCGGATCGGCGTGGACCCACGAGCGGAGGACGAACAGCCGCCACAGGCTGCCGGCCAGCGTGTCGGCGGGAGCACCCGACCAGACCTCGGCCAGCGTCTCGAGGCCCTCGCTCTCGGCGAGGTGGACGATGCGCTCGGCGAGCTCCGGGTCGTGCGACTCGCGGGCGCCGCGCACGAGGACCGTGGCGGCGAGGTCGCCGGCCTCGCGCACCTTCGCAGGGTCCACGCCGCCGACCACGTCGGCGAAGAAGCGGTCGCCCGGGGTCATCGGGCGGTGGTGGGGGCGGTTGCTCACCCGGCCAGACTAGATCGCGCTGCCCATCACCTTGCGGATGCGTTGGTCGCTGACCTTGGTGCCGGTGCCGAGCTGCTGGGCGAAGAGCGAGACCCGGTACTCCTCGATCAGCCAGCGGGCCTCCCGGAGGTGCTGCGGCAGCGGCTGACCCTCGGGAAGCGCGGCGACCGCGTGCAGCCACGCCTCCTGCAGCCCGGCGAGCTGGTCCATCAGCTGTCGGTCGCGGGCGACCTGGGCGTCCAGGCGCTCGCGGCGGTGGGTCACCGCGGCGAGGTAGCGCGTGTAGTCGCGCAGCCGGCCGACGCCGGCCTCGCCCACGAACCCGGGCGTCATCAGCCGGCCCACCTGGGCGCGCATGTCGGTCAGCGCGGGCAGCGTCACCAGGTCGGCGCGGCCGGAGATGGCCTTGTCGGTCGTCCGCCAGGCCTCGAGCACCCGCATCACGTCGTGCACCGCGATGCGCGAGCCCGCCGGCGACGGCCTCGCGCGCTGCGGCCACCACGGCGTCGTAGGCCGCCTCGTCGCGCACGGTGGGCCGGGCGTCGACGACCTCGCCGACGATCCCGGCACGGAGGTCCGCGAGCAGGTCGCCCACGGACGGGTAGGGCGACCCGACGAGGGCGAGCTTGGCGCGCTGGTCCAGGCCTGCGGCGGCCAGCACGTCGTCCACCGGCGCGGGCGGGCCGAGCGCGAGCAGCACGAGCCGGCGTACGCCGAGCCGGTGGTGCGCGGCCGCCTCGACGGCGGTCGCGAGCACCTGGAGGCCGACGGTGGTGCCCTCGTCGACCAGGGCGGGGAAGCCGCGCACCTCGTGGCCGGCGCGGCGCTGGACGAAGGACTCCTCGACGGTCCCGAAGGTCCACGACGTCTGGCCGGTGGCGGTGACACCGGAGTCGGCCGCGACGTCGGCCATCGCCTGCTCGAAGGTCGGCCGCAACGGCTCCTTGAGGGCGTCGAGGTCCTTGCCCCGACCGGCTTCGGCCCCCTCCTCCGTCATCACGCGGTAGGTCGGGCGGAGGTGCTCGGGGACCTTGGACCAGTCCCACGACCCACGGTCGATCATCAGGCTGCGGGTGCTGCGCGCGAAGCGCTCCAGGGCGTCGAGCAGTGGCTCCGCGCCGGGCGGCGTCGCCGCGAGGAACTCCCGCGCGGTGTTGGGGGCGGGCACCATCGCGACGCGGAGGCTCTTGGGCAGCGACCTGATCAGCTCGGTGACGAGCTCCTCGCGCAGGCCGGGGACGAGCCAGGAGAAGTCGTCGGCGTCGATCCGGTTGAGGGTGGCGACGGGTACGTCGATGGTGAGGCCGTCGTCGGCGGCGCCGGGCTCGAAGTGATAGCTGATCGGGAAGGTCAGCCCGGCCTCGTCGCTGTCGGGGCCCTCCGACAACCACTGCGTCGGGAAGTCGAGGGCGCGCACCTCGTCGGCGGTGTCGTGGGTGAGCATGCTGGGGTCGAACGTGAGCAGGTCGCCGCGCTTCTGCCGGGCCCGCTTCCACCACTGGTCGAAGTGCTGCCCGCTGACCACGTCGGCCCCGACCCGGGCGTCGTAGAACTCGAACAGCGTCTCCTCGTCCACGACGATGTCGCGGCGCCGGGCCCGGTGCTCGAGCTCCTCGGCCTCCTCGAGCAGCCGGGCGTTCTCGGCGAGGAACCTGTGGCGGGAGTCCCACTCGCGCTGGACGAGCGCGTGCCGGATGAACAGCTCGCGGGCGAGGGGCTGGTCGATCTTGCCGTACTGCACGAGGCGGTCCGCCACCAGCGGCACGCCGTACAACGTGACCCGCTCGCGGGCCATCACGGCGGCACGCTTGCGGGACCAGTGCGGCTCGGAGTAGGTGCGCTTGACCAGGTGCTCGCCGAGGCGCTCGGCCCACTCGGGCTTGATCGCCGCGTTCTGCCGGGCCCACAGCCGGGAGGTCTCGACGAGCTCGGCACTCATCAGGAAGCCGGGGTTGTTGCCCTTGAGGACGCTGCCCGGGAAGACCGCGAAGCGGGCGTTGCGGGCGCCGAGGTACTCCCGCATCGGGCGCCGCTCCCCCGGCCTGGCCTTGTCGCGCTCCTCGAGCGCGCCGATGTGGCTCAGCAGCCCGGACAGCAGGGCCTGGTGGATGCCGTCCTCGTCGTACGGGCTCCGCTGCCCGCGCTGTCTTCGGTGGTCGAGTGCGCGGTGAGGGACGAGCCGCGTGTATCGAGACCCATCTCCTTCGCGACCGTGCGCAGCTGGGACTCGTAGTCCTGCCACTCGCGGATCCGCATGTAGTTGAGGTGCTCGCGCTTGCACATCCGCCGGAAGGCGCTGGAGGAGAGCTCCTTCTGCTGCTGCTTGATGTGGCGCCACAGGTTGAGCCAGGTGAGGAAGTCGCTCGACTCGTGCTTGAAGCGGGCGTGCTGCTGGTCGGCCTGGGCCCGCTGCTCCTCCGGACGCTCGCGCGGGTCCTGGATGGAGAGCGCCGCCGCGATCACGAGCACGTCGCGCACGCAGCCGAGGCGCTCGGCCTCGAGGATCATCCGACCCAGCCGCGGGTCGATCGGGAGGCGGGCCAGCCGCCTGCCGACCTCGGTGAGGCGTACGCCGGGTCAGGTCCTGCGCTCGCGCCCTGCCGGGACGTCATGCGGTCGGGGCGAGGCGCCCGCGGCGACCTCGGAGGGCTTCGGCGATCGCGCCGAGCCCCTCGAGCAGGTCGGTGCCGGCCTTGACGTTGCGGCGGTCCGGCGGCTCGACGAACGGGAAGCGGGCGATGTCGCCGAGGCGCAGCGAGGCCATCTGCAGGATCACGCTGGCGAGGTTGGTCCGCAGGATCTCGGGGTCGGTGAACTCCGGGCGGCCGGCGAAGTCCTCCTCGGCATACAGCCTGATCGCGATGCCCTCGGACACGCCCACAGCGACCGGAGCGCTGGTTGGCCGAGGCCTGGCTGATCGGCTCGATCGGCAGTCGTTGCACCTTGGTGCGCACGGAGTAGCGGCTGATCCGCGCGACGCCGGTGTCGACGACGTACCGGATGCCGGGGACGGTCAGCGACGTCTCGGCGACGTTGGTCGCGAGGACGACGCGACGCACGATCGAGGAGTGGCCGGAGAAGACCTTGTGCTGGTCGGCAGCGCTGAGCCGGGAGTAGAGCGGGACGATCTCAGCCGGTCGCTCTTCAGGGCCTCGAAGGCATCGGCGGTGTCGCGGATCTCGCGCTCACCGGGGAGGAAGACCAGCACGTCGCCGGGGCCGTCCTGCGAGAGCTCGCGGACCGCGTCGATGATCGCCTCGGTCTGGTCGCGCTTGACCGGCTCACCGTCGTCGTCATCCTCCGACAGCTCCAGCAGGGGGCGGTAGCGGACCTCGACCGGATACGTACGCCCGGAGACCTCGACCACCGGCGCGCCGAAGTGGGCGGCGAAGCGGTCGACGTCGATCGTCGCGCTGGTGATGATCACCTTGAGGTCGGGACGCCGCGGCAGCAGCCGCTTGAGGTAGCCGAGCAGGAAGTCGATGTTGAGGCTGCGCTCGTGGGCCTCGTCGATGATGATCGTGTCGTACTTGCGCAGGTCGCGGTCGCGCTGGAGCTCGGCGAGCAGGATGCCGTCGGTCATCAGCTTGATCCGGCTCGCCCGGCTGGTGCGGTCGGTGAAGCGGACCTGGTAGCCGACGACGTCGCCGAGCTCGTGCCCAGCTCCTCGGCGATCCGCTCCGCCACCGAACGTGCGGCGATCCGGCGCGGCTGGGTGTGGCCGATCAGCTTCCCGCCGCCGGCCGAGCCCAGGCCGCGACCGAGCTCCAGGCAGATCTTCGGCAGCTGCGTGGTCTTCCCCGAACCGGTCTCTCCGGCGACGATCACGACCTGGTGGTCGCGAATGGCCGCGGCGATGTCGTCGCGGCGCGCGGAGACCGGGAGCTCCGGCGGATAGATGATCTTCACAACGGGCGCCATTCTCGCCCACCGCGGCAACTCGGTTTCCCGGAGCGTCCGCCGGATGGATCTCCACCTGACGCGCGGAAGTTCAGGCCGGACCGTTGGCTCTCACGCTCAGCCGCCCGATAATTTCCACCCGTGCGCGGGAAATCCATCCGGAGGCTCAGGAGCTGGTGCCGCCCGAGTCGGAGCCCGGGCCGTCGTCGTCCTCGGGCGGGGTGGTCGGCTGGACCTGGCCGGGCCTGCCGCCCGGTCCGCCGAACATCGGGCCGCCCCGGTCGCCGCCCCGGTCGCCGGCCCGCTGCCACCGAGTCGCGGCCCATCGGGCCCTGGCGCTGGCTCCAGTCGGGCCGGCCATCGCGGTCGTGGGTCATCGCGTGCACGGCCGTCAGGCCGAGGCCGCCGACGATCACGCCGGCCAGGGCCGAGGCGATCAGGGCGGCGAGGCCGAACGTACGGCTGCCGCCGTCGGAGGACGTACGCAAGCGACGGAAGCGTTCACGGAAGCCGCGGCGCCTCCGCCGCGGCGCGGCGCGGCGGCCGCCACCGGGGTCTCGGCGGTCGCCGCCGGGGCTCGTCGGGGGCGGCGGGGCGGCCGGCGGCAGCGGCGCGGGGGCGTCGGGGCTGGTCCACCGGTGCGCCCACCGGACGCACGGGCTGGGTCTCGTCGGTCATGGACCGAGCCTTGGCCCGCCGCCTGTGGGGGACCTGTGTGCCAGGCCTGAGCCAGCCCAGAATCGTCGGATCTCCGCCGATCGATGTCGAGAACCCCCGGCCCGCTCCGTCCCCGGGGTGGATGCGGCCAAGATGGGCTGCACCGAGACAAGGAGACCGAGATGCCGAAGTACCTCATCCTCAAGCACTACCGCGGCACCCCTGCCACCGTGAACGACGTCCCGATGGACCGCGTGGGCACCCGAGGAGGTCGACGCGCACCTGGCCTTCATGGACGACTTCGGCAAGCGCCTGGAGGCGAGCGGCGAGTACGTCGACGGGCAGGCGCTGTCGCCCGAGGGCGCCTTCGTCCGTGCGGACGACGCGGGCAAGCGGGCGATCACCGACGGGCCGTTCGCGGAGACCAAGGACCTCATCGCCGGCTGGTACGTCATCGACGTCGACGGCTGGGACCGGGCCGTCGAGCTCGCGGGCGAGCTGTCGCTCGCACCGGGCAAGGGCGGCAAGCCGATCCACGAGTGGCTCGAGGTGCGCCCGTTCTACGCGCCCGTCGGGCACCGGACTCACCAGCCCGACCCGTGTCCGATCCTTGGACGTCTTCGACTAGGCGACGCTGCGGCCGCTCGTGCCCGCGGTCATCGGCGTCCTCGTCCGCCGCGGGGCCGACTTCGCGGCGGCCGAGGACGCCGTCCAGGAGGCGCTCGTCGAGGCGTGGCGCACATCGGCGACGAGGCCGCGCCGCGCGACCTCAAGGGCTGGCTGGTCACGGTCGCCTGGCGGCGGTTCCTCGACGTCGTACGCTCCGAGACAGCGCGCCAGCGCCGCGAGGTCGCGGTCGAGGGACAGCCGGAGCAGGGCCCCATCGAGGGTGCCGACGACACCCTCGGGTCTTCTTCCTCTGCGCGCACCCCGCGCTCACCCCGGCGTCGGCGGTCGCACTGACCCTGCGTGCGGTCGCCGGCCTCACCACGCGACAGATCGCCGAGGCCTACCTCGTGCCGGAGGCGACGATGGCGCAGCGGATCAGCCGGGCCAAGCGCACCGTCTCGGGCGAGTCGTTCGACCGCCCGGGCGACCTCGCCACCGTCCGGCGGGTGCTCTACCTCGTCTTCAACGAGGGCTACTCCGGCGACGTCGACCTCGCCGCCGAGGCGATCCGGCTGGCCCGCAGCTGGCGACTGGCCAGTCCGCACGGGGACGACCCCGAGACCGACGGCCTGCTCGCGCTGATGCTGCTGCACCACGCCAGGCGCCCGGCCCGCACCCGCGGCGACGGCACCCTGGTGCCGCTCGCCGAGCAGGACCGCGGCCTCTGGGACACGGCGCTGATCCAGGAGGGCGTCGACGTCCTCCAGTCCGCCCTCGCGCACGGACGACGCGGCGAGCTCCAGCTCCAGGCGGCGATCGCGGCCCTCCACGCCGACGCCGCCACCGCCGCGGAGACCGACTGGGTGCAGGTCGTCCAGTGGTACGACGAGCTGCTGGCGCTGACCGGCAGCCCGGTCGTCCGGCTCAACCGGGCCGTCGCGGTCGGCGAGGCCGACGGCGCCCGGGCCGGGCTCGCCGCGCTCGCCGAGGTCGACCCCGACCTGCCGCGGCACCGGGCCATGTCGGCGTACCTCCACGAGAAGGACGGCGACCTCGCGACCGCGGCCCGGCTCTACGCCGAGGCCGCCGGCCTGGCGACCAACCTCGCCGAGCGCACCCACCTCACCCGCCAGGCGGCCCGCCTCAACCCGCTGCGGTCGAGTAGGCCACGAATCGGTCCTCGCTGGTCGAGTAGCAGAGCGAGGGACGAGCGAGGCGTATCGAGACCCCACAGGCGCGTCACAGGAACTCCACAGGAATCGGCGGCAGGATGCTGCCATGCAGCAGCTCACCCGGCCCGACGGCTCCCCCGTGCGGGTGCTCGTCGTCGACGACGAGGTCAACATCGCCGAGCTCCTCGCGATGGCCCTGCGCTACGAGGGCTGGGAGCTCCAGATGGCGCACACCGGCACCGACGCCGTCGCGGCCGCTCGCGACTTCCGGCCCGACGCGGTGGTGCTCGACATCATGCTGCCGGACTTCGACGGCCTCGAGGTGCTGCGCCGGATGCGCGCCGACGGCAGCGACGTGCCCGTGCTCTTCCTCACCGCCAAGGACGCCGTCGAGGACCGGATCGCCGGCCTGACCGCCGGCGGCGACGACTACGTCACCAAGCCGTTCTCGCTGGAGGAGGTCGTGGCCCGGCTGCGCGGGCTGATCCGCCGCGGCGGCACCGCGGCCCAGGCCGAGGACGGCAACGTGCTCGTGGTCGGCGACCTGACCCTCGACGAGGACAGCCACGAGGTGCACCGCGCCGGCGACGAGATCAGCCTGACCGCGACCGAGTTCGAGCTGCTGCGCTTCCTGATGCGCAACCCGCGCCGGGTGCTGAGCAAGGCGCAGATCCTCGACCGCGTCTGGCAGTACGACTTCGGCGGCCAGGCCAACGTCGTCGAGCTCTACATCTCCTACCTCCGCAAGAAGGTCGACGCCGGCCGCGAGCCGATGATCCACACCATGCGCGGCGCGGGCTACGTGCTGAAGCCGGCGCCGTGAGGCTCCGCCCGCTCCTGCCGCGCACCCTCACCGCCCGGCTGGTGGCCGTCGCGGTGCTGCTGGTCGCTGTGACGGCGCTGCTGATCGGCACGGCCACCACGCTCGCCATGCGCAGCCACCTCGACGGCCAGCTCGACCACGACGTCGCGAGTCCTTCGGCCGCGGCTTCGACGGCCCCGGCCGGGCGGCCCCGGCGGCGACCCCGACTACGACGCCGCCCCGGTCAGGTGCTCGGCACGTGTCGCGCTCGGTTTCCCAGCCCGCGGCCGTCGCGGGCCGGGTGCTGTCGGAGCAGGACGGCGCCTGGTCTGCGTGGGAGCGCCCTGACGAGCGAGCAGCTCGCGGCATTGGGGTCGTCGGAGTCCGGCGACATCCGCGACCCTCGACATCCCCGGCCTCGGCACCTATCGCGCCTGGCCAGGCGACCGTATCGGCGACGGCACGATGGTCGCCGGCGCTGCCCGCTCGACGAGCGTCGACTCCACCATCGCCAACCTGGTCCGGCTCGAGCTGCTCGCGACCCTGCTCGGCGTGCTCGCGGCGGCCGGCGTCGGCACCGCGTCGTACGCCGCCAGCTGGCGCCGCTGCGCGAGGTGGCGGACACCGCCCACCGGGTCGCCGAGCTCCCGCTGGCGTCCGGCGAGATCGAGATGTCCGAGCGGGTGCCCGGAGCGGCTCACGGACGAGCGCACCGAGATCGGCCAGGTCGGCTCGGCGCTCAACGCGATGCTCGACCACGTCGAGGACTCCCTCGCCCAGCGCCACCGCAGCGAGCAGCAGGTGCGCCAGTTCGTCGCGGACGCCTCACACGAGCTGCGGACGCCGCTCGCGACGATCGCCGGCTACACCGAGCTCGCCCGCCACCGTCCCGAGGCCACCGGCACCGCGCTCGACAAGGTGGAGACCGAGTCGGCGCGGATGACCGGCCTGGTCGAGGACCTGCTGCTGCTGGCCCGGCTCGACTCCGGCCGACCGCTCGTCCGCGAGCAGGTCGACCTGTCGCGCCTGCTGCTCGAGGCGGTGGACGACGCGCGGGTCGTCGACCCCGAGCGGTCGTGGCGGCTGGTCCTGCCCGACGCACCGATCACGGTGGTCGGCGACGAGGCCCGCCTGCACCAGGTCGTCAGCAACCTGCTGACCAACGGGCGCAAGTACACCCCCGCCGGCAGCACCGTGACGGTCACCGGCACGACGCAGGGGTTCACCGTCC
>CAVVQR010000016.1:0-1011685 GCA_963750445.1 uncultured Actinomycetota bacterium | reverse complement strand
ACCGGTCGACGGTGCCGGGGCTTCGGTCTCGGTCTCCTGAGCCCCGGGGATCGCACTAGGCTCGGACAGTGCTGAAGACCCGCGAGCAAGTGCGCGTGCTGGGCCCGGGTGACCGGGACCAGTTCATCGCGCTCGCGGAGCAGGACCCGGTCGTCAACGTCTTCGCCGACTACCGCGCCCGCCTGACCAACCTCGACGAGCGCTGGCTCGGCGGTCAGGTGTGGGGCCGGTTCGAGGGCGAGGAGCTCGTCGCCGGCTGCCACCTCGGCGCCAACCTGGTCCCCGTGCAGTGCTCGCCGAGCGACGTCGGCGCCTTCGCCGACGCGGCTCTGCGCCGACGCAACTCCGTCGGCACCATCGTCGGCCCCAGCGACGTCGTCGCCGCGCTGTGGGAGCTCATCGAGCCCCGGTGGGCTCGGCCGCGCGAGATCCGGCCGAGCCAGCCGCACCTGCAGATCGACCGCTCTCCTGCCGTGCCGGTGGCCCGGGACGTACGGCTGACGACGCCGCGCGACCTCGACGCGCTCTACCCGGCCTGCGTCGCGATGTACACCGAGGAGGTCGGTGTCTCCCCGGAGAACGACGCCGGCGGCGGTGAGCTCTACCGCGCGCGCATCCAGCAGCTGATCGGCCGCGGGTGGTCGCTGGCGAGCTTCGACGACGAGGGTGTGGTCTTCAAGGCCGAGGTCGCGTGCGTGACGCCGCACGCCGCCCAGGTGCAGGGCGTGTGGGTGCGACCGGACCGCCGGGGCCAGGGCCTGGCCGTCAGCGGGATGGCGGCGGTGGTCGCGCACGTCCTCGAGTCCGGGATGGCTCCGGTCGTCTCGCTCTACGTCAACGAGTGGAACGCGCCCGCCCGCGCGGCCTACGCCCGCGTCGGTTTCGAGCAGACGGCGACCTTCGCGACCCTCATGTTCTAGACGGTCTCCAGGCGATCTCGAGGCGGTCTCCAGGGGGCTCCCCGGGCCGGGACAAATAAAGTTTCGGCCGGGATGTATCAGCACGGCGGGTGCGCACACCTCTACTGACATGGGGACAATGGTCACCATGTCAGAGGATCGAAGAGCTGAGGGGCAGCTCGACCAGTCACCGTGGGACAGAGCCAGTGGGGCATTCATCGCGTGGCGTTCGGGGGACGCCACCGGGGTGGATGAGCTGGTTGCCGCGATGACACCGGTGCTCTGGCACGTGGTGAGGGCTTACGGGCACGACCGGCAGTCGGCTGAGGACGTGATTCAGGCGACCTGGCTGGGATTCGTACGCCTCCACCAGACCATCGAGGACCCGAAGGCGGTCGCGTCCTGGCTGATCACGTCAGCCAGGCGCGGCGCAGCCGCACACGCCCGGACCGCACGCCGTGCGGCACCGGTGCAGGACGAGACGCTGCACGCCGTGCTCCCGGATGTGGAGTCGGCGGAGGCGCTCGCCATGCTCGACGACGAGTCGTCACGGCTGTGGGGTGCCGTGGCGACCGTCGACGAGAGATGCAGAAAGCTGTTGCGGGTCGTCGCCTTCATGGATCGACCCGACTACCAATCCTTGAGCCAGGACCTCGACATGCCTGTCGGGAGCATCGGTCCCACCCGGGCCCGTTGCCTGGACAAGGTCCGAGCCGCCCTGACGAAAGGAGGCGAGCGATGACTGCTGGGGAAGAAACCGCTCTCCTCGAGGACCTGCGTGACATGTGGATGACCTATGACCCGCCGCCACCCGGACTCGTGGCGACGATGATCGCGGCCGTTGCTGCCGCCGACCTGGACGACGAGTGGGAGATGCTCGTCCTGGTCCGCGACTCCGACCTCGAGCCGACCGCGCAGGTGCGCGGCCTCGCCTCCGCGCGGATGCTCTACTTCACCGCCGCCGAGGGCTGGTCCCTCGACGCCGAGATCGACGGTGACCAGGTCCGGGGACAGCTGCTCGACTTCGACGGAGACATGGGGTCCGTCGAGGTCACGGTGGAGACCACGACCGGTCAGAGCTGGACCACGGAGCTGGACGAGATGGGCTTCTTCGCCCTCCAGGCCGAGCCCAGCGGATCGGTCCGGTTCACCGTCCGCGCCGGACACCAGGTCTCCAGCAGCCGCTGGGTCGAGCTCTGAGGACCGGACCCGGCGCGGGGGCCCGGGTCCGGTCCTCAGCCGGTCGTCAGGCGTAGGGCTGGCGGAGCTCCAGGTGCGGGCCGATCGTCGGGTCGGAGTCGTAGACCGCCCGGGCCAGCACGACGTCGCGGGCGTCCTTCGCCGATGATCCCGACTCACTGATCTCGCGGGCGATCAGGCCGGCCACGACCGGCGCCGAGAACGACGTACCGCTCCAGCGGGCCATGCCGGTGCCGAAGACGCGGATGTCGCCCTTGTCGGGCGTCTCGTTGCACTCGAAGGTGCCGTCGGGGAAGGCGTTGACGAGGTTGCGGCCCAGGGCGTAGACGTCGGCGGAGACGCCGTAGTTGGAGAACTCCGAGACCCGGCCGTCACGGTCGAGCGACCCGACGCCGACGCACCAGTCGAACGCGGCCGGCCAGAACGGCGCCGCCCAGGAGTCGTTGCCTGCCGCGGCCACGAGCACGCAGTCCCGCTTGCGCAGTCGCGTGCGGTAGAAGGTCTCGAGCGCGATCGAGGGCAGGTCCATCCGCGTGCGGCAGCCGGCCGAGAGGTTGATGACCTGCGGGTCGTGGTCGAGGGCCTCCTCGAGCTGGACGACGAGGTCGGACTCGAGGATGCCGCCGCCGCCCACGCCGCCGATGGCGAAGCCCTCGACGAAGATCTTCGTCTCCGGTGCCACGCAGCGCACGACGCCCGCGATGAACGTGCCGTGGCCGGCGTACGGGCGCAGGTCGGGGCCGTTGAGCTCGTCGTCGCCCTCGATGTCGTGCATCCACGGCGTGCGCGGGTCGGTCGCGGCGGGCGGGTGCCAGCCGGTGTCGACGACCACGACGCTCACGTCGCAGGACTTCTTCCTCTGCGGTGCCTCCGGCGGCCACGGCTCCTTCAGCCCGGTCTCCATCGGCTCGACCGCGGGGCAGGCGTTGCCACCGCCACCTCCGGGCGAGACGTGGACCCAGTGGTCCGGCGAGACCGCGCCGCGGGCGAGGCCGGCCTCCTCGAGGAGGTCCAGCACCTCGGGCACCGTCTGGCCGTCGCGGCGCTCGGGCAGGAGGTAGCGCACGAGCTCGCCGTCCAGGAGCGACACGTCGTCGCGACGCGGCTCGCCGGTGAGCACGCGGTCACCGACCTTCGCCACGACCGACTCGAACGCGTCCGCGTCCGCGGCGCGCACGAGCACCCGGTCGGGGTGGAAGAGGTAGGTGAAGTCGGCGGGTGCCTCGGTGTCCCAGTGCACCGCGCCGTCGTTGGCCTTGCGCAGCGCACGGAGCTGGTCCGTGCTGCGTCGTCGTCGGTCGTCGCCGATCATCCAGTCGCCCATGGCCCGACGCTAGCGCTGCGCGATCCCCGTGCGGAGGGTTTGGGTCCAGAATTCGCGACGGATCGGCAAGGATGGCGCCGTGGACCGGGCCGAGGCGGAGGAGCTGCTGCGCACGGTGTTCGCCGATCCGCGCACCGCTCCGGAGCGCGAGCCCTCGCCGACCTGGTGACCGATCCCGACCCGGCGGTCGCGTCGATCGGGCACCAGGTGGTCGGCATCGTGGAGCGCGACGTCGGCAACACCGACGTCGCGCTCGCCCACCTGCGTCGAGCCCTCGCCCTGGCGCGGCGGGCGGACGTCGCGCGGGAGGCGGACGCCCGCGGCCACCCTGGGCAGCCACGCTGGTCTTCCTCGGTCGCACGCGCGACGGCATCGCCCACCTCGACCGCGCCGCCGGGCAGAGCGCAGGGACTCGACCTTGCCCGGGTCCTGGTGCGGCGCGCGATCGTGGTCAGCTTCCGGCTGGAGCGGTTCGAGGACGGCGCCGCCGACCTGCGTCGTGCCCTGGCGATCCTCGACCGGTACCGACGACGACATCTGGCGAGCCCGGGCGCTCCACCTGCTGGGCTGGACGCGCGTCGGGCTCGGGGACATCGCCGGGGCGCGCGAGGCGTCCGCGGAGGCGTCTGCGGATCCACGACCGACCTCGACCTGCGCTCGGACGTCGCGGCCGGGATCCACAACCAGGGGTGGATCGCCTTCCTGGAGGGAGACCTGCCCCTGGCCCTGGAGCGCTACGCCGAGGCGAGCGAGCGCTACAGCGCCGTCGACGAGACCAGCGTGGACCTCGTCTACGACCAGTGCAGCGCCTACCTCGTCGCCGGGATGCCGGTCGACGCCCTCGACGTCGTCGAGCAGGCCCTCGTCGCGCGGCCGCTGCTGGAGGTGGAGGAGGCGGACCTGCTGCTGGCGCTCGCTGAGGCGGCGCTCGCGGCCGACGACCACGGACGGGCGAGTCGGCAGCCGACCGGGCGTGCCGGCTGTTCCGCACGCAAGGTCGTCGCGCGCACTGGATCAGGGCGGAGCTGATGGCCGTCGCGGTGCGGTCCGAGACCACGAAGCGGCCCGGGCGGTTGCTGGGGCGTGCCGGTGCCCTCGTCGAGGCGGCGCGGGACAGCGATGCTCCGGAGCTGCCGGAGGTGCTCTTCCTGGCAGCCCGGATCGGGCGTCGGGTGCGCACGCCCGAGGCGAGCGCAGCGGCCGAGGCATGGCTCGCCGAGGCCGGCGACTTCCGCTCGTCCGGCCGGGGCACGACCCGCGCCCTCGGGTGGCTGGCCACGGCGCTGCGGCGCCAGCTCGCCGGGGACGCCGGGGGAGTGCTGCGCGCCTGCGAGCGGGGGCTGGTGGCGCTCGACGAGCACCGCGCCACCCTCGGCAGCCAGGAGCTGCGGGCGCTGTCCTCCACCCACGGCGCCGAGCTCGCCGAGCTCGGCACCCGGACCGCCCTCGCCTCCGGTGAGGCCCGGCGCCTGCTGCGGTGGTCCGAGCGGTGGCGCGCCACGGCGCTGTCCGTCCCCAGCGTCGCCCCGCTCCAGGACCCGCAGGCGACCGCGGAGCTCGCGGCGCTGCGGGCCCAGCACCAGCGCCTGGCCCAGGCCCGGTCCGAGGGGGCGCCCACCGACCTGCTCGAGGCCAGGGCGTCGCGCCTGGAGCAGTCCGTGCGGCGACGGCTGCTCCACGCCCGTGGGTCGGGTGAGACCTCGGCAACACTGGACGTGAGGACGCTCCTGCACGCCCTCGCCGAGGACGACACCGCCCTGGTGGAGCTCACCGAGGTCGACGGCGAGCTCCACGCGCTCGTGGCCGCGCGCGGCCGGGTGCGGCACCTCGACGTCGGACCGGCGGACGCGGCGGCGAAGGCCGTCGACTTCGCGCTCTTCGCGCTCCGGCAGGCGGCGCGCGGTCGTCGTACGCAGCT
The DNA here is from genome assembly GCA_963750445.1 of uncultured Actinomycetota bacterium. Lineage (GTDB taxonomy): Bacteria > Actinomycetota > Actinomycetes > Propionibacteriales > Nocardioidaceae > Nocardioides. Next base: position 1,006,344 of record CAVVQR010000016.1, on the reverse strand, counting down.
CGAGGTCGCGGGTGCCCGGCTGCAGCGGGCGGTCCTGGGGCCGGCCCTCGACGCCGTGGGGGAGTCACACGTCGTGCTCTCCGGGACCGCGCGCCTGCAGGGCGTCCCGTGGGGCCTGATGCCCGCGCTCGCCGACCGCCCCTTCAGCAGTACGCCGTCCGCGCGGCTGTGGTTGCGCGCCCGGTCCACCACCTCCGAGAGCGATCGCCGGGTGATGCTCGTCGGTCCCGGGTTGGGCAGCGGTGGTGCCGAGGTGCCTGCGGTGCTGGCGCAGGACCCGCAGGCCGAGGTCCTCGACGGCGACGCCGCGACGGTGGCCGCCTCCCTGTCGGCGCTCGACGGAGCCGCGCTGGCCCATGTCGCGGCGCACGGGCACTTCCGCGAGGACAGCCCGATGTTCTCCTCGCTCACGCTGGCCGACGGCCCCCTGCTGGTGCACGACCTCCAGGGACTCAGCCGCCCGCCGCACCGGGTCGTGCTGTCGGCCTGCGAGTCGGGCGTGATGGCGCCGGTGGGTGATCAGGAGCTGCTCGGGCTGGCGGCCGCCCTGCTGTCGATGGGCACGGCCGGTGTGGTCTCGAGCCTCGCCGAGGTCGACGACGCCGCCACGGTCGAGGTGATGGTCGCGCTCCACGCCAGCCTCCGCGCCGGGGGCGGGCTGGGCGAGGCGCTCCTGGCCGCGCGGCGGGCGGCCGCCGGTGACCCGGTGCTGGCGGCCACCGCCGCGTCGTTCACGGTGCTGGGGATCTGACGCTCGCTCGGCCCCCGGTGGGGGTGGCGGCACATGGCGGATCAGGGGCTGCCTTGCCTGCGATCTGCCGCCACCTTCGGGTGGCCTCGGGTGGGGGTGGCGGCCATGGCGGATCAGGGGCTGTCCCACCTGCGATCTGCCGCCACCACCCGGAGGACCGGCTCAGCGGAGAAGCACGCGGGCAGTCAGGGAGCCGACACCTTCACCGGGTCGGTCGCGTTCTCGCACGCGTCGAGCTCGCAGCGGACCGTGGACGACTTCCTCTTCCCGTTGACCTCGAGCAGCATCGTCGTCGGGGACTCCCACCCGATGCTCCCGAACCACGACGTGTCGTAGGCGGCCAGCAGCGCGCCACTGGTCGTGCGCTGCCAGACCCGACCCGGACCGATGCCGTCCGCGAGGATGTCGACGGTCGCGATGCGCGTGCCGTCGGGAGAGATCGCCTGGACCCGCTCCCGGCACGACTTCCACAGCTTCTCGCTGGGGTCGCTCAGCCGCACCAGCTGCGTGCACCCACCGAGGTAGGGGTCCTTCGTGTAGGTGGCGAGCAGGTCGTGCTCGATGCTCGCGACCCCTGCGAGCTTCTTCGTGAGGGTCCGGGTCCGCCCCGTGGTGGGCTTCCACTGGATGACGCGCGTGCCGCGGCCGAGGATGACCCGGCTGGCGTCGACGTCGAGCAGGCTGACGTAGCGGCTGCGGTCCCTTCTTCCCCAGGATCGTGCCGTCCGCGGCGGTCGCGGCGTAGGTGATCACCTTGCGGGCCTTGGCGACGAAGCGCTGCCAGGCGAGGGTGCTGCCGTCCGCGGACAGGATCACGCTCGAGTGTCGATGTTGCGCAGGACGTCGACGACCGACCCGTCCGCCTCGACACGTACGACGCGCCGGTTGCGGTTGCGGTCCACGTTGCTGGTGCCGACCAGCCAGCCTGTGTCGGTCTCGCCGATGATCCGCGCCACCGTGCCCGGCAGCTCGACCCGGCGGGTGCCGTCGACGAAGTCACCGTCCTCGATGTGCGGGACCGCGATGTCGGCACCCCGGGCCAGCTTCTGCGGCTGCAGGTCGACGGTGGGCGCGGCAGCCTGGGCCGGAACCGCCAGTGCACCGCCCGCGACGAGTGCCGTGGCGAGTGCTGCGGTCAACGAGCGGCGCATGGTGGATCCCCCTGGGAGAGCGTGGTGTGGTGCCGTGTCACCAGAGGAGACGCGCGGGAGCCGGCAGAGGTTGCCCCCGCCCAGGAGCAATCTGGTTCGCGGTGCCTGTGGCGCGCACCTATCCTTGCGCCCATGACTGGCCGCCTCCTCCGCATGTCGACCCTGTTCGTGCGCACCCTGCGCGACGACCCCAACGACGCCGAGGTCCCGAGCCACCGCTTGCTGGTCCGTGCCGGCTACATCCGTCGCGCCGCACCGGGCATCTACACCTGGCTCCCCCTGGGTCTTCGGGTGCTGCGCAGGATCGAGGCCATCATCCGCGAGGAGATGGACGACATGGGCGCGCAGGAGCTGTCCTTCCCCGCGCTGCTGCCGAAGGAGCCCTACGAGGCGACCCACCGGTGGACCGACTACGGCCCCAACATCTTCCGCCTCCAGGACCGCAAGGGCGGCGACTACCTCCTCGGCCCCACGCACGAGGAGATGTTCACCCTCGTCGTGAAGGACCTCTACTCGTCCTACAAGGACCTGCCGCTCTCGATCTACCAGATCCAGAACAAGTACCGCGACGAGGCGCGGCCGCGCGCCGGCCTCCTGCGCGGTCGCGAGTTCGTGATGAAGGACTCCTACTCCTTCGACATCGACGACGCCGGGCTCCAGGCGTCCTACCAGCTGCACCGCGACGCCTACATCCGCATCTTCGACCGGCTCGGCTTCGACTACGTCATCGTCAAGGCGACCTCCGGCGCCATGGGCGGCTCGGCCAGCGAGGAGTTCCTCGCCAAGGCCGAGGTGGGCGAGGACACCTACGTCCGCTGCACCCACTGCGACTACGCCGCCAACGTCGAGGCGGTCACGGTGCGCGCGCCTGCCGCTGTGTCCTACGACGACGCGCCCGCAGCGCACGCCGAGGACACCCCCGACACCCCCACCATCGACACGCTGGTCGACCACCTCAACGCGGCCTACCCCCGCGACGACCGCCCCTGGGCGGCCGGCGACACGCTCAAGAACGTGATGGTCGTGCTCAAGCACCCCGACGGCACGCGCGAGCCCCTCGCCATCGGCGTGCCCGGCGACCGTGACGTCGACCAGAAGCGCCTCGAGGGCCAGCTCGAGCCGATCGAGGTCGAGGCCATGGACGAGGCCGAGTTCGCGAAGCACCCCGCGCTGGTCAAGGGCTACATCGGCCCGGAGGCGCTGGGCGAGGAGTCGGCGTCCGGCATCCGGTTCCTCGTCGACCCCCGCATCGTCGAGGGCACGCGCTGGGTCACCGGCGCCAACGTCCACGGCTCGCACACCATCGACCTCACCGTCGGTCGCGACTTCACGCCCGACGGCACCATCGAGGCCGCCGACGTGCGCGACGGCGATGCGTGCCCCAACTGCGACGAGGGCACCCTCGAGTCCGCACGCGGCGTCGAGATGGGCCACATCTTCCAGCTGGGCCGCTCGTACGCCGAGGCGCTCGGGCTGAAGGTGCTCGACGAGAACGGCAAGCTCGTCACCGTCACGATGGGCTCCTACGGCATCGGTCCGTCGCGGGCCGTGGCCGCGATCGCGGAGGGCACCCTCGACGACATCGGTCTGTGCTGGCCGCGCAACGTCGCGCCCGCCGACGTGCACATCGTCGCCGCCGGCAAGGACGAGGCGATCCTGGCCGCCGCCGAGACGCTCGCCCGCGACCTCAAGGAGGCCGGCCTCGAGGTGCTCCTCGACGACCGCGTCGGCAAGGTCAGCCCGGGCGTGAAGTTCAAGGACGCCGAGCTGATCGGCGTGCCGACGATCGTCACGGTCGGCCGCGGCGTGGCCGACGGCACCATCGAGGTCCGCGACCGCAAGTCCGGTGACCGCGAGGAGGTCGCGGTCGACGCGGCCGCCGCGCGCATCGCGGGCCTCGTCCTGCGTTCCTGACCCGTTCGCTGGTCGAGGAGGGACGAAGTCCCGTCACGAGACCTGGCCCAGTGGCGCGCCCACCTCACCACCATCCGCCCCGACGCGGACCCCGCCGAGGCGGACTGGTGGGACACGACCTGGGGCCCGGCCGACTCGCCACCGGCCGTCGGCTTCCTCATCCCGGCCGGCTTCGAGGCCTATGCCCGGGTGCTGCACCCGGCACACGACGGCGACCGTGACGCCGTGACCTGGTCGACGGTCGCCGACGAGACGGGCACGACGCTCCACCCCGAGGCGCAGTGGCACCGCCTGTCCGGAGGCCGCGACCTCGACGCGCGGGGCCGACGGGCCCGAGCCGCGACGCTGGCCGGGCAACGCGCCCGATGTCGGCTGCCTCGAGCGCACCCTGTTCGCCGCCCTGGCTGACGTGCTCGCCCGACACACCGCCTCCCCGGACGCGACGATCGTGGCCTTCTGGGACGGCTACGGCGCGTGGCCGCGCGCCTGGGGAGACCTGCCGACCGCCCGCCAGCCCGGACGCAGCTACCACCTCTTCCGGCGCCCGCTCGCCGAGGTCGAGCGGCTGTGCGCGGAGGCGCCTGCGGTTCGCTACGCGCTCGACGAGCCGACCAGCAGTGGCACGATCACTGTCTTCGTCCCCGCAGGCCAGGAGCTGCCGCCCCCACCCACTGCCGACGAGCACTTCGCCAGGTGGGCGCCGCTCCAGTGGCAGAGCCCGTCCGAGTGGTGGCCGGCCGACCGCGCCTGGGCGACGTCCAACGACACCGACCTCGACTCGACCCTCGTCGGCGGAAGCCGGGCGATGGTCGAGGACCTCCTCGCCGACGACCGGCTCGAGGTGCTGCCGTGGCCGGTCGACGGCTCGCTCTGGTCGAGCGCCGACGACGTCAACCGGTAGGTTCTCGCGCATGGCTGGGGTGGACATCGAGGCGGTCATCTTCGACTGGGGCGGCACGCTCACGCGCTGGCACGACGTGGACTTCCACGCCGAGTCGCTCGCGCTCGCCGAGGCCGTACGCCGCACGCCGACGCCCGACGACGACCACCACGCGCACGCCGAGCGCCTGCACCGCGCCGGCAGCGTCGTGTGGGGGCGCAGCCGCGACCAGCAGCAGAGCGCCACGATCGCCGACCTCTTCGACGAGGCCGGTCTCGACCACGACCCCGAGCTGTTGAAGGCCTACTACGAGTTCTGGGAGCCGCACACGCTCACCGACCCGGAGGTGCGCCCGACGTTCGAGGCGCTCCGGTCGGCGGGGATCAAGGTCGGCGTGCTGTCCAACACGATCTGGCCGCGGGAGTGGCATGTCGGCTTCTTCGAGCGCGACGGCGTCTACGACCTCGTCGACGGTGACGTCTACTCCAGCGAGATCCCGTGGACCAAGCCGTCGCCGCTCGCCTTCGGCGCCGCGATGGAGGCCGTCGGGGTGGGCGACCCGGCTGCGTGCGTCTACGTCGGGGACCGGCTCTTCGACGACGTCTGGGGCGCGCACAACGCCGGGCTGCGCGCGATCCACATCCCGCTGAGCACGATCCCTCCGGAGCAGGTCGGCCACACCGAGGGCGAGCCCGACGCGAGCGTGACCTCACTGATCGAGATCCCCGAGGTCCTCCGACGACTGAGCGGCGGCTGACCCGGCTCCGAGCGTGCAGGTCCTGCAACTTTGTGCGTTGCACGAACATGCAAGTCAGATCCGCTTACGTTCCTGCCGGATCGAATGCATGATTGTGCATGTGGCCCCGCCACCCCCACAGGAGGGGTCACACAGGGTGATGCTGACCAACCCCATGGCGGTCCGCGTCCTCGGCTTTTGGGAGAGATCTCGGGACTTTCCCAAAGGCTGAGGCCGCGGGCCGTTACCCATTTCGGGACCGGCAGCGGGTGCCTCAGCCGAGCTCGGGAGCGCCGGGCCAGATCTGTGGGGTGCCGCCCAGGTCGAGCTGCCACGTGGCTGACCACGTCGCCTCGGTGAGCGCCCACTCGCGCACGCTCCCGGAGGACTGGGCGACCAGGGCGACCAAGGTCTCCACGCTCGAGACCTCGAGGTCGAGCGCCGCGGCCTCGATCTGCGGGCTGCGCAGCAACCCGTCCGCGACGTCGTACGCCGGTGCGGCGGCGACGGGGACCCCGCCGGCCTCGGCGACGAGCAGCCGCAGCTGGTCACGGCGCGACCGGTGCCGGCCGTAGGCGACGGTGAGGGCGTCGTAGAGCGCGGGGGTCGCCGCCTGCGAGGTCCGTCCCCCCAGGACGCCGTAGGTGTAGAGCGCGACGTGCTCCTCGGCCAGAGCTGTCTGGAGGGCGTCGAGGACGGTCACGACGTCACCTCGGGCGCGGCCAGGGCCGCCGTGTGCTGGGCCGTCGACGCCGCGACGCTGGCCAGGACACGGGCGAGGTCACCGCTCGCGGCGACGGAGCAGGCCGCGCGCACCTCGCGCAGCAGCCGCTTCTCGGAGCGCCGCACCGCGGTGAGCGCCGGCGCGACCTGCTGGGCGACGGGCGGGGGCGAGGCAGTGGGCCGGTCGGCATCGGGGACCGCGCCGACGAGGAGGTCGAGGTGGGCCGCGTGGGCGTCGCCGATCGGCTGGAGGCGGGTGCCGAGGGCGGGGACGGACAGGGTCGCGGCCTCGAGCGCGGCCTGCGCCCGCACGAGCGAGGCGACCACGCCGGCCACCAGCTCGGCGTCCTCCGGAGGAGGCGTGCTCGCGTCCGCGGGACCGGTCTCCCGGACGGGCGGATCGATGTCGCAGGCGGCGAGCACCAGGGGTGCCGACAACGCCGAGCCCACCGCCGTACGACGGGAGAGCGGGCGTCCGGGCACCCCCGAACCCTACCCACCCTCCGGGCTGGTCCGGACCGGTCGGCGGGGGATGACGAGGCCTCGGCGGCGGCCGCTAGGGTGTTCTCTCGACAACAGAACAAGGAGGTCGCATCCGATGAGCACTCCCCGACAGGACGCCACCCGGGACCGCATCGAAGCGGAGCTGGTCGACCCCTTGAGCGTCATGGGCCTCGACGTCGAAGCCGTCGAGATCACCCCCGCCGGCAAGCGCCGCGTGCTGCGTGTCGCCATCGACAAGGACGGCGGAGTCACCCTCGACGACGTCGCCGACGCGACCCGCGAGGTCTCCCGCGTCCTCGACGAGTCCGACGTGATGGGGGAGATGCCCTACACGCTCGAGGTCACCTCCCGGGGCGTCGACCGCCCGCTGACGCTGCCGCGCCACTGGCGCCGCAACGAGGACCGGCTGGTCAAGGCCACGCTCGCCGACGGGTCCACCCTGACCGGGCGCATCCTCGGCTCGTCCGAGGAGTCCGCGACGCTCGACGTCGAGGGCACCCGGCACGAGGTCGCCTACTCCGACGTGGCCAAGGCCCTCGTCCAGATCGAGTTCAACCGCAAGAGCGACAAGCCCGACACGAAGGACGACTGATGGACATCGATCTGAGCATCCTGCGCATGCTGGAGCGCGAGAAGGAGATCTCCTTCGAGGTGCTGGCCGAGGCCATCGAGCAGGCCCTGCTGACCGCCTACCAGCGCGCCACCGAGTCCCAGCACCCCGCGCGGGTGGAGCTCGACCGCTCGTCCGGCCACGTGACCGTCTGGGCCCGCGAGGTCGACGACGAGGGCACGGCCGGCCCGGAGTACGACGACACCCCCGACGGCTTCGGTCGCATCGCGGCGACGACCGCCAAGCAGGTCATGCTCCAGCGGCTGCGCGACGCCGAGGACGAGATCAAGTTCGGCGAGTTCTCCGGCAAGGAGGGCGACATCATCTCGGGGATCATCCAGCAGGGCCGCAACCCCGACGACGTGATGGTCGACCTCGGCAAGGTCGAGGCGATGCTGCCGGTGAGCGAGCGGGTGCCCGGCGAGAAGTACGTCCACGGCGAGCGCATCAAGTGCCTGGTCACCTCGGTCCGCAAGGGCATGCGCGGACCCCAGATCACGCTCTCGCGCTCCCACCCGACGCTGGTCAAGAAGCTCTTCGCGCTCGAGGTGCCCGAGATCGCCGACGGCACCGTCGAGGTCGCCGCCATCGCCCGCGAGGCCGGTCACCGCACCAAGATCGCCGTCCACACCAAGGTCGCCGGCGTCAACGCCAAGGGTGCCTGCATCGGTCCCATGGGCCAGCGCGTGCGCAACGTGATGAGCGAGCTGCACGGCGAGAAGATCGACATCGTCGACTGGGCCGAGGACCCCGCCGAGATGGTCGCGCACGCGCTGTCGCCCGCGCGCGTCACCTCGGTGGAGATCGTCGACCTGGCCACGCGGTCCGCGCGCGTCGTCGTACCCGACTTCCAGCTGTCGCTGGCGATCGGCAAGGAGGGCCAGAACGCCCGCCTCGCGGCTCGTCTCACCGGCTGGCGGATCGACATCCGCTCGGACGATGAGACGCCCCCCGACGGACGCTGCCAGTTCGTAAACCACTGGCCCGACCGGCTAGAGTGGAGGCCAGTGGCCACCACGTCTGAAACCCTCGCGCCCGGACCCGTCCGGACCTGTGTGGGTTGTCGGGCCAAGGCCGCTGCGAGCGAGTTGCTGCGGGTGGTCGCAGGCTCGGACGCCGAGGGCCGACCAGCCCTGGTGCCCGATCCGGGCCGCCGGGCACCCGGCCGCGGGGCGCACCTGCACCCCACGCACGAGTGTTGGCAGCTCGCAGTGCGACGCCGAGCCTTCTCCCGGGCACTTCGCCCGGGGGTGACGCTCGCCGAAGCGCCGGTGGGGGACTACCTCGCCTCACTCCAGCAGGACCAGCCCACACCAGACCAGTCCGAATCACCGCACCACCGACCAGAAACTGGAGCACACAGCTCATGAGCACTCGATGAGTAACTCGTAATGAGTGTGCACACCCACTAGCTGTTCCGTTTCCCTGCCTTCTGGGGTCACGGACCAGAAGGAGTAGAAACCCACCGTGGCAAAGACCCGAGTCCACGAACTCGCCAAGGAGTTCGGAGTCGAGAGCAAGTTCGTTCTCGAGAAGCTCAAGGAGATGGGTGAGTTCGTCAAGTCGGCATCGTCGACTGTCGAGCCCCCCGTCGAGATGCGCTTCAAGAAGCAGTACGGCGACGAGCTGAAGGCCGTTGCGGCCTCCGCTCCCGCCGCCGACACCGCGACCGAGGCGCCCGCCAAGAAGGCCGCGCCCAGGCCCGGTCCCAAGCCGGCCGCCGCACCTGTCGCCGAAGCGCCTGTCGAGGCTCCGGCCGAGGTGGCCGCACCGGCTGCCGTCGAGGAGGCCGCTCCGGCCGCCCGTCCCGGCCCCCGTCCCGGCCCGAAGGCCCCTGTCGCCGAGCCCGAGGCTCCTGCGGCGGAGCCCGAGGCACCCGAGGCCCCGGCCGCCAAGGCGTCGTCCCCGGCCCCGCGTCCCGTGGGTCGCCCCGGCGCCCCGCGCCCGGGCAACAACCCGTTCGCGTCCAGCCAGGGCATGGGCTCGCGTCCGGCGCCCGCCCGTCCGGGCGGCACCGACGACACCCGCCCGCCGCGTCCGCCGGCAGGTGGCGGCGACGCCCGTCCCGGCATGCCGCGCCCCAACCCGGCGATGATGCCCAAGTCCCCGGCTGCCTTCGGCAACGGCCCCGGTGGCCGTCCTGCCCGTGGTGGCCCCGGCGGCGGTCCCGGTCGTCCGGGTGCCCCCGCTCGCGGCGGTGCTCCGGGTCGTCCCGGCGGTGCCCCCGGCGGCGCCCCCGGTGGTGCCCCCGGTCGTCCCGGTGGCTTCGGCCCCTCGGGTGGCGGTCGTCCCCGTCCCGGCCAGCGTGGCCAGACCCAGGGTGCCTTCGGTCGCCCCGGCGGTCCGTCGCGTCGTGGTCGCAAGTCGAAGCGCGCCCGTCGCCAGGAGTTCGAGGCCATGGAGGCCCCGACGATCGGTGGCGTGCGGGTCCGCAAGGGCAACGGCGAGACCGTCCGTCTCCCGCGTGGTGCCTCGCTGACCGACTTCGCCGAGCGGATCAACGTCGATGCCGCTGCGCTCGTGCAGATGCTGTTCTCGCTCGGCGAGATGGTGACCTCGACCCAGTCGGTCGGTGACGAGACGTTCGAGCTGCTCGCCGAGGAGCTCAACTACGTCGTCGTGATCGTCTCGCCCGAGGACGAGGACCGCGAGCTGCTCGAGACGTTCGACCTCGAGTTCGGCGCCGACGAGGGCGACGAGGACGATCTCGTGATCCGTCCGCCGGTCGTCACCGTCATGGGTCACGTCGACCACGGAAAGACCAAGCTCCTCGACGCACTGCGTGACGCCAACGTGGTCGACAAGGAGGCCGGTGGCATCACCCAGCACATCGGTGCCTACCAGGTCCACACCGAGGTCGACGGCACCGACCGTCGCATCACCCTCATCGACACCCCGGGTCACGAGGCGTTCACCGCCATGCGTGCTCGTGGTGCCCAGGCGACCGACATCGCGATCCTGGTCGTCGCGGCCGACGACGGCGTCATGCCGCAGACGGTCGAGGCGCTCAACCACGCCCGGGCGGCCAACGTCCCGATCGTGGTCGCGGTCAACAAGATCGACAAGCCCGATGCCGACTCGACCAAGGTCCGCGGTCAGCTGACCGAGTACGGCCTGATCCCCGAGGAGTACGGCGGCGACGCGATGTTCGTCGACGTCTCGGCCAAGGCCGGGCTCAACCTCGACAAGCTGCTCGAGGCCGTCGTGCTCACCGCGGACGCCTCGCTCGACCTGCGGGCCAACCCCACGCAGGACGCGCAGGGCCTCGTGGTCGAGGCGCACCTCGACCGTGGCCGTGGCCCCGTGGCGACCGTCCTGGTCCAGCGCGGCACGCTGCGGGTGGGCGACTCGATCGTGGCCGGTCCGGCCCACGGTCGCGTCCGCGCCATGCTCGACGAGCACGGTGCCGAGATCGCCGAGGCCGACCCGTCGCGTCCCGCGATGGTGCTGGGTCTCTCGGCGGTCCCGGGTGCGGGTCAGAACTTCATCGTGGTCGAGGACGACCGGATGGCTCGCCAGATCGCCGAGAAGCGTGAGGCGCGCGAGCGTGCGGCCATGCAGGCCAAGCGTCGCGTGCGTCGCAGCCTCGAGGACTTCATGGCCTCCATGGAGAAGGGCGAGAGCCAGGAGCTCAACCTCATCCTCAAGGGCGACGTGTCCGGTTCGGTCGAGGCCCTCGAGGACGCCCTGTCGCAGATCGATGTCGGCGACGAGGTCTCGCTGCGCGTCATCGACCGCGGTGTCGGTGCGATCACCGAGACCAACGTCGACCTGGCCGCCGCCTCCGACGCCATCATCATCGGCTTCAACGTCCGCCCGCAGGGCAAGGCGAGCCAGATGGCCGACAAGGAAGGTGTCGAGATTCGCTACTACTCGGTCATCTACCAGGCGATCGAGGAGATCGAGGCAGCACTCAAGGGCATGCTCAAGCCCATCTACGAGGAGTCGACCCTCGGTCAGGCGGAGATCCGCGAGATCTTCCGCTCGTCCAAGGCCGGCAACATCGCGGGCTGCATGGTCACCTCCGGCCTCATCCGCCGCAACGCCAAGGTGCGGGTCCTGCGCGACGGTGCGGTCGTGGCCGACAACCTCGACCTCTCCTCGCTCCGCCGGGAGAAGGACGACGCGTCCGAGGTCCGCGAGGGCTTCGAGTGTGGTCTGGTGCTGAGGAACTTCCAGGACATCAAGATCGGCGACTTCGTGGAGTCGTTCGAGATGCGCGAGATCGCCCGCACCTGATCCGCTGGCAGCGGTTCCGGTTCCCCCGCCTATGCGGGGGAACCGGCAACTTCTCGTAGCGTGCACGCCCCAAGAAGTTCGAACTCCCCCGCTTCTGCGGGGGATCATCATGTGACGGGCAATTTGAGAGAGTGAGCACCATGAGCAACCCCCGCGTCAGGAAGATCGCCGACCGGATCCAGGTCATCGTCGCCGAGATGCTCGAGCGCCGGATCAAGGATCCCCGCCTCGGCTTCGTGACCATCACCGACGTACGCGTCACCGGCGACTCGCAGCAGGCGACGATCTTCTACACCGTGCTCGGCGCCGACGAGGAGCTCGCCAGCACGGGCGCCGCGCTGGAGTCGGCGAAGGGCGTGATCCGCTCCGAGGTCGCCAAGCAGCTCGGCATGCGCATCGTGCCGACCCTGACCTTCATCCCCGACGCCCTCCCCGAGACCGCTCGCGCGCTCGACGAGGTCCTGGCCCGGGCCAAGGAGCAGGACGAGGCCGTCGCCGCCCTGCGCGGCTCGGCCTACGCCGGCGAGGCCGACCCGTACAAGAAGCCGCGCGTCATCGACGAGGACGACGAGGACGAGCTGGACGACGAGCTGGACGACGAGCTGGACGCTGATCTGGACGGCGAGCCCGACGAGGGCGACCGCCCCTGATGGTCGACCCCGGTCTCGTCGTCGTCGACAAGTCCCCGGGCATGACCTCGCACGACGTCGTGGCCCGGGTCCGCCGGCTCGCCGGCACCCGCAAGGTCGGGCACGCCGGCACCCTCGACCCGATGGCCACGGGCGTGCTCGTGCTCGGCGTCGACCGGGCGACCCGGCTGCTCGGCCACCTGATGCTCACCGAGAAGGCCTACGACGCCACGATCCTGCTCGGGGTCTCGACGACCACCGACGACGCGGAGGGCGAGGTCCTCGAGACCCACGACACCGGTGACGTCCGCGAGGACGACGTACGCACCGAGCTCGCGCGGTTCGTCGGGGACATCGAGCAGGTCCCGACGGCCGTCTCGGCGATCAAGGTCGACGGCCAGCGTGCCTACGCGCGGGTGCGGGCGGGGGAGCAGGTCGAGCTGAAGGCCCGGCCCGTCACGATCCACGAGCTGGTGGTGCACGAGGTGGCCCTGCCCGAGGTGCGGATCTCGGTCCGCTGCTCGTCGGGCACCTACATCCGCGCGATCGCGCGCGACCTCGGCGCCGCCCTCGGGGTCGGCGGACACCTCACCGCGCTGCGGCGCACTGCCGTCGGGGCCTTCGACCTGTCGGTCGCCCGCACCCTCGAGCAGCTGTCCGAGGAGCTCTCCGTGGTGCCGATCGCCGATGCCGCGCGCGGGACCTTCGCCTCGGTCGACCTGGACGAGGAGACCGCGGCGCACGTGCGCTTCGGGCGAGCCCTCGACCTGGTGCTCCCCGGCGACGGCCCGCACGCGGTCTTCGCGCCGGAGGGCGAGTTCCTGGCCCTCTACGAGCAGCAGGGTGAGCGGGCCAAGCCGCTCGCGGTCTTCGTCTGACGGAGCCGTCTGACGGCGCGAGGCGGTCCGGCCAACCCGATCTCCGGGGTCGCGGGGGGACGTCCACGAGGGCAGGCACTGGCGCAAGTAGGCTGCCGCCGTGCAGATCTGGCAAGACGTCGACGACGTGCCGGCCGACCTCGGCCGCACCGTCGTCAGCATCGGCAACTTCGACGGCGTTCACCTGGGACACGCCCACGTGCTGCGGGAGGCGCGGGCGAGCGCGACGCGCCTCGGCATCGACACGGTCGTGGCGGTGACCTTCGACCCGCACCCGATGTCGGTGCTGCGGCCGGAGCACGCCCCACCGACCCTGACCTCGATCCCCACACGGGCGCGGCTGCTCGAGGCCGCCGGTGTCGACGCGATCCTGGTGGTGGGGTTCGACCGCGAGATCGCCGGCTGGTCGCCCGAGGAGTTCATCGACCGGATCCTCGTCGACACCCTCCACGCGGGGGCGGTCGTCGTCGGCGCCAACTTCCGGTTCGGCGCCAAGGCGGCGGGCGAGGTCGCGACCCTGGTCGAGGCCGGTGCGTCCCGCGGCTTCGAGACCGTCGGCGTCGCCCTCGACGGCGGCCCCCAGGTCTGGAGCTCGACCTACGTCCGGCAGTGCCTGGCCACGGGCGACGTGGCGGGTGCCTCGGAGGCCCTCGGTCGACCGTTCACGGTCAGCGGCACGGTGGTGGAGGGCGACAAGCGCGGGCGCGAGATGGGCTACCCCACCGCCAACGTCCCCATGCCGCCCGTCGACGCCGGCCCGGCCGACGGCGTCTATGCCGGCTGGCTCACCCGTCGCGACACCGGTGAGCGCTATCCCGCCGCGATCTCGGTCGGCACCAACCCGACCTTCGACGGCGAGCGCGAGCGCCGCGTGGAGTCCTACGTCCTCGACCGTGACGACCTCGAGCTCTACGGCGTCGAGGTCGAGGTCGCCTTCGTCGAGCGCCTGCGCGGGATGGTGAAGTTCGAGGGCATGGCAGCGCTCATCGAGACCATGCACGACGACGTACGCCGTGCTCGCGAGGTCCTGGGTGCCTGACGGGGACCCGGTCGATCGTCGGGAGGCGGAGGCCTGGTTCCTCGCGCACGGACTGCCCTACTTCGTCGACCCGATCCGCGACCACGTACGACGTCGCCTGGCCCGTGGACGCCTGGTGGCCGTCGCCGGCACCGGCCTGCTGCTCGCCGTGCCCGTCGGCGTCGTCACCGGGTGGCTGGTCAACCGGTCCGACGAGGCCGGCGCGGTCTCCGCGGGCATCTCCGCGGCCCTCACGGTGCTCGTGCTCGTGGCAGCGGTCTATGCCGGTCGGGCCCTCCAGTTCCAGCTCATCGCCGGATGGGCGCTGCGGCAGACGCTCGCCAGTCTCGGGCTGCTGTTCCCGCTCGCCACGCGAGCGCTGCCGATGCTCCTGCTGTTCGTGACCTTCCTCTTCATCAACACCGAGGTCTGGATGGTCGCCTCCGCCCTGGACGGCGGGATCCTCTGGGGAGCGGTGATGCTCTTCGCCGCCCTCGCCGTGGGCTTCCTCGTCGTCCGGCTGGTCGAGGAGGTCGACCGGCTCGACGACGAGATCGGCCGCGACGAGCTGGGCGAGGAGGCCGATGTCGTCGGCCTCCAGCGGGCCAACCTGGTGCTGGTCCTGCTCATCACCCAGGCGTTCCAGGTGCTGTTGCTGTCGTTGGCCGTCTTCGCCTTCTTCCTCGTCTTCGGTGCGGTGGCCATGAAGGAGGAGGTGCTGGAGGCCTGGATCGGCACGGACCTCACCTACGCGTGGGGCATCCGGCCGATCAGTCGCGAGCTCGTGCAGGTCTCCACGTTCCTCGCCGCCTTCAGCGGGCTCTACTTCGCGGTCTACGCCGTGACCGACGAGACCTATCGCCGCGAGTTCTTCACCGAGGTGCTCGGCGAGCTCGAGCAGGCCCTCCGCGTCCGGGTGCGCTACCTGACCGGCTGAGCGGCCCACGACATGCACGTGGGCGGTGCGTGAGCACACGTTTCCGGCGTACGGAACGTGGCTCACGCACCGCCCACGGCGGTGTCAGGTGGAGCGGCTCAGGCGTCGAGGTCCTGCTCGACCAGCGCGGCGATGGCGTCGACGGCCGCCTGGTCGTCGCCGGCCACCTCGACGGTGTCACCGCTGCCGGCACCGAGGGTCATGATCATCAGCGACGAGCTCGCGTCGACACCGTTGATGGTGACGTCCGAGCCGAGCTCGGCCGCCTTCTCGGCGATGATCGCGGCGGGACGGGCGTGGAGGCCGACGGCGGAGCCGACGACGACGGACTTGCTGGGCATGGTTCTCCTTGGGGGCGTGGGGCTGCGTTGGTGAGTGGGGTGAAGCGTGTCACACGGTGGCGACGTCGGCGTCCGAGGTCCCGATCGACTTCGCCGCGACGACGAGGGCGCCGCCGACGAGGGTGCCGACCACCAGGCTGAGGATGTATCCGACGACGTTGCCGACGGCGAAGAGGACGAAGATCCCGCCGTGCGGGGCGCGGACGCTGACGTCGAGCCCCATCGACATGGCGCCGGTGACGGCGCTGCCGACCATGATCGGCGGGATCACCCGCAGCGGGTCGGCGGCGGCGAAGGGGATGGCGCCCTCGGTGATGAAGGACGCTCCGAGCAGCCAGGCCGCCTTGCCGTTCTCGCGTTCGGCGGGGCTGAAGAGCCTGGGGCGTACGACCGTGGCCAGGGCCAGCGCCAACGGCGGGACCATGCCGGCGAGCATCACGGCGGCCATGATCTTCAGCTGGGGTGCGTCGCTCGCGAGGGAGGCCGCACCGCCGACGCCGGCGGCCGCGAAGCTGTAGGCGACCTTGTTGAGCGGTCCGCCCATGTCGAAGGCCATCATCAGGCCGAGGATCACTCCCAGCAGGATGGCGCTGCTGCCGCTGAGGGAGTTGAGTCCGTCGTTGAGCTGGTCCATCAACCAGCCGATCGGCTTGCCGAGCACCACGATCATCAGCAGACCCGCGATGATCGAGGTGAACAGCGGGATCACCAGGACGGGCATCAGGCCGCGGGCCCAGGACGGGACCTTCCAGCCGGTGATCCAGTGGGCGATGACGCCGGCCAGCACGCCGCCCGCGATCGCGCCCAGGAACCCGGTGGCGGGGAGGCCCACTCCGTCGGGGTCGACGACGCCGAAGAGGTTGGCGGCCAGCGCACCCATCACGAAGCCGGGTGCGATGCCGGGACGGTCGGCGATGGCGTAGGCGATGTAGCCCGCCAGCGCGGGGATGAACAGCGCGAACGCGGTCTTGCCGATGATGAAGAACAGGGCACCGATGTAGGCGAGGAGCCCCGAACCGAACAGGGCGTGGTCCAGGCCGAGGGCGCTGACGTCCGGCGGGTCGAAGACGGTGTTGTTGACCGCGATGTCGCCGTAGGGGCCGACGATCTCGTAGCCGCCCAGGAGGAAGCTGAGCGCGATCAGCAGTCCGCCGGCGGCGACGAACGGGATCATGTAGGAGACGCCGGTCATCAGCACGCGGCGGGTCCGGCCGCCCCACGACTCGTTGCCGGTCGAGGTCGAACCGGCAGTGGCGTCGCCCTCGACCTTGGGGGAGCCCGCCGGGTCGGCGGCGTACTTCAGGGCCTCGGCGATCATCGCGTCGGCGTCGTCGATGGGACGCTTGACGCCCGAGCTGACCATGGGCTTGCCGCCGAAGCGGGACCGGTCGCGCACCCCGACGTCGACGGCGAAGATCACGGCACCGGCGGCAGCGATGACCTCGGGGGCGAGCGGGGTCGACCCGGCCGACCCCTGGGTCTCGACGTGCAGCTCGACCCCGGCGCGCTCGGCGGCGGCCTCGAGGGCCTCGGCGGCCATGTAGGTGTGCGCGATGCCGGTCGGGCAGGCGGTGACGGCCACGAGGGACGGCTTCCCGCTCGAGGCTGCCGGAGCGGCTGCGGGCGTCGCAGCAGCGGGGGCTGCCGCGGCCGGCTTGCTCGCCGCCGGTGCGCCCTCGCCGAGCTCGTGGCTGACCAGGTCGACGACCTCCTCGACCGATTCGGCTGCGCGCAGGGAGTCGGTGAAGGCCGGCTTGACCAGCGCGCGGGCCAGCTTGGTCAGGATGGTCAGGTGGTCCGCGTCGCCGCCGGCGGGAGCCGCGATGAGGAAGGCGAGGTCGGCGGGGCCGTCCTTGGCGCCGAAGTCGACCGGCGGGTCGAGCCGGGCGAAGGCCAGGGTGGGCGTCTCGACGCCCGCCGTGCGGCAGTGGGGGATGGCGATGCCGCCGGGCAGACCGGTGGCCGAGGTCGACTCGCGGGCGAACGCGTCCTCGATCAGCTGGTCCTTGCTCGTGGCCCGACCGGCGTCGTCGACGACCCCGGCCAGGGCGCGGATGACGTCGTGCTTGTCAGCGCCCCAGGCGGCGCCCAGGCGCACGAGGTCGGTGGTGATCAGGTCGGTCATGTGGTGCCTCCGAGGGGAGTGACGCCGACGAGCTCCGTGCGGAGCTGCGAGGGCAGGGGGATGGTCGTGCCGGGGAGCCCAGCGGCGGCGCTGCCGTAGGCCACAGCCAGTGCCAGGCGCTCCGGGGCAGGGAGGCCCCGGATGTCGCCGAGCAGGTAGCCGAAGAGGCTGGAGTCGCCGGCACCCACGGTGCTGACGACAGTGGTGGGAGGCGGCGTGGCGTGCCAGGCGCCCTCCGGGGTGACGAGGACGGCACCGTTGCCACCGAGCGTGGCGAGGACCGCGCCCACGCCGCGCTCGAGGAGCTGTCGGGCGGCGGCCGCAGTGGCCTCGGGGTCGGACTCCAGCTCGTCGGCGTCGCCGCCGGTGAAGGAGGCCAGCTCCTCGCCGTTGGGCTTCATCAGGTCCGGGGCGGAGCCGGGCAGCGCGTCGACGAGCGCCTGCAGCGGCGCCTCGCTGGTGTCGACCGCGACCCTGCCGCCGACCTCGCGGAGGCGGCGTACGAGATCGGCGTAGAAGCCGACGGGGGCACCCACGGGAAGTGAGCCTGCCAGCACCGTCCAGTCTGCGCCAGAGGCCCGGACCAGGACCGCCTGCGCCATCAGCTCGAGGTGCAGCGGGAGGACCTCGGCGCCGGGGGAGTTGAGCTTGGTCGTGGTGCCGTCGGGCTCGGTGATGGTGAGGTTGACGCGGACGTCGCCGGCGGGGCGCACGGGACGGCAGTCGATGCCGGCGGTCAGCAGCTCGAGGACGAATGCGTCGTCCTTGCCGGCAGGTACGACGGCGATGCTGGGGATGTCGGCGCTGACGGCGGCCCGGGAGATGTTGACCCCCTTGCCGCCCGCCTGCGACGTCACCGACGCCACCCGGTGGACCTGGCCACGGGAGAGCTCGCAGTCGAGGGCGACCGTGCGGTCGATGCTCGGGTTGGGCGTCAGGGTCAGGATCATGCGATCACCACGTCGATTCCTGCTGCTTCGAGGGCACGGCGGTCGGTCGCCTCGATGCCGTTGTCGGTGATCAGCACGTCCAGGCTGTCGAGCGTCGCGAAACGCACAGCCGTCTCGATGCCGAACTTGGTGGAGTCCGCGAGCACCACGGTGCGCCGCGCGCAGGCGATCATCGCCCGCTTGCTGGCCGCCTCGTCGCTGTCCGGGGTCGTGAGCCCGTGGCCGACCGTGATGCCGTTGGTGGCGATGAAGGCCACGTCGGCGCGGAGGTTGGCCAGGGTGGCGACCGTGTCGGCGCCGACGGCGGCATGGGTCGCGGGGCGCACCTTGCCCGGGAGCAGGTGCAGCTCGATCTGCGGCAGGCCGGCCAGGCGGGTGGCCACGGGCACGGCGTGCGTGATGACCGTGAGCCGGTGGTCGCGGGGGAGGGCGGCGGCGAACCGGGCCGTGGTGCTGCCCGCATCGATGACCACGACCGAGTCGGGCGGGGGGAGGAACGCCACGGCCGCGTTGGCGATGGCCTCCTTGGCCTGCGTGTTGGACTGGTCGCGCTCGCCGATGCCGGACTCGATGACGGTGAGGGAGCCGGCGGGCACCGCGCCACCGTGCACCCGACGGACCAGACCCATCCGGTCCAGGGTGGAGAGGTCGCGGCGTACGGTCTCGGTGGTGACCTGGAACTCCTCGGCCAGCTGGACGACGGACAACCGGCCACGACGGCTGATCAGGTGAGCCATGGCCTGCTGGCGCTCTTCGGCGTACATCGGTCTCCCCTCCGCGAATCTGTGTATGTGTTGTTTTAGTCCCGAATGTGTTGCTTGTCAACAATACTGTGTTCTACGGTGTGTCCATGACCACACCCGAGAACCCTTCGCTCAGCGGGACCCCGGTCGTTCCGGGTGTTGCCGCCGGCCCCGTCCTCCACGTCCGTGGCGAGGTGTCGCCCGACGCCATCGCCCGCTTCGGTGACGGCGACTTCGCCGACGCCGACGCCGCGCTCGCGGCCTACGACGAGGCGGCGGCTGCCGTGGCCGACACCTTCGCGTCCAAGGCGGCCGGCGCGCAGGGCGCCGCAGCCGAGGTGCTCACTGCGAGCGCCGGCCTGGCCCGGGACAAGGGCCTGCGGTCCGGGGTCGCGAAGAACCTCCAGGCCGGCCAGGGCCCGGTCGCGGCCGTGCAGGGTGCGGTCGACCAGTTCGTCACGATCTTCACCAACATGGGCGGCCTGATGGCCGAGCGCGTCACCGACCTGCGCGACATCGAGCGCCGGGTCGTCGCCCACCTGGTCGGCGAGCCCGCACCGGGCGTCCCCACCCCGACCGAGCCGTCGGTCCTGGTCGCCGAGGACCTCGCGCCGAGCGACACCTCCGGGCTCGACCCCGAGCTGGTCACCGCCCTCGTCACCGAGCGGGGCGGCGCGACCAGCCACACCGCGATCATCGCCCGCCAGCTCGGCATCCCCTGCGTGGTCGGAGCCGCCGGGATCATGTCGCTCGCCTCGGGCACGTTCGTCGTCGTCGACGGCGCGACCGGCACGATCGAGCAGGGCGCCGATCCCGAGGAGGCCCGGGCCCGCGTCGAGGAGAGCCGCCGCCTGCGCGAGGAGCTCGCCAGCTGGAGCGGCCCCGCGTCCACCAGCGACGGTCTGCCGTTCAAGCTGCTCGCCAACGTCGCCGACGGCGCCTCCGCCTCGTCGGCCGGCGTCGAGCCCGTCCAGGGGGTCGGCCTGTTCCGCACCGAGCTGTGCTTCCTCGACCAGAAGGACGAGCCGACCGTGGAGGAGCAGGCCGACATCTACAGCGCGGTCCTCTCGCCCTACTCCGACGACCGCTACGTCGTCGTCCGCACCCTCGACGCCGGCTCCGACAAGCCGATCGCCTTCGCCACCCACGACGGCGAGGAGAATCCCGCCCTCGGCGTCCGCGGCCTGCGGCTGTCCTTCGACAACCCGGGCCTGATGGACCGCCAGCTCGATGGCATCGCCCTCGCTGCCGAACGCACCGGCACCGAGACGTGGGTGATGGCGCCGATGGTCGCCACCGTCGCCGAGGCCTCCGACTTCGCCGAGAAGGTGCGCGCCCGCGGCCTGAAGCCCGGCGTCATGGTCGAGATCCCGAGCGCGGCCCTGCTGGCCCACCGGATGCTCGAGGTCGTCGACTTCCTCTCCATCGGCACCAACGACCTGACCCAGTACACGATGGCCGCCGACCGGATGGCCACCGACCTGGCCCACCTGACCGACCCCTGGCAGCCCGCCGTCCTGCAGCTGATCGCCATCACCGCCGAGGCCGGCAAGCAGGCCGGCAAGCCGGTCGGCGTCTGCGGCGAGGCCGCCGCCGACCCGTTGCTCGCGGTGGCCCTGATCGGGATGGGCATCTCGTCGCTCTCGATGGCGGCCCGTGCCGTACGCCCCGTCGGCGCCCAGCTGGGCAGGGTCAGCTTCGAGACCTGCGAGGCCGCCGCCGAGGCCGCCCTCGGCGCACCCGACCCGATGGCCGCCCGCGCGGCCGTGCGCGACCTGCTCGGCCACTGACCCCCACCTCGACCGACCACCTCGACCGATCACCTCACGACGGAGGAACCATGACATCTGCCTACGACAGCTACCGCGCCGCCGATCGCGACGTGCCCGACGAGGCCTGGGCCTGGCTCCTGCACGGCGCGGGCGAGGACAACATGGGCAAGGACAGTGCGCCCGAGCTGGTCCCCGTCACCGGGCCCGACGCCGACCACATGCTGGTCCGCATCGACAGCGTCGGCCTGTGCTTCTCCGACGTGAAGATCATGCGCCAGGGCGGCAGCCACCCCAAGCTCTACAACCGCGACCTGTCCACGGACCCCACCCGGCTGGGGCACGAGGTGAGCCTCACCGTCATCGAGGTCGGCGACAACCTCAAGGACCGCTACACAGCCGGGCAGCGGCTCGCCGTGCAGCCCGACATCTACCAGGACGGCAAGAGCACCGCCTACGGCTACACCATCCCCGGTGGCCTGATCCAGTACCACCTCATGGGTGCGGAGATGCTCGAGACCGACGACGGCGCCTGCCTGCTGCCGCTCCCGGACTCGTTCGGCTACGCCGAGGCCTCGACGCTGGAGCCGTGGGGCTGCGTGATGGCTGCCTACACCCAGCGTCGGCGCCTGGAGCCCAAGACCGGCGGGACGATGTGGATCGTCGGCCGGACGGGCGACGAGCGGGACTACACCTTCTCCTCCGGGCTGGATGCTCCGGCCACCGTCGTGTTGACCGACGCGCCGGCCTCGGTCAAGGAGCTGGTGGAGCGCACCTCGGCCACCGTCGTCGTACGCGACGGCATCGGCACCGATGACTACCAGGCGCTGGTGGACGAGCTGACCGACGGCGCCGGGTTCGACGACATCGTCATGCTCGACCCCCGCTCCGCGGCGACGGCGGGCGCGGTGGCCCGGCACATCGCCCGGCGAGGCACCCTCAACCTGGTGGGCGAGACCGCCCTGGACGGCCTGGTGGACGCCGACGTGGGTCGCCTGCACTACGACTACACCGCCTACATCGGTGGCCAGGGACCGGACATCGCCGCGTCCTACGGGGAGGCGCGCAACCGTTGCGACCTGCGTCCGAGGGGCACCACCGTCTTCGTCGGTGCCGGCGGGCCCATGGGGCTGATGCACCTCCAGAGGGCCATCCAGCAGACCGACGGGCCCCGCACGATCATCGCCACCGAGGTCAGCGACGAACGCCTGAAGAGCCTCGAGGACCGCCTGGCCCACCTGGCGGAGAGCAACGACTGCGAGCTGCTCACCTTCAACTCCCAGACCGCGGAGGAGTCCCTCCACGACTTCGTCATGGGGATCACCGACAACCAGGGGGCTGACGACGTGGTGGTCAGCGTCCCCATCTCCGCCGTGATGGCCGAGGCCGACACACTGATGAGGTCCGACGGCATGCTGGTCTTCTTCGCCGGCGTCCCCAACGGCACCATGGCGCCGCTGAACCTGAGCGCGGTCTACCTGGACAACGCCCAGTACACCGGGACCTCGGGACTGACGATCCACGACCAGCAGCAGGTGGTGGACCTGGCCACCCGCGGCGAGCTCTCCCCGGGATCCATCGTGGGCGCCGTGGGCGGCATGCGGTCGGCCAAGGACGGACTCCAGGCCCTGGTCGACGGAAGCTACTCCGGGAAGGTCCTGATCTTCCCCCAGATCCACGACATGCCCCTCATGGGCCTCGACGAGCTGCAGGAGAAGCTGCCCGACGTCGCCGCGAAGCTGGGACCCGGCAACACGTGGAACGACGAGGCAGAACAGGCGCTGTTCAACAGTCAGCTGAGCGATTAATGCCCCTGTTTGGGGTAAAGCCACATGTTCGGGCATGAAATCATGCCCGGATGCTTGGCAACGTGCCCGATCATGAGGTTTAATCGGGTCAACATGTGATCGGGGTCACCCGCTTCTAAGTCGGAGGAAAGTCTGCATGGCCACCACAACGAGTTCTTCCAGCGCCCGTCCCGGCGCTCGCGTGCACGTCCAGAAGTTCGGCACGTTCCTGTCCAACATGGTCCTGCCGAACATCGGGGCGTTCATCGCTTGGGGCCTGATCACCGCGCTGTTCATCCAGACGGGCTGGATCACCCTGATCGGTGACCGGCTCTTCGGCTTCGAGGCCGGCCTCGAACCCGGCCAGTACGACTACGGCTTCGTCTCCGCCCTCGGAGGCTGGGACGCCGACGGTGGCGGCATCGTCGGCCCGATGATCACCTACCTCCTCCCGCTGCTCATCGGCTACACCGGCGGCCGGATGACCTACAACGACAACATCCGCGGCGGCGTCGTCGGCGCCATCGCGACCATGGGTGCCATTGCGGGCGCCAGCGTGCCGATGTTCCTCGGCGCGATGGTCATGGGCCCGCTCGGCGGGTGGTCGATGAAGAAGCTCGACGCCCTCTGGGCCCACAAGATCCGCCCGGGCTTCGAGATGCTGGTCAACAACTTCTCCGCCGGCATCTGGGGCGGGATCCTCGCCATTCTCGGATTCGTGGTCGCCGGCCCCTTCGTGGAGGGCTTCAGCAAGCTGGCGTCCAACGTCGTGGACACCCTGGTGGCGAACAACCTGCTCCCGCTGACGTCCATCTTCATCGAGCCGGCCAAGATCCTCTTCCTCAACAACGCCATCAACCAGGGCATCCTGACGCCGCTCGGCACCTCCGAGGCGCTCGACAAGGGCCAGTCGATCCTGTTCCTCCTCGAGGCCAACCCCGGCCCGGGCCTCGGCCTCCTGCTCGCCTTCATGTTCTTCGGCAAGGGGGCCGCCAAGGCCTCGGCGCCCGGAGCGATCCTGATCCAGTTCGTCGGCGGCATCCACGAGATCTACTTCCCCTACGTCCTGATGAAGCCCAAGCTGGTGCTCGCCGTCATCGCCGGTGGCATGACCGGCGTGGCCACCAACGTCGCGCTCGGCGGAGGTCTGCGTTCCCCGGCGAGCCCGGGCTCGATCATCGCGGTCTGGCTGGCCTCGCCGGCCGGCAGCATCCTCGCCGTCACCCTGTCGGTGATCCTCGCCGCAGCCGTGTCCTTCGTCGTGGCGGCGTTCCTGCTCCGGATCGACAAGGGCGACGACGACGGCGACCTGGCGGGCGCCACGGCGCAGATGGAGGCCAACAAGGGCAAGAAGTCCTCGATCTCCAGCCAGCTGACCGGCGGCGCCGCACCACCACCACGGCTACCCGCGAGATCAAGAACATCGTGTTCGCCTGCGACGCGGGCATGGGTTCCTCGGCCATGGGCGCCTCGGTGCTCCGCAAGAAGGTCCAGGCCGCCGGCCACAGTGACGTCACCGTGGTCAACAAGGCGATCTCCAACCTCACCGACGATGTCGACCTGGTGGTCACCCACCAGGACCTCACCGACCGGGCCCGGGAGAAGAGCCCGTCCGCCATGCACGTCTCGGTGGACAACTTCATGGGCAGCCCGCGCTACGACGAGATCGTCACCATGCTCGACGAGGGCAAGACCACCTGACCCTCGCGCACGACCCCCCGAGCGAGCCCGGCCCTCCGCGGTGCGGAGGGCCGGGTCACCGCTTGACCCAGCCGTCAGACTGATCCGACCGCGCCGGCGACCGCCGGTAGCACCGAACCTGCGAGGAAAGAGGCGCCAGATGGGCGACGTACTGAGCCGGGAAGCCATCGTTCTCGGCGGTCAGGCCAAGGACAGGGACGCAGCCATCACCGAGGCCGGGCAGCTGCTGGTCGCCTCGGGTGCCGTCGACGACGCCTACGTCGCCGCGATGCACGAGCGCGAGACCTCCGTGTCCACGTTCATGGGCAACGGGCTCGCGATCCCGCACGGCACCAACGAGGCCAAGGCGCTGATCCGCCAGACCGCCATCTCCTTCATCCGCTACGACGAGCCGATCGACTGGAAGGGCAGTCCCGCGAAGTACGTCGTCGGCATCGCCGGTGCGGGCGACGACCACCTCACGGTGCTCCAGGCGCTTGCCGGCGCGTTCACCGACGACGACAGCATCGCGGCGCTGGACGCGGCGCAGACCCCGGACGACGTGCTCGCCGTCCTGGGCGACGTCAGCGCCTGACCGACCTCCCCTGCACCCCCGCGACAGAGCCCCCGCCGGATCCCGGCGGGGGCTCTGTTGCGTCCCCGTCGACGCGACACGCCGCCGAACTGATGTCTCACGCACACTACTGCGGACTGCGTAGTAGTGTGCGACGCATGGATCAGACCCAGCTCCTCAAGGGAGTGCTCGACCTCGCCGTTCTCGCGGTGGTGCAGGGCGAGGACGGCTACGGCTACGACATCGTCCGTCGGCTCCGCGACGGCGGCCTGCGCGACGTCGGCGACGCCTCCGTCTACGGCACGCTGCGAAGGCTCTACGCAGCGGGCGCGCTGACGTCCTACGTGGTGCCGTCCGAGAGCGGTCCCCACCGCAAGTACTACGGGATCACGCCGATCGGCCGGGACCAGCTGGACCGTCAGCGGGGTGACTGGCGAGCGTTCGCCGCCACCCTGGACGGCCTCCTCGATCCTTCCGCCACCCAGACCACCTCTTCGGGAGTCAGCGCATGAACACCACCGATCTGCCCGTCCGTCCCGACGTCGCCGGCTTCGTCGCCCGCGTCCGGGACCTGCTGTCCGACTTGTCCGAGGAGGACCGGCTCGAGCTCATCGAGGGGCTGGAGGCCGATCTCACCGACCAGGTCGCCGACCAGGACGGGGGAGTGCTCGGCGACCCTGAGGCGTACGCCCGTGAGATGAGGGTCGCTGCCGGATTCGAGCCGGTGGCCCGCCGCCGACTGCGGGTGCCGCGGGACCGAACGCCCGCCGAGCTGCTGACCGGCGTGCGTGCCTGGTGGGACCTCCAGGTGACCCGGCCCCGGATCGCGCCCGGCTGGACCGTGCTCGTGGCACTGCGACCCGCCTGGTGGGTGCTGCGCGCCTGGGTGGCGGCGGTGGTCCTCGCCCGCCTCGTCCCCGGGTGGTACGACTTCGGGTTCGCCTGGCTCCCAGGCGTCCAGCCGCCGCTCGCCCTGCTCCTGCTGGCTGTGTGCATCGCCGGCAGCGCGCTGGTCGGGATGGGTCGGATCCCTCCGGGCGCGAGCCCGGCAGGCTCGCGCGGCTGGGTGGCGCGGTTGCTGCTGGTCGTCCTCAACGCCGGCGCCGTCATGGCCCTCCCCGTCATGAACGGCGAGCTCGATCATCAGGCGTGGAGCCGCTACGAGGACGGCTACAGCGACGCGTACGTCGACGGGGGCGCCAGGGGCGAGGGTGTCGTGAACCAGGGTCAGCAGGTCTGCAACATCGCGGCCTACGACGCCTCCGGCCAGCCGCTGACCGGCGTCCAGCTCTTCGACCAGGGTGGCCGTCCGCTCGACGTGCGGTGCTACGGGCAGCTGAACCGCACGGTCCCGTGGATGCTCGGCGACGTGGCCAGGCTCAACGTGTTCCCGCTGGGCGAGCGTGACCGACCGGCTCGTACGGCGGAGCGGCGCGCCGACCTCAGCGGGGCGGCGTTCCCCACCCCGGACCGTGCCACGACCCCCGAGGTCACCAATCCGCTCGTGCCCGAGGAGGTCGAGGAGCCGTCGGACAAGGATCGGGGCAACGGACGGACAAGGACGCGGACAAGGACACGGACAAGAGCGAGAACCGGAACGGGGTGCGGGACCAGGACGAGGATCGGACGGCCACGGGGACGGGTGAGGTCAGCAGGCGGTGACCGCGACCGGCACGCCGTTGAGGGCGGCGTTGCCCGAGACGTCGAGCAGCTCGGGGTCGGTGAGGTCGTTGATCGAGACGCCCGGCACCTCGCGGCTGCGGCTCATCAGGACGCCGTCGCGCGCGTGCCCGTAGCCGTGGGGGAGGGACACCACACCTCGCATGAGGTCGTCGGAGGAGGCGACCTCGACCTCCACCGACCCGATCCGCGAGGTGACCCGCACCCGGGATCCGTCGACGATGTCGCGCTCGGAGAGGTCCGTCGGGTTCATCAGCAGCTGGTGGCGGGGGCGGCCACGGGTCAGCCGCTCGGAGTTGTGCATCCACGAGTTGCAGTCCTGCTTGTGGCGTCGCCCGATCAGCAGCAGCTCGTCGCCGGTCGGCCCCACCACGGCCGCCAGGCGGGCGACGTCCTCGACCACGAGGGCGGGGGCGAGGTCGACCCGCTTGCCCCTGGCGGGCAGCCGCTCGGGGAGCTGGCCGGCCCGCAGCGGGCCGAGGTCGATGCCCGACGGTCGCGCACGCAGCTTCTTCATCGTGACCCCGCTGGAGCCACGACGGAGCAGCCCGGTGATCAGCAGCGTCGGGCTCGCGGTCAGCCGGGCGCGCTGCACGAGCCGCTTCTTGAGCGGCGCCCGGCGCTCGAGGCGTGCCGTCGTGCGCAGGGTGATCTCCCGGAAGATCTGCCAGTCGTGGCGCTGGTCCGGCTCCTTGTCGAAGACCGCGGGGGTGAAGCGAGCCGTGTTGCGCACGGCCAGCAGGTGGAAGACCAGGTCGTAGTGGTCGCGCTCCAGGGCCGTGGTGGGAGGCAGGATCACATCGGCGTGGCGGGTGGTCTCGTTGACGTAGATGTCGACCGCGGCCATGAAGTCGAGCCCGCGCAGCGCGCCGTCGAGTCGCGACCCGTCCGGGGTCGACAGGACGGGATTCCCGGCGACCGTGAGCATTGCCCTGACCTGGCCCTCCCCGGGCGTGTCGATCTCCTCGCGCAGGACCGACACCGGCAGCTCGCCCGCGGTCTCCGGCAGGCCCCGCACCCGCGAGCGCCAGGCGTCGAAGTGACCGCGTCCGATCAGGCCGGTGCCCACCGCGTCGATCGCCGGGGTGGTGAACATGGCCCCACCGGCACGGTCGAGGTTGCCGCTGAGGATGTTGAGGCAGTTGACCGCCCACTGGCACACCGAGCCCCAGGGGCCGGCCGAGACGCCGATGCGGCTGTAGACCACGCCTGCGTCGGCGGCCGCGAGCTCGCGCGTCAGGCGGCGGATCTCCTCGGCCGGGAGGCCGCTCATCGCCTCGGCCCGCTCGGGCGTGAAGTCGGCGACGAGGTCGACGACGGTCCCCAGGCCGTCGACGTAGGACGCCACCTCGGGCGTGCGCCCTGGCTCGACCGTCAGGACGTGCAGCATCGCGAGCAGCACCCACGCGTCGGTGCCGGGACGGACGAAGTGGTGCTCGTCGGCGACCTTGGCGGTCTCGGTGCGGCGCGGGTCGAGGACGACCATCCGGCCGCCGCGGGCACGCAGGTCACGGACCCGCTGCGGGAAGTCGGGCACGGTCATCAGGGAGCCGTTGGACGCCATCGGGTTGGCGCCGATGACCAGGAACCACGACGTGCGGTCGATGTCGGGGATCGGCAGGAACAGCTGGTGGCCGAACATCAGGTGCGCGACCAGCTGGTGGGGGAGCTGGTCGACCGAGGTGGCGGAGTAGCGGTTCCTCGTGCGGAAGGACTTGAACATCGCGGTGCCGTGGGTCATCGAGCCGAGGCTGTGCGCGTTGGGGTTGCCGAGGTAGACGCCGAGCGCGTCGTCGCCGTGCTCGTTGACCACCCGGGCGAGGTTGTCGGCGACCAGGTCGAACGCCTCGTCCCACCCGATCTCCTCCCACGTCGCGTCGGCTCCCTCGCCGACGCGACGCACGGGTCGGCGCAGGCGGTCGGGGTCGGCGTACACGTCGGCGATGGCCACGCCCTTGGGGCAGATGTGCCCCCGCGAGAGCGGGTCGGCCTCGTTGCCGCGCACCCCCACGACGTCACGTCCGCGGACCGTGATCTCGAGGCCGCAGATGGCCTCGCAGAGGTTGCAGACACCGATCCGCTTCTGGTCCTGCTGCTCGACCTGGTTCTCGTGCCCCGGAGCTGCCTGCGTCGCCATTCCCCGATCCAACCACGCCCGGTCCACCCGCAGAGGGGTGTCGGAGGTCGCCAGACTCGGACACACTCACGCCCGCCCGGTCCGACCGGGCCGCGTCCCTCACAGAATGGAGCACCTCATGGGTTTCGGAGGACCGATCGGCCTCATCGTCATAGGACTGATCCTCTCGCTGGCGTTCAACCAGCAGCAGGTCGGACCGCTCGAAGTGACCACCTTGGGCTGGATCCTGGTGGTCGCCGGTGCACTCTGGCTGGTGCTCACCCTGGTGCAGCAGAACACCCGGCGGCGTCAGACCACCACGGCCACCACGACCGACGCCGAGGGACGTCAGGCCACGTCCCAGCGCACCACCGAGTCGGACCCGCCGCCCCCGCCGGCCGTCTGAGTCCGGGCGACATCCTCGCTGCGCGGCGCGAATTGGGCCGAGGTCCGGCGTCTCGGTATGATTCTGCGGTTGCCCACGTGGGCGACACGCCGTCGAACGGCCGCGGAACCAGAGTGCCCCGGTGAACAGGCCCGGGCGCGCCGCGCAACGAGAACCGAAGGAGCCCCCAATGTCGATTGGTACCGACGCGGAGACCAAGAAGAAGATCATCGCCGAGTACGCCCAGACCGAGGGCGACACCGGTTCCCCCGAGGTCCAGATCGCGCTGCTCAGCCACCGCATCTCGCACCTCACCGAGCACCTCAAGACGCACAAGCACGACCACCACAGCCGTCGTGGCCTGCTGCTGCTCGTCGGCCAGCGCCGTCGGCTTCTCAACTACCTGCAGAAGACGGAGATCGAGCGCTACCGCTCCATCGTGGAGCGCCTCGGCCTCCGTCGCTGATTCGACTGGGAGCGGTTCCCCCACGGGGGGCCGCTCCTTCTCGCATCACGGGCCCGCCGCGCTAGTGTCGGGACGGCAACACCCACAACTGAATCCAACCCACAGGAGCGACCCGCCACGTCCGGCCCGGTCCTCGGTAGTGGCCTTCAGATCAACGGATCTGCGGGCCTCGATCGAAGACCGGCCCCCGCGGGACCTTCGACGGTCCACCGTGAGGGGTGGACGCCGCGGATCGCTCCGCGAAGAGAAAGCAGGATCCTGCTTCCATGAGTGAACCCATCATCTCCGCTGTCGAGACCGTTCTCGACAACGGCAAGTTCGGCAAGCGCACCGTGAAGTTCGAGACCGGTCTGCTGGCCCGCCAGGCTGCCGGCTCCGTCACGGCCTACCTCGACGACGAGACCATGCTGCTCTCGGCGACGACCGCGGGCAAGACGCCCAAGGACCACTTCGACTTCTTCCCGCTCACGATCGACGTCGAGGAGCGGATGTACGCCGTGGGCCAGATCCCCGGCTCCTTCTTCCGCTCCGAGGGTCGCCCGGGCGAGGACGCGATCCTCACCTGCCGCCTGATCGACCGCCCGCTGCGCCCGACCTTCAAGAAGGGCCTGCGCAACGAGGTCCAGGTCGTCATCACCGTCATGGCGCTCGACCCCGACATGCCCTACGACGTGCTGGCGATCAACGCCGCGTCGCTCTCGACCCAGCTCTCCGGCCTGCCGTTCTCCGGCCCCGTCGGTGGCGTCCGCGTGGCCCTCATCGAGGGCCAGTGGGTCGCGTTCCCGAGCCACTCGCAGCTCGAGTCGGCCGTCTTCGACATGGTCGTCGCCGGCCGCGTCACCGAGACCGGTGACGTCGCCATCATGATGGTCGAGGCCGAGGCGCCCGAGGACACCATCGCGCTCGTCCAGAACGGCGCCCAGGCGCCCACCGAGGAGGTCGTGGCCGGTGGCCTCGACGCCGCGAAGCCCTTCATCAAGCAGCTCGTCGAGGCGCAGGCCCAGCTGGCCGCCGAGGCCGCCAAGCCGGTCCAGGACTTCCCGGTCTTCCTCGACTACGAGGACGACGTCTACGCCGCGGTCGAGGCCGCTGCCAAGGACGACACCGCCGCCGCGATGACCATCGGCGACAAGCAGGAGCGCGAGACCAAGGTCGACGAGATCAAGGCCGGCCTGCTCGAGAAGCTCTCCGGCCAGTTCGAGGGTCGCGAGAAGGAGATCGGCGCCGCGTTCCGCTCGCTCAACAAGAGCCTCGTGCGCCAGCGCGTGCTGCGCGACAAGATCCGCATCGACGGTCGCGGCCTCGCCGACATCCGCCCGCTGCACGCCGAGACCAACGTGATCCCGCGCGTCCACGGCTCGGCGCTGTTCGAGCGCGGCGAGACCCAGATCCTGGGTGTCACCACGCTCAACATGCTCAAGCTGGAGCAGCAGCTCGACACGCTGTCCCCGGAGAAGCACCGCCGCTACATGCACAAGTACGTCTTCCCGCCGTTCTCCACCGGTGAGACCGGCCGCGTGGGCTCGCCCAAGCGTCGCGAGGTCGGCCACGGCGCCCTGGCGCGCCGCGCGATCCTCCCGGTGCTCCCCTCGCGCGAGGAGTTCCCCTACGCGATCCGCCAGCTCTCCGAGGCCATGGGCTCCAACGGCTCCACCTCGATGGGCTCGGTCTGCGCCTCGACCCTGTCGCTCCTGCAGGCGGGTGTGCCGCTCAAGGCGTCCGTCGCCGGCATCGCGATGGGCCTCATCTCCGACGAGGTCGACGGCGAGACCCAGTACGTCGCGCTGACCGACATCCTCGGTGCCGAGGACGCCTTCGGCGACATGGACTTCAAGGTCGCCGGCACGCGTGAGTTCGTCACCGCCCTGCAGCTCGACACCAAGCTCGACGGCATCCCCGCCGAGGTGCTGGCCGCCGCGCTGACCCAGGCCCGCGACGCGCGCCTGGCGATCCTCGACGTGATGGCCGAGGCCATCGACGCTCCCGAGGAGATGTCGATCCACGCTCCGCGGATCATCACCGTGCGCGTTCCCGTCGACAAGATCGGCGAGGTGATCGGGCCCAAGGGCAAGGTCATCAACCAGATCCAGGACGACACGGGCGCGACGCTGTCCATCGAGGACGACGGCACGGTCTACATCGGTGCGACCAACGGCGAGGCGGCCGAGGCGGCCAAGGCCGCGGTCAACGCGATCGCCAACCCGACGATGCCCGAGGTCGGCGAGCGCTACCTCGGCACCGTGGTGAAGACGACCAACTTCGGTGCGTTCGTCTCGCTCATGCCCGGCAAGGACGGCCTGCTGCACATCAGCAAGCTCCGTGCCCTGGCCGGCGGCAAGCGTGTCGAGGCCGTCGAGGACGTCCTGTCCGTGGGCCAGAAGGTCCAGGTCTCGATCGCCGAGATCGACGACCGCGGCAAGCTCTCCCTGGTGCCCGTCGTCGACGAGGCCGAGGGCGACTCCGAGGAGTCGGCCGACGCTGCTCCCGAGGCTGTCGACGCCGAGTGACCCAGCACCACCCGTAGCTCCCTCCACGACCGGCCGGCGGCCTCCGCCGGCCGGTCGTGGCGTCTCACCCCGTGTGTCACCCCCGGAAGGACCCCTGTGCAGAAGAACGGCACCACCCGCACCCTCCAGACCGTCAAGGACGCCGAGGGCACGGTGACCTCGCGCGTACGCCGCACCGTCCTGCCGAGCGGCCTGCGGATCGTCACCGAGCAGATGGCCGGCACCCGCTCGGCCAGCATCGGTGTCTGGGTCAACGTGGGCTCACGCGACGAGTCGCCCACGCTGCACGGCTGCTCGCACTTCCTCGAGCACCTGCTCTTCAAGGGCACGCCCGAGCGGACCGCGATGGAGATCTCGGTCGCGCTCGACGCGGTGGGAGGCGAGTTCAACGCCTTCACCACCAAGGAGTACACCGTCTTCCACGCCCGGGTCCTCGACGAGGACCTCGGCACCGCGGTCGACGTGCTCGGCGACATGGTCACCGCCTCCACGATCACCGAGTTCGACGTCGAGGCCGAGCGCGACGTGATCCTCGACGAGATCGCGATGCACGACGACGACCCCGACGACGTGGTCCACAACCTCTTCGCCCAGCAGGCGTGGGGCGACAGCCCGATCGGGCGCCCGATCGCCGGCACCGAGGCCTCCATCAAGGCGATCACCCGCGCCCAGGTCCACCGCTTCTACCTGCGCCACTACCGCCCCGACAACATGGTCGTCTCGGTGGCCGGCAACGTCGACCACGCGGCCGTGGTGCGCCAGGTCAAGCAGGCCTTCAGCCGCAACGACTTCCTCGTGGGCAGCGCGGAGCCGACGCCTCCGCAGCAGTCCGAGAAGGCCCGCAAGGTGACGCCGGGCGAGGCCCGCACCGTCCGTCCGCAGGAGCAGGTCAACCTGGTCCTCGGCGTGAAGGGCATGACCCGCACCGACTCGCGTCGCTACGCCCTCGGCGTGCTCATCACCGCCCTCGGCGGCGGCACGTCGTCGCGGATGTTCCAGGAGGTGCGCGAGGTGCGCGGCCTGGCCTACTCCGTCTACGCCTTCGCCAGCCACCACGCCGACGCCGGTGTCGTGGGCGTCTCGGTCGGCTGCCTGCCCGGCAAGTACGACGCCGTGCTGGAGACCGTCCGCGGCGAGCTCGCCAAGGTCGCCGAGCACGGGCTCACCGACGAGGAGGTCGAGCGCGGCAAGGGCCAGCTCAAGGGCGGCCTCGTCCTCGGCCTCGAGGACTCCAGCTCGCGGATGTCACGCATCGGCAAGGCCGAGCTGGTCTACGACGAGCTGCTCACGATCGACGAGGTGGTCGACCGGATCGAGTCCGTCACCACCGAGGACGTCTCCTCGCTCGCGCGGACGCTCTTCACCCAGCCCGAGCTGCTCGCGGTCGTCGGCCCTGCTCCGCTGGTTGAGCAGCCGAGCGAGTCGAAACCAAGGTCTCGGCTCAGGGCTGCTTCTCGGCTGACCGGGTTTCGACACGCTCGGTCACGACCTCGTGCCTCGGTCGTGCTCGCTGCTCAACCACCGATGCTGGGCGACTGTCGAACGGCCGAGCGCGCTCGGCCGTCGACGGTCACCTGCGCGCGATGATCCCGATGACCGGGGGAGCCTTCTGCTCGACCACGCTGACCCGGAAGCCACCGCGGAGCAGGTTCTCGGACGCCTTCTTGACGATGTTGGGCACCAGCTCGGGGCGGGCGGCCTCGTAGAAGAGGTAGACGGCACCGCCGGGCACCACGCGCTCGTGGAGCAGGGCGATCTCGTCCGCGCACGGACGCACCCAGAACAGGTTCACGTTGAAGGCGAAGACCTTGTTGAGCCGCTTGACCGGGACCCGCAGCGTGGCGAGGTCGATCTGGCGTACGACGAGCCGGCCGGCGTCGACGTACTTCTGGTTGCGGCGCTTGGTGCGGTCGACGCCCGACTCGGACCGGTCGATGGCGAAGAGCTTGCCGGTCTCCAGCTTGCTGCAGATGGCCTCGGCGCCGGCGCCGGGGCCGCAGCCGATCTCGAGGACCTGGTCGCCCGGCTGGACGTCCATCAGGTCGACGGCCCACTTGATGCGCGGCGGGATGGTCGAAGCGGGCATGGCCTACAGCCTGCCAGACACGCGTTCATGAGTCAGCCACCGCCACCCTCGACCTCGCCTCGAGGATAGGTTTGGCGGGTGAGCACTCCTGAGTCGTCGCCGTCGACCACCCCGATCCGCGTGGGCGTGCTGGGGGCACGCGGCAAGGTCGGCGCGGAGGTCTGCACGGCCGTCGAGGCCGCACCCGACACCGAGCTGGTGGCCGCGGTCGACGCCGGCGACGACGTCGAGGAGCTGGCCGGCTCGGGCGCCCAGGTGGTCGTGGACTTCACCCACCCCGACGTCGTGATGGACAACCTGCGGTTCTGCATCGAGCACGGCATCCACGCCGTCGTCGGCACGACCGGGTTCGACCAGGGCCGGCTCGACCAGCTGGAGGCGTGGCTCGCCGACGCCCCGGGAGTGGGCGTCCTGATCGCCCCCAACTTCTCCGTCGGAGCGATCCTGATGATGCGCTTCGCCGCGCAGGCGGCACCGTTCTTCGAGTCGGTGGAGGTCGTCGAGCTGCACCACCCGGACAAGGCCGACGCGCCGTCCGGCACCGCTCGTCGTACGGCCGAGCTGATCGCCGCCGCGCGCCGCGAGGCCGGCAGCGCCCCGATGCCCGACGCCACGTCGACCGGGCTGGAGGGCGCCCGCGGGGCCGACGTCGACGGCGTGCGGGTGCACGGCCTGCGGGTGCGGGGGCTGGTGGCCCACCAGGAGGTCATCCTCGGCGCGGCGGGGGAGACCCTCACGATCCGGCACGACTCGCTGGACCGGATCTCCTTCACCCCCGGCGTCCTGACCGGTGTGCGGGCGATCGCGGACCGTCCCGGCCTCACGGTGGGCCTCGAGTCCTTCCTCGACATCGGCTGACGACCGGCGCTCGTGTAACTCCCGGTTGCCCTTCCTCGTTGGAGGGACACGTGCCGCGTCCGCTCGGGGACCGGCCCACCTCTCGGGAAGGCACCACCATGCGTAGAACCGCAGGACTCGCCGCGCTCGCCGTCGCCGCCGCCACCGCGGCACTGCCGCTGACGACGGCCGCGAGCGCCCAGGGCGCCCCGGCGCCCACCACCGCCACGGTCGGCCTGAGGGCCGACACCGTGTCCGACGCGCTCAGCGCACTCCAGCGCCACCCCGGCGCGGCCCGCGCCACCGACGGCCAGGCCTTCGTCGCCCGCTCCACCGTCGTGGACGCCGACGGCAGCAGCCACGTGCGGTTCGACCGCACCCTCGACGGCCTCCGCGTCGTCGGTGGTGACCTCGTCGTCCACCGCGACGCCGCCGATGCCTGGGCCGGCGTCAGCCAGACCCTGTCGGCGCCGCTGACCCTGACCACCGACGCGAAGATCGGTCGGGCCGCCGCCAGCCGCACCGTGCTGGCCCGCAACGCCGCGACCCGCGCCGTCCGCGGCGACGACAAGGCCGAGGCCAACGAGCTGGTCGTCGACGCCACCGGCGGCGCGCCGCGCCTGGCCTGGGAGGTCGTCACCGGCGGCACCCGCGCCGACGGCACCCCCTCGCGCCTGGCCACCTACGTCGACGCCCGCACCGGCATGGTGATCCGCAGCGAGCAGCAGATCGTCAACGTCGACGGACAGGGCCAGACCCTCTACAGCGGCACCGTCCCGCTGCAGGTCAGCGGCTCCGGGACGTCGTACACCCTCAAGGACACGACGCGCGGCGGCACCTACACGACCGACATGAAGAACGCCGAGGACTCGATCCTGTGCCAGCTGCTCCAGCTGGGCTGCTCGGCCGGCGCGACCGTCACCTCGACCTCGACCACGTTCGGCGACGGCACCGGCGCCAACCGCGCCAGCGCCGCGGCGGACGCGCAGTACGGCTCCAACGAGACGTGGGACTACTTCCAGGACATCCACGGTCGCGACGGCATCTGGGGCGACGGCCGTGGCTCGTTCAACCGGGTCCACTACGGCAACGGCTACGTCAACGCGTTCTGGGACGGCAGCAAGATGACCTACGGCGACGGTGACGGGGTCGACTTCGGCCCGCTCGTCTCGCTGGACGTCGCCGGTCACGAGATGTCGCACGGCGTCACCGAGAACTCCGCGGGTCTGACGTACTCCGGTGAGTCGGGCGGCCTCAACGAGGCGACCTCCGACATCTTCGGCTCGATGGTCGAGTTCTACGCCGGCAACGCCGACGACCCGGCCGACTACCTGATCGGCGAGGAGTTCGACCTCACGAACCACGTCGGCTTCCGCCGGATGGACCGACCCTCCTCCGACGGCAGCTCCCTCGACTGCTGGAGCAGCACCGCCAAGGACGTCGACGTGCACTACTCCTCCGGCATCGGCAACCACTTCTTCTACCTGCTGGCCGAGGGCAGCGGCGCCAAGACCATCGGCGGCGTCGCCCACAGCTCGACCACCTGCAACGGCTCGTCGATCACCGGCATCGGCCGCGAGGCGGCCGGTGACATCTGGTACCGGGCACTGACCGTCTACATGACCTCCGGCACCGACTACGCCGGTGCGCGCACCGCGACGCTCGACGCCGCCCAGGACCTCTACGGCCAGGGCAGCACGCAGTACGCCACCGTCGCCGCGGCCTGGAGCGCCGTCTCCGTCGCCTGACAGCGCGCGTGTGGGGGCGTCAGACGAGGCGGGCGACCGCCGCCACGACTGACGCCCCCACCACCACGACGAGGAACGGCATCCGCAGCAGCAGGGCCACCACGGCGAAGGCGAGCCCGAGCCCGCGGGCGTCGATCGTGAGGTCGGAGCCCGAGGAGAAGGTCTGCACCGCGACCAGGGCGGCGAGCAGCGCCACCGGGATCAGGTCGGCGACGCGCTCGACGGTCGGGTGGCTGAGCACCCGCTCGGGCAGGGAGAGCCCGGCGAGCTTCAGCAGGTAGCACCCCGCGCAGGCGAGCAGCACGGCGGTCCACATCAGGGATGGCCGCCCGTCACGTCGTCCGCCCCCGGGACCTCGGTCGGGTCCTGGCGCTTCGCGAGCACCCCGACGAGGAGCGCCACGCCTCCCGCGGCGAGCACCGGCACCCCCGGTGCGCTGACCGGGACCATCGAGAGCGCGACCGCGGCCGCGAGCACGGCGACGAGGATGTTGCGCCGGTCCTGCAGGCGGGGCCAGAGCAGGGCCAGGAAGGCCGCGCCGACCGCCGCGTCGAGGCCGAACGTGCGTGGGTCTCCCACCGCCTCGCCCGCGATCGCCCCGACGGCGGTCGCGATGTTCCAGAGCACGAAGACCGAGACCCCGGTCGTGAGGAAGCCCAGGCGCGTGCCCTCGGTGGTGTCGCGGTTGACCGCCATCGCGGTCGACTCGTCGATGAGCACGTGCGCGGCCGCCACGCGCCGCCATCCGCGCCACTTCAGCAGCGGTGCCATCCGCAACCCGTAGAGGGTGTTGCGGGTGCCGAGCAGCAGCGCCGTGGCGGCCCCCGACAGCGGGGCGCCGCCGGCGGCGACCACCCCGGCGAGGGCGAACTGGCTGGCGCCGGTGAACATCAGCAGCGAGAGCACGCAGGTCTGCGCGACGCTCAGCCCGGAGGCGACGGACACGGCGCCGAACCCGATGCCGTACGCGCCCGTGGCCACGCCGACAGCGAGGCTGTCGCGGATGATCCCGGAGCGCTCCGTCGGGCTCAGGGCGCTCTCGGTCACGCCCCGAAGGCTAGGCCATCCGCCCGGTGGCCACCCCGGTGGTTACGGGGTGCGGCGACGTGCGCGGACCGGTCCGGACTGACGGCTGTGGAAGTCGTGGACCAGGACGAACGCCGCGGCCGCACCGGCGCCGGCGCCTGCGAGCAGCCCGGCACGCAGGTTGAGCGGGAGCTCGGGCATCGCGCCGAGCCAGAGGCCGATGCCGACGCACACGACGAGGGCGGCGGCGACGAGCGCGAACCTGTGTAGAGCGGGAAGCGGACCGAACATCTCGAACCCCCGTGCTGGACCGGAGAAGTCTCCGGACCTCCATAGTGACTCGCGTCACGTGAAAAACAAGCGCCCTCAGGGGTGAGTTCTGCACGGGTCTCGAGCGACCGTGACCCCGGGTGGCGGGAGGTCAGCCGATGGCGGTGTGCAGGCGTACCTGCTTGACCGTGGTCGAACCGGTGCCGTCGAGGTCGAGCTCGCGGTGGGCGGTGTCGGGCGCCCAGCCGGCGTCGGTGAGGAAGGTGCGCAGCGCGTCGTCGCCGGCGTTGACCCACGTCACCGCGCGGGTGAAGCGGTCGGCGGCCAGCGTGTCGACCGCCGCCTGGAGGAGTCGCGAGCCGTGGCCCTTGGCGCGCTCGGCCGGGTCGAGGGTGACCTCGGCGAGCTCGCCGTCGGCGACCGGGTCGCAGTCGGGGTCGATCGCGGGGGAGGTCAGCGCGAAGCCGACCACCCGGTTGCGCTCGAGGGCGACCAGGACCCGGTTGCGGGCGTCGGCGGGCTTGGCGAGCACCTGCCGCCACTGGACGGCGACGGCGTCGGCGTCGGTCGGGATCGCCTCGACCGGCAGGAGGTCGGCGTAGAGGTCGGGCCAGGCGCGCACCTGGACCGCGGCGATCGCGCCGGCGTCGTCGGCCCAGGCCACCCGCACGGACACGTCGGCGGTCGGCCCCCCGCCACCCGGCTCGGAGTGGGGGTGCGCGTGGCTCATCGGTAGGTCTCGGGGAGCTTCGCGCCGATCTTGACCTGCGCCTTGGGCAGGCGGAGGAACTTCATCTGCAGCGAGCGCATCGCGGCGTAGAGGACAGCGCCCTTCGTCGACTCGTCGGGGAAGCGGCGGGCGAGCTCGCGGCGGACGCGGAGGCGCAGCATGAAGATGTCGACCACGATGACGAGGAGCGTGGTGAACAGGACCGTGTTGCCCAGCTGGATCATGCCGGACCTGCCGGAGTAGCCCAGGACCATCGAGACGATCAGCAGCGGGATCATCAGCTCGATGAAGGAGAAGCGCGAGTCCACGAAGTCGCGGATGAAGCGCCGGACCGGTCCGCGGTCGCGCGCGGGCAGGAACCGCTCGTCGCCGGTCTTCATCGCGTCGCGCATCTTGCGTGAGGAGTCACCGCGGGCGGCACGCTGCACGGCGGCCTGCTCCTTGCGGGTCCTCGGCACCTTGGCGCGGGCGCGGGCGGCCGCCTCGGCCTCCTTGCGCGTGGGCGTGGCGCGACCCTTGCCGCCCACCTTGTCGGTGGTCAGGGAGCCTGCCGGCTCGGACTTGGTACGACGGAACACGCGTGCTGCCTTCACCTGGATCGGATGCTGGGGGCAGCCTATCGTCGTCGCCCCGGGGCGCGGTGTCGCGGGATGCCCTACCTCCGGCTTGGCTTTGGTTCTAGGGTGAAGGCGACGACCCAGCCCAGTTCCGGACGTGACCAAGAGAGGGTTCTCACCCCGATGAGTCTCATGAAGCGCATCAGCCTGATCTTCCGCTCCAAGGCCAACAAGGCCCTGGACAAGGCGGAGGACCCCCGCGAGACCCTCGACTACAGCTACCAGCGCCAGCTCGAGCTCCTCTCCAAGGTCCGTCGCGGCGTCGCCGACGTCGCCACCAGCCGCAAGCGCGTCGAGCTGCAGGTCAACCAGATCGAGCAGCAGGCCGCCAAGCTGCAGAGCCAGGCCGAGAAGGCGATCGGCGCCGGTCGTGAGGACCTGGCCCGCGAGGCGCTGACCCGCAAGTCGGGGCTGGCCTCGCAGATCACCAACCTCAAGGAGCAGCAGGCCACGCTCCAGGGCGAGGAGGAGAAGCTCGTCCTGGCCCAGCAGCGGCTGCAGGCCAAGGTCGAGGCCTTCCGCACCCGCAAGGAGACCATCAAGGCGACCTACACCGCGGCCGAGGCGCAGACGCGCATCGGCGAGGCGATGTCGGGCATCGGCGAGGAGATGGGCGACGTGGGCCTCGCCATCCAGCGCGCCGAGGACAAGACGGCGCAGCTGCAGGCGCGCGGCGCGGCCATCGACGAGCTGATCGCCTCCGGCGCGCTCGACGACGCCTCGTCCTTCAACGCCGGCGACGACATCACGCGCGAGCTCGACGCCCTGAGCTCGGGCTCCGACGTCGAGGCCGAGCTGGCCCGGCTCAAGGCCGGGTCCGCCGCACCCCAGGCCATCGAGGCCGCCGAGGGTGGCGACATCCTGGCGGACGCCTCCGAGGAGCAGGCCGTCAAGCGTGAGGTCAACGAGGGCGGCCCGGCATGATCGTCCGCATCCTCGGCGAGGGTCAGTACGACCTCGACGACCACGCGCTCGACGCCCTCAACGGGCTCGACAGCCAGATCGAGCAGGCGATCGAGTCCGGTGACGAGGAGATGTTCCGCACGGCGCTGCAGGGCCTGCTGGCCGGCGTACGCGCAAGCGGGACCCACCACCAGGTCGACTCCCTCGACGAGTCCGACCTGATCCTGCCGCCGCCGGACGCGACGATCGACGAGGTCCGCGAGCTCCTGGGCGACGACGGCCTGATCCCGGGCTGAGGCCTCGCACCATGAGCCACTGATGGCCAGCTCTCGCTTCATCAAGGACACCGGGCTGACCGCCCGGATGACCCTCACGATGTTCCTGCTCGGCGCCCTGTTCGTCGGGCTCGTCGTCGCGCTGATGTCTACGTCAGTCGGGCCCGGCTATGCCGCCGCTGGTCGCGGTCATCGCCATCGGCATGGCCTTCTGGCAGTGGTGGAGCTCGGACAAGGTCGCGATGCGGGCGATGCGCGCCCGCGAGGTGACGCCGGAGGAGGCACCCGAGCTGCACGGCATGATCGACCGCCTGTGCGCGCTGGCCGACATGCCCAAGCCGCGCGTCGGGATCGCCGACATGGCCGTCCCCAACGCCTTCGCCACCGGGCGCTCGCCCGATCGCGCGGTGGTGTGCGTGACGACCGGCATCCTGCGGACGCTCGACGCCGAGGAGCTCGAGGCCGTCCTGGCCCACGAGCTCAGCCACGTGGCGCACCGCGACGTGCTGGTCATGACGGTGGCCTCGTCGGCCGGCATCGCTGCCGGACTCCTGATGCGGTTTGCCCAGTTCGGCGGGCTGGGTCGCTCCCGCAACAACAACAGCGCCTTCCCGGCCGTGCTGGTAGCCCTGCTGGTCAGCCTTGTCGTCTACGCCGTCAGCTTCCTGCTGCTGCGGGTGCTCTCGCGCTACCGCGAGCTCAGCGCCGACCGCGCGGGCGCCTACCTGACCCTCAAGCCGTCGGCGCTGGCCAGCGCGCTCCAGAAGATCAGCGGCGAGGCCGCGGCCACGCCCACGCGCGACCTCCGTGCCGCCAACCCGGCCAGTGCGTTGTGCATCATTCCCGCCGCGCGTGGAGGCCTCAGTGGCCTGATGGCCACGCACCCCCCGCTCCAGCAGCGCCTCGAGCAGCTGGCCCGGATCCAGGCCGAGCTCAGCCGGCCGGCCGGCTGACGGGCACCGGATGGGACTCTGGGAGGCGATGCGGGGGCGGACGCAGCCGAGGCGCAACGACCTCGACGCGCTCTTCCTCGTGCCGAGCGCGGCCATCACGCTCCAGACCGCCCTCGGGTTCGAGCCGACCGGATCCGGATCGGTCTGCTACCGCTCGGCCACGGGTGCGGCGTTCGCACAGACCCAGCAGGACGTGGTCGCGCTCATCCGCGACGACGCCGATGCGCCCGACGTGACACTCACCCAGGACGACTTCGGCTTCACCTGGCTCGTGGTCGCCGACCACGGGGCCGACATGGCCGGTCTGTGCACGGATCTCCACGCGGTCAACACCACCCTGGAGCTCAACGGCTTCGAGGGCGGCCTGCTCTGCTCCATGGTGCCGTTCGCCAATGCCTCGGGGCAGACGTTCGGACTGACCTACCTCTACAAGCAGGGCACGTTCTACCCGTTCGCACCCGCGGGGGAGCAGTCGCGTGACACCCTCCTCGAACTGTCCGTGCGTGACCTGTTGGACAAGGAGCTGCCCATGGAGCCCGACCTGCAACGCTGGCTCGCCGTCTGGAAGGC
This sequence comes from uncultured Actinomycetota bacterium, assembly GCA_963750445.1. Classification (GTDB taxonomy): domain Bacteria; phylum Actinomycetota; class Actinomycetes; order Propionibacteriales; family Nocardioidaceae; genus Nocardioides. Next base: position 964,236 of record CAVVQR010000016.1, on the reverse strand, counting down.
GCCGGGGCTGTGAGGGACGACGACGTGCGCGACCGCGTGCTGGAGGCCTACGAGGTCCTCGACGGCCCTCCGCGACGCGAGCTCGTCTCGCTGGTCGACCTCGCGGCCCGGGTGGTCGGGGTCCCCTACGCCACGGTCAACCTGTTCTCCGCCGACACCCAGCACCAGGTCGCCACCGTGGGCTTCGAGCCGCACGTCATCCCGCTCTCCGACGTGCCGTGCAAGGTGGTCCTGGACAGCGGCGAACCGTTCCAGATCGACGACGCCCGCAACGACGACCGCCTCGCGGACATCCCGACGGTCAACGGCGAGATCGCGAGCATCCGCTACTACGGCGCCCATCCGCTGCGGACGCCGAGCGGCACGCTGATCGGCACCCTGTGCGTCTTCGACGAGGAGTCGCACCCGGTGACGCCCGAGGCCGCGCAGGGCCTGGCCCAGCTCGCCGACCGCGTGGTCGACGTGATGGAGCTGGAGCTGGCCTCGAGGCGGCTCAGCGAGGTCAACGCCCGGCTGAGCACGTCCAACGATCGCCTGGCCCACTTCGCGGGCCAGGTCAGCCACGACCTCAAGAACCCGCTGACGTCGATCTCCCTGTCGCTCGAGACCCTGGAGCTCGACATCGAGGACCCCTACCTGGTCGACACGTTGGGCCGGGCCCGGCGGGGCGTCGACCGGATGACCGGCCTGATCAACGACCTGCTCGAGTTCGCCTCCCAGGGCGAGGCGCCGGGCGACGACATCGTCGACCTCGGGACCGAGATGGGGCTCGCCCTCGACGACCTCGCCGCCCGGATCGCGCCCGACAGCGTCGTGGTCGGCGACCTCCCGGTCGTGCGCGGCGACGCGGCGCAGCTGCGCTCGGTGCTGATGAACCTGGTCGACAACGCGGTGAAGTTCTCCCTCGACGGCGAGCAGCCGGACATCGAGGTGGACTCCTACCCGGTCGACGGCCACCACCGCGTCGAGGTCCGCGACCGCGGCCGCGGTGTGCCTGCTGACAAGCGGGAGCGGGTGTTCGCCCCGTTCGCGCGGCTGGACAAGTCCGTCGACGGGGCCGGCATCGGTCTTGCCACGGGTCGCCGGATCGTCGAGGCGCACGGCGGCCGGATGGGTGTCGAGGACCGCGAGGGCGGCGGGTCGATCTTCTGGTTCGAGCTGCCGATGATGAGCTCCTAGGGCAGCTTCGCCTGCTTCATCTGTCGCGACGCGTAGACGTTGCCGATCACGGTGCCGTCCAGCCAGGTGGTGAGTCGCTCGGCCTCCTGCTCCAGCGCTGCGCGCCCCGCGGGCTCGACGTCGTCGAGGAGCGAGAGGCGTACGACGCCGGCGTCGTCCTGCACCCAGCAGCCGACGACCCGCCCGTCCCACCACGCCGTGGTGCCGGCATTGCCGTTGGTGTCGAAGAGGTAGGGCACGTGGGCGGGGTCGAGGTAGAACGACCGCGACTTCCAGCCCATGACGGTGGGATCGAGCGTCGGCAGCAGTGCCGCCCACGGCTCGAGCGGGCCGGTGTCGTCGGTGTCGTCCGGGAGCACCCACCCGGTCGAGCCGTCGTCGAGCGCGACCTCGATGGCGTCGACGTCGGCGAGGGCGCGGGTCACGGCAGTCTTGGTCGAGCCCAGCCACCACTGCACGTCCGCTGCGGTGCCGGGACCGAAGGTCCTCAGCCAGGAGCGCACGAGCTCGGCATAGCCGGTCGCCTCGTCGAGGGGCTCGGACGTGTCGCCCAGCCAGTCCTCGCGGCGGGTCCAGCTCGGCTTGTTGAGTCGCCAGTGCCCCGCGTTGCGCCCGCGCAGCGTGGCGCCGTCGAGACCGAGGTGGGTCAGCACCCACGGAGCCACCGACACCGGGCGGTCCCACTTCTTGTCCGTGTCACCGCCGATCATCCCGGCCAGCTCCGGCACCCGGGCGCGGAGCTCGGCCACGGTCGCCGGCCCCTCGGCCAGGTCGGCCAGGACCGCCTCGCGGGCCGCCGCCAGCCACGCCTCGCCGTCGTCGGCGATGCCCGCCGCGGCGATGGCCTTGGCGATGCGCTTGCCCTCCGCCGTGCCGACCCGGGCCGAGGCGCTGCCCCATGCGGCGGGCAGCAGCTCGCGCGGGAAGACGAACAGGGTCCGGCGCATCGCGAGCTGCTTGACCACCGAGCGGTCGTCGTAGAGCGCGGCGTCGACGTCGTCGGCGCCGAGGCCCTCCGAGCGTGCGGCGACCGCCAGGTGGACGGTGGCGGCCTCGGTGGCGTGCAGGACCGTCATCGCCCGGGTGACCGCGGCGACCGAGTCGAACCGGTGTCCGGGCGCCAGTCCGTGGCGTACGCCGATCCTGCTGCGGCGCTCGGAGTCGCTGATCCTGCGCACGGCCATGCTCAGTCGCGGTGCGACTTGCCCGGCAGGTCGAGCATCCGCTGGAGCGCGACCAGGGCGTCGGCCTCGGTCTCCGGGTCGACGGTGATCTGGTTGACGACCTGACCGGCGACGAGGTTCTCCAGTGCCCAGACCAGGTGTGGCAGGTCGATGCGGTTCATCGTCGAGCAGTAGCAGACGTTGCGATCGAGGAAGACGATCGTCTTGTCGGGGTGGGCGTCGGCCAGCCGCTTGACGAGGTTGAGCTCGGTGCCGATGGCCCACACGGTGCCGGGCTCGGCGGCCTCGATGGTCTTGATGATGAACTCGGTCGAGCCGACCAGGTCGGCCTTGAGCACGACCTCGTGCTTGCACTCCGGGTGGACCAGGATGTTGATGCCGGGGTGCTTGACGCGGAGCTCGTCGACGACGTCCTCGGAGAAGCGCCCGTGCACCGAGCAGTGGCCCTTCCAGAGGATCATCCGGGCCTTCTGCAGCTCATCGGCCGTCAGGCCGCCGCCGGGCAGGTGCGGGTCCCACACGACGCACTCGTCCAGGGCGATGCCCATCTGCAGGACCGCGGTGTTGCGGCCGAGGTGCTGGTCGGGGAGGAAGAGGATCTTGGCGTTGCCGTCGGCCTTCTGCCCGAACGCCCAGTCGAGCGCCACGTCGGCGTTGGAGGACGTGCAGACCACGCCGCCGTTGCGCCCGCAGAATGCCTTGATGTCGGCGCTGGAGTTCATGTAGGTCACCGGCACGACGCTGTCCTGGATGCCCGCGTCGGCCATGGCGTCCCAGGCGTCCTCGACCTGGCGGAGCCGGGCCATGTCGGCCATCGAGCAGCCGGCGGCGAGGTCGGGCAGCACGACCTGTTGCGCGGGTGAGGTGAGGATGTCGGCGGACTCGGCCATGAAGTGCACGCCGCAGAACACGATGAACTCGGCGGCGGGCCGGCCGGCCGCGTCGCGGGCGAGCTTGAAGGAGTCGCCGGTGACGTCGGCGAACTGGATGACCTCGTCGCGCTGGTAGTGGTGGCCGAGGACGAACACCCGCTCACCCAGCGTCTCCTTGGCCGCCCGGGCGCGGGCCACGAGGTCGGGGTCGGACGCCGCGGGGAGGTCACCGGGGCACTCCACGCCGCGCTCGGCGTCGAGGTCGCGGCCCTTGCCGAGGGGGAGGAGCGGCAGGTCGACGAGGCTCATGCGTCCCATCCTAGGAGGGGGTTCCGACGTCGGTGCCGCGTGCCATGCTCTCGGACATGTCGCGACGCGGTGAGGTCCTGGCCCTGGTGCAGGCGGGTGGGCAGGGCTCCCGGATGGACGTGCTCACCCGCGAGCGCGCCAAGCCCGCCCTGCCCTACGGCGGCGTGCACCGGCTGATCGACTTCGCGCTCTCCGGTCTGGTGCACGCCGACCTCGCGGACGTGTGGGTGTCCCTGGAGTACCAGGTCACCTCCTCGACGACTACCTCGCCGGCGGACGGCCCTGGAGCCTGGACCGCAACCGTGGCGGGTTCCGCCGGATCGTGCCGCAGACCGGCACCGGACCGGCCACCGAGAGTGGCTTCGCCTTCGGCAACGGAGACCTGCTGCTGCGGATGTCCGCCGACATCGAGGCCTTCGGCGCGCGCACGCTGGCCGTGTGCAGCGCCGACCACGTCTTCAACATGGACCTCGCGCCGATCGTCGAGGAGCACGTCGCCGCCGGTCGGGTGGCCACGGTGCTCACGAGCCAGGTGAGCAAGAAGGACGCCGCGGACAACGTCGTGGTCCTCGCGCGGGGCGACGGCACGATCACCGGCATCGAGCACAAGCCCTCCCGTCCCTCAGCGGGCACGGTCGCCACGGAGATCTTCCTCTACGACACCGAGGCACTGCTGGGTGCCCTCCACAGCCTCCGGCGCGAGCTGGCCGACGACCAGGACGGGGACGGCGACAGCGGCATCGGCGACTTCGGCGAGCACCTCCTGCCCGCGCCTGGTCGAGAGCGGCCGCGCCGTCGCCGTACCCCTCACGGGCTACTGGCGCGACGTGGGCCAGCCGAGCCTCTACCTCCAGTCCCACCGCGACCTGGTGCGCGGCAAGGTCGACGTCTTCGACCACCCGGACCGCCCGGTCATCTCGCACTGGCCGGACCGGCCGGCAGCCCGGGTGCGCGGGACGGGGGAGTGCCACGACGCGATCCTGTCGCCGGGCGCGGACGTCGCCGGCCTCGTGGTCGGCAGCGTCCTGGGCCCGGGCGTCGTGGTCGAGAGGGGCGCGGAGGTCCACGACAGCGTCATCATGGAGGACTGCGTGGTCCGGGCGGGTGCCGTCGTGCGGACCTCGGTGCTGGACGAGCGGACCGAGGTGGGTGGAGGAGCCAGGGTCGGGAGCGAGCCGACGGCGCGTCTCGCCCGCGACGAGGACGTCGTGCTGGTGGGGCGTGACTCGCGCGTGACGACCGACGTCCCGGCCGGTGCCCGGCTCGAGCCCGGGTCCGACGCGTAGGTGCGTGGCTGCGGCGCAGGAGGCGCTAGAGCAGGCTGCCGTGGTGGAGGTAGGGCGACGGCGGCTTCATCTGGCGCAGGCACAGGTAGCCGCTCTGGTGGATCGCCATCCTCGCCGCGAGCGCGACGTCGAGTGCCCAGGCGTTGGCGGCGGTGATGTGGTGCACCGCGACCTCCGCGCCGGGCCGGGACGACGCCAGCGCCTCCCACATCAGCGTGGTCGCCGTACGCCGGTTGGTGGCGGCGAGCAGCGCCGCCGAGCCGTCCTCGTCGACGTAGGCGTAGCCCGCGCCGGTCGAGTGGTCGGTGACGACCAGCCGGAACTGGGCGAGCAGCAGCTCGTGGTCGCCGAGGTGGGCCGCGCCGCGGGTCTGGCGGTCGACGGAGTTCATCAGGTCGATGTCGGCGGCGTTGCCCTCGCGCACCCGGTCGACCACCGGGATCGCCGCGCGGTCGACGACGCCGCGGACGAACATCTGTGGGTGGAGGTCGAAGCCGGCGAGCCGGTAGCGGCGTACGGCGCCGGGGTCGGCGCTGGCCGCGAACATCCCTCGCAGGCAGCCGCGGCCGTGGTGGAGCGCCGCCGCCATCAGCTGGGTGCCGATGCCCTGCCCCTGGTGCGGTGGGCTGACCGCGAACGAGGCCAGGATCCACATCAGCTCACGCGTCCGCGACACCGCTCCGCCCACGACCACACCGTCGACCTCGGCGATCCAGCACCCACCGGGATCACTGTGCAGGGCGGCACGGGCGCGGTCGATCCACGCGCTGTTGCGAGACGGCGGACGTCGTACGGGGTCGGGCCACGACCGTTGCGCGGTCTGCGCCTCGACCTCGTAGTAGCTGGTCGCGGTGATCTCCCCGAAGGCGGCGAGGTCGTCCTCGCGCATCGGCCGGACGAGCGGCGCTGTCACGAGACGTGAGCGGCGTAGCGCCGGAGGAGGTCGTCCCAGTGGGAGTACTTCGCCCGGACGTCCTCGCTGCCCTCGGCCCAGCCTCCGTGCTCGAGGTGCACCAGGGTGCCGTCGGCGACCTCGGTGAAGGTGACCTCCAGGGCGGTCGGGGACTCCTGCGCGTGGCCGAGCCAGAAGTCCTGCGTGTAGCGGCCGATCGGGTCCCAGTGCGTCACCCGACCCCAGGCGTACTGCTCGTCACCGTGCACGCTCGCGACGTCGCCGTCGGGGTCGATGGCGATGCCGGTGAAGCTCGCCGGGTCCGGGCTGAGCATCGGGTCCCACCACTCGCCCATCTGGGCGGTGAAGCCCACGAAGGCCTCGGTGGGCGTCGTCGGGACGGTGATCTCGGCGATGATCGGGGCCAGCTCGCTCATGCCACCAGCATGCCCGACGGCCGGGCCCCGGGAGCGGTGCGGGAGCATGGCGGCCATGCGCGTCCTCATCGCCCCGGACAAGTTCGCCGGGACCCTCACCGCGGTGCAGGCCGCGGAGGCCATCGCCAGTGGCTGGCGACGCCACTCGCCGGACGACGAGCTCGACCTCGCGCCGATGGCCGACGGTGGGCCCGGCTTCGTCGACGTGCTGCACGCCGCGCTCGGCGGTGAGCTCGCGGCCGTCACCGTCGCGGGACCGCACGGCGCCCCGGTGCCCGCAGTGGTGCTGCGGGTGGGGGAGACGGCCTACGTCGAGAGCGCGCAGGCCGCCGGTCTGCACCTGGCCGACGGCAGGGCCGAGACGGCGTCCAGCCGAGGCGCGGGCGAGCTGGTGCTCGCTGCGGTGACGGGCGGGGCGCGGACGGTCGTCGTGGGGCTGGGCGGCTCCGGCACCAACGACGGGGGAGCCGGGTTCCTGGCTGCGCTCGGCGCGACGTCCGACGGTGTGCTCGACGCGGGCGTGGCGGCGCTGGCCTCCGTGACCCACGTGGACCTCGCGGCGGCCCGCGAACGGCTTGCCGGGGTCACCCTGGTGGCCGCGAGCGACGTCGACATCCCGCTGACCGGCCTGTTCGGGGCCACCAAGACCTTCGGCCCGCAGAAGGGCATCGCCGAGGACCGGATCGCCGAGGTCGACGGCTGGCTGGAGGCGTTCGCCGCCGCCACGGACCGGCGTACGTCGCTCGACAAGGGTGCGGGCGCCGCCGGCGGCATCGGCTACGCGCTGCTCCTGCTCGGCGCCACCCGCGAGCCCGGCATCGGGTTGGTCACCGACGCGGTGTCCCTCGCCTCGCGCGCCCGCCTCGCCGACCTCGTCGTGACCGGGGAGGGGTCCTTCGACTTCTCCAGCCGCGCCGGCAAGGTGCCCTACGGCGTCGCCGGGGTCGCCTCCGATGCACTCCGCCCCTGCATCGCGCTGGCCGGACAGGTGCTGGTCGGCTCCCGCGAGATGCGGGCCCTCGGGATCGAGTCGGCCTACTCCCTCGTCGAGCTGGTGGGCGAGGAGCGCGCCTTCGCCGCGCCCGCCGACGCGCTCGCCGACCTCGCCCAGCGGGTCGCCCGTACCTGGTCGCGCTGAGGGGGTCGCTGCTGCCGCCCCTCCGAGGGTGGCGGCAGATTGCTTCCGCCGGGCTGTTTCTGCTGCGTTCTGCCGCCACCTCGTGGGTAGTCGACTGAAAAGGCCCGAATGTGTCGCGTGGGCGGGCCATCAGATGTCCACAGGCGCCACGAGGCGCCCGTCGTCCCCAGGCCAGGCCGCCGCACCGGGACAGCGACGCGACAAGCCCGGAGCCTCGGTGGATGACATCGTCGCGACCGACCAGGGGACACCGCCGCGGTGCGGCGTGGACCCACGTGACCTACGGGGTGCATCGTCCGGCCACCGAGGTCGTGCCGTCGGAGCACCCTCCGTTCTGGAGCGAGGACGACCTCGCGGGCTGGCAGCTGCTGATGACCGGCCACGGCTGCTTCACCGGGCTCACTGCGCTCCAGGTGTGGGGACTCCCGCTGCCACCGCTGCCTCAGGGCTGCCCGGTGTTCCTGGCCCTGGCGAAGGACGATCCTCGGCCGATGCGAGCGGGGGTGCACACGAGCCGCCACATCCGGCCGGTGACCTACGACGTGGTGCACGGCCTGCGCGTGGCCGAGGTGGCGGAGGCGCTCGCGGCCGCAGGACGGTGGGTCGGACTCATCGACCTCGTCGCCATGGTCGATGCGGCGCTCCACCTCGGGCTGGTGTCGATGGACTCACTGGAGCTCCAGGCCGGCTCCCGGCGACCGGGCAGCCGCCAGCTCCGTGCTGCCCTGAGCCTCGTCGACGGGCACGGCGTGCTCATCGCCCGTGCGGACCTGCGGCTCTGTGGCACGAACTCCCTGCACGAGTTCGACGGCGACGAGCACGAAGAGTCGTCCCGGCGCGTCCATGACCGTCGTCGAGATCGACGTGTCGATCGCGAGAACCACGTCCGACGTGGTGACACGGCAGGCGACGTGATCCAGAGGGCCGTGACCATCCTCGAGGATGCTGACCGAGCGGTGGGTCGGCCACATGACCCCTCGCGGATCAGGGCGTGGCACGACCTGCTGCGCGAATCCCTGTTCACCGCTGGCGGGCGTACGGCGTTCCTGGCGCGGATCCCGCAGGCGCCCGCCCGTCGGCGTACCGCGTGAGGGTGGCGGCAGATCGCGCCCAATCGACTCGCCCACCCGTCATGTGCCGCCACCCACGATGGCTGAGCGCCAGGGGGTGGCGGCAGATCGCTGGCTGGAGAGCCCCGAGGAGGCGATGTGCCGCCACCCCGAGCGACCGAGGACGGACAACGAGCAGGACCACGGGGAATAACCCCGCGTGTGCGACCATTGGAGACAGCAAGACCCCGAGACTTTCTGGAGTGATGAGATGACCGAGCAGGTCGAGACCACCGAGCGCCGCACCGACCAGATCAACCTGTCGGCCGTCGCCGCGGGCAAGATTCAGAGCCTCCTCGAGCAGGAGGGCCGTGACGACCTGGCCCTGCGCATCTCCGTCCAGCCGGGTGGCTGCTCGGGTCTGCGCTACCAGCTCTTCTTCGACGAGCGCACCCTCGACGGCGACGTCACCACCGACTTCGACGGCGTGACCGTCGTCGTCGACCGGATGAGCGTCCCCTACCTCAACGGTGCCGAGATCGACTTCGTCGACACCATCGAGAAGCAGGGCTTCACGATCGACAACCCCAACGCCACGGGTTCGTGCGCGTGCGGTGACTCGTTCCACTGATGCGACGCCAGGGCGTCAAAACCCATGGCCAATGACGAAGGCCCCCGCCAGTGGCGGGGGCCTTCGTCGTACGTGGTGGGGATGACCGCGCTAGTCGAGATGCAGGTGCAGCGCGTCGGCGATCCGGACGGCGGCGGCGGAGACGCGGATCTCGCGCTTGGCGACCTCGGCCGGGTAGTCGTCGTAGTGGAGGCTCGGCGGGGTCGCGACCGCAGCCCGGGCGATCCGCTCGAAGCGGGACTCGAGGCGCAGGTTGCGACCGAGCTCCTGGCAGTCGGCGGCCATCTCCGCAGGCGTGCCCAGCTCGTCGTGGACCAGGTGCGAGGGGCGCGCGTGCGGCGGCCGTGAAGTCGTCATGTCGACGACGCTATGGGCTACTGAGTGGTATCCCGAGGTGTACCGGAAGGTAGTGTTTCGCGGCGTGTCCCTCCTCGTAGCCGGATCCATCGCGACCGACCACCTGATGTCCTTCCCCGGCAAGTTCGCCGACAGCCTGGTCGTCGACCAGCTCGACAAGCTCTCGGTGTCCTTCCTCGTCGAGGATCTCGAGGTGCGCAGGGGCGGTTGTGCCGCCAACATCTGCTTCGGCCTCGGCAACCTGGGCCTGCGCCCGGTGCTCGTCGGCGCCGTCGGCGAGGACTTCGCCGAGTACCGCGGCTGGCTCGAGCGGCACAACGTCGACTGCAGCTCGGTGCACGTCTCCGAGACCCGCCACACCGCTCGGTTCGTGTGCACCAACGACAGCGCACACGCGCAGATCGCCAGCTTCTACGCCGGCGCGATGAGCGAGTCGCGCGAGATCGAGCTCAAGCCGATCGTCGACCGCGTCGGCGCCCCGGACTACGTGATCATCGGCCCCGACGACCCGCAGGGCATGCTCCGCCACACCGAGGAGTGCCGCCAGCGCGGCTACCCGTTCCTGGCCGACCCGTCCCAGCAGCTGGCCTTCGGCGACGGCGACCTGATCCGGCCGCTGATCGACGGCGCGGAGATCCTCTTCTCCAACGAGTACGAAGCCAGCCTGATCACCCAGAAGACCGGCTGGAGCGCCGAGGAGGTCCTCTCGCGGGTCGGCACGTGGGTCGTCACCCTCGGGCCCGCCGGCGTCCGCATCGACCGTGCCGGCGCGGAGTCGATCGTCGTCGCGGCCGTGCCCGAGATCGAGAAGGTCGAGCCGACCGGCGTCGGTGACGCCTTCCGCGCCGGCTTCCTCGCCGCGCTGAGCTGGGGCCTCGGGCACGAGCGGGCCGCCCAGCTCGGGTGCCTGCTCGCCGTCTACGTCGTCGAGCAGGTCGGCACGCAGGAGTACGAGATCTCCCGGGCCGCCTTCCTCGAGCGCTGCGGTGCCACCTACGGAGCCGACGCCGTCGCCGACTTCGAGCCGCACCTCACCACCATCCGTCCCTGATCGAGGACGCGCCAGCGGACTCGATCGTCGGTGGTTGAGCAGCGACCGCGACTGAGGAACGAAGTCGCGACGGAGCGTGTCGAAACCGGGTCAGCCGAGCGAGGCCGTCACGATCTCCGGCGTACGACGTAGCGCGCGACGCCGTCGTCGGCGGTGTCCGCGCCGACGTAGTCCTGCTGCTTCATCCGGCACCACGCAGGTACGTCGACGGCAGCGGCAGGGTCGCGGGCGACCACGGCGAGCAGCGCGCCGACCTCGACGTCGACCAGGTGCCGGGCCAGCTCGATGACGGGCATCGGGCAGGGCATCTCCCGGCAGTCGAGCTCGAGGGACACCTCGTGGGACGGCTCGTGGGACGTCACAGGCCCACCCGCGACCGGATCTCGGCGACCACCGTGGGCAGCACGTCGCAGAAGGCGTCCACCTCGGCGCGGGTGGCGTCGCGCTGGAGCGAGAGTCGGACGTTGCCGTGCGTGAGCACCCCCATCGCCGCGAGCACGTGGCTGGGCGTCAGCGTCGAGGCCGTGCAGGCCGACCCGCTGGCGATCCCGAAGCCGCGGCGGTCCAGCTCGATGACCAGCGCCTCGCCGTCGACGTAGAGGCAGGAGAACGTCACCAGGTGGGGGAGCCGTCGGTCGGGGTCGCCGACCACCTCGACGTCGGGCACCTCGGCCGCCACCCGGCGGCGTACGACGTCGACGAGCTCGTGCTGGCGCGCGTTGACCTCGTCGCGCTCGGCCACGACGGCCTGGAGCGACGCGGCGGCGGCCAGGACCGCCGGGACGTTCTCGAAGCCGGTCGAGCGCTCGTCGATCCGGTCGTCGCCGGGGAAGGGGTTGCGCCACCGTGCGCGCTTGCGGACCAGCAGCACGCCGACACCGGCCGGGCCGCCCCACTTGTGCGCGGACCCGGCCGCGGCCGCCCAGCCGCCGGGCAGGGCGAGCCGGCCCATCGACGCGCAGGCATCGGTGAAGAGCGGCACGCCGTTGGGCAGCTCGAACTCGCCGACCGGCTGCACCGTGCCGACCTCGTGGTTGGCGGTCTGGAGGGCGACCACGCCGACCTCGGGCGCGACCGCGCCCTGCACGAGGTCGCCGTCGTAGACACGGCCGTCGCCCATCACCGAGACCTCCTCGGCCCGAGCGCCCCACGCCACCGCGTGGCGGACCGCGGAGTGCTCGACCGCGGAGTGGACGACGACGTCGCCCCGCCTCGACCCGCGGACCAGTCCCAGCAGTCCGAGGTGCACCGCGTGCGTCCCGCTCGGGGTGAAGGTGACCTCGTCGGGCCGGACCCCCAGCGCGTCGGCCGTGGCCTCGCGAGCGTTGTCGAGCAGCAGCCGTGCCTCGCGTCCGGCACGGTGCAGCCGGCGCGGGTCGGCGTACCCCCGGTCGAGCGCCGCGAGCAGGACCTCGCGAGCAGCCGGATGGAGCGGTGGGGCGGACGCGCTGTCGAGGTCTCCCGCTCCCGCCACAGGCCCAGTCACAGGGGCAACTTATGCCACGCACCCGCGGTCCGACGCGGGACGGCCGAGCCGGATCGGCGCCGATCGCGCGACACCCGACCCTGCCCCGCACGACGCGGCCGGTTGGGGATACTCTCTGTACGTCTAAAAGGACCGAGAGAGAGGCTCGTCAGTGGGTCTGCAAGTCCCCAACCTGTCGGGCGTGCCCATGCGGCGCACCCTGAAGGTCGCCATGCTGGGCGTGACGATGCTGGTGCTCGCCGGATGTTCCGAGGCCGACCAGCACCAGATCCGCAACCTGGCCATGCCCGACCGCGCCACCGCGCAGGGTCCCTACACCTACGAGCTCTGGAAGTGGGCGTGGGTCGCCGCCATGGTGACCGGCGTGATCGTCTGGGGCCTGATCCTCTACGCCGTGGTGAAGTTCCGTCGCCGCAGCGACGACGAGGTCCCGCGGCAGACGCGCTACAACCTGCCCCTCGAGGTCTTCTACACGATCGCGCCGGTCCTCATGTGCGTCGTGTTCTTCTTCCACACCGTCCGCGTCCAGGACGAGGTCCTCAACATGGACCCCAACCCCGACATGACCGTCGAGGTGACCGGGCAGCAGTGGTCGTGGACCTTCAACTACGGCATCGGTGACCAGGACGTCGACGCCACCGGTGACCCCGCGGCCAACGGTGAGCCGGGCGACTTCGCCTACGACCAGTACGTCTACACCTCCGGCACGGGCAGCGACATCCCGACGCTGGTGCTGCCGGTCGGCCAGATCATCCAGTTCAACCTGCACTCGCCCGACGTGATCCACGACTTCGGCGTCCCGTCGTTCCTGGTGAAGATGGACGTCATCCCCGGCCGGGTCAACAAGCTCCAGGTCACGCCCACGGTGGAGGGCACCTACGCCGGCAAGTGCTACGAGCTCTGCGGTGTCTCCCACTCGCGGATGCTGTTCAACGTCGAGGTCGTCAGCCAGGAGAAGTACGAGGCCTACCTCGCCGACCTGGCCGAGGCGGGCAACACTGCCGACGACCCGTTGCTGGGCGGCAGCTACGTGAACGACCAGGCCGGTCTCGAGACCGACGCGGAAGGAAGCAACGAGTGAGCGCCGCAACCACCGCCGCACCCCCGGCCTCGGCTCCGCCGCCGGAGAAGAAGCCGCTGGGCGAGCAGGTCGTCCGGATCCTGACCACGACCGACCACAAGCTGATCGGGAAGATGTACCTGATCACGTCGTTCGGGTGGTTCCTGGTCGCCGGTCTGATGGCCATGCTGATCCGCTCCGAGCTGGCCTATCCCGGTCAGCAGATCGTCAACGACCAGCTCTACAACCAGCTGTTCACGATGCACGGCACGATCATGCTGCTGCTGTTCGCGACGCCGCTGTTCTTCGGCTTCGCCAACGTCATCATGCCGCTCCAGATCGGTGCGCCCGACGTCGCGTTCCCCCGCCTCAACATGTTCAGCTACTGGCTGTTCCTGATCGGTGGCCTCATCGCCGCGTCCGGCTTCCTCACGCCGCAGGGAGCCGCCGACTTCGGCTGGTTCGCCTACACGCCGCTCTCCGACGCCGTACGAAGTCCGGGTGTCGGTGGTGACCTCTGGATCATGGGCCTCTGGATGGCCGGCCTCGGCTCGATCCTCGGTGGCGTCAACTTCATCACCACGATCATCTGCATGCGCGCGCCCGGCATGACCATGTTCCGGATGCCGATCTTCGTGTGGAACACGCTGATCACCAGCATGCTCGTGATCATGGTGTTCCCGATCCTCGCGGGTGCCCTGCTCTCGCTCGAGGCCGACCGGATCCTCGGGGCGCACGTGTTCGACCCGGCCCACGGTGGCCCGGTCCTGTGGCAGCACCTGTTCTGGTTCTTCGGGCACCCGGAGGTCTACATCATCGCCTTGCCGTTCTTCGGCATCATCTCCGAGATCCTGCCGGTCTTCAGCCGCAAGCCGATCTTCGGCTACGTCGGCCTGGTCGCCGCCACGCTCGGCATCGCGATGCTGTCCGTCGCCGTGTGGGCCCACCACATGTTCGTCACCGGCGCGGTCGACCTGCCGTTCTTCTCCGGCATGACGTTCCTGATCGCGGTGCCCACCGGAGTGAAGTTCTTCAACTGGATCGGCACGATGTGGGGGGGATCTCTGTCCTTCGACACCCCCATGCTGTGGTCGGTCGGCTTCTTGACGACCTTCCTCTTCGGCGGTCTCACCGGCGTCATCCTGGCCAGCCCCCCGCTCGACTTCCACGTCTCCGACTCCTACTTCGTGGTCGCGCACTTCCACTACGTCGTCTTCGGCACCGTGGTGTTCGCGATGTTCGCCGGCTTCTACTTCTGGTGGCCGAAGATGACCGGCAAGATGCTCGACGAGCGGCTCGGCAAGCTGCACTTCTGGATCCTCTTCGTGGGCTTCCACACGACCTTCCTCGTCCAGCACTGGCTGGGTGTCGAGGGCATGCCGCGTCGCTACGCCGACTACCTGCCCCAGGACGGCTTCACCACGCTCAACCAGATCTCGACGGTGGGAGCGTTCCTGCTCGGTGCGTCGACGTTGCCGTTCCTCTACAACGTCTACATCTCCAGCAAGGGTCCCAAGGTCGAGGTCGACGACCCCTGGGGCTGGGGCCGCTCGCTCGAGTGGGCCACCAGCTCACCGCCGCCTCGCCACAACTTCCACAGCCTTCCTCGGATCCGGTCCGAGTCGCCCGCCTTCGACCTGCACCACCCGGAGATCGCGCTGCTCGAGCTGGACGACAACGACGCCGCCCGCGAGGGTGACGCCGCCGACGCACCCGAGATGGACGGGCGCGAGGAGATGCTGCGCGAGCGCGCCGGCGAGACGCCCGAGTCGGCCGATCCGACCGAGCCGAACGAAGGTGACAACCGATGAAGGCCGAAGCCTGGATCTTCGGAGCGACCGCGCTGTTCGTGGCGGTCGTGACCCCGGCCTACTGGTTCCTCGCCGGTGACTGGACCGGCACGTCCGCGCTGGTCATGACCGCGCTGCTGTTCGGCATGGTCACCCTCTACCTCGGCTTCCACGCCTCGAAGATGGATCCCCGTCCCGAGGACCGCAAGGACGGCGAGATCGCCGAGGGTGCCGGCGAGCTGGGCTTCTTCCCGCCCTACTCCTGGTGGCCCCTGTGGTGTGCCCTCGCGCTGGGCGTGATCGTCTACGGCACCGCGCTCGCTGCCTGGTGGCTGGTGATCATCGGCTTCACCGTCGGTGCGGTCGTCTCGTGCGGCTTCATCTTCGAGTACTACCGGGGCGAGCACGCTCACTGAGCGCCCCCGCGCGTCTGCTTTTTGGAGGGGCCCGTCCACGCCGTAGGCTGGACGGGTTCTTCTGTTTCACCTGCAACACTTGGGGGGTTGACCGATGCGCACTACCGCGCTCGTATCCACACGTTCCGCACGCCACCGTCGGACGGCGGCCGCTGCCTTCGCGCTTCTCGCCCTGGCGGGGAGCCTCGCAGGATGCACGTCGTCGTCGGGCGGCTCCGACGGCTCGGGTGGGTCCGCCGGCAGCGGCGGGACAGGCTCCTCGGCCGCGCCCGATGCGCCCAGGCCGGAGCCCGTCCGACTGACCACGAGCTTCCGCAACGCGGCCGCCGTGCCGATCGGCGCCCCGGTCATCGTCGGCACCCAGGGCGGCACCCTCGACGGCGTCCAGCTCTCCTCGACCGACGGTGAGGTGAAGGGCGCGGTCGCCGACGGCTCCTGGACCTCCTCGGCCCTGCTCGAGCCCGGCACCGACTACACGATCACCGCCTCCGCGACCCGTTCGGACGGGCGCAGCGTCGAGCGCACCCGCAGCTTCCACACGGTCGACCTCACGCTCGACGAGCAGACCTTCGCCTCGATCGCCCCGCTCGACGGCGAGACCGTGGGCGTCGGCATGCCGGTCATCGTCACCTTCGACTGGCCGGTGACCGACCGGTCCCTGTTCGAGAAGCACATGTCGGTGACGAGCACGCCGGCGCAGAAGGGCTCGTGGCGCTGGCTCAACAGCAAGGAGGCGCACTGGCGCCCCGCGACCTACTGGAAGGCCGGCACGGACGTGAAGGTCGACCTCGACATCAACAGCCTGCCCGCCGGCAACGGCATCTTCGGCCAGGAGTCGCGCAGCATCAACTTCCACGTCGGCGACGCCCACGTCTACAAGGTCAACGCCCAGACCCACCAGATGCAGGTCCTGTCCAACGGGACGCTGCTGCGGACCATCCCGATCACCACCGGCAAGGCGGGCTTCACCACGCGATCGGGCACCAAGGTGATCATCGAGAAGTTCGCCGAGAAGCGGATGAACTCCGAGACGGTCGGCATCAACCGTGACAGCCCCGAGGCCTACGACATCGACGACGTGCAGTGGGCGATGCGGGTGACCTACTCCGGCGAGTTCCTCCACGCCGCGCCGTGGTCGGTGTCCTCGCAGGGACACGCCAACGTGTCCCACGGCTGCACGGGCATGTCCACCGCCGACGCCGGATGGCTCTACGCCATGAGCCGCCGCGGTGACGTCGTCGAGTACACCGGCACCGACCGGCCGATGACCCTGGACAACGGCTACGGCGACTGGAACCTGCCCTTCGCCGAGTGGAAGTCCGGCTCCGCCCTCTCCTGACGCACATGCGAAATGGGCGGTGCAACCCCATTGTCGTCCCCTAGCGTCCGTCGTCGGCCCGCACCCAGCGGGCCCTGACAGGCAAGGAAGGACGATGGAGAAGCTGACCCCGACGCTCGTCAACTGGGCGTCCATCCTGGAGGACAACACCCGCGCGCAGGCGGAGCAGACGGCCGAGATGCCGTTCATCCACCCGCACGTGGCGCTGATGCCCGATGCCCACCTGGGCCTCGGCGCCACCGTCGGCTCGGTGATCCCCACCCTCGGTGCGATCATCCCGGCCGCCGTGGGCGTGGACATCGGCTGCGGCATGATCGCCGTGCGCACGCACTACGCCGTGGGCGACCTGCCGGAGGACCGGAAGCCGGTGCGGCAGGCGATCGAGCGGGCCATCCCGCTCAACGCAGGCGCGGCCAACGGCTCGGTGAGCCGGGAGCACACCGAGCAGCGCCTCGAGCAGCTCCGCGGGCTCGCGTCCGACGCCGGCTTCGACCCGGCGACCTACGCGAAGCGCTGGGAGCTCCAGCTGGGCACCCTGGGGTCGGGCAACCACTTCATCGAGATCACCGCAGACGAGGGTGGTGGCGTGTGGCTGTTCCTGCACTCGGGGTCGCGAGGCGTCGGCAACCGGATCGCGCAGCAGCACATCGCGGTCGCGCGGGAGGCCTGTGCGGAGGTCGAGCTCCCGGACCGGGACCTGGCCTTCCTCACCGAGGGCACGCCGGAGTTCGACGCCTACATCCGCGAGATGCGGTGGGCGCAGACCTACGCGCTGCTCAACCGTGAGGAGATGATGGACCGGGTCGTACGCCAGTTCGGCGAGTGGGTCGGGGGAGAGGTGGACCGGCAGGAGGAGATCAACTGCCACCACAACTACACCGAGCCCGAGCACCACTACGGCCAGGACGTCTGGCTGTCGCGGAAGGGTGCGATCAACGCCGAGCGGGGCCGTCCCGGGCTCATCCCCGGGTCGATGGGCACGGCGTCCTACGTGGTCGTGGGCAAGGGGGACCCGGTCTCGCTGAACTCCGCGCCCCACGGCGCGGGACGGTCGTACTCCCGGTCGCGGGCTCGCCGGACCTTCACCGCCGAGGACCTGCGGCAGGCGATGGTCGGGATCGAGTACCGCGACACCGACGCGTTCATCGACGAGATCCCGGCGGCCTACAAGGACATCGACCAGGTGATGGCGGATGCCGCAGACCTGGTCGAGGTGCGCCACGTCCTCCACCAGCTCGTCAACGTCAAGGGCGACTGAGCAGCGGCCGACGGGCCGCATGGGCGAACGACGAGGGCCCGCCGGGATGATCCCGGCGGGCCCTCGTGTGACGTCGAGCGATCAGTGGTCGCGCAACGGCACGTCGTCGGTGTCGCGCAGGCGGTGGTCGTCGAACTGGTGACCGTCGGCCGGGTGGTCGAGACCCGACTGGAGCTCCGCCTCGTGCTCGGCGTGGTGGTGCGCCTCCTCGAGCTCGGCCCTGGTGGGCTTCTGCACGTTGTGGACGTACATCCACTTCGACAGGCGGGCCCGCAGCTTCTCCGAGCGCGAGTTGGGTGCAGCCACGCCCGACGCATCGGTGTCGCCCTGGATCGCCAGCACCTCGTCACGATCACGCGCGGTGAGCGTGTAGGCCGCCTTCTCGCTGATCGGCAGGTGCCGCTCGGCGTACTGGCCGTCGGGGGAGCGGGTGATGATGCCCGTCTCGTAGCCGTGCAGCAGCTTGTCGTTGTCGTGGCGCTGCAGCGAGATGCACCAGCGCCGCGTGATCCAGAACGCCAGGAGCGGGCCGAGGAAGATCGCCACCCGCATGAAGTAGGTGATCTGGTTGATGCTGGCATGCAGCTTGATCGCGATGATGTCGTTGCCGCCGGCCGCCCAGGCCAGGCCGTAGAACGTCATCAGGGCCACCATGACCGCGGTGCGCGTCGGCGCGTTGCGCGGACGCTGGAGCAGGTGGTGGTCGCGCTTGTCGCCGGTGATCCAGCCCTCGAGGAACGGCAGCAGGATCAGCACGACCAGCATCGTCGGCGGCACGATGAGGATCGGCAGCATGACGTTCCACGAGATGGTGTAGCCGAAGATCACCGACTCCCATCCCGTCGGGATGATGCGCAGCAGCCCGTCGGGCCAGCCCATGTACCAGTCGGGCTGGGATCCGGCCGTGACCTTGGTCGGGTCGTAGGGGCCGAACTTCCACACCGGGTTGATCGACAGCAGGCCACCCATGATCGCGATGACGCCGAAGACCATGAAGAAGAACCCGCCGGCCTTCGCGGCGTAGACCGGCAGCATCGGGTAGCCGACGACGTTCTGCTCGGTGCGTCCGGGCCCGGGCCACTGCGTGTGCTTGTGGTAGACGAGCAGCAGCATGTGGGCCGCGATCAGGGCGAGCAGGATGCCCGGGATCAGCAGCACGTGGATGATGTAGAGCCGCGGGATGATGGCCTCGCCGGGGAACTCGCCGCCGAAGAGCAGGAACGACATGTAGGAGCCCGCCACCGGCGTGGCCTTGAGGAAGCCGTCGGCCGCGCGGACGCCCGTGCCCGAGAGCAGGTCGTCGGGGAGCGAGTAGCCGGTGAAGCCCTCCAGGGTGCCCAGCAGCAGCAGGATGCAGCCGATCACCCAGTTGAGCTCGCGGGGCTTGCGGTAGGCGCCGGTGAACGCGACGCGGAGCAGGTGGACCATCATCGAGGCGATGAAGATCGCCGCGGCCCAGTGGTGCATCTGGCGCATCAGCAGGCCGCCGCGCACGTCGAACGAGATGTGCAGCGTCGAGGCCATCGACTCCGACATCCCGACGCCGCGGAGCTGGTCGTAGGAGCCTTCGTAGGTCACGTGGCCCATGGACGGGTTGAACCAGAGGGTGAGGAAGACGCCCGTCAGGAGCAGCACGACGAAGCTCCACAGCGCGATCTCACCCAGCATGAACGACCAGTGGTCGGGGAAGACCTTGCGGAGGTTCTTCTTCATCACCGTGGCGAGGCCGAGGCGGTCGTCGGCCCACCCGGCCAGGGACCCGGCCGGGCTGGACTTCGATGCCGTCGCGGCGTCGTTGCGGTTGCTCGTCGCGACCTTGCTGGTGTCCAGCCTCGAGTCGGTGCTCATTGCTTCTCACGCTCCCAGTAACTCGCCCCGATGGGCTCGTCGAAGTCGCTCTGCGCGTAAAGGTAACCCTCATCGTCCACTGCGAGTGGCAGCTGCGGAAGGGGGCGGGCAGCCGGACCGAAGATGACCTTGGCGTGGTCGGCAAGGTCGAAGGTCGACTGGTGGCAGGGGCACAGCACGTGGTGGGTCGTGCGCTCGTAGAGAGAGATCGGGCACCCCACGTGGGTGCAGATCTTCGAGTAGCAGATGATCCCGTCGACGGTCCACTTCTCCCTGCCCTTGAGCGGGGTGATGTCGTCGGGGTCCATCCGGACGATGATGATGGCGCCCTTGGCCTTCTCGGACTGCTCCTCGGCGCCTTCGAGCTCGGGGTAGCCGTTCTCCTCGGTGGGGAACATGGCTTCGGGAGCCGCGTTGATGAGGTCGCCCATCTCGATCTCGCTGGCCAGGATCGGGGTGCCGACGACGTCGCGCACCAGGCGCATGCCCGGCTCCCAGATCGTGTGGGCGAGCTTGCTGGTGTCCAGCGCGTCGCCGGGGGCGAGGTCGCGGAGCATCACGATGGCCGGCAGGCCCAGCACGCCGACGGCACCGAGCATGGTGTTGCGCACGAGCGGACGGCGACCGATGCCGGCCTCGTCGAGACCGTCGTTGAGCGCCTGGATCGTGGCCTCCCGGTCCTCCTGGGGGGACGCCGCGGGGTGGCGCATCTCCACCATCTCGGCGTCGGCCATCAGCTTGCGGGCCAGGTGGATGATGCCGATGCCGATGAGGAGCAGGGAGAGACCGAGCGTGACGCCGAGCGTCATGGTCGAGGCGCCCAGGCCCAGGAAGGTGTCCCAGTTGTCGCCGACGCTGAGCGAGAAGTAGGCGACGACGAAGAGGACCGCGAACACCATGGCGGCGATGAACATCGCGGCGACCTGGCGCTCGGCGCGCTTCTCGGCCTTGGGGTCGACGTCGGTCGGACGCCAGGTGTGCGCCGGCAGGCCCGGGTCGGCGAGCGGCTCCGCCGTGACCTGCGCGGGCACGTGCGACTGGGCACCGGACTCGTCGCTGTAGGGCTCGGGAGTGCCGTCGGGCCCGTTGGCGGGACGGTGGTCGTCGTTGCTCACGCGTTCACCTTGCTCTTCTTGGTCCGGGTGGTGTGCGACGCGATCCAGACCGCGCCTCCCACGAGCCCGCCGATGCCGATCACCCATGCGAACAGGCCCTCGGAGACCGGGCCGAGGCCGCCGAGCGTGAACCCGGCGTACTCGGGGGTGTCCTGGAGGCTGCCGAGGTAGGCGATGACGTCACGCTTCTCCTCGGGGGAGAGGTTGCCGTTGCTGAAGTTGGGCATGGCCTGCGGGCCGGTCAGCAGCGCCTCGAAGATGTACTTGCCCTCGACGCCGTGCAGGCTCGGGGCGTAGCCGCCGCGCGGCATCGCGCCGCCGGCACCGTTGAAGTTGTGGCAGGCGGTGCAGTTGGTCAGGAAGATCTGGCCACCGCGCGAGATCGCCTCCTCGCGCTCGTCGTCGGACAGGCCGTCGAGGGAGTAGTCCGACGCGTTGGGCACGGCGGGACCGGGGCCCAGCGAGGCGACGTAGGCCGCCAGCGCCGCGGTCTCGTCGTCGTTGAAGGAGACCGGCTTGCGGGGGGCCTGCTGACCGGGCTGGGCCAACGGCATGCGACCGGTGCCGACCTGGAAGTCGACCGCAGCGGCACCGACCCCGACGAGCGACGGGCCGAGCTGGTAGCCGTCGCGCACGGTGGAGATGCCTTCGCCGTTCTTGCCGTGGCAGGTGGCGCAGCTGGTCAGGAAGAGCTCCTTGCCCTGCGCGACCTGGTCGGTCGCGCTCGCCTGGTTCTGCGCCTGGGCGGGGGCGAAGGCCGTGTAGAGGGAGCCGCTGATCAGGAGGCCGAGGAGCAGCACGGCGAGGCCCGCGAGCGGGCCACGGCGGTGCCGTGACAGACGACCAGCGGTTCGGTTGAGCAAACGCACGATGAGTCCTTGCCGGTTGCGGTTCGGGTGCTTACTGGATGACGTAGATCGTGAAGAAGAGACCGATCCAGACCACGTCGACGAAGTGCCAGTAGTAGGACACGACGATGGCGGTCACAGCCTGCTCATGGGTGAAGCGTTTGGCGAGGTAGGTGCGTCCCAGCACGAAGAGGAAGGCGATCAGTCCTCCGGTCACGTGGATGCCGTGGAAGCCGGTGGTCAGGTAGAACATCGAGCCGTAGGCGGAGCTCGGGATGGTCACGCCCTCGTGGATCAGCTCGGCGTACTCGGTCGCCTGTCCGCCGATGAAGATGGCGCCCATGACGTAGGTGAGCATGAACCACTCGCGCAGGCCCCACTTGGTGAAGTTGAGCACCCCGCCGGTGCGACCGACCTGGCCCCGCTCGGCGGCGAACACGCCCCACTGGCAGGCGAACGACGACGCCACGAGGATCGCGGTGTTGGCGGTCGAGAACGGGACGTTGAGCTTGGCGGTCTCCTGCGCCCAGAGCTCGGGGCTCACTGCGCGGATGGTGAAGTAGGCAGCGAAGAGCGCCGCGAAGAACATCAGCTCGCTGGAGAGCCAGATGATCGTGCCCACGCTGACCATGCTGGGTCGGTCGTGGTGCCCGTGCAGTCGGGAGGCCGGAATCGCAGTTGCTGTCGCCACAGGCGCCATTATTGCTCGCCCTCAAGGCGAGGGGCACCCCGACCCCCTGTGTTGTCGCGACATAAAGTTCACAGGGTGCTGCCCGTCCTGTCCGACCTCTCCCAGGTCGCCACCGAAGACCTCCCGAGATTCACGCTCGGACGGGTCTTCACCGACTGGGGGATCGACCCGATTCCCTTCATCGTGACCGTCTGGGCGGTCGGCCTGTACGCCCTGGGCGTCGTGGTGATGCACCGCCGGGGAGACCGGTGGCCGCTCGGGCGGACGCTCGCGTTCTGCGTCCTCGGGATGGGCTCGTTCGCCTTCGTCACGATGTCCGGCGTGGGGCGCTACGACACCACCCTGCTGAGCGTGCACATGGTGCAGCACATGATCCTGTCGATGGTGGTGCCGCTGGCGCTCGCCCTCGGTGCACCCGTCACCCTCGCGCTGCGCACCCTGCCGCTGCGGCCGCGTCGCTGGCTGCTCGCCGTGCTGCACTCCCCGGTGGCGAAGGTGCTGGCATTCCCGCCGCTGGCCTTCGCGCTCTACGTCGCCTCGCCGTGGGCGCTCTACTTCAGCCCCTGGTACGACGCCAGCCTGGCCTCGCCCTTCGTCCACCAGATGATGCACGTGCACCTGGTGCTGGTCGGCACCCTCTTCTTCTGGCCCCTGATGGGCATCGATCCGGTCCCCGGCCGGGTGAGCCACCCGTTCCGCGTGCTGCTCACGCTCATGACGCTGCCGTTCCACGCGTTCCTGGGCGTCACGATCATGGGCGGCACGACCCTGATCGGCGGAGCGCACTACCTCGCGCTCCGCGAGGGCCCGATGGGTGCCTGGCTGCCCCCGGTGCTCGAGGACCAGCACCTGGCCGGCGGGATCCTCTGGGCGAGCGGCGACCTCATCGGCGTCCTCTTCTTCACCGTGCTCTTCACCCAGTGGGTGCGCTCGTCGATGAAGGAGGCCGCCCGGGAGGACCGGCGCCTCGACCTCGAGGACCGACGGCGCAGCAGGGCCGGGTGAGCGCTCTCGGTGGCGAGGTGCGAGCGCAGCGAGCCTCGAGACCGCTCCGTCATCGGCACGGCTACGATTCCCGCGTGAGCACCGCCACCCCTGACAGCCGCCCGATCAAGGTCCTCGTCTACAGCGACGACGTCAACACCCGCCAGCAGGTGATCCTGGCCCTCGGTCGACGCCCGCACCCGGACCTCCCGGAGTTCGAGTACGTCGAGGTCGCCACCGAGCCGGTCGTGCTGCAGAACATGGACGCCGGCGACATCTCGCTCGCGATCCTCGACGGCGAGGCCGTCCCGGCCGGCGGCATGGGCATCGCCAAGCAGCTCAAGGACGAGATCTTCGAGTGCCCCCCGGTCGTGGTGCTCACCGGTCGTCCGCAGGACGCCTGGCTGGCCACGTGGTCGCGCGCCGAGGCCGCCGTGCCGCACCCGATCGACCCGATCCGGCTCGCCGAGGCCGTCATCGCCCTGATGCGCCCCTCGGTCCCTGCCACGTCCTGATATCCCCCAGGCGGCGTGCGCGCACCCCACTAGCCTGAATCCCATGTCGCACACCTGGCCCGATGTCCTCTCCGCGCTGGTCGCCGGGAGCGACCTGACGACCGAGCAGGCGCGATGGGCCTCGGACGAGGTCTTCACCGGTGCGGCGACCCCCGTGCAGGTCTCCGCCTTCATCGTCGCGCTGCGCGCCAAGGGCGAGACGGTCGAGGAGGTCTCCGGCTTCGCTGCGGCCATGCTCGCCGCCGCCAACCCGATCTCGGTGCCCGGCCGGCTGCTCGACGTCGTCGGCACCGGCGGTGACCGGTCGATGTCGGTCAACATCTCGACCATGGCGGCCATCGTCGCCGCGGGTGCGGGCGCACGGGTCGTCAAGCACGGCAACCGGTCGGCGTCGTCGCAGTCGGGGTCGGCCGACGTGCTGGAGGCCCTCGGCATCCGGCTCGACCTCGCCCCGGCGCGCGTCGCCGAGGTCGCGGAGGAGGCCGGCATCACCTTCTGCTTCTCGGCCGCCTTCCACCCGGCGATGCGCCACGCCGCCGTGCCCCGGCGCGAGCTCGGCATCGCCACGACGTTCAACATCCTGGGCCCGCTCACCAACCCCGCCCGGCCGCAGGCACAGGCCATCGGGTGCGCCGACGCGCGGATGGCTCCGGTGATGGCCGGCGTCCTGGCCCAGCGCGGCGTGGACGCCTGGGTCTTCCGCGGCGACGACGGCCTCGACGAGCTCACCACGACGACGACCTCGAGCATGTGGAGGATCCACGGCGGCGCGGTCACCGAGCACACGATCGACCCCCTGGACGTCGACATCCCGCGCGCCACGACCGAGGACCTCCGCGGCGGCGACGCGGCGCACAACGCGGACGTCGTACGCCGCCTGCTGGCGGGGGAGGCCGGTCCGGTGCGTGACGCCGTCGTGCTCAACGCGGGTGCGGCCCTCGCCGTCTACGACACGCCCGACGACGACGTCGACACCGCACTGGCGGCGGGAGTGACGAAGGCGAGGGAGGCGATCGACGCGGGTGCCGCGCAGGCCGCGCTGGAGCGCTGGGTGCGAGCGACGGGTCAGAGCTCGAGCGCGTAGGAGTCGCCCTCGCGCCGGAAACCGAGCCGGTCGTAGTAGGCGCCGACCATGCCCGGGGGAGTGACCACCCGGCGGATGCCGCGCCCCGTGAGCAGGCCGCTCCGGCGCCAGACGAACTCACCCGGGGAGAAGTCGCGGTAGCGCGGGGTGACGTAGTCGAGCAGCACGTCGGCGGTCTCGCCCTCCTTGCGGAGGAGCACCACGCCCACGGTCTCGTCGCCCTTCTGCACCAGAAAGGCGTCGTGCGTCTCGGCCGGGGTCGTGCACGAAGTCGGGGTTGAACCTGAGGATGTCGGCCCCGTGGACGCGCAGCGTGTGGCGCAGGTACTCGTCGGCCGGTCCGACCTCGAGCACCTCGAAGACCGACTCGTCGTGCCGTTCGCGGAGCAGCTGGAGGATGAACCACGCGTTGATCGCGACCAGGACGATGTTCATGCCCACCATCGGCCAGACCGACAGCATGGCGTTGAAGAGGATGAGGATCACGCAGGCGATCGCGTTGAGCACGCGCAGCCGGAGCACGCTGGACTGCAGCAGGGAGTAGACGAGGAGGGCACTCCCGCCCCATCCGAGGACGTCGAGCCAGTGGTCAGCGAGCCAGGTCACGGCGGGAGCCTACTTCCCGCCGTGACCGGCGCACCGATCGAGATCACTTCACCACGTAGAGGGTGATCTTCTTCGACTTCGACCCGAAGACCTGGGCGTTGCCGAGGTAGACGACCTGCAGCTTGTGCTTGCCCTTCTTGAGCTTCTTGATCTTGATCGTCTCCTTGCCCTTGTGCACGGGCGCCATGGTCATCTGCGCGACCTTCTTGCCCTTGTCGAGCACCTGGATCGTGCCGTTGGGCGGTCGAGCCCGGAGACCGTGAGCGTCACGCCGAGCTTGGCCTTCTTGAGCTTGATCCGGTCCGCCTTGAGCGTGCCGGTGATGGTCGAGGTCATGCGGCCGACGGACACCGCGGCAGCTGGTCGCGGAGCCATCGGTGAACCCAGCCTTGGTGGCAAGTCACGACGACCGAGATGTCGCGGCCGGCATCCTCGGCGGTCACCCGGTAGCTCGCGCTCGTCGCGTCGGGATCGAGGCCCCGGTGCGCAGCCACTGGTACTTGAAGGTGGTCGAGGACTGCGACCAGGTGCCGGTTTCGACCTTGAGGGTCTCGCCGACCACAGCCTTGCCGGTGACCGTCGGCTGCGCGGTGGCCTGCAGGGCGCCGCCCGGCTGGACCGTCAGAGGCGCGCTGGTGACCACGGTATCGGCGTAGCCGGTCCGCTTGCCGGTGACCTCGAAGGTCACCTGCTTGCCGAGATCCGTGGCTCGTACGGTGAAGGTGGAGCCCGTGCCGACGTTGGACCCGTTGACCAGCCACCGTTGCGACGTGGTGACGCCAGGATCGATCCATGTGGGCATCCCACCGGTCAGCGACTCGCCGACGAACCCGGTGCCGACGATGGTGGGCGGTGTCGCCGCCACCGGCCCTGCGCCCTGCACGCCCGTGATCGCGTTGCTCGTGGAGACGGCGTCGGGGTAGCCGGGCAGCACAGCAGTGGCCCGCAGGGTGATCTTCTTGTTGAGGTCGGCCGCGGCGACGGTGTAGCTCAAAGTGCCGTTGCCCACCTGCGTGTTCCCGCTGAACCACTGGTACGAGACCGAGGTCGGCGTTTCGCTCCAGCTCGGGGCGTAGCCCTTGAGGATCGAGTCGAGCTGGCCGGACCCTTCGATCCGGACCGCCTCCGTGACGCTGAGGTCCGCGGTGACGAGGAACGTGCGCGATGCGCCGGACCCCATCGCGACGCCGGCGGTGTCGCGAGGCTCGACCCGCCACGTCCAGGTGCCCGAGCCAAGCCTCGCTGTGGGTGCCCACGACGTGCCCTTCGTGATCTGGGTCGTCTGCGCGCTGGTAGGGGAGGTGAGCACGATCCGGTAGTCGGCGGCACCGGCAAGCGGCTGCCACGAGAAGACCGAGTCGCGCGGTGCGACGGATCCGTTGGCTGAGGGGGAGTCCAGCGTCACCAGCGACTCCGACACCGTGAACGGCGCTCGGGTGCTCCAGCCTCCGAAGCGCTTGCGGGCATCCTTGCGCCGGACCTGCCACTCGTACTGGCCGGGGGCCAGCGACTGCGAAGCGGTAGTCGCGGACCACTTGACCTGGTTGCTGGTCGCGAGAAGCTTGGCGGTGTTGGAGCCCGACGGGTAGACCGCAAGTTCGTAGGACGCCGCAAAGTTCAGGGGCTGCCAGGTGAGGGTCGGGGTCGGTCCCTGCAAGCCCGCGAGCGGGTTGAGGGCGGGGCGGGGCGACTGCTTGTTGATGGCCCGGGTCGAGCTCCACGGCAATGGGTTTCCTTGGGGATCGATCGCCCGCACCCGCCAGTAGATGTTGCCCTCGGGATAGGTGTCGTCGAACGAGGTGTAACGCCGCTGGTCGACCAGCTCTGAGTCCAAGAGGGTGGCGAAGGTGTGGTCGGTCGCCACTTGCACCTCGTACTCGCGCGCCGTCTGCGTCGAGTGGGTGGTGAGCGAGGTCCCGGCCTGCGGAGCCGCGGTGTTGGTCTCGAGGTAGTCGGTCCAGGAGAACGTGACGTCGTCCTCGACCGGGGGGATCGACGCCCCGCCCACGGGCACGCCGTTGACGACCACGACACCGGGTCCTGTGGTGGCGACGCTGTTGCTCTTCTTGTTGAAGCTGTTGACCGGCACCGGATTCGCCGAGCATCGGCCGTCGTACGTGCAGGGCTGGATCGCCCAGAAGTACGCCTCGCCAGCGTTCGACTCCTGCAGCGTGGTGGTTGGGGTCCAGGCAGTTCCGTCGACGATGAACGGGTTGGTGCGCTTGCCGAGCTGGGCGGGCGGGACCGTGTTGCTCAGGTTGGCGTTCCTGGTCACCCACACCTTGTAGTAGCCGGTGTCGGGCTGCGGGTCCCAGCTGAGGATGGGAGTCTGGCGCAGGTCCGTGCACGCGAAGCCGGTGCACGTGTCCTCGGCCTCCAGACCGCGCATGGTGAGGGCGTTGACCCGACCGGTCACAACGGCTGGGTCGCTGATGTCGAAGAAGCCCGTGATCGGACTCGTGGCGAAGACGTTGCCGTTGGCACCCAGGGCGTCCACGGTCCACTCGTACTTCCCGGGAGCGAGGTTGGTGGAGGTCGGATCGGTGCCGGCCGCGTACTGGAATCTTGGGGCGACCGTGGTCCACCCCGAACCGCCCTTCGGCCGAACACGGACCTGGTACTCGCTCGCGCCGGCGACTGGTGCCCACGTGAAGGCCGGGGTGCGGGCAAACGAGCCACTCGTCGGTGCCGTGATCGTCGGTGCCGTTTCCGTTGCCGGTGCGAGGGGCTCGACCGTGAACGTACGCTGGCCCGTCTGGAGATGGGGGCGCCCTGACGTCCGGTGCTCGAGATCGGCACGACCTGCCAGCGGTAGACGCCCGGGTTCAGGGTGGGCGGGGTGAAGGACGTCGCGGCGGTGAGCTCGCTGTCGCCTCCTCCGTCGCCCGTGGACGCCCAGGACACCCGGTAGCGAACGGCACCGGCCAGGGGCGCCCAGGTCATGGTTGGCACCTGCACCGCTGCCCCCTGAGCAGGAGAGAGCAGGGTGACGCGCGGGGGCGAGTAGGTGAACTTGGCGTCGTTGAACACGTTCTGGCTCGTCGGGGGATTCCCTGCGTGTCGGGATTGATATTCCCGTACTGGTCCACCGCGGTGACTCGCCACCAGTAGGTGCCCTCGGCCTGCGGCATGCAGTCGCCATCGCCCTCAGAGGCGGGTGTGTAGGTCGTGTTGCGCGTCGTGCACGAACCCACAATCGGGCTGAAGTTCTCGTTGGTGGCGATATCGATGCGATAGATGCTCGCCAGACGTGTCGGCTCCCACTCGTAGTAGAACGGGTCGCCGACCGTGACGCCGCTGTCGACGTCAGCCGGGCTGGCCGGGTCCACGTCGCCAGCAGCCGCCGGGTGGACCGGCACAGGGAGGTCGGGCCAGGCTCGCTCGAACCGCCAGATGGGCCGGGAGGACCAGCTCGGCACATTGTCAGCCACGTCACGCGCGCGCACTCGCCAGTAGTACTCGTCATTGTCGAGCGACTGGGGGCGCGCGTACGACGTGCCGGTGATGTCCTCCCGCTCGTGCACGATGCTGCCGAATGACTCGTCGGTAGCGATCTGGATGTCGTAGGTGCGGGCACCGAGGACGGGACTCCAGTCCAGCACCGAGTCGTCGACCACTGTGGTGTTGGTGGCGGGAGCGACGCGCTGCGCCTCGGGCAGGGCACTCACGGTGTAGCTGCGTGGCACCGAGTAGTCGGAGTAGGTGGCACCGCTCGTGGCGGACGAGATCCGGGCGCGCACCTTGAAGTAGTAGGTGGTGTCGACCTGCGGGCTGGCGACGACGTAGCTGGTCGACACCGTCGACGCGACGGTCTTGAGGTTCGGGTCGGTGAAGCTGCTGTCCTGGCTGATCTCGACGACGTACTCCTGCGCACCCGGGACGGGCTCCCACGTCAGGGTGGCCGGGTCGTCGGGCTGGGCGAAGACCTTCCCGGGAGCAGGCGAGGTGATGATGGGAGCGTCGTAGCCCTTGATCCGCGAGATCGCCGTCCAGGGGGAGAAGTCGCCGGACGCCGAATCCTTGGCGGCGACGCGCCAGTAGAGCGTGCTCGACGACTCGGCGGCCCAAGGCAGGGGTTGCGCGGGGACGTAGTGCCGGTTGACCGTGGTCGCGCTGACGAAGCGCTGCGCCACGTCGGGCGTGCGGCTGATCTCCACCGTGTACTGGCTGGCACCCTCCACGTGGTCCCACGACAGCGTGGGAATGACGGCTTCACTGGCAGTCAGGCCCGTGGGTGTCGCCGGAGCTGCGCGGCCGTGGTCGGTGCGAGGGTCACCCCGAGGCACAGTCCGACAACGGCGGCGGCTCGTGCGATCGACCCGAAAAACGTGCGTGGCATGCGAGAGTTCCCCTCGTAACCGGTGCAGACCGTCACACGCTAGGGGCGCCCGTGTCGCGCTGACTTGGGAACGTTCGTCAGCGTAGTCACAAATGACCAGACGATGTAGCCGATCGGTGTCACGCGCCCCGTAGCGACGGGCGCGCAGTGCGGCGCTACGGTGGCGACATGATCACCGCCATCGTGTTCGTGAAGGCCGACGTCGCACGCATCCCCGAGGTGGCTGAGGAGATCGCGTCGCTCGACGGTGTCAGCGAGGTCTACTCGGTGACCGGGCAGATCGACCTGATCGCCCTGGTGCGGGTGCGCGAGCACGACGACATCGCCTCGGTCGTGGCCGACCGGCTCAACAAGGTCGCCGGCGTCACCGAGACCGAGACGCACATCGCTTTCCGCACCTACTCCCAGCACGACCTCGAGTCGGCGTTCAGCATCGGGCTCGACTGACCGGGTCTCGTGACGGGCGCCAGGACGCCCTCCTCGACCACCGGGGACACCTCGACCGACAGCTCAGCGGACGGGACGGTGCACCGGTGACGGCAGTCGCTGCTCGTCGAACGGCACCAGCGACAGCCGGGACTGGTTGACCGCGTCGTAGACCGCGAGGTGTCGCGCTGCCCCGCCCACGGGACAGATCCACTCGCCGTCGACGTCGACGAGGCGGATGCCCGGCGACTCCAGCCAGCGCAGGATCTTCTCGGACTCCTCCGCCGTGGCAGCGGGCACGGGTCCGGGAGCGCCGCCCACCGTCTCGGCGCTGGCGGTGAGGCCGCGGACGTAGTGGTGGGCGTCGGCACCCGCCGGGATCAGCCCGGCTGCGGCGAGGCGACCGTGGCGTACGACGTGCACGGACCAGCGGCCGGTGTCCTCGCGACGGGCCGCGACGATCTCCTGGCAGCGGGTCAGGGCCGAGAGTCGCTGGGTGCGGGCGGCGGCCCGGACGAAGGTGGCGAGCCGGTCACGATGGACTCCGGCCTCCTCGAACCGCTCGTGGTCGGCGAGGGCGGTCATCCGCTCGTTGATCGCCTCCACGACCTCGTCGGGGCTGCGGAGCAGCGTGTCGCGCAGCTGGCGCACGACGGCGGCGTAGGTCGTCTCGTCGGTCGAGCCGTCGCACGGCGAGAGGCAGCGGCCCATCTCGGCCAGCACGCAGGCGGTGCCGGACGGGGTGCGCGCCATCCGGCCGCTGCACTGGCGGACCGGGAAGGTCTCGTGGAGCGCGGACAGGCACTTCTCCGCGGTCTTCCTCGACGAGAAGGGACCGAGGTAGTCGGCGTCGTCGTCGAGCACGGTGCGCACCAGCGACAACCGCGGCCAGGGCTCGCGGGTGAGCTTGACGAAGTGGACCTTCTCCGGGAAGCGGGAGCGGCGGTTGTAGCGCGGCTTGTGCTCGGCGATGAGGCGCAGCTCGCGGACCTCGGCCTCGAGGGGGGTCGCACACTCGATGCCGGTCACCGAGCTCGCGAGCCCGACCATCTCACCCATCCGGGTCCGGGTCTCCGACGCGGTGAAGTAGGTGCGGACCCGGGTGCGCAGGTCACGGGAGGTGCCGACGTAGAGCACGCGCTCACTGTCGTCGCGGAACAGGTAGACGCCCGGAGCATGGGGGAGTCCCTCGGCGAGGTGGCGCTTGCGGCGCTGCGCCGTCGTGACCCGCGCGGAGAAGGTCTGGAGCTCCTCGAGCGTGTGCACGCCGAGCCCCCCGAGCCGCTCCATCAGGCCGTGGAGGACGTCGACGGTGGCCCGGGCGTCGGAGAGCGCCCGGTGGTTGGGCGTCGTCGGCGAGTTGAACACCTTGGCCAGCGAGGACAGCTTGCAGTTGGGGGCGTCGTCGCGCGTGATCACGCGACGGGCCAGCTTGGCGGTGTCGAGCACCTCGAACCGGGGCCACGGCCGCCCCTGCTCCCGGGCGAAGTGCTGGAGGAAGCCCACGTCGAAGGGCGCGTTGTGGGCGACCAGGACGCATCCGGCAGCGAACTCCAGGAACGCCGGCAGGGCCGACTCGATCGGTGGGGCGTCGTGGACCATCGAGTTGCTGATGCCGGTCAGGACGGCGATGAACGCGGGGATCTCGGTGTGCGGGTTGACCAGCGTCTGGAACTCCCCGAGCACCTCCCCGCCGCGCACCTTCACGGCGCCGATCTCGGTGATCATCGAGCCGCCCTGGGCCGAGCCGCCGGTCGTCTCGAGGTCGACCACGCAGAAGGTGAGGTCCCGCAACGGCCGCCCCAGCTCGTCGAAGCTGCGCTGTGCCTCCCAGCGGGAGGTGTCCCGCGTCGGGCGTTGGGCGGTGGTGCTCATGTCCGACGACGCTAGACGTGGGATCCGACAATGGCGTGGCGGCACGCGCACTACGCTGACCGCGCTTGCCCGAACATCCCCACCCCGATCCCCATCCCGATCCCGACTCCGAGGAGCATCCCCCGTGGCTGACCAGACCGCCGACCTTCGCGTTCCCGGCGACGGCGAGCGGTGGCGCTGCGCCGGTTGCGGCAACCTCACCCGCTTCGACGTCACGCGCACGCGTCGTACGACCGAGTACTGGCACTTCGACCTCGCCGGTGACCACGGGGTCGAGGAGGAGACCGTGCGCTCCGAGGCTGTCGAGGCCGTCTCCTGCCGCTGGTGCGGGCGCACCGACGCGATCGAGGTCGTGGACCGCGCCTCGGCCGACCCGGCCACCGACCCGGCCGGCGACCCGGCCGCGGGATGACGAGACGTCCGTGACGGACCCGGCACCCCTCCCCGAGCGGCTCCGCCTGCGGGTGGTCGCGCTCGTCTCGGCGGTGCTGCCCTCGGTCGTCCCGGTGCCTGCGCCGCTGCGGAAGGTCGCGGCCTTCGCGCCGGCCCGGCGGGCACGGCTCGGGGGAGCAGCGATCTGGGACGCCCTGGCCGACGACGGCTTCCGGCAGCACGCGGCCGTACAGGTGGCCGCCATGCCCGCCGCTGTGCCCACCGAGACCGGGGACCCCGTCGACACCGCGGCGCGCGCCTGGCTGGTGCGTGACGAGGGCTGGGAGTCGGTCGTCGCCGAGGTGGTCGGTGCGCTGGGCGAGGAGGCTGCCCGCGACGACCGCGACCTGGCCGAGCTCGCCCGGTTGGCCGCACAGGTGGCCTCGCTCCAGGCCGAGCTGGGATCGCTCAAGGCGGACCACCGCGACGAGCTGGACCGTGCGAGGGCCGAGCACAAGGTGTTGCGACAGCGCCTCGGCGAGGCCCGCAGCGTCCTGCGCGCCTCGGAGCAGGAGCGCGACGCGGCCCACGCCGCCCGTGACGAGGCGGTGGCGGCTGCGGAGGTCGCCACCCGGACGGCCGAGGCGGACGTACGCCGGCTGCGCGCGCAGCTCGAGGAGGCCGAGGCCGGGTTGGCCGCCACCCGCCGCGACTCCCGGTCCGAGCGGGATGCCGCCACCATCCGGACCCGCCTGCTGCTGGACGCGGTGGTCGAGTCCGCGACCGGGTTGCGCCGCGAGCTCGGCCTCCCTGCCGTGACCGGATCGCCGGGCGACGCCGTGGAGTCCGACCTCGCCGGCATCGAGGCCGCTCCGTCCTCCAGCGCCCCCGCGACTCCCGGGCTGCTGGAGCAGATGATCGGCCTGCCTCGCGCCCGCCTGATCGTCGACGGCTACAACGTCACCAAGGAGGCCTGGCCCACCGCCAGCCTCGAGGCCCAGCGCAGCAGGCTGGTCGCGGCGCTCGGTCCCGTCGTGGCGCGCTCCGGCGCCGAGACGACGGTGGTCTTCGACGCGGCCGCCTCCACCGTCCGGACCGTGATGCCGGCCCCGAGGGGCGTGCGGGTGGTCTTCAGTCCCGAAGGCGTGATCGCCGACGACGTCATCCGGCAGCTGGTCGCCGCCGAACCCCGCGGTCGCGTCGTCGTCGTGGTGAGCGGCGACCAGGCCGTGGCCCGCGACGTCGTACGCGCCGGGGCGCGCTCGGTGCCCGCCTCGTCGCTGCTGGGGATCATCACGTCCTGAGGCCGTTGTCGGTGGGCCCTGTCACCGTTCGGGACATGACGACACGGATCGACTGCGACACCTGCGAGGTGCGAGGGCTGCACTGCCACGACTGCGTGATCACGGTGCTGTTGGGCCCGCCGCCGGAGCTCACCATCGACGACGACGAGATGGCGGCGCTCGAGGTGCTGGCCTCGGGCGGACTCGTGCCACCCCTGCGACTGGTCGAGCCGGTCGCCGGCCCGGTGATCGAGTCGGCATGAGACACATGCCGAGAAGATCTCCCAAGGATTGGCGAGCCCGACGCGGGCGGTCTAGGGTGTGGGCTGACGTCCGTGGCAGTGGGTCACCAGGCCCGCGCGGGCGTCGCGCCGAGTCGAAGACCACGACCCCCGCATCACCCGTGGTCGACGAGCCGGGGAACCACACTTCCCCCTGGGGTGAATCCCCTGCAAGGCGCACTGCGCGAGCGGTGCGTGGAGCAGGGGTAGGACAGTCGTGCCGAACCCGTCAGCTCACCTGGTAGGCGTACGACACCCTGAGGGAGAACCCCCGCTCGTGGCTCATGCCCGCAAGCGAGTTGGCGCGACCGTTCTCGGTCTGACCGCAATCGCCGCCATCGCCTTTGTGCCCGCGACCCCCGCGCAGGCCGATCCGGACATCAAGGATGTCAAGGTTCGCGTCGACCGCCTCTACCACGAGGCCGAGGCCGCGCAGGAGCGTCTGCACGACGCCGAGCTCGACCTGGCCGACCTGCGCAGCGACCTGTCCGGCCTGAAGGCCGACCAGTCCCGCCAGGACGAGCGCCTCGACGAGGTGCGCGACCAGGTCTCCGACGCCGTCGTCCGCCAGCTCGAGGGCGAGGGCATCTCGACCGTCGGCCAGATCGTCGTCTCGGAGGACCCCGGGTCCTTCCTCGACACGCTGTCGACGATGTCGTCCTTCAACGACCTCCAGTCCTCGCTGCTGACCAACTACGACACCGAGCTCGAGGCTCTCGAGATCCGGCGCGAGGCGACGGACGCCCGCACCAAGGAGATCGCCGAGCTCACCGACCAGCTGAGCACCGAGAAGGACACCGTCGACTCCAAGCTGGGCGAGGCCAAGGAGCTCCTGGCCGACCTCGAGGCCAAGGAGCGTGACCGCCTGCTGGCCTCGCGCGGCGGCGTCACCCGGATGCCGAGCTCCGTGCCCGCCTCGGGCCGTGCCGCAGCCGCCGTCCAGTACGCGATGGCCCAGGTCGGTGACGCCTACGTCTACGGCGCCGCCGGCGAGAACGCCTTCGACTGCAGCGGCCTGACGATGCGCGCCTGGGCCCAGGCCGGCGTGTCCCTGCCGCACTCCTCGAGCGCCCAGTACGGCTCCGGCCCGCACATCGCCGCGAGCGACCTGCAGCCGGGCGACCTGGTGTTCTACTACAGCCCGATCAGCCACGTCGGCATGTACATCGGCAACGGCCTGATCGTCCACGCTGCCAACCCCGGCACCGGCGTCGCCGTCTCGGGCCTCTACTCGATGCCCTACGTCGGCGCAGTCCGCCCTGGCTGACCAGCAGCCGTCGAAGGCCGGTCGTCCACTCCTGTGGGCGGCCGGCCTTTCGCTGTCCCTGGTGCTCGCCGTCGTCGCCCTGGCCCTGGTGCGCGACGGACGCCACGAGGTCGACCCGGGGAGCGTGGACGTCCCGCGGGCGAGCCCTGCCGAGGCGGCCGAGGCGCTGGCCGCCTTCGTGGCCGGTGTCGACGCCCGCGACGCTGAGGTCCTGTCCGCGCTCGCGCCGTCCGGCGACACCACGGCGGGGGAGGTGCTCGCCGGGATCGCGGCCAACGCCCGGTCGCTGGACCTCCGGGGGGTCACGGCCCGCTACGTCGACCAGGTCGGGACGGTGGCGAGCGGACGGAAGCTGGTCCGGGATCGTGGAGATGGACTGGCAGGTCGCCACGTTCGACCCCGAGCCCTCCCGAGCCGACGTGGTGGTCACGTTCGCGCCCGACGGTGGCGGTCTGGGGATCGCCGGGTTCGGCACGGACCCGACGAGCGGCTCGCGCCGTACGCCGCTGTGGCTGCGCGGCGAGCTCGCCGTGACCCGCGGTCGGGGCGTGCTGGTCATGGTCGACGGTGGCCCGGCCGAGGCCGAGGCCGTCGAGCAACGGGTGACCCGCGGGATCGACGTCGTGCAGCGGGTGCTGCCGGGCGGAACCGGTCCGGTGGTCGTGGAGGTCCCGGCGAGCGCCGCGGACCTCGACGAGACGCTCGGCGTCCCGCCCGGCACGTACGCCGGCATCGCCGCGGTGACAGCCGTCGTCGGCACCTCGACCGACGATGCGGCCCCGGTCCACGTCTTCGTGAACCCGGACGTCACCGCCGGCCTCCGAGGCGCGGGCGCCCAGGTCGTGATGAGCCACGAGCTGGTCCACCTCGCGACCGGGGCGGCCCGGAGCGCCATGGAGCCGTGGCTGCTCGAGGGCTTCGCCGACTACGTCGCGCTGCGCGACACGGGACTGCCGGACCGGATCACCCTCGGGCGAGCGATCGAGGCGGCCCGGCGCGACGGTGTGCCCGACGCGCTGCCGACGTCGGCCGACTTCGACACGCGCGCCCGGGACCTGCAGGCCCGCTACGAGGAGGCCTGGCTCGCGTGCCGCGTCATCGCCGAGCGGCTCGGGGGAGGAGGCGCTCGTCGAGGTCTACGACGCCGCGCTGGGGGGCGAACCCCTCGACCGGGTGCTGCGGCGGGCGGGCCTTCCCGTC
Source organism: uncultured Actinomycetota bacterium (assembly GCA_963750445.1). Taxonomy (GTDB): domain Bacteria; phylum Actinomycetota; class Actinomycetes; order Propionibacteriales; family Nocardioidaceae; genus Nocardioides. The sequence continues at coordinate 927,768 of CAVVQR010000016.1, read as the reverse complement.
GACGAGCTCACCGCGCCTGGCGAGACGAGCTCCGGGCGCTGGCGGACTGAGCCGAGGCACCGGGGACCCTGGCGGAGAAGCACTGAAGGCGACCGGTGGACCGGTCGCCTTCATGGTCGTGCAGGTGGTGCGCTGGTGCTCAGATGATCGAGGCCAGCGCGTCGATGACGGGCTGGAAACCGCCGGCGACGGTCTGCCCGAAGGCCTGCACGGCCGTCGACGATGGCGATGGCGATGAAGGCGACCATCAGGCCGTACTCCACCGCGGTGGCGCCGCGCTCGTCGCGCGGTCCGGTGCTGGTGCGTGCTGCATGGGCGGACCTTCCTCCGGTCAGGTGGAAGACGGCGAAGGGGCCGGATCGCCGAAGCGACGCCGGCCCCTTCGAGGGTTGAGCTGGATCAGGCGCGGCGCCCGCGATGGAGTCGTTGACATCCGAGAAGAGCGTCGAGGCTGCCGCCGAGGGTGGTGACGGTGGTGATGATGGCGACGGCGATCAGCGCGACCATGAGGCCGTACTCGACGGCGGTGGCGCCCTTCTCCTCGTCGCGGCTGAGCGTTGAGCATGATGGTGAGGAACTGCGATCATGGTGATACCCCTTGGAAGTAGTGGATTGATGAGTCCGGATTGTCCGAGTCCAGTGGACCCGTCAAGAAGAATCTTCGTCTCTTCCGGGGCTGTGCGGATCAGGTGATCGGCCGCGGCTGAGTAGTCCCTTGTGACTAGTTCCCGATGGCCGTGCGGGCCACCTCGGACACCCGTCAGCCGGACGCGCGGTCAGAACCTGGACGGCGACGCGTGGTCGAGCAGGCCGAGGCGCATGGCGGTCACCAGCGCCTGGGCACGGTTGGCGGCCCCGAGCTTCTGGTAGATGTGCGTGATGTGGGTCTTCGCCGTCGACTCGCTCATGTAGAGCTTGGCAGCGATGTCACCCGTGCCCAGGCCGTCTGCGAGGTGGCCCAGGACCTCCGCCTCGCGACCCGACAGCTTGGGGGGCGCCGGCGAGGTGGCCCGGCGCATCACTGCCTGGCTGAGACCGGCGCACAGGAAGGTGCGCGGGGCCACTGCGGCGTGCTTGGCCGCGCTGACCACCTCGGTGGCACGCGTGTCCTTGCCGACGAAGGCCGACGCGCCGGCCTCCATGGCGGCGAAGATCTGGTCGTCGCCGGCGTGCATGGTGAGCACCACCAGTCCCGTGGTGTCGCTCTCGCCGCGGATGGCGCGGACGACGTCGAGCCCGTGGCCGTCGGGCATCTGCAGGTCGGTGACGACCACGTCCGGCCGCAGGTCCTGCCAGGCGGCGACGCCGTCGGAGACGGTGCCGGCCTGACCGACCACGCTCATCTCCTCGTCACGCTCGAACGCCCGGGCGAGTCCCTGCCGGATCAGCTCGTGGTCGTCAACCAGTAGCACGGTGATGCCCATGGGCGATCTCTCCTTCGGGTGACACGTTGGCGGGTGACCGCAGGGTGACGACGGTGCCGCCGCCGGGACGGGGGGCGACCTCGAGATGGGCGCCGACACCGTCGGCGCGCTCGCGCATGCCTTGCAGCCCCCAGTGGTGCTCGCGCGGCTCGGCGCTGCCGACACCGTCGTCCGCGACCTCCATGCGCAGGACGGAACCGTCGGAGTCGAGGCTCACCCAGAGGTTGCCGGCTCGGGCGTGCTTGCGCACGTTGCCGATGGCCTCCTGGGCCACCCGCAGCACCTCGGTGGCCACGCGCGGTGGCAGGGGAGGACCGGACTCGGCCAGGGACAGGTGGACGCGGAGGCCGGAGGCGTGGCTGACCTCGCGGGAGTAGTCCGCCAGGGACGCCGCCAGGCGCCCGTCGGTGACCTCGTGGCGCAGGTCGAAGATGGAGAACCGGATCTCGGAGACGAGGCGGGTGATCTCGGCGCGCAGCTCGGACGCCAGCTCGCGGGTCTGGTCGTGGTCGCTGATCGACTCGATCTCGTCGACGATGTAGCCCAGTCCGACGATCTCCTGGGCCACGCCGTCGTGCATCTCGCGGGCGATGCGGTTGCGCTCCTCGGACGTGGCGAGCAGGCGGATGTCGTCGAAGAGCACCGCGGTGTCCAGACGGACCGCGAACTCGTCGGCCACCTCCAGCGCCCGCTCGTCGAGCTCCGGTGTCCACCGGGGGACGCCGACCAGCACGCAGTAGCCCAGCGTCTGCCGGGCGCCGCGCAGCGGGACCACCGCCGCGCCGGGCGTCCGTTCGGACCTCGGCAGACCCGATCTCCTGGGCCAGGCGGTCCACGTCCTCCGCGGGGTTGAGCGGACGGATCGTCTCGTCCGGGTCGACGACGAAGATGGTGGTGCGGGCGCAGCCGGTCGCACGCCGCATGGCGGCGTCGAGGTCCGTGGCCAGGGAGGCGCTGTCGAGACCGAGGTTGCCCGAGCTGGCGAGGTGGTGGATCCGCTCCATGAGCTGGTGGGCGGCGACGTAGGGCGCTTGTCGGGCTGCCATGGTGCGGGTCGAGCGTGACTGCCAGCTGGCGAGCAGGCCGACGCCCGAGCCCGATCAGCAGCCAGGGCATGGACTCGGCGATCCGCCCGACCGTGTCGCCCGCAGGGTCGGCAGCGACGGTGGCCCCGATCGCCAGGCACGACGCCAGGGACACGTTGAGCGTCGTCACGAGCCCGTGCCGGACGCCGGCGGCGATCGGCGGAACGGCGAGGTAGGCGCCCAGGTTCGCGGTCGACTGGGTCGAGACGATCATCGCGGTGACGGCGACGGCCTCCGCCACGGCGTACCAGTGGGTGGGTCGGTTGCGCGTCATCCACTCCAGGAGTGACGTCACCGCCGACAGGAGGGCGAGCACCACCAGCATGGGCGCCGACTCGACGAACGCGCTGTCCCGCAGGAGCGTCCCGGTGGCCAGGGCCATCGCGAACACCCGGACGGCGGTCGTCGTCCGCCACGACTGCAGTGCCGGCCGGGGAGCGCCCGAGTCCTGCATCGCAGTCGGGGTCATCGGCGCGGTCACATGCCGGAGAACGTGTCGGCGATCTGGATGCCGGCCGGGCCGAGGATGACGATGAAGAGGCACGGGAGGACGAAGAGCACCAGCGGGATCATGATGCGCACCGGCACCTGCTGGGCCTTCTCCTCGGCCCGCTGGCGGCGCTTGGTGCGCATCTCGGAGCTCTGGATCCGCAGCACGCGGCCGATCGGGATGCCGAGGCTGTCGGCCTGGACCATGGACAGGCAGAAGGACTTGAGGTCGTCGAGCGAGCTCCGCTCCGCCATGGCACGCATCGCATCGACTCTACCCACACCGATCTGCATCTCCTGGAGCAGACGGGCGAACTCCTGGGACAGCGGTCCGGTCGTGTTGCGGGCGACCCGCTCGACCGCGGCGTCGAAGCCGAGGCCGGCCTCGACCGAGACGGTCAGCAGGTCGATGGCGTCGGGCAGCGAGTTGCGCATCAGCTTCTCGCGCTTGGTGCCCGCGTTGTAGAGCAGGATGTTGGGGAGCAGGTAGCCGAAGGACGCGATCGCTACCGGTCGCGATCACCACGCGGTAGAAGGGCCAGTCCGTGCCGAGCAGGTAGAGCACGCCGAAACCGCCCACCACCGCGAGGCCGAGCACCTTGAGGCCGATGAGTCGGTTGACGTCCCAGCCCTCCGGGTTGCCGGCGACGTTGAGGCGGTAGTGCAGCTTCTTGGCCGTGTCGGCCCGCACCAGCTTGCGACCGGTGCCCACCAGCTGGTCGCCGAGCGGCCCGAGCACGCGCTCGGCGAAGGGACGCTCGAGCTCCTGCTTGGCCAGGTCGGGTGCGCGGTCGAGGGCCTGGATCGCGGCGACCGAGCGTGCGACGCCGCGGCGCTCGGTCGTGATGACGCCGATGACCGAGAGCGAGAGGGTGATGGCCGCGAAGACGAGGGCGGCGCCGACCAGGAGGATCATCTGATCACACCTTCACCGTTGCGAGCTTGGCCATGGCCCAGGCGCCGAGGCTCAGCAGGAGGCCAGGGCGAACGCGAGCATGACGTATCCGATCGTCGTGGTGCACAGCACCTCGATGTACTCCCGGTTCGACGAACAGCATGTAGACGAAGATGCCCGGCGGCAGGCCGGACAGGATGTAGCCGGAGAGCCGGCCCTCCGCGCTGAGCGCCTTGACCTGGCGGCGGAGGTACTCCCGCTCGCGCAGGGTCTCGGAGACCGTGTGCAGGATCTCGGCCAGGTTGCCGCCGACCTCGCGCTGGATCCGGATGGCCATGACCACCCAGCCGAAGTCCTCGCTGTCCATGCGCTTGCCGACGCTCTCGAGGGAGTCGGTGATGTCGACACCCAGTCGCTGCTCGACCAGTGCGCGCCGCAGCTCGCCGGCCATCGGCTCGTGGCCCTCGCGCACCACCGTGTCCACCGCCTGCGGCAGGGAGAGACCGGCCTGGAGGCCACCGGCCATCAGGCCGAGGGTCTGGGCCAGCTGTCCGTTGAAGGCGTTGAGCCGGCGCCCGTGGCGCCACTTGAGGTAGATCCACGGCAGGACGGCGCCGAGGAGGAGGCCGATCACGCCGAGGACGCCACCACCCATCAGGAACCCGACGAACGCACCGCCCACCGCGATGCCGGCGTGCATGAGCAGCCACTCCGAGGCGGTCAGCGCCGAGCCGGCGCCGGTGAGTCGCTGGGCGATGCGGGTCTCGAGGTCGGCGTTGACGACCTTGTCCGTCACGGCCAGGGCCGACTGGCGCAGCGATGCCGCCTCCGTGCGAGCCTTCTTGCGGCGCTTCGACCCGGACTGCGGATCGGTGCCGGCGAAGTAGGCGCCGAGTCGCGCCTCGGCGGCGGACGGGCCACTGGGGCCGGTGAGCGCCACGGTGAGGACGCCTCCGAGCCCGAGGAACATGGCGGCCGCGCCGAGGAGCATGATCGGCGTGCTGACCAGGGCCTTGCCCGTCTCGACCACGTCGGGGGCCTCGAGGCCGACGCGCACCGAGCGAGACGAACGCCGAGTCGGAGAACGTCTGGTCGCCGGACGTCACGGTCACGTCGACGGACGCCTCGTCGCTGACGGTCTCCGGGACGTCGAACTTCACGACGAGCTGGTGGGCGAGGGCGTCGCCCTGGGCCGACAGCACCGAGCTGAGGGCGTCCGGGTCGGCCGGGATGACGCGTCCCCCGGTGTTGTCGGCCAGGCTGCTGATCTGCGTGGCCGCACCGTCTCCCTGCAGGGCGACGACGTCGACGACGACCTCGGCGTCGACCGCACCGCCGGAGGCGACGTCGAGCGTGGTGACGCTGTTGGTGTCGCCTCCGTCGGAGAGGACGAGCAGCGAGCGCGCGCCGTCGGTGCCCAGGAGCTCGCGCCCGGCGTCGATCGCGTCGTAGACGCTCGTGCCGCGGGTGAGCTTGGCGCCCTCGACGGCCGCGAGCACTGCGGCTCGGTCCGTCGACGGGGCGATCCGGTCCTTCACCTTGCCGGCGAAGGTCACCAGGCCCGACGGCGATCTCCGGTGGAGTGGCCTCGAGGTACGCCTTCACCGCTGCCACGGCAGCGTCGTACTTGTCGCCCTTGCCCATGCTGGCGCTGGTGTCGACGACCAGCACCGTGGAGCGCTGGATGGTCCCGGAGGACGCGGTCTCGACCGTCGCCTGCACCGGGTTGCCGTCGACGATGACGGAGAGTGTCTCGTCGTCGACGACGCTGCCCTCGGGCAGGCCGTCCGCGGAGAGAAGCAGGGAGACGGTGCCCGAGCCCGCCTCGACGTGGTCGATGTTGATCTCGTTGGTGGCGTGTGCCGGCATCGCGACCGCGAGCGCGAGGAACGAGCCCGAGGCCGCTGCCGCGAGCACGCGACGGAGTGGACTGCTCATGCCGAGGTCGCCCTGGTCATGAAGACTGCCGGGTCGACCCGGACGCCGTGGTCCTGCAGTCGCTCCAGGAAGCGTGGCCGGAGCCCGGTGGAGACGAGGTGGCCCTTGAACTTGCCGTCCTCGTCGACGCCGGCGGCGTAGTCGAACATGAAGACGTCCTGGGTCGTGATGATGTCGCCCTCCATGCCCACGATCTCGGTGATGGCCGTGATGCGACGGGTGCCGTCCTTGAGACGGGTCTGCTGGATGATCAGGTCGACAGCGCTCGACACCTGCTCGCGGATGGCGCGGACCGGAAGGTCCATGCCCGCCATGAGCACCATGGTCTCGAGACGCGCGAGGGCGTCGCGCGGGGTGTTGGCGTGCAGCGTGGAGATGGAGCCGTCGTGGCCGGTGTTCATGGCCTGGAGCATGTCGAGCGCGGCGGCGTCACGGATCTCACCGACGACGATGCGGTCGGGTCGCATACGCAGGGAGTTCTTCACCAGGTCGCGGATGAGGATGGCGCCCTTGCCCTCGATGTTGGGCGGGCGCGACTCGAGCCGGAGCACGTGGTCCTGACCCAGCCGGAGCTCCGCCGCGTCCTCGATGGTGACGATGCGCTCGTCGTCGGGGATGAACGACGACAGCACGTTGAGGGTCGTCGTCTTGCCGGCACCCGTACCACCGGAGACCAGGATGTTGAGGCGGCCCTTCACGCAGGCCTCGAGCAGCATCGCCGACGAGCGGCTGAGGCTGCCGAACTTGATGAGGTCCTCGACGGTGAAGGGGTCCTCGGAGAACTTCCGGATGGTGAGCTTCGAGCCGTCCAGCGCCAGCGGCGGGATGATCGCGTTCACCCGGCTGCCGTCGGGGAGGCGGGCGTCCACCATGGGGCTGGTCTCGTCGACGCGGCGGCCGATCTTGCTCACGATCTTGTCGATGGTGCGACGCAGGTGCGCCTCGTCCGTGAACTGGGCGTCGACCTTCACCAGCTTGCCCTTGCGCTCGACGTAGATCGAGTCGAAGGCGTTGACCATGACCTCCGAGAGGTCGGAGTCGCGCAGCAAGCGGCTCGATCGGGCCGTAGCCGAGGATGTCGTCGGCGATCTCCTGGGACACCCGGGTGCGGTCGCTGGACGACATCGGCCGTTCGGTGTCGTCGATCGCGCGGGCGAGGGCGATCCGGACCTGCTGCTCCAGCTCGCTCTGCGTCATGTGGACGTCGTAGAGCTTGGGGCCGAGCGCCTCGACGAGCTGGGCGTGCACCACCCGCTTCACGTCGATGAAGGGATCGACCGTCGCGACCTTCTTGCGTGCGCCCGCCGCGGTCGTGGCCGGCACGTTGGCGTCGGCCGACGCCGGCGTAGCCGTTGGCGGTCGTCGGAGCGGGGGCTTCGGTGCGGGAACGGGCTGCAGCCAGCCGGTCGGTGAGACTCACGTCAAGCCTTCCTCAGTCGGAGACGGCCGGTGGACTTCCGGCCGTCGGCGGTGCCCTGCGCAGGGACCTTGGGGGCGAGCGACGCCGCCAGGGAGGCGGCAAGGGCCTTGAACGCCTTGCTGTTGGAGTGGCCCGGGTGGGCGCGCACGACGGCTTCGCCGCGGTTGACCGAGGCCAGCACCTCGCGGCTCGACTCGAGCGTGTGGTCGGTCTTCAGGCCCACCGTGGACTCGAACTCGTCGATCCCCAGGCCGACCTTCGCGTCCGCACGGTTGAGCACGAACTTCCAGGTCGCGCGGTCGAAGTTGAGCACGTCCAGCGTCCCGGTCGCGAGCTTGAGGCTCTTGAGCGAGGGGATGTCGAGGGTCGCGACCAGCACGATCGTGGCGGAGTGGTCGAGCGCCGTCAGCGCGAAGTCGTCGAACGACCCCGAGGTGTCGATGACGACGAAGTCGAACATCAGCTGGAGGGTGTCCAGCATCTTGCCGACGTCCTCGCTGGTGGCCTTGTCGGGCGAGTCGAGGTGGATGGGCGCGGCGACGATCGACAGCCCGGCGGAGTGCTGGGTCAGGATCGACTCGACCGACGGACTTGTCGATGTCGCCGTTGAAGGCGACCAGGTCGGAGACCGTGCGGTGGGGCGATGCCTGGAGCATGATCGCGACGTCGCCGTTGTTGACGTCCAGGTCGACCAGGCACACGTTGTGGCCCAGGTCGGCCAGGGCGACGGCGGTGTTGGTGGCGACCAGGCTCTTGCCGACCCCACCCTTGGTCGAGAAGACCGTGACGATCCGCCCGCGCGGGGCGTTCTGCGCCTCCGTGGCTGCATCGGCGGCCGCCTGCGCGGACTGCAGCGCGTTCTGCGCGGCGGCCTGCATCTCGTCCTCGAGGTTCTGCGAGATCGCCGAGGCGACGTTGCGGGCACGCTGCACGGCGGTCGTGATGCCGGCCAGGTCCTTGGCGGCCACGACCTCGCGCATGCCCGAGCGGAGCGCCAGGGAGAGCGCGGTGCTGTCGACCTCGTGCCGGAGCAGGATCACGCCGAGGTCGGGACGGTTGACCCGGGCCCACTCGGCCAGGGTCGCAGCGTCCTGGGTGGTGATGGACGGGCCGATGACGACCGCGAACTCGGCGGGTGAGACCTGGATGTGATCGCCGAGCTCCTCCATGGAGCTGAACGCGTGGGAGCCGTGGAGCATCGCCTGGAGCAGGCTCAGGTGCCCCCGGTCGGACTCGACGATCGCGGTCACGATGCGGTCCGGAAGATCTCGGGCATCAGGTCGGTGGCCGTGACGCCGGCACCGTCGGTGACCTTGGAGTCGTCGGACAGCAGGGCGAAGGAGATCTCGGCGTTGCGCGCCGCGTAGATGATCTTCTCGGCCTGCTTCTGGTCGACCGCGAGCGGTCAGGATGGCGCGGGGCACCTCCTCGACGATCTGGGCGCCCTCGTCGGTGGTGGTGGTCTTGGCAGAGATGCTGGACGTGCCGACGCCGATGACCTGGACCTTGGGCAGCAGCACGCGGGTGTAGGCCGGGCAGCGTCTCCTCGGTGCCGTCGGGCATCTTCTGGACGGGATCGGCCGAGAGGAAGATCGCGACGTCGGAGCCCGGGTTGACGAAGCCGGCCACGCGGGCCGGGTCGCTCAGCTCGACCGAGATGGCGACCTTGTCGTCGGGGATGATCAGGCCCTCGGTGTCGCTGAGGGTGCCGAACTTGGGGGCGATGACCTGCTCGCCGGCGTAGATGGTGCCGAGCGAGACGAGGTCGGAGATGGAGCCGGTGGACGACAGCGCGCCGTCGACCATGTCGTCGCGCCGCACCTGGCGCTTCTCGAACTTGCCCGCCTCCATGGCCGACGGCCACGGACTCACCGGGTCGATCGTGGCCGTGGCGGCGAGCACCTCGACCAGCTCCTGGCCCTCGGTCGCACGCTTGTCGATGCCCTGGACGTAGAGCACGATCAGCGCGGTTCCGAGCAGGGCGATCACGATTGCGACCGAGAGGAGAACAGAACGGCGAGCCATGGGGGCCTTCCTTCGGGTGGGGGTGTCCGGGTGTGGGTCAGGAAACGGGGAACGCTCGCGACTGCGTCAGCGAGGGCGAGGCGTGCCCGAAGTGGACCCGTCGATGCCGGAGACCGTGTGCGCGCACGATGGCTGCACCCCTCTCACAGATTCGGCGGGGCTCCCGGATGATCCCCAGCGGAGCGAATCTAGGACGAGGGTGAAGGGCGCGTGGGCTAAACCTTGCAAACCACCCGATGGTGGCCCCGGAGTAGTCCGAAATGACTAGTTCGACCTAGTCATGGTCTAGCCCGTCTCAGCCGAGGTAGAGGTCCTCGATCGCTGCACGCGACTCGCGCACCACGACGTTGCGCTTGAGCTTGAGGCTGGGCGTGAGCTGGCCACCCTCTTCGGTCCACTCGCCGGGAAGGATCGTGAACTTCCTGATGGACTCCGCCTTGGAGACGGCCTTGTTGGCATCGTCGACGGCGGTCTGGACCGCAGCGACCAGGTCGGGGTCGTCGAGCAGGTCGGCCACGTCGCCGGACTTGCCGTGCTGCTCGGCCCAACCGGGGAAGGTCTCGCGGTCGATGGTGACCAGGGCGCCGATGAACGGCTGGCCGTCGCCGACGACGAGGCACTGGTCGACCAGTGCGTGGGCGCGGAGCCGGTCCTCGAGCACTGCCGGCGCGACGTTCTTGCCGCCGGCGGTGACCAGGATCTCCTTCTTGCGCCCGGTGATCCGCACGAAGCCCTCGTCGTCGACCTCGCCGACGTCGCCGGTGTGGAACCACCCGTCACGGCCCAGCGCCTCGCTGGTGGCGGTGTCGTTGCCCCAGTAGCCGGCGAAGACCTGGCCGCCCTTGAAGAGCAGCTCGCCGTCGTCGCCCACGCGGACGCTCGTGCCGGGGAGGGGGCGCCCGACGGTGCCCACCTTCTGGGCGTCGGGGAGGTTCGCGGTCAGGGCGGCGGTCGTCTCGGTGAGGCCGTAGCCCTCGAGCACCGTCAGGCCGATGCCGCGGTAGAAGTGGCCGAGCCGGTCGCCGAGCGGTGCGCCGCCGGAGATGGCGTAGAGGCAGCTGCCGCCGAGAGCCTGGCGCAGCTTGCCGTAGACCAGCTTGTCGAAGACCGCGTGCTGGGCGCGGAGCCGGACCGGCACCCGCTTGCCGTCGAGCGCACGCGAGTAGGCGATGGCGGTGTCGGAGGCGCGGTCGAAGATCTTGCCGCGACCGTCGGCGGTCGCCCGCTGGGAGGCGGTGTTGAAGACCTTCTCGAAGACGCGGGGCACGGCGAGGATGAAGGTCGGCTTGAACTCGCCGAGGTCGGCGACCAGGTTCTTGATGTCGGCGCTGTGGCCCATCCGGGCGCGGCTCTTGACGCAGCCGACCTGGATGATCCGGGCGAAGACGTGGGCCAGCGGCAGGAACAGCAGCGTGGACGCCTCGTCGGTGTCGAACAGCTCGCCGAGCTCGTCGACGGCGACACCGAGCTCGAACATGAAGTTGCCGTGGGTGAGCATGCAGCCCTTGGGCCTGCCGGTCGTGCCGCTGGTGTAGATCAGGGTGGCCAGGTCGAGCGGGGTCGCGGACGTACGCCGCTCCTCCAGCACCTCGTCGGAGATGTCCGAGCCGAGGCGGTCGAGCACGTCGACGGCGTTGTCCTGGATGGACCACACGTGCTGGAGCTCCGTGAGGTCACCGGACTCGCGCGCCTCGCGGACGCGGGCCAGGTGGTCGGATCCCTCGGCCACCACGGCGCGGGCGCCGGAGTCCTGGAGGATCCAGCCGATCTGCTCGGCCGACGACGTCTCGTAGATCGGCACGGTCACGGCGCCGGCGAACCAGATGGCGTAGTCGAACAGGGTCCACTCGTAGCGGGTCTTGGACAGCAGCGCGACGCGGTCGCCCACCTCGACCCCGGCGGCGACCAGGCCCTTGGCGACCGCACGCACCTCGTCGTGGAACTCGGTGGCGGTGACGTCGACCCAGCCCTCGGCCGTCGCGCGGCTGAAGACGGCGGTGTCGCCGGCCTCCCGGGCATTGGCGACGACGTCGTCGGTGAGGTTCCCGGTGGTGGGGATGGAGAGCGAGAGCGGAGTGGAGAACTCACGCACGATGGAACCTCCTGGTTGGGCGAGCGTCGAAGCGCAGGCTATCGCCTGAGGGATCTCGCCCGGCTCGCCGGGCGAGCAGCCCGAGCCTCGCAGCCGGGTGCGGCACGAGGATGACGTAGGCTCCCGCCATGGCCGACCAGACGTCTTCGTCGATCTCCGTCGACGCTCCTCCGGCCGATGTCATGGCCGTGATCGCCGACTTCGAGTCCTACCCCGAGTGGGCCAAGGGTGTGCAGACCGCGGAGGTCACCGCGGCCGGGTCGGGCGGCCGGGCCGAGCAGGTCTACTTCGCCCTCGACGTCTCTCCCATCAAGGACGAGTACACGTTGGCCTACGACTGGGACGGCGACCGCGAGGTCACCTGGACCCTCGTCGAGGGCAACATGCTCAAGGCCCTCGACGGCGCCTACACGCTGGTCGACCGGGGCGACGGCAGCACCGAGGTCACCTACCGACTGGCCCTCGACGTGAGCATCCCGCTCATCGGCATGCTCAAGCGCAAGGGCGAGAAGATCCTCATCGACACCGCGCTGAAGGGGCTCAAGAAGCGCGTCGAGTCGCTCTGACCCCGGGTCCCGCATGCGGATCCTCCTCTTCACCGGCAAGGGCGGTGTCGGCAAGTCCACCCTGGCGGCCGCCACCGCGTGCGCAACGGCTGCGGCGGGCCACCGCACCCTCGTGCTGTCCACCGATGCTGCCCACTCGCTCGCCGACGCGCTCGACGTACGTGCGGGTGCCGAGCCCACCGAGGCGGCCCCGAACCTCTGGGTGCAGCACGTCGACGCCCAGCAGCGCTTCGAGCGGTCCTGGGCCGACATCCAGGGATACCTCCTGAGCGTCCTCGACGTGGCGGGGGTCGACCCCGTCACGGCCGAGGAGCTGACGGTCATCCCCGGCGCCGAGGAGGTGCTGGCGCTGCTCGAGGTGCGCGCGCACGCGCGCTCGGGGGAGTGGGACGTGCTGGTCGTCGACTGTGCGCCGACGGCGGAGACGCTGCGGCTGCTCGCCCTCCCCGAGGCCCTCGGGTGGTACATGACCCGGGTGCTCCCGGTCGAGCGGCGCGTGGTGAAGGCCCTGAAGCCCGTGCTCGCACGTGCGGCCGGGGTCCCGATGCCCGAGGACTCGGTCTTCGACGCCGTCGAGCGGCTGCACGCCGAGCTCGACGACGTACGCGCTGTGCTGACCGGTCCCGAGACGTCCGTCAGGCTGGTGCTGACCCCCGAGTCCGTGGTGCTCGCCGAGGCCCGTCGGGCCTACACGTTCCTCACCCTCTTCGGCTACTCCGTCGATGCGGCGATCGTGAACCGGGTCTTCCCCGCGGAGGGCGCCGACGAGTGGCGGACGACGTGGGTCGAGGCACAGCAGCGCGTGCTGGCCGACGCCGCCGACTCGTTCGCCGGCCTCGACCTCCGCACGTCCGTCTACCGGGCCACCGAGCCGGTGGGCCGGGCGGAGCTGCTCGACCTCGCCTCACGGGTCTACCGCGACTCCGACCCGCTGGCGCACGGCACGGCCACACCGCCGATGACCGTCACGTCCGGTGCAGGAGGCCTGGTGCTCTCGCTGCCCCTGCCGCTGGCGAGCCAGGACGACGTACGTCTCGCCGCGCAAGGGCGACGACCTCGTCGTGTCCGTGGCGTCGTATCGTCGCCTCCTGACGCTGCCCACCGGGCTGGCGCGGCACCGCGTGGCGGGCGCGCGGGTGCATGACGGGCAGCTCCAGGTCAGGTTCACCGGACCGGACCCGTCCACCAGCCAGGCAGCCGAGGAGAGCACGTGAGCGACGCGAGTGACGCCCACGACGTCGGCTCGCTGGGCGAGGAGGCGGCCAAGCTGCTCGGCGCGCTCTCCGGCTGGGCCCGCGACGCGGCCGGTGACGCCGGCGACGGGCTGTCCGGCTTCGCGGAGCAGGCGGCATCGACCGCCCACGACCTCAACGAGCACCTGGCCACCGGGTCCGCCGAGTGCACGGTCTGCCCGGTCTGCCGCACGGTCCACGCCGTCCGCCAGCTGAGTCCCGAGGTCAAGGCCCACCTCACCACTGCGATGGCGTCGCTGGCGCAGGCGGCCGCCGCGATCATGGCGACGCCCGGCCCCGGGTCGGGCACCGCGGACCGCACGGGTGCCGAGCACATCGACCTCGACGACAACTGGCCCGAGGACGAATGAGCACCGGCGCCGTCGTGGGTGTCGACATCGGCGGCACCAAGGTGCTCGCCGGGGTGGTCGACGACCAGGGACGGGTGACGGGCACTGCGCGTCGTACGACGCCCGGGCGACGCGTGCAGACCAGCCAGGTCGAGGACGCCCTCGTCGAGGCGATCCTCGAGTCTGCGGCGGGCCACCCGTTGGCCGGTGCCGGCGTCGCGGCGGCCGGCTTCGTGGACTCCGCCGGCGAGCGGGTGATGTTCGCCCCGCACCTGCCGTGGCAGGGCGAGCCACTGCGCGACCTGCTCGAGGAGCGTCTGGGTTGTCCCGTGGTGCTCGACAACGACGCCAACTGTGCCGCCCGGGCGGAGGCACACCACGGCGCCGCCCGCGGCGCGAGCTCGGCGCTGATGATCACGATGGGCACCGGCATCGGCGGCGCGGTGCTCCTGGACGGGCGGGTCCTGCGGGGCGCCAACGGCATGGCGGGCGAGTTCGGCCACATGCAGGTCGTCCCCGACGGCCAGGCCTGCGAGTGCGGTCGACGTGGTTGCTGGGAGCAGTACTCCTCCGGCAACGCCCTCGTCCGCAACGCCCGCACGATGATGGTCGAGCAGCCATCCGTGCTGGCCGAGATGTGCGAGGGCCACCCGGACCGGGTGACCGGACCGATGGTCACGACCGCGGCCGAGGAGGGTGACCTCGTCGCCCGGCGGGCCTTCGCCTCAGTGGGCGACTGGCTGGGGGTCGGCGCGGCCAACCTGGTCGCGGCCCTCGACCCCGAGGTCGTCGTCATCGGAGGAGGGGTCTCGGCTGCCGGCGACCGGCTGCTCGAGCCGGCCCGTGCCGCGCTCCAGCGCACCCTCGTCGGTGCGGCACACCGCAGGATCCCCGACCTGGTGGCGGCCCAGCTCGGACCGCAGGCCGGCATGATCGGTGCTGCGCTTCTCGTGCGGGCAGGCTCGACCGGCCAGGGTCCGGTTCCGGATGTGGATCCGGATCTGGATCCGGGTGGTCAGGAGCGTCGGTAGTCCGGCACCAGCTCGAGCGCGAGCTGCTCGAGGAAGAGTCCGACGTCGGTCACGATGCCGCGGCCCTGGTTGCTGCCGCGGTCGGCCAGCCGGGTGACGGTGGTCGGGTTGATGTCGACGCACACGAGCGGAACGGTCGCGGGGAGGATGTTGATGGTCGCCACCGAGTGCAGCTGGGTGGCCATCATCAGGCAGTAGCCCACGTCGTGGATCTCCGCGCGCATGGCGCGCTGTCCCTCGATCACGTCGGTGTGGACGTCCGGCAGGGGCCCGTCGTCGCGGACCGACCCGACCAGCACGAACCGCTTCCGGTGGGTGACCAGCGCGTGCATGATCCCGCTCGTCACCACGCCGTCGCCGACCGCCTGGGCGATCGAACCGGACTTGCGGACCGTGTTGAGCGCTCGGACGTGGTGCTCGTGCCCGTGCTCGACGCCGTGGGCCATGGACAGGTCGACCCCGAGGCTGGTGCCGTAGAGCGACGACTCGATGTCGTGGGTGGCGAGGGCGTTGCCCGCGAAGAGCACGTCGACGAAGCCCGCCCCGATCAGCGCGACGAGTGCCGGCGCCGCTCCGGTGTGGACCACGCCGGGACCTGCGACCCAGAGCAACCTCTTGCCACTCTCCTTCGCCCGGCGCATGCCGTCGGCCACCTGGCGTACGAGCACCGCCTGGGGTCGTTCGGACGAGACGTCACCGTCGATGGCTGCCCCGGACTCGCCGAAGGAGTCGCGGCTCGGCACCGACACCTGGATCCCCGCGGCCCCGACCACGATCCGCATCCCGACCTCCACCTCGGACATCGGGACCGTCCGCACCCGGGTGGCGCCGGACGGTGCCCGGTCGACGACCAGGCCGCAGTCCATCTCGGGGTTCTCCACGTCGTTCCACCCGCCGTCGATCCGTACGCGGGTGTCGAGGTTGGTCGTGGAGTAGAAGCCGTCGGGGAGCACTCCCGGCTGCTCGGCGTGCGCGGTGGTCGCCTCACCGGGTGTGATCTGGTTGACCCCGCGGGTCTGGAGGCGCATGAGCAGCCGCTGGAGGGAGTCGTCGTCCTCGGCCTCGACCGTGATCCGGGCGCTGCTGGCGTCCTGCGCCTCGTGGCCGACGTCGAACTGCTCGATGACGTAGTCGCCGCCGTAGTCGCGGATGTCGTCGAGGATCCGGGACAGGATGCCGCTGTCCATGAGGTGCCCCGTGACTTCGACCGTCTCCCTTGCCCCCACGCCGCGACCCTACTGGCCGGTGCAGCGGCGCCCGGGTGACGGGGTGTCAGATCCGCGAGCCGTCGTCCCAGGGATCGCGCGGCGAGCTGGGCATGTCGATGACCAGGTAGAGGAAGCCGCCCACGAACCAGGCGACGATGGCCCAGCCGATCAGGGATGCCACGTAGATGTGGAGCAGGCCGATCAGCAGGCCCAGCACCGGTGCGAGGAAGATCCCCGCCCAGGAGACCCCGCGCTGCCACGTCCGCGGCACCGGGAACGGCGGCGGCGGAGGCGGCCGGAACCGCTCGGCTGCGGCGATCGCCTCCTCGCGGATCTCGACCTCGTCGTCGTCCACGAGGTGGTCGGGCAGCGGCTCGGCACCACCGGCGTCGGGCCCCGCCTCGGGGCCGACGGCGGCCCTCGGAAGAGGCGCGGACCCGGCCTCCGGTCCCTCACCGGACCCGGTGTCGCTGTCGGCGCGGAAGTGCTCGTCGTCGGAGAGCCGGACGCGCTCGCCGTAGTGCTCGACGATCTCGCGCCACGCCAGCTCGGTGCGGCTCTCGTCGCCAGGCGTCGTCACGCCCGCCACGGTACCCGGAACGTGGTTTCCGGGCTCGCTCTGCTCGCACCTCAACCACCGCGGTGATCTGGTGCACACTGTGCGCGTGAAGATCCCGTTCCGCGGTGCCCCGTCGACGCCCCTCGATCCCGCCCTCGTCGCGCCGATGTCCACGGTCGCCAGGCCCGAGCTCACGGACGGGCGCCGCGTCGGCGTGCTCGTCCAGCACGGGTTCACCGGCAACCCCGCCTCGATGCGACCGTGGGCCGAGCACCTCGCCGCCCGCGGGTACGCCGTCGAGATGCCGCTGCTGCCCGGTCACGGCACCGTCTGGCAGGACATGAACAAGGTCACCTGGGCCGACTGGGTGGCGACCGTCGAGGGCGCCTTCGACAAGCTGGCGGCCGAGAACGACGTGGTGGTCGCGGTCGGCCTGTCCATGGGCGGCGCGCTGTGCCTGCGGCTGGCCGCCGACCGTGGCGACGACCTCGCGGGCATCGTCGTCGTCAACCCCGCGGTCGACACGCTGCGCAAGGACGTCAAGCTGCTCCCTGCCCTCAAGCACGTCGTGCCGGCCATGCCCGGCATCGCCAACGACATCAAGAAGCCCGGCGCCGACGAGCACGGCTACCCGATGACCCCGCTCCGCGCGGCTGCGTCGATGTTCGCCGGCTATGCCGAGCTGCGGCGCGACCTGCCCAAGGTCACCATCCCGGTGCTCTTCTTCCGCTCCGCGGAGGACCACGTCGTCGACATCTCGAGCTCGCGGGCGCTCAACGCCGGACTCTCGTCCAAGGACTTCGAGGAGCGGGTGCTCGAGAACAGCTACCACGTGGCCACCCTCGACAACGACGCCCCGCGGATCTTCGAGGAGTCGGTGGACTTCATCGACCGGGTCACCGCCCAGCGGGGATAGGCTCGGCGCGTGCTCTATTGGTTCCTGAAGTGGATCGCCCTCGGCCCGGTGCTCCGACTCGTCTTCCGGCCCAAGGCCTTCGGCGTGGACCACGTGCCCGAAGTCGGACCCGCGATCCTCGCGAGCAACCACCTGTCCTACGCCGACTGGCTCTTCATGCCGCTGACGCTCAACCGGCGGGTCACCTTCGTCGCCAAGGCCGAGTACTTCACGAGCCCGGGCATCAAGGGCTGGTTCCAGAAGAAGTTCTTCACCGGCGCCGGCCAGGTGCCGATCGACCGCTCCGGCGCGAATGCCGCCGAGGGCGCGATGAAGTCGGCGATGAAGATCCTGGGCGAGGGTGACCTGTTCGGCATCTACCCGGAGGGCACCAGGTCGCACGACGGCAAGCTCTACCGCGGCAAGACCGGCGTCGCCCGGCTGGCGCTGGAGACCGGCGCCCCGGTCATCCCGTGCGCCGTCGTCGGCACCGACGTGGTCGCGCCGACCGGGAAGGTCTACGGCACGTGGACCCGCCCGGTGGTGCGGTTCGGCAAGCCGCTCGACTTCTCCCGCTACGACGGCATGGAGAACGACCGCTACATCCTGCGCTCGATCACCGACGAGATCATGTACGAGATCATGCGCCTCTCCGGCCAGGAGTACGTCGACCTCTACGCCAGCAAGGCCAAGGAGCTCGACAAGGAGGCCAGGGACCGGGCCAAGCAGGCCGCAGTCGAGCTGGCCGAGCGTGAGAAGGCCGAGCGCGAGAAGGCCGGCGACGGGCCGGAGCAGAAGGCGTCCTGAGCGCCCAGACCCGCCCCCTTCGCCCGCTGGGCCCCCTGTCCGGCGCGCCCCGCGCGGACTCCGCCCTCGCCGTCGAGGACCGGCTGCACTCGGCGCTCGCGATCGTGCGCGTCGTGGTCACCATCAACATGGTCGGCCTCAACGCCTACCGTCGCGACAACTTCGACCACCCGACGATCGGGCTCGTGATCGTCCTCGCCCTCGTGGTGTGGACCGGCGCGGCGATCTGGCTCTACCACGACCGCAGGCGACGTACGCCGACCCTGCTCGTCGTCGACCTGGCCATCGTGCTGGCCGCGATGGCCGCCACGCCGTGGGTGAAGTCCGAGGACTTCAACGCCACCATCCCGGGCTTCTGGGTGATGGGGGCCCTGCTCGCCTGGGCGATCCACTGGCACTGGCGTGGGGGACTGATCGCCTCGGCCCTGATCGCGGCGTCCGACCTGTTCCCGCGCTCGGTGATGGACCAGGGCAACTACGGCAACGTCTTCCTGATCCTGATCGGCGGACCGATCGTCGGCTTCATGTGCGAGTCGCTGCAGCGGATGGCGCGTGAGCGCGACGCCGCCGAGCGCGCCGCCGCGGCCGCCGACGAGCGCACGCGGCTGGCGCGGGCGGTGCACGACGGAGTCCTCCAGGTGCTCGCGATGACCCAGCGCAGGGGGGCAGCCGCGGGCGGGGAGTGGGCCGACCTCGGTCGTCTGGCCGGGGAGCAGGAGCGCAGCCTGCGGTCGCTGATCCGACAGCAGGACACCGTCCCGACCGAGGCCGGGGGACAGCTCGACCTGGCGGGCGCGCTGGAGGCGATGGCCACCGCGCACCCGGTGCGGGTCGAGGTCGCCACCCCCGGCGGCACCGTGCTGGTGGACGAGGGCGTGGCCACCGAGGTGGTGGCCGCCGTCCGCGCCTGTCTCGACAACGTGCTGACCCATGTGGGCCCCGATGCGCAGGCCTGGATCCTGGCCCAGTCCGCTCCGGACGCGATCTCGGTCTCCGTGCGCGACGACGGCCCCGGCATCGCTCCGGGTCGACTCGAGACCGCCGAGGCCGAGGGGCGCCTGGGCGTCGTGTCGTCGATCCGGGGTCGCATCGAGGAGCTCGGCGGCACCGCGGTGATGGAGAGCGGGTCCTGGGGGACCGAGTGGGAGCTGACCGTCCCGCTAGCGTGACGGGGTGACCATCCACACCACCCACCCCTTCCTCGAGCCCGAGGGCGACCGCGATCCCGTACGACGCCTCCGCGGGCGACTCGGTGGCACGGTCTCGCTGTGGACGTCCGGCTCGTCCGTGGACGACCGGGCCGGCCTGACGGTCTCGTCGTGGATCGTCGCGGGCGGTGAGCCGGGGCGGGTGCTGGCCCTGCTGGACCCGGACGCCGACCTCACCGACGTGCTCCTCGGCACTGGGCGCGGGGTGCTCCAGCTCCTCACGTGGGAGGACCGCGGGCTGGCCGACGTCTTTGCCGGCACCGCGCCGGCTCCCGGTGGCCCGTGGCGGACGGCCGAGTGGGTCGCCACCGACCACGGACCACGGCTGGCGCACTCGACGACGTGGGCCTCGATCGAGGTCGAGACGGACGTCGAGGTCGGCTGGTCGCGCCTGGTGACGTGCGCGCTGCGCGAGGTGCGGGTCGGTGACGACACCGATCCTCTGGTCCACCGCCGGGGCCGTTACGTCCCGCCCAGCGGCTAGCCGGTCTACGATCACCCCATTCTTGGGAGGGGGACCCCATGGTCCAGGTGATGGTGGTCGACGACCATCCGATGTGGCGCGATGCGGTCGAGCGGGACCTGCAGGCGGCGGGACACGACGTGGTCGCGGTCGCGTCCAACGGTCGCGAGGCGATGGCACGCTTCCCGGCGGCAGCTCCGCAGGTCGTCGTGCTCGACCTCCAGCTGCCCGACCACAGCGGCGTCCAGGTCACGAGCATGATGCTCGAGCACGACCCGACCGCACGGGTGCTCATCCTGTCCGCCAGCGGGGAGCAGGGTGACGTGCTCGAGGCGATCAAGGCCGGAGCGACCGGCTACCTGGTCAAGTCCGCGTCGAGCGCCGAGCTGATCGACGCGGTGACAAGGGTCGCCGATGGCGACACCGTCTTCACGCCCGGGCTCGCCGGGCTGGTCCTGGGCGAGTTCCGCCGGATGGCAGACGGCCCGGCCGACGACCCCCGCGACCAGCTCACCGAGCGCGAGACCGAGATCCTCAAGATGGTCGCGACCGGGATGAGCTACAAGCAGATCGCGGCACGCCTCGTGCTCTCGCACCGCACGGTGCAGAACCACGTGCAGAACACCCTGCGCAAGCTCCAGATGAACAACCGCGTCCAGCTCACCCGCTGGGCCATCGAGCACGGCCTCGACGAGACCGAGGACTGACACCACCCCGACGGTGCGGGATCAGGAGGGCAACGTCACCGCTGCCAGCACCCGGGCACCGACGTCTGCCCCGGTGAGCAGCACCCGCCACTCGCCGTCCCGGGCGGCATCACCGCACGGGCGCGCTGCAACGGCCACGTCGGAGGTGCACGCGAGCGAGAACACTGCCTCGGAGCGCACCACCCGGATGTCGCGCGGCTGGGCCGCGGAGACATCCAGGGCGGTGACGGTCGCCAGGCCGCGTCGGGTCGCGGAGCTGCTGCGCTGGACGGCGCCGGACAGCGTGTAGCGGACCTGGATCCGCGTGGCCGGGTCGAAGGCGTAGGACGCATAGGTGAAGGAGATCGTCCCAGGCCCCGGCACCGCCGTACCGTCGGCCGTGATCCTTACGCCTGTGGCCTCCACCGATGTGCCCTCGCCGAGCTCGGGCAGTGCCAGCTCGAGCGTGTCGAGCGGGTCCTGGGTGTGGATCCACTGCGTCACCTCGAGGTCACCGTCCGGACCCACGACAGTGACGGTGCGCGAGGTGCCCGCTTCGGGCCAGCCCTGGCCGGGTGCGGCCGCCGGGGGTGCACCACCGGGGTCGTCACCCGTGCGCCACAGGACCAGTCCCACGACCAGCGCCCCGGCAAGCAGGGCGATCACCACTCCCGAGATGACGGGGATGCGCAGCGATCTGCGAGCGGGGGTCGTCTCGGGTGGAGCAGGAGCGTCGGAGCGAGGCATCAACGGAGCCGCGGGGCGAGTTTCGGAGCGTGACACGACGCTCGACTGGGGCCGAGGTCCGGAGCGCGATGCGAGGCGCGATTCGGGGCGGGCCCCGACGCCCGGCTGGGGGCGGGGTCCGGGGCGCGAGACGAGGCGCGACTGAGGGCGCGATTCCGGACGGTGCTGCGGGCGCTGCGCGGAAGAGGGCTCGGGGGGTGGGGTGGGTGCCATCTCCGGCGCCGAGGTCTCGATCTCGGGCGCCTGGCGCTGCGTCGGCGGGAGGATGGCCGGCAAGCGCGTCTGGTACTGCTTCTTCGGGCTCATGACTTCTCCGGTGGTCCGAGGGGTAGCGCCGTCACCACGGCCAGGTTCTGGTACCCACCCTGCGCCGCGACGTAGGGCGGCGCACACGTCACCAGGGTGAGCCTGGCCCTGCCAGAGGCGTCGAAGATCCACGAGTCGTCGGCGAGGTCACCCTGCGGCACCAGCCGCCGGGAACGGATCTCGAAGCTCTGGCGGAGCCCGTCGGACTGCAGCTGGATCCGCTGGCCGGGGGTGGCGGTGAGGAGCTCGGCGAAGGGTCCGAGGCCCTGGGTCCGGGAGTCGACGTGCGCGGCGACGAGGATCGAGCCGAACGGGTCGCCCAGTCGTGCCCCGCCCTGCCACCAGCCTGCGACGTCGATGTCGTCGGGCACGGCGAGCAGCCCTTCTGCGGTGGTGCCGACTGCGCTGACCGGGACCGTGCGGCCGCTGGGGAGGGTGGCGCTCCGCGGCGCCTGCGCCGTCACCACGGAGCGCGCACGTCGTGCGGGTGTGACGGGCGAGCTGCTGGACGATGTCGTGGTCGACGAGGGGGCCGGTGGCGCCGACGTGGTCACGGCCTCGGCCTCGTCCTGCCGCGCGACCGGTGTGCCGGCGGCGCACCCCCAGGCGGTCGCGGAGAGCACGGCGGCCACCACGACTGCGCCGAGGGCACGGTCGGGCCTCATCGCGCCTGACGGTGGGGTGCCCGGGTGGCGCGCCGGTGCACGCCGAGGACCCCGGCCGCCCCCGTCGCAGCCAAGGCCCCCAGAAGCCACAGGAGGACCGTCGTCGAGAGCCCACCGGCGTCGTCGCCGAAGGAGGTGACGGGTCCGGTGACGAGACCCGCCGAACCGGTGTCGATGCGGGAGGGCTCCACGCTGCCGTCAGCGGAGAGCAGTGCGGTGTGGGCGATGACGTTCATCGAGCCGTCCCGCGGGTTGCCGTAGGCGTAGATCATCGAGAGCGTGCTCGCCTTGAGGCTCACGGACAGCGGCCCGAGGATCGGGTCGGCGGCGGAGCCGGACGGCAGCAGCGCCACCTCGATGGTGCCCTCGGGAACGTCGGCGTCGGCGAACTCGCCGTTGGCGATGTTGGTGAAGACGGTCTGTCCGTCGACCTCGACGTCGGCGGGTGCGACGGTTGCCGTGTGGGCCAGCATCACCCGTGCCTTGCCGGGACCGATGGGCCCGTTGGGCGCGGCGTAGGAGTGGACCACGGGGTCACCGTCGACCGCGGCCGGCAGGTGCAGCACCACGTCGTTGATCGCTCCCGCCTCCAGGGTCAGCTCGGAGTCCACCTGGATGTCGTCGCCGCTGAAGGAGACGTCGTGGGAGCCGGGTGTGAGCTCGAACGGTCCGAGCACGTCTCCGATGAGCGCGCCCGTGGCGACGGACTCCCCGTCGACGGAGACGTCGACAGTGGCACCGGGCACGGCCTGGATGACGGTCACCATGGCGGGCCTGGGGGCGGGCCGCGGAGCGGCCGCCCCGGGCTGCGCGGGCACCAGCACCAGCAGTGCCAGCACCGCCACCAAGAACGATGGAACGCGTCGGACCATGTTGCTCACCCCCGTGGATCGGCCGCAGAGGCCGTAGTCGGACTTCACAGGAACACCGGTGCCCGAGGCTGCTCTACCCCCAATTCGGGTATGTGGGGTTGTCAGGGCACCCTTGCGGGTAGGTTTCGTCGTTCTTGTGCCACACCCGGGCCACAGCCGGGCCACACTGGGCAGGCGGAGCGTACGAAGGAGGGCGGGGACGTTGGTCAGCGCGAGCACCACGCTGGACCTCTACCTGGCCCGTCTCGGGCTCTCGGAGCGCCCTCCCGCCACCCTGGCCGGCCTGCGCCGGCTGCACCGTGCCCACGTGGCGCGGATCCCCTACGACAACCTCTCGATCATGCTCGGCCGTCCCGATCCGACCGACCCGACGACCGGAGCGGAACGAGCCGCGGCCGGCGGTCGGGTCGGCTACTGCTTCCAGCAGAACAGTGCCTTCGAGTGGCTGCTGACCGAGCTCGGCTTCTCGGTCAGCCGTCGCCACGGGCACGTCTGGGCCCGACCCGTCGACGAGCTGGGCACCAGCCTCAACCACC
Source organism: uncultured Actinomycetota bacterium (assembly GCA_963750445.1). Classification (GTDB taxonomy): domain Bacteria; phylum Actinomycetota; class Actinomycetes; order Propionibacteriales; family Nocardioidaceae; genus Nocardioides. Next base: position 904,269 of record CAVVQR010000016.1, on the reverse strand, counting down.
TCGTCCTGGTGGTCTCGGGGCTGCCGGACGGTGACCGCAACCCCGGCGGTCACTGGTGGGTCGACGCCGGTCTGGGAGAGGGCTTCGCCGAACCGCTGCCACTCGTGCGGGGTGACCACGTGGTCGAGGGGTGGTCGTTCGGCATCGGCGCCGGCTACGGAGCACAGGCGGTCGGTCGCCCGACCGGTCCGGCAGCCTGGACCTACCGTCATCTCACTGACGGGGTGATCCGCGGGATCGTGGTGACCTCGCGCGACCACTCCGAGGCCGTGATCGCGCAGGCGCACCGGGCGCTGAGCACCGGCGACGACTCGCCCTTCCGGCGCGTCGTGGTGGCCCAGCGCATCGACGGTCACGAGCAGCGCGGCATCCGCGGCCTCGTGCACCAGGTGCTGACCCCGGCCGGCCGCGACACGCGCGACCTGACGTCGTACGACGAGTGGCGGGCCGCGCTGGTCGACGACCTGCTGCTCCCGGTCGACGACCTCACCGACGAGGAGTGGCAGTCCCTGTGGGACCGCACGCTCGCCGCGCACCGGGCCTGGGACGAGGCGGGTCGACCGTGACCGGGACCGGTGGGACGCAGTGGCGCCGTGCCACTGCCGAGGACGTCGTCGCGCTGCGCGACCTCGAGCGGACCGCCAGCCGCGCCGGCCTGGCTCACGTGTTCGGCGACCTGCCCTACCCCGACGACGACGTGCTCGCCCGCTGGGCGCTGCTGCTCGAGGATCCCGAGGTCGTCGTCGACGTGGTCGAGGACGAGCAGGGCCTGGTCGTGCTGGCCGCCCACGACGGGTCGTCGCTGCGGCACCTGGCGGTGCGCCCCGACCACTGGAGTGCCGGACTGGGGCGGGAGGGATTCGCGCGTGCGGAGGCTGCGGGTGCTCGCCGGCTGTGGGTGCTGGCGGACAACGGGCGGGCGCGGGCCTTGTACGAGTCGCTCGGCTGGGCCCCCACGGGGGAGCGCCAGGACTGTCCCTGGGCGCCCTTCCCGACCGAGCTCGAGTACGCCGCTCCCTAGGATCAGGCCATGCCGTCCACGCCCGACCCGCTGCTGGAGATCGCCGACGACCTCTACGCGCTGCCCCTGGCGGACTTCACGCCTGCGCGCGACGCGCTGGTCAAGGAGCACAAGGCGGACAAGCCGCTGGCCGCCGGGATCAAGGGGCTGCGCAAGTCGTCCCTCGCGGCGTGGGTGGTCAACCTGCTCGTGCGCCGCGACCCCGACCAGGTCGACCAGGTGCTCGCGGTCGGTGCGGCGCTGCGCGACGCCCAGGACAACCTCGACGCGACCCAGCTGCGGGAGTTCACCAAGCAACGCCGGCAGCTGACGGCATCGGTCACCACTGCAGCGAGGCGGATGGCTCGCGAGGAGGGGGTGAAGACGACCCAGTCGGTCGCCGACCAGGTCGAGGCCACGCTCACCGCGGCGATGCTCGAGACGGACGCCGCCAAGGCGGTGCGCAGCGGACTCCTGGTCACCGCGCTCGCCGCCACCGGGCCTCGGCGACCTCGACCTGAGCGGAGCCGTGGCGCTGCCGGACGCGCTCGGCTTCAGCGCGAGGCCGCGACCCGTCGCCCCACCCGACCCGACCCGGCGTCCCCAGCTGCACGTCGTACCCGACCCGGATGCGGACGTGAAGGCGCGGGCGGCTGCCGACGAGCGGCTCTCGGACGCCAAGGTCGTCCTCGCCGAGACCGAGAAGGAGCACCGGGCCGCCCGCCGCTCGGTGGAGAAGCTGCAGGCCAGGACCCTGCAGATCCAGTCCGAGATCGACGAGCTCCGCAGCCGGGTCGCCGCTCTCGAGGGCTCCCTCGAGGAGGTCGACGACGAGCTGGGCGAGGCCGAAGCGGTCCAGGCCGAGGCGGAGGAGGCCGTCGACGAGGCCAAGGTCGAGGTCGACGCAGCGCGGGCCGCGCGCGACAGGCTCTAGACGGCCCAGCCCTTCGACCGCTCCACCGCGTCGCTCCAGCGGGCGTAGGACGCGTCGAGGGCGTCGCGGTCGCCTGCGGGTTCGAACCGGCGGTCCAGCGCCCAGGTGTCGCGCAGGTCGTCGGTCGAGGACCACGTCCCCGTGCCGAGGCCGGCGAGGAACGCCGCGCCCAGCGCGGTCGTCTCGACGATCTCGGGCCGCTCCACCGCACGCCCGACCTGGTCGGCCTGGAACTGGCAGAGCAGGTCGTTGGCCGACGCACCGCCGTCGACGCGGAGCGTGGTGAGCTCCGGGAGGGTCTCCAGCACGTCGCGCACCTCGAAGGCGATCGCCTCCAGGGTGGCGCGGACGATGTGGGCGCGGGTCGTGCCGCGGGTCAGGCCGATGATCATGCCGCGGGCGTGCGGGTCCCAGTGGGGTGCGCCGAGCCCGGTCAGCGCCGGCACGAAGACCACGCCGTCGGTGTCGTCCACGGTCGCGGCGATGGCGGCGGTCTCCGCAGCGCTGCCGACGATCTGGAGGCCGTCGCGCAGCCACTGCACGGCCGATCCGGTGACGAAGATCGCGCCCTCGAGGGCGTACGTCATGTCGCCGTCGGGGGAGCGCCAGGCGGCCGTGGACAGCAGTCCGGCGTCGCTGCGGACGACCGTGTCGCCGGTGTTGGTGAGGATGAAGGAGCCGGTGCCGTAGGTGCACTTGGACTCGCCCTCCTCGAAGCAGGTCTGCCCGAAGAGCGCCGACTGCTGGTCGCCGGCGATGCCCGCGATCGGCAGCGACAGTCCGAGGAACGAGGCCGGGTCGGTCGGCGCGACCTCGCCCCAGTTGGGCACGAGGTCCGGCAGCGCGTCACGCGGCACCCCGAAGAGCTCGCACAGCTCGTCGGACCAGTCGCCCGCCTCGAGGTCGAACAGCAGGGTGCGGCAGGCGTTGGAGACGTCGGTGACGTGCCAGGTGCCGCGCGTCATCCGGGCGATCAGGTAGGAGTCGACGGTGCCGACGGCGTAGCGGCCGGACTGCACGAGCGCCCACGTGTGCGGCTCGTGCTCGGCCAGCCACATCAGCTTGGTGCCGGAGAAGTAGGGGTCGAGCCGCAGGCCGGTGAGCTCGGCGACCCGCTCCTCGTGGCCCTCGGAGCGCAGCCGCTCGCAGATGTCGGCCGTACGCCGGTCCTGCCACACGATCGCTCGACGGGGCGAGCCCAGGGTCTCGCGGTCCCAGAGCACGATCGTCTCGCGCTGGTTGGTGATGCCGATCGCCGTGAGCTCGGACTGGTCGACCTTGGTGAGCACCTCGCGGGTCGCCTCGAGCGTGGCCTGCCAGATCTCCTCGGCGGAGTGCTCGACCCAGCCGGGCTGCGGGAAGTGCTGGCGGAACTCCTGGTAGCCCTTGGCCCGGATCCGGCCGTCGCCCGTCACGACCACGGCCGTCACCCCCGTGGTGCCGGCGTCGATGGCGAGGATGCTCATGCCTCCGACCTCGCCGCCGCGGATGATGTCGAGGATCCGCTGGTCGATCCACGCAGGGCGGGCGCCCGAGTCGACGCGCATCTCGTAGTTCTCCGACCCGACCCACATGTGGAAGCTGTCCTTGCCGTCGGCCTTGGCCAGCGCCTCGAGCTCGATCATCAACGCGTCGTCGACCGGCACCTGCTCCTCGGGCGTCGACGCGGTCAGGTAGAGCTCGTTGAGGTCCACCAGCCGAGCCAGCTCGGTGACGGGGTCGGTGTGGTCGTCGACGCGCAGGTCGACCGCCACGTCGTCGTGCCCGCCGTAGCCGGCACCGTCGCGTACGACGAGCAGCGCCGCCGACTGCCGACCGCGACTGTCGCCGCCGGCCGCGTCGCCCGCCGCGAGCGCCGCCAGCAACCGTCGCTCGAGCGACTGGTCGGGCGAGGCCGTGGAGGTCTGCCAGGCGGCCTCCATGGCCTCGACGACCTCGGGGCCGGTGAGGATGTTGCCCTGGATCGCGTAGCCACCGCGCTCGCCGCTGCGGCCGGTCACGCCGCCGGCCCAGGCGAAGCACTCGGCGCCCGTCCAGGTCGCCGGGTTGCCGTCCGAGTCGACGATGCCGGCCTGCCGGTGCTCGCGGTCGGCGTCCTCCTCGACCAGCCGGTCGAGCGCGACCTGGGCGGTCGCACCCTCGTCGAGGTGGGCGAGCCCGAGGTACTTGAAGGCGAGGTTCGCGTCGGCCTGGGTGGCGATCGCCCCCACGCCGGCCGCGGCCGCGGGGACCGCAGATCCGACGGCCAGGAACTTCGAGGCCACGGCCACGCCCCAGGACTCACCGTCGTCGGACCGGGCCACGATCGAGAAGGTCATGAGCCGAACATAGTGGGCGCGATGAACGTGGGTGGGAGGATGCGCTGGTGCTGACCCGACTCGGATTCCCCAGCGTCGGGGAGCACCGCAGGTTCGTGGCCGCGATCGTGGCCGACACCGTCGGCAGCGGCCTGTTCATGCCGATCACCCTGCTCTACTTCCTGGCGATGACCGACCTGTCGCTGGTGCAGATCGGCTCGGCGCTCTCGCTCTCGGCGATCCTGACCATGCCCGGTGCGTTCGTCATCGGCACCCTCGTCGACCGGTTCGGCCCGCGGCAGATGATGCTCGCCGGCAACCTGGTCCAGGCGGTGGGGATGCTGGCCTACCTGTGGGCGGACTCGCTGATCGCCGTCGCGCTGTGGACCACGATGCTCAACATCGGACGGCAGTCGTTCTGGGGCTCCTTCGGCAACGTCGTCACCGCGATCTCGGCGCCGGGGGAGCGCGAGCTCTGGTTCGGCTTCCTCCAGGCGGTCCGCAACCTCGGCTACTCCGTCGGCGGCGTGCTGGCCGGCATCGCGCTCCAGGTGGGCACGGACGTGGCGTTCCAGTCCGTCGTGGTCGTCAACGCGGTGACCTTCGTGCTCGCGTTCGTGCTGCTGCTCGACGTCCCCGACCACCGGGTCGTCCGCGACGAGGACGCACCCGCCGAGGGCTGGGGCGTGGTCCTGCGCGACCGCGCCTACCTCCGCCTGGTCGTCGGCCAGCTCGGGTTCGTCGCCGGGATGATGGTGCTCAACTTCGCGCTCCCGGTCTACGTCGCCGAGACGATCGCCCTGCCGGGCTGGGTGGTGGGCGCGATCTTCACCCTCAACACGGCCATGGTCGGCCTCGGCCAGGGACTCGTCGTACGCCGGATGACCGGGCGTGTCCGGGCACGGATGATGGGGCTCGCCCAGCTGGTCTTCGTGGCCAGCTATGCACTGTTCGTCGTCGCCGGGTGGCTGCCCGTCTGGCTGGCGGTCGTCGTGATGCTGGTCGGCGCAGCCGTCTACACCGGCGGCGAGCTGACCGGGGGACCGGTCATCAGCGCGACGGCGGCCGAGGCGGCTCCCGACCACCTGCGGGGCCGCTACCTCGGGCTGTTCCAGCTCAGCTGGGGCCTCGGCGGTGCCGTCACGCCGCTGGCGTTCACCTGGCTGCTCGCCCACGGGCAGACCACCCTGTGGTGGGTCCTGGGGCTGGTCGCACTGGTCAGCGCGGCCTACCTCCAGACGCTGCCGAAGGTGCTCCCCGCGGCCGGCCTCCGGGTCACCCAGCGGGCGGACTCCTCCGACGCCACCTGACGCCGCCCGAGGCCGGCGCGGCCTCAGGCCTGGCCGGTGAACTCCAGGACCTCGGCGAACCACGCCTGGCTGGGGTCGAAGGCCTTGTGGCCGGCGATCCGCTCGAACTCGATCGAGCGCAGCTCGTCACCGCGGTCCTCGTCGTGGCCGATGACGCCCGGGCGCCCGTCGAGCGCGCAGGCCACCGCCAGCTCGGCCATCTCGCGGATCAGCGCGAGGTCGGTCTCGTTGGCCGGCGCCGAGCGGGAGTAGTAGCCGGACTTCTGCACCATCTGCTTCTCCGCGCCGATCTCGCGCGAGAAGCGGTCGGCGAAGTAGCGACCGGGGTTGATGGTGTCGATCTTGACGTGGCCGAAGGGGTCGCGACCGACGGTCTCGCCGGCAGCTTCGAGGTCGGCGACGATGTCGTCGATCCCGGCTCCCTCGGCCAGGAAGATGTTGACGCAGCCGACCTCGTCCATCACCGCGCGCAGGCGCGTCGCCTCGGCGGCGAGGTCGATCCCTCGCTCGGGGACGTAGACCGCGTGGATCGCCCACCGGCGCGGGTCGAGGCCGAGCCCGGGCAGCCACTCCTGCTCGGAGTGCCAGGCCATGTAGTCGCGCGCCGCGGCAGCGGTGAGCCAGCCGCTCGCCCGGCCCATCACCTCGTGGACGATCAGCATCCGCGGGTTCGAGCCGTGCTCGGCCAGCACGTGCTGCGCGAAGCGCGAGGCCTCCTGCGCAGCAGTCAGCGCGCCGAGGCTCTGCCGGATCGGCACGATGTCGTTGTCGATGGTCTTCGGCAGGCCGACGACGGTCAGCTCCGAGCCCTGGTCGCGGAGGTAGGCCGCCAGGTCGGCCGCCGCCGTGTTGGTGTCGTCGCCACCGATGGTGTGCAGGATGTCGATCCCGTCCGCCTGGAGCCGGGCTGCCGCGGCTCCCAGCGCGGTCTCGCCGTCGCCGATGAGACCCCGGCGCCGGCAGTCGTCGTCGTTGGTGAGCTTGACCCGGCTGTTGCCGATCGGGCTGCCGCCGAAGCGGTGCAGCAGCGCCGCGCCGGCACGCTCGTCGGGTCCGATCACGACGCTGTTGCCGGTCAGCAGGCCGTGGTAGCCGTGCTTGTAGGCGACCAGCTCGATCTCCGGATCGGTGGCGTCGTAGGTCTCGATGAGTGCACCGACGGCAGAGGAGAGGCAGGGGGCGTACCCACCCGCAGTGAGGATCGCGACACGCTTAGGCATGGGCAGCAGGGTAGTTAGAACGTTACAAGCGGGGAAGGGTGACCGGCCCGTGGAACGCGGTCGGGCACCCGCGGCACGACCACCCCTGCGGGGACACATGGTTGCCTCGCGCCGCACGTACGGGCCAAGGTTGGGCATCACCGTGCGGCGCACGGACCGACGAGGGGAGTCTCGATGAGCACGACAGAAGCCACGCAACCGGACGTCAACGGGCCGGAGGACGCCGACCTCAAGCGGGTGCTCGGGCCCAAGCTGCTCCTGCTCTTCATCGTCGGAGACATCCTCGGCGCCGGTGTGTACGCCGTCACCGGCAAGCTCGCCGGACAGGTCGGCGGCATCGCCTGGTTGCCGTTCCTGGTGGCCTTCGCGGTGGCCACGGTGACCGCGTTCTCCTACCTCGAGCTCGTCACGAAGTACCCCCAGGCAGCCGGTGCCGCGCTCTACACGCACAAGGCGTTCGGCATCCACTTCATCACGTTCATCGTCGCCTTCACGGTCGTGTGCTCGGGCATCACGAGTGCCTCGACCTCGTCCAACCTGCTGGCCGCCAACCTGCTGATCGGCTTCGGCAACGACGACCCGAGCTCGGCCGCCACCTTGATCACGGCCCTGCTGTTCATGGTCGTGCTGGCCGCGATCAACCTGCGCGGCGTCGGCGAGAGCGTGAAGTTCAACGTGATCCTGACGATCGTCGAGATGACGGCGCTGGCCATCGTGATCGGGATCGGCTTCTGGGTGATCGTGAGCGGTGACGGCGACCTGAGCCGGATCACGGTCTTCGAGAGCCCCGACGACAAGGGCCTGTTCATGGCGGTCACCATCGCGACCGCGATCGCGTTCTTCTCGATGGTGGGGTTCGAGGACTCGGTCAACATGGTCGAGGAGACCAAGGACCCGATGAAGATCTTCCCGCGCACCATGCTGACCGGCCTCGGCATCGCCGTGGTGATCTACATGCTGGTCGCGATCTCCGTGGTCGCCGTCATCCCCGCCGGACAGATCGCCGAGCCCACCAACGCCGAGGCCGGGATCCTGCTCGACGTGGTCAAGGTCGGCGCCCCCAACCTGCCCATCGACACGCTCTTCCCGTTCCTGACCGTCTTCGCGGTCGCCAACACCGCGCTGATCAACATGCTGATGGCCAGCCGGCTCATCTACGGCATGGCCCAGCAGGACGTGCTCCCGCGTTCGCTCGGCAAGGTCCTCCCCGGTCGCCGTTCGCCGTGGACCGCGATCCTGTTCACCACGCTCCTCGCCCTCGGCCTGATCAGTGTGGTCACCCTCGACTCCGAGTCCTCGGTGGTCTCCGCGCTCTCGGGCACCACCGCCCTGCTGCTGCTCGCGGTGTTCACCATCGTCAACATCGCCTGCCTGATCCTGCGGCGCGACCCGACCCCTGAGGGAGCCTTCCGTGCGCCGGCCGGCCTGCCGGTCGTCGGCGCGCTCCTCTGCGGCTACCTGCTCGGACCATGGGCCCGCCTGGAGGCCGACATGGTCCAGTACAAGATCGCCGGGGGGCTGCTCGCCGTCGGCGTCGTGCTGTGGGCCCTCACCTGGCTCACCAACCGTGGTGTCCGGGCCAAGAAGACCGGCTTCCGCGACATCGACGACCTCGGGTAGGGACTTTCCCGAGAGGGCTCCGCGACACGGCCGGGCACGTCCCGGCCGGGTCGGGGTGGCCGTCTACGGTTGGCCGAGTGACACGACGACCTCTCGGGCCGCTGCTGGGCGTGCTGATCGCCTCCGCGGTCGTCGGTTGCACCGCAGTCACACCTCCGTCTCCCTCGGCGAGCGCGACACCGGGTGGGGACCTTCCCGCGCCGACGGTCTCGCCGTCGCCCCGGGAGACCCCGCCCGAGCTGGACCGTCGCGGTCCGCGCGACCGACCGCCGGTGCCGACCGCCCCTGAGCTGCCGGGCGCCTACCGCTTCGTCTCGGCCCCCGACTTCCTCAACCAGGACGTCGCCGACCTGACGGCTGACGGACGCAGGTCCTACGTCGTCAAGGGAACCGGTGAGGTCGCCAACTCCACCAACGGCGAGTACGACACCGCGCTCGAGCACGTGATCGCGGAGATGGCCTCCCACGACACGGACGACGTCCTCGTCGCGGGCGACCTCGTCGAGGGCCGCTGGGGCCGTGACGACGCGGGGACCGGGGTGTTCGGACCGGTGCGGACGCAGGTCCAGCGGCTCCGGGCCTGGCGACGCGCGGCCGCGGTCTACTACCCCGCCTACCGTCAGCGCTTCGCCGACCACGGCCTGCGGACCTACTCGGCCGTCGGCGACCACGAGATCGGCGACGACCCGTGGCGCAGCCGGCGCAACCCGTGGATCGAGTTCAAGCGTCGCCACGTCCCGGAGTTCAAGCGCATCTACGCCGACCAGATGCTCACCCGTGCCGACGGAAGGGCGCGTTTCACCGACCGGCCACGCCGCGGTCCGGCACGGCGTACGGCCTATGCCACGCGGCTCGACCCCTCCGTGCTGCTGGTCACCATCGACGTCTTCGAGCGGCGCGGGGGAGACGTGCACCTGTCCGTCGACCCCGACCAGCTCCGCTGGCTCCGGGGAGTGCTGCGCCAGGCTCGCCGGGACGACGTGCCCTGGGTGATGGTGCAGGGCCACGTGCCGATGACGGGCGACGTGCGCACCCGCAACTCCAGCCACCTCGTCTACGAGTCGGGCACCCGGTCCGCCCTCTGGCGCACCATGGTCAAGGGCGGCGTCGACGTCTACCTCAGCGGCGAGGTGCACGACCAGACCGTGCACCAGCGCGACGGGATCCTCCAGGTCTCCCACGGCTCCCTGTTCTACCGGGGCGAGGCGTCCTACGTCCTGGGCCAGGCCACGCCCGACCAGCTGGTCCTGGAGAACCACCAGTTCCGCGGCGAGATCGGCTTCGACGACCGGCTGTGGACCACCTCGCGCCAGGGCGCGCCCGGTCACATCAGCTACCCCCACCCCTCGATCGTCACGGGCACGCTCGAGGCCAGTCGCACCCCGTCCGGGGGGCTGGAGGTCGACGAGGCCGACGGCGTGCTCAGGCCACAGGACTGATCGAGCCACCGCACACCGTTCAGCGGGCGGTCAGGGTTCGGGTCGAGCGGGGCATGCGCCGTACCCTTGTGGGGTGAGTGCGATCCCCACCCTCGAGCAGCTGCACGCGCTCGGGCCCCTCCAGCAGCCGACCTACCCCGACTCCGGGGCGGTCGACGCGGCCGTGGCCCGTCTGAGGACTGTGCCGCCGCTCGTCTTCGCGGGTGAGTGCGACGACCTCACCGAGAAGATCGCGGCGGTCAGCCGCGGCGAGGCGTTCCTGCTCCAGGGCGGCGACTGCGCCGAGACCTTCGACGGCGTCACGGCAGACAACGTCCGCAACAAGCTGCGGGTGCTGCTCCAGATGGCCGTGGTCCTGACCTACGCCGCCTCGGTCCCGGTGGTGAAGCTCGGCCGCCTCGCCGGTCAGTACGCCAAGCCGCGCAGCTCCGACGACGAGACCCGGGGCGGGATCACGCTCCCGGCCTACCGTGGCGACGCGGTCAACGGCTACGCCTTCACCCCCGAGTCCCGGATCCCGGACCCGCAGCGGCTGGTCGACGTCTACAACTCCTCCGCCGCGACCCTCAACCTGGTCCGCGCGTTCGTGACCGGCGGCTACGCCGACCTCCGCCAGGTCCACACCTGGAACACCGACTTCGTGCAGAGCTCCCCGTTCGGCGAGCGCTACGAGGCGATGGCCGACGAGATCGAGCGCGCGCTCACCTTCATGAAGGCGATCGGCGCCGACCCCGACGAGTTCCACCGGGTCGACTTCCACTCCAGCCACGAGGCGCTGCTGCTGGAGTACGAACAGTCCCTGACCCGGATCGACTCGCGCACCGACGAGCCCTACAACGTCTCCGCCCACTTCGTGTGGATCGGCGAGCGCACCCGGCAGCTCGACGGCGCGCACGTCGAGCTGCTGTCGAAGATCAAGAACCCGATCGGCATCAAGCTCGGCCCGACGACGACCCCGGACGACGCGCTGGCCTACGCCGCGCGGCTCAACCCGGACAACACCCCGGGCCGGCTCACCTTCATCACCCGCTTCGGCGCCGGCAAGATCCGCGACGGCCTCCCCGCGCTCGTGGAGAAGGTCACCGCCGAGGGCCTCAACGTCGCCTGGGTCTGCGACCCGATGCACGGCAACACCTTCGAGGCGTCCTCGGGCTACAAGACGCGCCGCTTCGACGACGTGATCGAGGAGGTCCAGGGCTTCTTCGACGTCCACCGCAGCCTCGGCACCTGGCCGGGCGGGGTGCACGTCGAGCTGACCGGTGACGACGTCACCGAGTGCGTCGGCGGCGGCGAGGAGATCGACGAGGTGGGCCTGGCCCACCGCTACGAGTCGGTCTGCGACCCGCGCCTCAACCGGGTCCAGTCCCTCGAGCTGTCGTTCCTGGTCGCCGAGATGCTGCGCCCCAAGGCCGGTGAGGCCCCCCAGCGACCGCGAGCACGGCTGCGACGCCCCCGTGGGTAGGTTCGCCCCCGTGATCGACCTGCGCTCCGACACCCTGACCCGCCCGACCGACGCGATGCGCGAGGCGATGGCCCGCGCCGAGGTGGGTGACGACGTCTACGGCGAGGACCCGACCGTGACGGCGCTCCAGGAGCGGGTCGCGGCGATGTTCGGGCACGAGGCGGCGCTGTTCACGCCCACCGGCTCGATGGCCAACGTGCTGGCTGTCGCCTCGGTCGTCAGCCTGGGCGAGGAGGTGCTGTGCGAGTCGTCCGCCCACATCGCCCGCGCCGAGCTCGGCGCCCACGGCGCGATCAGCGGGATCACCATGCGGACCTGGACCCAGCCACGTGGCCAGGTCGACCTGCCGGCGATCGAGTCGATGTACGCCCCCGACATGGGCCCCTTCTTCGTGCGGACGGCAGCCGTCTCGGTCGAGAACACCCACAACTTCGCCGGCGGGACGGTGCTCCCGATCGACGACCTGCGCGAGCTGCGGGCGTGGGCCGACACCACCGGCACCCGGATCCACCTCGACGGCGCGCGGCTGTGGAACGCGCACGTCGCGACCGGCACCGCACTCGCCGACTACGGCCGGATCGCCGACGTGCTCGCGGTCTGCCTGTCCAAGGGCCTGGGTGCGCCGATCGGGTCGCTGATGGTCGGCTCGGCCGACGCCATCGACGTGGCCCGCGTCCGCCGCAAGCGGATGGGCGGCGGCATGCGCCAGGTGGGAGTGCTGGCCGCGGCCGGCGCGTACGCCCTCGACCACCACGTCGAGCGCCTGGCCGACGACCACGAGCACGCGCGACTGCTGGGCGAGGCGCTCGGCCTCGACCCGGCGTCGGTGGACACCAACATCGTCGTGGTGGACCGTCCCGACGCCGCGACCTTCGTCGCTCAGGCGGCCGAGGAGGGAGTCCGCATCTCCGCGGTCGGCCCGCGCGCCGTCCGCCTGGTGACCCACCTCGACATCACGCGCGCCGACGCCGACCGGGCCGCCGTGGTGCTCAGCCGGCTTGCTGGCCGATGATCGAGACCTCGCTGATCGCGGTGTAGTCGCGGCCCAGGTTGCCGCTGCCCGGCGCTGTCACCGAACCGATCGTGATGGTGACCGTGCCCGTCAGCACGGGCGGCACCTTCAGCCTCTGCATGCCCGGTCGTTCGGTGAACGTCTGGTCGACCGAGGAGCCGTCCTGGAAGGTCCAGGTCACCGACAGGATGCGACGGTTGTTGGGATACCAGTCGACGCCCGCCACCTGCTTGGCGTAGCCGTTGATCAGTCCGACCCGGCTCACCACGCCCTCCTGGGCGAGGGTGACGGTGACCGCCTGCCCGGTCGCGTCGCCCTCGGTCCGCCAGGTCGTGGTCGGGTTGTCGTCGCCCATCTGGCTGGCTTCGTAGGCGACGAGGTTGCCGTCGAAGTCGGTCGTCGCAGGTGCCGTGGCGGGCACCTCGAACGTCGCACCCGTGGCCAGGTTGGTCCGTGGGCCGACGCCGGTGGGCGCGTCCGGGTCCTCGGGGACGGTCTCGGCCGGCGTCTCGGTGCCGTCTCCGGCATCGACGCTGGAGGTGTCGGTCGACGTCGAGTCGGTCGCGACGTCGTCGTCGGTGCCGAAGACCCGCAGGAGCACGACGACGATGCCGACCAGCGCGACGGCGCCGACGACCCATGCGATCCAGGCTCGTCCACGGATCGGGGCGTCGCCGTCGAGGTCGTCGACCTCCTCGTAGGGGAGCAGCTCGACCTCGGGGTCCCAGTCGGAGTCGGGCCGTGGCCGTACGACGGTCGGGGCTGCGGCCGGCTTCGGGGCCTTCGGCGTCCTGACCCTCGGTGGCTTGGGTGCCTTGGGTGTCTTGGGTGCCTTCGGGGTCTTCGGGGCCTGGGGAGCCCGGGCCGCGCTCGGCTCGGGAGCGGCGACAGGTGGCACCGGGGTGGGATCGGCGGCCTGGACCGGGAGCGTCACCGGCTCGGGTTCAGGATCATGTCCAGGCCCGGAGTCAGGCTCGACGGCGGTGCGACGCGGGGTCGCGGGCAGGGGGCGAAGGTGCGGGCGGTGCCGGCTCGGGTGCGACCTGGGTGACCGGCGCCGGAGCGCCGATGGGGTGGCCGCAGTTGAGGCAGAACCGGCCCACGCCCAGCTCTGCCCCGCACGCCACGCAGCTGTTCACGAGCCCCACGATAGGGGGACGGACCCACACAGTCCTCCCGGATCGGCTCAGACGGCGATGTGCGGGACCTCGCCCTCGACCACCCGGCGCGGCGCCAGCTCGACGGTCAGCATCGCCACGAGCACCATCGCGCCCCCGAGCAGCAGGCGTGCGGTGAGGTGCTCCCCGCCCAGCCAGACGGCGAAGAACGACGCGAAGACGGGCTCCATGCTCATGATGATCGCGCTCCGGGTGGGCGGCAGGTGGGCCTGTGCCCACGTCTGCCCGAGCAGGCCGAGGGCGCCCACGACGACGGCCATGTAGGCCACCGAGACCCAGTCGCCGGTGCGGTCGGGCAGCACGATGCCGTCGTGCACGGTCGCCAGGGTGCACAGGACGGCGATCACCATGATCTGCAGGATCGTCATGCCGACGGCGTCCCGGGCGGACGACCAGGCGCCGAGGCCGACGATGTGGAGGGCGTAGAGCACTGCCGAGGAGAGCGTGATGAGCTCGCCGTAGCCGATGCTGAACCCGTTGAGCGCCAGCACGCCCAGCCCGACGGTGGCGAGCACGACCGCGACCCAGGTGATCGGGGGGATCCGGGTGCGCAGGATCGCCGCGGCCAGCAGCGGGGTGAGGACGACGTAGAGCCCGGTGACGAAGCCGCTGATGCTCGCGGGGGTGTGCGCCAGACCGGCAGTCTGCAGGATCTGGGCGACTCCGTAGAGCGCCCCGAGCACCACCGCGTGCCGGCGCACCACGGGGGACAGCCGACCCAGTGCCTTCGGTGCGACGACGAGCAGCGCCAGGGACGCGATGGTGAACCGCAGCGCGAGGAAGTCGAGCGTCGGCACCCGGTCCAGCAGGTCCTTGATCAGGAAGAACGTCGAGCCCCAGCAGGCCGCCAGGGCGAGCAGTGCGGCTGCCGCCAGGAGCGTCGTACGCCGGGTCTGCTCGGGTGTCACGGAGAAAGGCTAGGGGTGCCCCGGACGCTGTCGTCCGGCAGGCTCACACCAGGAACAGCGTGATGGTCGAGCCCTCCGGCACCTGCTCGCCGGCATCGGGATCCGAGCTGGAGACGTAGCCGATCCCGAGGTAGACGTCGGAGCGCTCGGTCTCCACCTCGAAGCCGAGGCCCTCGAGCAGCTCGGTGGCCGCTTCCACGCCCATCGCCTTGACCTGTGGCACCTCGACCAGCTCCGGGCCGAGCGACACGACGAAGGAGACGGTGTCCCCGCGGTAGAGGGTGCCGGTCGTCGGGTCCTGCGAGATCACGGCGCCCTCGGGCACGGAGTCGCTGTAGTCCTCGCTGGAGACACTCACCTCGAGCCGGCGCTTCTCCAACGCTGCCTTGGCGTCGTCGAACGACCTGCCCGTCCAGTCCTTGACCTCGATCGGCTTGCGGCCACGGCTGAGCACGAGGTCGACGGAGGCGCCGGGCTTGAGCGTCGTCCCGACCTTGGGCGTGGTGCGGATGACCTGCCCCTCGGCCACGGTCTCGCTCCACCGGCCGAGGCTCTTGCCGAAGACGAGGTTGGTCGCGGCCAGCGCGTCCTGGGCCTGGTCCTCGGTCTGTCCCGAGAGGTCGGGCACGTCGTAGCGCTCGGGGCCGAGCGAGAGGACCAGCGAGACGGTGCCGCCGCTGAGCACGCGGTCACCGGGGCCCGGATCGGTCGAGATGACCAGACCCGCCTCGACGTTCTCGGAGTACGCCGGATCGCCGGCCTCGACCTCGAGGCCGGCACCCTCGAGCTTGGCGGTCGCGGCGGACTCGTCGAGGGTCAGCACACCGGGCGTGGTCGTGTAGCGCGCCCAGCCGAACCAGTAGGCGCCCAGGCCGATGCCGGCGACCAGCAGGATCGCCAGCACGAGCGCGATCGGTCCCTTGCGCGACCGGCGCCGCGCCGTGGTGACGACCGGGGCGGCCTTGCTCGGCGCGCGACCGGGTGCGGCGGGTCGCGCGGGGGAGGCGTTGCGGACCTGCATCGCGCTCGTCGCGGGTGCGGGCTCGGCGGTCGACGGCGGAGGGGTCGTCATCATCGGCTCGGTCATCGGGCCGGCCGCGAGACCGGGGGAGAGACCGGGTGAGAGACCGGGGGAGAGGGCCGGGTGGCGCTCGAGCGCCGTCGTCCGGTCGGGGCTGCCGTCGTCGACGAGCCCGGAGTCGCGGGGATCGACCTCGGTGAGCAGGGCGAGGGCGCCGGCGTCGAACGGCTCGCGGGTGGTGTCGTTGGCCCCGTCGGGCTCGTCGGACCCGTCGGACTCGGGCACGCGGCGGGGGAGCAGGTCCGTGGCGAGCTCGGGGTCCGAGGCCAGTCCGTCGCGCAGCGCCTGCTCGACACGGTGCAGGTGGTGGAGCAGGACCGTCGCGTCGGCGGGCCGCTGGCCGCGGTCGCGCGACGTCGCCCGCGCGACGAGCGCGTCGACGTAGTCGGGGATGCCCGGCTGGAGCACCGACGGCATGGGTACGTCGTGGTGCACGTGGCGGTAGGCCACCTGGATCGGTGACTCGCCCTCGTGCGGCTTCTTGCCGGTCAGCAGCTCGTGGAGGACGACCCCGACGGCGTAGACGTCGGCGCGGGCGTCGGCCCGGCCGTCGATCACCAGCTCGGGGGCGAGGTAGGACACGGTGCCGATCAGCACGCCTCCGGTGGCGGTGTGCTGGGTGTCGGCGCTGACCGCCTTGGCCAGGCCGAAGTCGGCGACCTTGACCCGGCCGCCGTGCGCCTCGTCGGCGATGAGCACGTTCTCGGGCTTCACGTCGCGGTGGATCAGGCCGGCCCGGTGGGCGGCCGCGAGGGCGGAGACGACCGGCTCGAGGAGTGACAGCGCCCGGGCCGGGGACATGGGTGCTTCCTTGCGGATCACGTCGCGCAGGGTGTGGCCGGGGACGTACTCCATGACCAGGAAGACGGTGTCCTGCCCGTCGGAGGTGTCGTCGCCCTGGTCGTAGACGCCGACGACGTGCGGGTGGTTGAGGCGGGCCGCGGCCCGCGCCTCGCGGACGAACCGCTCGGCGAACTCCTGGTCGTCGCCCAGGCCGGGGTGCATGACCTTCACCGCGACGGTGCGGTCGAGACGGGTGTCGGTGGCCTCGTAGACGCTGGCCATGCCACCGCGCGCCACCCGGGCGCCGATGAGGTAGCGGCGGTCCAGCAGTCGCCCGACCATGGGGTCGCCAGTGGCGCCTGGCGCTGCTGCGCGGGCGTGCTCGGGTGGCTCCACTGATCGACCTCCAACACCGGACGGGGAAGGTTCCGGCCCCACCACTCTACGGAAGCAGCGCCAGTGGCCACGCTCAGGCGCGGCTCCGGCGTGGCGTCGCGCCGTGCTCGGGAGGGTGGACGGGCGACCTCGAGGTGTCGGGTTCCCTGCGGCTCGCACCGAGATGTCGGTGTCCCGGCCTAGCCTGCTGGACATGAAGCGCTACCTGGACGAGGACCTGACGGGTGCGGAGTTCCGCGAGTGCGACCTCACCGACGCCCGACTGATCGGCGTCGTGATGCAGGGCGCCGTCATCGACGGGCTGGTGACCGACCTCGTGGTCAACGGCGTCCAGGTCATGGACTACGTCGAGGCCGAGCTCGACCGCCGACACCCGGCCCGGCGGCTGATCCGCTCGGACGACGTGGCCGACCTGCTGCAGGGGTGGCGGGAGGTGCACACCGAGTGGGAGGCAACGGTGGCGCGCATGCGCCGGTCGCCGGGCATCGAGCACGAGAGCGTCAACGACGAGTGGTCGGCCGTGCAGACCCTGCGCCACCTCGTGTTCGTCCACGACTCGTGGTTCCGGCGCTGCTGCCTCGGCTCGACCGAGCCGTTCACGCCGATGGGCCTCGGCATCGAGTCCGTGCCCGACCGCGAGGAGCAGGGTCTCGACCCGGCGGCCGACCCGACGCTCGACGAGGTGCTGGCGATCCGGGACCGACAGGCTGCCGACCTCGGGCGCTGGCTGGAGGCGGTCACCGCCCAGCAGCTCCTCGAGCCGGCGCCGGTCCCGGACGACGACAGGTGGCCGCCCTATGCCCGCGGACGGTCGCTGCGCCAGTGCCTGGGCACAGTGCTCGGAGAGGAGGTCGAGCACCACCGGTTCTGCGTGCGCGACCTCGACCTCATCGAGGGCCTCACCGAGCGATCCGCCGCAGGGCACTCCCTGACCGACCGGGTCAGCAGGCGCCGTTGAAGGTGCTGAGCTCGAACTGGGGCGCCTTGACCGAGCGCTCGTTGGGTGCGCGCATCGTCCAGTAGCGCATCCAGTCCATCTGCATCCGGGCCGGGTGCATCTTCTTGCCGTCCTGGGCGCGCAGCTCGAACTTCAGCTGGCGGCGGACCGGGTCCAGTGCCTCCGAGCGGCGCTCGGTGTGGACCACGTGGGCGTCGACGAACCAGGAGATGTGGTCCTCGGCGACCTCGACGGCGTAGGTGTGCCAGCGGTCGTTCTTCAGGTGGCGACCCTTGAAGCCCCGGTAGGAGCTGTCGGGCAGCGTGTGGATGTAGGACTTCACCGTGTTGGTGTTGATCGCGAAGTTCTGGATGCCGATGTCGCGGCCGCCGCAGTGCTGGTCGCGCGTGCCGGCGGGGACCAGCTCGGTGACGACCTTGTAGTTCTTGCCGCCCGGGGTCGTGTCCATCCGGCGCGCGCGCATCCGGATCTCCCAGCGTCCGTAGGTGTGGCCGGGGAGGTCGAGCTTGGCCGAGACGCTGCCCTTGCGGGTCGTCATCAGCGTGAGCATGCCGTTCTGGGTGCGCACGATGCCGCGCCCGGACTTCTTCCAGTACGCCGGCTTGGCGCCGATGAACTCCTGGCGGAACACGCCGTACTGGTACCAGCCGAAGGTGTTGCCGGCGTGGATCGGACCGGGGGCGGCGCCGTGGTTGTGGTCGGCCACGGCGGGCGGGACGGCAGTGGACAGCGTGAACGCCATCAGGCCCACCAGGGCCGCGGCGAGGACGGAGCGGAGGGGGTGCATCCGCAACACGCTAAAGGTCGTCCGGCGGGGCCACAACTCTCGGACCGGGGCCGTCTGCGCCTAGGCTGCCGCCATGACCGAAGTACCCCTCGCTGAGCGTGACCTGGCCGCCCTCGTCCCGGAATGGCTCGACTGGACCCAGGTCGGCAAGCTGCTGGGCGTGACGCCCGCCAAGGTCCGCACGATGATCCGCGACCACGAGCTCGCCGCCGCCGTCTCCGAGCCGGGCGCCGGCCCGCGGGTGCCGGCCGACTTCTTCCAGGACGGTCTCGTCGTCAAGGGTCTCTCCGGCCTGCTGATGCTCCTGCACGACCACCGGTTCGACGACCGCGAGTGCATCGCCTGGCTCTTCACCGACGACGACCTCCCGGGTCGCCCGATCGACGCGCTCCGCGAGAACCGTGGCAGCGAGGTCAAGCGCCGCGCGCAGGTGCTGGAGTACTGATGGCAGCATCGGCGGCGCGCCAGCGGTACCGCTGGCTGGTGCTCCTGACCGCTGCCGTGATCCTGCTCGTCTGGATGTTCGTCCCGGCCGACCGGGACGGCGCCGACCCCTCGGGCGACGCGTCCTCCTCGCCCTCGCGCACCCCCAGCGCGAACGCCGACGCGACCGACGTCCCGACCACGTTCCCCTCCACGCCGCCTTCCACCGAGGATCCCGGGAGCGCCCTGGCGGTCGTGCAGCTCGACGACCTGCCCGCCGAGGCGTCCAGCACCCTGGAGCTGATCGACGACGGTGGTCCGTTCCCGGAGCAGCGCGACGGCGTGACGTTCGAGAACCGCGAGGACCTGCTGCCCGACCGGCCGATGGGCTACTACCGGGAGTACACCGTGCCCACGCCCGGCTCCGGCGACCGGGGTGCGCGCCGGATCGTGGCCGGCGACGACGGCGAGCTCTACTACACCGGCGACCACTACCGATCCTTCCAACGCATAGCGAGGTAGTCCATGAGCGAGCGGGGCAGCACATGAGCGGACTGGCAGCCGTCCTGGCCGGGCACGAGGAGCCGGGCATCCACCTGTGGCACGGCGCGGCAGACGTGGCCGACCTACGTCACACGGTCGAGCACGCCGGCTGGGGGTTCGGGCACGTCGACGGCTGGACCGACGCCGGTTCCAAGGCGGACTTCCTCGCCGCAGTGGGCGCGACCTTCGACTTCCCCGACCACTACGGGCAGAACTTCGACGCCCTCGCCGACTGCCTCCACGACATCGGCCGCGGCGTCGACGGCGTCGTCCTGCTGTGGGACGGCTGGTCGACCCTCGCCCGGGCGGACGAGAAGGCCTTCAGCATCGCCCTCAGCGTCCTCGGCTCACGGGTCAACGCCGACCGCGGCGTCCCGTTCTCCGTGCTGCTGCGCGGCGACGGCCCGGTCGTCCCGGGCATCACCAGCCTGGACTGACGCTCCTCACCCGGTGGTCGAGGAAGGCGCTCTGGCCACCCGGTGGTCGAGGAAGGCGCTCTGGCCACCCGGTGGTCGAGGAAGGCGCTCTGGCGCCTGTCACGAGACCCGGTCAGACGGTCCGCTGGGTCGCGGCGGCGGCGAGCTCGGTGAGCACCACGCGCGCGCGGTCGTCGACGTCTGCCGACTGCAGCGTGTCGACGGCGTGCTCGGCGAGCGAGCCGATGACCTCCTCCACCTGGGCGCGGGCGCCGGACTCCTCGATGATCGCGCGGAGCTCGTCGACGTCGGCGGCGCCCAGCGGCGTACCGAGTGCGGCGTCGAGACGCTGTGCAGCCGCCGGCGGGGCGGCGTCGAGCGCCAGCGCGACGAGCACGGTGCGCTTGCCCTCCACCAGGTCGTCGCCGGCGGGCTTGCCGGTCGCCTCGGGGTCGCCGAAGACTCCGAGCAGGTCGTCGCGCAGCTGGAAGGCCTCGCCGAGCGGCAGCCCGAAGCGGGTCAGCTGCTCGATCTGTCCGGCGGTGGCGCCGGCGAGGCCGGCGCCGATGTGGAGCGGCCGCTCGATGGAGTACTTGGCCGACTTGTAGCGCAGGACCGTCATCGCGGTGTCGACGTCCGCGCGACCGCGGGCCTGCACGGAGACGTCGAGGAACTGCCCGGCGATCACCTCGCTGCGGCACAGCTCGAACAGCGCGAGCCCGGGACCGACCTCGTCGGTGCCGAAGCCGCTGCGGCGCAGCATGTCCTCGGCCCAGCCGAGCAGCAGGTCGCCGAGCAGGATCGCCGCGGCGGCGCCGTACTGCTCGGGGTCGCCGCGCCAGCCCGCCGCCCGGTGCTCGGCCTCGAACGCGCGGTGGGTCGCCGGGCGCCCCCGCCGGGTGTCGGAGGCGTCCATGTAGTCGTCGTGGACCAGCGCGCTGGCGTGCAGCAGCTCCAGGGACGCGCAGGCCCGCGCCAGGGCCGGCTCGTCGGTCACGTCGGGCCGGATCGCGCGGTAGCCCCAGTGGCAGAACGCCGCGCGGAACCGCTTGCCGCCGCGCACCGCCGTACGCGCCTCGGCGATCAGCCGGCCGGCGTCGGGACCGAGTGGCGCGAGCTCTGCCTCCCGCTCGTCGAGGAAGGTGTCGAGCACGCCCTGGACCCGGTCGCGGAAGTCAGCGGGGTCCCAGGTCGTCACGCGAGCGAGCCTAACCAGTGGACAGGGGACCGGCGGCGGCGCGGTCCTCCGTAGGCTGTTGCGCATGACGCACAGTCGGGATGTGAGCCGGGACCTGAGCATGGGCGATCGCCTCGCACGCGGAGAGCGGTCGTTCTCGTTCGAGTTCTTCCCGCCCAAGGACGAGGCCGGGGAGGAGCAGCTCTGGCGCGCGATCACCGAGCTCGAGCCCTTCGGCCCGACCTTCGTCTCGGTGACCTACGGCGCCGGCGGCACCACCCGCGACCGCACGGTCGCGATCACCGAGCGGATCGCCCGCGAGACCAGCATGCTGCCGGTCGCGCACCTCACCTGCGTCGGCCACACCACTGAGGAGATCACCGCCATCCTCGACGAGCTCGATGCGGCCGGGGTGCACCACGTGATGGCACTGCGCGGTGACCCGCCGGGCGGCCCCGGCTCGCCGTGGACGCCGACCGAGGGCGGCCTGACCCACGCCGACGAGCTGGTCGCGCTGATCCGTGAGCGCACGGCCATGCGCATCGGTGTCGCGGCCTTCCCCGAGGGTCACGTCGACGCAGCAGACCTCGAGGCCGACGCCCGGGTGCTGAAGGCGAAGTACGACGCCGGAGCCGAGTTCGCGGTGACCGACATGGTCCTGCGCGCCTCCGACTACGTCGGGCTGGTCGAGCGGGCACGTGCCGTCGGCGCCGACTTCCCGATCGTCCCGGGGATCATGCCGATCCTGAACCTCCGCTCGATGGAGCGGATGGTCGAGTTCTCCCGACGCCAGCTGCCCGAGGAGATCACCGCCCGGCTGACGCCCTACGCCGACGACGCGGCAGCACTGCGCGCCGAGGGCATCGCGATCGCGTCCGAGCTCTGCGAGGCGTTGCTCGACGCCGACGCGCCGGGCCTGCACTTCTACACGCTCAACCGGTCCAAGGCGACGCGGGAGATCTTCGCCAACCTGCGCATCACTGTCTGACGCCCCCGCTCGCCACTACGGTTGAGGCCATGCTCACCGTCACGGTCACCGGAACCGGCACTGCCAGGGTCGCGCCGGACAGCGCCGTCGTGCGGCTCGCCGCCGTCGCACGGGGCGGTGGCGTCGCCGAGGCCTACGACGCCATGTCGGCCACCGCCGCCACCGTGGTCGAGGTCGCGCAGCGGCACACCGACGACCGGCGGGTCGCCTCGACCGGCATCACCGTCTGGCCGGCGCGTGACCACGAAGGGCGCGAGGCGGGCTACGAGGCACGGCACGCGTTCGCCATCGGCTGCACGGACCTGGCCGGCGCGGGCGCGATGCTCAGCGAGCTGGCCGGCGAGGTCGGCGACGGGCTCGCGATCGACAGTGTCGGGCTCGAGGTCACCGAGGACCACGGGGCCGGCGGCCAGGCCCGCGAGGCGGCCTTCCACGACGCCCGCGACCGGGCGGCGCAGCTGGCCCGGCTGGCCGGTGCGGGGCTCGGTGCGGTGCAGAGTGTCGTCGAGGGCGACGCCGGCCACGGCCCCGGGCCGATGCCGAAGCTGGCGATGATGCGCGACTCCGGCAGCGGCCTCGAGCCGGGTGAGGCGACGGTGACCACGTCGGTCACGGTGGTCTGGGAGCTCGCCTACGGGGCGTGAGGGCGACCCTCAGGCGCGACCGATCACATCGGCCACCAGCGCGGCGCTGAGGCCGGCGAAGGGCAGCCCCGATCCGGTGGTGGCGTGCGCGCCCGCCGTCAGCACGCCGGCGATCGGCGTACGCGGTCCCAACCGCGAGCGGGCCGTCCGCGGTCCCTGCCAGAGCATGCCGTGCGGCGACCCGCCCCACGCCTCGACCAGGTCGCGCGGGCTCCGGTCGATCCGTGAGACGACCTGCCTGCGGACGTCGAGGCCCTCGCGCGCCAGCGCGGTGAGCACGTCCTCGGCGATCCGGCCGCGGGCCAGGACCGTCCAGGCCGTGCCGCCGTCCGGCGCCCGGCCGCCGGTGCGGACCACGAGCAGCGGGTCGCCGTGCAGGACGACCTCGTGCGGCAGCTCGGGGACCTCGCCCTCGAGCCCGATGTGGCAGACCACGGGCGGAATGGCCGGCATCGTGCGTCGGACGTACGACGCCAGCGCCGGGACCCGTCGTGGGTCGATGGCCACGACCACCCGGTCGGCGTCGATCGCGCCGTCGTGGGTCGCGACGGCGACCACCCCGCCGTCGCGGACGACGAGGTCCGTGGCCGGGGTGCCGGTCAGCACGGTGACCCCGCGCAGCTCCAGGCGGTCGGCCATGGCGGTGCCGAGCGCGGCCAGGCCGCCGGGCACCGTCCAGGCGCCGAAGCGCTGCTCCAGGTAGATGTCGACGCCCGCGAAGACCGGCACGTCGCGGAGCTCGTGGCCGTCCATCACGAGCCGGTGGCCGGCGACCAGCCGGAGCCGTTCGTCGCGGAGGTCGCGGCGCAGCCGCTTCTGCAGCGACTCGCGCCGGTCGAGCAGCGCGGACAGCTCGCGCGGTGCCACGTCGTCGTCGTAGGGCCGCTCGAACCACTCCTTGCGCAACAGCTCCCACGCGTCGCCGTAGGTCGCGACGTGGTCGACCCACTGCTGGCCCAGACCGGGGCCGAGCGTGTCGACGGCTGCGACCTGGGCGGCGCGCGACCCGCCCGGCAGCTGCAGGGACGTGCCGTCCTCGAAGCGGTGCTCGCGGACCAGGTCGAGCGGCTGGAGGTCGAGCTCGCGCTCGAGCGGGCGGCCGGACTTGCGGAACAGGTCGCGGATGACGGCGGGCAGCAGCGTGCTCGTCGGTCCGGCGTCCCAGGTGAAGCCGTCGAGCTCGACGCTCGTCAGGGCGCCACCGAGTCGGTCCGAGCGTTCCAGCAGGGTGACCTCGTGGCCCAGCTTGGCGAGCCTGGCCGCGGCCGCCATGCCGCCGAAGCCGCCACCGATCACCACGACGCGAGCCACGGGGGAACCCTAGGTCCTCACGCGATCTGGCGGACCGGGTCCTTCTTCTTCCAGCGGCGCCAGCCACGTCGGACCACCTTGGCCAGGGCGTAGAGCATGACCAGTCCCAGGATCAGCAGGACCCCGGCCACGGCCGCCGCGGCGCGCGGGTTCTCCAGCGCGAACCAGACGACGCCCAGCACGGCGAAGTCCTCGGTCACGCTGGCCACGACGTTGGTGACCGGCTCGGGGGAGGAGTTGATGGCGAGCCTCCCGCCCGCCTTGACGAGGTGGCTGAGCAGGGCGGTGCCGCCGCCGACGACGCCGAGGACCGCCTGGTCGAGCGTGGAGGCGTCACCGGCGAGCAGGACGCCGATCACTGCCCCGGCGGTCGGCCGGATGGCCGTGGAGATCGCGTCCCACGTCGAGTCGATGTAGGGGATCTTGTCGGCGATGAACTCCATCGCGTAGAGGAAGCCGGCCACGGCGAGGACGTCCCAGCGCGCCAGCACGTCGGGGATGTCGGTGAAGGATCCGAACCGGTCGGCGAGTCCGAGCACCAGGACGACGAGGTAGGCGTTGATGCCGCTCGCCCAGCCGCTGGAGAAGGTGAGTGCCAGAGCGTCCACGGGGGTGATCCTCTCAGCCCGCGGGCTGGTCCACCTGCACCTCGACGGCGTCCGTCATGGTGACGAGCTCGTCGTAGGTCGAGGAGAACACTGCAGCCGGGTGGCCGGCGGCTGCCCAGACCACCTCGTGCTCCCGCAGCCACGGGTCGATCCACGTGCGGATGGGTGCGGGGTGGTCGATGGGGGAGACGCCGCCGATGACCTGCCCGGTGTGACGGCGTACGAAGTCGGGATCGGCGCGCTTGAGACGCGTGACCCCGATGCGCTCGGCCACGCCCGCGGTGTCGACCCGATGGGCACCCGAGGTGAGGATCAGGACGGGCTCGCCGTCGCCGTCGAACAGGAGGCTGTTGGCGATGGCGCCGACCTCACATCCCAGGGCAGCCGCGGCGAGTGCCGCAGTGTGGGCGCTGTCGGGCAGGATGACCACGTCACCGGTGCCGCCGCGCCGGGCGAGTTCGCCTCGAAATGAGGTGATGGACGGGTGCTCGGTCGACATGATGCGAGCCTAGCGACGACAACGATGAGCCCAGGAGAGTTTCCAGATGGCGCGTGACCTGCCCGGAACCGTGGTCAACAGCATGCGGGTGCTGGGCATGATCGTGGCCACCTCCGGTGTGATCACCCTGCTGATCTGGCAGCTGCGTGACGACGTGATCCTCGGCTGGGCCGAGGGCAACCCGTCGGCCCAGACGATCCTCGAGCAGGGCGGCATCGAGCAGCTGCGCGACAGTCCGAGCGTGCCGGGCTTCGTGGCGCTCTCCGTCGTCGCCTTCGTCGGTTTCGCCGCCCTCGCCCTCGTGCTCGGCTCGTTCTTCCTCGGCGGCCACGGCTGGGCGCGACTGGTGCTCACCGCGACGGCGGGGGTCGGTGTGCTGGTGGGAGCGATCTGTCTCGACAACCACCTCCCGGCCGTCTTCGTGGTGCTGTCCGCCCTCGTCATCGTCGAGGGCCTGGTCCTCTGCTTCCTCCTCTGGCACCGCGAGACCACGGCCTACCTGCGTCGGGTCTGAGCGCGGAGCTCGGCCGTCTCGTCCACAGCCCGCGGCCTGGTCTTGACGGGCTGTCGGTGGGGGGTAGTACCGTTCGGGTTGTTCGAACAGATGTTCGATGCGACCCGGGTGGCGATGACCTCGACCCCCATCTCCACCCGGGTCGACCCCGGGGTCGACGGATGTGTCGAGGAGGCGCGATGAGGCAGTACGACGACCCTGTCGAGGTGCGACGAGGCGAGGCAGAGGATCCCGACCAGTTCCTGTGGCGGGGCCGGCTGTGGAAGGTGCGCGCCGTGGTCGCGCACTGGGTGGAGACCGGTCCGTGGTGGCAGGGCGCCGCCGGCCAGACGGCCGACGAGGGCGGCAACCGGACCGGTGCAGTGGTCGACCTGGTCGCCGAGCGTGAGCTGTGGCGCGTGGAGGCCGGCCGGGGGATCCGGGCGAGGCCCCGGCAGACCGGCGACCCGGTCGAGCAGGAGACCTACGGCGTCTTCGACCTCTCCTTCGACTGGACCGACGGGCGCTGGCAGCTCGTCGGCTGCCTGGACTGAGGGCCGACACATGACGTCTCCCTCCTTCCACGCCGAGGACTCGCGGCTGAGCCCCCACATGCTCCCCGCCACCGCGCACTCCTACCTCGAGCGCTCCGCCACGTCCCTCCGCGACGCCATCACCGCCCGGGACGTGCCCACCCGCTATGCCTGCGCCCATGTCGCGGCCCTGTGCGCCGCGGCCGCCCTGCTCGCAGCGCGGGCCAGG
Organism: uncultured Actinomycetota bacterium; assembly: GCA_963750445.1. Taxonomy (GTDB): domain Bacteria; phylum Actinomycetota; class Actinomycetes; order Propionibacteriales; family Nocardioidaceae; genus Nocardioides. The sequence continues at coordinate 878,020 of CAVVQR010000016.1, read as the reverse complement.
CCGGCTCCGCGGGGCAGGCGCCAGAAGAACGCCTGGGTCCTGCTGACCGAGGTCGCGCCCGAGCTCTCGGAGTGGGCGAGCTTCTTCGCCGCCGGAGCGGCCAAGCGCGCTGCCGCCGAGGCGGGATCGACCCGCGCCGTCACCGAGCGCGAGGCCGCCGACCTGGTCCGCGACGCCGACCGCTTCCTGGCCGTGGTGGAGCAGGCGCTCGGTCTGGTGCCGCATGCCAGCGTCGCCTGACCCGTTCGTCCATCTCCATGTCGCTTCGGGCTACTCGCTGCAGTACGGCGCGTCCCACCCCCACGTCCTGGTGGAGCGGGCAGCGGAGCAGGAGATGGACACGCTCGCGCTCACCGACCGCGACGGGACCTACGGTGCGGTGAAGTTCGTCCGTGCCGCCCACCGGGCCGGCATCCGGCCGGTGCTGGGGGTCAACCTGGCGGTGGCGCCGACCTCCGCCCCGTCCGGCTCACGCCCCGCTCCGCGTCCCACGCCGGCGCGGGGTGGGACGGCGCGCGACCTGTCGCTCCAGCAGGGTGGCAGCGCGCGGGTGACGTTCCTGGCCAGCGGCAAGGCGGGCTGGGCGGCGTTGTGCCGGATGGTCTCCTCGGTCCACCTGGCCGGCGAGCGCGGCCGTCCCGTCGCGACCCTCGACGTGCTCGCCCCCCACCTGGCCGGCGGCGACCTCCTGGTGCTGCTCGGCCCGTCCTCGGAGGTGGGCGGTGCTGCGACCCGGCGACGTGACGACCTGGCCCTGGCCGCGCTCGTGCCGTGGCTCGACCTGGTGCCCCGGGCCAACCTGGTCGTCGAGCTGATCTCCCACCGGCTCGGCGGCCGTGCGGGGGACTGGGGCCCGGGCACCTCCCCCCACGCCGCCCGGATGGCCGGCATCGCCCGGACGGCAGGTCTCACCACGGTGCTCACCAACGCCGTCCGCTACGCCGACCGCCTCGACGCCCCGACCATCGACGTCCTCGACGCAGCCCGTCGGCTGGTCCCGCTCGGTTCGGCCAGCCTGCGCGACATCGGGCCCGGCGCCAGCCGCGGCAACGCCGAGGGGTTCCTCAAGTCCGGCAAGCAGATGCACGAGGTCGCCGAGGAGATCTGCCGCCTCGCAGGCCTCGGGCACGACAGCGACGACGAGGCACGGCGGCTGCTCGCCCGCACCCGCACGGTGGCCGACCGGTGCGCGCTGGACCCTCGCGCCGACCTGGGCATCGGCGAGGTGCACTTCCCCGAGCTCGAGCTCTCCGACACCGGGGCTCCGTCTGCCGACGTCGCGCTGCGCCAACGCTGCGACGCTGCGATCGGCGGCCGGTTCGGCTCCGCCCCGCGGATGCGGATCTGGAAGCGGCTCGACGACGAGCTCCACACGATCCGCACGCTGGGCTATGCCTCCTACTTCCTCACCGTCGCCGACGTCACCGACCTGATCGGCGAGATGGGGATCCGCCGCGCTGCCCGCGGCTCGGGCGCCGGCAGCCTGGTCAACTACCTGCTCGGCATCTCCGGCGTCGACCCGATCCGCCACGGCCTGCTGATGGAGCGGTTCCTCTCGCCCCTGCGTGCCTCGTTGCCCGACATCGACGTCGACGTCGAGTCCGCGCGCCGCGAGGAGGTCTACCGCGCGATCCTCGACCGCTTCGGCGGGGAGCGGTGCGCCTGCGTCTCGATGATGGACACCTACCGCGTCCGGCACGCCGTGCGAGACGTCGGCGCCGCGCTCGGCATGCCACCCGGCGAGATCGACGCCATCGCCAAGGCGTTCCCCCACATCCGGGCGCGTGATGCCCGGCTGGCGCTGCGCGACCTGCCCGAGCTGCGGGTGAGCGGTCTGGGCGACGGCGCGCTCGACCACTTCTTCTCGCTGGTCGAGCGTCTCGACGGGTTGCCACGCCACATCGCCGTGCACCCCTGCGGCGTGCTGCTCTCCGACGCCACGCTCCTCGACCGCACGCCTGTCGAGGCGTCCCACGCCGGGTTCCCGATGAGCCAGTTCGACAAGGACGACGTGGAGGAGCTCGGCCTGCTCAAGCTCGACGTGCTCGGCATCCGGATGCAGTCCGCGATGGCCCACGCGGTGGCGGAGGTGGAGCGGGTCGACGGGGTCCACATCGACCTCGACGACGAGGTGCAGGTGCCCTTCGACGACGACCCCACCTACGCGATGATCAGCGAGGCCAGGACCCTCGGCGTCTTCCAGATCGAGTCACCCGGCCAGCGCGAGCTCGTCGGCAAGTCCGGCATCGAGACCTTCGACGACATCATCACCGACATCTCCCTCTTCCGCCCGGGCCCGGTCAAGAGCGACATGATCACCCCCTACCTCGAGGTCAAGCACGGGTGGAAGACCGTCCACTACCTCCACGACGACCTGCGCCCGATCCTCGAGCAGACGCGGGGAGTGGTGGTCTTCCACGAGCAGGTGATCGAGATGATCGCCCAGCTCGGCGGCGTCTCCCTCGCGGAGGGCGACGAGAAGCGGCGCGCGCTCGGCGACACCGAGGGGATGGCCGAGACCAAGGCCTGGTTCTTCCCCCGAGCCCTCGGCCAGGGCTACGACCTGGCGCTGGTGCAGCGGATCTGGAAGGTGCTCGAGGCCTTCGCGGCGTTCGGCTTCTGCAAGGCGCACGCCGCCGCGTTCGCGCTGCCGACCTACCAGTCGGCCTGGCTCAAGGCGCACTGGCCGGCCCACTTCCTGGCCGGGGTGCTGACCCACGACCCCGGCATGTACCCCAAGCGCCTGATCCTCGACGACGCCCGTCAGTTCGGGGTCGGTGTGCTCGGCCTCGACGTCAACGCGAGCGCGTCGGCCTACGTCGTCGAGCGCGGCGAGAGCGGGGGCCTCGGCCCGGAGGGGCACGCGATCCGGCTCTCGCTCACCGACGTCAAGGGGATCAGCGGGGCCGAGGTCGCCCGCATCGTCGAGGCGCGCGACGGCGCCCCCTACGTCTCGCTGTCCGACTTCTTCCACCGTGCCCGGGTGTCGCGGCCGATCCTCGAGCGGCTGGTCCTGGCCGGGGGGTTCGACGGCGTCTACGGCATCGGGTCCGGCGACCAGGCCGTGCACCGACGCGGTCGGGTGACGCGGCGCGACCTGCTGCTCCAGGTCGCCGAGCTCGACCTGCACGCCCGCTCGATCGACCGCGCCTCGCGGACCCGCGGACGCGGGCTGTCGAGCCGACGCACTCCGCTGCCGGCGGTCACCGTCGCCGCCGACGCGGCGGCCCGCAACAGCTCCGACCCGGCGGTCCGCACGGCATCGACGCCCACGGAGCGCCATGCCCTGTCCGACGGCGGCGTCTGGGCACGTGCTGCCGCCCAGTCGCAGTCGCCCCGTCGCGTGGTCGAGGCCGAGTCGGTGCAGCTCACCCTCCGCCTGGGCGACGAGCCGGGCGAGCCGGGCGAGCGTCCGAGCGGGCTTCCCGAGATGACCACCGTGGAGCGGATGCGGGCCGAGCTCGAGATCCTCGGCCTCGACGTCAGCCAGCACGCCGTCGCCGCCTACGACCCGTTCCTCGACGCGCTCGGGGTGACCCGCAGCCGCGACCTGCTGCGTGGCCGCAGCCGCTCCGAGCTGCTGGTGGCCGGGGTCAAGGTCGCCACCCAGACGCCGCCGATCAAGTCCGGCCGCCGGGTGGTGTTCCTGACCCTCGACGACGGGACCGGTCCGGTCGACGCGACCTTCTTCGAGGACGCCCAGGGCCCCTACGCCGCCACGATCTTCTCGTCCTGGCTGCTGCTGGTGCGCGGCGAGCTGCGCCGCACCGGCCGCCGCGGTGTCTCGCTGCGCGCCACCGGTGCCTGGGAGCTGCCTGCGATGCACGCGCTGTGGCAGCGCGGCCGCACCGACGAGGAGGGGGTCGATCTGGTTCGCGCCGAGCTGGCCCGGGTGGTCGAGTCCCCGGCAACCGGGGAAGGCGGCGAGCCGGACCGGCGCCGGGTGCTGGTGCACACCAGCGGCTTCCAGATGTCCCCCTACTCCGACATCAAGCCGGCCGGCGACTCCGCCAAGGACGTGGGCCGCAAGCTCTGGCACCGCAGCCCCGGGAGCCCGGGATGAATGCCTCCGGAGGGCGCAACGCCCAGCCACTAGGGTTGTTCCCATGCCGCAGCCCTCTGCCAGCGACCGTCGCCAGTCCGTCCGCACCGGTGTGGTCTGGGACGGCGTACGCGACCTGCTCGAGGACGACGGAGCCTTCCACGAGAAGCAGGCACGCATCGTCGACATCGGCGGCGGCACCGGCGGTTTCGCCGTCCCGCTGGCCGAGCTCGGTCACACGGTCCAGGTCATCGACCCGAGCCCCGACGCCCTGGCCTCCCTCGACCGTCGTGCCCGTGAGCGGGGCGTCGCCGACCGGATCACCGGTCAGCAGGGCGACCTGTCCGACCTGGCGAGCCTGGTCGACGAGGCCGACCTGGTCCTGTGCCACGGCGTGCTCGAGATGGTCGACGACCCCACCGCCTCCCTCGCCGCCATCGCCGACGTGCTGCGTCCCGGCGGACACCTCAGCCTGCTCGTCGCCCAGCGCCACGCGGCCGTCGTGGCGCGCGCCATGGCGGGGCACTTCCAGGCTGCCCGTGAGCTGCTCGACGGCGACCCGGCCACCGGCTCGACCGGCAGGGGCGGGCACCGCTTCACCCACGACGAGCTGGTCGACCTGCTCGCCGCCTCCGGCCTCCGGCTCGCCTCGGTCCAGGCCGTGCGGGTCTTCGCCGACCTGGTGCCCGGCAGCCTCCTCGACCTCGAGCCCGGCGCGACGGCGGCCCTGGTCGAGCTCGAGCGGGCCGTCGCGACCCGCCCCGAATACCTCCCGCTCGCCGCGCAGCTGCACGTCCTCGCCAGCCGCTGACACCACCTGCGCGGACCGCAGGGGTGCGCGATGACCGACACTCCGCTCCTGCACGTCGACATGGACGCGTTCTACGCGTCCGTGGCGCTGCGCGAGCGCCCCGACCTGGTCGATGAGCCGGTGGTGGTGGGCGGCAGCGGACGCGGCGTCGTGCTGGCCGCCAACTACGTCGCCCGACGCTACGGCGTCCGCTCGGCCCTGCCGATGACGCGCGTACGCCGACTGTGCCCGCACGTCGTGGTGCTCGAGCCCGACTACGCCACCTTCACGACCGTCTCGGCCTCGGTGATGGAGACCTTCCGCAAGGTCACCCCGGTGGTGGAGGCGATCTCGCTGGACGAGGCGTTCCTCGACGTCCGCGGCTCGCTGCGCCGGCTGGGCCCGCCGCGCGAGATCGCGGAGTGGCTCCGCTCGACCATCCACGACGAGCAGGGCATCACCTGCTCGGTCGGGGTGGCGGCGTCGGTGTCGGTGGCCAAGCTGGCGAGTCGGCGGGCCAAGCCCGACGGCGTGGTCGTGGTGCCGCCGGCCGAGGTGACCTCCTTCCTGCACCCTCTCGACGTCGGTGAGCTCTACGGCGTGGGGGAGAAGACCCAGGCGCTGCTCCACCGGTTCGGCCTGGTCACCGTCGGCGATGTCGCCCACACCCCGCTCCGCACCCTCCAACGGGCAGTGGGCGACCACCTCGGTCGCGAGCTCCACCACCTCGCGTGGGGCACCGACCGCAGTGAGCTGGCTCCTCGGGCCGGGCCCCACGAGCCCGAGCGCTCGATGGGCGCCGACGAGACCTTCGCCCGCGACACCGACGACCGCGAGGTGATCGTGCGCGAGCTGCTGCGCCTCTCCGCCCGGGTGGCAGGCAGGATGCGGGCGGCCGACGTGGCCGGCCGGACCGTCACCCTCAAGGTCCGCTTCGCCGACTTCACCACCATCACCCGCTCGCGCACGATGCCCGAGGCCACCGACGTGACCGTCGAGATCCACCGTGCGGTGACTCGCCTCTACGACGCCCTCGGGCTCCAACGCGCCCGCCTGCGGCTGGTCGGCGTACGCATGGAGGGGCTGGTGCCGCGCGCGACGGTGCACCGCCAGCTGGTGCTGGGCGAGCCCGAGCAGGGGTGGGCCGAGGCCGACCGGGCGGTCGATCGGGCGACCCGGAGGTTCGGGTCCGCGGCCGTACGTCCCGCGAGCCTCGTGTGAGGCCTCGTGAGCCTGGAGGCCTGGTGTGAGGCGCCGAACGACCGTCGTGGTCTGATCTGGGGCACCTCGGCGCCACTTCAGCACCTACGGCGGGGTGAATTTTCCGAGGACGCCTACCCTAGGCGCAGGACCGTGCCTAGACTTGTCGGGAGAGGTAGGAGGAACAGTGGAGCTCTCCGAGGAAGAACTGCGACTGCTCGAGCAGATGGAGCGCGCCCTCGTCGAAGAGGATCCCAAGCTCGCCTCCACCCTGCGGGGCACGTCGTTCCAGCGTGTCGCACGTCGCCGCATGGTCCTGGGCGGCGTGATCCTCCTGGTCGGCATCGGTCTCCTGATCGTCGCTGTCCTGCTCGACCTCAGCGCCCTGCTCCAGACCGTGGTCGGGGTCCTCGGCTTCGTGGTGATGCTCGGTGGCGCGATCCTCGCGCTGACCGCGGCCCGCGGCCCGAGCCACCACCCCGCCGCCAAGGTGCGCGCCTCCGGCAAGACCGGCTTCGGCGTCGTCGACGGTGGTCGTCCGCACCGCCCCGGCCGCCAGCGCTCCGGAAGCCCCTTCATGGAGCGCGTCGAGGAGCGGTGGCGTCGCCGCCGCGAGCGCGGCCTCTGACCCACACCTGACCGGGCACTTCTTCCCGGTCTGCGTCGCCGAGCGGGCACTTCGTTCCCCGTCTGCCTCGCCGAGCGGGCACTTCGTCCCCGTCTGCCTCGCCGAGCGGGCACTTCGTCCCGGTCTGCCTGCCGAGCGGGCACTTCGTCCCGCGTCCGCGAGCGGGATCGTGCCCGGTCGCGGCGCGGGACGGGGAGGAAGTGCCCGGTCACGGCTCGGGACGGGGAGGAAGTGCCCGGTCGACGGCTCGGGACGGGGAGGAAGTGCCCGGTCAGCCGACGAGCTCGTCGAAGGTCCGGTTCGTCTCGTGGTCCGGCGTCTCGGTCCGGGTGGCCCGGTCGCCGCGCGAGCGGGGCCGCCAGGACGTACGACGTCCGACGACCGAGGCCGGCCACCAGGTGGCGCGGCGTAGGTCGCGGGGCGTGACGCCGGCGGCGAGGGCCTCCTCGACCACCGCGGCGTCCTGCTGGAACCGGTCGGCGGTGAAGGTCTCCGGGTCGCGGGCGTAGCGGCTGTGCTCCAGCGCGCCGACCAGGCGGTCGAGGGCCTGGGCCGCGTCGGGCGCCTGGTCGCGGCCGCGCCGTGGGCGGTCGGGACGGCTGCCGTCGGTGACGGGCGTGGCGAGGAGCCTGCCCATCCACTCACCCACGCGGCGCGGCGAGCGGCCGGTCGGCCACGCATGACCCAGGTCGCGCGCCACGTCGCTCAGCTCGACCCACAGGTCCTCGATGTCGCCGGCGAGGCGACGACGGCGGCGGGCGCCCCGGACCAGGCGCGGCGTCATCAGCAGCAGGCCCACGACCGCGAGCCCGAGCAGGCCCGCCAGGATCGGCACCCACGGGATCGAGCTGGTGTCGTCGTCGGCGGACCCGTCGTCGGCGCTGGGGGACTGGCCACGGTCGGGCAACAGCTCGGTCGAGCGGCTCGCGCTCGGGCTCGAGGTCTCGGGGAGCGCCTCGAACTGCGCCTCGGTGTAGCCGGGGGCGACGGTGCCGCGGCCCTGGGGCGTGGGCTCGAAGCGGACCCAGCCGGAGCCGGGGAAGTAGAGCTCGGGCCACGCGTGCAGGTCGTGTGCGGAGAACTCCCACGAACCGTTGGTGGCCTTCTCCGGCTCGAGGAAGCCGACGGCGACGCGGCTCGGGATGCCGATGACGCGAGCCATGATCGCCATCGAGGCGGCGAACTGCTCGCAGTAGCCGACCTTGTCCTTCAAGAAGGCCTGCAGGTCGGCGCCACCGCTGCCGGCCGAGTCGACCTGGCCGACGTCGTAGCGGAAGCCGCCGTCCTCGCGGAACCACTGCTGCAGCAGCTGCGCCTTCTGGAAGCGGGTGGGGGCGTCAGCGGTGACGCTGGCCGCCTGCCGCCGGATCTCGTTGCTCAGGCTGGGCGGCACGTCGGTGAAGATGCCGGGCACCGAGCCGGCGCCCGACACGGCGTCGTTCATCGACTCCGGGTCGTAGGTCAGCTGCGCCCCGGTGAAGTCGTAGGTGCGATCGGCGGTGGTGACGTCGTCGCGCGCGGCGATGAAGTCGCGGGTGCTGACGTCGTAGCGCCAGTCGGTGCCCGCGGCGATCCGGGTGACCTGCTCCATCGTCGGGAGCCAGGTGGACGAGAAGTCCGGGCCGACGCGGACGTCGTACTTGAACTCCTTGCGCTCCAGCCCGACCGCGACGCCGTCGAGCGGCGGGAGAGTGCCGGTCGCGGTCTGCGAGTCGGGGATCTCCCGGTCGCCGGGCGTCCACGACGAGCCGTTGAAGCGGGTGAGCACGGAGAGCCGGAGGTAGGTCGGCTTGGGGCCGGCGGTGGTCACCCACAGGAGCGGGATGTCCTCACCGCGGCTCAGGTCGCGACGCAGGTCGACCATCGGGTCCTTGACCTCGACCTCGCGGGTGCCGGGTCCGTTGCCGTCGAAGACGCTCATGCTCATCGTCGGGACGGCGGCCGGCACCACCACCGCAAGGGCGATCGCGGCGGCGCCGAGGGCGACGGCGGTGTTGCCGATGGCGCCGGTGCGCACGGAGAAGGCGCCCTTCTCGCCGTCGGGCGAACGTCCCCAGCTCGTCACGTGGTCGCTGTGCTGGATGAAGATGAGGGCGAGGAACAGACCGGCGATGGCGACGAAGAGCCACCACGACACGGCCTCGCCGGTGACCGCGACGGGCACGGTGTAGGCCGTCAGCAGCACGAGTCCGGCCACAGGTGCGCGGCGCAGGGTGCAGGCGATGACGTCGACGAGGACCACGATCAGGGTGCCGCCGATGAGCAGCAGCGGGTGGACGGACGGGACACCGTCCTGGATGGGTGCGGCGTAGCTGCGAGAGGTCTCCCACGCATCGCGGACGGCCGACACGAAGGCGTCGACGTTGCCGGGCGTCGGGAACGGTGAACCGGTCGTGCTGCCGAGGACGAGGAGGCCGCCGAGCACGACCTGACCGGCCACGATCGCGGCCGCGGGGAGCCGGCTCCACCGGGCGACGGCACCGACCCCGGCGAGGACGACGCCGATGAACAACAACGGGATCGCGACCGCGGCGAAGCTCTCGGTCAGGACCCGCCACGCCAGGACGGTGACCCAGGCCGCGAGCATCGCGATGCCGGCCACCCTCAGCTGGTGGGGGAGCGAGCTCCAGGAGGCCCTCATCGAGCCACCCCCGCCGAGGCCGAGGCTCGGCTCCCCAGCAGGCCGAGCTCCTGCCAGGCGGTGTCGAGGCGGTCGCGCGGGCCGAGCGGGACCGAGCGCCAGCCTGAGGCGGTCAGGTGCGCGGCCGCGCCGAGCGCCGGCTGGACGGGCAGGTGCGGTGCCCACGCGTCCACGTCCAGCGCGATCGCCAGGCTCGACGACGCATGGTGCTGGAGTCGCCGCAGGAACGGGAGGTCGGGGTCTCCGAGGGAGCCGAAGACCCCGATCGTGAGTCCACCGTGGCCGGGCTCGGACAGCCACTGGGTGTCGGGGGCCGGGGAGTGGTCGAGCTGGACGATGGCCAGTGCCTCGAGCAGCGGGATGGTGCTGGCCTCGGCGGTCTGCGAGTGCCACTGGGTCTCGCGGCTGTCGCCGGAGGCGGTGACCAGCCGGACGGTGTAGCCGTGGTGGGCGAGGTGGACCGCGATCGACGCCGCGGCCGACACCGCGCCCTCCAGCGAGCTCGCAGCTCCCTGGCCGCGGTGCGAGGTGCCCCGGTTGTCGAGGAACACCGTCGCGCGCGACTGCCACGGCTGCTCCTCGCGGCGCACCATCAGCTCACCGGTGCGTGCCGAGCTGCGCCAGTGGACCCGGCGCAGGTCGTCGCCGCGGCGGTACTCGCGCACGGTGACGTCCTCGGCGCTCCCGGTCGCGAAGGCCCGCGGTCGGTTGTCCCCGGAGCCGGTCCACGCGCCACCGAGCGGGATGTTCGGCAGCGACATGGTCCGCGGGGTCACGGTCAGGCGCGTCGTGGCGTGGAAGGTGCGGCCGAGCTCGACGAAGCCGAACGGGTCGGTGACCCGCACCGACATCGGACCGATCTCGAACTGTCCGCGCAGCTCCGAGCGCACCTGGTAGGTCGCGTGACGGCGCCAGCCGTGGCCGAGGCCCTCCAGCACGAAGCGTGGCCGGGTGCCCAGGACGTAGGGGAGCCGCTCCTCGAGGAGGAGCACCCCGGTCGGCGTGCGCGACTCGTTGGAGACGGTCAGCTCGACCGTCGCCGGCTGTCCGGCGACGACCAGCTGTGGCGACACCGTCCGCACGAGGGCGAGGCGGTAGCGGGAGCGTCCGACCCACCACGCGGTGATCAGGGGGAGCACGGCGACCAGCACGCCGATGCGTACGACGGAGGAGTGGCCGACCACGATCGCAGCCACCACGGTGGTGATGCCCGCGGCCAGGAACGCCCGCCCGCGGACGGTCAGCGCAGCGAGTGACTCACGCACGGCTGCCGCGTGGGATGGAGGTGGAGTCGGACGCCGTGGGGACGGGGACCGACTCGACGAGCCCGGACAGGATCGCCGAGGTGGTGCGTCCGCTCATCGTCGCCTCCACGTTGGGCAGCAGCCGGTGCGCGAGCACCGGCGAGGTGATGCCGTAGATGTCGTCGGGGAGGACGAAGTCGCGGCCCTGGGTCGCGGCGACGGCCTTGGCCGCCCGCACCAGGTGGAGCGTCGCCCGGGGCGAGGCGCCGAGGTGCAGGTCGTTGCTGGTGCGGGTCGCCGTCGTCAGCGCGACGGCGTAGCGGTGGACCGCCGAGGAGACGTGCACGCGCCCGACGATCTCGATCACCTTGCGGAGCTCGCCGGCGTCGGTGACGGGCTCGAGCTCGTCGAGCGGGTTGTGGGTGGTGTGTCCCTCGAGCATGGCGATCTCCGCCGACTCGACGGGATAGCCGACCGACACGCGCGCCATGAAGCGGTCGCGCTGGGCCTCGGGAAGGGCGTACGTGCCCTCCATCTCGATGGGGTTCTGGGTGGCGATCACCATGAAGGGCTTCTCGAGCATGTAGGTCGCGTTGTCGACCGTGACCTGGCGCTCCTCCATGGCCTCGAGCAGCGCCGACTGGGTCTTGGGCGAGGCGCGGTTGATCTCGTCGCCGACCACGATGTTGGCGAACACGCCACCGGGGCGGAACTCGAACTCGCGGGTGTCCTGGTTGAAGACCGAGACGCCGGTGACGTCGGAGGGCAGCAGGTCGGGCGTGAACTGGATGCGGCGCACCGTGCAGTCGATGCTGCGCGCCAGCGCCTTGCTGAGCTGGGTCTTGCCGACACCGGGGACGTCCTCGATGAGGAGGTGGCCCTCGGCCAGCAGGACGACGAGCGCGGCATTGACCACGTCGGGCTTGCCGGCGATGACCCGCTCGATGTTCTGGCGAACGGCGCCGGTCACCCGGCGCACGGTGTCCAGATCGGGCGCCTGCCCGGAAACCCCAGTCGTCACGTCGTGTCCATCCCCTCGTCCGCGCGTCACACCACCGTATGTGGTGCGCGCAACATACCCGTCCACAGCATCCCGCCAGCGACCTCTCCCGGGACCGTCGTCGGGCCGCGCGGGCCCGCTGCGCACCGCCCTCCTCCACCTCCCACCCCCTGAGGACCCCGCGTCCCCCACTTCGCACCACCGGGGGAGGCCGGTCCTCCCCACCGGCGCCCCACCCGGGGCTCGCTGAGCGTGGATCGAGCCCGTTCCACGCTCAGCGCGGCCGGGCAGCCCGCACCGGCAGCGGTGGCGTACGGGCGCCGGATCGCCGAAATTCCCGCCTGCAACACGCTGAATCTGATTGACGGTGGAGTGAAGTGGAGTACTGTGGGGCGAAGTGGGGGACAGGGTCGATCTGCCCGCCGAGCCAGGGGAGGTGCCGGATGTTCTTCGGCACCTACACGCCCAAGCTCGACGAGAAGGGACGCCTCTTCCTCCCCGCGAAGTTCAGGGACGAGCTGACGGAGGGACTCGTGGTGACCAGGGGGCAGGAGCGCTGCCTCACTGTCTGGTCGCTCGAGGACTTCGGCCGGCTCACTGATCGGCTCCGTGAGGCGCCGGTCACCCAGAAGGGCACCCGTGACTACGTCCGCATGTTGTTCGCCGCCGCCAGCCAGGAGGTGCCGGACAAGCAGGGACGGATCAACATCCCGGCACCGCTGCGGGACTACGCCTCGCTCCGCAAGGAGTGCGTCGTCATCGGGTCGATGAACCGGATCGAGATCTGGGACCCGACCGCATGGGCGAGCTACTCCGAGGAGCAGGAGCAGAAGTTCTCCGAGCTCAGCGACGAGGTCTTCCCCGGCATCTGAGCACCACACCAGCAGCACAGCACCAGCAGCACCCACCACAACACCACAGCTGACATCCGGACCCGCATCACCAGGTCTCGAGCCCGCTCCCTCGCGTGGCCATCTGGGGCACTTCCCCGGCACCAGAGGGCCTTCCCATACGACAGGGAGCGGGCAGGGACCTGGTGCGGCGGCTCACCCCGTGCCACTCAGGCGGGGCGTGTCAGCCGCACCGCCAACCCAGCAGTCCAGCACCAGTCCAGCACCGATGAGCACTCAGCAACCAGTGGGGTCGAGACCATGAGCACCACCCAGCCCGTGGCACGCACGGCAGCGGCACCGCCGCTGCGGGTGCGCGACCAGGCGCGCGAGGCGGTTGCCCTGATCGCGTTCTCGGCCGCCACGGCGTCCGGCCTGGCCCTCGGCCTGCTCCTGCTGACCTACCTGGGACACCAGGGCTGAGCAGATGACGACTCCCCGCCACGCCCCGGTGCTCCTCGACCGGGTCGTCGCCCTCCTGGCGCCTGCCCTCGCGGCCCCCGGATCGGTCTACGTCGACTGCACGCTCGGGCTCGGCGGCCACAGCGAGGCGGTCCTCGAGCGCCTGCCGCAGGCCCGGGTCATCGGCATCGACCGCGACCCTGCCGCGCTGGAGATGTCCTCCGAGCGGCTCGCGTCCTACGGCGAGCGCTTCACCGCGGTCCACGCGGTCTACGACGAGCTGCCGGAGGTGGTCGGCTCACTGGGGCTCGACCACGTCGACGCGGTCTTCTTCGACCTGGGCGTCTCGTCCATGCAGCTCGACGTCCGCGACCGCGGGTTCGCCTACTCCGAGGACGCCCCGCTCGACATGCGGATGGACCCGACGACCGGCCACACCGCGGCCGACCTGCTCAACACCGCCACCGCCCAGGAGCTCACCCGGATCCTGCGCGAGTACGGCGAGGAGAAGTTCGCCAGCAAGATCGCCCGCGAGGTCGTACGACGCCGCGACACGACGCCGTTCTCGACGAGCGCCGACCTGGTCGAGCTGCTCTACGCCACCATCCCCGCGCCGGCCCGACGCACGGGCGGCCACCCCGCCAAGCGCACCTTCCAGGCGCTGCGGATGGCGGTCAACGACGAGCTGGCCGTCCTGCGTCGCGCCGTCCCCGCCTCCATCGAGGCGATCGGGATGGGCGGCCGCGTGGTCGTCGAGTCCTACCACTCGCTGGAGGACCGGCTGGTCAAGCGGGCCTTCGCCGACGCCACCCGCCTCGACGTCCCGCCGGACCTGCCGTTCGTGCCCGAGGGCGCCGAGCCGGCGCTCCGGCTGGTCACCCGCGGCGCCGAGCAGGCCGACGAGCACGAGATCGACGAGAACCCCCGAGCAGCGTCCGTCCGGTTGCGCGCAGTCGAGCGCATCCGTCCCGCATCACCGTCCACGTCCCACCTTCCCCAGGGAGCCACCCGATGAGCAGTCCCGCACTGCAGACCAGGACCCGGGTCACCCGGATCGCCCAGGAGGCCGTCGACAAGGCGCGCCTGAGCGTCGTGCCCCGGGTGCGCACGCGCGCTCCGCGGGTGCCGTTCGTGACCCTGGTCAGCCTGGTCCTCGTGGCCGGCATCGTCGGGCTGCTCCTCTTCAACACGTCCATGCAGCAGGCGTCCTTCTCCGCGTCGTCGCTGGAGAACGAGGCCGACACCCTGGCCGCCCGCGAGCAGACGCTGCGGATGGAGCTCGACGAGCTCCGCAACCCGCAGCGCGTGGCGACGGAGGCCCAGCAGATGGGCATGGTGATCCCGCCGGCTCCGGTCTTCCTCGACCTCAAGACCGGCAAGACCAGCGGAGTGCGGACGCCGGCCACCCCGGACAACGCCATCCAGCTGATGCCCCCGGCGCCGATCAAGCCGAAGATCCTCGCGCCCGACCCCACGGTCGTCGAGGTCCCGGCCACGACGACCACCGACGAGCAGGCCACCGACGAGCAGGCCACCGACCCCGGCGCCACGGCCGACGGGACGAGCGCGAGGACCCACAAGCAGGGCAGGAAGAACCGCAACCGGTGACGGCGCGGTCGCACGGATCAGCGCCGTCGCACCTGTAGAAATACCGAAGGGCCCGGGGCCAGCACCCGCGGCCGGAAAACGAGGAGACCAGTGCCCAGCACCCGCACCCGGAGAGGCGCCTCACGGGGCGCCCCCATGCTGCGACTGCGCGTCGGGTTCGTCCTGATCGCGATGGTCCTCTCCTTCTTCGGTGCGCGGCTGGTCCAGCTGCAGGGCATGGACCCGGGCTCCTACGCCGCCATGGCCGCGGCCGAGGGTGCGGTCAAGGTGCCGCTGGAGGCCGAGCGGGGCGACATCCTCGACCGCAACGGCGTACCCCTGGCCGACTCGATCAAGGGCAAGATGGTGATCGCCAACCCGGTGCTGACGGCCGACGACGCCCCCGAGATCGCGCGGATGCTCTCCGACAGGCTCTCGATCGACTACTTCAAGGCGCTCTCGGCGCTCAAGGGTCGCAAGGAGAGCAGCCAGTTCGAGTACGTCGCCCGGCGGGTGCCGAGCACGCTCGCCAGCGACACGCTCGCCGCGATCGACGACGCCGGCTACGAGGGCATCTCGCTGCAGGAGGACCCGATCCGGGACTACCCGGCCGGCGACGTCGCCGCCAACCTGATCGGCTACATGGGCACCGACGAGCCGCTCGGCGGCTTCGAGCGCACCTTCGACAAGCAGCTGGCCGGCGTCGACGGCCTGTCCACGTGGCAGTCCAACTCCGGCAAGGGCGTCCGCATCCCGCTGCGCGAGAGCACCCTCAAGACGGCCCAGAACGGCGCCCCGCTGCGCACGACCATCGACCGCGACCTCCAGTGGTTCACCGCGAAGGTGCTCGCGCAGGCCGTGCAGGGGGCCCGTGCCGAGAGCGGCGCCGCGATCGTGATGGACACCCGCACCGGCGAGATCCTCGCGCTGGCCGACGTGCCCACCTTCGACGCCAACAAGCCGACCGAGGCCAAGAAGGACGACCTCGGCTCCCGGGCGATGAACGACACCTACGAGCCCGGCTCGGTGGAGAAGGTGCTCACCGTGTCCTCGCTCATCGATGCCGGCAAGGCCTTCCCCCGGCAGAAGTTCAAGGTGCCGCCGAACCTCGCCCGCCAGGACCGCGTCATCGGTGACTGGTTCGACCACGGCAACATCCGGCTGACCCTGGCCGGGATCATCGCCAAGTCCTCCAACATCGGCACCGTGCTCGCCGCCGACGCGTTCTCCCCGCCCCAGCTGGTCGACTACCTCCAGAAGTTCGGGATGGGCCAGCGCACCAACATCGGCGTGCGCGGCGAGACGCCCGGCCTCCTCACGCCCGGCGACGCGATGACCTCGCAGACCAAGGACCGCGTGGCCTTCGGCCAGTCGCTGTCGGTCAACGTCGCCCAGATGGCGGCCGCCGTCAACACGATCGCCAACGGCGGCGTCCGGGTGTCACCGAGCCTCATCGCCGGCTCGGCCGTCACCGACGACGGCGTCACCGTCGGCACCGACGTGGCCACCCGCACGCGCGTCGTCAGCAAGCAGGCCGCCCGCGCCACCGCGAAGATGATGGAGAAGGTCGTCGACCCCGAGGACGGCGTCGCTCCCGCGGCCCAGGTCCCCGGCTACCTCGTCGCCGGCAAGACCGGCACCGCCCAGCGCGTCTCGGAGAAGTGCGGCTGCTACGACGGCAGCACGTCGGTCTCCTTCGGCGGCTTCGCCCCCGCGGACGACGCTCGGTTCACGGTCTACGTCGTGATCCACGCACCCCAGGGCGAGGCCGGCGGTGGCTCGACTGCCGGCCCGGTGTTCTCCCGGATCATGGGCTACGTGCTCGGCCGCTACGGCGTGGAGCCGACCAACGGCAAGCCGTCGAGGCTCCCCGTCGAGTGGTGAGTCGATACGCTCGCTCGGTGGACCAGCCAGTGGACCCGCACCCCGAGGCGGTGGGCGCGACGCGACCCCGCCGGGTGACGTCGACGCCGGCGGCGGAGCTCGCCGACTGGCTCGGCGGCCTGACCGACGTGACGGTCCACGGCGATCTCGACGCCGTCGTCTCCGGCCTCTCGCTGAGCACGTCGCGGATCCGGTCCGGTGACCTGTACGCCGCCCTCCCGGGCGCCCGTGCCCACGGTGCGGACTACGCCGACCAGGCACTGGCGGCCGGCGCGGTCGGGGTGCTGACGGATCCTGCCGGGTTCGAGCTGCTGGCGCCGGGCACGCCCGCGATCGTCGTGCCCGAGCCGCGTCGGGTGCTCGGCCGTCTGGCGGCGCGTGTCTACGGGGACCCGGCGAGCGACCTGCGCGTCATCGGCGTCACCGGCACCCAGGGCAAGACCACCACCACGCGGATCCTCGAGCAGGGTCTCACCGCCTCGGGCGTGACGGCCGCCGTGATCGGCACCGTCGGCACCCGGATCGCCGGCGAGGACGTGAAGACCGAGCTCACCACGCCGGAGGCGCCCGACCTCCACGGCCTCTTCGCCGTGATGCGGGAGCGCGGCGTCGACACCTGCGCGATGGAGGTCTCGAGCCAGGGACTGGTGCTGGGCCGCGTCGACGGCGTCGTCTTCGACGTCGCGACCTTCCTCAACCTCGGTCGCGACCACCTCGACTTCCACCACGACCTCGACGACTACTTCGCCGCCAAGGCCGGGCTCTTCACGCCCGAGCGTGCCGTGGTGGGGCTGACCAACGTCGACGACGAGTTCGGCAGGCGGCTGCTCGACGTGGCCACCATCCCGATGTCGACGTACTCCTCCCGGGGCGCGCCGCACGGACAGGACGCCGACTGGCGGGCCGTCGACGTCGTCCTGACGCCGGCCGGTGCGACCTTCACGGTCGTCGGCCCGGACGTCGAGCTGGCCGCGGAGGTCCATCTCCCCGGCGAGTTCAACGTCTCCAACGCCCTCGCCGCGATCGCGTCCGCCGCCCTGGCCGGGCTCGACCCGCGCGAGGTCGTCGACGGCATCGCCCAGGTCGGTGGCGTGCCGGGCCGGCTGGAGCAGGTCGCCCTCGGCCAGGACTACACCGTGGTCGTCGACTACGCCCACAAGCCCGACGCGCTCGAGGCCGTGCTCGCCACCCTGCGGCCCCTGACGGACGGACAGGTCATCCTCGTCATCGGCGCAGGCGGTGACCGCGACACGATCAAGCGCCCGGTGATGGGGGAGATCGCGGCTCGGCTCGCCGACGTCGTGATCATCACCGACGACAACCCCCGCACCGAGGACCCGGCGGCCATCCGCGCGGCCGTGCTGGCCGGTGCCCGGGACGGTGCCGCCGAGGTCCTGGAGGTCGGCGACCGACGGCACGCGATCCACGAGGCCCTACGCCGCGCCGTCTCCGGGGACGTCGTGCTCATCGCCGGCAAGGGCCACGAGACCGGCCAGGAGATCGACGGATCGGTCCACCCGTTCGACGACCGCGAGGCCGCGGCCGACGAGATCCGGGCCAGGGGGATCGACCGATGATCGAGATGACCACCGCCGAGATCGCCGAGGTCGTCGGGGGAGTGGCGCACGGGGAGGCCACCGTGACCGGCGGCGCCTTCATCGACACCCGCACCCCGGAGGCCGGCGGGTTGTTCGTCGCCATCGCCGGCGAGCGGGTCGACGGCCACGACTTCGCCGCCGACGCGGCTGCTGCCGGCGCGGTCGCCGCACTCGGCAGCCGCCCCACCGAGCTCCCCACGGTCGTGGTGGACGACGTGACCGCCGCCCTGGGCGTGCTCGCCCGCCATGTCGTGGACCAGCTCGTCGACGTCGTCGTGCTCGCGATGACCGGCTCCCAGGGCAAGACCGGCACCAAGGACTACCTGGCCCACCTGCTCGCGGAGGCCGGGCCCACTGTCGCCACGCGCGGCAACTTCAACAACGAGCTCGGGGTGCCCCTGACAGTGCTGCGCGCGACCCCCGAGACGCGCTACCTCGTGGTCGAGATGGGCGCCCGCGGCGTCGGCCACATCGCCCGGCTCTGCGAGATCGCACCGCCCCACGTGGCGGCCGTCCTCAACGTCGGCACGGCCCACATCGGTGAGTTCGGCAGCCGCGATGCGATCGCCGTGGCCAAGGGCGAGATCGTCGAGGCGCTCGCCCCGGACGGCACCGCGGTGCTCAACGCCGACGACGACCTGGTCGCCGCGATGGCGTCGCGCACGTCCGCGACCGTCACCACCTTCGGCAGCGGGCGGGCCGACGTGGCCGTCCGCGAGATCACCACCGACGAGATCGGCCGCCAGTCCTTCGAGGTCGTCCACCGCGGGTCCGGTGCCACCGTGCACCTCGCGCAGATCGGCGCCTTCCAGTGGCGCAACGCCGCGGCCGCGGCGGCCATGGCGCTCGCTGCCGGCCTCGACCTCGACGCGGTCGCCGACTCCCTGGCCGACGCCACCCCGGCCAGCCGGTGGCGGATGGAGCTGACCGAGCGGCCCGACGGCCTGGTCGTGCTCAACGACGCCTACAACGCCAACCCCGAGTCCATGCGGGCCGCCCTCGAGACGCTCGCGGGCATCGGGTCCCGCAGCGGTCGACGTACGGTCGCGGTCCTCGGCGAGATGTTCGAGCTCGGTGCCGGCACGGCCGAGGCCCACCGCGGGGTGGGGACGTACGCCGCCGAGGTCGGCGTCGACGTGGTGGTCACCGTCGGTGCCGCTGCGGGTGTGATCTCCGACGGCTTCGACGCCGTTCCAGGCGGGGGAGTGACCGTCCCCACGGTGGGGCGTGACGCGGCGGCGGACTGGCTGCGGCACAATGTCTCGGCTGCAGATGTCGTCCTGGTGAAGGCATCGCGGGGGGCGGCGCTGGAACTGTTGGCCGAGGTCCTCCTCACCGAGAGCGGCACGGAAGGAAGTAGCACGAGATGAGAGCCATCCTGTTCGGCGGAGGACTCTCCTTGTTGATCTCCCTCCTCGGGACGCGCTACGCGATCCGCTTCTTCACCCGGCAGGGCTTCGGCCAGCCGATCCGCGACGACGGCCCCACGACGCACCACGTCAAGCGGGGGACGCCCACCATGGGTGGCGCCGTGATCGTGCTCGCCACCGTCGTGGGCTACTTCGCGGCCAAGGTGATCACCGGCACGGCCCCGACCGCCTCGGCGCTCCTCCTGCTGTTCCTGTTCGTGGGGCTGGGCACGGTCGGCTTCCTCGACGACTTCCTCAAGGTGAGCCGCCAGCACAGCACCGGCCTGCGCAGTCGCGCCAAGATGATCGGGCAGACCGTCGTCGCCCTCGTCTTCGGCATCCTGGCCCTCTCGCCCATGCTCGAGGACGAGCGGGGCTGGCGCCCGGCCTCCGACCACATCTCCTTCATCCGCGACTACGACCGGTTCGCCCTGCCGGCGGTCCTGGCGCTGCTGCTGCTCTGGTTCTTCGTCACCGGCTTCAGCAACGCGGTCAACCTCGCCGACGGCCTCGACGGCCTGGCTGCCGGCGCGTCGATCCTGGTCTTCGCGGCCTACACGCTGGTCAACATCTGGCAGAACAGCCAGTCCTGCGCGCTCGAGGCCGGCGCCAAGTGCTACGAGGTCCGCGACCCGCTCGACCTCGCGGTCGTGGCCGCGGCGATCACCGGCGCGTGCTTCGGCTTCCTCTGGTGGAACGCCTCGCCGGCCCAGATCATGATGGGCGACACCGGGTCGCTCGCCCTGGGCGGCGCGATGGCCGGCTTCGCGATCATGACCCGCACCGAGCTGCTGCTCGTGATCATCGGCGGCCTGTTCGTGGCCATCACCTTGTCGGTGATGATCCAGGTCTCGGTCTTCAAGGTCAGCCGGGCCAGCGGACTCTTCCGGAGCGTCTTCAGGGTGCAGCCGGGTCACCGGGTGTTCCGGATGACGCCCCTGCACCACCACTTCGAGATGCTCGGCTGGGAGCAGGTCACGATCGTGATCCGCTTCTGGATCATCACCGGCCTCTGCGTCGCCGTCGGCCTGGGCATCTTCTACGCCGAGTGGGTCGCCGGAATTGGGTGAGGTCGCCGTCGACGGCCTGGGTCGCGCGAGCGACTGGTCCGGCACCCGCGTCGTGGTCGCCGGATTCGGCGTCTCCGGCTACGCCGCCGCCGACAACCTGCTCTTCCTCGGCGCGCAGGTGACCGCGCTCGACGAGGCCACCAGCGAGGAGAAGGCCGAGAAGGCCCAGCTGCTCGAGACCCTCGGCGCGACCGTCCGGCTCGAGCCCGGCGCCACCGCCGTGCTGCCCGACGACGTCGACCTCGTCATCACCTCACCCGGCTGGCGGCCCGACGCGCCGCTGCTGGCCCAGGCCGTCGAGCGCGACATCCCCGTCTGGGGCGAGGTCGAGCTCGCCTGGCGGCTGCGTGATCCCGACCACGCCGCACCGTGGTTGGCCGTCACCGGCACCAACGGCAAGACCACGACGGTCCAGATGCTCCACTCGATCCTGACGGCCGCCGGACTGCGCGCCGCGGCCGTCGGCAACGTCGGCCTGCCGATCGTCGAGGCCGTGATGGACCCCGAGCCCTACGACGTCCTCGCCGTCGAGCTGTCCAGCTTCCAGCTGCACTACACCCACACGATGTCCGCCGAGTCGGCCGTCGTCCTCAACCTCGCCGAGGACCACCTCGACTGGTACGACGACGATCCGGACGATCAGCCGGGATCTCGGTCGGGCATGGACAAGTACGCCGCCGACAAGGCCCGCATCTACGAGCGGGTCCAGCGCGCCTGCGTCTACAACCAGGCCGACCCGGCCACCGAGGCGATGGTCGCCGAGGCCGATGTCGTCGAGGGCGCCCGTGCCGTCGGCTTCACCCTCGGCATGCCCTCCTCGGGCAGCCTCGGCATCGTCGAGGACCTGCTCGTCGACCGTGCCTTCATCGAGGAGCGCAGCACCAGCGCAGCCGAGCTGTGCACGCTCGACGACCTCGCCCTGACCGCACCCCACTTCGTCGCCAACGCGCTGGCCGCGGCCGCTCTCGCCCGGGCCCACGGCGTCAGCCAGCAGGCGGTGCGCGACGGCCTGCGCGCCTTCCGTCCCGATGGCCACCGGATCGCGCACGTCGCCGAGGTCGACGGCGTCACCTGGATCGACGACTCCAAGGCCACCAACCCGCACGCTGCCCAGTCCTCGCTGAAGGCCTACGACCCCGTCGTGTGGGTCGCCGGTGGACTGGCCAAGGGCGCCCGCTTCGACGACCTGGTCGTGGCCGCGCGCGAGCGGTTGCGAGGCGTCGTGCTCCTCGGCCGGGACCGCCAGGTCATCGCCGACGCACTTTCGCGACACGCGCCCGATGTGCCGGTCATCGATGTGGGCGCCGACGAGACTGGGGAACCCATGGAGCGTGTGGTCGACGCCGCCGCCGGGCTCGCCAGGTCCGGTGACACCGTGCTGCTGGCGCCGGGATGCGCGTCCATGGACATGTTCCTCAACTACGGCGCCCGCGGCGATGCCTTCGCGGCCGCCGTGCACGCACGCACCGCCCGCAACGACCACGACCTGAGCCCGACCCGAGGGGAGCGCACCGTGACCACCGCGAACCCCGAGGACGTCGGCACCGCGTCCCGACCGCCCTCGCGACGGCGCCGCCGGCTCGCGTCGGCGCCGCTGGAGCCTGCCGGCGTCGCTGCCGGCTGGCGGTCCGTGCGCGCCGCGCTCGACAAGCCGCTCGCGTCCTACTACCTGCTCCTCGGCTCCTCCGCGCTGCTGCTCACCATCGGCCTGATCATGGTCCTCAGCGCGTCGAGCGTGCGCTCGTTCGTGACCTACGACGACTCCTACGCCGTGGTCAAGCGCCAGCTGCTGTGGGTCGCCATCGGCCTGCCGTGCGCCTGGGTGGCGTCCCGGTTGCCGATCCGGCACATCCGCCGGCTGGCCTACCCCAGCTTCCTGCTCGCCCTCGTCCTGCTCGCGCTGGTGGCGAGGTTCGGCGTGCTCATCAACGGCAACAAGAACTGGCTGGCCGTCGGACCGTTCACCATGCAGCCGGCCGAGATCGCCAAGCTGGCGATCGTGCTGTGGGCGGCCAACATCTACGCCCACAAGGAGCGTCGCCTGCGCGAGCTCCACCACCTCCTGGTGCCCGTGGTCCCCGGCCTGTTCGCCGTGATCGGCCTCGTCCTCGTCGGGCGCGACCTCGGCACCGCGATGGTGCTCGCCGCGATCCTGCTCGGGCTGCTGTGGGTCGTCGGCGCACCGATGCGGCTGTTCGGGCTCAGCCTCTCCGTCCTGGCCGTCGCCGGGCTTGCCCTGGCCGCGACCGACCCCGAGCGCCTCGAGCGGATCACCCACTTCACCGATCCGTTCAAGGACTACACCAACGCGGGCTGGCAGCCCGCCCACGGCCTCTACGCGCTCTCCAGCGGCGGCTGGTTCGGGCAGGGCATCGGCGCCTCGACCCAGAAGTGGGGCGACCTGCCCGAGGCCCACACCGACTTCATCTTCGCCGTGCTCGGCGAGGAGCTCGGTCTGGTCGGCACCCTGCTGGTCGTCGGGCTCTTCTTCACCATCGCCTACGCCGCGATCCGCGTCGCGCACAGCACCCAGGACCCCTTCGTCCGCTACGCCACCTTCGGCATCGTGGTCTGGCTGCTCGGCCAGATGATGATCAACGTCGGCATGGTCCTGGCGGTGCTGCCCGTGATCGGCATCCCGCTGCCGATCGTCTCCTACGGCGGCTCGGCGCTCCTGCCATCACTGGTGGCCCTCGGCCTGGTGATCGGCTTCGCCCGTCGCGAGCCCGAGGCGGCCGCCGCGCTGGCGGCACGGAGACGCAACCGCTCCGCGGGGCTCTCCGCTGCCTCGTCCTCCCCGACCAGTCGATAGATTCACCCCGATGCGCGTTCTCCTCGCCGGCGGTGGAACCGCCGGCCACACCTCACCCCTGCTCGCCACCGCCGACGCCCTGCGCCGGCTGGACCCGGCGACCGAGGTCACCTGTCTCGGCACGCGTGAGGGGCTCGAGGCGCGGCTGGTCCCCGAGGCCGGGCTCCCGCTGGAGTTCGTGCCGCGCGTGCCACTGCCACGCAGGCCCGGCGCCGACCTGCTCCGTACGCCGATCCGGCTGCGCGCCGCGCGTGCCGCTGCCCTCGCGGTGGTCGACCGGGTGCGCCCTGACGTGGTCGTCGGGTTCGGGGGCTACGTCTCGGTCCCGGCCTACCTCGCCGCCCGCAAGCGCGGCCTGCCCATCGTGGTGCACGAGGGCAACGCGATCGCGGGTGTCGCCAACAGGCTCGGCGCCCGGATGACGCACCACGTCGCCACCAGCTTCCCCGACACGGCACTGCCGCACGCGGTGTGCACCGGCCTGCCGATCCGCCGCCTCATCTCCACCATGGACCGGGCTGCGCTGCGCAGCGAGGCGCTGACGACGTTCGGCCTGCGCGACGACCTGCCGACCCTGATGGTGACCGGCGGCTCCCAGGGCGCGGCCCGCATCAACGCCGCCGTCTCCGGCGCCGCGGCCGACCTGGCGTCGGCCGGGATCCAGGTGCTCCACATCGTCGGCCCCAAGCACGAGCTCACCGTCTCGTCGGACGAGGTGCCCTACGTGGTGCTCAACTACGTCGACCGGATGGACCTCGCCTACGCCGCCGCGGACGCCGTGCTCTGCCGCTCCGGCAGCAACACCGTCACCGAGGTGTCCGGCGTGGGACTGCCCGCCATCTACGTCCCGCTGCCGATCGGCAACGGCGAGCAGGCCCTCAACGCCCGCCCGGTGGTCGACGCCGGCGGCGGCCTGCTCGTGGCCGATGCCGCACTCACTCCCGAGTGGGTCGCGGCGACGGTGCCCGGACTGCTCACCGACGCCGAGCGGCTGGCCGCCATGGGCGCGGCGGCACGGGGCGTGATCCCGCTCGACGCCGACGAGCTGCTCGCCCGCATCATCCTCGGCGCCGGCGGCGGTGCCGCGTGAGGATCCCGGTCCCCGACGAGATCCTGCCCGCCACCGACCTGGGCCGTGTCCACTGCGTCGGCATCGGCGGAGCGGGGATCTCCGCGATCGCCCGGATCATGGCGCGCCGGGGCATCCCCGTCACCGGCAGCGACGACCACGACACCCCGTTCCTCCCTGCGCTCCGCGAGCTCGGTGTCGCCTGCCACCTCGGCTACGACGCCGCCCACGTCGGCGAGGCCGACACCCTCGTCGTCACCACGGCGGCCCGCGAGGACAACGCCGAGGTGCTCGAGGCGCGGCGTCGCGGCCTGAGGATCCTGCCGCGGTCGGCCGGACTGGCCGCGGTGATGGCCGGCTCGCGCGTCCTCGCCGTCGCCGGCACCCACGGCAAGACCACGACGACCGGTCTGCTCACGTCGGCCCTGCTCGCCGCCGGCGTCGACCCGTCCTACGCCGTCGGCGGGGTGCTGACCGCCACCGGCCGCAACGCCGACGCCGGGACCGACGACCTCTTCGTCGCCGAGGCCGACGAGAGCGACGGCGCCTTCCTCGTCTACCGCCCCTTCGCCGCGATCGTCACCAACGTCGAGGCCGACCACCTCGACAACTGGGGCACCGAGGAGGCCTACCACCGGGCCTTCGAGGACTTCGCCGACACCGTCGACCGCTCCGGTTTCCTCGTGTGCGTCCTCGACGACCCGGGCGCTGCCGACCTCGCCCGCCAGGCGCGCGGCCAGGGCCTCGAGGTGGTCACGGTGGGGGAGTCGCACGATGCCGACCTCCGGATCCACGACCTGGTCCTCGACGGGGGAACCTCGACCTGCCGGGTCTCGCGGGCAGGCACCGACCTGGGCGTGCTGCGGCTGCGGATCCCCGGTCGCCACTACGTGCTCGACGCCGTCGCCGCACTGGCGATGGGCCTCCGGCTGGGACTTCCGTTCGACGCACTGACCGAGGGTCTGGGCGGGTTCACCGGCACCGGCCGGCGGATGGAGCTCAAGGGCGAGGTCGCCGGCGTCCGCGTCTACGACTCCTACGCCCACCACCCCGTCGAGATCCGCGGAGACCTGGAGGCTGCGCGCGCGCTCGCCGGCGAGGGGCGGGTCGTGGCGGCGTTCCAGCCGCACCTGGTCTCCCGCACCCGGATCTTCGGTGAGGCGATGGGCGTCGCCCTCGGTGCCGCCGACGAGGTCGTGGTCCTCGACGTCTACGTCGCCCGCGAGGACCCGGACCCCGCCGTCACCGGCCGACTCGTCGCCGACGCCGTACCCCTGGCCGCCGAGCAGGTCGCCTACGTCGACGGCCTGCCCGCGGCAGCCCGGGCGCTGGCCGACCGCGCCCGCCCCGGTGACCTCGTCATCACCCTCGGCGCCGGAGACATCACGAGCGTCGGGCCGCTGGTCCTCGACCTGCTCGGGGGTGCGTGAGTGCAGCGGGAGGGGGCCCCGGAGGCCAGCACCTCGAAGCGCACCCGTCGCCGCTTCGCACGCCGCCAGTGGGCCCGCCGCTGGCTGTCGCTGCGCAAGGTGCTGGCCCTGCTCGTCGTCCTGGCACTGATCGGCACGTCGATCTACCTGGTGTTCTTCTCGACCGTGCTGCAGGTGAAGAAGGTCGAGGTCGTCGGCAACGACCTGCTCAGCGACGCGCGGGTGCGCGAGATCGCGGACGTCCCGATCGGTGAGCAGCTGGCGCTCGTCGACCTGGCCCGCGCCGACGCGCGCGTCGGGTCACTGGCGGAGGTCAAGTCGGTCGACGTCACCCGCACCTGGCCCGACGCCGTACGCATCGAGGTCGTGGAGCGCACCGCCGTTGCCGTGGTGGAGATCGCGGGCCGGCTCCGGGGTCTCGACGCCGAGGGCGTGGTGTTCCGCGACTACAAGGCCGCCCCCAAGGGCATGCCGCGCATCCGTCCGGGCGTCCAGGCCGGCACCGACGCGCTCAAGGAGGCCGCCACCGTCGTGTCGGCACTGCCGAAGGACCTCGCGACCAGGGTCGACCACGTCGAGGTGGCGACGGTCGACCAGATCACGCTGGTGCTGCGCGACCAGCGGCAGGTCCTGTGGGGGAGTGCGGAGCAGTCCGAGCTCAAGGCCGAGGTGATCGACCAGCTGCTCGACTCGGTGAAGGCCGCGACCTACGACGTCAGCGTCCCGGGCAACCCGACCGTGCGCGAGACCACTGGCTGAGGCCGGCAGATTTTCTTTGCCGACACGCCCGTGGTGGGCGTGTCCGGCGACGTTTCGTGCTGGCCGCTCCCTAAGGTCTAGCGAAAGGCGAGGTTGACATAACTATAACCCTCAGGTTCACGGTTAGGGTTCTGCGGATCCCCCGGAGCCGGCTGAGGGAACCAGCAGGTCGCCCCGTCCTCTTCCCCGAGAACTCGCAGATCCGTCTCACCCCCTCATTCGCACAGACCCACTCAAGGAAGGCCCCGGAGCCGTGGCAGCAGCGCAGAACTACCTGGCGATCATCAAGGTCGTGGGCATCGGTGGCGGTGGCGTCAACGCCGTCAACCGGATGATCGAGGTCGGCCTCAAGGGCGTCGAGTTCATCGCGATCAACACCGATGCCCAGGCACTCCTCATGAGCGACGCCGACGTCAAGCTCGACATCGGCCGCGAGCTCACCCGTGGACTCGGTGCCGGCGCCGACCCCGAGGTGGGCGCCAAGGCCGCCGAGGACCACTCCGACGAGATCGAAGAGGTCATCAAGGGCGCCGACATGGTCTTCGTGACCGCCGGCGAGGGAGGCGGCACCGGCACCGGCGGTGCGCCCGTCGTGGCCCGCATCGCCCGTTCGCTGGGCGCCCTCACCATCGGTGTCGTGACCCGGCCGTTCGCGTTCGAGGGCCGTCGTCGCGCCAACTCCGCGGAGGAGGGCATCAGCCAGCTCCGCGAGGAGGTCGACACCCTGATCGTGATCCCCAACGACCGACTGCTGTCGATCTCCGACCGCAACGTCTCGATCCTCGACGCGTTCAAGCAGGCCGACCAGGTGCTGCTCCAGGGCGTCTCGGGCATCACCGACCTGATCACCACGCCGGGCCTGATCAACCTCGACTTCGCCGACGTGAAGTCGGTCATGGCCAACGCCGGCTCCGCCCTCATGGGCATCGGCTCGGCCCGTGGCGAGGACCGTGCGGTCGCCGCCGCGGAGATGGCGGTCTCCAGCCCGCTGCTCGAGGCGAGCATCGAGGGTGCGCACGGCGTGCTGCTCTCCATCGCCGGTGGCTCGGACCTCGGTCTCTTCGAGATCAACGAGGCCGCTGCGCTGGTCTCGCAGTCCGCCCACGCCGAGGCCAACATCATCTTCGGTGCCACCATCGACGACGCCCTCGGCGACGAGGTGCGGGTGACGGTCATCGCGGCCGGCTTCGACGGCGGGATGCCGAAGCGTCGTTCGGACGGCAACGTCCTCGGCCGGTCCACGCCGACGCAGACGCAGGAGCAGACGCGAGCCGCCGCCCAGCAGCTCGCCACGCCGGCGCCCGCACCGGCCACGACCCCG
The DNA here is from genome assembly GCA_963750445.1 of uncultured Actinomycetota bacterium. Classification (GTDB taxonomy): domain Bacteria; phylum Actinomycetota; class Actinomycetes; order Propionibacteriales; family Nocardioidaceae; genus Nocardioides. The sequence continues at coordinate 850,244 of CAVVQR010000016.1, read as the reverse complement.
GCCCCGGCCCCGGCCCCGGCCACGTTCGCACCGTCCTCGTCCGACGCGCCGACGCCTGCGGCACAGCCCCGCCCGGCCCGGCAGGTCCAGTTCGACGACGACGAGCTCGACGTCCCGGACTTCCTGAAGTAGTCCGTGTTCGGCTACCGAGACTCACGTGAGGGCGACGTCCGGGTGGACGTCGCCTTCACCGATTCCTCCACCGACCTGCAGGGGCTCGATCCTGCCTTTCCCGAGCGCCTGGCCCGGCTCGAGGCCGAGGCCGGGGTCCCGTTCGCCCGCCTGACCCAGGTCCACGGCAACGACGTCGTCCACGTCGATGCGCCGATGCCGCTGGGCCGGGCCGGCACCGGCGATGCCCTGGTGACGACCACGCGCGGGCTGGGGCTGATGATCCGGGTCGCCGACTGCGTGCCGATCGTGCTCGCCGATCCCGAGGCCGCGGTGATCGGTGCCGTCCACTCCGGCCGACCGGGGACGGCGCTCGACATCGCCACCCGCGCTGTGGGTGAGCTGACCGCGCTGGGCGCCACCCGGCTCGTCGCCTGGGTCGGCCCGCACGTGTGCGGCGCCTGCTACGAAGTCCCTCCCGAGCTGCGCGACGAGATCGCCGCGCTGGTGCCCGAGACGTGGTCGACGACGTCGTGGGGCACTCCGGCCCTCGACCTCGGAGCAGGCGTGCGGGCACAGCTGGAGCGTGCGGGCGTCGAGGTGGTCGATGTCGGTGGCTGCACGCGCGAGGACGCCTCGCTGCACTCCTACCGCCGTGACGGTGCGGCGTCCGGCCGGTTCGCCGGGCTGGTGTGGATGTCATGAGCCGCCTCGATGAGCTGACGGGCAACCTCGACGCCGTACGACGACGCATCCGGACCGCGTGCGAGTCCTCCGGTCGCGCGCCCGACGACGTCGCGCTGGTCGTCGTGACCAAGTTCTTCCCCGCCACCGACGTCCGCATCCTGGCCGACCTCGGGGTCACCGACGTCGGCGAGAACCGGCACCAGGAGGCCGAGGCCAAGGCCGCCGAGTGCGCCGACCTCGGACTGCGCTGGCACTTCATCGGCGGGCTCCAGTCCAACAAGGCTGCTGCCGTGGCGTCCTACGCCGACGTGGTCGAGTCGCTCGACCGCGCCAAGCTGGTCGCTCCGCTCTCGCGCGGCGCCCACGCGCGCGGGCACGACGTCGACGTGCTGCTCCAGGTCAGCCTCGACCCGCCGGGAGCCGACCACCGGTCCGGCGCCGACCCCGGTGACCTCGCCCTCCTGGCCGAGCGGGTGGAGGAGGCGGGCATGCTGCGGCTGCGCGGCCTGATGGCCGTCGCGCCGCTCGGGGAGGAGCCCGAGGCGGCCTTCGCGCGGCTCGCGGAGATCCGTGAGGGGTTCGTGCACGACCACCCGGAGGCCACCGAGGTGTCCGCCGGGATGAGCGGTGACCTCGAGGCGGCGATCGCCCACGGCGCGACACACGTGCGTGTCGGCTCTGCGGTGCTCGGTCCGAGGCCTCAGGTCCAGTAATGTCGATGACAGTCAACAGGCGCCCGGTCCCGGGCGCCGGGTCTAGCGGAGGATCAGTCTCATGAGCGGCGCGATGCGCAAGATCGGCGAGTACCTCGGCCTGCTCGAGGACACCGGCCACTACGACGACTACGACGGCGACAGCGAGACCTCGACCCACGACGCGGTGGACCAGCGTCCGGTCCAGCGTGAGCGTCGCCCTGCCCCTGTGTCCGACCTTGCCGAGCGCCGTCGTCCGGCCTCGGTCCAGACGGGAGTCGTGGCCGAGTTGAGCCGCATCACCACCCTGCACCCCCGCAACTACAACGAGGCCCGCCTGGTCGGTGAGAACTACCGCGACGGCACGCCCGTGATCATGAACCTCAGCGAGATGGACGACAACGACGCCAAGCGCCTCGTCGACTTCGCCGCCGGCCTGATCTTCGCGACCCGAGGCTCGATCGAGCGGGTGACCAACAAGGTCTTCCTGCTCTCGCCGCCCAACGTCGCGGTCTCGGCCGAGGACAAGGAACGGATCGCCGAGGACGGCTTCTTCAACCAGAGCTGACCCATACTTCTCTCGTGCAAGCCATCGGTCTGACCCTCTACGTCATCCTCTTCGTCTTCATCGGCCTGCTGTGGATCCGGTTCATCGTGGACTGGGTCCAGGTGTTCGCCCGCAGGTGGGAGCCCCGAGGTCCGCTCCTCGTCGCGCTGGAGGGCGTCTACTCGGCGACCGATCCGCCCATCGTCGCGTTGCGACGGGTCGTTCCGCCCCTGCGGATCGGTCAGGTGGCCCTCGACCTGAGCTTCCTGCTCGTGATGGTGGCAGCATGGCTGCTGCTCAACGTGGTCCGCACGATCTTCAATGTCTGAACCATCCGTCACAAGGGTCACCACAAGGGTCACTGTGCCCCGTACGACTCCGGGCGCTATTGTCTCCTGACAGCAGAGCCACCGTGTTATCGATCGTGAAAGTTTGGGTGAGGTCATGCCGCTGACGCCTGAGGACGTGAGCAACAAGCGCTTTACACCTGTCAGGCTCCGTGAGGGCTACGACATGGGCGAGGTGGACCAGTTCCTCGACGAGGTCGAGGCCGAGCTCGCTCGACTCACCAAGGACAACGACGACCTGCGGGCCAAGCTGTCGGCCGCACAGTCCGGTGGTGGGTCCACGCCTGCTGCTGCTCCCGTGTCGTTCGCGCCTGCGGCTCCCGAGCCGGAGCCCGAGCCGGAGCCCGAGCCCGAGCCGGAGCCGACCCCCGTCGTCGCCGCCGCGGAGCCCGCGCAGGCACCGCGCGTCACGAACATCGCTGACGCGTCCAACGCCGCAGCCCGCCTGCTCGAGATCGCCACGCGCAACGCCGACGAGCTCGTCGAGGACGCCAAGAACGAGGCCGACCGCATCGTCGGAGCCGCACGCACCAAGGCCGACCGCCTCGAGGGTGAGTCCAAGACCAAGGCCGACCGCATGGAGGCCGACGCCCGCCAGCGTTCGCAGATGCTCGACTCCGAGACCGCCGAGCGCCGCCAGCAGATGTTCGGCGACCTGGAGAAGGAGCGCGACAAGCTCAACAGCGACGTCGAGACGCTGCGTCAGTTCGAGCGCGAGTACCGCTCGCGACTGAAGACCTACTTCAGCCAGCAGCTCGAGGCGCTCTCCACCGGCGGCGACAGCCAGGCTCCCGTGGACAGCGGCAGTGCGCCCAAGCGCCTGCGCTCCGTCCTCGGCGACGACGAGGGCTGACACCTCCGCACGCCAGTGAAATGCGAGAACGACCGCCCTTCGGGGTGGTCGTTCTCGCATTTCGGCGAGCCGATGTTGGGCTGGCCCTCCAGCACCGGATAGCCTCCCTGCCACCGTGTGGTTCTAGCCACACCTGAGCAGGCTGGGAGGCCCTCGGAGATGGGAACGCGTAAATCGCTGGCCGGGTCTGCCGCGGCCGCCGCCAAGCGGGTGATCGGTCGCGCGAGTGCCTCGTCCAGCCCCGCCACCGCGACGAAGACGGCCAAGCCCGCCGCCAAGAAGACTCCCGCCAAGAAGACCGCTCCCGCGAAGAAGGCGGCACCCGCGAAGAAGGCGGCTGCGAAGGCTCCCGCGAAGAAGGCCGCTCCCGCGAAGAAGGCGGCCGCGAAGGCTCCCGCCAAGAAGACCGCCCGCGAAGAAGGCCCCTCCCGCGAAGAAGGCGGCACCGCCTACGAAGGCAGCCGCGAAGAAGGCCGCACCCGCCAAGAAGGCGGCACCCGCCAAGAAGGCGGCCGCGAAGGCTCCCGCCAAGAAGACCGCCCGCCACGAAGACCGCTCCCGCCGCGAAGAACCGGCCCAGCGCCCGCCAAGAAGTCTGCACCCGCCAAGAAGTCTGCACCCGCCAAGAAGTCATCCCCCCGTTCCGCTCCGACCCAGAAGGTTGCACCCGTGACCCAGGCCGCCCCTGCGCCCGCCGAGAAGGCCGCGCCGGCGAAGAAGGCTCGCAAGGCCACCCCGTCCAAGCTCGTCGTCCTCGAGGGCGAGGACCCCTGGACCCGGGGCGAGCTCAACGAGGTCGTCAAGGAGCTCCGCGAGCACCAGGAGCGGCTGACGGCCATCGTCGACCAGTCCGAGGAGGAGCTCGCCGGACTGATGAGGGACGCCGGCGACGGTGCCGGGCAGGACCAGGCCGACCTCGGGGCGACGAGCTTCGAGCGTGACCACGAGTTCACGGTGCTGGCCAAGGAGCGCGAGACGCTGTCGCAGATCGAGCGCGCCCTGGCGCACATCGAGGACGGGTCCTACGGCGTGTGTGACTCCTGCGGCAACCCCATCGGCAAGAATCGGTTGATGGCGGTGCCCCATGCCACACTGTGCATGTCATGCAAGCAGCGCGAGGAGCGTCGCTGAACCCCAGCGACCAGGTCGATCACGACCGAGCCCGTCGGCGCATCGACGCCCGGTTGATCTTCGCCGGCGTCGCCCTGCTGGCCTATGCGCTCGACCTGTCGTCGAAGCAGTGGGCCCTCGCCGAGCTGGCCGACGGTGACATCCCCGTCCTCGGTGACTGGTTCACCCTGCACCTGACGTTCAACCCCGGCGCCGCGTTCAGCACCGGCACCGGCTTCACCCTCGTCTTCACCTGCCTGGCGATGCTCGCGGTCGTGGTCGTGCTCTGGCTGAGCCGCCGCCTCGGCAGCACCGGGTGGGGGCTGGCCCTCGGGATCCTGCTCGGAGGCGTCAGCGGCAACCTCACCGACCGCATCTTCCGGGAGCCGGAGCCGTTCCACGGCCACGTCGTCGACTTCCTGATGCTGCCCAACTGGCCGGTCTTCAACATCGCCGACATCTGCATCAACGTCGCGGCGGGGCTGATCATCCTGCAGACCTTCCGCGGCATCGCCCTCGACGGCACCCGCGAGTCCGAGCGGGCCGCAGCCGAGCCGGGTGACCCCGCATGACGACCCACGCGGAGCAGCGCACCGTCTTCGTCCCGGACGGCCTGGCCGGCGAACGGGTCGACGCGGCGATGGCCCGGATGTTCGGCTTCTCCCGCACCAAGGCCGCCGACCTGATCTCGCAGGGGCTCGTCCAGGTCGACGGCTCGGCCGTCGGCAAGAGCGACCGGGTCCACGGCGGAGCCATGCTCGACGTGACCATCCCGGCCGAGACCGACCCGCTCGTGGTCCGCCCGGAGATCGTCGAGGGCATCCGGATCATCCACGACGACGACGCGATCGTGGTGATCGACAAGCCCGTCGGCGTCGCCGTACACCCCTCGCCGGGCTGGAGCGGACCGACCGTCGTCGGCCACCTCGCGGGAGCCGGCTTCCGGATCTCCACGAGCGGCGCCAGCGAGCGGCAGGGCATCGTGCAGCGCCTCGACGTCGGCACGAGCGGCGTGATGGTGATCTGCAAGTCCGAGCACGCCTACTCCGTGCTCAAGAACGCCTTCCGCCACCGCACGGTCGACAAGACCTACCACGCGCTGGTCCAGGGCCACCCGGACCCGCTGGCCGGCACCGTCGACGCACCGATCGGTCGCCACCCGCACCACGACTACAAGTTCGCCGTGATGGCCGACGGTCGGCACAGCATCACCCACTACGAGACCCTCGAGGCCCACCGGTTCGCCAGCCTGCTGGAGGTCCACCTCGAGACCGGTCGCACCCACCAGATCCGCGTCCACATGAGCGCGCTCAAGCACCCGTGCGTCGGCGACCTGACCTACGGCGCCGACCCCACGCTCGCCAAGCGGCTCGGGCTCGAGCGCCAGTGGCTGCACGCGATGCGCCTCGGGTTCGAGCACCCGGAGACCGGTGACCACGTCATCTACGAGTCGACCTATCCGGGCGACCTGACCCACGCGCTCGAGGTCATCCGGGATGAGCACTGACCCGACGCACCCCGACCTCGAGCTGCGCCCGGCCACGGCCGACGACCTGCCGGCGCTCGCCGAGGTGCACCTCGCGGCGCGAGCCGGAGCGGGTGACGCGTTCCCGCCGAGCGTCCACAGCGCCGACGAGGTGCGGCGCTGGGTCGCCGGCTGGGACCTGACGGCCCACGACGTCCGGCTCGCCGCACGGGCCGGGCAGGTCGTCGGCTACACCCGGTCGACCCCGACCTGGCTCGACGACCTCTACGTGGTGCCCGAGGCCCAGGGCGCCGGAGTCGGCAGCGCGCTCCTGGCGCAGGTGCTGGCGGAGCGGCCCGAGGGCGTGGGCCTGTGGGTCTTCGAGTCCAACCGGCCGGCCCGCGACTTCTACGCCCGTCACGGGTTCGTGGCCCTCGAGCGCACCGACGGCTCCGCCAACGAGGAGCGTGCGCCCGACATCAAGCTCGTGTGGCCGGGCCACGACCCGCTCGCGTGCTTCCGGTCGATGATCGACGAGGTCGACCTGGTGCTCGGCGACGTGCTGGCCCGTCGTACGGCGCTCACCAGGGCGGTCCAGGACGTCAAGCCGTCCGGCGAGCGTGATCTGGACCGCGAGGCGGAGATCGCCCGCCGTGTCGCCATGATCGCGCCCGACCTGGGCGACGAGCGCGTCGCGCGGATCGTCGACGTGATCATCACCGAGTCCCTCGACGCCGCGCGCTGACGTGCTGCCGGGCCCGGGCGAGCTGCTCCACTTCAGCGAGGATCCGTCGATCCAGCACTTCGTGCCGCACGTGGCCGCCACGGCCCAGCAACCCGAGGCCTACGTCTGGACCGTCGACGCCCTGAACAGCCCGTCCTACTGGTTCCCCCGCCAGTGCCCTCGTGTCTGCTCGTGGGGCAGTGCTGGTCAGGTGGGCGTGGCGAGGGTGCACGCGATCGAGGAGGCGTGGCTGCCGACGCTCCGCATGACCACGCTGTTCGCCTACCGCTTCGCATCCGACGCCTTCGAGCCGTTCGGCGAGCGCCCGCACGCCCATGTCGCGACGCGTCCGGTGTCGCCGCTGGGTCCGCCGCTCGCGGTGGGGGACCTCGTCCGGCTGCACGACGAGCACGACATCGAGCTCCGGGTGCTGCCGTCGCTCGAGGACCACTTCGTCGCGGTGCGTGAGGCGGGCCTGGAGTTCTCCGGCATCAGGATGGGCAACGCCGGCGTCGGACCGGGAGGTCCGTTCCCGACCCGGCGCTGAACCACCACCGGGAAGCAGGGTGGAGGCGGCAGGATGGACGGATGCTGCTGTACGACGACGTGATCGAGGAGTACCGCGACTTCGCCACCTACGCCGCGGTCGACTCGCCCTGCTTCGAGGAGTGGGCCCTGGGTGTCGTCGACGACGACGAGGTGCTCGCGTGGCTCGCCACGCTGCCGCCGATCAAGCGCCAGCCCAACCTCGTCTTCGCCGCGGCCCGGTGGCACGGCGCTCCCGCGCCCGGGCCGTACGCCGGTCTGCGCCGGGTCCTGCTCGACCTCGAGCCCGAGGTACGCGCGACCGTGATGGCACGGGCGACGCAGACCAACGAGGTGGGCCGGCTCGCCACCCTGATGCCCGTGCTCGCCCTGGTCGAGGGTCCGCTGGCCCTCGTCGAGGTGGGCGCGAGCGCGGGACTCTGCCTCTTCCCCGACCGCTACGACTACGCCTGGCCGCCGCTCGGTGGGCTGCGGGGGAGCGGCGGTCCGCTGCTGACGGCGCAGGCCACCGGACCGTTGCCGGTCCCGGCGGCGCACCCCGAGGTCGCCTGGCGGGGCGGGGTCGACCTCAACCCGCTCGACGTGTCCGACCCGGACGCGATGGCCTGGCTCGAGGGCCTGGTCTGGCCCGAGCAGGACGACCGGCGCGAACGGCTGCGTCGCGCGATCGACGTCGCCCGCCGGACGCCGCCGGTCCTGCGGCGCGGGGACCTGTTCGACCACCTCCCCGACCTCCTCGCCGAGGCGGCGCCGCACGGCACGCCCGTGGTCTTCCACTCGGCCGTGGTCGCCTACCTCGAGGAGCCCGACCGACGCCGGTTCCACGACCTCATGACGGGCCTGGTGGACGAGGGACGCTGCCGCTGGATCAGCAACGAGGGACGGCGGGTCCTGCCGGCCGTGACGGGAGAGCTGGAGGTGCCCCCGGGCCGGTTCGTGACCGCCCTGGACGGCTCACCGGTCGCCTTCAGCCACGGCCACGGGCACGCGATCGACTGGCGGCGTGACCGGCCGTGAGACCTGCTCCGGGCGACCTCGGACCGGGCCGGGTGTCTTGTCGGTGGGGCCCGGCACACTGACGTAGGCTGACTGCTCTTCCCCTCCTCCTTCTGGGTCACGAGTGGGCTGCTCCAGTCGGCTCCTGACCTCCACAAGGTCTGTTCAGCGATCGAAGAAAGGTGCGGAAGACTCCTCCATGTCGGCCGGCTCACACGACAACTTCGTGCATCTGCACGTGCACACCGAGTACTCCATGCTCGACGGAGCGTCGTTGCTCGACGGCCTGTTCAGCCGCACCAGCGACCTCGGCATGCCGGCGATCGCGATGACCGACCACGGCAACCTCCACGGCGCCTACGACTTCTACAGCAAGGCCCGCCAGCACGGCATCAAGCCGATCATCGGCATCGAGGCCTACATCACCCCCGGCACCCAGCGCGGCGAGCGTCGGCGCGTCCGGTGGGGCCAGGGCGACCTGGCCGAGGAGGGCGGCAACGACGTCGCCGGCGGTGGCGCCTACACCCACATGACGATGTGGGCCGAGAGCACCGAGGGCATGCACAACCTGTTCCGGCTGTCCTCGCGCTCGAGCATGGAGGGCTACTACTTCAAGCCCCGCATGGACAAGGAGATCCTCGCCGAGCACAGCAAGGGCCTGATCGTCAGCACCGGTTGTCCCAGCGGCGCGATCCAGACGCGGCTGCGCCTGGGCCAGTACGACGAGGCGGTCCGCGAGGCCGGCGAGCTCCAGGAGATCTTCGGCCGCGACAGCGTGTTCCTCGAGCTGATGGACCACGGCATCGACATCGAGAAGCGGGTCCGTGACGACCTGCTGCGGCTGGGCAAGGAGATGGGCATCCCGCCCATCGCCACCAACGACTCCCACTACAACAACCCCGAGGACGCCTCCGCCCACGACGCCCTGATCTGCGTCGCGTCCGGCAAGCGGCTCTCCGACACCAACCGCCTGAAGTTCGACGGCGGTGGCTACTACATCAAGTCCGCGGCCGAGATGCGCGCGCTCTGGGCCGACCGGTTCGACATGCCGGAGGCCTGTGACAACACCCTCGCGATCGCCGAGCGCTGCGAGGTCGAGTTCACCGAGTCCACCGGCGGCTACATGGCCCGCGCCGACGTGCCGGCCGGCGAGACCGAGGACTCGTGGTTCCGCAAGGAGGTGTGGCGCGGCATCGAGGCCCGCTACCCCGGCGAGCTGACGACCGACGAGGTCCGGGACCGCGTCGAGATGGAGCTCGCGATCATCTCGCAGAAGGGCTACTGCGGCTACTACCTCGTGGTCGCCGACTTCATCAACTGGGCCAAGGACAACGGCATCCGCGTCGGTCCCGGCCGTGGGTCGGGTGCGGGCTCCATCGCCGCCTACGCCCTGCGCATCACCGACCTGTGCCCGCTGGAGCACGGCCTGTTCTTCGAGCGGTTCCTCAACCCCGAGCGCCCCTCGATGCCCGACTTCGACATCGACTTCGACGACGCCCGCCGCGGCGAGGTCATCCACTACGTCAGCGAGAAGTACGGCGCCGATCGGGTCGCCCAGATCGCGACGTTCGGTCGGCTCAAGGCCAAGGCCGCGATCAAGGACGCGGCTCGCGTCCTCGACCACGGCTTCGCGATCGGCGACCGGATCACCAAGGCCTACCCGGCCGACGTGATGGGCAAGGGAGTCGCGCTCAAGGACATCTTCGACGCCGATCACAAGCGCTACAACGACGGCGGCGAGTTCCGAGCGCTGCACGGCCAGGACGCCGACGTCCGCACCATCTACGAGACGGCGGTCGGGCTGGAGGGCCAGATCCGCAACTGGGGCGTCCACGCCGCCGGCGTGATCATGTCGAGCGAGCCGCTCATCGACATCGTCCCGATCATGTCGCGACCGCAGGACGGCGCGGTGATCACCCAGTTCGACTACCCGATGTGCGAGTCGCTCGGCCTGGTCAAGATGGACTTCCTCGGCCTGTCCAACCTCCGCATCCTCGACGACGCGCTCCGCAACATCGAGGTCAACCGGGGCGAGACGGTCGTGCTGGAGGAGCTCGGCTTCGAGGACCGCGCGACCTACGAGCTGATGGGCCGCGGTGACACCCTCGGCGTCTTCCAGCTCGACGGTTCGGGCATGCGGTCCCTGCTCCGATCCCTGCAGCCCGACGCGTTCGCCGACATCACGGCCGTCAGCGCGCTCTACCGTCCCGGCCCGATGGGCGCCGACTCCCACAACAAGTACGCCCGCCGCAAGAACGGCCGCGAGCCCATCGAGCCGATCCACCCGGCGCTCGCCGAGGCGCTCGAGCCGGTGCTGGGGGAGACCTACGGCCTGATCGTCTACCAGGAGCAGGTGATGGCGATCGCGCAGGTGCTCGCCGGCTTCACCCTGGGTGCCGCCGACAACCTGCGCCGCGCGATGGGCAAGAAGAAGAAGTCGGAGCTCGACAAGCAGTACGCCGGCTTCCAGGCCGGCATGCTCGAGCGGAGCTTCCCGCAGGTCGCGATCGACAAGCTGTGGGAGATCCTGCTCCCGTTCTCCGACTACGCCTTCAACAAGTCGCACTCCGCGGCCTACGGCGTCATCACCTACTGGACCGCCTACCTCAAGGCCAACTACCGCACCGAATACATGGCAGCCCTCCTGACGTCCGTGAAGGACGACAAGGACAAGATGGCGATCTACCTCAACGAGTGTCGCCGGATGAAGATCCAGGTCCTGCCGCCCGACGTCAACGAGTCCCACGCCGACTTCACGCCGGTCGGCAACGACATCCGCTTCGGGCTCACCGCGGTGCGCAACGTCGGCCACAACGTCGTCGCCGGCGTCGTCGCCGCGCGCGAGGAGAAGGGTCGCTACGCCGACTTCAACGACTTCATGGAGAAGGTCCCCGCGCTCGTGTGCAACAAGCGCGTCGTGGAGTCGCTGATCAAGGCCGGTGCCTTCGACGACATGAAGCACCGGCGCCGGGCGCTCGCCGCGGTCCACGAGACGGCGGTGGACCAGTTCGTCGACCTCAAGAAGAACGAGGCGATCGGCCAGGACTCCCTCTTCGGCGGCCTGAGCGAGGACGACGCCGGCTTCGGGGTCACCGTGACCATCCCCGACATCGAGGACTGGGACAAGATGACCCTGCTGGGTCACGAGCGCGAGATGCTCGGCCTCTACGTCTCCGACCACCCGCTGCTCGGGCTCGAGCACGTGCTGTCCCAGGGCACCGACTGCACCATCGGCCAGCTCATGCTCGACGAGGAGCGTGCGCACGGCTCGATGCTGACCGTGAGCGGGCTGATCACCTCGGTGCAGCGCAAGATCACCAAGCGCGGTGACCCGTGGGCCACGATCACGCTCGAGGACCTCGACGGGGCCATCGACGTGCTCCTGTTCCCGAGCGCCTACACGCTCGCCTCGACGCTGCTGGTCGAGGACGCGATCGTGCGGATCAAGGGCAACCTGTCGCGCGACAAGGACCAGCCGGAGCTGCGTGCCCAGGAGGTCACCGCGCCCGACCTCAACCACGGCCCGACCGGCCCGGTGGTGATCAGCCTGCCGTCGACCCGGTGCACCCCGCCGGTGGTGGCCCAGCTCCGCGACGTCCTCGGCACCCACCCGGGCATGACCGAGGTGCAGCTGCGCCTGCTGACCCGCAGCTCGACCAAGGTGCTCCGCCTCGACGACAACCTCCGGGTGAGCCCGAGCCCCGCCCTGTTCGCGGACCTCAAGCAGCTCCTCGGTCCCGGGTGCCTCACCGGATGAGCGAGATCACCCACACGCTCCTACGACAGCTCCGGTGACACCACGAGCGGGCCGCTCCGGCCGTTGCTCGTCCGGATCGCCGCCGTCCTCGTCCTGTTCCTCGTCGCCGGCGCGGCTGCTGGCGCGCTGTGGGAGCGGCTGTGGGACGCCCCGACCGGGCTGACCTACCAGGGCGACTGGTACCTCGAGCCCGCCGGACCGGACAGCTCGTTCCAGGCGATCGCGCTGTTCGTGGTGATCGCGCTCCCGCTCGGCCTCGTGCTCGCGGTGGTGGCCGGCATCTGGAGCGACCACGAGCTGGCGACCGTGGTCACGGTGCTCGTCGCTGCGGTGCTCGCCGCCTTCCTGATGTACGCCGTCGGCACCGCACTGGGTCCACCGGACCCGCAGACCCTGGCCGCGGGCAAGCCGGACTACACGACCCTGCCCGGAGGCCTCGGGCTGACCGCCCCCGACCCCGGTCGCGTGCGGTGGCACTCGACCGCGCTCGTGGCGCTCCCAGCCGGTGCGATGACTGGTCTGGTCGGCACCTATCTCTTGGGAAGTCGGGGGTTGGCGCGGCGTTCTCGTGGGTAGGCTGAGCGCGACCAGAAACTGGCCAGTCCCGACTTCTCGGGGCTCGCGCAACGGGGGAGCAGGACTTCAATGAGCATCACACCCGGCGGTCCGGAATACCTGGACCAGTCAGGCCCGGTCGAGACCGCGCCGGCGAACGACAACCGCAAGCGCCTCATCGCACTCGGAGCCATCGTCGTCGGTGGTGCCGTCGTCGCGGGCGGCGCCTGGGCGGCCACCAGCTTCTTCGCCACCGGCTCGCAGCCGGCCGAGGCACTCCCGGACTCGACGATCGCCTACTTCAGCGTCGACCTCGACCCGTCGGGCGGCCAGAAGATCGAGGCCATCAAGACGCTCCGCAAGTTCCCGGGATTCAGCGACAACGTCGACCTGGAGACTGACGACGACCTGCGGGAGCGTCTCTTCGAGGAGATCACCAAGTCCGGCGAGTGCGACGGGCTCGACTACGCCGCCGACGTCAAGCCGTGGCTCGGCTCGCGCGCTGCGATCGCGGCCGTCGACCTCGGCGAGGACGAGCCGACCGGTGTCGGGGTCGTCCAGGTCACCGACTCCGGCAAGGCCGAGGACGGCATGGCCACGCTCATCGACGCGTGCGGGGGCACGGCCGAGCAGGGCACCGACGACGGTGCCGAGGAGAGCTCGAGCGACGTCGGCGGGTGGGTCGTCGACGGTGACTGGATGGTCATCGCCGAGAGCAAGGAGATCGCGCAGAAGGTCGTCGACGCCGCTGACGGCGCGACGCTCGCCGCGGACTCCTCCTTCGGCGAGTGGACCGGCGAGGCCGGCGACGACGGCTTCATGTCGATGTACGTCGCCAAGGAGGCCGCGCAATACGTCGGCGACCTCGCCTCGTCCCCGCTCGCCGGACCGCTGGCGATGGCACCGGACGCGGCGGCGCTCGGCGGTGCTGGCACGGTCGACCAGGACTGCCTCGCCGCGGCGTCGTCGGCGCTGGAGATGGAGGAGTGCGTCACCGAGTCCTCGGACGCCCCCGCGGCCGAGGAGGGCTCGGAGGAGATCCCGCCGGAGCTCCAGCAGATGATCAACGACTTCGACGGTGCAGCCGCCACGGTCCGCTTCAACGACGGCGCGGTCGAGATCGAGTACGCCATGTCCAACTACCAGAAGGACCTGACCAAGTTCATCACCAGCGAGGAGGGCGTCGACATGGTCTCCGACCTCCCCGAGGACACGGTGGCGGCCTTCGGCTTCTCGCTCAGCGAGGGCTGGGCGCAGGGGATCCTCGACTACGTCAAGACGCTCGCGCCCGACGAGGCCGCGACCATCGACGACCAGCTCGCCCAGTTCGAGACCGAGACCGGTCTGGCGTTCCCCGAGGACGTCGAGACGCTCCTCGGCGAGGGTGTGACCGTCTCGGTCGGCAGTGGCATCGACCCCGACGCCATCGCCAACGGTGGTCCCGAGGAGATCCCGGTCGGGATCAAGATCAAGGGCGACGCCGGCGAGATCCAGGCCGTGCTCGACAAGATCAGCGACCTCGCCGGCCCGGAGGCTGCCGACTACCTCAAGGTCACCGAGGGCGACGGCTACGCCGTGCTCGCGCTGCAGGACGACTACCGCGGCACGCTCGAGAGCGAGAGCGGCCTCGGTGGCAGCGACGTCTACTCGAAGGTCATCGATGAAGACGCCCAGTCGGTGTTCTTCATCAACTTCGACGCCGACGACGACTGGCTGGTCCGGCTCACGAAGGACGAGCCCGAGGTCAGCAAGAACCTCGAGCCGCTCTCGTCCTTCGGCATCAGCGGCTGGGTGGACGGCGACGTCGTCCACGGCATGCTCAAGGTCACGACCGACTGACCGGCGGCTCCAAGCCGGTCCGGGCCTCTCCCGGCCTGTCCGGGCCTGTCTACCGACCGATGGTGGCGGTCACCGCTCCGGTGATCGCCACCAGGTCGTGCGGTGCGAGCTCGAGGTCGAACCCTCGTCGCCCGCCCGAGACCAGGATCGTGTCGTGGTCGAGTGCCGAGGCGTCCAGCACCGTCGGGTGCGACCGCTTCTGACCGACGGGGGAGATCCCGCCCGCGACGTAGCCGGTGGCGCGCTCGGCTGCGGCGACCTCGGCCATCACGGCCTTGCTCCCGCCCAGCGCCCGGGCCAGCGCCTTCAGGTCCAGCTGGCCCGAGACCGGGACGATGCCGACGACCAGGGCACCGTCGAGCGAGGCCAGCAGCGTCTTGAAGACGCGTGCCGGATCCACGGCGAGGGCCTCGGCGGCCTCCATGCCGTATGACGCCGCTCGCGGGTCATGCGCATAGGCCCGGACCTCGAAGGAGATGCCGGCGGCGGTCAGCGCGACCGTGGCCGGGGTGCCGCCGGCAGTCCTTCGTCTCGCCATGGCTCAGTTCTAGCAGTCGGGAAAGTTGATTTCGACGCGCTCGTGCGACTTCGTTCCTCAGTCGCGTCGCTTGCTCAATCTGGCCGCGCCCACGCGTCGCGCTCGTGCCTCGCGCGCCACTGCGCGTCTCAGTTCGGGGACCAGGCGGTCCGCGCGACCTGGGTGGCCGGCAGCGAGGGGATGACGTTGATCGCCCGGAGCTCCTCGGTCAGCAGGCGGGTCACCAGCTGGAGTCGCTCGGTGGCGTCACCCGCCTCGAGCAGCGACTGCCGCTCGGCCATCGGAAGCGGCGTCAGTGCGGACAGCGTCCACGAGAGGTAGTCGGGATCGCGGGGGAGCGCGCCGCTGAAGGGGTCGCCCTGGAGGGCGCTCATCGCCACGCGGAACGCGGTGAACGTCGCTCGCGCCCGGTCGAGCACCTCCATCGGGACCTCGACCTCGGGTTCCGGCAGCGCCTCCACCACGCCCTGCGGGAAGTCCACGCCGCGCTGCATCTCCTCGAGCATCAGCCGCTCGCGGCCCACGGCGACGATGTCGTAGGTGCCGTCGTCGCGACGGTCCACCTCGGTGAGCTGGAGGATGCAGCCCACGCGGTAGACCGACTGCGCTCCGTGGTCACCGACCTCGTAGCCCTCGCGGATGGCCACGGTGCCGAAGATCCGCTCGGCCGGGTCCTCGACCTCGAGGAGGTGCCGCACGAGCATCCGGTAGCGGTCCTCGAAGACGTGGAGCGGCACGCTCATCCCCGGGAACACCACAGAGCTCAGCGGGAACATCGGCAGCGGTTCGCTCACCTGTCCAACCTAGCCCGGCGTGTCCACGCGGCACCCGCCGATCTGGGCCGACCCGCCGGGGAACCTAGACTCGGGGCATGTCCCTGATCCGCCGCATCGACCTGAGGGGCGCCGATCCGGCGTCCGTCGACTACCGCGCGAGCGTGCCTCGCGCCGAGTTCGACGTCGAGGCCGCCACGCATGTGGTGCGACCGATCATCGAGGCCGTCCGGGACCGGGGCCTGGAGGCCGTCCGCGAGCTCACGCTCGAGCTGGACGGCGTCGACGTACCCGACCCGCGCGTGCCGGCGGCTGCGCTCGAGCAGGCGCTCGCCGCCCTGGACCCCGCCGTGCGGGCCGGGCTGGAGGAGTCGATCCGTCGCCTGCGGCTCACGAGCGAGGCCGACGTCGAGTCCGACTCGGTGGTGGAGGTGGCGCCCGGAGCGGTGATCACGCACCGCTCGGTGCCCGTGGACCGCGCCGGGCTCTACGTCCCCGGTGGGCTGGCCCCGCTGGTGTCCACGCTCGTGATGAACGTCGTGCCGGCCCAGGTCGCGGGAGTGCCGTCACTGTGCGTGGCCGCTCCGCCCACCCGGGAGACCGGACTGCCCGATGCCACGATCCTCGCCGGGTGCGCGCTGCTCGGCATCGACGAGGTCTACGCCGTGGGCGGTGCGCAGGCCATCGCGATGCTGGCCCACGGGGCCGGGCCGTGCCGTCGGGTCGACCTGGTCACCGGGCCGGGCAACCTCTACGTCATCGCCGCCAAGCGCCTGCTGCGCGGCGTGGTCGGGATCGACTCCGAGGCCGGACCGAGCGAGATCGCCGTCCTCGCCGACGACTCCGCCGACGCGGCGTTCGTGGCCGCCGACCTGCTCACCGAGTGCGAGCACGGCGGCACCTCGGCGTCGCTGCTGGTCACCGACTCGCTCGCGCTCGCCGACGAGGTGGAGGCCGAGCTCGACAAGCAGGTGGGCCTGACCCGGCACAGCGAGCGGGTGGCCGCCGCGCTGGGTGGAGCCCAGTCCGCCGTCGTGCTGGTCGATGACATCGACCAGGGCCTCGAGGTCGTCAACGCCTACGCGTCGGAGCACACCGAGATCCACACCCGCGACGCGCGTGAGGTGGCAGCACGCGTGCGCAATGCCGGAGCGGTCTTCATCGGTCCGTGGTCGCCGGTGGCGCTGGGCGACTACTGCGCCGGCTCCAACCACGTGCTTCCCACCGCCGGCTGTGCGTGTCACTCCTCGGGTCTCGGCGTGCACTCGTTCGTGCGCCGGGTGCACCACGTGGAATACACCCGCGAGGCGCTCGCCGAGGTCGCCGACCACGTCGTGACGCTGGCCGAGGCCGAGGACCTGCCCGGCCACGGGGCCGGTGTGAGCTCGCGGTTCGCGGACCGCTCCCGGCGATGACCGCCGGATTCCCACCCCTGCGCGACGAGCTGCGGGGGATCGAGCCCTACGGCGCGCCCCAGCTGTCGCTCGAGCAGGCGCCGGTCCAGCTCAACGTCAACGAGAACCCCTACGGACCCTCGCCGGAGGCGGCGGCCGACATCGCGCAGGCCGTGGGCCGGGCGGCGGCCTCGCTCAACCGCTACCCCGACCGCGAGTTCGTCGAGCTCCGCGCCGCGCTGGCGGCCTACCTCAACAGCTCGGGCGGCGCCGGCATCGAGCCCGAGATGGTGTGGGCGGCCAACGGCTCCAACGAGGTCATGCTCCAGCTGCTCCAGGCCTTCGGCGGCCCGGGGCGGGTGGCGCTGTCGTTCGCGCCGACGTACTCGATGTATCCCGAGTACGCCCGCGACACGATGACCGAGTGGCACGCGGGCCACCGGGCCGAGGACTTCTCCCTCGACCTCGAGGCTGCCCGTGCGCTGGTGCTGGAGCGACAGCCGTCGGTGGTGCTGCTGCCGAGCCCCAACAACCCGACCGGCACCGCGCTCCCGCCGGAGGCCGTCTCGATGCTGTGCGAGGCGGCCGCGTCCTACGAGCCCGGCGGCATCGTCGTGGTGGACGAGGCCTACGGCGAGTTCCGTCGGGCAGGCGTGCCGAGCGCGCTGGAGCTGCTCGGGGCCCACCGCAACCTGGTGGTCACCCGGACGATGAGCAAGGCGTTCGCGCTGGCCGGGGCACGGCTGGGCTACCTCGCCGCCGACCCTGCGATCTGCGACGCCATCCGGGTCGTCCGGCTGCCCTACCACCTCTCCGCGGTCACCCAGGCGACCGCGCTGGCCGCGTTGCGCCACGCGCCCGAGCTGCTCGGCAAGGTCGACGACCTCCGCGTCGAACGGGACGCCACCGTCGCCTGGCTGCGCGAGCAGGGGCTCGAGGTGGCCGACTCCGACGCCAACTTCGCGCTCTTCGGCCGCTTCGCCGACCGCCAGGCGGTCTGGCAGGGTCTGGTCGACCGGGGCGTGCTGATCCGCGAGACCGGGCCCGAGGGGTGGCTGCGGGTCTCGATCGGCACCGCCGATGAGATGGCAGCATTCCGGCAGGCCCTGCTGGAGACAATGAAGACCCACCCGGTCACCCAGCAGATCACCGCAGACCTCACGAAGGAACGGGCATGAGCCGCACCGCGAAGATCGAGCGCACCACCAAGGAGTCCCAGGTCATCGTCGAGGTCGACCTCGACGGCACCGGACGCTCCGACGTGTCCACCGGTGTGGGCTTCTACGACCACATGCTCGACGCGTTCGCCCGCCACTCGCTCGTCGACCTCGTCGTGCACACCAACGGCGACACCCACATCGACGCGCACCACTCCGTCGAGGACACCGCCATCGTGCTGGGCCAGGCGCTGCGCGAGGCACTCGGTGACAAGTCCGGCATCCGCCGCTTCGGTGACGCGACCGTCCCGCTCGACGAGGCGCTCGTCCAGGCGGTCGTCGACGTGTCGGGCCGTCCCTACTGCGTGCACAGCGGTGAGCCCGAGGGCCAGGAGCACGTCGCGATCGGCGGCACCGGCGCGACCTACATGGGCTCGCTGACGCGCCACGTCTTCGAGTCGATCTCGTTCCACGCCCACCTCGCGCTCCACGTGCGGGTGCTCGGTGGCCGGGACCCGCACCACGTCGTCGAGGCGCAGTTCAAGGCCTTCGCCCGGGCGTTCCGCGACGCGATCGCGATCGACCCGCGCGAGACGGGCGTGCCGTCCACCAAGGGCAGCCTGTGAGCGAGCCTGCGAGCTCGCCGTCAGGCACAGGGTCCGCGGAGGTCGTCGTCCTCGACTACGGCTCCGGCAACCTCCGCTCCGTCGTCCGCGCGGTCGAGCGGGCGGGCGCGTCGGTCACCCTGACCGGTGACTTCGACACCGCGCTCGCGGCCGACGGCCTCGTGGTGCCGGGCGTCGGGGCGTACGCCGCCTGCATGGCCGGCCTGCGCGCGATCAAGGGCGAGCGGATCATCGGACGTCGGCTGGCCGGCGGCCGTCCGGTGCTCGGGATCTGTGTCGGCATGCAGATCCTCTTCGCCGGAGGCGTCGAGCACGGTGTCGAGACCGACGGCTGCGACGAGTGGCCGGGCCTGGTGACCCGCCTCGAGGCGGACGTGGTGCCGCACATGGGCTGGAACACCGTCGAGGTGCCCACCGGCTCACGCGTGTTCGCCGGCATCGAGGACGAGCGGTTCTACTTCGTGCACTCCTATGCCGCGCGGACGTGGGACCTGGTCACCAACGACCGCACCGGTGCGCCGCTGGTGACGTGGGCCGAGCACGGCGGGGACCGCTTCGTGGCGGCCGTCGAGAACGGTCCGCTGACGGCGACCCAGTTCCACCCGGAGAAGTCCGGCGACGCGGGAGCAGAGCTCCTCAAGAACTGGGTCGATTCGCTGCGCTGAGCGGGCTTAGCCTGACCAGGTGGCCGACCTCAACATGAACGACATCATCCACGCCGCCGTCCGACGCGACCTGGCCCGGATGACCAGCGCCCTCCAGGCCTTCCCCGACGGGGATGCGGCCCGTGCCCGTGCACTCCAGCGTGCGTGGCAGACCTTGTGGAACCAGCTCCACCACCATCACATGGGTGAGGACGACTACGTCTTCCCCTACTTGCGCAGCCTCGGTCCGGACGCGCTCGATCCCGCCGCGCTCGATGCGATGGACGCCGAGCACGAGGCGATGTCGGCCAGCATCCAGGCCGCCGGTGCGGCCGTCGACGCGCTGGCTGCCGACCCGACCGCCGCCCGCGCCGCGGCCGCAGCCGCGGCGGTGATCACCGCGACCGAGGTCACCGACCGGCACCTGGTCCACGAGGAGACGGAGGTGGTCCCGGTCATCACCGCCCGCGAGCACACCGCCGAGTGGAAGGCCGTGGAGAAGCAGCTGCGCAAGGGACCGCTCTCGGTGGCGGGGGAGATGTTCGCCTGGTTGGAGGACGGCGCCGAGCCGCGCGTGCAGCAGGCGCTCGCCGCGACCGTGCCTGCCCCGGTGCGGTTCGTGCTCAGTCGTGTGGTCGGCCGCTCCTACCACCGCGAGGTCGCGCCGACCTGGCGCTAGTCCTGCTCGGCCAGCTGCTTGAGGGTCAGCAGCTGCTTGCGTGCCATCACGAGGTCGCCGACGGAGAGTGCCGGCGCCAGGGCCTTCCTCGTCCGGGCGACCACCTTGAGCACCAGCCGGGTCCGGCCGGCGTCCTGACCCGGCGCGGGCAGGACGGCGTACGACATGTAGGCACCCATGATCACGGCGGTGAGCTCGCGTCCGGGATCCACCGCGACGACGCGGCCCTGGTCACGGCCGAAGGCACGGGTGAAGGGATCGCCGACCCTCGGCTCGGGGACGTCGAGCAGCGCGCGGGGAGAGCGTCGACCGAGGTTGTCGACGAGGTCGTAGGAGTAGGGCGCCAGGCGGACCTGGCGCACCCTCGCCCACACGGTTGCTGCGTCTGCGTGCACCGTGACCCCGCGCCACGCCTCGAGCGTCGGGGACCGGACGAGGTCGTCGCAGCCGTAGCGACGTCGTACCTCGTCGTCGGTGATGCCCCAGCGGTCGCCGATCATGGGGTGATCCTCGCACCCGGGACCTACCCAGCCAGGGGTATTGCCGGGGCTGTGGGGCGGGTCTACGTTCGGCTCACGGATCGTGGCAGCGCAGCCGCGCCGGGAGGGAGTCGTCATGGCTCAGCGCCGTGCCCGCATGCTCGCCGTCGCCACCGCCGCCGCGGTCGCACTGACCGTCGTCGGCACCCAGAGCGGCGCCGAGGCGGGCGGCCGGGGAGGCGGACACGGTTCGCCCGGTGCCGACCGGCCGACCAAGGTCGTGATCATCGTCGTCGACTCCTTGAGCAAGGAGATCGTCGACAAGTACCGGATGCGCAACATCCAGAAGCTGATGAAGGACGGGGTCGACACCCCGAACGGCTACCTCGGCCACACCGGCTCGGTCACCGTCGGTCACCCACAACGTGATCACGTCGGGCCAGCTGCCCAAGCACATGGGCTGGACCGACGAGGGCTACCGCGACGTCGCCGGCGTGCTGGGCGACCCCGAGCCGACGAATCCCGACCAGCTCTACATCACCAGCAACGCCACGACCGACCTCTTCAAGCTCCAGCAGGCCGCGGGCTACCCCAAGCTCGCCGACTACCTCGGTGCCGCCGACCCGACCGCCAAGACCTTCACGATCAGCCCCAAGGGCTATGCCGGCTATGCGTTCGGTGGCGCCGGCTCCGACTCGATCATCACGTTCGGCAGCGGTCCGGAGTGCACGACCGGCGGCACGTGGCGCAAGCCGACCGGCATCAACGTGCCGTCGTACATCCTGGGGGAGCCGTGCAGCCGCTTCTGGGTGCACAGCGGCTACCCGACCTACGCCTACGACACCGCCAAGCTGCCGGCGATCCTCTACCCGCTCGACAGCGACCGCTACGTCACCGGCAAGGACCCGGCGCACGCCGGTGGCGACGTGTGGGCGGCCGACGCCGCCGTCGAGGTGATGCGCAACGAGGCCAGCTGGAACGGCATCTTCGTCACGCTCCCCGGCGTCGACAAGGCCGCACACATGTGGGGTGGGACGTCGGACCCCGGCCCGACCGGCACCGACGGCGACCCGATGACGCACATGGTGGCCGCGACCGCGGAGGCCGACCGCCAGGTCGGCAAGCTGATGGCCGAGCTCGAGGCCCAGGGGGAGCTGGACGACACCCTCGTCGTGCTCACCGCCGACCACGGCTCGGTCGCGGGAAAGACGTTCCTGGGCAAGGAGGTCTCCGAGCGCGACTACGGCTACAACAACTGGTACTACGGCGATCCGGAGAACGACGGGGTCTACAACAAGCCGCAGGACGCGCTGCTGCCGCTCGTCGACACCGGGCAACGTCGGGTCTCTCCTACAGCGACTCGATGCTCCGGGTCTGGCTCAAGGACCAGTCGCCGGCCAAGGTCGACGAGGCCGCCGCCGCGATGCGCACGCATGGCGAGCGTGACCGCGGTGTGGAAGCGGCACGGCGACCACTACGACCTGGTCTCACCCGTGCGCTGGGACGGGTCTCGTGACAGGCGCCAGGGCGCCTTCCTCGACCACCGGGGCCGGGCCTCGGTGGTCGAGCAGGCCGTGAGGAACGAGCGGGCGTATCGAGACCCCGACCCCTCAGCCGAGCGCGACCAGCTGGGCGAGGTCGTCCTCGGGCAGGCCGTCGTCGGCGATGGCGGTGACCTCGGAGCTGTCCAGGGAGATGTTGCCGAACACGGTGGACATGAACGCCGTGTCGGCGGCGTCGCGTCCGGTGGCGATCCGCACCAGCGTGGACCGCGGCGCCAGGGCGGTGGCGTCGATCACGTGCCAGCCGCCGCCGACGTGGGCCTCGACGACCGCGTGGAAGTCCATCGGGTCGCAGCCGGGCGCGTAGACCGCGACCATCCGGGCGGGGACGCCCAGGGCACGGAGCAGCGCGATCGCGAGGTGGGTGTAGTCACGGCACACCCCGGCGCCGGCGAGCAGGGTCTCGATCGCTCCGTCGAGCGGTCCGCTGCTGCCCGGCACGTAGGCCAGCCGGGTGCCGACCCAGGAGGAGACGGCGTCGAGGAGCTCGGTGTCGAAGACCCCGGCGAACTCGGACGCCGCGAACCCGCCGATCTTGTCGGACTCGGCGTAGCGGCTGGGTCGTCGGTGCAGCGACAGGTCGGTCAGGTCGACGGCGGGAAGGTCCGCCCTGCCCTGCACGCGCGCCCGGTAGGAGATGTGCGACTGGCCGGGCGGCAGCGTGACGTTGTGGATCCGCCCGTGGTGGGTGACGGGCAGCTCCGTCACGGCCAGTGACCTGCCCTCGTGGGTCACGACCAGCTCCTCCTCGACCTCGAGGCCGGGGGACCGGGCGACGGCCACCTGCAGCTCGAGCTGCGACTCGACGTGGGCGGTGGCGACGAGCTCGCAGCCGACGGTTCGCTTCATCGGCCGATCCTTCCACAGCCGAGCAGGTGCACCGGGCGTACGTCATCCGCGTCTCGCCGCACACCGGCGCCCGTCCGCCCCGATCGGCGCACTTCTAGGATCGAGGCATGCCCAGCACACCCGAGCAGCCCTACCTCGAGCTCCTGCCCGCCGTCGACATCAAGGGCGGCCAGGCCGTGCAGCTGGTGCAGGGCGTGGACGGCTCCGAGAAGCGGTTCGGCGATCCCATCGAGGCGGCCCTGCGGTGGCAGGAGGCGGGGGCGGAGTGGATCCACCTCGTCGACCTCGACGCGGCGTTCGGCCACGGCCACAACCGTGAGCTCCAGGCGAAGATCGTCGGGACGCTCGACATCCAGGTCGAGATGAGCGGCGGGATCCGCGACGACGAGTCGCTCGAAGCCGCGATGGCCGCGGGCTGTCGCCGGGTCAACATCGGCACCGCGGCGCTCGAGCAGCCCGAGTGGTGCGCCCGGGCGATCGCGACCTACGGCGACCGCGTGGCCGTCGGCCTCGACGTCCGCGGGACCACCCTGGCCGCGCGCGGCTGGACCCGCGAGGGCGGGGACCTCTACGAGACCCTGGCGCGACTCGACGGCGAGGGCTGCGCGCGCTACGTCGTCACCGACGTCAACAAGGACGGCATGCTCCAGGGCCCCAACCTCCAGCTCCTCCGCGACGTGTGCGCCGCGACGAGCAAGCCGGTCGTCGCCAGCGGTGGGGTCACCACGCTCGACGACATCCAGGCGCTCATGGGCCTGGTGGGCGAGGGCGTGGAGGGCGCCATCGCCGGTACGGCGCTCTACGAGGGCCGCTTCACGCTCGAGGACGCCCTGGCGCTCACCAGGCCGACGCCATGAGCCTCGCGATCCGCGTCATCCCCTGCCTCGACGTCGACGGCGGCCGGGTGGTCAAGGGCGTCAACTTCACCGAGCTGCGCGACGCCGGCGACCCGGTCGAGCTCGCCCGGCTCTACGACGCCGAGGGTGCCGACGAGCTGACGTTCCTCGACATCTCCGCCTCGCACGAGGGCCGCGCCACCACCATGGAGGTGGTCAGCCGGTGCGCCGAGGAGGTCTTCATCCCGCTCACCGTCGGCGGCGGCGTCAGCAGCGTCGACGACGTCGACCGCCTGCTCCGTGCCGGGGCCGACAAGGTCGCCGTCAACACCGCCGCGATCCACCGGCCCGGGCTGGTCGCCGAGATCGCCGACCGCTTCGGCAACCAGGTGCTCGTGCTGAGCGTCGACGCTCGCCGGGCCGAGGCGACGGACAGCGGCTTCGAGGTCACCACCCACGGCGGTCGCAAGAGTGCCGGCCTCGACGCGATCGAGTGGGCGGTCCGCGCAGCCGAGCTCGGCGCCGGGCGAGATCCTGCTCAACGCGATGGACGCCGACGGCACGACCGACGGCTTCGACCTCGAGCTGATCCGGGCCGTACGCCGTGAGGTGAGCATCCCGGTCATCGCCAGCGGGGGAGCGGGTGCGGTCGAGCACTTCCCGCCCGCGGTCGAGGCCGGCGCAGATGCCGTGCTGGCGGCCACCGTCTTCCACTTCGGCACCCTCAGCATCGGCGAGGTCAAGGCCGGTCTGTCCACGGCCGGTCACGCCGTCCGCTGAGCTCGGGCGGAGTCGTAGGATTCCGCCATGCTGAAGACCTCCCGGCCCCTCGCCGTGGCCGCGCTCGCGACTGCCACGATCGCCCTCACCGCCTGCGCCCCGACCGACGAGGCCGACTCCTCCTCCGACTCCGCCGCCGACGCCTCCTCGTCCCCGTCGGAGAGCCCGGCTGCCGACGAGTGCACGCCCGACACGATGGAGACCGTCGCCGACGGCACGCTGACGATCGCCACCGACACCCCGGCCTACGAGCCGTGGTTCGTCGACAACGACCCCACCAACGGTGAGGGCTACGAGTCCGCGGTGGCCTACGCCATCGCCGAGCAGCTCGGCTACACCGCCGACCAGGTCGCGTGGGTCACCGTGCCCTTCAACAAGGTCGTCCAGCCCGGCCCGAAGGACTACGACTTCGACGTCAACCAGGTCTCGATCACCGAGGCCCGGCGCAAGGCCGTGGACTTCTCGTCCGGCTACTTCGACGTCGTCCAGGCCGTCATCACCAACAAGGGCAGCGCCATCGACGGCGTCACCAGCGTCGCCGACCTCGCCGACGCCAAGCTCGGCGCCCAGGTCGGCACCACCAGCTACACCGCGATCACCGACCAGATCCAGCCCTCGCAGGACCCGGCCGTCTTCGACACCAACGACCAGGCCGTGCAGGCCCTCAAGAACGGCCAGATCGACGGCATCGTCGTCGACCTGCCCACCGCCTACTTCATGACCGCCGTGCAGCTCGACGACGGCCTCATCGTCGGCCAGCTGCCGCTGCCGGAGGGCGAGGCCGAGCAGTTCGGCGCGGTGCTGGCCAAGGACAGCTCGCTCACCGGATGCATCTCGACCGCGGTCGACGCGCTCCGTGAGGACGGCATCCTCGACCAGATCAGCCAGGAGTGGCTGGCCCAGCAGGGCGCGCCCGAGCTGTCCTGATGACCCACGGGGTGGCCGAAGCGGCGCCGGAGGACTGGCAGCCGTCCGAGGTCCAGCGCGAGCGTGACGAGTGGCGGCGCCGCCGGACGCTCCGCAGCGCCGTGATCGCGGCCGGCAGCACGGTGCTCCTGCTGGGAGCCGTCGGCGGGCTCGTGGTCAGCTCGCCGGGCTGGCAGCGGGTCAAGGAGACCTACTTCGACTGGGACAAGGCCGTCTCGTCCTTCCCCGCGGTGCTGGAGGGCCTCTGGCTCAACATCCGGGTGATGGCGGTCTGCTGGCTGCTGATCCTGGTCGTCAGCCTGACCGTGGCCGTGGTCCGCACGCTGCGCGGGCCGGTGGCCTTCCCGCTGCGCCTGCTCGGGACGGCGTACGTCGACGTCTTCCGCGGGCTGCCCCTGCTGCTGGTGATCTTCCTGCTGGGCTTCGGCGGCCCCGCGCTCGGCCTCGGCGGACTCCCGACGTCGGCGCTCTTCTGGGGGTGCGCGGCCCTGGTGCTGTCCTACTCGGCCTACGTCGCGGAGGTGTTCCGTGCGGGCATCGAGTCGGTCCACCCCAGCCAGCGCCTGGCCGGGCGCTCGCTCGGGCTGTCCTACGGCCAGACCCTGCGCCACGTCGTCCTGCCGCAGGCCTGGCGGCGGGTGATCCCGCCGCTGATGAACGACCTGGTCTCGCTGCAGAAGGACTCGGGCCTCATCGCGGTCCTCGGAGTCACCGACGCGATCCGGGCGGCTCAGATCGAGACGGCGCTGGACTTCAACTACACGCCCTACGTCGTGGCCGGCGCACTGTTCTGCTGCCTCACCATCCCGATGGCGCGGCTCACCGACCGCTATGCCCGCAAGAAGGGCTACCACGGGGCGGGAGGCCACCTGTGAGCGAGCTCCTGGCACTGAGGGGTGTCCGCAAGTCGTTCGGGGACAACGTGGTCCTGCGCGACGTCGACCTCACCATCGAGCCCGGCCAGTGCGTCGTCCTCATCGGGGCGTCCGGCTCCGGCAAGTCGACCCTGCTGCGCTGCGTCAACCTGCTCGAGGTCGTCGACGACGGCACGATCACCTTCGACGGGCGTGACATCACCGACCCGCGGGTCGACGGCGACGAGGTGCGCTCGCGGATGGGGATGGTCTTCCAGGCCTACAACCTCTTCCCGCACCTCGACGTCATCGGCAACGTGACCCTCGCGCTGCGGCTGGTGCACGACGTCAGCACCGACGAGGCCCGCCAGCGCGGGCTGGCGATGCTGGATCGGGTGGGCCTGGCCGAGAAGGCCACCGCCCGCCCGGACGACCTCTCCGGTGGCCAGCAGCAGCGCGTGGCCATCGCCCGCGCGCTGGTCGCCAACCCGCGGCTGATGCTGCTCGACGAGGTCACGAGTGCGCTCGACCCCGAGCTCGTCGGCGAGGTGCTCGACCTGCTCACCGAGCTCAAGGGCGAGGGCGTCACGATGCTGCTCAACACCCATGAGATGGGCTTCGCCCGCGAGGTCGCGGACCAGGTCTGCTTCCTCCACGACGGCCGGATCCACGAGCGCGGCACGCCCGACCAGGTGCTGGGCGACCCCCAGCAGGAGCGCACCCGCGCCTTCCTGTCCCGCATCCGGGCGTGACCCGCAGGCCTCACGCCCGGTCGTGCAGGGTGATCCGGTAGCCGTCGGGGTCGGCGAAGGTGAAGGTGCGCCCGAAGGGACCGTCGATCGGGGCGGAGACGACGGGGTGACCGTCGGCGACGAGGGCGTCGTGGATGGCCTGGACGTCGGTGGCGTGGAGCCAGATCGCGGCACCGACGCCGGGGTGGGTCGCGCTGGCGAGATCGGTGCCGGGTACGACGTCGCGCAGGGCGAAGGCGATCGGCTGGGTCTCGAAGACCACGGCGTGCGGAGGACCCGCCTCCGAGCGGACGAGGCCGAGGTAGTGCTCGTAGAACGCCTGCGACGCGGCGAGGTCGCGGGCCTGGAGCGAGATGAAGTCGGGGCCGGTGGCGGGCATGGTGATCACCTTTCGATTGATGTCAGGTTCCTGACATGCACAACTATGTCAGAATACTGACATGAGTCAAGACGGGATCGACCTCGAGACGTCCTTGGGATACCTGCTGAAGGAGGCCTCGAGCGCGCTGCGGGCGGCGATGGAGCAGGTGCTGCGTCCCCTCGGGATGACCGTGACGCACTACTCGTGCCTCGAGCTCCTGGCCCAGCGACCGGGCCTGTCGAACTCCGAGCTGGCCCGCGGCGCCTTCGTGACGCGTCAGTCGATGAACGTGCTGCTCCAGGCACTCGAGCGGGACGGCTTCGTCACCCGGCCGGCGGAGGCGCCCGTCGGGAAGGCCCTGCCCGCCAAGCTCACCCCTCGTGGTCGGCGGAGCCTCGAGCAGGCGACCGCCGCCGTACGCTCCGTCGAGGTCCGGATGCTGTCCGGCATGACCGAGTCGGAGCAGTCGGCCGCGTTGCGGCTCCTGCGGGGCATGGTCCGGTCCCTGCGCGACGTCGGCTAGCTCGCCCCGGCCCCGGTGAGGGGGCCAAACCGATTCGTCCGCTGTCGGTGCCGAGGAATAGGTTGACCGGGTCGGTTGGTTGCGCTCAGCAACTGACGACGAGGCGACGAGGAGGCGGGCGACACCGGTGGGCAAGGATGCGGAGCTGCGAGGCACCACCACTCTCGACGGGTTCCGCGTCCTGTGGGTCGGCATCCGCCGCGAGCCCAGGGTCTTCACCGTCGCCACGCTCGGAGCCGTCCTGTTCGGCGTGCTGACGGTGGCCGACGCCTGGGTGCTCGGCTGGTCCACGCAGCACGTCCTGATCCCGGCCTTCGACAACGGCGAGATCGGCACCGGCCTGCTGATCTGGGTGGTCGCGCTCTTCATGGCGGTGGCCATCCTGCGAGCGATCGGCATCGTGGCCCGGCGCCTCGGCGGCGGCATCATGTACTACCGGATGCAGTCGCACACCCGGCGCGGCGTCACCCGCCAGTACCTCGCCCTGCCGATGGAGTGGCACCAGCGCCACCCGACCGGCCAGCTGCTCTCCAACGCCTACTCCGACGTCGAGGCCGCCTGGTCGCCGATCATGCCGCTGCCGATGGCGCTCGGCACGATCGTGATGATGGTGATCGCCGTCATCCAGATGTTCGTGGCCGACGTCGCGATGGCCGTCGTCGGCCTGCTCGTCTTCCCGGCCGTCGTGGTCGCCAACCTGCTCTACCAGCACTACTCCTCGCCGCTGATGACGCGCGCGCAGGGACTGCGCGCCGAGGTCAGCGAGATCGCCCACGAGTCGTTCGACGGGGCGATGGTCGTCAAGACCCTCGGTCGCGAGGTCGAGGAGACCGACCGGTTCCGCGCGAAGGCCCACGAGCTGCGCGACATCAACATCCGCGCCGGCCGGATCCGCGCCGTCTTCGACCCGGCGCTGGCCAGCCTGCCCAGCCTCGGCGTGCTCGTCGTCCTGGCGGTCGGCGTCTCGCGGGTCAGCAGTGGCGCCACCAGCGCCGGTGACGTCGTCACGATCGCCTACCTGCTCACCATCGTGTCGTTCCCGATCCGCGCGATCGGCTGGCTGCTCGGGGAGTTCCCGCGCTCGGTCGTGGGCTACCGCCGGGCCAAGGCCGTGCTCGACGCGCGTGGCGACATGGACTACGGCGACGACGTGCTGCCCGGCGCGACGACCGGTGCACTCCTGCAGGTCCAGGACCTCCACTACGCCTACGACGCCGACACCCCGCTCCTGCGCGGCGTCGACTTCGAGGTCCGGCCCGGCCGGACCGTGGCGCTGGTGGGCGCGACCGCGTCCGGCAAGAGCACGCTCACCAGCCTGATGACCCGGCTGGTCGACCCCGACTCCGGCGGCATCCGCATCGACGGCCAGGACCTCAAGGGCCTGCGCAAGGGCGAGCTGCCGCGCGAGGTGGCGCTCGTGCCGCAGACCGCCTTCATGTTCGACGACACCGTCCGCGGCAACGTCACGCTGGGTGCCGACGTCCCCGACGACGAGGTGTGGAGCGTCCTCCGCACGGCCCAGGCCGACGGCTTCGTGGCGGCCCTGCCCCACGGCCTCGACACCAGGCTGGGGGAGCGCGGCACGTCCCTGTCCGGCGGCCAGCGCCAGCGGCTCTCGCTGGCCCGCGCGCTCGTACGCCGTCCGCGACTGCTGATCCTCGACGACGCCACGTCGGCGGTGGACCCGGAGGTCGAGGCCAGGATCCTCGCCTCGCTGCGTGACGGTCACCGCGACGACGACACGGCCGCCTCCCTGGTGGTGGTCGCCTACCGCAAGGCCACCATCTCGCTGGCCGACGAGGTCGTGCACCTCGACGAGGGCCGGATCGTCGGGCGCGGCACCCACGCCGAGCTGCTGGCCTCGAGCCCGGCCTACGCCCGGCTCGTCAACGCCTACGAGACCGACCCCGCCGAGGAGGGCAGCACACGATGAGCACACGCATCCACGCGCCCCACGGCCGGCACCCGGATGGACACCGGCGAGGACATCGGCGCCCTCGCGACGATCCGCCTCGGCATGAAGTACTCACCCGAGCTGCGCGAGGGCCTCGGCAAGACGTTGCTGCTCGCGATCGTCGCCTCGTGCGGTCAGATCGTCGTGCCGATCGCCGTCCAGCAGACCCTCGACCGCGGCCTCAACGGTCCCGGCGGTCCGCGCCTCGACTACGTCGCCTGGATGGGCGTCCTGGCGGCCCTGGCGATCGCGATCAGCGGGTGGGCGTCCTTCGGCATGACGAGCCGGCTCTTCACGACCTCCGAGCGCGGCCTGGCCACGCTGCGCACCAAGGCGTTCCGGCACGTCCACGACCTCCCGCTGCTGACGCAGAACACCGAGCGCCGCGGTGCGCTCGTCTCACGCGTCACCAGCGACGTCGACCAGGTCAGCCAGTTCCTGGTCTTCGGCGGCCTGATCTTCGTCGTCAGCATCGGGCAGATGCTCGTCGCGACCGTGCTGATGGTCGTCTACAGCTGGCAGCTCGCGGCGGTGGTGTGGCTCTGCTTCGCGCCGCTGTTCCTCTCGATCCGCTGGTTCCAGAAGAAGCTGTCGGCCGCCTACACCGTCGTGCGCCACCAGGTCGGCGTGCTGCTCGGTGCGATCTCCGAGCCGGTCGTCGGCGCCGCCGTGGTCCGCTCCTACGGCGTCGAGGACCGCACCCAGGAGCGCATCGACACGGCGATCCAGGACTGGCAGGACGCCTACATCCACGCCCAGAAGTTCACGGTCACCTCGTTCTCCCTCGGCGGCCTCTCGGCCGGCCTGGCCAACGCCGGTGTGATCGTGATCGGCGTGCTGCTCGGCTTCGCCGGCGACATGACGCCCGGGCGGGTGCTGGCCTTCGCGTTCCTGGTCTCGCTCTTCGTGGGCCCGGTCCAGATGGGCACCCAGATCCTCACCGACGCCCAGAACGCCATCGCCAGCTGGCGCCGGGTGCTCGGCATCCTGGAGACGCCGGCCGACCTGATCGACCCCGGCCCCGAGGGCGAGCAGCTGCCCCGCGGTCCGATCGACGTCCGGTTCGCCGACGTCACGTTCTCCTACCCCGACGGCCCGCCCGTGCTGCGGGAGGTCGACCTGGCCATCGCGGCCGGCACCCGGGTCGCGATCGTCGGTGAGACCGGATCGGGCAAGTCGACCTTCGCCAAGCTGCTCACCCGCCTGATGGACCCGGTCGACGGTGCCGTGCTGCTGGACGGTGTCGACGTACGCCGCATCGACGCCGCCTCGCTGCGGCGCAGCGTGGTCCTGGTGCCGCAGGAGGGCTTCCTGTTCGACGACACCATCACCGCCAACGTGCGCTACGGCAAGCTCGACGCGTCGGAGGACGAGATCCGCGCGTCCGCCGAGCAGCTCGGCATCGACGACTGGCTGGCCGCCCTGCCGCGCGGCCTCCACACCCAGGTGGGCCAGCGTGGCGAGTCGATGTCGGCGGGGGAGCGCCAGCTGGTCGCGCTCCTGCGGGCGCACCTCGCGGACCCCGACCTGCTCGTCCTCGACGAAGCCACGAGCGCCGTCGACCCCGCGCTGGAGATGCAGATCGGTCGGGCGCTGGAGCGGTTGATGCAGTCGCGCACCTCGGTGACGATCGCGCACCGGTTGTCGACCGCCGAGAGCGCCGACGAGGTGATCGTGGTGGACAAGGGACGGATCGTGCAGCGTGGTCCGCACGCCGAGCTCGTCACCCAGTCCGGCAGCGTCTACTCAGGGCTGCACGCGAGCTGGACGGCCCAGCACTCCCACAGCTGAGGACTCGCGCACCAAGGATTCCGTGGTGCGCGGGACGCCTCAGGAGGCCAGGACCTGGCTGATGAGCATGTCGGCGTCGAAGAAGTCCGACTCGGTGCCCGGTGCGACGCGGGCGACGGTGCGCGCGATGAAGTCGTTGATGTCCCCGGCGCGGGCCAGCAGGACCAGGTGGCCGTCGGGGGAGCTGAGCTCGATGCTGACCATGGCGCGGCCGCTGAGGCCGATGGCCGGCGCCACGTGGACGTCGCCCTCGCCCGTCGGCGTCTCCGTGCCCCGCATGAGCAGGTCGCGGCCGAAGGTCCACACGAGGTTGCCGTCCGCGGTCACGAAGGTCATCGCGACGGCGAAGGGGTCAGTGCTGCGGTATCCCAGGACGGTGTCGATCTCGTGGCGGATGCCGCGGTCGTCCATGCACTCGACAGTGATGTCCAACGCGACGTCGGACAGGGTGTGCCCGCTACCGGACATGTTCATCGAGGCTCCTTGGGGGGTTCCGCCCGGAGGTGTGGATTCCGGGGTTGGGATGCTCATGAGACGACACCGGGGGCACTCTGTGACGCGAAACGGCAAAAAATGATCATCAGCGGTCCAGACCAGATCTTGAGGGTGACTCATGACGAACTTGACGGTATGTACAACGTTTCGGAGCCGCGAAGGCTATGGATGGCAGATCACTCGATGGTCTAGATCGGATTGTGGGGTCGCCCGGTAGGTTCTCCTCATGACGGGGGCAGCCAAGCGGATCGTTCTCGAGACCCTGGGTTGGGTCCTCCTCGTGCTGGGGGTGGCGGCCATCTTCCTGCCCGGTCCCGGCCTGCTCGGCATCTTCGCGGGCCTGGCCCTCCTGTCCCAGCAGTACGAGTGGGCCGAGCGTCGGGTCGAGCCGGTGCGGCTGCGTGCGATGGTCGGGGCAGCCGAGGGTGTCGAGACCTGGCCGCGGATCATCGCCTCCTGCCTGGGCGCCGTGGTCCTGGCCGCCTGCGGCGTGCTCTGGATCATGAAGCCGCCCTCGCCCGAGTGGTGGCCGCTGTCCGACACGTGGTGGCTGCCCGGCGGGATCTGGACCGGCGTCACCCAGGTCGCGTCCGCCTTCATCGCGCTCGGCCTCATCGTCTACAGCTACCGGCGCTTCCACGGGCACCCCGAGGAGGTGGCCGAGCTGCGTAGCGCCATCAGGCGTCGCCGCGAGGGCGCGGACCCGGTCGAGGTGCGCTGAGCGAACCCCCCGTGGGCGCGACCCGATTCCTGATCGCGCAGCCGCATGGGATAACGTTCTGCCGTCTCGGGCGATTGGCGCAGTGGTAGCGCGCTTCGTTCACACCGAAGAGGTCACTGGTTCGAACCCAGTATCGCCCACCGAGCAGAAACAGCCCCTGACCTGCGAAGACGCAGGTCAGGGGCTGTTTCTCGTCACGACTGCGGCGCGAGAAGGACGTCACCAGCCGGTCGTGGCGGCGCGCAGGTCGAGCACCAGCCGGGGCGTACGCCACTGTCCCACCGTGGTCAGCCAGCGCCGGACGGGATAGGCGAGCCGGACGACGAAGTAGTTGGCGTACTCCACGACAGCGAAGAGCCAGATCGCGACGACCAGCACCGAGGCACCGGCGCTGTCGGGCAGGTGGGTGAGGACTCCGACGAGGCCGGCGGCCAGCATGGCGACGTCGTACCTCCGGAATCCGCGGTAGAGGGCCGCCAGGGACGCGGGCATCGGCGAGTGCAGCACCCACCGCCGAGCGAGCAGCCAGTAGGCCCCGCCCTGCACCAGCACGACGAGGAGTGGGACCAGCGCGCACCAGAGGGCCACCCGGCTGCTGCCGTCCAGGCGCGGAGCGATCGCGTTGACGGCGACGACGATGAACGCGGCGACGGCTGCGAGCTCGCCCGCGGCGAGGTTCAGGTAGGTGCTCCGCATCGCCTGCCGATGATCCCCGCCCATGCATCGAGCCTATGGCGAGTCGTCATCGCGTGTGCCGCAGGCGGCAGGTCGTCCGCGGACGCCGGCGGGGCAGTCAGAGGTTCCTCCGGCAGCTGGGCCACCTGCTCGCGGCACCAGGCGGACACCTCGCGACTGCCGTCGAGCACGGCGGCGCGGAAGTCGGCCCACGGCTCCCAGCGGACCTCCTCGACCTCCGCGGGGTCCGGGGTGACGGTCCCGTCGACGGTCGCGACGAAGACGGGGCACATCTCGTTCTCGACCACGCCGTCCTGCTCGGCGCGGTAGCGGAACCGCGGCAGGAGGAGCACGGGGTCGGAGATCGCGACGCCGAGCTCCTGGCCGACCCGGCGGCGTACGGCCTCTGCCAGGTCCTCGCCCGCGGCGGGGTGCCCGCAGCAGCTGTTGGTCCACACGCCCGGGAAGGTGCGCTTGGAGAGGGCTCGCTGGGTGACGAGCACGTGGCCGTCGGCGTCGAAGAGGTAGCAGGAGAACGCCAGGTGCAGCGGGGTGTCGGCGTGGTGGACCTCGGCCTTGTCGGCCGTGCCCAGGGCGTGGCCCTGCTCGTCCAGCAGGACGACGTGCTCGGTCAGCCGGGCCTGGGTCGTGGACTGGGTGACGGGGGGCGGGGTCATGCGGTGCTCCTGACGGGTCGGGCCAGCTGGTTGACGGCGGCTGCGAAGAGCCAGGGGGCGCGGGACGCCGCCGGCACCAGCAGGCGGCGTACGGGCCGGTGGGCGGTGGCGCGCAGCAACGCGTGGGTGAGGAGCTCGTGACGGCGGGCCAGGCGCCCGGCCAGGCGGTCGTAGCGCTCAGGCTGCCCGGCGGCGAGGCACTGGACGGCCGCCCGTGCCTGGGCGAGGCCCAGCGCGATGCCCTCGCCGGTGAGGGCATCGACGTAGCCCCCGGCGTCGCCGACGAGGAGGACGCGTCCCGCCGACCGCGAGCTGGCTCGCTGGCGCAGCGGTCCGGCGCCCATCACCCGGGTCCGGGCACCGACCAGTCGCTCCTGGAGGACCGGGAAGTCCGCCAGCAGGTCGTCGAAGCGGGTCCCGGCCTCGCCGAGCACGGCGATCCCGACGAGGTCGTCGTCCACAGGAGTGACGTAGACCTCCGCCCGGTCCGACCAGTGCACCTCGACGTAGGACGTCCACGGGGACTGCGAGACGTGGCAGCGCTGGCCGAACCGGCGTCGGCCACGGGTCTCCGCGTCCAGCCCCACCAGGCGGCGGACGGGGGAGTGGAGGCCATCGGCGGCGATCAGGTGGCGCGTCGGGCGGCCGTCGACGAGGAGGTGGTCACCGAGGTCCTCCACGGTCCGCACCGGGCTCGGCTCGACCTCGATGCCGAGCGACGCGACGCGGTCGGCCAGCGCCTCGTGCAGCACGGTCCGTCGTACGCCACGGCCGGGGCCGGCGGCGAAGCGGGCGGTCGCGCCGGGTCCGGGCGCGGTGCCGTCGAGGTAGCGGATGCCGGTGAGCTCGCGGCCGTGGGGGTCCACGCCGAGCTCGGCCAGCTCGGCCACGGCGCCGGGCATCAGCCCCTCGCCGCACGCCTTGTCGATGGGCCGCGTGCGCGGCTCCTGGATGACGACGTCCAGCCCGGCCCGGTGGGCGTGCAGGGCGGCGGCCATCCCGACGGGTCCGCCACCGGCGATGACCAGGTCACGCACGGGCGTCCTCCGTGGCACGGGGCAGCGAGTCCAGGGCCTGGTCCTCGACGCGGATCCGCACCACCAGCAGGCCGGCGTTGAGCACGGTGAAGACGACGGCCGTGATCCATGCCGCGTGCACCAGCGGGAGCGCCACGCCCTCGACGACGACGGCGACGTAGTTGGGGTGCCGCACCAGCCGGTAGGGACCTCCGGTGACCGGTGCGAGCCCGGGCACCACGATGACGCGGGTGTTCCAGCGGCGGCCGAGGGTCGTGATGCACCACCACCTGAGGGCCTGCGAGGCCAGCACGAGGGCGAGCATCGACCAGGCGAGCAGGGACGGCACGTCGGGTCGGCGTACCCACGCCTCGACCAACGCGCCGACGAGCAGCGCGATGTGCAGCACCACCATGAAGGGGAAGTGCCCCAGCCCGGACTCGACCCCGCCGCGCTCGCGGCTCCAGGCGGCATTGCGGGTCGAGACCGACCAGCTCGGCGATCCGCTCGACCCCGACCAGGCCGACGAGGACGGTGAAGGCGACGAGGCTGGTCACGCGTCGGCCTTCAGCAGCACCAGCTCGGAGCAGAATCCCGGGCCCATCGCCAGGAGCATGCCGTAGGAGCCCGGGGCGGGCGGGCGCTGCTCGAGGGTGTCCTCGAGGACGTGCAGGACCGAGACCGACGACAGGTTGCCGACGCGGGCGAGCGACTCCCAGGTCAGCTGCACCGCCTCGCGGGGGACCTCCAGCGCGGACTCGAGGGCCTCGATGACCTTCGGGCCGCCCGGGTGGCACACCCAGAAGTCGATGTCGGCCCGGGTCAGGCCGTGGTGGTCGAGGAAGCCGTCCACGTCGTCACGCACGTAGCGCTCGACCAGGGTGGGCACCGCGGCGTCGAGGACGATGCGCAGACCTCCGCCGGTGACGTCGAAGCCCATCGTGCGCTCGCTGTCGGGGTAGAGCCGGCTGCGCGAGTCGAGCACGCGCACGCTCCCTCCGTGGCGCTCGTCGCCGACCGCGACGACGGCGGCCGCCCCGTCGCCGAAGAGGCCGCTGGCGACCAGGTTGGGGACCGACACGTCATCGCTCTGGACGGTCAGGGAGCACAGCTCGACCGCCACCAGGACGGCCGTGTGCCCGGGATGGCCGAGGAGGTAGTCGTGCACCCGGGCGATGCCGGCAGCGCCGGCGACGCAGCCCAGCCCGACGAGCGGCATCCGGCGTACGTCCTCGCGCAGCCCGACGACGCCCGCGATCCGCGCGTCGAGGGAGGGGACGGCCAGCCCCGTCACCGTCGCCGTCACGATGAGGTCGACGTCGGAGGGGGTCAGGTCGGCGGCCTTGAGCGCGTCGACCAGTGCCTGTGACCCGAGGTCGACGGCGTGCTCGATGAAGAGGTCGTTGGCGTGGCCGAAGTCGCCGAGGGAGGCGTAGTCCTCCAACGGCAGCACGGTGTGCCGTCGCTCGACCCCGGCGTTGGCGTGGAAGCGCCGCAGCAGGGCCTGGTCGAGGCTGGTCTGCGCGATCATCTCGACGAACGCCTCGGTGATCTCGGCCTGGGAGTGGGAGTGCGCCGGCAGCGCGCCACGGGCGGAGAGGATCCTCATGTCAGCTACCTCGGGTTCGTCGGGTCGGGAAGGGCGTGCGGGGCGTGGCGAGGCCCCGGAGCAGGCCACCCGCCAGCCGGGCGTCGATGCGGCCGTCGCCGAGGCCGAGCTCGACGAGCGTGTCGAAGGCGTGGCGGTCGCGGCGTGCCGCCCGGATGCCGGCGTCGACGACCGGCGCGGACTGCGCGAGCCGGGACGCCAGCCAGGTGTGGCGCAGGTGGGAGCCGAGCATCCCGCGTACGACGGTGCGGTGTCGCGCGCCTGAGGCGTGCGGGCGTCCCATCGCGACGGCCTGCGCGGCCGTGCGACCGGCCGCGATGCCGGTGGCCACGGCGTAGTAGATGCCCTCTCCGGTCATCGGGTTGATCAGCCCGGCCGCGTCGCCGCGAGCAGGACGGGGCCGTCCGGCTGGTCCCAGCGCCAGCCGCTCAGCGGCAGGTGGTGCCCGCGCCAGTCGCCACCGGAGGCCACGACGCCCGGCACCAGCTCCTCGAGCTGGTCGAGCAGCAGGCGCCGGCTGGGCGGACGGCCGCCGTCGCGCTCGCCCGGCAGGAGCTCGCCGTAGCCGACGTTGAGCAGGCCGTCGCCGCGGTCGAAGGACCAGGCGTAGGACGGCTGCCGGCGATGGCCGTAGCGGATCACCTGGCGGCCGCGCAGCTCGGGCGTGGTGGGGGCGTAGCCGCGGATGGCGATGGCGCGCGACTGGCGCCGCCTGCCCAGCAGGGCGGCTCGGACGAGGGAGTGGGCACCGTCGGCGCCGACGACCACGTCCGCGCTCAGCCCGTCGGAGACGGCAGGCGTCCCCGCACCGGTCGTGACGGACGTGGCGCGGTGGCGACGGAGGACGGCCCCGGCGGCGACGGCCCGCTCGACGAGTCGTGCGTCGAAGACCTGGCGCGGCACGACGTGGACGTCTCGACGCATCGGCACCCGACACGACCACGTCACCGCGGGAGAGCTCCAGCTCGCGCAGCGGCTGCCACCCGTCGACGACGTCCGCGGCGCCGACCTCGGCGAGCGCGTCGATCACGTGGGGCGCGATGCCGTCCCCGCAGGACTTGTCCCGCGGGAAGTCGCTGCGGTCGAGGAGCAGCACCCGCAGGTGAGGATCCTGGGTCAGCGCGCCGAGCGCCGCGGACGAGCCGGCCGGGCCGGCGCCGATGACGATCAGGTCCCAGTGCTCGCGGGTCATCGGGCCACCACCAGGAGTGCCGCGTCGCCCAGCGCCATGGCGATCGCGGCGAGGAAGGGCAGGCGGCCGGATCCGACCACCACGACGACGGCCACGGCGATCGCGGCTGCTGCTGCCGCGACGGTCACTGCCGTCGGAGGTGCCGCTCCGACCAGGACCACCGCCGACGCAGCGAGGAGGACGACGGCGGCGACCGGGGCGATGCGTCGGGGACCGAGCCGGTGCGGCAGCCCGCGCACCCCGGTGGCCGCGTCGTCGGCCAGGTCGGGCAGGACGTTGAGGAGGTGGGCGGCGACGCCCAGCAGGGCCGCGCCCAGCGGCCACCACCACGGCGGCAGGTCGCCGTCGGCCAGGGTCACGACCGCCGTGAGCCCGCCGAACGACAGCGCGTAGGGCAGCCACGACCAGACGGTCGCCTTGAGGCCGAGGTTGTAGGTCCAGGCCGACCCGACGCACGCGAGGTGGACCACGCCCGCGGCCGGACCGATCGCGAGGGAGAGGACGACGCAGGCGACCACCGCGACGCCGCACGCGAGGCGTACGCCGCCCACGGGCACGTCGCCGGTGGCCAGAGGCTTGTCCTCGCGTCCAGCGGCGCGGTCGCGGTGCAGGTCGATGAGGTCGTTGCTCCACCCGATGGAGAGCTGGCCGGCCAGCACGGCGGTGACCACGAGTGCCGTGCGGGCCGCGTCGAGGCCCTGCGCGAGGCAGAGCAGCCAGGCCAGGAGGGTCACCGCGACGGCGGGACCCGGGTGCGCGGACGCCAGCAGGGCGCGCACCGACCCGGCCCCTCCGGCGCGGGCCACCCCTGCTGTCACAGGACTCGCCTCCTCGGTTCGTGACGCCGGCCGTGCCAGCGTGCGGTCAGCCGTGTCGCCAGCACCGCCACCGCGACTGCCAGCGCCGCCACCAGCCAGCCTGCCACGACGTCCACCACGTAGTGCTCACCCGTGTAGACGAGGGTCAGCGCCATCGCGACGGCGTAGGCGAGCAGCGCCGCGCGGAGCCAGCGCCGACACCGACGGCCAGAGGAACAGCGCCACGAGCAGGGCCGCGCCCGCGTGCAGCGACGGCATCGCGGCCACCGGGTTGCTGCCGTCCTGGCCGAGGCGGGTGAGGTGGGCGACGAGGTCGAGGTGGAGGACGTCCCAGCCCACGTCGGAGATCCGCTCGACGGCACCGATGTCGCCCCTCTGCGAGGCCAGCCACGGCGGAGCGGCCGGGTAGGCGACGTAACCGGCGATGCCCACGACGGACATGGTGAGCACGGCGACGAGCCAGGCCGCGAACCGGTCCCGCAGGCGGAACCACACGAGCGCCGTGAGCAGCGGGATGGTGACGAAGTGGGTGACGTAGACGAGCGCGGCGACGGCGTCGTACCAGTGGGCCGTGCCGTCGACGAGCCGCTCCTGCAGCCAGACGCTGGGCACGGCACCGAAGAGCCGCTCGTCCGCGCGTGCCGGACCCGTGACGTGCAGGCTCGCCCCGACCCGGTTGGCCGCCGCGGCGTCGCCGTCGCCCAGTGGCGCGCTGATCCACCCGGCCAGCGCGTAGGCCACCAGGATCACGCTCAGCGGCGACCAGGAGATCAGCAGCTGGGCGATCGGGCCGTGCCGCGTCGGCGGACGCTCGAGCCCCACCTGGGCGGTGGCGGGTCTCCGAGCACGCGCGGGGGCTCGGGTGCTCACACGTCGCTCCGGCGGAGCGTCAGGCGACGGAGCAGCGACTGGGTGCGGAACCGGTTGTGGCGCTGGATCACGATGAAGGGCAGGTTGACGAGCGCGCCGTAGGCGACGAGCAGCCCGGCGGCCAGCGGCGGGTTCCACAGGACGAACACCGGCCCGCAGCACAGGGCCCACCAGTGGGTCAGCTCGGCTCGACGGGTCTCGCGGACGAAGAGCTCGAGGCCCTCGAGGTCGTGGGCCGGGAGCGCGCGCTTGCTGACCCCGCCCTCGAACAGGGCTCCCGCCTCCGGGAGGCGGTCCTTCCACCGGTGGATGCGCAGTCGCCGGCGGTACCAGCGTCCGCCCTCCTCGAACCGTCGCTGTCGCAGGAGCCACCCGTCTCGTGCCAGGCGCGAGTCGCCGAGGCGGTGGGCGGCGTAGCCCGTGGCGGCATGGAAGACCCCCCAGGCGATGACGTCGACGACGATCGTCAGCCACTGCGGCATGAGCAGCCGGAGCATCACGCCACCTCCTCGTGGGAGCGCGAGCCACGCACGTCCACGTCGCGACCGCGCCACCGCACCGAGCGGCGTACGACGGTCAGCGCGAGCGAACGCGCGAACACCACGTCGAAGGCCAGCAGGGGCACCGGGAACAGCGCCCAGGTCCACCACCGGAAGGTCCCGACGCCGCGCAGGATCGTGCGCAGCTGCCAGGCGAGGGCGACGTAGGCCGCCGTCCACACCACGGTGTGGCCCGTGGTCAGCGGCCCGCCCCAGCCGGTGAGGACGTGCAGCCACGACAGCAGCGCTCCCACGGCGACCGCGTGGTGGGCGCTGACCCACAGCACGGTGGCGCCGGAGGCTCGTGCGGCCGCGCTGGAGGCGCCCGAGGCGATGTTCTTGGTCCAGCCGGCCACGAGCTGGCGCCAGCCGCCGGGATAGCTGCGCATGCGGACGGAGCTGCCGCCGATGGCGCAGCGGACCGGGAGCCCCGCCCGGACGTAGGCCGCGGCGAGGGAGGCGTCGTCGAGGATCTCCCCGCGCACCGCGTCATGGCCGCCGGCGGCGAGGTAGTCGGCGCGCGAGGTGAGCAGGCACGGGCCGAAGGCCAGCGGCTGCCGGGCGGGCCGGCGGGTGAAGGCGGAGCTGGCCATCACCGAGACCGCGTTGAAGTAGGCGGACAGCTGCTCGTAGGGACGTACGACGTGGTGGTGCGGCTGCACCGACACCAGCCCGCCGTGCGTGGCGTGGAACGCCGACCAGCCGGCGGAGGGCATCCGGCGCCAGTGCCGTGTCGGCGTCGAGGAACAGCAGCAGGTCCGCGGACGCG
This sequence comes from uncultured Actinomycetota bacterium, assembly GCA_963750445.1. GTDB lineage: Bacteria > Actinomycetota > Actinomycetes > Propionibacteriales > Nocardioidaceae > Nocardioides. The sequence continues at coordinate 809,155 of CAVVQR010000016.1, read as the reverse complement.
GCGCCGGCACCGACGTGGCAGGCCCACGCCTTGCCGGTCCACCCCTCCGGGGGCGTCCCGGCGGGCACGACGACAGCGCCTCCGGCGCGCGCCACGGCTGCCGTGGCGTCGCTGGACGCGTCGTCGACGACCAGCACCTCGGCGAGCCCGGACGGGGCCTCGAGCTCGCGGAGGGACCCGAGCAGTCCCGGGAGGGTGTGCTCCTCGTCGCGCGCCGGGACGACGACGGAGACAGCGGCCGGGGCGGCCGATCGGCCGACGGCTGCGGGGAGCGTCCTGAGGTCCGCCAGCAGCCAGTGGGCGCCGGCCATCGCTGCGAGCACGAGGAGGACGACCACCACCTCGCTCATCCGGGGGCCACCGGCTCGCGGGTGACCAGCAGCGGCATGCCCCCGCGCGGGTGCACGGCGACCTGGGCCTGCGCCGCCGGTCGGCTCCATCCGTCAGGCAGGCCGACGCGGTGGTCGCGGAGCAGCTCGGAGAGGACCACGACCATCTCGCCGAGCGCGAACTCGCGACCGATGCAGAGCCGCGGTCCCTGCCCGAACGGCAGGTAGGCGGTGCGGCCGGCGTCGGCCTCGAGGAACCGCTCGGGTCGGAAGTCGAGCGGGTCGGTCCACGGGTCGGGCCGGCGGTGCATCAGCCACGGGCTGATGATGACCAGCGTCCCCGCGGGGACGGCCCGGCCACCGACCTCGTCGGCGGCGTGCGAGCGCCGCGAGAGCGCCCACGCCGGCGGGAAGAGGCGCAGCGCCTCGTCGACCACTGCGCGGGTCCACGGGAGCGTCTCGCGGTGACCTGTCAGCGACACCGGGCCGGCGTAGCGCCGCCAGCTCGGCCCGCACGCGTGCCTGGGCCGGCTGGTGCTCGGCCAGCAGCATCAGGGTCCAGGCCAGGGCTGCGGCGACGGTCTCGTGGCCGGCGATGACCATGGTGACCAGCTCGTCGCGGATCTCGGCGTCCGTGAGGTCGCTGTCGATCAGCAGGCCGAGCAGGTCGTCGCCGTGCGAGCCGTGCGTCGACGGCTGGGCACGCCGCTGGCCGATGATCTCCGCGGCGCTCGCGTCGAGGCGGCGGCGCGCCGAGCGCAGGCGGAGGTTCGTCGCGGGTCGGGGTCCACTCGGCGGTGGGCAGGATCGACCGCCCGAGCCGGACCACCAGGTCGGCCGCGTCGCTCGTCGCGGTCAGCAGCTGCTGTGCCTGCCCGGACAGGTCGGCGGAGAAGAGCGCCCGGCCGACGGCGTCGAGGCCGACGCGATGGGTGAGCGCGGCGACGTCGACGACCTGCTCGCCCGCCCCGCCGGGTGCGAGCCTGGCGCCGACGGAGTCCCGGGCGGCCGCGCGGACCTGCTCGGCGACTGCGTCGAGGCGCTGGCGGTGGAAGGCCGGTGCGGCCAGTCGTCGGTGCTCGATCCAGCTCGGCTCGGCGGAGGCCAGCAGGCCGGGCCCGGTGACCCGTGCCAGTGCGGCGTACTGCACCGTCTGCTTGCCCCAGTTGCGGGCCGCGGTCTGCAGGACGTGGCGCGCATCGGCCGGGTCGTTGACCAGCAGCGCGGGCGGGCCGGGGACGGGGAAGGACACGAGGTCGCCGAAGCGCTCGGAGACCGAGACCAGGAAGCTCAGCGGGTCGGCGCGGATCGAGCGGAAGGCGCGCGCCATGTCGAGCGAGGTCGGTCCCGGGACGCCGATGTCGGTGGGCTGGAGGTCCTGCAGCCGGGTCGCGACGCTCATGCCCGCACCCCGTCCTCGCGCCGACGGCCGAGCCAGACCCACGCCACGCAGGTCGTCAGCACGAGCGCGAACCCGAAGGCGAGGTCCTCGACCGGGGCGAACACCAGGCGACCGTCACCGATGAAGGTCACCCGGTCGCTCCCGAGGATCGCGTCCGGCGCGTAGCGGACGATGCCGCGCCCGGTGAGCCAGCCGTTGGTCACCAGCTGGAAGAACACGATGATGGCGTAGGCCGCCCACCAGTCGCGGGTCGACGTCAGCCGCGTGCGCGCCACCCAGCGGTCGAGCGCGATCGCCACGAGCACGCCGAGCACTGCGAGCGCCGTGTAGGTCATCGGGCCGCCTCGCGATGTCGCGCGGACCCGCTCCGGGTGCGACGACGCGCGACCTTGACCGCCTCGTAGGTCAGGACGGAGACGAGGGGGATGACCACGAAGAAGGCGACCTCCTCCAGCGGGAGCCCGGCCACCCGCCACGGCAGGGTCTGGTCCGCGTCGAAGCGCCAGTGTCCCGCGTGGGTGGCGTACAGGTCCCAGACGACGAACGGCGTGCCGGCGGCGAGGACGGTGAGGAGCAGCCGCAGCGGCTGTCGCAGCACCTGCAGCCGGAAGGCCGGGACGAGCGGCAACGTGCCGATCAGGCAGAAGACGAGCATCGCGACGTAGGACCAGTGGGGCAGGCTCATGGGGCCACCGGGAGGGACGACCGGTCGGCGGTCAGGCGCTTGAGCACGAGCTCGGCGCTGATCAGGCACATCGGGAGACCGACGCCGGGCACGGTGCTGGCACCGGCGTAGAGCAGCCCGTCGACCTTGCTCGAGACGTTGCCCGGACGCAGGAACGCGCTCTGGCGCAGGTTGTGCTCGAGGCCGAGGGCGCCACCGCGCCAGGCGTTGTAGCGGCGCTCGAAGTCCTCCGGTCCGACCGTGTGGCGCACGACCACCCGCTCGCGCAGGTCGGGGATCCCCGCCCACGCCGACACCTGGTCGAGGGCCCGGTCCACCGTGCGCTCGACGGTCTCCGAGCCGGCACCGTCGTCGCCGCCCGAGCCGATCGAGACGTCGGCGGGGACCGGCACCAGGACGAAGAGGTTCTCGCAGCCGTCGGGGGCCACTGAGGGGTCGGTCGCCGACGGCTTGCAGACGTAGACGGAGGCGGGGTCGGGCACCCGTGTCTCGCCGCCGAAGATGTCGCCGAAGTTCTGGCTCCAGTCCGAGGTGAAGAAGAGCGAGTGGTGCGCCAGCTCGGGGAGTCGGCCGTCGACGCCCAGCATCCCGAGCACCGCGCCGGGACCGGGGGAGCGCCGCCGCCACGCGGTCTCGGGATGGGTCTGCAGCTCGGTGGGCAGCAGGGACGTCTCGAGGTGGTGCAGGTCCGCGGCCCCGACGACGACGTCGGCCGGGAGCGTACGACGCCCTCCGTCCGTCGTGGTGTGGCTGACGCCCGTGACGTGGGGCCGGCCCCGCGACGGCTCGCTGGTGAGGATCTCCGTCACCGCGGCACCGGTGTGCAGCCGCGCGCCGTGGTGCTCGGCGAGGCGCGCGATCGCCTCGATCAGCCGGGTGAAGCCGCCCTGGGGGTAGAGGACGCGGTCGCCCAGGTCGAGCCTGCTCATCAGGTGGTAGAGGCTCGGGGCACGGTCGGGCGACGAGCCGAGGAACACCGCCGGATAGCCCAGCACCTGCCGCAGCCGGGTGTCGTCGAACCGTGACGCCACGAGGCTCCCCAGCGACCGCGTCAGCAGCCGCCCGAGCGCGGGGGAGCGGCGCACCACGTCGGTGCGCAGGAAGGACGAGGTGGAGTCGAAGTTGCTGTAGAGGAAGCGGCGCAGGGCGAGGTCGTAGGTGTCCTCGGCCGAGTCGAGGTAGGCATCGAGCGCGGCGCCCGCCCCGGGCTCGACGGACTCGAAGAGCGCCCGGTTGTGGTCCCGGTCGGGTCGCAGGTCGAGGGGCTCGTCGTGGCCCTCGAAGAACACGCGATAGCTCGGGTCGAGCACGGTCAGGTCGAGCTCGGCCGCGGCGGTGGTGCCGAGCAGCTCGAAGAAGTGCTCGAAGACCTCCGGCATGAGGTACCACGAGGCACCGGTGTCGAAGCGGAACCCGTCGCGCTCGACGCTGCCGACGCGACCGCCGAGGTCGTCGTTCTTCTCGAGGAGGTCGACGCTGTGGCCGCGCGAGGCGAGGAGGGCGGCCGTGGCGAGGCCGGCGATGCCGCCGCCGACGACCACGACCTGTCGCGAGGCGGCACCGTCGCCGGGGGTCGCCGGTCGTCCGCCGAGTCGTTCGGGCAGGCGCAGGGTCATGACCGGCCCCCGTGCATGGCGCCGACGGCGAGGCGGAGCTTCACGGACGCCGGGACGCTGACGCGCGTACGACGGATCTGGGCGGCAGGTGTCGCGCGCAGGCGCGAGGACAGCTCCTCGAACGTCGCGTGGGCCGCTCGGACCGCTCGGCGGCTGCTGGCCGGGAGGTCCGGCACGACCTCGGCGGCCGCCCGGAGGTCGGCATCGATGTCGTCGAGGATCAGGTCGCGGTCCCGGTCGCAGAAGGTGTCGACGTCGAGTCCGGGGAAGTAGTCGCGGCGCAGCACGTCGTGGTCCTCGGCCAGGTCGCGGACGAAGTTGATCTTCTGGAAGGCCGCGCCGAGCCGGCGCGCACCGGGCGCCAGGCGGTCGTAGGCCTCGTGCCGGTCCGCGGTGCTGTCGGGCGCCGCGAGGAAGGCGCGCAGGCACATCAGGCCGACGACCTCGGCCGAGCCGTAGACGTAGCGGTCGAAGCTCTCGGTGGTGTGGGCCGAGGCGTGGAGGTCCGTCCGCATCGAGTCGAAGAACGGCCCGACGAGCTCCTCGTCGATGCCGACCGCGACCGCGGTGCGGGCGAAGGCGTGGACGACCAGGTTGCCGCTGTAGCCGCACTGGATCGCGTGGCGCACGTCGTCCTGCAGCCAGGTCAGCATCGTGTCGCGGGGCTCCGGGCCGAGGGTGGTGTCGGGGTTGTCGACGATCTCGTCGGCCACCCGGACCAGGGCGTACACGTTGCGGACCTGGGTCCGCACGGGCTCGGCGAGCAGTCGCGACGCAAGGCCGAAGGAGCTGGAGTACTCGTGGATCACGAGCGCCGCGCCGGCCTCCGAGACGAGGTCGTAGAGGTCCGCGGGCGGGGTGCGGCGCACGAAGAGGTTCATGCCGCCGCTCCGGTGAGCGCCCCGGTGCGCATGATCATCGAGGTGAGGACGTCGAGCGGGATGCCGAGCTCGTCGGTCACCACGCGAGCCGCGGCGAGGTGCTCCGCCGCGACCTCCTCGACGAACCGCCGGGACCCCGAAGCGGTCAGCAGCTCGCGGACCTGCGCGAGCTCCGCCTCGTCGAGGTCGCGGCCGACGTAGTCGCGGACCCCGGCCCACTCCGGCGTGGACCGGGCGTGGACCAGCAGCGGTGTCTGCTTGCCGGTGCGGAGGTCGCTGGTGGCGCTCTTGCCCGACATCGCCGGGTCGCCGAACACCCCGATCAGGTCGTCGAGCAGCTGGAAGGCGACTCCCAGCGCGCGTCCTGCCTCACCGAGTCGCACGGTGACGGCGTCGTCCGCCCCGGCCAGCACGGCACCGGCCTGGAACGGGAGGCTGAAGGAGTACGCACTCGTCTTCTGCTCCTCCATCGCCAGGCTCTCGGCGAGCGACGGCGGCGCGAGGTCGAGCGACAGCCGGACGTCGGCGAGCTCGCCCGACGCGGTGGTGTGCAGCGCTGCGTCGAAGAGGTCGAGCAGGCGGTGGGTGGTGTCGGCCGGGACGCCGCAGGTGGCGACCACCCGCACGGCCGCGGACAGCGCGAGGTCGCCGGCCAGGATGGCCGCGGTGCGGCCGTAGCTGTCAGCGGCCTCGTGGCCCGCGCCCTCCGCCCGCGCGCGGGCGGCGAAGGTCCCGCTCACGTTGGGGCGGCCGCGGCGCACGTGGTCGCCGTCGATGACGTCGTCGTGGATGACCAGCGCGGTGTGCAGCAGCTCGACGGCCGCGCCGACCTGGGCCGCGGCACCGGCGACGGTGCCGCCCAGCGCGTCGTGGGTCGAGGTCACCAGCGCAGGACGGAAGCGCTTGCCGCCCTCGGTGGCGGCGCACAGCGCGTCCCAGAGGGCGGCGTGGTGCGGATCGATCGCAGCGGAGCGCGCGCGGCCGTCCTCGAGCAGCTGCCGCAGCGCCGCGTCTGTCTCGATCGTCATCATCGGTCCTCCTGGTGAGGTGCGAGCCTCGGTGCCTGAACCTATGCAACACTGCCAACTAAATCTAGGCAAACCGTTGAGGAGCCCGCTCGTGACATCCATTCCTCGCGCCTCCCTGACGATCGGTGAGCTCGCCCACAGGACAGGAGTACCCATTGCGACGCTGCGCAGCTGGGAATCCCGCCACGGATTTCCTCGTCCCACCCGTCCGGAGGGTGGACACCGGCGCTACGCGGAGTCCGACGTGGAGGCCGTGCTCGAGGTGCTCAGCCGTCGCAGCGCTGGCCTGTCGCTGAAGGCGGCCGTGCAGCGCGTCGCCCGGCCGACGGTCCGGTCGGGCTCCGTCTTCGCCGAGCTGCGTCGACGCCACCCGGACCTCGCCCCGCAGGTCCTCTCGCGCCGCACCCTCCTCGCGGTGAGCCGCGCGATCGAGGACGAGTGCTGCTCGCGGGCGGCCGAGCCCCTGCTCCTCGGGGGGTTCCAGCGCGAGACCTACGTCCGCCGCTCGTACGACCGCTGGCACGAGCTGGCGCGCACGGCACGGCAAGCCGTGGTCTTCGCGAGCTTCGCCGATCCGGCACCGTTGCTCCGGGGCACTCCGGTCGAGGTCGACCTGCCGCACGAGGCGCAGCTCAACCGCGAGTGGTTCGTCATCTGTGATGCGCCGGACCTGCCGGCGTGCCTGTCCGCCGTCGAGCGTCCCGGGCGCGACCCCCGGTCACCCACGCTCCGTACGTTCGAGGCGATCTGGTCGGTGGACCCGCAGGTGGTGCGGTCGGCCAGCGACGTCGCCACGGCCCTCGCGGACGAGTACCGCCCCGGGTGGCGTCCCGACGCCGTCGAGGCGCCCCTGGAGGAGCCGGCCGCGGCGTCGCCCGACCTGCGACGCGCCTCGTTGCTGTTCGACCGGATGGTGGGCTACCTCGACGCCGCCGGCTGACGCACTGGCGGTCGTGGTGGGCCCGGACTCCTAGGGTGTCGCCATGATCCGGGCGGTGGTGTTCGACATCGGGGGAGTCCTCGAGGTCAACGACGACGACCTCTTCCCGGGGCCGGCGGAGCAGCGGCTCGGGATGGCCGCGGGCAGCATCGCCGGCGGGTTGGCGGCCCTGCCGGGTGATCCCGTGACCGGCGGGGCCACCGTGGACCAGGTCCGTGCCGAGTGGCAGCGAGTCCTCGGCCTCGACGACGAGCAGGCCGACGCGCTGATGGCCGACTTCTGGCGCTGGTACGTCGGCACGCTCGACCGTCCGCTCGTCGACTGGTTCGCCGCCCAGCGGCCCCACCGGCTGACCGGGATCCTGTCCAACTCCGGTCCCGGCGCCCGCGAGGCCGAGCGGGTGCACGGCTTCGAGGAGATCACCGACGACCTCGTCTACAGCCACGAGGTCGGCCTGGCCAAGCCCGACCCGGCGGCGTACGAGCTGACCACCCGCCGTCTCGGCGTCGAGCCCGGCGAGGTGCTGTTCCTCGACGACGTCGAGGCCAACGTCGAGGCCGCGCGGGCGTTCGGCTGGCACGCGGTGCTCCACGTGTCCACGGTCGACTCGATCGCCGAGATGGAGCGGATCATCGCGCGAGAGAGGTGAGCCCGAAACCCGGGTGAGGTCCGACCGCTCCGGCCGATAGGCTCGCCGGGACATCCGTCCCACCACCCAGATCCCGCCAAGGAGCTCTCGTGTCCGACATCCAGGTCGTCCGCATCCACGCCGATCAGCGTGCGGAGACCACGGTCACGACGGGCACCAAGGCCTGGGAGCTCTTCCGCGACGACGCCGACGTGGTCGCAGCGCGGGTCGCGGGGTCGCTCAAGGACCTCGCCTACGAGCTCGCCGACGGCGACGAGGTCGAGGCAGTCGCCATCGACAGCGCCGACGGCCGCGACATCCTGCGGCACTCGACCGCGCACGTGATGGCGCAGGCCGTGCAGCAGCTGTTCCCGAGCGCCAAGCTCGGCATCGGCCCGCCCATCGACAACGGCTTCTACTACGACTTCGACGTCGAGACCCCGTTCGTGCCCGAGGACCTGGTCAAGATCGAGTCCGCGATGCGCAAGATCATCAAGGAGAACCAGCGCTTCGAGCGCCGCGTCACCACCGACGCCGAGGCTCTCGACGAGCTCAAGGACGAGCCCTACAAGATCGAGCTGATCGGTCTCAAGGGCGGCGCGGGTGCGGCAGACACCGAAGGTGCCTCGGTCGAGGTGGGAGCCGGAGAGCTCACCATCTACGACAACATCGGTCGCAGCGGCGAGGCCAAGTGGTCCGACCTGTGCCGTGGTCCGCACCTGCCGACCACCAAGCGCATCCCCGCGTTCAAGCTGATGCGCAGCGCCGCGGCCTACTGGCGCGGCGACGAGAAGAACAAGCAGCTCCAGCGCATCTACGGGACCGCCTGGGAGACCAAGGAGGCGCTCGAGGAGCACCTCCACCGGCTCGAGGAGGCCGAGCGCCGCGACCACCGCAAGCTCGGTCGCGAGCTCGACCTCTACTCCTTCCCCGACGAGATCGGCTCCGGCCTGCCCGTCTTCCACCCCCGCGGCGGTGTGATCAAGCGGGAGATGGAGGACTACGTCCGCCAGCGGCACATCGATGAGGGCTTCGAGTACGTCGGCACCCCGCACATCGCCAAGGAGGGGCTCTTCTACACCTCGGGCCACCTGCCCTACTACGGCGAGGGCATGTTCCCCGCGCTCGACGTCGACGGCATGGACTACCGCCTCAAGGCGATGAACTGCCCGATGCACAACCTGATCTACCGCTCGCGGCAGCGCTCCTACCGTGAGCTCCCGCTGAGGCTCTTCGAGTTCGGCTCGGTCTACCGCCACGAGAAGTCCGGCGTCGTCCACGGCCTGACCCGGGTGAGGGGATTCGCCCAGGACGACTCCCACTCCTACGTCACTCCCGAGCAGGCGCCGGGCGAGATCAAGCACCTGCTGGACTTCTGCCTGGGTCTCTTCCGCGACTTCGGGCTCAACGACTTCTACCTCGAGCTGTCGACCCGCGACGACTCCAAGCCCGACAAGTTCATCGGCTCCGACGAGGACTGGGAGCTGGCCACCGAGGTGCTGCGCAAGGTCTGCGAGGAGTCCGGGCTCGAGCTCGTGCCCGACCCCGGTGGTGCCGCCTACTACGGACCCAAGGTGTCGGTGCAGGCGCGCGACGCGATCGGCCGGACCTGGCAGATGTCGACCATCCAGTACGACTTCAACCAGCCCTCGGCCGACCGCTTCGACCTCGAGTACGTCGCTGCCGACGGCACCCGCCAGCAGCCGGTGATGATCCACTCCGCCAAGTTCGGCTCGATCGAGCGGTTCATCGGCGTCCTGGTCGAGCACTACGCCGGCGCCTTCCCGCCCTGGCTCGCGCCCGTCCAGGTCCAGGGCATCCCGATCGCCGAGCGCCACAACGACTACCTCTTCGACATCGCCAAGCAGATGAAGTCGCAGGGGCTGCGCGTCGAGGTGGACGAGTCCGACGACCGGATGCAGAAGAAGATCCGCAACGCCCAGCTGCAGAAGGTCCCCTTCATGCTGATCGCCGGCGACGACGACGTCGAGAAGGGTGCCGTCAGCTTCCGCTACCGCGACGGTCGCCAGGACAACGGCGTACCCGTCGCCGAGGCGATCGAGAGGGTGGCCGCGTGCGGTGGCGTCGCGCGAGCAGGTCTGAGCCGCTGCCCGAGCCCGGGGCCGAGGTCACCTACGACTGGCCCGAAGGTGGGGGAGCGCCGTTCGACACCACGGACGAGGACACCCGGTGGGTGCTGGTCGCCAGCAGCCGGTTCGGTCGCACCTGGCCAGCTGGCGACCTGCGCGACTTCGGGAGCTACGAGCCGAGCTTCGAGAAGCGCGTCCCGGTCGGCTACAAGGCCATCGCCGCAGTCGAGCGTCGGGCCGTCGTGGTCGACGGTCAGCTCGTTCGTGAGTGGCCCGGCACGGGCTACCGCCCCGCGGGCACGACGTACGTCGCGGTGGCCGGGCAGGGTGGGGAGAAGGGGCCTGACGGCCGGTGGATCGCGCACTCCCACGAGGACTACCCGGCCGCGCTGGCCGACGCACGCCGCATGACCGACCGGCAGGTGCTCGTCGGCCGCATCCTGATCGAGAAGGACTGGCACTGACATGAGCGCACTGGACCGTCGTCCGATCGTCGACCTCACCGAGGAGGAGGCGCGCCACAAGCTGCCCCTGAAGTGGGGCGTGCCCGCCGGCGTGCTCCCGGCCTGGGTCGCGGAGATGGACTACGCCGTCGACCCGGTGGTGCTCGAGGCGGTGCAGCGGACGCTGGCCGACGGCATCACCGGCTACCCGCTCTTCGGCTGGGACCCCGAGCTCGCCGAGTCCTACGTCGGGTGGTCGGCGCGGCACTTCGGCTGGGCGCCCGAGCCCGAGGCCGTACAACCCGTCGTCGACGTGACCGCGGGCGTCCGGGTGGCGATCGACGTGTTCAGCGGTCCCGGGGGCGTCGTCTTCCCGACGCCCGGCTACAACGCGCACCACGGACTGGCCGGCGTCACCGGTCGGGCCGAGCACCAGCTCGAGGTGGCGTCGTCGGCCTCGCGCGCCGAGATCGACCTCGACCGGCTGGACGCACTCTTCGCCGAGGGCGCCCAGACCCTGCTGCTGACGCAGCCGCACAACCCGTGGGGCCGGGTGTTCACCCGCGCCGAGCTCGAGGGCATCCGCGACGTCGTGCTCCGCCACGGCGCCCGCGTCGTGTGCGACGAGATCCACGCACCGCTCGTGCTCCCGGGCGCCGAGCACGTCTCCTACCTGTCGCTCGACGGCACGCAGGACCACGCGATCGCAGTGGTGGCCGCGTCCAAGGCCTTCAACACCGCGGGCCTGCGCTGCGCCCAGCTGGTCGTGCCCGACCCCGAGTCCCAGCAGCGGCTGGTGGACCAGCCGATGTCGCGCAACGAGTCCTACTCGTCCGTCGGCATCGCAGCCGCCAAGGCGGCCTACGACCTCGGCGACGGCTGGCTCGCCTCGCTCGTCGAGCGCCTCGACCAGCAGCGCACCCTGCTCGGCGACCTGCTCGCCGCCCACCTCCCCGAGGTGCGCATGCGCCCGCTCGAGGCGACCTACCTCGCCTGGCTCGACGCCTCCGCCTACGGCCACGACGACGCCGCCGCGGTCGCACTCGAGCGCGGCCAGGTGATGGTGAGCGCGGGGACGTCCTACGCCGCCGGCGCCGGCAGCCAGGTCCGGCTCAACATCGCCACCTCGCCCGACCGGCTCACGGAAATCGTCGAGCGGCTGGCGAAGGCCTGGGCCTAGGACCCGGCCGATCGAGCTGCGACCTCCACGCCGCCTCATGCGGTCAGTAGCTGAAGGTCGTGGCGCCCTCGTCGCCGATCCAGTTCCACCTGGGAATGGTCTGCCGTTGAGCTCCGCGCCGTCGATCAGTGTCGCCGCGTCGATCTTGCGCGACTCGACGCAGATGGCCGACACACGAAGTGCGGCCGCGCGGCGTCGTGACGCTGGGCGCGTCCGACGACCGATTCGCGGGTCCGTGACAGGCGCCAGAGCGTCCTCGACCACCGGACGTTGTGCCACCGCTGGTCGAGTAGGCCGTGAGGAACGAGCGGGCGTATCGAGACCCCACCCGCGGTGGTTGAGGAACGACGAAGGGCTAGCGACTCAAGGGAGAGGTCTGGCCAGCCCGTCTCGCGCAGCACCGATCGACCACTTCCCGGGGAGGCGTCGAGTGTGACGCACGGCCTCCTGCGTCAGGAACATGAGGGTCTCGCGACCCGTCTCGGCTGCGCCGACCGCGACCAGGAACGCCACAGTCACCTCTCGATGTCTTCCAGTCGCCGTGGTGGAGACTGACGACTGCCTTCTGTGACATGGGTTCTCTCCTCGTGCTCGTGGTGTGAGTCGGCCATTGCCGAACCAGTCGGCGCACAAGACGTCCCAGCAGGTGACATGGGGGCGGCCTTGACGGCGAAGTTGTGCGGGTCGTCGCTGGGGGCCGGATGCGACATGCCGATGTCGTCGAGGTCGAGGCGGGCGATCGGTGTGCCCTGTTGGTACAGACGCGAGAAGATCCGGTACGACGTGTCCGACTTCCCCGTGCCCATCGCTCCGACGATCAGGAGGGCGGGTGTTCGGCCGAGACGTGGGTCGACTTCTGAGGTCACCTGTCGAAGTCTCCGCTATTCAGCGTCGTCGCGTTGCTCCGGTGCGGATGACTCCAGCACGCGCCGGATGACCTGGGTGGTGGAGATGTCGCTCGTGCGGGCGACAGGGACGTAGGTCCCCGCCGCGACGGCCGGCCCGTAGATCGACGACGCAGCTTCTGGCGACAGGTCGTCCCCGTGGGCCACGACGGTGATCCCGTGCTCGACGAGGAACTCCTCGGTCACGTGGAACGGTGCATCGGGCACCACCTCGTCGACGTACCTGCAGGACTCGATCACAGCGACACGTTCGGCGAGCGTCATGATCGGGCGTCGCTTGTAGGCGGCGGCCGTGGCGTCGGACAGCACGCCGACGACGAGCCAGTCGCCGTGCCTCCGGGCCTCGCGGAGGAGTGCGACGTGGCCCGGGTGGAACAGGTCGCCCACCATGTCGACGTAGACACGCGCGGCTGCGGGCGAGGTCAGGACCTGCTTCACGTACCTCCGACAGGGCGAGACGAAGGTCTGTCCGGCTGCGGTGACCTCGTAGGGCAGGTCTCCGAAGTCGGACCAGCCCATCTTCTCGTAGAACCGCCGCGCCCGCGCGTTGCCGGCGACGACGGCCAGCCACGCCGAGGCGTGCCCTGCTGCCGCCACCTGGCGCTCGGCCTCGGCGAGCAGCACCCTCGCGATCCCGGTCCCGCGACCCGGTCGCCCGACGAAGACCTGCTCGACCTCGTCGCCCACCACCATCACGAAACCGAGCAGCTCCCCGGAGTCGGAGACGGCCACCGTGGTGTCCGCGACCCGGAGGGGAGTCCGCTCGTGGAACGCCGCCAGCGTCCGGGCCGCAGTCAGTCCCTCCGGCACGTGCCCGGCGTGGCCGTCGTGCCAGCCCACGTGCCACAGGTCAGCCACCGCGGCCATGTCGGCGTCCACGGCCGGTCGGATCGACGTCATGGGGCCAGCCTAGGATCGCCGACATGAGTGACGGTGTCGGCGGGAGTGGCGGCGGAAGCGGCGATGGGCTCGAGCGGATCTGGACACCCCACCGGATGGCCTACGTCCGCACGGCGGTGGACGACGAGGGCTGCCCGTTCTGCGCGATCCCCGGGCACCCGGACGAGGAGTCGCTCGTCGTGGCGCGGGGCGAGTCGACCTACGTCGTGCTCAACCTGCACCCCTACAACCCCGGCCACCTGATGGTGCTGCCCTACCGCCACGTCGCCGACCTGACCGACCTGACCGAGGCCGAGTCGACCGAGCTGATGGCGATGACCCAGCAGTCGCTGCGCGCGATCCGGGCCGTGAGCCGCCCGCACTCCTTCAACGTCGGGCTCAACCTCGGCCGGTCCGCCGGCGGGTCGCTGTCCGAGCACCTGCACCAGCACGTCGTGCCGCGGTGGACCGGTGACGCCAACTTCATCACCGTCGTCGGCGGCACCAAGATGCTGCCGCAGCTGCTCGAGGACACCCGCGACCTCCTGACGAAGGCCTGGGCAGGCGCTCAGACCACCCGGTAGGGGTGCTCGGCCTCCCGGCCCTGGAACGCCAGGATCGCCGGGTTGCAGATGCGGCCGTCACGGATCTCGATGGCTCGCGTGATGGTCTGGTCCGCGTCCCACGCCTCGGGCCCGGCGAGCACCGTGTCCACGAACGGCAGCAGCGCCTCGCTGTTCTCCCACGTGGCCGAGTTCCAGAGGTACGACGGGCTGTGGTCCACCGCGTAGTAGTGCACCTTGCCGCCGACGGTGAACATCGGCTCGTCGAAGGTCGTCGGCACGGCCCAGGAGAAGCCCATGCCCTCGTCGCACGACACGTCCACGATCAGGCTGCCCGGCCGGAAGGCGTCGAGGTCCTCGGTCTGCAGGTAGGTCAGCGGTGCCGCCGTGTCCTGGAAGGTGCAGTTGACCACGATGTCGTTCTCCGCGAGGTAGGCCGCCACCGGCTCGCGACCCCGGTCGGTGATGACGTGGCTCAGCCCCTGCTCGCCCGGGTCGTGGTCGAACTGACGGATCCGCACCGAGTGGATCGGCGACCCCACGGCGGCGACCCCGCGCGTCGTCAGGACGGCGACGTCCCCGACGCCGTGGGCCTTGAGGGCCGTCACCGCGCCGCGCGCAGTCGCGCCGAAGCCGATCACGACCGCACTCAGTCGGCGCCCGTAGTCACCGGTGACACCGACGAGCTCCATCGCCTGCAGCACCGAGCAGTAGCCGGCGAGCTCGTTGTTCTTGTGGAAGACGTGGAGGCCGACGTAGCCGTCCGCGGTCCAGTGGTTCATCGCCTCGAACGCGATGAGCGTCAGCTCGCGGTCGATCGCGAGCTGGGTCATCTCCGGGTCCTGCACGCAGTGCGGCCAGCCCCACAGGACCTGGCCGGCGTGCATGGCCGCGACGTCCTCGTGCTGCGGCTTGGGCAGCACGACCACGTCGGACCCCTGCAGGATCTCCTCGCGCGAGGCGAAACCCGCCACGTGCGGTGCGAGCTCGTCGTCGCTGACCCCGAAGTGACCGGCGTAGCCGTGCTCGAGCGTGGTCCGCGCAGCGATCTCAGGCGCGAGCCGGGAGAGGTGCTCGGGGTGGATGGGAAGCCGGAACTCGTTCTCCTTGGCGGAGGTCCCGATGATGCCGAGGCTGCGGGGGCTCACCGCTTCTTCGGCACGATCGGATCGGGGCTGTCGCTCTTGCCGGCCGCCTTGGCGTGCTTGTCGGCACGCTTCTCCTTGAGGGACTTGCCGGACTTCTTGGACATGCCTTGCCGTGGCGACTTGTCGCTCATCGGGGCTCCTCGATTGGAAGCCTGGACGGCTCCGTGGGGCCACCCTACGCGCGCCCACTAGCGTGGCCGCCGTGGATCGAACCAGCCTGACCGATGACGCCGCCCTCGCCACCGACCTGGTGCGTGAGGCGGCACTGCTCGCCGCGCGCATCCGGGGCGAAGGCCTCGACATCTCCCGCAAGACCAGCGGCTCCGACATCGTGACCCAGGCCGACACCGCCGCCGAGCGCATCATCGTCCAGCGGCTCACCGCCGAGCGCCCGGACGACGCGATCGTGGGGGAGGAGGGCACCTCGAGGCCCGGCACCTCCGGGCGCACGTGGGTCATCGACCCCGTCGACGGCACCTACAACTTCTCGCGGGGCAGCGACTGGTGGTGCAGCGCCATTGCCCTGTACGACGACCACGACGTGCTGCTCGGAGCCGTGCACCACGCCGCCACGCTGCGGACCTGGGTGGGTGGCCCCGACCTCACGACCACCTGCGACGGTGAGCCCCTCGCGGCACTGCCCGACACCCCGCGCGAGGCGCGGTGCGCGACGACGTACCTCCACCCGCCGTTCTACGGCAGCGAGGTGGGGGACGCCTTCGCCAAGGCCCTGGGACAGGTCGGCACCCTGCGGATGCTGGGCTCGGGGACGATGGACGCGATGGCGATCGCCTCCGGACAGTGGGACGTGCTGTTCCAGCACTCCGTCGCCGACTGGGACCGGCTCCCGGGCGCGGCCATCATCCGCGGCGCGGGCGGGGAGTCGGTCGTCGTGACGGCCGCGGGCGTCGACTGGACCGTCAGCGGAGCGCCCACCGCAGTGGCGGACGTCCGGGCCGCCCTGCTGGACGGGTAACCTGCCGCCGTGCTCGATCGGTTCAAGCAGTTCTGGCAGGGCGTCATGCTCGCCCCCTTCATCAACCTCTTCCTCCGCCTCGGCATCAGCCCCGACGTGGTGACGCTGGTCGGCACCCTCGGCGTCAGCTTCGGCGCGCTGTTCTTCTTCGCCAACGGCTGGATGTGGCAGGGCGTCCTGTTCATCACCGCCTTCGTCTTCAGCGACCTGATCGACGGCGCGATGGCCCGCAAGATGGGGCGCAAGGACGACTTCGGCGCCTTCCTCGACTCCACGCTCGACCGGATCGCCGACGGCGCCCTGTTCGGCGGCCTGGTGCTCTTCTTCGCCTGGCACCACGAGAGCCGGCTCTACCTCTCGCTGAGCCTCGTGATCCTCGTGATGGGCGCAGTGACGTCCTACGCCCGGGCGAAGGCCGACCACCTCGGCTACGACGCCAAGGTGGGCATCGCCGAGCGTCCGGACCGCCTCGTGGGCATGCTCGTCCCGGCGTTCTTCGCCGATGTCCTCGACCTCTGGATCCTGCTCTACATCTCCCTGTGGGCCCTCGCGCTGGCGGCGACCGTGACGGTCGCCCAGCGGATCTGGGTGGTCCGCCGCCAGGCGCTGGCGCGGGCGGCCTCGCAGGCCTGATCGCGCCCCCGTCCCGATGCACCCGCCGGGGTGGTGCCGGACTACGATCCAGCCATGGCTGAGCACACCCCCGAGACCCCGATCGAGCACGGCACGAGTCGCGTCAAGCGCGGCATGGCCGAGATGCTCAAGGGCGGCGTCATCATGGACGTCGTCACCGCAGACCAGGCGAAGATCGCCGAGGACGCCGGCGCCGTCGCGGTGATGGCGCTCGAGCGCGTCCCGGCCGACATCCGCGCCCAGGGCGGCGTGTCCCGGATGAGCGACCCCGACATGATCGACTCGATCATCGAGGCCGTCTCGATCCCGGTCATGGCGAAGGCCCGCATCGGCCACTTCGCCGAGGCCCAGGTCCTGATGTCGCTGGGTGTCGACTACATCGACGAGTCCGAGGTGCTGACCCCGGCCGACTACGCCAACCACATCGACAAGTGGCAGTTCACCGTCCCGTTCGTGTGCGGTGCGACCAACCTGGGCGAGGCCCTGCGCCGCATCACCGAGGGCGCGGCGATGATCCGCTCCAAGGGCGAGGCCGGCACCGGTGACGTCTCCAACGCGGTGATGCACATGCGCACGATCGGCGGCGAGCTCCGTCGCCTGCACTCCATGGCCGAGGACGAGCTCTACGTCGCGGCCAAGGAGCTCCAGGCCCCCTACGAGCTGGTCAAGGAGGTCGCGGCCGCGGGCAAGCTGCCCGTCGTGCTCTTCACCGCCGGCGGCATCGCGACCCCGGCCGACGCCGCGATGATGATGCAGCTCGGCGCCGAGGGCGTCTTCGTCGGCTCGGGCATCTTCAAGTCCGGCAACCCGGCCCAGCGCGCCGAGGCGATCGTCAAGGCCACCACCTTCTTCGACGACCCCGACGTCGTCGCCAAGGTCTCCCGCGGTCTCGGCGAGGCCATGGTCGGCATCAACGTCGACGAGATCCCGCAGCCCCACCGGTTGTCCGAGCGCGGCTGGTGACCTGACCCCGACCTCGACCGGTGGGCCGGCCCGGGGGGTCACGCCCGCCGCGGCTCGCCGGCGTAGGTCCCGAAGGACCACTGGTTGCCCTCGGGGTCGCGCACGCGGAACTCCCGGCTCCCGTAGTCGCGCTCGACGAGGGCGTCGGGCTCCAGTCCGGCGTCCTTCGCGCGCTGCCACACCGCACCGACGTCCGCCGTGACGACGTACGCCGACGTGGTGCCGGGCTGCTGGGTGAAGGGTCCGTCGGGCTTGTGGCTGCCGAGCATCACCCCGCCGCCCTCCGGCCAGTCGAGCTGGGCGTGCTCGACGACGCCCGCCTCGTCGCGGTAGGCGACGGTCTCCTCGAAGCCGAGGGCGACGAGGGTGCGGATGACGAGCTCGGGGTCGTGGGCCTGGAAGGCGGGCCAGACGGTGGGTGTGGTGTGTTCGCTCATGCCGACGATGGTGCTCCGTCGTGGCGGCTCGTGCCTTGGAGATTTGGGAACTCCGCGGCCAGCCACGCGGTCGGTCCCAGGCCGGCGAACTCGTGGAAGTCGCGCACCAGGTGGGACTGGTCGTAGTAGCCCGTGCGGGTCGCCACGTCGGCCAGCGTCGTGCCCGCTGCGCGCGAGTCCGCGACCACTCGCCGGGCGCGGTCGAAACGAGCGAGCCGCTGCACCGTCTTCGGCCCGTGGCCGACCTCGGCCGTGATCAGCTGGTTGAGCCGGCGCCGGCTGTAGCCCACCTCGCGGGCCACGTCGTCGACCGCGAGGTCGCGGCGTCGGGTGAGCAGCCGCCAGGCCTCGACGACCTCGGCCGAGGTCCGGGCCGGCTCACGGGCGCGTCTGGCCAGTCGTGCCCGACGGAGGAGGAAGCGCGTCACCGCCGCGTAGCGGCCGGGCCAGTCCGCGGCTGCGTGCATCTCCTCGACGACGCGGTCCACGTCCGGTCCGAACAGGTCGCCCGCGTCCCAGCTGCCCACCGGCAGGTCGGCGGTCGGGACGCCGAGGAGCGCCTGGATGCCGAGCGGGTGCAGGCTCAGCTGGACGCCCGCCCACTGGCCCGGCTGCTCGACCATCGCCGCTCGCGTGTGGAGCCCGCCGATGGTGACCCACTGGGAGTCCCGGACGCCGTCGGCCCAGGCCTGCTCGGACGGGGCCGTACGCAGCGGCCGGTCGAGGCTGAGCACGAGGGTCAGGCCGTCGGAGGGGAGTCCGCGGTGGACCCCGGGCTCGAGGTCGAACCCGGCATAGCCGTACATCGCCTCGACGTGGCTCCTCAGCGACGCCGGGATCCGGGCCGCCGGAGGGTCCAGCCACACCGGGTCCATGTCCCGAGTGTGCCGGATCGGCGCACCCCTCGCCACGGTTACCTGAGCGCGCCGGTGAGCACGGTGGCTGCGTCGCCGAAGCCGTAGGCATCCTCGCCCGGCTGGGCAGGAAGGCCGAGGCGGATGACCATCGTCCTCGTGGACGGGTCCACGAGCAGCACCTGCCCACCGAAGCCGAGAGCTGCGTAGAGGTCGGCCGGCGCGGATCGGGCGAGCTGGCCGGCCACCCTCGTGAGCGGCTGCCCCTGCGCGTCCACCGGGTCCGTCGCACCGCGGAGGGTCCCGGGACGGTTGAGCCACCACAGGTAGCCGTAGGCCGCATTGTGCGCGGTCGAGGAGCGTCCGACGGCACGCCTGACATAGCTGGCGTCGAGCAGCCGCGTGCCGTCGACCTTGCCCTTGCCGAGGTAGAGCGAGCCGAACCGGGCGAGGTCGAGGCAGGTGGTCTGCAGGCCGTAGAACACTGCCGCGTCGCCGGCCCGATCGGTGGTGAAGCGCGAGTGGGTCATGCCGAGCGGCGTGAAGAGTCGGGTCCGGGCGAACTTCGCGACGCGCATCCCGGTCGCCTTCTCCAGCACCGGCTCGAAGCACCTGGATCGCCGCGTTGTTGTAGGCCCAGGCGCTGCCGGGGGCGTACTGCTGCGTCAGGCCGACGGCGTACTTCGAGCGGCTCCGCGCGGCGAGCAGGTCGCCGTAGTCCGACTGCAGCGACCAGAAGCGGCCGCTGTCGTTGGAGAGCAGGTTGCGCACGGTCACCGACTCCGACGGAGTCCCGCGCCAGTCCGGGACGTAGGTCGAGACCGTGTCGTCCAGGCGCAGGTCGCCGTCGCGGATCGCGATGCCGACCAGCGTGCTGGTCACGGACTTCGTGATCGAGAAGACCTCACGCGGCACGTCGCGCTCCATCGACCAGTTCCAGTCGCGGACGAGCTTGCCGTCGCGCAGGACCGCGAAGCACGTGGACTCCAGGCGCCTGGCCCGTGCCGCACCCTTCTCGATCGGGGCGCTGCGCAGTCCCAGGCTCGAGGGCGAGCGGACCGGCCAGCCCTCGATCGTCCGCGGGGTGTCGGAGGCGGGCGCAGACGTCGCGGTCGTGGCGGCCCCGGTGGTGATCGCGAGGCTGACAGCCAGGCCGAGGGCGACGCCCAGAGCGGCGGATCGGGGGAGTCTCATGGTCCCCCGAGCCTACGGGCGAGGGCCGGTCCTAGGATCGGCGTTCGTGAATCCGACCATCGGCGTGCTGGCCCTCCAGGGCGACGTGCGCGAGCACCTCGCCGCCCTCCGCTCGCTGGGTGCCGACCCGATCTCCGTACGCCGTCCCGCCGAGCTCGCCGCCTGCGACGGCCTCGTGATCCCGGGCGGGGAGTCGACGACGATGATCAAGCTGGCCACGATCTTCGAGCTGATCGATCCGCTGCGCGAGGCGGTCCGGTGGCGGGCTGCCCGCCTTCGGGACCTGCGCCGGCATGATCATGCTGGCCGACCGGATCGAGGACGGGGCGGTGGGCCAGGAGACGATCGGCGGCCTCCACCTCACGGTGCGCCGCAACGCGTTCGGACGCCAGGTCGACTCCTTCGAGGAGGACCTCCACGTCGACGGGCTGGCGGATCCGGTGCGCGCGGTCTTCATCCGTGCCCCGTGGGTCGAGGCCGTCGACGACGACGTCGAGGTGCTGGCTCGGGTCGAGTCCGGGCCGGCGATGGGTAGGATCGTGGCCGTGCGCCAGGGCCCCCTGATGGCGACCTCGTTCCATCCTGAGGTCGGCAGCGACGACCGGGTCCACGGCATGTTCGTGGATCTGGTGCGCTCGGCCTGAACGACGCACCGACCAGAACTGCGATAGATAGAGGGACTCATGTCAGGCCACTCCAAGTGGGCAACGACCAAGCACAAGAAGGCCGCGATCGACGCCAAGCGCGGCAAGCTCTTCGCCAAGCTGATCAAGAACATCGAGGTCGCGGCCAAGCAGGGCGGCGGTGACGTCGCCGGCAACCCGACCCTCTACGACGCGATCCAGAAGGCCAAGAAGAGCTCGGTCCCCAACAAGAACATCGACTCCGCGCTCAAGCGCGGCTCCGGTGCCGAGTCGGGCGGCGTCGACTACAAGACGATCTCCTACGAGGTCTACGGCCCGCAGGGCGTGGCCATCCTCATCGAGTGCCTCACCGACAACACCAACCGGGCCGCGATGGAGGTCCGCACCGCGGTCACCCGCAACGGCGGCACGATGGCCGACCCCGGCTCGGTCTCGCGGCTGTTCACCCGCAAGGGCGTCGTGGTGGTGCCCAAGTCGCAGGACCACGACGGCACGACCCGTGAGGTCACCGAGGACGACGTGCTCGAGGCGACCCTGGACGCCGGCGCCGAGGACGTCGACGACCTCGACGAGGCGTTCCGGGTGCAGAGCGAGGCCACCGACGTGGTCGCCGTCCGCACCGCCCTCCAGGATGCCGGCATCGACTACGACTCGGCCGACGTCGAGTTCGTCGCGAGCCTCGAGATCCCGGTCGACGCCGACGGCGCCGGCAAGGTGATGCACCTCGTCGACGCGCTCGAGGACCTCGACGACGTGCAGGACGTCTTCACCAACGTCGACATCCCCGCCGACGTGATGGCCGAGCTCGAGGCCGCCGACGCCTGACCGGCCGCGTGGCCGTGTGTCGTACGCCAGGAGTCCTCGTCGCCCGAGCTGCCTCCGCCCGCTGTAACGCCGGGTTAGAGCCACTACCCACCCCCATGCATCACGGTGGGTACACCTGCTAACCCGGCGTTACAGCGCGGGCAGGTCGGTGCCAGAACGCCCGCGGGCGTCCACAGGCGAGGCTCTCGGCGGGTTCTCCACAGGCCCTCGGTCATCGAGCGGGAGGCCGTCGGAGGGCCTGCTGATGCTCGACCGGTATGTACCTGCCGGCCATTGCCCTCATCCAGTCACAACACGGACTGATCACTTCTCGCCAGCTGTCCCGAGCCGGCCTCGACGCCAATGACGTACGACGGCTGGTGACGGCGGGGCGCCTGCTGCGGCTGCGCCGTGGGGTGTACGTCGACCGCGAGGCGTGGGACGCCCTGGATGCCTACCGCGAGCAGCCGATCCTGAGGATCCGAGCCGCTGGTCTCAGCCTGACGTCGCGCACCTATGTCTTCAGCCACGACTCGTCGGCGATCGTCCTCGGCATGGGTGCCCCCGAGCCGCAGCGTTCACTTGTCCACGTCAGCCGCGCCAAGGTCCACGGCGACGCCGAGCGGGCGGGGGTGAAGCACCACCTGGCGCCGTACCGGCCCGAGGACCTGTGCGCCAGCGAGGGACTTCTGATCCTGGGCCGCGCGCGTACGGCGCTCGACATGGTTCGTGAGCACGGGCGCGCACACGGCCTGGCCGCGTGCGATGCCGCGATGCGAAGTGGTGTGACCCGTGCCCAGCTCCACGACGTGCTCGGCTCGATGACCGCCTGGCCACACAGCCGCTGCATGCGTTGGTGCATCGAGCAGGCGGACGGGAGGGCGGAGAGCTATCTGGAGTCACTCGTCCGCGAGTTCGTCCTCGAGCTGGGCATCGGGCAGCCCGAGCTGCAGTTCGGGCTGACCGACGGACACGTCACCGCGTTCGCCGACGTCTGCGTGCGACGGCACTTCTTCGAGGCCGACGGGCTCCTGAAGTACGCCCCGGACAATCCGAGCGGACAGGCCCCGGCGAAGGTGCTCCTGGACGAGAAGCGTCGCCACGACTTCCTCACCGGTTTCAAGCTCGGCAGCTCCCGGTTGACCTACGTCGATCTCTTCAGCGGACGCCGGGCCGCCCTGGCCCGGGTGGCTCGCGAGTACGCCGACACGTGCGCCCGTTTCGGCACGGATGTCGCCGACCTTGCCCCCTACCGGGTCACGCGCCGCTGACCCCGGGCCCGCGCTGTAACGCCGGGTTAGGGCCACTACCCACCCCCATGCATCACGGTGGGTACAGCCGCTAACCCGGCGTTACAGCGCGAGGGCGGCCCGGCCACCCGCCGGCCGGAGGCCCACCACAGCCGCGTGTCGTACGCCGCCCCGCACCTGATGCGGGTTAGCGTGGCCGGACGAACAGGTGTTCGGACGATCCGGCTGGTGAAAGGTGTGCGGCGTGCGAGTCCTCGGCATCGACCCCGGGCTGACCCGCTGTGGTGTCGGCGTGGTCGACGGCAGCGTCGGGCGTCCTCTGTCGATGGTCGACGTCGGCGTGATCCGCACCAGCAGCACGTTGCCGATCGCCGATCGGCTGGTCAGCATCGAGCGTGGCCTGGAGGCCTGGATCGAGGAGCACCGCCCCGACGCGGTCGCTGTCGAGCGGGTCTTCGCGCGATCCGCCTCCAGCACGATCATGGGCACCGCCCAGGCCAGCGGCATCGCCCTGGTCGTCGCGGCCCGCCGTGGCCTGCCGATCGCGATGCACACCCCCAGCGAGGTCAAGGCCGCCGTCTCCGGCAACGGCCGCGCCGACAAGGCCCAGGTCGGCGCGATGGTCGTCCGGATCCTGCGACTGACCGAGATGCCCAAGCCCGCCGACGCCGCCGACGCGCTCGCCCTGGCGATCACCCACGTCTGGCGGGGATCCGCGCAGACCCGCCTCGAGGAGGCCGCCGCGAAGGCCGCCCCGACCCGGCGCACCCACTACCCCGTGAGGACCCGATGATCGCCTTCGTCCGCGGCGAGGTCGCCGCCGTCACCCTCAACAGCGCCGTGCTCGAGGTGGGTGGGGTCGGCCTGGAGCTGATGTGCACGCCCGGCACCCTCGCCACCCTGCGCGTGGGTCGCACCGCGATGCTGCCGACCAGCATGGTCGTGCGCGAGGACAGCCTGACGGTCTTCGGCTTCCTCGACGACGACGAGAAGCAGGTCTTCGAGATCGTCCAGACCGCCTCCGGCGTCGGCCCCAAGGTCGCCCAGGCGATCGTCGCGGTGATGAGCCCCGACGACGTACGCCGCGCCATCACGACCGAGGACGTGAAGGCCCTGACCCGCGTGCCGGGCATCGGCCAGAAGGGCGCCCAGCGGATCATCCTGGAGCTCAAGGACCGCATCGGCCCGCCCGTCGGCGTCCACCACCCGGCGACCGCACAGCCCGCCGTCGCGCCGTGGCGCGACCAGGTGCAGCAGGGGCTCATCGGGCTCGGCTGGTCGACCAAGGAGTCCGAGACGGCGGTCGACGCGGTCGCGCCCGACGCCGGGGACGCGCCCGATGTCGGCGCCCTGCTGCGGGCGGCCCTGCGCACGCTGAGCAAGGCCTGAGGCCGGCCATGGACTGGGACGACACGGACGTGGACGACGACGTCGACCTCACCGAGGCCGAGCTCAGCCACCTGCAGCGGCTCACCGACGCGGAGGCCGACGGCGACGACCGCGCGGTCGAGGCGGCGCTGCGCCCCAAGACCCTCGACGAGGTCGTCGGGCAGGTCCGCGTACGCGACCAGCTGGGGCTGGTGCTCGAAGCCGCCCGGCGTCGTGGTCGCGCGCCCGACCACGTCCTGCTGTCCGGTCCGCCCGGGCTCGGCAAGACCACGCTGGCGATGATCATCGCCGCCGAGATGAGCACGCCCCTGCGGCTGACCAGCGGCCCGGCGATCACCCACGCCGGCGACCTCGCGGCGATCCTCTCCGGCCTCAACGAGGGCGACGTGCTCTTCGTCGACGAGATCCACCGGATGTCGCGGCCGGCGGAGGAGATGCTCTACATGGCGATGGAGGACTTCCGGGTCGACGTCATCATCGGCAAGGGTCCCGGCGCGACGGCCATCCCGCTGGAGATCCCGTCGTTCACGCTGGTCGGCGCCACGACCCGCGCCGGCCTGCTGCCGGGACCGCTGCGCGACCGGTTCGGCTTCACCGCCCACCTCGAGTTCTACGAGCCCCACGAGCTCGACCAGATCGTGCACCGCTCCGCAGGACTGCTCGGCGTGCACCTCACCGCCGAGGGCTCCAGCGAGATCGCCTCGCGCTCGCGCGGCACGCCCCGCATCGCCAACCGGCTGCTGCGACGGGTCCGCGACTACGCCCAGGTGCGCGCCGACGGAGTGCTGACGCTGCCGGTGGCGCAGGCCGCCCTCGACATGTTCGAGGTCGACGAGTCCGGCCTCGACCGCCTCGACCGGGCCGTCCTCGACGTGCTCTGCCGTCGCTTCGGCGGGGGACCGGTGGGGGTCTCGACCCTGGCGGTCGCGGTCGGTGAGGAGCGCGAGACCGTCGAGGAGGTCGCCGAGCCGTTCCTGGTCCGCACCGGACTGCTGGCCCGCACCCCGCGCGGCCGGGTCGCCACACCGGCGGCGTGGCACCACCTCGGGCTGACGCCGCCCGCGATGCCGACGGTCGACACCACCCTCTTCGACGACGTGTGAGCCGGTGCGGCCGCCCGCGTAGACTCCACGCGCTCAGCCACCCCGACCCTCTCGAGGAGAGCTCCGACCGTGAATGACCTTGCCGCACTCGTGCCCCTGGTGGCCATCCTGGCCCTCTTCTGGTTCATGGTGATCCGGCCGCAGCAGCGCCGGCAGAAGGAGGTCGTCCGCCTCCAGAGCAGCATCGAGGTCGGCCAGCACGTGATGATGTCCTCCGGCATCTTCGGCACCGTCGTGTCCATCACCGACGATCGCGCCCGTCTGCAGATCGCGCCCGGCACGGAGATCGAGATCGCCCGCGCCGCCATCGCCAAGGTGGACTCCCCGGTCGTGGACGAGTCCGGCGATGCCTGACCGGCGCACCGCCCAGGAGGCGCTCACGCGCCTGACCGTGGACGTGCCCGACTGGCCCGAGAAGGGCGTGACCTTCAAGGACATCACGCCCGTCCTGGCCGATCACCACGCCTTCTCCGCAGTCATCACTGCGCTCGCCGCCAGCGGCAGGGACGACCACGGCAACGTCGTGGTCGACAAGGTGGTCGGCATGGAGGCCCGCGGCTTCATCCTCGCCGCCCCGGTGGCGCTGGCCCTCGGCATCGGTTTCGTGCCGATCCGCAAGGCCGGCAAGCTGCCCCGCGAGACGCACGCGGTGAGCTACACCCTGGAGTACGGCGACGCGACCCTCGAGGTCCACCGGGACGGCATCGCCCCGGGGGAGCGGGTCCTGATGATCGACGACGTGCTCGCCACCGGCGGGACGGCCGACGCCACGCGCCAGCTGATCGAGGCCTGCGGTGGCATCGCCGTGGGCGCAGCGGTGCTGATGGAGCTCAGCTTCCTCGACCCGCGCTCGGTCACCGGTGACCTGCCGATCGCCACGCTGCTGACGATCTGACCTGACACGGGCCGACGGGGTCGCCCATCCCGTCACTAGACTCACCCCATGGCAGAGGAGCAGGTGCCCGCACAGGAGCCGAAGGCGCCCCTGACCGCGCGCGGCATGCGTGCACGCCTCGCCCGCGTCGGCACCCGTCCACCGGCGTCCAACCCGGTCCTCGAGCCGCTGTTCCGCGCGGTCCGGGCCAACCACCCCAAGGCCGACCTCGCCCTGCTCGAGCGTGCCTATGCGGTGGCAGACAAGTGGCACACCGGCCAGATGCGCAAGAGCGGCGACCCCTACATCACCCACCCGCTCGCGGTGACCACGATCCTCGCCGACATCGGCATGACCGAGTCGACGCTGGTCGCGGCCCTGCTGCACGACACCGTCGAGGACACGGCCTACACCCTCGACGAGCTGCGCGACGACTTCGGCGACGAGGTCGCGGTGCTCGTCGACGGCGTGACCAAGCTCGACAAGGTCCAGTACGGCGACTCCGCGCAGGCCGAGACCATCCGCAAGATGATCGTGGCGATGTCGCGCGACATCCGGGTGCTGGTCATCAAGCTCGCCGACCGCCTCCACAACATGCGCACCCTGCGCTACGTCCCGGCCGCCTCGCAGGAGCGCTCGTCGCGGGAGACGCTCGACATCTACGCACCGCTGGCCCACCGGCTCGGCATGAACACGCTCAAGTGGGAGCTCGAGGACCTGGCCTTCGCCACCCTCCACCCCAAGATCTACGACGAGATCGTCCGGATGGTCGCCGAGCGGGCACCCTCGCGCGACCAGTTCCTCGCCGAGGTCGTCGCCGACATCGACCAGGACCTGAAGACCTCGCGGATCAACGCCAAGGTCACCGGCCGGCCCAAGCACTACTACTCGATCTACCAGAAGATGATCGTCGGCGGCCGCGACTTCTCCGACATCTACGACCTCGTCGGGATCCGGATCCTCGTCGACGAGGACCGCGACTGCTACAGCGCGCTGGGTGTCATCCACTCGCGGTGGAACCCGGTGCTGGGGCGGTTCAAGGACTACGTCGCGATGCCGAAGTTCAACATGTACCAGTCGCTCCACACGACGGTCATCGGCCCGCAGGGCAAGCCGGTCGAGGTGCAGATCCGCACCTTCGCCCAGCACCGCCGTGCTGAGTACGGCGTCGCCGCGCACTGGAAGTACAAGGAGAACTCCAAGGCCGGAGTCGACACCGACCGCCTCGGCGACCGCGACGACCTGACCTGGCTGCGCCAGCTCCTCGACTGGCAGAGCGAGGTCGAGGACCCGGGCGAGTTCCTGGAGTCGCTGCGCTTCGAGATGAACCAGCAGCAGGTCTACGTCTTCACCCCGCGCGGTGACGTGATCCCGCTGCCGATGGGAGCGACGCCCGTCGACTTCGCCTACGCCGTCCACACCGAGGTCGGCCACCACACGATCGGCTCGCGGGTCAACGGCCGCCTCGTGCCGCTGGAGTCGACGCTCGACAACGGCGACGTGGTCGAGGTCTTCACCTCCAAGTCGCCGACCTCAGGTCCCTCGCGCGACTGGCTCAACTTCGTCCAGTCGCCGCGCGCCCGCTCCAAGATCCGTCAGTGGTTCACCAAGGAGCGTCGTGAGGAGGCGATCGAGCGCGGCAAGGACCAGATCGCCAAGCTCATGCGCAAGGAGGGCCTGCCCCTCACGCGGCTGATGACCCACGACATCCTGGCGCTGGTGGCCGAGCACTTCCACCACGCCGACGTCTCGGCGCTCTACGCCGCCGTGGGCGAGGGCAACCTCAGCGCCCAGGCCGTCGTACGACGCGTCATCGACCTGCACGGCGGCGACGACGGTGCCCAGGAGGACCTCTCCGAGGGCGTCACCATCACCGGCCGGTCACGCGCCAAGCGCGCGCCCACCGACTCCGGCGTCATCGTCCGCGGCGTCGACGACCTGTGGGTCAAGCTCGCCAAGTGCTGCACCCCGGTGCCGCCCGACCCGATCCTGGGCTTCGTCACCAAGGGCGGGGGAGTCTCGGTCCACCGCCGCGACTGCACCAACGCCTCCAGCCTCCTCGGCCAGCCCGAGCGCGTGCTCGAGGTCGAGTGGGCGCCGACGTCGCAGTCCACCTTCCTGGTCAACATCCAGGTCGAGGCGCTCGACCGTGCGCGCCTGCTCTCCGACATCACGATGGCGCTCTCCGACGCCCACGTGAACATCCTCAGCGCGACGCTCTCCACCACCCGCGACCGGGTGGCCAAGAGCCGGTTCTCCTTCGAGATGGCCGACGCCGCCCACCTCGACGGCGTGCTCCGTGCCGTACGCGCCGTGCCGGGCGTCTTCGACGCCTACCGCGTCACCGCCTGATCGTCAGCCGAACTCGGCCGCCGCCTGGCGCGCCATGTCGAGGAAGGCCTGCTTGTTGGCGAGCTCGCTCTCGAGGTCCTTGACGCGCCTGGCGTCACCGGCGGCGGTGGCCTTGTCGAGCTTGGCCCGGCTCTCGGCGATGCCGGCCTCGAGCTTGCCGATCATGTCGTCGGCGCGGGCCGACTTCTCGGGGTCGCTCCTGCTCCACTGGTCGTCCTCGACCGCGCGGATGGCCTGCTCGACCTTGCGCATCCGGGCCTCGAGGTCCTTCATCCGGTCGCGCGGCACCTTGCCGGCGGCGTCCCACCGGTCGGCGAGGTCGCGGAAGGCCTTCTTGGCCGCATCGAGGTCCGTGACGGGGACGAGCTTCTCGGCCTCGACCAGGATCTGGTCCTTGACGTCGGCGTTGGCGGCGAACTCCTCGTCGAGCGCGGCGTTGGCGGCGTCACGGGCACCGAAGAAGGTGTCCTGCGCGCCGCGGAAGCGCTGCCAGAGCTGGTCGTCGACCTCGCGCGGTGCCGGGCCGGCGGCCTTCCAGTCGCGCATCAGGTCGCGGTAGCGGCCCGCGGTCGGACCCCACTCGGTCGACGACGACAGGGCCTCGGCCTCCTTGGCGAGGCGCTCCTTGATCACGCGGGCGCCGTCGCGGCGCTCGTGCTCCTCGGCGAAGTGCGACTTGCGGTGGCGGGTGTAGGTCGTCCGTGCGGTCGAGAAGCGGCGCCACAGGGCGTCGTCGGTGGCGCGGTCGAGCCGGGGGAGCTCCTTCCACGTGGAGAGCAGCTCGCGCAGCCGGTTGGCGCCGTTGCGCCAGTCGGTGCTCTCCGCGAGGCGCTCCGCCTCGGCGACCAGCTTCTCCTTCTCCGCCTTGGACTCCGCGCTCTTCTGGGCGCGCTCCTCCTTGCGGGCCGCGCGCTGGACCGCGATCACCGGCGCCAGGGCGTCGAGCCGGGCGGCCAGGGAGACCAGGTCACCGACCGCGTGGGCGTCCACGACCTGCTCGCGCAGGGCCTTGATCGAGGTGACCGCCTCCTCGGGGGCCAGCCGACCCGAGGCCACCCGCTGCTCGAGCAGGTGGACCTTGCCCTCCAGCTCCTCGAAACGCTTGGTGAAGAACTCCAGGGCCTCGGCCGGTGTGCCGGCTTCGTAGGACCCCACGGATCGTTCGCCATCGGCGGTGCGGACATAGACGGTGCCGTCCTCGGCCACCCTGCCCCAGGGGGCAGAATCGTCTCGGGACTGCTGGTCGGCGCTCATGGTCGCCCATCGTAGTCATGGCGCCGACCGCCCTCGGTAGGCTTCCCACCTGAGGGCGGCTCGACCGACGCCGCACCGAGAAACTGACACACGAGACAAGCCGAGAAAAGCCGAGACAAGCAAGGACTGACGCCTGTGTTCATCGCTGGCTTCCCCGCGGGACCCTGGGGGACCAACTGCTACGTGGTGGCGACGGGTCCCGGCAGCGAGTGCGTGGTCATCGACCCCGGCAAGGACTCCGCCCAGGGCGTCGACCAGCTGGTGCGCGAGCACCACCTCAAGCCGGTCAGCGTGCTGGTGACCCACGGCCACGTCGACCACATGTGGTGCGTGGCCCCGGTCGCCGGCACCTACGACGCGACCGCGTGGATCCACCCCAGCGACCGCCACCTCCTCACCGACCCGATGGCGGGGATGAGCCGCGAGACGACGCAGATGCTGCTCGGCGGCGACTACACGTGGGCCGAGCCCGACGACGTACGCGAGCTGTCCGACCTCGCCGAGCTCGAGCTCGCCGGGCTGAGGTTCGTCGTCGACCACACGCCCGGCCACACCGAGGGCTCGGTGACCTTCCGAACGCCCCTACGCGCAGCAGGACGTGTCCGAGCTGATGTTCTCGGGCGACCTGCTCTTCGCGGGCTCCATCGGTCGCACCGACCTGCCGGGCGGCGACCATCCGACGATGCTGCGCAGCCTGACCACCAAGGTGCTGCCGCTCGCCGACGACATCGTCGTCCTGCCCGGCCACGGCGAGCAGACGTCCATCGGCCGCGAACGCGCCACCAACCCTTATCTCCAGGACCTCTGAATGAGCAAGATCAGCCCGCTGAGCGGGTTCCCCGAGCTGCTGCCTGCGCAGCGCACCGTCGAGCGCGAGGTCGTCGCGTCGCTGTCGCGCACCTTCGAGCTGCACGGATTCGCCAACATCGAGACCCGCGTCGTGGAGCCGATCGACCGGCTGGCCAAGGGCGGCGAGGTCGACAAGGAGATCTACGTCCTCCAGCGGATCGCCGCGGAGCCTGACGCCAAGGCCGACCTGGGACTGCACTTCGACCTCACGGTCCCGTTCGCCCGCTACGTGCTCGAGCACGCCGGGCACCTGGAGTTCCCGTTCCGACGGTTCCAGATCCAGCCGGCCTGGCGCGGCGAGCGCCCCCAGGAGGGTCGCTACCGGCAGTTCACCCAGGCCGACGTCGACCTCGTCGGCCGCGACGAGCTGCCCTTCCACCACGACGTCGAGGTGATGTCGGTGATGGTCGACGCGCTCGGCCGGCTGCCGATCCCGCGCGTCTCGTTCCAGTTCAACAACCGCAAGCTGATCCAGGGCTTCTACCGCGGTCTCGGCATCGACGACGTCACCGAGGCGATCCGCGTCATCGACAAGCTCGACAAGCTCCCGGCCGACGAGGTCGCGAAGATGCTCGTGGAGCGGGTCGGCACGACGCCGGAGCAGGCGCAGCGATGCCTGGAGCTCGCGACCATCCGGGTCGCGGACACGTCGTTCGTGGAGCGGGTGCGCGCGCTGGGTGTCTCCGACGAGCTGCTCGACGAGGGCCTCGAGGAGCTCGCCGCCGTGGTCGAGGGCTGCAGCGCCGTCGCCGGTGACCGGGTCGACGTCGAGGCCAACCTGCGCATCGCGCGCGGGCTGGACTACTACACCGGCACCGTCGTCGAGATCTTCATGGAGGGCTACGAGCGGCTGAAGTCCGTCGGCGGGGGAGGGCGCTACGACGCCCTCGCCAGCGACGGTCGTACGACCTATCCCGGGGTCGGCGTCTCGTTCGGCGTCTCCCGCACCCTGATCCCGCTCATCGCCGACGGCGTGCTGTCCGGCAGCCGTCCGGTGCCGAGCGTCGCGCTCGTCGCGCTCAACACCGAGGACGACCGGGGCGCGAGCGCGTCGGTCGCCCAGTCCCTCCGCGGTCGCGGGATCGCGTGCGAGGTGGCACCGTCGCCTGCGAAGTTCGGCAAGCAGATCCGCTTCGCCGAGCGGCGCGGGATCCCCTACGTCTGGTTCGTCCAGGCCGACGACGCCGGTCAGTTGCGCCACCAGGTCAAGGACATCCGCTCCGGCGACCAGGTCGACGCCGACCCGTCCACCTGGACACCACCCGAGGCCGATCTCCGGCCCCGCATCGTCAGCACCGTCAGTGAAACAGAGGAGAACCCGAAGTGATTCGCACCCATGACGCCGGCGCCCTGCGCGCCGACAACGTCGGCCAGACCGTCACGCTCGCCGGTTGGGTGGCGCGGCGGCGCGATCACGGCGGGGTCGCGTTCCTGGACCTCCGCGAGGCCAGTGGCGTCGTCCAGGTCGTCGTCCGTGACGAAGCGGTCGCCCACAGCCTCCGCAGCGAGTTCTGCCTCAAGGTGACCGGCGAGGTCGTGGCCCGCAAGGCCGGCAACGAGAACCCCAACCTCGCCACCGGCGAGATCGAGGTCGTCGCCCTTCCCGGCAAGGAAGGGGTGGAGGTGCTCTCCACCTCCGACCCGCTGCCGTTCCCGATCGACGACGCGTCCGGGCCACAAGGGCGGGGAGGTCGGCGAGGAGGCCCGCCTCAAGCACCGCTACCTCGACCTGCGCCGCTCCGGCCCCAACGCGGCCCTGCGCCTGCGCAGCCAGATCAACAAGGCGGCCCGCGACGTGCTCGACGAGCGCAGCTTCGTCGAGATCGAGACGCCGACCCTCACCCGCTCGACGCCCGAGGGTGCGCGCGACTTCCTGGTCCCGGCCCGCCTGGCCCCGGGCAGCTGGTACGCCCTGCCGCAGAGCCCGCAGCTGTTCAAGCAGCTGCTGATGGTCGGCGGCATGGAGCGCTACTACCAGATCGCGCGCTGCTACCGCGACGAGGACTTCCGCGCCGACCGCCAGCCCGAGTTCACCCAGCTCGACATCGAGATGAGCTTCGTGGACCAGGAGGACGTCATCACGCTGATGGAGGACGTCCTCGAGGCCATGTGGGCCCAGGCCGGCCACACCATCGAGCGACCGCTGCCCCGGATGACCTACGCCGAGGCGATGGCGCGCTTCGGGTCCGACAAGCCCGACCTGCGGATGGGCCTCGAGCTCGTCGAGTGCACGGACTACTTCGCCGACACCGGCTTCCGCGTCTTCCAGGCCGACTACGTCGGTGCCGTCGTGATGCCGGGCGGCGGCAGCCAGCCGCGTCGCCAGTTCGACGCGTGGCAGGACTGGGCCAAGCAGCGTGGTGCCAAGGGTCTGGCCTACGTCACTGTCGCCGAGGACGGTGAGCTCGGGGGACCGGTCGCCAAGAACCTCACCGACACCGAGCGCGACGGCCTGGCCGCCCACGTCGGGGCCGAGCCCGGGGACTGCATCTTCTTCGCCGCCGGTCCGGTCAAGAGCAGTCGCGCCCTGCTCGGCGCCGCGCGGCTCGAGATCGGGCGCCGGGGCGAGATGCTCGACGACTCGACCTTCGCCTTCACCTGGGTGGTCGACGCGCCGCTGTTCGAGCCCAGCTCCGACGCGGTCGCCAGCGGCGACGTGGCGGTCGGTGCGGGAGCCTGGACGGCCGTGCACCACGCCTTCACCAGCCCCAAGCCCGAGTTCCTCGACACCTTCGACACCGACCCCGGCAGTGCGCTGGCCTACGCCTACGACATCGTCTGCAACGGCAACGAGCTCGGCGGAGGGTCCATCCGTATCCACCGCGGCGACATCCAGAGGCGCGTCTTCTCGGTCATGGGTCTGAGCGAGGAGGAGTCGCAGGAGAAGTTCGGCTTCCTGCTCGACGCCTTCAAGTTCGGTGCGCCCCCGCACGGCGGCATCGCCGTCGGGATGGACCGCATCGTCGCCCTGCTCGCCGGCACCGACTCGATCCGCGACGTGATCGCCTTCCCGAAGTCGGGCGGCGGCTACGACCCGCTCACGGCGGCCCCGGCGCCGATCACGCCCGAGCAGCGCAAGGAGGCCGGCGTCGACGCGACCCCGGAGAAGGCGGAGAAGGACCAGCCGGCCGAGGTCTGACGGCTCCGGCAGGAGTGTCGATCCGCACAAGGACGTCGGCGTCCGCGGCCCGGAGGCGGAGGAACTGCCGTCCGGAGAGCGAACGTCCGGAGGTTTGCCGGGGCCGCGGGGCGAACTCGTCGTAACGGGATCGTTACGCGCCAGTGATCGTCCATGCGTTGCGGGTCACATAGAGTCGCGTTTCGGTGAGGCGCCCCGGGGGACCCCTGGATCGCGCACCGGACAGTTCCCGAGACCCGATGGGGAGAGCATGTCGGCAGAGACCGCAGGGCCGGAGACACTCGGCCACACGAGTGACGAGCCCGAGGCGCAGGATCCCAACAGCCAGCAGGCGAAGGAGATCTCCGGCAAGTCACCGCTGCGGATCGCCCTGGGTCGTCTGGCCCGCGACAAGATCGCGGTGGTGTGCGCGATCGTCGTGCTGTTCTTCATCATCTGCGCCGTCTTCGCCGGCCCGATCAGCCACCTGTTCGGTGTCAGCCTCGAGACGCCGCTCGCCAGCGAGCGCGTCGACGGCCTCAACAACTCCCTGCCGAAGGAGTCGATGGGTCCGCCCAACGGTCCCTTCACCTGGGACCACCCGATGGGCGTGGCGCCGAAGACCGGCACCGACAACCTGGCCTACTGGCTCTACGGCTGCCGCACCTCGCTGCTGATCGCCACGATCGCCACGGTGTTCGCCAGCCTGGTGGGGGTCGTCATCGGCCTGCTGGCCGGCTTCCTGGGCGGGACGGTCGACAAGGTGCTGTCGTTCTTCATCGACATGTTCCTGACCATCCCGTTCCTGCTGGCCGCGCTGACGCTCGCGCCGATCCTCAACGAGCGGTTCAACCTCTCGGACAACTACCAGACCATCCAGAAGTTCAGTCTCATCCTCGTCCTGGCGGTCTTCGGCTGGATGGGCACGGCGCGACTGATCCGCGGTGAGGTCCTCGGGCTCCGCGAACGCGAGTTCGTGCAGGCGGCCCGCGTGATGGGCATGCCGACCTCCCGGGTGCTCTTCAAGGAGCTGCTGCCCAACCTGGCGGCGCCGATCATCATCAGCGTCTCGCTGATGCTGCCCGCGTTCGTCGCCGCCGAGGCCGGGCTGGCCTACCTCGGCATC
This sequence comes from uncultured Actinomycetota bacterium, assembly GCA_963750445.1. Taxonomy (GTDB): domain Bacteria; phylum Actinomycetota; class Actinomycetes; order Propionibacteriales; family Nocardioidaceae; genus Nocardioides. Next base: position 774,618 of record CAVVQR010000016.1, on the reverse strand, counting down.
GGTGTCTCCGACGGCATCTCGTGGGGTCAGACGATCCTCAAGGCCGCGACCCCGGTCTACTTCCAGGACTACCCGCAGTACCTGTGGCAGCCGCTCCTCGGCATCGTCGCACTGGTGCTGTCCCTCAACCTCCTGGGCGACGCGATCCGCGACGCCCTCGACCCCAAGACCCGACGCTGAGAATCCTCTCGGTCCACGGTCTGTGCACGTCGCCGGAGACGCCGTCCTCGGTGAGAACAAAAAGGAAAGGCTGGACAGCATGAAGCGGAACAAGCCGCTCGCGCTCGTCGCTGGTGCCGCTCTTCTGACCCTCGCTGCCTGTGGCGGCGGATCGTCGGACGACAACACTGGTGACGGCGGTACGGACAGGGAGATCGGCGCACAGGAAGGCGGGACCAAGGACGCATCGGCCACCGGCCCCGCCGCTGACATCGAGGGTGCGACTGCCGGTGGCACGATCACCGTCTACCTCCCCGGCGACCCCGGTCCCGACTCGCTCGACCCCACCGGCGGCTGGTCCGTCACGGGCAACTCGATCCAGCAGGCCCTGACGAGCCGTTCGCTGACCCAGTACACGCGTGACGAGAACGGCCAGCCCGTGCTGGTCCCCGACCTCGCCACCGACCTCGGCACGCCCAACGACGACTACACGGAGTGGACCTTCACCATCCGTGACGACGCGACGTGGGAGGACGGCAAGCCCGTCACCGCCGAGGAGGTCGCCTTCGGCATCTGCCGCTCGCTCGACTCCGACGCCTTCCCGTCCGGTCCCGGCACCGAGTACTCCAAGCCGTACTTCGAGGGCGGCGAGGACTACACCGGCCCGTACACCGGCAAGGACCCCAACTGCGAGAAGTGGGACGGCATCGCCGTCGACGGCCAGGACATCACCATCTCGATGGCCAAGCCCTTCCCGGACATGGACTACTGGGGCGCCTTCATGGCGATGGGCCCGGCTCCGCTCGGCAACGCCTCCAAGCCGCCGAACTACGGCAACAAGCCGCTGTCCACCGGCCCCTACAAGGTCGACAGCTACAAGCCCAACGAGGAGCTGGTCCTGGTCAAGAACGACCAGTGGTCCGCTGACTCCGACCCGGCCCGTCACCAGTACGCCGACTCGTTCGTGTTCAAGTTCAACCAGGACCAGGCCAAGGTCGACGAGATCATGCTGTCGGACAACTCCGACAGCCAGGCCGCTGTCTCCACCGGTCTCGGTTCGGGCAACTACAACGACGCCAACAGCCAGCTCGGCGACCGCCTGGTCCAGCAGACCTCGCAGTGTGTCTCCACGCTGACGCCGGACTACACCAAGATCACCGACATCAACGTCCGCAAGGCCCTCGCCTACGCGTACCCCTACGAGGACGTGTGGATCGCCGGCGGTGAGGTTCCGGGCGTGACCCGTGACTACGCCAACTCGGTGATGCCCCCCGGCATGGCCGGCAAGAAGGACTTCCAGGTCGACGGCGAGCAGATCAAGTACGACCCCGAGAAGTCCAAGGAGCTCCTGGCTGAGGCCGGCTACGCCGACAAGCCCTACGAGATCACGATGGTCTACTACGAGGTCGACCCGCTGGCCAAGGACGCCCAGGACCAGATCACCAAGGGCTTCGAGGCCGGTGGCTTCAAGGTCAAGGCCATCCCGGTCCAGGAGTCGCCCTACAACATCTGGCTCGACCCCGACAACAAGGTCAACAAGACCCTCAACCTCCGCGGCGTCAACTGGTGCTCGGACTGGCCCGCCGGTTCGACGATGCTCCCGCCGCTGCTGAAGGGTGGCGCTGTCTACAACACCGCCTACTTCGACGAGTCGTCCGTCAACGACGAGATGGAGTCCATCGCGACCCTGCCTCTCGACGAGATGGCCGATGCCTGGGGCGCCCTGGACGAGAAGATCATGACTGACTACTTCCCGATCATCCCGACCGCGTTCCGCAACGACCTGTTCGTCTTCGGCACCAAGGTCGGCAACCCGACGGGCGATGGCTCGATCGGTGCGCCGAACTACAAGGACCTGTTCGTCATCCAGTGATCCTGGTGCTCTCGTCTCCTCTTCTCGGAGCTGAGAGTGCTGCGTAGTGACAAGTAGCAACCACTGACGGGTGGGGGCTCCCGGACCGGGAGCCCCCGCTCGCCAGCCCGGACCTGAGTAGGCTGTCTGCCTCGGGGGGTCCGACTCATCCACCATCCCCGGAGAGTGACCTGCGATGTTCGCGTATATCGTGAAGCGGCTGATCTCGGGAGTCCTTGTCGTGACCCTGGTCTCGATGGCGATCTTCCTGTTGTTCTGGTTCGGACCCTCGAGCCCGGCCCAGCCGATCTGTGACCGTGAGACCAGCAACCGCTGCACCGCGGCCAAGCTGGACACCTACGAGAGGACGCTGGGTTACGACAACCCCGTCTACGAGGAGTACGGCAAGTACGTCAAGGGCATCTTCCTCGGTCGCACCCTCACCATCGCGTCCAACGAGTACGAGTGCTCCGCCCCCTGCCTGGGCGTGAGCTTCCGCACCAAGCAGCCGGTCAAGGAGGAGCTGGTCGCGCGCATGCCCGCGACCTTCTCCGTGGCCATCGGCGGCGCGTTCCTCTACCTGCTCTTCGGAGTGCCCATCGGCGTCGCGGCAGCGCGACGGCGCGGCACCGTGGCCGACAAGGCCCTGGTCTCGAGCTTCCTGTTCATCAGCTCGATCCCCTACTACCTCTTCGCCCTGCTGACGTGGCTCTACCTCACGATCAAGTTCGAGATACCCCTGTTCAGCGACACCGGCTACTTCTCGCCGCTCACCGAGGGACCATGGGCCTGGTTCAGCGGCCTGTTCCTCGCGTGGGTCGCGCTCGGCATCTTCGGCTGCACGCAATACACGCGATTCACGCGCGGTGCGATGGTCGAGGCGCTCAGCGAGGACTACATCCGCACCGCCAAGTCCAAGGGACTCCCGGCGCGGACCATCGTCTACAAGCACGGCCTGCGCGCCGCGCTGGTCCCGGTCGTCACGATCTTCGGCATCGACTTCGGCACCCTGCTCGCCGGCACGATCTTCACCGAGCGGATCTTCGAGATCCAGGGCATCGGCTACTGGAGCCTCCAGGCCGTGCAGGGCAAGGACCTCCCCGTGGTGCAGGCGACCGCCCTGTTCAGCGCCGTCGTCCTGATCATCGCCAACTTGTTGGTGGACATCGTCTACAGCGTGCTCGACCCGAGGGTGAGGCTTTCGTGACCAGCGTTCCCATGACCCAGTCGTCCGAGGCCGAGAGGTCGTCCAGCGAGGGTCCCTACCTCGAGGTCGAGGACCTCAAGGTCACCTTCCCCACCGAGGACGGTCCGGTGACCGCGGTCAGCGGCCTCACCTACTCGGTGGCACGGGGCAAGACCCTCGGCATCGTGGGGGAGTCCGGTTCGGGCAAGTCCGTCTCGAGCATGGCCGTGATGGGCCTGCACGATGCGAAGTCGGCCCAGATCTCCGGCTCCATCCGCGTCGGTGGCACCGAGGTCGTCGGCCTGAGCGAGTCCCGCATGCGCGGCCTGCGCGGCAACTCGATGGCGATGATCTTCCAGGACGCCCTGGCGGCGCTGCACCCGTTCTACAAGATCGGCAAGCAGCTCGAGGAGGCCTACCTCGTCCACCACTCGAGCGCCTCCAAGCGCGACGCACGCCGCAAGGCCATCGAGATGCTGGACCGTGTCGGCATCCCGCAGCCCGACCGGCGCGTGGACGACTTCCCGCACCAGTTCTCCGGCGGCATGCGCCAGCGGGCGATGATCGCCATGGGCCTGATCAACGACCCGTCGCTGCTCATCGCCGACGAGCCCACGACTGCGCTCGACGTGACGGTCCAGGCCCAGATCCTCGACCTGCTCCAGGACCTGCAGCGCGAGTTCAACTCGGCCGTCATCATCATCACCCACGACCTCGGAGTCATCGCCGAGATGGCTGACGACGTCCTGGTGATGTACGCCGGCCGCTGCGTGGAGTACGGCACGACCAAGGAGATCCTGACCCTGCCGGAGATGCCCTACACGTGGGGCCTGCTCTCCAGCATCCCCGACGTCACCGCCTCCACCGACGCCCGGTTGATCCCGATCCCCGGCAACCCGCCGAGCCTGCTGCGACCGCCGTCGGGGTGCTCGTTCCACCCGCGCTGCGTGCACGCCGACAAGGTCGCCGGCGACCTGTGCAAGACCCAGCTCCCCGAGCTGCTGCCGGCCAGCTCCGGCCCCGCCCATCTCAAGCGTTGCCACCTGGCCGACCCTGCTGCGGTCTACCAGTCCGAGGTGCTGCCCGAGATCGCCCCCGAGCTCGTCGAGGAGACCCGATGACCCAGGACCCCAACGCCGAGGCTCAGATCGAGCCGACCGAGGTCGGCGCGAATGCTGCCGAGACCGGCGACCGCCAGCTCACCCCGGAGGTCAGCGACGCCTACGGCTCGCACGAGCTGCCCATCGAGGACCTCGACTTCGCCGCGGTGGCCGAGCAGGGTCACGTGGCCGCCGAGCGCGACCCCGACGCCCCGGCCGTGCTGACGATCGACAACCTGAAGATGTACTTCCCGGTGAAGTCGTCGGGCCTGATGCGACGCACGATCGGACACGTCCAGGCCGTCGACGGCGTCTCGTTCGAGGTCCCCAAGGGCGGCTCGCTCGGCCTGGTCGGCGAGTCCGGCTGCGGCAAGTCGACCACCGGTCGACTGATCACCCGGCTCTACAAGCCGACCGGCGGCTCGATGATGTTCCAGGGCAAGGACCTGTCGGGCCTGTCCACCCGCGAGATGAAGCCGCTGCGTCGCGACATCCAGATGATCTTCCAGGACCCCTACAGCTCGCTCAACCCGCGTCACACCGTCGGCACGATCGTGGGTGCACCCCTCGAGGTCCACAAGATCGTCCCCAAGAACAAGGTGATCCCGCGGGTCAAGGAGCTGCTCGAGGTCGTGGGTCTCAACCCCGAGCACTACAACCGCTACCCCAACGAGTTCTCCGGCGGTCAGCGCCAGCGCATCGGCATCGCCCGTGCCCTGACCCTCAACCCGCAGATGCTGGTGGCCGACGAGCCGGTCTCCGCGCTCGACGTGTCGATCCAGGCGCAGGTGGTCAACCTGCTCCAGGACATCCAGCGTGAGTTCGACGTGGCGTTCCTCTTCATCGCCCACGACCTCGCCATCGTCCGTCACTTCTGCCCCGAGATCGCCGTGATGTACCTCGGCAAGATCGTGGAGATCGGTGACCGCGAGACCATCTACGGCAAGCCGCACCACCCCTACACGCAGGCGCTGCTCTCCGCGGTGCCCGACGTCAAGCAGGCGGCGATCGGCGGTCGCCGTGAGCGCATCCGCCTCGAGGGCGACGTGCCCAGCCCGATCAACCCGCCCTCGGGTTGCCGGTTCCGCACGCGCTGCCAGTTCGCCCAGGAGATCTGCGCGAAGGTCGAGCCCCCGCTCCTCCAGATCGGCCAGCGCCACAAGGTCGCGTGCCACTTCGCCGGCGAGCTGGGCTCGCACCCGGCCACGCCGGTCACGACCACCCTGCTGGGAGTCGACGACCAGGGCAGCCCGGTGCCCGGCGCCACGCCGAGCAACACGCAGCTCACGATCCCGGGCTACGAGAAGACCTGGTACGACCTCAAGACCAAGCAGACCACCGGAGCCTGAGGCCACTCCACCTGCGGCGGGTGCCGCAGGGGATACTCACCCACGTGGACGGCTTGTTCGAGATTCCGGGCGCGGGGCAACCCGCGCCCGGATCCGTCCCCAGCGCCGGGTCGCTCGGCGCCAACACGCACGCCTCGGCCCCGTTGGCGGTCCGGATGCGCCCGCGCACGATCGATGAGCTCGTGGGCCAGCAGCAGCTGCGCGCGTCCGGCTCACCCCTGCGGCGGCTGATCGAGGGCGACCAGTCGATGTCGCTCCTGCTGTGGGGGCCTCCCGGCACGGGCAAGACCACGATTGCCGCCATCGTCAGCCAGCAGACCCGGCGCCGCTTCGTCGAGGTCTCGGCGGTCGCGGCGGGTGTGAAGGAGGTCCGGGCAGCGATCGACGGCGCCCGTGCCGAGCTGGCCCGGGGCGGGCAGGAGACGGTGCTCTTCGTCGACGAGGTGCACCGCTTCACCAAGGCACAGCAGGACGCGCTGCTGCCGGGCGTGGAGAACCGCTGGGTGACGCTCATCGCCGCCACCACCGAGAACCCGTTCTTCTCCGTGATCGGCCCGCTGCTCTCGCGGAGCCTGCTGCTCAGGCTCCAGTCGTTGACCGACGACGACGTGGCCGAGGTGATCGACCAGGCGCTCACCGACGAGCGCGGCCTGGCGGGCACCGCCGACCTGGACGACGAGGCCCGGGCCCACCTCGTACGACTCGCCGGCGGCGACGCGCGTCGGGCCTTGACCTACCTCGAGGCTGCTGCGGGGGCCGCGGTCTCGAGGCTCGGCGGCGCTCCCACCACGAGCTCCGAGAGCACCCGGGTCGTCATCGACCTCGCCACCGCCGAGACCGCCGTCGACCAGGCGGCGGTGCGCTACGACCGGCAGGGCGACCAGCACTACGACGTCATCTCCGCCTTCATCAAGTCGATCCGGGGCTCGGACGCCGACGCGGCGCTGCACTACCTCGCCCGGATGATCGAGGCGGGGGAGGACCCGCGCTTCATCGCGCGCCGACTCGTCGTGCACGCCAGCGAGGACATCGGGCTCGCCGATCCGACGGCCCTCCAGGCAGCGGTCGCGGCCGCCCAGGCCGTGCAGCTCATCGGGATGCCGGAGGCCCGGATCAACCTCGCGCAGGCCACCATCCACCTCGCCGTGGCACCCAAGTCCAACGCGGTCATCATGGCCATCGACGCAGCGATCGCGGACGTGAAGGCCGGCAAGATCGGCCAGGTGCCGTCCCACCTGCGCGACGCCCACTACGGCGGGGCGAAGGACCTGGGGCACGGCAAGGGCTACTCCTACCCGCACGACGAGCAGTACGGCGTCGTCGAGCAGCAGTACCTCCCCGACGTCCTCGCCGACACCAGCTACTACCGGCCGACCACCCTCGGGGCCGAGGCCGGGATCAAGGAGCGCTGGGAGCGGGTCCGACGCATCGTCCGTGGACGCGGCTGACCCTTATAGGGTGTCCCGGTGACGACGGAGCAGGCGTGGCTGGTGGTGGCGGGCGCAGTGGCGCTCGTCGCCGTGCTGCTCGCCGTGCTGCTCGCCGTACGTGCGCAGCGCCGGGCCGCGCGGGCCGAGGTGTTCGCCGCCGGTCTGGCGGAGCGCGTCGCCGTGCTCGAGTCGCCCGTGACGGCTGCGCCGGTGCCGCCCGTCGACGACGGTGTCAGCACCTTCGTGATCACCCACCTCGACGCTCCCGGGCAGGACCGGGAACCGGTCCCGGTCGCGCAGGAGATCGACGGACGCCTGTTCGCCGACATCGTCGCTCGCGAGACCGTCGTCAAGGCCGCCTCCTGGAGCCACGGACTGCGCCGGGCCCTCTCGCCCGAGAGCCGCAACCGGATCAGGTTCGCGGTGCGCCAGGAGACCAAGCGCGCCGGACGTGACCGCCGGGCCGAGATGAAGCAGGCGCTGCGCGAGTACCGCGCCCGCGAACGAGCCTCCGACAGCCCCCTGGGCGAGGTCAGGGAGGACGTCGCCTGATGGGCCGCCCACTCTGGTTCGTGGCCGGGGCGGGGGTCGGGGTCTATGCCGCCGCCCGCGCCCGCCGTGCTGCCGAGTCGCTGACCGCCGACGGTCTGCGAGACCGTCTGCGCGGCTGGCAGGCCGGAGCGCGCCTCTTCGCCGAGGAGGTCCACCAGGGCCGGACCGAGCGCGAAACCGAGTTGCGCGAGCAGCTGGGCCTGAGGCCCCATGGAGCTCCGGAGCTGAGCCCCGGACCCACCCCGAGCACGACCGAGACGAAGGACCTGCACTGATGGACACCGCTGAGATCCGCCGCCGCTTCCTCGCGCACTTCGAGGCCGCCGGACACGCAGTGGTGCCGTCGGCCTCGACGCTCGCCGACGACCCGAACCTGCTGTTCGTCAACGCCGGCATGGTGCCGTTCAAGCCCTACTTCCTCGGGCAGGAGACGCCGCCGTTCGACCGGGCGACGAGCGTGCAGAAGTGCATCCGCACCCCTGACATCGAGGACGTCGGCAAGACGACCCGGCACGCGACGTTCTTCGAGATGTGCGGCAACTTCTCCTTCGGCGACTACTTCAAGGAGGGAGCCATCGAGCTGGCCTGGGACCTGATCACCAAGCCCGTGGCCGACGGTGGCTACGCGTTGGACAAGGACCGCCTCTATCCCTCGGTGCTGGTCGGCGACGAGGAGGCCATCGGCCTCTGGATGAAGGTCACCGGCCTGCCGCGGGAGCGGATCGTGCAGCTCGGCCCGAAGGAGAACTACTGGTCGATGGGCGTCCCCGGTCCGGGTGGTCCGTGCTCGGAGATCCTCTTCGACCGGGGACCGGACTTCGGTCCCGACTTCGACGCGGCCACGCTCGGCCCGGACATGCCTGTCGAGCTCGAGGACCGGCTGCTGGAGATCTGGAACCTGGTCTTCATGCAGGACGACCTGAGCGCGGTGCGCTCCAAGGCCGACTTCGACATCGCCGGCTCCCTGCCCAAGAAGAACATCGACACCGGCATGGGCCTGGACCGCGTGGCGCTGCTGCTGCAGGGCAAGAAGAACATGTACGAGATCGACCTGGTCTACCCGGTCATCGCCAAGGCCGAGCAGCTCACCGGCAAGACCTACGGCGCCGGCACTCCCGGATCGGCCGACGACGACATCCGGTTCTGCGTCGTCGCCGACCACGTGCGCTCGTCGATGATGCTCATCGGTGACGGCGTGACGCCCGGCAACGACGGCCGGGGCTACGTCCTGCGCCGCCTGCTCCGTCGGGCCGTGCGCTCGATGCGCCTGCTCGGCTGCGAGGACCGGGTGCTGCCCGAGCTGATGCCGGTCTCCCGCGACGTGATGGGCCCGACCTACCCCAACGTCGTCACCGACTGGGACCGCATCTCGCAGGTGGCCTTCGCCGAGGAGGACGCCTTCCGCAAGACCCTCCAGGCGGGCACCCAGATCTTCGACACGGCCGCCGCCGACGTGAAGCAGTCCGGCGGCACGACGTTGTCCGCCGAGGGCGCGTTCGCGCTGCACGACACCTACGGCTTCCCGATCGACCTGACCCTCGAGATGGCGGCCGAGCAGGGCCTGCAGGTCGACGAGCAGGGCTTCCGCGGCCTGATGGCCGAGCAGCGCGAGCGGGCCAAGGCCGACGCGCGGTCGAAGAAGGGCACGCACGGCGACACGGCCGTCTACCGCGGGATCTTCGACGAGTTCGGGCCCACCGAGTGGCTGGCCTACGAGACGCTCGAGACCGAGTCCAGGCCGCTGGCCCTGCTGAGCGGCGGTGCCACGGTGCCGCGTCTCGCCCAGGGCGAGATCGGCGAGCTGGTGCTGGACCGCACGCCGTTCTACGCGGAGTCCGGCGGCCAGGTGGCCGACGCCGGCACGATCGTCTTCGACGGCGGACAGCTCGAGGTCATCGACGTCCAGCGCCCGATCAAGGGCCTCGTCGTGCACCAGGTGCGCGTCCTCGACGGCGAGCTCGACCCGGCGCGGCTCGTGCACGCGCGGGTCGACCCCGAGTGGCGGACCGGTGCGCGGCAGGCCCACTCCGGCACCCACGTCGTGCACGCCGCGCTGCGCCAGGTGCTCGGTCCCACGGCGCTCCAGTCGGGCTCCTACAACCGGCCCGGCTACCTCCGCCTCGACTTCGGGTGGACCCAGGCGCTGAGCCCGGAGCAGGTCCGCGACATCGAGCTCGTCTCGCAGCAGGCGCTGCGTGCCGACCTGGCGGTCGGCTGGGACTACATGACCCTCGAGCAGGCCAAGGAGTGGGGCGCGATCGCCCTCTTCGGCGAGACCTACGACAACACCAAGGTGCGCGTCGTGGAGATCGGCGGACCGTGGTCGCGCGAGCTCTGCGGTGGCACGCACGTCGACCACTCCTCGCAGATCGGCACCGTCGTGGTGACCGGCGAGACCAGCGTCGGGTCGGGCAACCGCCGCATCGAGGCGCTCACCGGCGTCGAGGGCTTCGGCTTCCTCGCCCGCGAGCGTGACGTGGTCGCCCAGCTCACCAGCCTGCTCAAGACCCAGCCCGACGACATCGTCAGCCGGGTCCAGGGGCTGACCGAGCGACTGCGCGCCGCCGAGAAGGAGCTGGAGCGGGCCCGCCTGGCCCAGCTGCTCGGCGCGAGCGCCGACCTCGCTGCCGGTGCGACGCAGGTCGGACCGGTCAAGCTCGTGGCCCACCGTGCCGACGGCGCCGGCGGCGGCGACGTACGCAACCTGGCGATGGACGTGCGCGGACGGCTGCCCCAGGGCGAGCCCGGCGTGGTCGTGATCATCGGACAGGCGGACGGCAAGGTCTCCGTGGTGGCTGCCACCAACGACGAGGCCAGGGCCCGCGGCCTGTCGGCCGGTGAGCTGGTCCGCGCCATCGGTCCGCTGCTCGGCGGCAAGGGCGGTGGCAAGGACGACGTCGCCCAGGGCGGCGGCACCGACGCCTCGCGCATCGACGAGGCACTCACGCTGGTCTCGACCGAAGTGGCCACGCGCGCGGCGCAGGGCTGAGCGGGATCGAGGATGCGGTTCGGGGTGCGGATCGGCGTCGACCCGGGCGATGCCCGGATCGGCGTCGCCCGCAGCGACCCCTCCGGCTTCCTCGCGACCCCGGTCGAGACGGTGCGCACCGGCAGGGGCGACGTACGCCGGATCGCACAGCTCGTCACCGAGCACGAGGCCGTCGAGGTGGTGGTCGGACTGCCGCGCTCGCTCAACGGGACCGAGGGCACCGCTGCGGAGAAGGCACGCGATCTCGCCGGGCGGCTGGCTCGCCGAGTGGCGCCCGTACCCGTCAGAATGTGTGATGAACGACTGACCACCGTGTCTGCCGAGTCGATCCTGCGCGAGCAGGGACGACATGGCGCCAAGAGACGCGCCGTGGTCGATCAGGCAGCCGCCGTGCTGATCCTGCAGACTGCACTCGACACAGAGCGGTCGAGCGGACAGGCACCGGGAGAGATCGTCGAGGTGACAGATGAGTGAGCACGAGGGCCAGCCGGACGAGGCGACCCCCGCGGAGGAGCAGGACTACGAGTACGTCCCCGGAGGCAGGCGGCGCAAGGGCCGCGGCCTCAAGGGGTGCTTCGCGGTGCTCGTCGCGCTGGCCGTGCTGGTCGGCGGCTTCTACGTCGCGCTGACCCAGGGCGTGTCGTGGGTCTCCGACCAGTTCCAGGGTCCGGACGACTACCCGGGTCCCGGCACCGGCTCCGTCGAGTTCACCGTCAACGAGGGCGACACGGTCGCCCAGATGGGCCGCAACCTCAAGGAGCAGGACATCACCAAGTCCGTGCAGGCGTTCATCGACGCCGCCGCCGGTGAGTCCGCCTCCAGCGGCATCCAGGTCGGGGCCTACGAGCTGCAGAAGCAGATGAAGGCCTCCGACGCCCTCGAGGTCCTCATCGACCCGGACAACCTCATCGGCTTCCCGACCGTGACGATCCCCGAGGGGCTGCGGCTCGTCGACATCGTGTCCACGCTCGCCGACAACACCGACTTCAGCAAGAAGCAGTGGAACGCCGCTCTCCGCAAGCCCGAGAAGATCGGTCTGCCTGACTACGCCGACGGCAACGCCGAGGGCTACCTCTTCCCGGCGACCTACGAGATCAAGCCCAACCAGAAGCCCGTCCAGATCCTGAAGACGATGGTCGCCCGGTGGCAGGAGGCCGCCGACGCCGCCGGTCTGGAGGACAAGGCCGCCGAGCTCGGCCACACGCCCGGCGAGCTGATGATCATCGCCTCGCTGATCCAGGCCGAGGGACGCGGTGACGACATGCCGAAGATCTCCCGCGTCATCTACAACCGGCTCGACGGTCCGGGCGACAAGGGTGGCACCAACGGCACGCTCGGCATCGACGCGTCCAACGCCTACGGCCTCGGCAAGTCCGGCACCACGGCGCTGACCTCGGAGGAGCTGGCGGTCGACACCCCCTACGACACGCGCCGACGTGTCGGCCTGCCCCCGACCCCGATCGAGGCGCCAGGCGACGACGCCATCGCGGCGGCCGCCAACCCGGCGGACGGTGACTGGTACTACTACGTCACGGTCAACCTCGAGACGGGCGAGACGAAGTTCTACGAGGACTACGACGGCTTCCTCGAGGGGAAGGCCGAGTACAACCAGTACTGCGAGACCTCCTCGGACCGTTGCTGAGCCCTCGGTGAGCGGCGTGGTGGCGCGGGACCGGCGGTGCGGCGTCCTGGGCGACCCCGTCGCCCACTCGCTGTCGCCGGTCCTGCACCGGGCCGGCTACGCCGAGCTCGGGCTGGACTGGTCCTACGACGCGCACGAGGTGGCGTCGGGGGGACTGCCGGACTTCCTGGCGTCGCTGGGCGAGGAGTGGCGCGGCCTGTCGCTCACGATGCCCCTCAAGCGCGAGGCCGTGCCCCTGGTCGACCGGCTCACCGACCGTGCGCGGCTGGCCCGGGCCGTCAACACCCTCCTCCTCGAGGACGGCGAACGGGTGGGGGACAACACCGACCTGCCCGGCGCTGCCGCCGCGATCCGGGAGCGTACGTCGATGCCGCTGGCGTCGGCCGCGATCCTCGGCGGCGGCGCCACGGCCAGCTCGATCGGCCTCGCGCTGATCGACCTCGGCGTGACGTCGATCGACCTGCTCGTCCGGGACCCGTCCCGTGTCGCGGAGACCGTCGACGCGCTGCGTGCGCACCCGGCCGGTGTCGAGGTCCGCACCGGGGTGCTCGACGCCGACGACCGGCTCAGAGTGGACATCGTGGTCTCGACCGTCCCGGCGACCGCCCAGACCGCTGGGCTGGTCACGAGGTGTGGCGACGCACCGGTGCTCTTCGAGGCGCTCTACGACCCGTGGCCCACGCCGCTGGCCGCCTCGGCCGCCGCGACGGAGGGAAGGGTGCTGGTGGGCGGTCTCGACCTGCTGGTCCACCAGGCCGTGCTCCAGTTCGAGATCTTCACCGGGCTCAGCGCACCGCTGGAGGCCATGAGGGAGGCCGGGCGACAGGCCCTGGCCGGACGGAGCACCCGATGAACGACGCCGTGCTGGCCGCTGCGATCGCCGCCGTCATCGCCGGGCTCGGCGGGCTGCTCGTGCCGATGCTCATCGGGCGGGTCCCCGAGCCGCCGCCCAAGCCCGAGCCCGAGGCCACCGCCGCGGGGGAGCCCGAGGCCCAGCCCGAGGACCAGCCCGAGGACCCGGCCCTCGCTGAGCCGCCGAAGCTGCTCTACACCGAGATCGCCGCCCGTCCGGGTCTGGCCTGGCGAGCGGCCGCCGTCTCCGCGGTCGCAGGTGCCCTCCTCGGTGCAGCGACGGGGCTGGACTGGCCCCTGCTGTGGCTGGTGCCGCTGACCCCGTTCGCGGTCGCCCTGTCCGTGATCGACTGGCACACCCGGCTGCTGCCGCGCATCGTCGTCGTACCCGTGACGCTGGCGGCGGTCGCCGCGGTGACGGCCGTGGGGCTCGCGACGGGCGACCGGGAGGCCCTCGTCCGTGCCCTGCTCGCGATGGTGGTCTCACGCTCGTTCTTCTGGGTGCTGTGGTTCCTCCGCTCGGCGGGCATGGGGTTCGGCGACGTGCGCCTCGCGGCCCCCGTGGGCCTGGTGCTCGGCTGGGTCGGCTGGGGAGCGCTCGCGATCGGGCTGTGGGTCGGCTTCATCGCCTTCGTGGTGCCCGCCGTCGCCCTGGCGATCGTGCGACGTGACCGGATGATGCTCAAGAAGTCCTTCCCGTTCGGCCCGTTCATGGTGTTCGGGGCGCTCGTGGGTCTCGTCTGGGGGACCGCGCTCGCTGGGCGCATCTGGGGCTGAGAGACTTCAGCCATGCTCCGATGGCTCACAGCAGGCGAGTCCCACGGTCCCTCGCTGGTGGCAATCCTCGAGGGGCTGCCCGCCCACGTCCGCGTCACGACCGACGACCTCGCCGACTCCCTGGCCCGCCGGCGGCTCGGCTACGGCCGCGGCGCCCGGATGAAGTTCGAGCAGGACCAGATCCGGGTCCTCGGCGGCGTCCGGCACGGTGAGACCCAGGGCGGTCCGGTGGCCATCGAGGTCGGCAACACCGAGTGGCCCAAGTGGGAGAAGGTCATGTCGGCCGACCCCGTCGACCCCGTGGAGCTCGAGGCCCTGGCCCGCAACGCGCCGCTGACCCGGCCCCGCCCCGGACACGCCGACCTGGTCGGCATGCAGAAGTACGCCTTCGACGAGGCTCGCCCGATCCTGGAGCGGGCGTCGGCCCGGGAGACCGCGGCCCGCGTGGCGCTCGGCCGGGTGGCCTCCAACTTCCTCGAGCAGGCCGTCGGCGCGCGCATCGTGTCCCACGTCGTCGCGCTCGGCGGCGTGAAGGCCCCCGCCGGTCTCGTCCCCGCTCCCGACGACGTCGCCCGCCTCGACGCCGACGAGGTCCGCTGCCTCGACCCCGAGGCCAGCGCCGCGATGGTGGCGCGCATCGACCAGGCCCACAAGGACGGCGACACCCTCGGTGGTGTCGTCGAGGTGGTCGTCCACGGCCTCCCGCCGGGCCTCGGCTCGCACGTGCACTGGGACCGCCGGCTCGACGCCAAGCTGGCGGGCGCGCTGATGGGCATCCAGGCGATCAAGGGGGTCGAGGTCGGCGACGGCTTCGAGCTCGCGGACACTCCCGGATCCCTGGCCCACGACGAGATCGTGTCGACCGACGAGGGCCTGCGGCGCACCTCGGGTCGCTCCGGTGGCACCGAGGGCGGCATGTCGACCGGCGAGGTCCTGCGCGTGCGCGCGGCGATGAAGCCGATCGCCACCGTGCCCAAGGCCCTGCGCACCGTGGACGTCGCGACCGGTGAGGCCACCGTCGCCCACCACCAGCGCTCCGACGTCTGCGCCGTCCCGGCCGCGGGGATCGTCGCCGAGGCGATGGTCGCGCTCGTGCTGGCCGACGCGGTGGTCGAGAAGTTCGGCGGCGACTCCGTCCAGGAGACCCGCCGCAACGCCGAGGCCTACCTCGACACCCTGAGATACCGATGAGGGGGCACCGCTGATGCCGCCTCGCGTTGTGCTGGTCGGACCGATGGGCGCCGGCAAGACGACAGTGGCCGCGCTGCTGGGCGAGACCTGGGGCGCCTCCGTGCGCGACACGGACGCCGACATCGTGGCCAGCACGGGCCGCGAGATCTCCGACATCTTCGTGGAGTCGGGCGAGGACCACTTCCGCGACCTCGAGGCGGCAGCCGTGGCCGCCGCCCTCGCCGAGCACGAGGGAGTGCTCGCCCTCGGCGGTGGCGCCGTGCTCAGGCCCGAGACCCGCGACCTGCTGGCGGACGTGACGGTCGTCTTCCTCCGGGTCGGGCTCACCGACGCGGTGAAGCGGGTCGACCTCGGCGTGGGCCGCCCGCTGCTGCTCGGCAACGTCCGCGCGCGGATCAAGGCGCTGCTCGACGAGCGCACCCCGGTCTACGAGTCGGTGGCCACCCACGTGGTCGAGACCGACGGCCGTACGCCCGACGAGGTCGCGGCCCGGATCCAGGAGCTCGTCCGATGAACGACACCGTCCTGCACGTCGGCGGGTGCCTCGCCCTACGACGTCGTGGTCGGCCGCGGCCTGGCGGCGCGGCTGCCGGAGCTGCTCGGCGAGTCCGTCGAGCGGGTGGCCGTGCTCTACGCCGGCTCGCTCGGCGCCCTCGCCGACCCGATCGTGGACTCGCTCGTCGAGCACTACGACGTCCTCGCGCTCGGGCTGCCCGAGGGCGAGCGGGCCAAGACCGCTCCCGTCGCGGCCGACTGCTGGGAGGCGCTCGGCGAGGCCGGGTTCACCCGCAGCGACGCGGTGGTGACCGTCGGTGGGGGAGCGACCACCGACCTCGGCGGCTTCGTCGCGGCGACCTGGCTGCGCGGCGTACGCGTGGTGCACGTCCCGACGACGCTCCTGGCGATGGTCGATGCTGCGGTCGGCGGCAAGACCGGCATCAACACCGGCGCCGGCAAGAACCTCGTCGGCGCCTTCCACGAGCCCGCCGGCGTCCTCTGCGACCTCGACCTGCTCGTCACGCTTGCCGCGTGAGGAGCTCGTCGCAGGACTGGGGGAGGTCGTGAAGTGCGGCTTCATCGCCGACCCGGCCATCCTCGACCTCGTCGAGGCCACCGACCCCGCCGCCCTCACGGCCGGCTCCGCGGAGCTGCGCGAGCTGGTGGAGCGCGCCATCCGGGTCAAGGTCGACGTCGTGGTCGACGACCTGCGTGAGACGGGCGGCCGCGACGGTCACCCCGGTCGCGAGGTGCTCAACTACGGCCACACCCTCGCCCACGCGATCGAGCGCACCAGCGACTACACCGTCCGTCACGGCGAGGCCGTCGCCATCGGTTGCGTCTACGTCGCCGAGCTCGCCGCCCGGGCCGGCTCCCTCGATCCGGCCCTCGTCGAGCGGCACCGGTCCGCGCTGTCGCGCGTGGGGCTCCCGACGACCTACGACGCGGCCTCCTTCGACGACCTGCACGCCGCGATGAAGGTCGACAAGAAGGCCCGTGGCTCCCAGCTGCGCTTCGTCGTGCTCGACGACCTGGCCGCACCCCGGATCCTCGCCGGGCCGAGCGAGGCGGACCTGCGGGCTGCGTACGCCGCTATAGCCTCCGTCGGGTGACCGACGCCGACCACCGCACCTCCGACTCCGGAAGCACGATGCAGCGCCTGGTCGGCTCGGCCTCGCCCAGGGTCGTCGACCTCGCGGTCCTCGAGCCGGAGCGCACCGTCGGACACGACCCCGAGTGGCGTGACGCGGGCACCGGCCCCTTCCTCGAGCCGGGCGCCGAGGTGCACTGGCGCTACGGCCCCAGGCTCGACCCGATGCGCGTGGTGCGCGACGACGAACGGGGCCTGGTGGCCTGGCTCGCGCAGGACACCGAGGTGCTCTCGTCCGCACGCGCCGGTGGACAAGGCGTGCGCGACGTACCGCTCGCCGAACGGTTCACGGGCGTGCGGGTGCCGGTGCTGGGTCGCTGGTGGGGCAACGGGACCTTGCGCATCGCTCCCACCGGACGCCCGTGGTCCGTCTGGCTGTTCTGGGACGAGGACGGCGCCTTCGCCGGGCACTACGTCAACCTCGAGCTGGTGCATCGCCGGCTGGGCCACGAGACAGCCACGCGGGACCTGACCCTCGACCTGTGGCTGGAGCCGTCGGGCGAGCTGTGGCTCAAGGACGCCGACGAGCTCGAGGCGGCGACCCAGGTCGGGCGCTACTCACCGGCGATCGCGGAGGAGATCCGGGCCGTGGGTGAATGGGCCCGGGCCGAGCTCGTCGAGGGTCGCGACTGGCCGCTCGACGACGAGTGGACGCGCTGGAGGCCGCCCACCGGCTGGGCGACCCCGGCACTCCCGGACACGGACGAGGTGCGCGCCGCGCGGGCCACTACGCTGCCCTCATGACCAAGGTGCTCGTGCTCAACGGCCCCAACCTGGGCCGTCTCGGTCGTCGGCAGCCGGAGATCTACGGCTCGACGACGCACGCCGAGCTCGCCCACCAGTGCGTGGAGTGGGGCCACGACCTCGACCTGGAGGTCGAGGTCCGCCAGACCAACCACGAGGGCGAGCTCCTCGACTGGCTCAACGCGGCCGCCGACGACGGGACACCGGTCGTGCTCAACGCCGGTGCGTGGACCCACTACTCCCTCGCGCTGTGGGACGCCTGCGCCCAGCTCGACGCACCGCTGGTCGAGGTGCACATCTCCGACCCCCAGCAGCGTGCTGAGGAGTTCCGCCACACCTCGGTCGTCGAGCCGCACGCCGCCGTGACCATCGCGGGCCAGGGCATCGACGGCTACCGCCAGGCACTGGCGTTCCTCGCGTCACGCTGACCTCGTGGCACCATCGTCGGCGTGGAGACATCCGAGGTCGAGGTCGGTGCACTGGCGATCAACGTGACCATCCCGGAGGCGCTGCGGTGGCGTGACACCCGCCGCGACGAGGAGTTCGAGCTCCAGTCGCTCACCATCCGGATGCTGCCGGACCAGACGTTGGCCGCCAAGGCCTACGGCCGTCCGGTCGCCGGAGGTCGAGGGGCCTACGTCTCGTTCCCGGTCCCGGACCGCCCCGAGATCGCCGCCCTGATCTCCGCCGCGGCCGACGAGGCCGGGCGGCGCTGGAGTGCGCACGGCTGAGGCTGTGCTTGGATCGCTCGCGTGCTGCCCTTCCGACAGGTCGATGTGTTCAGCGCCGAGCCCTGGCTCGGCAACCCGCTCGCGGTCGTCCACGACGCCGACAACCTGAGCGAGGAGCAGATGGCCCGCTTCGCGCGCTGGACGAACCTCTCCGAGACCACGTTCCTCTGCGCGCCGACCGACCCGGCCGCCGACTACCGGGTGCGGATCTGGACGACCGGTGGCGAGCTCCCGTTCGCCGGGCACCCGACGATCGGGAGCGCGCACGCGTGGCTCGAGGCCGGTGGCGTGCCGCGTGGGGACGTGCTCGTGCAGGAGTGCGGCGCGGGGCTCGTCGACGTACGCCGCTCGCCACGGCTCGGCTTTGCGGCCCCGCCGCTGCGTCGGTCCGGTCCGGTCGACGCCGAGCTCCGCTCCCGGGTGGTCACGGCCCTCGGCGTCTCGGAGGCGGACGTCCGGGACATGGCGTGGATCGACAACGGGCCGGGCTGGGTCGGCGTCGACCTCGGTGCGGCCCAGGCAGTGCTCGACGTGGTCCCCGACATCGCCGCCTTCACCGATCTCAAGGTGACCGTGCTCGGACGCTGGGACGACGCGGCGGCCGCCGAGCTGGGTGCCGACGTCGAGGTCCGGGCGTTCTACGCCGACGGCCGCGACTTCGGCGAGGACCCGGTGACCGGGAGTGCCAACGCCGGCCTGGCCCAGTGGCTCATCGGGACCGGCGCCCTGCCGGCGGCGTACACGTCACGGCAGGGAAGCGTGATCGGCCGCGAGGGCCGGGTCCGGCTCGAGGCGGACGGCGACCGCGTCTGGGTGTCCGGCGACGCCGTCACCCGGATCGTGGGCGAGGTCGACCTCTGACTGCGCTCACAGCGCACGCTCGCGGACGTTGTCGTCCTCCCACACCTCGCCGATGAGGAACCGCTTCATCCCGACGTGCTCGAAACCGTGGCGCGCATAGAACGCGTTGGCGCGCCCGTTGTCCTCGCTGACTCCCAGCCAGATGCCCCGGGCGCCCGACTCGCGCGCCGCCTGCAGCGTGGCCGCCATCAGTGACGAGGCCGTGCCGGACCCGTGGTGGTCGGGATGCACGTAGAACCGCTCGAGCGCGATCGTCGGCCGCAGCCGGATCACCTGCGCGACCGCTGGGTCGGCGGGTGCGCCCTCGAGCAGCATCGTGTAGCCGACCGGGTCGTCCGATGCCGAGCTCCTCGGCGATCGTCACCACGCAGCCCGGGTCGGCCAGGTGCCGGCGGAAGCTGTCCGGATCCAGGTGGGTGGAGACGTAGGACTCGATGACGTCGGCGGTGGTCTGTGGCGTGCAGGCGAGCGGGAAGGTCAGGGCCGCGAGACGGGACAGGCCGTCGGCGTCACCCTCGACGGCTCGGCGAACGGTCACGGGCACGGGTCGGACTCTAGTGACTGGTCCAGACATCGGTAGGACTGCTGATGTGCCGGCCCTCCCGGATGGCGAGACTCGGTCGTGGAAGTTGAGTCGTCGCAGCGTCGGGGGATGAAGTCATGAGGACCGTACTGAGCAGGAGCGCGCATGCGGACCAGCTGGAGGCGGAGGTCCGCGACGCCATGTGCTGCGTCGCGACCGACCGGTGCTGGGCGTGCCAGGTCAAGCTGGGGGAGGTGCGCGCGGCCCGTCGGGACGCGGTCATGCACCTGGTGAGCACCGTGCGACCCAGGAGGGCGGTCCGATGATGGTCCGGGACGGCGCAGTCGGGACCGTGGGTGGTGGGGGACGCGTGCCGCGGTCAGTGATGGGCGCCAGCCGCGCCGAGCGTCGTGCCGCAGCGCGGGGGCGTGCCTCGATCGAGTTCGGGGCGCAGGGGGAGGCAGCGCTCGACCTGCTCGAGCTGCTGGAGCTCGCGTGGCACGACTGCTACGGCGACCTCACGCCTCCGCACGAAGTGGTCGAGGACGTGTGGCGGGTCGCCGGCGGCGACCTGGGGCGCCTGGCGTCTGCCACCCGGCTGGCCGTCACCGACTGGCGCGACCTGCGCGTGGCAGCGGACGACCTGCGATCCCGGTTGACGGAGCCTGCCTGAGGCAGGCCGGTTGCCGCGGGCGCGCCCGTCCTCCCGCGACGCTTGGCGTCGCGGGAGAACTCGTCAGCTCTCCTCGAGCTAGGGGCGCGGGAGGTTGATCGTGCCGCGAGAAGTGACCAGCACGGCGAGGCCGGAGGGCCCGGTCCAGAGGTAGTTGCCGGGACCGGTGCGTTCGTAGGTCCGCGCTCCCGTGGCGCCCGTGGCGCCGGCGACCACATCGGCCAGCGACGCGTGCAGGTAGAGCCGGACCTTGGCGTCCCGGCGCCCCTGGGCGTCGCGGCGAACCTGCTGGTGCGCCTCGGTGTCGGACGCAGCCGTCAGCGAGGTGAGGTCGAGTCGCGCCTGCGCATCAGCGATGACGCCGAGGGCCTCGGCCTCGGCGCACACCACGTCGTGGAACCGGGTCAGGTCGAGGGTGTCGCCTGTGGCGTGCAGCTCGGAGGTCCCGGAGTAGTGGTGGGGGTCCGGATGCGCCAGCACCACGTCCCACGACGAACGTCTCGCCTGCTCGCGGTCCGCCAAGTCCGTCGCAGCGTGCAAGCGTCGCCGAGAGCCTGCCGGAGCGCAGCGACCCGACCGACGACCTGCCGGTCGACCCACGTGCGGCGTCGAGGGACAGGTGGCGCGTGCGTGACGCCAACCGGCGCGCCTTCCAGGCAGGCACGAGCAGCGCCCGGGCCTGGTCCCACACGAGCGGCAGCCGGTGGTGCAGGTCGAGGGCGTCGGCGAGCAAGGAAGAAGCGGACGCGGGGGAACATCCCATCGCGACGGCGAGCGGCTCGCTCGTGAACGCCGCCACCTCCGGCGTGCCGGCCCCGCCCAGCGTCTCCGGCTCGGTGAGCACCGAGGGAAGGGCCGGACCCGCGGAGGTCTCACGCGCGTCGACAGCAGGATGCGCAACGGCCCACTGGTAGGCGATGCGAAGCTTGTGCACCTCGCCCTCGCGCAGGACCGCCTCGATCTCGGTCGCCTCCGACAGCAGGGCACCCTCGGCCAGGTCGTCGAGGTCGGTGACCTCGGGCCCAAGGGCGGTGGTCGCTGTCATGCACCTACTCAACCAAACTCGCGGCGGCACGCTGGCGATGCAGCCGGATCTCGTCGTGGTGATCCGCGGCCCAACCGATCAGTTGGGCTGCGATGTCGTTAAGACCCTCACCCAAGGGCGTGAGTGCGTATTCCACACGTGGCGGGACCTCCCTGTGAGATGTGCGTGTGATGAGGCCGTCCTCACGCAGCTGCCGCAGGTTCAGAGTGAGCATGCGCTGAGAGATGCCGGGGATGAGGCGCTGCAGGTCGGTGTAGCGCACCGAGCCGCTCTTCAGGACAGCGATGATCAGAAGGGTCCACTTGTCGCCGACCCGGTCGAGCACCTGACGGATGAACGTCATGTGGTCGGCGGGGATCCCGGAGCACGGCCCCGCAACCGCCGCCATCTCCCTGCCCGCACCATTCTGGTCCGTCATCTGATCCTCCATTCCACAGCGAACACGCATGTGCCTTTTGTACCGGTGTCGATGGTCGCCCAGAATATTGATACGAACAAGAAGTAAGAATCGTTGGGCTCGTCGCCCGGGGGGCCAGTGCAGGCGCTGGCCTCGACCACCGAACTTCGACGGTTCTCCTCCAATCATCCTGAAAGTGAGACATCGTCATGCCAACACTCGCCATCATCGGTGCCGGCCCCGGCATGGGCCTCGCCATAGCGCGAAACTTCGGAGCACGCGGCTTCGATGTCGCACTGATCTCCCGCAGCCGGTCGAAGCTCGACTCCCTGACCCGCCAGCTCGCAGACGAGGGCATCACGGCCGAGGGCTTCGCCGCGGACGTCATGGACCGTTCGTCCCTGAGCGCGGCTCTCGAGGCCGTCACGTCGCGGTTCGGCGCGGTCGACGTGCTCGAGTACTCACCCGCACCCCACGACCCGGTCCCGGGTATCTCACTTGCCCGTCCCTCGGAGATGACGGTCGAGAACGTGCAACCACAGGTCGAGTACTACCTGTACGGCGCGCTGGAGGCGGTGAGTGCGGTGCTCCCTGCGATGCGCGCAGCCGGGACAGGCACTCTGCTCTTCACGACAGGAGGTGGCTCGCTCGACCCACAGCCCATGATGGGCAACGTGAATGCCGCTGCAGCCGCACTGCGCAACTGGGTCCTGAACCTGAACAAGGAGCTGGCCGACAGTGGCGTCTTCGCCGGTCACGTCGCGATCAGTGTGTGGATCGGGGACGGCGGTCCCGACGGCATCCCCAGTGCGCAGCCCGAACAGATCGCTCCGCTGTACTGGGAATTGCATGAGGCACGCGATCGCGCCGAGGTCGTCTTCACCGGCTGATCACTGAGTGCGCCACCGGCGGCCTCGAGCAGCTGATCGACAGCTGCGAGTCAGTCTCCCCAACGACGTGCCCACCACGGCTGCGTCGGGTCCGACCTCGGGTTGTGCAGCGTCTTGGCTTCGAACTCGGCGTCGAGTCGTGCGAGCTCACGGCGCAGTCCGGCACTCTCCGACCTCGAGATCGCGTCCACAGCGGCTTCGAGAACCGCCCGTGCCATGGGCCCGACGAACATCGTCCAGTCGTTGTGCGGTCCGGCCAACGCGGCCTTCGACTTGCCGCACACGTCGCGCCAGACGTTCAGCTCGGTGGCCACGGTGATGGGGTCGAGCCCGGGTTCGCCGGCGCGTTCCAGGCCAGCGGCAGCGGATGGGGGCAGCCCGAGGGACTCAGCGAACAACGTCGCGACCCGAACGGACTCCTCACCGACACCCATGCCCGCCAGTATCTCTCGCGAGGCAACGGCACCCACTGAGTCGGTCAGAGCGCGCCGAGCCAGTCGTCGAGGGGGACGTCGCCGTCGCCGAAGACGAGGGTCTGGCGCAGGGACCTCGGGTCGTCGAGGACCGCGAGCGCCACCTGGGCGACGAGCTCGCGCGAGGTCTCGTCGCCGTCGTTGAACCCGGCGTCGGGGTTGACCGTCCCGGTGCCCGGCTCGAGGGTCAGGGTGCCCGGTCCGAGGACGGTCCACTGGAGCTCGGTCCCGCGCAGGTGGTCGTCCGCGGCGATCTTGGCGTCCTGGTAGTGACGGAACGGGTTGTCCTCGGGCACGAGCGCGTCCGGGGTCGCACCGGAGAAGGACACCATCACGTAGCGGCTGGCGCCGGCCGCCGCCGCGGCGTCCATCGAGCGGATCGCGGCGTCGCGGTCCACGGCGTAGGTCCGCTCCGGGCTGCCACCGCCGGCGCCCGCGGACCAGACGACTGCGTCCTGCCCGGTGAGCTGCTCGGTGAGGGTGCCGGTGTCGGCGTCCTCGACCGACGAGACGAGCGCGGTCGCACCCGTCGCCTCGATGTCGGCGACGTGGTCGGGATTGCGGACGACCGAGGTGACCTCGTGTCCCGCCTCGACCAGCATCGGTGCCAGGAGAAGGGCGATCTTGCCGTGTCCGCCGAAGATGGTGACTCGCATGCCGGCCACGTTAGCCGGGGTTAGGTTGGCGCGGTGCAGACGTCCACCCACGGCCTGACCATCGGTGAGACCGAGGTGCGCAAGGTCTTCGTGGCCGATCACGAGGCGCAGGCCGAGCGGGAGTGGGCGTGCCTCACCCTGCTCGCCGAGCAGGCACCCGGACCTGGCGCCGCGTCCGCTGCGCCGCGAGGACGGCGAGACGCCGGTGATCGTGATGACGCGGATCCCGGGCGAGCCGCTCGCTCCGCGACCGCTGGACGCCGGTCGGACGGCCGCGCTCGGCGCCGCCCTGCGCCGGCTCTACGACGTACCCCTCGACGCGGTGCGGGAGGCCGGGATCGGTGAGCGGAGGTACGGCGCCCGCGAGCACGTGCAGGTCCTCGTCGAGTGGCTGGGTGACTCCCACGACCTGGGGGAGTGCCGCGATCCGGGGCTGGTCGGTGAGGCGCTGGAGGTGGCTCGTGCCTACGTCGCGGCGCCGCCGCTGCCCGAGCCCCGCGCCACCGCGCTCGGCATCGCGGACCTGAACCCGGCCAACGTCCTCTGGGACGGCCGGGTGGTCCGCCTGGTCGACTTCGAGGACGGCGGCCTCAGCGACCCGGCGTACGAGCTCGCCGACCACGTCGAGCACCTCGGCAGCCGCCTGCCCGGGGTGTACGACGCCCGCGCACTGGCCGACGCGGTCGGCCTGGACGCCGAGGGCCGCGAGCGGATGGCGGCGTACCGACCGCTCTGGGCGGCGTTCTGGCTCGCCATGCTCCTCCCGGGCAACGGCGCCTGGCGGCGCAACCCGCGAGGCACGACGGAGGACCAGGCCGCGCATTTCATGGCTCTCGTCAGCGCCGACTAGACTGGCGCGTCGGCGCCTGGCCTCCGGGACGGCGCCCGCTCATCTTTGACATCAGACACAGCGACGAAGGCGGACAGACAGCATGGCAAGCACCAACGACCTGAAGAACGGCATGGTCCTCAACATCGAGGGTCAGCTCTGGGCCGTCGTGGAGTTCCAGCACGTCAAGCCCGGCAAGGGCCCGGCCTTCGTGCGGACCAAGCTCAAGAACGTCGAGTCGGGCAAGAACGTCGACAAGACCTTCAACGCCGGCACCAAGGTCGAGACGGCCAACGTCGACAAGCGCACCATGCAATACCTCTACAACGACGGCTCGTCCTACGTCTTCATGGACACCAGCACCTACGAGCAGCTCGAGGTCACGCCCGAGGTCGTCGGTGACGCGAAGAACTTCATGCTGGAGAACCAGGAAGCCATCGTCGCCACCAACGAGGGCCGCGTCCTGTTCATCGAGCTCCCGGCCTCGGTCGAGCTCCTGATCGCCGAGACCGAGCCCGGCCTGCAGGGCGACCGCTCCACCGGCGGCACCAAGCCCGCCACGCTGGAGACCGGTCACACCATCGCGGTCCCGCTCTTCATCACGACCGGCGAGAAGGTCAAGGTCGACACCCGCGACTCGTCCTACCTCGGTCGCGTCAAGGCCTGACCCCCACGTGGCTGCCCGTTCCAAGGCCCGCAAGCGCGCGCTGGACATCCTGTTCGCCTCCGAGCTCCGCTCCGAGGACCCCGTCATGGCGCTGGACCGCGCCATCGAGGCCGGCGAGGGCCCGACCAACGCCTACACCAGCACGCTGGTGCGCGGCGTCGCCGAGCACCTGGTCCGCATCGACGAGGTGCTGACGACCTACAGCAAGGGCTGGACGCTCACCCGGATGCCCGCGGTCGACCGCAACGTCCTGCGCATCGGCGTCTTCGAGCTGCTGTGGGGCGACTCCGACGTCCCGGAGAACGTCGCCGTGAGCGAGGCGCTGCACCTGGTGCAGGACCTCTCCACCGACGACTCACCGGCGTTCGTCAACGGCCTGCTGGGCTCGATCCAGCGCGACCGCGCCACCCTGGTCTGAGTCCTCACCCCCAGGGGTCACCGCGTTGGCCCCTGCGGGCCGCAACGCCCTAGGTTGGCGACATGAATGCCTCCTCCGACGCTGCCGAGCAGGTCCACGAGAGTGACTGGCTGGACCACGCGATCCGCGCCGGCCTGGTGGCCTACGGCGTGGTGCACCTGCTGGTCGCCTGGCTGGCCGTCCAGCTGGCCATCGGCGACAAGGAGGACAGCGCCTCCAACGCCGGCGCCCTCCACTACCTCGCGGAGCAGCCGCTGGGCTCGACCATGGTGTGGCTGGTCGCGGTCGGCATGTTCCTGCTGGTGCTGTGGCGGCTGCTGGAGTTCGCCTTCGGCTACCCCGAGGAGTCCGACGAGAAGAAGCGGTGGCTCAAGCGGGGCGGCTCGCTCGCCAAGGCGGTGATCTACGGCGCCCTCGGCTGGAGCGCCGTCAAGACGGCCGTCGGCAGCGGTTCGAGCGGGGGCACCGACTCGACGACCGCGAAGCTGATGGACCTGCCGGCCGGTCAGCTCATCGTCGGGGCCGTGGGCCTCGGCATCATCGCGTACGGCGGCTCGCTGGTCGTGCGCGGCTGGACCGAGAAGTTCCGCGAGCACCTCGACGCCCAGGGGCAGTCGGGCAAGGACGGATCGGCCTACGTCCTGTTCGGCAAGATCGGCTACATCGCCAAGGGCGTCGCGATCGGCATGGTCGGCGGCCTGTTCTGCTACGCCGCGGTCACCCACGAGGCGAAGAAGTCCGGCGGCCTCGACCAGGCGCTCCAGCGGGTGCTGGACCTGCCGTTCGGCCCGGTGCTGCTGATCGCGATCGGCATCGGCATCGCGGGCTACGGCGTGTTCTGCTTCGCCCGCGCGCGGCACCTGTCGCGCTGAGCGACCTCCGTCAGGGCCGTGCGGTGGCCCCGCCGGCGACGGCGAGCGCGGAGGCGACCATGTGGTCGCGCACCTGCGCCGCCGTGATCCGGCTGATCCGGGGGACGCCGGGGGCCTCCTCGGACACGAGCATCGCCACCCGGCCGAGCTGCAGCGTGCCGAGCCCACTGGCGTAGAGCATGTTGGCGAGCAGGCCCGGGTCCTCGACGTGGAACTCGCCCTTCTCCACGCCTGACTCGATGGTGTGCGTCAGCACCGACAGGCAGCCGCTGATGGACTGGCCCGAGGCGGTACATCGCGCTCTCGCTGACCTCCTCGAGGAGGTCGCCGCCGGGTCGCCGCATGATCGCCTGGGCGCAGTCGACGAAGGCGGGGTGGGCCAGGCCGTAGTCGACGAACGCGTCGACCAGCCGCTCCAGCTGCGCGCGCGGCTCGTCGGTCGTGCCGGCGGCCTGCTCGAGTGCGCCCCTCAGCTCGTCGAGGTACTGCACCAGCGTGAGGCTGAACAGCTCCTCCTTGCCGGTGAAGTGACGGTAGATGATCGCGCGGTTGATGCCGACGGCCTGCGCGATGTCCTCGATCTGGGCGTCGCGGACCCCGCGCTCGTCGAAGAGCCGCCGCGTCGCCGAGATGATCTCCGCCTCGCGGACCCGCCGCCGGGCGGCGGCGGTCCCCCCACGCGCGGGGGCCGTCGAGGGAGCCGACTCGGTGCTCATGGGAGTCAGTCTAGGGAGAACGGCGCCCGGGCCCGGTGTGTGGTTCGATGCGGCATGGCTGCTCCCGGACCTCGTCGCCCCCTTGTCTCCCTCGTCGTCCTCTTCGTGGGCGCGCTGCTCGTGCCCCTCCTGCCGGTCGCTCCCGCGTCCGCGGCGCCGTACCTGGACGGACGCTTCGAAGGCACCGCACGACTGCCGGGCTGCTCCGGATCCGTGGTCCGGTGGCCCACCGCGCTCGAGACCGACCGCGCGGTGGTGCTCACCAACGGCCACTGTGTGCGCTTCCCGTTCCTCGGTGCCCGTGAGGTCCTCGTCGACCGGGACCAGTGGCGCAGGATCGAGCTGCTCGACGGCTCGGGCGAGGTCGCGATGGAGGTCCGCGGCGTCCGCCTGCAGTACGCCTCGATGTATCGCACCGACCTCGCCGTCCTCGAGCTCCGCGAGACGTACGCCGACCTGGCCGAGGGTGGGGTCACGCCCCTCACCCTCGACGCCACGGGTCCGTCGCGCGGCGACGAGGTCCGGATCCCGTCGGGCTACTGGACCGAGCAGCGCACCTGTGCGACCCCCGGCACGGCCTACCGCCTCCACGAGCAGGCCTGGGACTGGTGGCGCTCCATCCGGCTCCCGGCGCTCGACGGCTGCGCGATCCGCGGCGGCTACTCCGGCTCACCCATCGTGTCGCAGGAGACGGGTCTCGTCGTGGGGATCGCGAACACCGGCTACGTCGGTGGGCAGCGCTGCGTCGACTCGGCCTGCGAGGAGAACCAGCGCGGCAAGGTCGTGATGCGCAAGAACATGAACTACGGCCAGCAGACCTGGTGGCTGCTCACCTGCATCGGCCCCGACCGGGTGCTCGACCTCGACACGCCCGGGTGCCGGCTCGCCGAGCCGCGCGGCTGATGGCCGGCCCTCAGCCGGCGATGTGCGAGCGGACCTGCTCGATCGTGTCGGCCTCGGCCGCCGACTTGTCGTCGCGGTAGCGCAGGACCCGAGCGAAGCGCAGCGCGACGCCACCGGGGTAGCGCGTGGATCGCTGGAGGCCGTCGAAGGCGATCTCGACGACCTGCTCGGGGCGGACCTCGACGGCGTAGTGGTCGCGGATGGTGCCCGGGGAGACGGCGAGCTCGGTGAACCGCTCGGTCTGCCAGACGAGCATCTCGTCGGTCATCCCCTTGAACGTCTTGCCGAGCATCACGAAGCCGGTCTCGGACGACTCGTCGCGGGCGCCGAGGTGGATGTTGGAGAGCCAGCCCTCGCGGCGTCCCGAGCCCCACTCGACGCCGAGCACGACGAGGTCGAGGGTGTGGACCGGCTTGACCTTCACCCACGCCGAGCCGCGGCGGCCTGCGGCGTAGGGCGCGGAGAGGTCCTTGAGGACGACGCCCTCGTGGCCGGCCGCCACCGTCTCGGTCGCGAAGGCGTCGGCGGCCGCGGCGTCAGAGGTGACGAGGCGGCTCACCCGGTGCTGCTCGGGCACGAGCGCGTCGAGCGCGGCCAGGCGCTCGTGGCCGGGGGAGTCGAGCAGGTCGCGTCCGTCGATGTGCAGCAGGTCGAAGAAGTAGGGCGTCACCACGACTCCGGTGTCCTGGGCGGTGCGGCTCGCGGTGTCCTGGAAGGCCATCGGGCGCCCGCCCTCCGACAGGGCCAGCGCCTCGCCGTCCAGCACGAAGCGCTCGGCCGGCAGCGACCGGGCCACCTCGACCACCTCGGGCAGCCGGCCGGTGATGTCGTCGAGGCTGCGGGTCACCACGAGCACGTCGTCGCCGTCGCGGTGCACCTGGATCCGGATGCCGTCGAGCTTGGCGTCGATCGCGACCTCGGTCTCGCTGTCCGGGGAGAGGCCTGCCATCGCGGCCGCGACGTCGGGGGCGCTGGAGGCGAGCATCGGCATGATCGGACGACCGACCTCGAGCCCGATCGCTGCCAGGGCGTCCTCGCCCTCGAAGGCCGCCCCCGCGGCAGCGACCGTGGAGCCGGCCAGCATCGCGGCGCGGCGGACGGCCGCGAGCGGCACCTCGGCCACCTGCGCCACGGCCTCCTGGGTCACGGCATCGAGCGCGCCCTGGCGGAGGTTGCCCGTGACGACAGCACGCAGCCACGCCTGCTCCGCCTCGGTGGCCCGCCCGAACAGGTCGGCCACCGCCTCCTTGCGCGCGAGCTGAGAGCCCGCTCCGGAGATGCCGGACATCGCCTCGAAGGCCTCGTGGACCTCGAGCACGGTCAGCGACGGCTCGTCCGCGGGCTCCGGCAGGTCACTCACGCCGCGCCAGCCCAGTCCCGTACGCCGTTGGCGCAGCGCGCCTCCGAGGTAGGACACGACGACCTCGAGCTCGGCGGGCTCCACGCGACGCAGGGTCTCCGCGAGCGCGGCCACCTTGGCCTTGCGGGACCGCGTGGCAGCGGCGGTGGCGGAGGTCGCGACGAGCTCGGCGAGCAGCATGTCCCCATCCTGCCGCCCGCCACCGACACCCGCTGCCCCCCAACGGGCAGGATGGTGTGCGTGAGTCAGACGGATGCCCAGCTCTACGTGCCGCGCTTCAACGTGATGGACGCCGACGACGTACGCCCCTTCGTCGACGCGGTGGCAGCCGCCCAGCTGGTCACGGTGGGCGACGACGGCACACCGGACGCGACCTTCCTGCCCGTGCTGTGGGAGGGCGACCGGCTCGTGGGCCACCTGGCCCGCGCCAATGCCCACTGGCGCCGCATCGTCGCTGGTTCGTCGGCGCTCGCGATCGTGACCGGGCCGGACACCTACGTGAGCCCGTCCTGGTATGCCACGAAGGCCGAGCACGGCAAGGTCGTGCCGACCTGGAACTACTCCGTGGTCCACCTGCGCGGACGGATCGTGGTCCACGACGACCCCGACTGGGTGCGCGCCCTCGTCACCCGGCTCACGGATCGCCACGAGCAGCAGCGCGACGAGCCGTGGGCCGTCACGGACGCGCCCGCGGACTACGTCACCAAGAACCTCCGCCCCATCGTCGGCGTGGAGCTGGTCGTGGAGTCGGTCGAGGCCAAGGCCAAGCTCAGCCAGAACCGCTCCGACGAGGACCGGGCCGGCGTGGCTGCCGGGCTGGTCGCCGACGGCGTCGATCCCTCCCGCCTGGTGCAACCGTGAGGCCCGACCGGATCCGCGAGCGCTTCACCGGCCGGATCGCGGGCATCGGCAGCACGAGCGGGGTCCGCATCGTCGTGGGCCGCTGGGACGACTCACCGTGGGGCGCCTTCGCCGACGTGATGGTCGAGGACGCCTCCGGCCACCGGGTCCTGCTCGCGCCGTCGGAGCGGGTCCAGGAGTTCGTCGCCGCCACCTACTCCTTCGACGAGCAGGTCATCGAGCCCGTGTCGGTCGAGGACACCTCCGACGGCTGGCAGGTGACCACGCCCGCGCTGTCGCTCCGGATCACCGTCGGAGGTCGTACGCCGCTCGGCGCGGCCCTGGGACTCGTGCCGGCGCGCGTGGCGACCTCGCCTGCCTGGTGCACCGTCATCGACCCCGCGGCGCGGGTCGTGATGCGCGGCGTCCGCACCCGCGGCACGGCAGGTGGTGACCGGAAGGAGTGGTACGGCGCGACCTCGGTCGTCGCCGTCACCGGGATCGAGGGGGAGTGGCGGGGCACCGACCTCGGGCTGCTGGCCCCGGTCGACCCGCCCTGCCGGTTCGGCTTCTCGAGCACACCGAAGCGGCCGTCGGTGACCGACGTCGTGACGACGATCGAGCGGCCGGTCTGAGAGCCCTCAGAGCGCGGTGGCCAGCCAGATCGTGACACCCGAAGCGACGATGAGCACCACGTTCATCAGCGACTCCCGCTGCTCTCCGCGGCTCAGGTGCACGCCCATCGCGAGGAGCTGGAGCACCGTGAACCCGATGGCGGCCAGCATCGCCAGCACCACGGCCACGCCGGTCAGCGGTGGAAGCACCAGGCCGATCGCCCCGAGCACCTCCACGACCCCGATCGCGCGGACCACCGGCATCGGGACTGAGGTGCCCGCCCACCCCATCATCGGCTGGAGCTGCTGCTGGGTGCGGACCACCTTCAACGATCCGCCGTAGGCATAGACCGCCGCGAGCAGGGCGGCGACGATCCAGTACGCGATCTCCATGACGATCTCCTCGGTCATCATTGGTAACTGGCACCATCATGGGTAACTTTCGAGAGGTCCACAAAAGGCACATCGGTGTGCCTGGGGCACAGGAGGCGGCATGTCGCGCTACGAGAAGTCGTGCTCGATCCGGGGCGACGGAGGCCGCGCGATCCGCGGGATCCTCGACCGGATCGGTGACAAGTGGAGCCTCCTGGTGGTCGCGACGCTGGACGGGCCGCCGCTGCGGTTCACCGAGCTCAAGGCCCGCATCCCGGGGATCTCCCAGCGCATGCTCACGCGCACCGTGAGAAACCTGGAGCGCGACGGCCTGGTGTCGCGGACCGTCTACGCCGAGGTCCCGCCCCGGGTCGAGTACGCCCTCACCGCGACCGGCCTGACCCTGATCGAGCCCGCGGTGGCGCTGGCCGAGTGGGCGATCGACCACAACCCGGAGATCGAGCACCACCAGGCCGCCTACGACCAGCTCACTGGGGAGGAGCCCGCTGGTTGACGTCTCCCGCGGGAGCAGCACTACCCCAGCGCCGCGCTTGCCTTCCGCAGGTCGTCCAGTGCCGCCAGCGTGTAGGGAGCGAGGTCGTCGGTGCCACCCGGGTCGGTCTCGGACCACTCGGCAAACCCGCGCTTGAAGGCGAGCACCCCCATCTCGGCCGCGAGATGGGCGAGTGTGTCCGAAGCTCCGCGGTCCTTCAGGGCGTCGGTCATCGCGGCGGCCAGGCCGACGTTCTTGAGGACCGCGCGTTCCTGGAGCTCGGCGCTGGCGGCCACGGCGGCGGTGATCCGGGGGCCGAGCTGACGATTGGCCGGACCCATCTCGCTCGAGGCGCGCACCAGGCCCGCTGCGACCGCCTCGAGCGGGGTCGCTCCGTCGGGAGCCTCGGCGATGCCCTCGGCCAGCAGCTTGCTGAGCGTCTCCTGTCCCGCAGAGAGGAGCTCCCGCTTGTCGGGGAAGTGCCGGAAGAAGGTGCTCCTGGTGA
The DNA here is from genome assembly GCA_963750445.1 of uncultured Actinomycetota bacterium. Classification (GTDB taxonomy): domain Bacteria; phylum Actinomycetota; class Actinomycetes; order Propionibacteriales; family Nocardioidaceae; genus Nocardioides. The sequence goes on along the minus strand of CAVVQR010000016.1, from coordinate 742,309 downwards.
TGCCCGCCCGCTCGGCGATCTGCAGGACCGTCGTGTCGTCGTAGCCCTGCTCGGTGAACAGGTCCACCGCAGCCGCCACGATCCGCTCACGTGCTCCTGGTTCCCACCGCGCCATGGGACCCATCCTACGTGATGGGACTTCCGTCCCATCGCCTGCTACGGTGATGGGACAGTTATCCCATCACTTCAGGAGAATGACATGCACGTCTTCATCACCGGTGGCACCGGCCTCGTCGGCAGCGCCGTCGTCGCCGAGCTCCAGGCTCACGGCCACCACGTCCTGGCCCTGGCGCGTTCCGATCGATCAGCCCAGCTGGTCGAGGCGACCGGAGGGACCGCACTGCGCGGCAGCCTGGCCGACCTCGACGTCGTTCGCGCCGGCGCCGAGCAGGCCGACGGCGTCATCCACCTGGCGTTCGCCAACGACTTCAGCACCCCCGAGGCCCTGGAGCAGGCCGTCGCCGAGGAGACGGCGGCGCTCCTGGCGCTGGGGGAGACCCTGGTCGGGACCGATCGTCCCCTGGTGGCAGTCTCCGGTACGCCGTGGGTGCCTGGCCGCCTCTCCACCGAGGCCGACCCCCTGCCCACGGACGGTCCGGTCGGGGGCCGCGGACGCACCGTGACCGCGATCCTCGACATGGCCTCGCGTGGAGTCCGGAGCTCCGCAGTCCGGTTGCCGAGAACCGTCCACAACAACGGAGACGGTGGTTTCGCCGGGTTGCTGACGAACATCGCTCGCGCGAGCGGCATCTCCGGCTACCCGGGTGACGGCACCCAGCGCTGGCCGGCCGTGCACGCCCTCGACGCCGCCGTGCTCTTCCGGCTGGCCCTGGAGTCCGCGCCGGCCGGCAGCTCGTGGCACGCGGTCGACGACGAGGGAGATGCCGTCCGCGACATCGCCGAGGTCATCGGACGACGCCTGGGGCTGCCGGTCGCGTCGGTCCCGGAGGAGACCTTCGGCCCGCTCGGCCAGATCTTCGCCACCGACCAGCCGTCGTCGAGCGCCCGCACCCGCGCCGAGCTCGGCTGGACTCCTACCCACCCGAAGCTGCTCGCCGACCTGGAGAACCTCCGACCCTGAGCGGCCGGTCCGGGCGGTCACGGCTCCCGACCTGTCAGGCGTCGTTCGTCGGGATCGGCTGGACGCTCGGGTCCATGCCCCACGCGGCCAGCACCGGCAGCGTCCGTGCGGTCAGGGAGCCGGGCTCGACGGTGTAGACCACCAGTCGCTGCTCGGGGTCGTGCGGAGAGACGAGCGCCTCGATGCCGAACGAGAGCGGCCCCATCGCGGGGTGGGCGATCCGCTTGTCGACCGACGTGCGATCGGTGACGCCGTGGTCGTCCCACCAGCGGGCGACGTCTGCATCGGTGGTGCGGAGCTCGTCGACCAGGTCCGTGAGCTGCCGGTCGGAGGGGTGGCGACCCACCTCGTAGCGCAGTGCACCGACCGCAGCCGCCGCGTAGTCGGACCAGTTCTCGATCCTCACCCGCGCCCGCGGATCGAGGAAGAGCCAGCGGACGAACGACGTCCCCGTCTCGACCTCGGAGCCGAGGACCGCGCGGAGGAGGGCGTTGCACCCCAGGATGTCGGAGCGACGGCCCAGCAGCAGTGCAGGGACGTGGTCCAGCGTGGTCAGCACGCGCAGCAGCCCCGGGTCGGGACGCTGCGGGGCCTCCCAGACGGCCACCTGGCGTCGGTGGGGCGCGGCCAGGTCGCGCAGGTGGGCGCGCTCGACCTGGTCGAGCTGCAGGGCCCTGCTGAGCGCCTCGACGACCTCATCGGTGACCGTGTGCTGCCGCCCCTGCTCGAGCCGGCTGTAGTGGTCCGGGCTGAGTCCGGCGAGGTAGGCCAGCTCCTCCTTGCGCAGCCCGGGGACGCGCCTGGGACCTGGAAAGGCGGGGATGCCGGCCTGTGCGGGGGAGAGCCGGTCGCGCCGGGATCGCAGGAACGCTCCCAGGGCGGATCGGTCGGTCGGCACGCCGTCAGCCTACGGACCACGACGGCGCCGTGGCTGGGCATGGCGTGCCCCGGCACGTCGCGACCTTGTACGCCGTCGACCGTGCGGGTGGACTCGTCGCCATGAGCATCCCTTCACTGTCCGGCCGGACCGCCGTCGTCACCGGCTCCACCAGCGGCATCGGTGCCGCGATCGCCCGATCCCTTGCTGCCCGCGGGGCCCGCGTCGCGGTCACCGGTCGCGACGCCCGGCGCGGTGCCGATGTGGTGGCCGCCATCGAGGACGACGGCGGTTCGGCGGTCTTCGTCGCCGGTGACCTCACCGCGGGCCCGGACGACCTGCGCGACCTCGCCGGCGCCTGGACGGCGGCCCTCGACGGCCGGGTCGACATCCTCGTCCACAACGCCGCCGTCTGCCCCGCCGTCGACACCGTCAACCTCTCCGACGCCGACCTGGAGGCGACGCTTGCCGTCAACGTCCGTGCGCCCCAGGTGCTCACCGCCGTGCTCGCGCCCGCGATGGTCGAGAGCGGCGGCGGAGCGATCGTCGTCATCGGGTCGTGGATGGCCACGGTGGGACACCCGTTCGTCGGCTTCTACTCGGCGACCAAGGCTGCCGAGGCGCAGCTGGCGAGGAGCTGGGCGGCGGAGTTCGGCCCCCGCGGCGTACGGGTCAACACCGTGGCTCCCGGCGCGACCCGGACCCCCATCAATGCCGACAGCGGCGACATCATCTCCCAGATGACCGCCGGCATCCCGGCGGGTCGACCGGGCACACCGGAGGAGGTCGCCTCCGCCGTCGCGTGGCTGGTCTCCGACGAGGCGACCTACATCCACGGCGCCGTGATCCCCGTGGACGGCGGGATCACCGCCACCCGGTAGCGGGCAAGGACCCGGGTCCACCGCTGGCAGCCGCTCGCCCGACGGGCGTCAGGCGGTGATGGCGTCGTCGTCCCCGTCCGCGACGAGCTGGTCGCGGAGGGCGACCAGCTCGGACACGGCGGTCAGGAAGCGCACCGTGCTGTCGCCCACGTGGAGGTCGTCGAAGTAGTGGTGGCGCATGCCCACGCGAGACGAGGTGGTGCTCGTCGTGTGCGAGCCGGTCGCCCAGGAGGGTCGCCAGGTCGTCCACGCTGTCGACGTCGATGACGTCCGCGCACCGGCTGATCGGGACCTCCCGCAGGAGCCGGTCGACGTCGCCGTGCCGGTCGGTGAGGAAGATCGGCTTGTCGGTGTGCAGGTAGAGCCAGTCCAGCCCCACCGACGACACATCGGTGACCAGGGCGTCGCACCCGGGCATCGCGGCGAGGATGTCGCCGGTCAGGATCTGCGTGTGCCCTGCCGCGGGGTCGAGCCGGGTGGCTTCGCTGATCGACCGGATGATGCTCCGGTGCGCGTCGGCGACGGCAGGCGTGAGGCTGGTCGTGACCTTGGGGTGTGGCTTGTAGACGAGTCGTACGTCGGGCACGGCCAGGATCGCCCGGACGATCGACTCGCCCAGCGTGTCGACCGAGGTGTAGTCGTTGTAGTCCGCGTCGCCCTCCCACGTGGGGGCGTACATCACGGTCCGTCGGGGGCTCGGGGACAGCATCGGCGTCCGTGGCAGGTCCAGCTGCGGCCGGCCGATCCGCACCAGGCGGCCGGCGTCGAACGCGAGCAGCCCGGTCACGTAGCGCTGGACCGCGGCATCCCCGGCGACGAAGACCCGGTCGTAGGCCTTGGCGTTGTTGCTCGCCATCGACTGCTTGTCGCTCTCGCCGTGGTTGACGTGCACGTGGAGCAGGCGGGTCTCGAGGAGGGACTCGAAGTTGAGCATCGAGTTGTTGCAGTAGAGCACGACCTTCGCGTCCAGCTCGGTGTAGAGATCGGTGAGCTCGGGGAAGGTCGGCGCGGTGAAGACGGGCAGGGCCGTACGAGCCCGGATCAGGGCAGCGGAGTCGGGGTCGCGCAGCACCAGGCCGACGGGGTGCACACCGTCCAGGATCTCCAGGACCTCCAGCCACTGCACGAGCTGGTAGGTCCGGGTCGGGTCGCCGGCGAAGTAGGCGATCACACGTACGTCGTTCACGAACGGATTCTAGTCGGCCGACGTCACGGGCCGCTGGAACGCCCGACGATCGAGCTGATCAGCGTGCGCGCCATCCAGTCGGCGTAGGCCGTGAGCGTCCATCCCCGCTGGAGGACCAGCAGGTCGTAGACCTCCACCGAGATGCAGGTCCAGAGCACGTCCCTGACCTCGTCCACCTCGATCGTGCCGAGGAGCTGGTCGGTCCCGACCAGATGACGCGCGAACATGGTCATCCCGTGGAGTCTCTCGGCCTGCAGGCGGTCCCACAGCTCGCCGACCGCGGGGTCGGACGAGGCACCGTTGCGCACCGCGAGCTGCACCCTCCCGGAGCGTCCCGCGCGCACGGCCGCGCCCTCGGCGTACAGGCGGAGCTTGGTGGAGACGTCGGGCTCCTCGCGGATGTCCTGGGCCTCTGGCCGGTCCGCGACCGCCACCTGCTCGTCGTCACCGGCGATGGTGACGTCGAACACCTCCTTGACGAGCGCAGCCTTGGTCCCGAAGCCCTTGTAGATGCTCTCCGGGGAGACCGCCGCCCGCCTGGCCACGCCAGCGATGGTGGTCGCCGCGTAGCCGTGCTCCTCGAGCAGCTCGCGCGCCGCGTCGACGACCGCCCGTCGCGAGGCGCGGGCCTTCTCGGCACGGCCGCTGGCGTCGTACGCGCGGGTCCGGGCACTGCTCTGCCCCTTGACGTGTTCGCTCACGGGCTCCATCCTTGATTTGACTACAGCATGACTGTACCGAAATGGGAGCGACATCATGGCTTCGACACTCGACACCGGCCGCACCGTTGCCGTCCGCAGCATCTCGATCATGGCCCACGGTGGTCCCAGCGACTTCGCCGAGGTGATCGCGCCCGGCGCGGTCAACCACGAAGCCGCCATCGAGCCGCCCGGCTGCCGGCGCGGCGGGCCCGAGGGCTTCCACGCCACCGCGTTGTGGCTCCGCTCCGCGTTCGCGGACCTCGACCACCGGGTCGAGCACGTCGTGGCCCAGGACGACATCGTCGTCGTCGACACCACGATGAGTGGGAGACACGTGGGTCCGTTCGTCCTCCACGACTCCGCGGGTGATGTCGACACGGTGTGGGCGCCCACCGGCAGGACCTTCGCGGTGCGCCAGAGCCACTGGCTGCGGGTCGTGGACGGACTGGTCACCGAGCACTGGGCAGTCCGCGACGACCTCGGTCAGGGGATGCAGCTGGGCTGGGTCCCACCCAGCCCCCTCTACCTGATGCGATGCGCCCGGGCGAAGCGTCGGGCCGTCCGGGCCGGCCGGACCCACCAGTCCGAGGAGGTGCGGGCGCAATGGTGACCTTCGCCGGCGTCGACCACGTGTCGTTCACCGTCTTGGACCTCGACGCGAGCCAGCGCTTCTACACCGAGGTGCTCGACTTCCTCATGGTGCTGAACGTCGGGTACGGCCGGATCTTCATGCATCCCGGCACCGGGTTCACGTTGTCGCTGATGAAGCACGAGGGAGCGCAGGGCGGACGCTTCACCGAGCTGGCGACCGGGCTCGACCACCTCGGCCTCACCGCATCGTCGCGCGAGGAGCTCGAGGAGTGGGAACGTCGCTTCGACGAGCTCGGCGTGACCTACACGCCGATCCGGGACATGGAGTTCGGCTACCACCTCAACTTCCGCGATCCCGACGACATCGCGCTGGAGCTGTCAGCCCCCAACGAGCTGCTGCTGGCCGCCAAGATGGCGCTCGCGGACGGGAGGACGAGCCAGGACGACATCACCGCCTTCGTGGAGGACAACGACCTCGACCTCCCGGGCAACACCAACGGCTGAGGACTGGTCCACGCCCGCTCGAGCGCGTGTCTCACGGTCGGTCGAGCCGACGCCATCCCCCTGCCCTGTTGTGCGCGACGATCTCGGTCAGGATCCCGATCACCGCATCGCGATGGATCTCGTCGTCCTCGTAGATCTGGATCGAGCGGCCGGTCGCGTTGCCGTGCCCCTGGTTGATGATCCCCTCGGGGTCCGAGACGGTCGGGTCGTAGAGGAACAGGTTGATGTGGTCCTTGGTCGCCAGCAGGGCGCACACGTTGCCTTGGAGGACGAAGTAGGGCTGCACGGTCCGCTTGATGGTCTCCTCGATGTCGGGGTCGGAGGCCCAGATCATCTCGCGCAAGCGCTCGCAGATCGAGCGCTGCCAGTCGGGCAGACCCGCCAGGTAGGCGTCGACTCCAGGATGTGACCGTCCCGTCATCCAGGAAGTGTGACAGGCCTCGGGATTCGACATGCCGGCGCCGCCATGTTCTGGTGGTGCGAGCCGCAGGTCGTGCCCTCGTCCCGAACGGGCGCCTCCCATCGCGAGGTGCACGCACGCCGCGGCCTCGACGCCTGACTGGACGGCGTCGCGTCCGAGCGCCCCGGAGGCGTGCCCCCAACCCCCGTGAGGTCCGAAGCACATGCGTGCCACCACCACACCCGCCCTCTTCGTCCGCCCACGAGGCGTCGCCGCCACCATCGCGGCGGCCGCCCTCGCCCTGACCCTCGTGCCCGGCAGCGCCTCCGCGCAGCCCGCGGACGCCGACCCGGTCGACGTACGCCTCGAGGTGGCCGACCAGGCCCCGGTCGAGGTCGTGACCGCGCCTCAGGTGTGGCCGGGTCGGCTGCTCGAGGCGCACGGTGTCCCCGTCGACGGCAACGACAAGGTCGACGTCGTCCGTGACGGCCGCAAGGTCTCGGGTCCGCGCAAGCGGCTCCGGGAGGGCGACGTCGTACGCCTGACCGAGGTCGTCAAGGAGCGCAAGACCAAGCGCGAGCGGGTCCGCGCCGGCACCGTCGAGGTCTTCACGACCAAGCTGAAGCCCGGCAAGCGCAAGGTCGTGCGCCAGGGTCGTCCGGGCGTCCGCAAGGTCGTCGCCCTGCGCACCCTCCACAACGGCGAGCCCGTGAAGTACCGCGTGATCAAGAAGCGGCTCGTCAAGCACCCGCGTCCCCGTCGGGTGCTCGTCGGTCGGCAGGCCTACGCCGTGCCCGGCGCCGACGGGCTCAACTGGGGCGCGCTCGCGAATTGCGAGTCCGGCGGCAACCCGAACGCAGTGAACGCGGCCGGCTACTACGGGCTCTACCAGTTCGACGTCGGCACCTGGCGCAGCGTGGGCGGCTCCGGCCTGCCCACCTCGGCCTCGGCCGGCGAGCAGACCTACCGCGCCAAGCTGCTCTACAAGCAGCGCGGACGCTCGCCGTGGCCCACCTGCGGCCGCCTGCTCTGAGGCCTTCGCCTACTGGGCGCCGGGGAAGCCGTGCTGGCGCCACGCCTCGTAGGTCACGACAGCCGCGGAGTTCGACAGGTTGAGCGACCGTCGGCCGGCGACCATCGGGATCCGGAGCCGATCGGTGACCCGCTCGTGGCCCAGCGCCTCGGCGGGGAGACCGGTCGGCTCCGGTCCGAACAGCATCACGTCGCCGGGCCGGAACTCGACGTCGCTGTGCCAGCGGGTGGCGTGGGCGGTGAAGGCGAACACCCGCGCCCCGGCCAGTGCGGGGCTGGACAGGGCCGCGTCGAGATCGGCGTGCACCACCACCGAGGCGAGATCGTGGTAGTCGAGCCCGGCGCGCTTCAGCTTGGGCTCGGACAGGTCGAAGCCGAGCGGTTCGACCAGGTGCAGGGTCGCCCCGGTCGCGGCGACCATCCGGATCGCGTTGCCCGTGTTGGGCGGGATCCGGGGCTCGAGGAACATCACGTGGAACACGGCGTCAACGTAGCCCTCGACCGCTCGTCGACGGGGACGCGACGGCGGCGAGGTCCCACGCGGATGCCGTGCTGGTGCCGTCAGTGGTTCATACTCGCAACCAGCCAGGCTCTCTCGCCAGAGGCTGGCTGTGCGGACGTGGTGTAGTTGCAGCACGCCTCCCTTCCAGGGAGATGGTCGAGGTTCAAATCCTCGCGTCCGCTCCACTTCTCTCCGTGGCTGGAGCCGGGTCCCACCGCCCGCTGCGGATGGCGTGCCGGTGTGGTGCGCGACCTAGGCTCGTCGCATGACTGACCAGACGATGGCGGGCCGTACGGTCCTGGTGACCGGGGCGAGTGACGGGATCGGGGCCGAGACGGCCAGGACACTGGCGGCTCGGGGCGCGACCGTGCACGTCACCGGAAGGTCGGCCGACAAGCTCCGACCCGTGGCCGAGGCGGTGGGCACCGAGCCGCTCATCGCCGACTTCTCGCGCCTCGACGACGTACGCCGACTCGCCGAGCAGGTCGCCGAGCGCGTCGACACCCTCGACCTGCTGATGAACAACGCCGGCGGCACCTTCGCCCCGGCGAAGAAGACCCACGACGGCCACGAGCCCAACTTCCAGGTCAACCACCTGGCGCCGTTCCTGCTGACCAACCTGCTCCGCCCGGCGCTCGCCGCGGCGGATGCGTCGCTGGTGGTGAACACCTCCAGCATCGGCAACCTGATGGGCAAGGTCGTGCTCGACGACCTCGACTACGAGCACCGCACGGCGCGCGAGTTCCCGGCCTACGGGACCGGCAAGCTGATGAACATCCTCTTCACCCGCGGCATCGCCGAGCGGTGGTCCGACGACGGCATCGCCTCCGTCGCCGTCCACCCCGGGCCGGTCGGGAGCTCGTTCGGTCGCGACTCCTGGTTCGTCGGTCTCGTCTACCGCTCGCCGCTCAAGCGGTTCGCGACGATCAGCGTGCCCGACGGCGCGGCTCCGCTGATCGCCCTGGCCGAGCGCGGGCCCAGCCCCGACGTCAACGGTCGCTACTTCAGCCGCTTCAACCCCGACGGCCGCGAGAACAAGCAGGCGAGCGACCGATCCCTGATCGACGGGCTGTGGGAGCGGTCGGCCGGCCTGGTCGGGCTCACCTGAGCCGCGAGCGCACCATCCGCAGCACCTCTTCGGAGCGCTCGGTGAGCGCGCTGACCACGACCGGCGCGGCCTGGGCGGCAGCCACCTCGCGGACGTGGCCCACCCACGCCTCGTCGATCGTGAAGACCGGGAAGAGGCTGAAGGAGAGCGTCAGTCCGGGGATCATCCCGCCCTCGTGGAGGGTGGGCAGCGCCCGGACGAAGCGCTCGGCGTAGGGAGCGAGCACCTCGTCCTGGCCGGGTCGCCAGAAGGCCGCCGACAGGGTGGGAGCGCTCTGGATCGGCGCGGTGCGCTCCACCATGGCCGTCCACGCCTCGTCCTTCGCCTCGGCGGAGGGTGAGCTCGCCCGCACGGACAGCGCGCGGACCCAGCCGTCGGGGTCGGGATCGCGCTCCTGCAGGTCCTGCACGGCGTCGGTGTCGACGTCACCGAGCTCGGCCCGGCGCTGGAGGACGTACCACTGCAGGTCGAGGTCGTCGCCGGCCTGCTCGCGCAGCGCGGCGAGGTCGTCCTCACCGACCGCGGTCCGGGCGAGCGTGCGGAGCGCCGAGTGCCGCGACACCCCGACGTCCACCAGGTGGCGTGCGGCGGCGGCCACCTGCGCCTCGAGACCGTACGCGCTCCGACTCGGGTGCCCACCGCTGGGCGGCGGTGAGGGCGAGCCCGAGGCACGGCTCCGCGACGGTCTCCACCGTCTCCACCGACAGCACGTCGGTGAGCGCGCCCACCGCCTCCGCGGCTGTTGCCTCGGAGTTGGACAGCATGTCCCACACGGTGGCCATCGCCACGGCGCGGGCGAGCGTCGTGGGCAGGCCCGAGGGGCGTCCGACCAGCACCTCGCGCCCGGCGGCATCGGGTCGGCTGGTCGCGAACGTGGTGTCATCGTGGTTGACCAGGTAGAGGTCGGCCTCGGGCAGGCCCACGACGGCGGTGCGCTCGCCGTCCACCTCCACGAGGGCGGAGCCCACCTCCTCGAGCGCCTCGCCGTTGCGGGCGTACGCCCCGACGCCCACCACCTGCGGGTGCGGGGCGCCGTGGGCGCCGACGGCGGTGAGGACCAGTCCGTCGTCGGTGTGCTCGATGCCGAGCCGGTCGACCCCCGCGGTCTCGAGCCAGGCGACGCGCCAGGGCTGGAGGTCGCGGCCGCTGGCCCGCTCGAGGGATCCGACGAGGTCGTCGAGGGTGGTGTTGCCCCAGGCGTGCTCGGCGAAGTAGGCACTCATGCCGGTGCTGAACGTGTCCTCGCCCACGAAGTGCATGAGCTGCTTGAGCACCGCGGCGCCCTTGGGGTAGGTGATGGAGTCGAAGATCGACTCGGCGTCGGCGACGCTGGGCACGGGCTGGCGGATCGGGTGCGAGCTCGGGCCCTGGTCGGCCAGGTAGGCGTCCAGCTTGTCGCCCACCAGGTTGTTGGCGGCGGTGTCGCCGTAGGCCGTGGCCCGCTCGGCCGCCCACATGCAGGCGAACTCGGCGAAGGCCTCGTTGAGCCAGAGGTCGTCCCACCAGCGCATGGTGACGATGTTGCCGAACCACATGTGCGCCATCTCGTGCAGCAGCACGTTGGTGAAGACCTGCCACTCGCTGGTGGTGGGCTCGTGGCGGCGCAGGATGTCGTCGGCCCAGGTGACGCACCCGTAGTTCTCCATCGCCCCGCCGAACTCGGGCAGGAACACCTGGTCGTAGGTGCGCTGCGGGAAGGGCATGCCGAACCGGTCGCCGAAGAACTCGAGGCCCTGCGCGGTGAGGGTGAACACCTGCTCGGCGTCGCGCTCCAGCGCAGAGGCCAGCGTCTGCCGGGCGTACAGGCCGAGGTCGTAGCCGCCGGCCTCCTGGCGCATCTCGACGAACGGGCCGGCGACGACCACGGGGTTGTACGTCGAGAGCGGCGGCGTGGGCTCGAAGGTCCACCGCCGCCCGGACTCGACGCTCTCGATGGCCGGGTCGCCCGAGTTGCTCACCACGGTCCACGCGGCCGGCGCGGTGACGGTGAAGGCGTGCGGCGCCTTGAGGTCGGGCTGGTCGAAGCAGGCCCACGCGTAGCGCGCCTCGTCGGGCTCGAACGAGGTCCACAGGTAGACGTTGTCGTCGCCGGGGTCGACGGCGCGGTGGACCCCACGCCCGTGCGTGGTGTCGCTCTGCACCGTGGCCACCACCAGCACGTTGTCCTCGGCCAGGCCGGTCAGTGCGATCCGCCCCTCCTCGGCGGCCGCCAGCGGCTCGCCGTTGAGGGTGGCCGACTCCACCTCCGCGCAGCAGTCGACGAACGTCGACGCCCCCGCGGTGGCCGTGAAGCGCACGGTGCTGACGGCGCGGAAGGCGGGACCGTCGACCAGGCCGGTGAGATCGATGGCGATGTCGTACGACGTGACCGAGAGCAGGGCCGCGCGCTCGACGGCCTCCTCCTGGCGAAGGCTGCGGACGGGCACGGTGTGGTCCTCACTCGAGACGGGTTGCTGGGGGCGACGCACGGGACGCGCGCCGCCTGCAGCCTAGGACGGGGTGCCCGCCGGAGCACGCATGCTTCGATGTCGGCATGACGGCGGCTCGGCGTGACGTGGACGTGGCAGTGGCAGCGGCGCGGGCCGGTGCCGAGGTGCTCGACGCGATGTTCGGGTCCCCGCTGACGAAGGACTACAAGACGGACACCGACTTCGCCACTGAGGCCGACCGTGCGGCAGAGCAGGCGATCCTGGACGTGATCCGGGCCGGTCGGCCCGACGACGGCTTCGAGGGCGAGGAGCTCGGTGCTGTGCACACCGGCACGGCAGGTCGGACGTGGCTGGTCGATCCGCTCTGCGGGACCCTCAACTTCGCTGCCGAGAGTCCTGCCTTCTGCGTCAACGTCGCTCTCGTCGACTCAGGCGTGACCGTCGCCGCGGCGGTCAGCCATCCGCCGACGGGGGAGGTCTACTGGTCGGACGGGGGCGACTTCGGGATCCTCGGGCGGGACAGGTCGACGGCGCCGAACCAGCTCGTCAACATCAACGCCGACGGTCCGCTCGACCGCGACTTCGTCGGCGCCGGGCTCGCCGCAGACCCCGGGTTCCGGGCGGTCTTCAACCCGCGCATCGAGTCGACCACGCTCGCCCTCGCCTGGGTCGCTGCGGGGCAACGCCTGGCGTACGTCACCGACGGCCGGCACGAGCGGAGCGTGCACTTCGCGGCGGGCATCGCGCTGTGCCAGGCGGCCGGGTGCGTCATCACGGACTTCGACGGGGGTGCCGTCCACTCCGGGCCGGGGATCATCGCCGCCCGGGACCCCGAGTCGCACGCGACGCTGGTGCGCCTGGTCGCCAGGCACCGGCGACGTTCTTGACGAGATCTTCACCCCACCTGAGGTGACGGTGTCGGTGGCTCGCGATAGAGTCGAACACAGTTTCGAGCGAGCGAGCTCGGGTCCTCCAGACAGCCGCAGACCGGCCACACACACCTCAGACGCAGACCCTTCCCTGTAGTCGACGCGCCATCGCGTGCGCGGAGAGGTCTGTGTCCCGTGAGTGCCCTCCTGTCCGAGAGCGAGCTGTTGTGGCGCGTGCCCTGCATCGACGCGGGGGAATCGCCGCTGGTGGCTGAACTGCTGCAGCGCCTCGACGGCGTGCTGGGTGAGCTCCACGAGGTGGCTCAGGGCGCACTCTCCGACGCCGAGGTGGTGCGGCTCCTCGACGCGATCACGACCGCCTCCGGCCGGCTCGCGAGCCTGGAGTGCCACACGGTCGCGGAGGCCGACCGCAGGCGGCTGGGCGACGAGATCGGGGCACGGCACACCCATCAGTGGTGGGCCGCCCGCAGCCGCCAGACCCACGCCGCGGCCGCGCGGCTCACCCGTCTCGGCACCGCGCTGGCGTCCGACCTGCACGCCCCCGTGGCGAGCGCGCTGGCCCACGGCACGGTCCGGCTGGAGCAGGCGCGGGTGATCGTGGAGGCGGTCGACGCCCTGCCGTCCCGCGTCGACGCCGAGACGCGTGGGCTGGCCGAGGCGACCTTGCTGGAGCTCGCAAGCCAGCACGACGCGCGTGACCTGAAGCAGATCGGCAAGCGGATCCTCGACGCCGTCGCACCCGAGGTGGGGGAGTCTCACGAGGGGGCCGTGCTCGAGGCTGAGGAGGCGCGTGCGGCAGCCGGTGTCGAGCTCACGTTGTCCGACGACGGCGAGGGCCGCTGCCACGGCCGGTTCACTGTTCCGTCCCACATCGGCGCGATGCTGAAGCGTCACCTGCTGGCACTGGCCAACCCGGCCCGCCACACCGAGGCCGAGCTGCGGGACGAGTCGGGCGAGTGGAAGCCGCTGCGCCGCCGGTTGGGCGAGGCATTCATCGACTACGTCGAGCGCTACCCGCTCGACGCCACCCCTCAGACCGCGGGCGTCAACGCCACCGTCGTGGTCACGATGACCCTGGAGCAGCTGCTCGCCGGACACGCCACGGCACTGCTCGACGACGGCACCCGGATGTCCGCGGGTCAGGCACGTCGACTGGCGTGCGAGGCCCAGATCATCCCCGTCGTCCTCGGCACGGACTCCCAACCCCTCGACCTCGGTCGTGCGGCGCGGTTGTTCACCAAGGCCCAGCGCATCGCCCTGGGCCTGCGTGACGGTGGGTGCACGGCACGAGGCTGCGAGACCTCAGCGTCCGGCTGCCACGCCCACCACGACGACCCCTGGTCCCGCGGCGGTCGCACCGACCTCGCCAACGGCCGGCTGCTCTGCCCCCAGCACCACCGCCTGGCCCACAGCTCCCGCTACGCGGTGACCATCCACGCCGACAACTCCGTCACCTACGTCCTCCGGACGTGAGTCACGAGTCGCAGCAGTCCTCACTCACGCCGGATCGTCGGCGACACGCTCGACGGCCGCCCGTGGCCGCACGTAGAGGACCGGCGCCCACCCCTATGCCGTCGCCACGAGCGGGGCAACCTCGTTGCCGAGGAGCTCGATGCCGCGCAGGAGGTCGTCGTGGGAGAGCCGCGGGTTGGTCATCTGGAGAGACAGTCGGTCCACGCCGCCCAGCTGTTCGGAGACGCGACGGATCTTGTCGGCCACCGTCTGCGGGTCGCCCATGAAGAATGCGCCGTTCGGCCCCGACGTGGCGTCGAACTGCTGACGGGTCGGCCGGGGGAAGCCTCGCTCCCTGGAGACCTTGGTGAACATCTCCTCCCAGCCCGGGTAGATGGTGTCCGCAGCCTCCTGGGTGCTACCGGCGACGAACCCGAACACGTGCAGCCCCACCTGGAGCTTGTCGGGCGAGTGACCGGCCTGAGCGCCCGCGCGCCGATAGAGGTCGACGAGCGGAGCAAACTGTCGCGGCTCGCCGCCGATGATCGCCACCATCAGCGGCAGGCCGAGCAGTCCGGCGCGGGCGAATGACTCCGGGGTCCCGCCGACACCGACCCAGATCGGGAGCGGGTCCTGGACCGGGCGTGGATAGACGCTCTGGCGGACCATGGCCGGACGGTGCCGCCCGGACCACGTCACCTCGGTGGCGTCGCGGATCTGGAGCAGCAGCTCGAGCTTCTCGGCGAAGAGCGAGTCGTAGTCGGCGAGGTCGAGTCCGAACAGGGGAAAGGCCTCGGTGAACGAGCCGCGGCCCACCACCAGATCGATCCGCCCCTTCGAGATGATGTCCAAGGTGGCGAACTGCTGGAACACCCGAACCGGGTCGGCCGCACTCAACACCGTCACCGCGCTGCCGAGCCGAATGCGCTCCGTGCGGGCGGCTGCAGCCGCGAGGATGATCGCCGGGGCCGAGTCGAAGTACTCGCTGCGGTGGTGCTCGCCGATGCCGAAGGAGTAGAGCCCGACGCGATCGGCGAGCGTGATCTCCTCCAGCAGGTGCTCCATCCGCTCCGCAGGCCCGATGACGTGGCCGGTCGCGGGGTCCGTCACGGTGGAGACAAAGCTGTCCACGCCTAGATGCATTGGTACGTCTCCCTGCTGGTCGGGTGGGTCGACCCATCGTTCCACGCTCGCGAAGCCTCAGTCAGTGTCTACAGTGCGCTCATGGACACAGCGCTGGTCACGGGGACTTCGTCAGGCATGGGGATGTACGCCGCGGTGGAGCTGGCGGCACGAGGGTTCGACGTGGTGGCCACCATGAGGGATCCGCAGCGCGGGGATCGCCTGCGGGCGGCGGCCGCTGACGCAGGCGTGAGTCTCGACGTGCGCGCGCTCGACGTCACCGACTCGGCGCGAGGCGAGGCGATCGACGGCATCGTGGCCGACCACGGCCCGATCTCGGTGCTGGTCAACAACGCTGGTCGAGGCATGGTCGGCACCGCTGAGCAGCTGTCGCTCGAACAGGTCCAGGAGCAGCTCGACATCAACTACCTCGGCCCCGTTGCCCTGACCAAGCTGGTCCTGCCTGCGATGCGTGAAGCCGGGCGTGGGCGGATCCTCACGGTCACCAGCGTCGGGGGCGTCGTCGGCCAACCCTTTGCCGATGCGTACTGCGGCGCCAAGTTCGCCGTCGAGGGCTTCATGCAGTCACTCGCCGCCGTCACCGAGCGGTTGGGCGTCTGGGTCAGCGTGATCGAGCCGGCCGCCGTCGCCAGCGAGTTCGTCACCAATGCCGATCGACCCTCCGTCGAAGGTCCCTATGCGGAGCTGCTGCAGGCCTACCTCGATCGGACTGCGGGTGCGTTCGCCAACGCGCAGACCGCCGCGGACGCTGGACGGGCGATTGCCGACGCCGTCACCGCTGGGGAGTACCGGTTCCGCTGGCAGACCTCCGAGGCCGCAGCCGGGTTTGCCGGAGTGTCGCTGGCCGATCTGGACGGGGACCGGGTGCAGTCGTTCACTCGGCCGTGGACGGACCAGCCTCACTGAACCGATGCGGGTCCGTGTTGCCTCACCGCGGCCTCGTCCTCCTCGCGGGTACGCATCGTGCCGTGGCCGGTGAGGATCCGCTCGCGCAGGCTCTCGGTGACGTAGTGCCGCCAGGCGTCGTGGCAGACGGCGAAGCACTCATCGGCTGACGCCAGGCCCTCGTGGGTGAAGATCACCCGCGTCGGGCCGCCATCGGACGCGATGTCGAAGCGGGCCGTCGTACCGATCCACTCGCCCTTCTCTGCGATGAAGTCGAGGTAGCCGTCGGTGAACTCCCACACCACGCGCTCGCCGGGGACGAGCTCAGCGGTCCGCTGCTTGGAGTAGTGGATGTCCGGCACCAGGTAGAACCAGTCGGCGCCCTGCTGGTCGGTCGGGCCCACGATGTTGGTCGCGCCCCACCACGAGCGGACGTCGATGATCGCCTCGTAGACCTCTTGCGGAGTCGCGTCCACGGTGAGGGTGTGGGTCAGGTCGTTCATGATTCGGTCCTCTCGTCCTCTGTCTGGCTCTCGTTGTTCGTCAGCGCCTCGGCGAGGCGCTTGATGCGTCGGAGTCGTCCGTCCCAGGCGGTGCTCACCGCGTTGAGCTGGGCGAGCGCCCGCGCGAACTGCTCCTCGTCGATCCGGTAGTGCCGTTCCCGGCCGGTCGTCTGCCCGTGCACGAGGCCCGCCCTGTCCAGCACCACCAGGTGCTTCGCGACTGCCTGCCGGCTCACCGGGAGCTGCTCGCTGAGCGAGGTCGACGTGGCCGACCCGGCCGCCAGCAGGAGGTCGAGCATCCGGCGCCGGGTCGGGTCGCCGATCGCCGACCACAGCTCGTCGTCGACCTGGGTGGTCATGACCGGTCCAGCGCTGCGGCGTACGTGACGAGGCGTGGCAGGAAGTGGTCCCAGCCGTTGACGTGGTCCTGGTAGGTCGTCTCGAGCACGGCCTCGGCCCAACCCCGCTCACGGAAACCGGTCTCCCGGAAGCGCACCAGCGTGCCGTCGCCCTGGGGGGCGAGATCGAACGTCACGAGCAGCGAGTTGCCCTCGGCCGGGTCCTCCCCGGCCGGATGGGTCCAGCGGAACGAGAAGCGGGTGGGCGGCCGCATCTCGACCACGGTGAACGTCTCGACCTTTCCTCCGTCGGGGTCGGCGAACATGATCTCGCCCGGCGAACCGACCACGGTCTCGTAGCGCGCGTCGTCCGACCACCACTGCTTCACGTGGGCCGGGTCGCTCACCACCTGGAAGACGGTCTCGGGCGTCGCCTCGACGTAGAGCTCGCGCTCGATGGTTCCCAGCTCCATGACAGCCTCCTGCAACGTTTGGTTGCGTGACTGTATCCACCATTCCGCAGGTTGCGCAACTATCGGTTGCGCAAGCTCGGCGCACGTGGCGCGGAGGCTACTCGCCGATGCGGGTGCGCACCTCGTAGAGCTCGGGGAAGAACGTCAGGCTGAGGGCACGGCGCAGGAAGTCGACGCCCGACGAGCCGCCGGTGCCGACCTTGTGGCCGATGACGCGCTGGACGACCTGGAGGTGGCGGAAGCGCCACTGCTGGAAGGCGTCCTCGACGTCGACGAGCTCCTCGCAGGTCTCGTAGACGCCCCAGTGCTCGGCGGGCGCGGAGTAGACCCCGGCGAAGACGTCGACCAGCTCGGGGTCGCTCGTGTGCGGCTGCGACCAGTCGCGGTCCAGCAGCCGCTGCGGGATGGCGTACCCCTGGCGTGCGAGGTGGGCGAGGAACTCGTCGTAGAGCGACGGCTCGTGCAGCAGCTCCTCGAGCGCGGCGCGCGCCGTCTCGTCGTGCGCGAAGACCTTCACCATGTCGGCGTTCTTGTTGCCGAGGAGGAACTCGACCTCGCGGTACTGGTGGGACTGGAAGCCCGAGCTGGTCGCCAGGAAGGGCCGGATCTCGGCGTACTCGCTCGGCGTCAGCGTCGCGAGCACGGACCACTGGTCGGTGAGGGTGTGCTGGATGTGCTTGATCCGCGCCATCCGCTTGAGCGCGGGGGAGAGGTCGTCGCTGCGCAGCAGGGCGCGCGCCGAGCGCAGCTCGTGGATCATCAGCTTGAGCCACAGCTCGCTGGTCTGGTGCTGGACGATGAAGAGCAGCTCGTCGTGCTGCGGCGGGTCCGACAGGGGCTGCTGGGCGGACAGCAGCGTGTCGAGGCGGAGGTAGTCGCCGTAGGACATCGAGCGGGAGAAGTCCTGCTGGATGCCGGCCTCGAGGTCGCGCTTGTTCGGTGTGCCGTCTGCCGTGCCGTCTGCCATGGACCGCAACCTATCCGGACGAGGGTCGGTGGCCTCGTCTACCGTCGCACCATGGCTCCGACGACCGCCGGCGAGCGCACCCGCACCTGGGTGCCCGACTGGCCGTGCTCGGTCGCGCAGGTGCTCCGACCCCAGCGGCGCGGCGCGGGAGACCCGACCCAGCGCGAGGACGACGCGGGTCGCACCTGGCGCGCCATGCGTACGCCGACGGGGCCGGCGTCGCTGTGCATCCAGGCCCGACCGTCGACGGGCGACGTGCACGCCCGCGCGTGGGGGCCGGGCGCGGAGTGGGCACTGGACCGGCTGCCCGCGCTCCTGGGGGCCGACGACGACCCCAGCGGCTTCGAGGCCCACCACCCGCAGGTCGCCGAAGGGCTGAAGCGCCACCGGCACTGGCGCATCGGCGGCACCGGCCTCGTGATGGAGTCGCTGGTGCCCTCGATCCTCGAGCAGAAGGTCACCGGCAAGCAGGCCTTCGGGTCGTTCCGCGACCTCGTCCGCCGCCACGGCGAGCCCGCGCCCGGCCCGGTGTCCTCGCTGCGGCTGATGCTGCAGCCCGCGCCCGCCACGATCGCCGCGATCCCGTCGTGGGAGTGGCTCAAGCTCGGGGTGCAGCCCGCCCAGTCGCGGACCATGGTCACCGCCTGCCGGCTGGCGTCGTCGCTCGAGCGCGCCGGCGGCGTACCGGTCGAGGAGGCTGACAAGCGGCTCCGGTCGGTGCGCGGCATCGGCGTGTGGACGAGCGCCGAGGTGCGCCAACGGGCCCTGGGCGACGCCGACGCAGTGAGCTTCGGCGACTACCACCTCGCCAACTGGGTCGGCTGGGCGCTGGTCGGCCGCGACATCACCGACGACGAGATGGCCGAGCTGCTCGAGCCCTACCGGCCCCAGCGAGGACGGGCGGCCGCGATGGCGATCGCCGGCGGTCAGTCA
This sequence comes from uncultured Actinomycetota bacterium, assembly GCA_963750445.1. GTDB lineage: Bacteria > Actinomycetota > Actinomycetes > Propionibacteriales > Nocardioidaceae > Nocardioides. Next base: position 723,433 of record CAVVQR010000016.1, on the reverse strand, counting down.
CGGCCGCGTCGAGGTCCGCGGATGAGCGTGCCCACCCACCTGCCGGCCCGCTAGCTCGTCAGCTCGGGCGGCGGCGCTCCCGTGAGACGGAGGTCGGTCAGCACCCGCCGGGTCAGCGCGAAGCAGGCGACGAGCACGGCCACGAGGAAGAAGGCGATCTCCACGCGGCTCGGCCCGAAGGCATGTGCGAGAGGGCCGACAGCGACCTGGCCGATCGGCAGGGCCACGAAGGAGAAGAACCCGTCGATCGCCATGATCCGCGACAGCATCGCCTCGGGCACCTTCTCCTGGACGAGCAGGTTCCACGACAGGTCGAGCAGGCTCAGCGCCGCCCCGCCGATGAAGAAGGCGGCCGCGAGGAGCCAGATGTCCACGTGGATGCCGAGCACCAGCATCGGCACGCACCAGAGGACGAAGGCGACCATGATCGCCTTCATCGGGCGGGTGAGGCTCGCCTTCGCCAGGAAGAAGGCGGCGACGAAGACGCCCACCGCCTGCGCGGACCCGGCGAGACCCCAGCCCTGGCTGCCGATCGTGTCGTTGGCGATCACCGGGCCGAGGACGTTGATCGCGCCGCTGTTGAGCGCGTTGAACACCAGCGCGCACGTCGCGCCCGGGATGACCCAGCCCAGCTGGCGCGCGAACGACCAGCCTGCGACGAAGTCCCCGATGACGCTCTCCTTGGCCTGGCTGCGGTCGCCGGGAGGAAGGCGTACGAGCACGAGCAGGGACGCCGCGACGAGGTAGGACGATGCGTCGATCGCCAGTGCCCACCCGGGTCCCGCGGTCGCGACCAGCAAGCCCGAGATCGCCGGCCCGAGGATGCCGACGACGCTGGTCGCCTGGCCGATGAGCAGGAATGCGGACTTGCGTTCCTCCACCGGCAGCAGGATCGGGACCATGCCCAGGAACGCGGGGTAGCTCACCGCGAAGACGATCCCGGCGACCGCCTGGAGGACGACCAGGTGCCAGATCTCGGCCCGGCCGCTGATGACCAGGACGGCCGTGAGGGTCTGCGCGACACCCTGGACGAGGTTGCACCCCCGCAGCACGACGGCACGGGGGAGCCGGTCGGCGATCGCCCCGCCGAGCAGCATGAAGACGACCATCGGGATGCTCGACGCGGCGACCACCCAGCCGAGGGCGGAGGCGGAGTCCTCGATGTCGAGGACTGCGAAGGCGAGCGCGACCCCCGCCATCGAGCCGCCGAAGCGGTTGATGACCTGGCCGATGAAGAAGTAGCGGAAGTTGGCGTTGCCCGAGCGGCGACAGCCGGGTGCTGCTTGCTACCTCCGACACCGCGAGGCCCTCACAGCAGCGGGCGCAGGGGCGCGAGGAAGCTCTCGGTGAACTTGCGGTTCAGGTCACGGGCCTGCCACTCGGCCAGGGTGAGCTCGAGGCAGTTGGTCTCGTCGGTGCGGAAGACCTCCTCCATCACCGCCGCGAACGCCGGGTCGATGACCTCGAGGTTGATCTCGTAGTTGCCCTGGAGGCTGAGCCGGTCGATGTTGGCGGTGCCGACGGTCGACCAGCTGCCGTCGATCGTGGCGGTCTTGGCGTGCACCATCGCGTCCTTGAAGCGCAGGATCCGCACCCCGGCCGCGAGCAGCTGGCCGTAGTACCCACGCGAGATCCAGTCGGCCACGATGTGGTTGGACTTCAGCGGCAGCAGGATCCGTACGTCGACCCCGCGCCGCGCCGCGTCCGCGACCGCGTCCACGAAGTCCTGGTCGGGCAGGAAGTAGGCCGTGGTCAGCCAGACGTTGCGGCTGGAGCGGTTGATCGCCTCGAGGTACATGCTGCGGATCGGGAAGTTCCACTGGCGCGGGATGTTCTTGTGGATCCGGATCTGCGGGTCCCAGTCCGACGCGGTCTCCAGCAGCAGGGGTCGCTCGCTGCGGCGGATCCGGTGGCGGCGGTTGAGGTTCCAGAAGTCGGCGAAGGCCCGCTTCATGTCCCACACGCCGGGGCCGGTGATGCGGACGTGGGTGTCGCGCCACTCGGTCGCGTAGGCCGAGCCGATGTTGTAGCCGCCGAGGAAGGCGACCTCCTCGTCGACGACCAGCATCTTGCGGTGGTTGCGGCCGTAGCGGCGCAGGTCCCAGAACCGCAGTCCGGCCGTCCAGACGGGGTAGCGCAGCACCTTGAGCGACGGCGAGAAGTGCTTGAAGGCGGGGGAGACGACCATGTTGGCGAAGCCGTCGTAGACGCAGTGGACGTCGACGCCCCGGTCGGCGGCGGCGGTGAGGGCGGTCTTGAACTTCCACCCGATCTCGTCGCCCTTCCAGATGTAGGTCTCGAAGAGGATCTGCTTCTTGGCGCCGTCGATCGCGGCCAGCATGTCGTCGTACAGGTCACGCCCGAAGGTGTAGGTCGTGATCTCGCCACCGCCGACGGGCACGGTCTCCGGGCCGGTGACCGGGAAGGGCTTCGGCTTCTTGCCGCGGCGCCGGTAGGAGTCGACCAGGGACAGCGCGACCGCGAGCCCGATCTGGAGCCCGAGCAGCCCCAGCAGGGTCCGCCGGACGGAGGTCAGCAGGCGGGCGACGGTCACGCGGACAATCTATCCAGACCTCGTGCGTCCAGGAGTGAGGCGCTCAGGTGAGCGCGAGCGCGGCGTAGCTCTCGACGTCGCACGGCCGGTCGGAGAGCACGCGGAAGAGGGCCGCGCGCAGCATCGCCTGGCGCGGCGCGCCGGAGCGCCAGTCGTCGAGAGCCGCGAGGGGCGCACCGAGCCAGAGGACCGCGTCCAGCACGCACACCGCCTCCGCCCACAACGGCGAGCGCCAGGCGGGGGAGAAGTCGATGACGAACGGGACACCGGTCGCGTCCAGCAGGACGTTGCCCGCCAGGTCGGCGTGCACGAGCTGCTCGCGACCGAGGTCGGTGTCGTCGAGGTCCGCGACCAGCGCCGCCACGAGGTCGGCGAGGCCGGGCTCCTCGCGCCCTGCGCCTGCCCGGAGGGCGGCGTCGGCGTCGTACGCACCTCGCTCGGCGGCCGCCCACTGGTCGGTGCGTGCGTCGAGCTCGGCAGGCCTGTCGAGGAGCCGGGTCGCCAGGTGGGCGTGGAGGAGGTGGGCGGTCGCGCGCAGGGTCGCGAGGTCGCGGCAGGGCGTCGTACCCGGCTCGAAGCGGGTGGCCGACCACCCCTCGACGACCAGCCTGCCGTCACGGGACGGCACGGGGAGCGCCAGGCGCAGCGTGCGGGGGTCCTCCTCGTCGAGCCGCACCGCGAGCCGCGCCTGGACCGGTGCCAGCCACGCCTCGGACTCGTCGTGGCCCGGCGACAGGACGAGGTCGCCCGCGCGCCAGCTGGTGCCGCGTCCGCCGGGGAGTCGCTCGAGCACCCCCTCGGCGACGAACAGGTCGAGCACGCGGTCAGGCGGCTGGGTTGCATCCGAGAGCATGGGCGCGAGCCTAGGGCGGTGCGTCCGCTCAGTCCCGGGCCTGGACGCGCACCCGGCGCTTCGGGACGATCTTGAGCTTGGGCGTCCCCGGCGCCCTGGCCACGACGGCCACCCTGACGACCTGACCGACATAGGCGCCGCGCAGCCGCAGCCGGGGCTTCGACCCGTGAGCGACCCGGGTGCTGCCGACGTACCAGCGGTAGCGGACGCGTACGTCGTCCGGTGCCCACCGGGCACGCACGCGCAGGATCGAGCCCACGACCGGGCGACCCACCAGCCTGGGCGCGCGGAGCACGACGATGTGGCCCGCCGCCGGTCCGGGCGGCTGGGTGGTCGTGACCGGCACCGGCACCGGCACCGGCTCGGGCTCGGGCGTCCCGATGGTGCGGCTGATCGTGCGGGTGAGGGGAGCCAGCCCGCTCTGCTGGCCCGTCACGGTCAGCGTCAGGCGCCGCCCGGTCGTGCCGGGGGGAATCGCGAGCGTGGCACCACGGTCGGCGGGGAGCTCCACCCCGTCGATGCTCCACCGGTAGCGGAAGCAGCTGCCCGCGGACCAGGCCGTGGTCGCCGCCGTGACGGTCGTGCCCTCCTGCACGAGCGACGGCAGGGTGAGCGTGCCGCTCTGCTCGGGCAGTGCCGAGCCGGCCGGGCGGGCGGGGTCGGTCAGGGTGACCGTGAGCTGGGCGGCATCGTCGGCCGACGTGCCTGCCTCTGCGGAGTCGACGGTGAAGGAGAGCCCGCCGCCCGCGACGGACCGGGTCGTGCCCGGAGCGGCGCTCCACGTCACGCCCTGCGGGGTCCGCGCGGCCGGGACGAGGTCGGCCCAGCGGGTGTTGTCGGCTCGGACCCGCTCGAGCGTGACCCCGCGCTGCTTGCCGCCGGCATAGGTCGTGCTGCCGCCCCACTCCGAGTCCTGGCCGAGCTTCGTGCGCCAGTCGAGGTAGTAGGCCAGCCCCGTGACCGGGTCGGTGACGCGGAGGCCGCGGGCGCCGGTGGGTGCGCTGCGGGGGAACAGGTCGTACGTCGTCGTGGTCGAGCGCTGTCCCGCGGGCAGGCTGACGGTCGGGACCTCGCAGGCCTGGGAGACCCCCAGCCAGTCGCGGGCGAACGACCGCAGGGCCGGGGGCTTGCCGTCCGGTGAGATCCCCATGACGTCGTAGGTGCCGCCGTAGGCGGACACCTCGCACGACGTGCTGTCGATGGGGTCGCACGACTGGCTGCCGGCGTGCTGGAGACCGAGGTTGTGGCCGATCTCGTGGGCCAGGCCGCCGCGCAGCTGCGACACGTCGTTGACCGAGAGGCTGCCACCGGAGCCGATCCCGCCGCCGACCGACCCGAGGCCGAAGGTGCACGACACCCCGTTCATCGACGCCGGGGCGAGCACGACGAGGTGGTCGCCGGCCCCGAACTGGACGCCGGGGAACGCCGCGCGGGCGGTGTTCCAGAGGGTGCTGCCCGCGTCGCACTGCGTGCCCGAGGGGAGGGCGAAGCTGGCGACCGCCCCGACGCGCCGGAAGTCGGTGATGGCGCCCGAGCTCTGGTCGACCCAGAAGTCGAGGACCTGGTCGATCCAGCCGAGCTCCTGGCTGAGTGAGCCGGGGCCGTAGTCGCCGCCCGCGATGGTGGCGACGTAGGCCCGGTGCGCCTGCGGCACCGCTGCCGCCGCGGCGTCGGGCTCGGCGGCCTCCTGGCGAGCCTGGAGCTCGCGTCCGCGCCGCGGCCCGACCGGGGTGAGGACGCCGTCCCGGCCCTCGAGCAGCCAGCTGGTGGTGGACGTGCCGTCGGGGTGGTCCTCGACCACCTGCACGACCTGTGGGTCCGCGGGGTCGTCACCCGTGTCCGTACGCGCGTGGGCGGGCGCCGCCGTGGTGGCGGCACCCAGGGTGGTGACCAGGGTGGTGACCAGGGCGATGGCGCTCGCGGTGGCCAGCAGGGCGGCAGGGGCCGACCGGGGCCGGGCGCGGCGCACCGGGCGGGGGAGGGTGGGGTTCATGGCAGCTCTCCGAGACGGGGGCGTACGGCGGGCCGGATCGAGGATCGGCGGCTGACGGGACCCTAGCGGTCCGACAGGGTCGCCGGCGGCCGAACGCAGAGGCCCCGCTGTCGGTGGCTCCCCGTAGGCTCGACGCATGCGTCCGATCACCGATCTTCAGCGCCGGGTGGCGCCGTTCAAGGTCGTCTCCGACTACGAGCCGTCCGGCGACCAGCCTGCTGCGATCAAGGAGATCGTCGAGCGGGTCAACGGCGGCGAGCAGGACGTCGTGCTGCTCGGCGCGACCGGCACCGGCAAGACCGCGACCGTGGCCTGGGTGACCGAGCAGCTCCAGCGTCCCGTCCTGGTCCTCCAGCCCAACAAGACCCTCGCCGCCCAGTTCGCCAACGAGCTGCGCGGGCTGTTCCCCGACAACGCGGTCGAATACTTCGTCTCCTACTACGACTACTACCAGCCCGAGGCCTACGTCCCCCAGACCGACACCTACATCGAGAAGGACTCCTCCATCAACGAGGAGGTCGAGCGGCTGCGCCACAGCGCGACCAACAGCCTGCTCACCCGCCGCGACACGATCGTGGTCTCGACGGTGTCCTGCATCTACGGCCTCGGCACCCCGCAGGAATACGTCGACCGGATGCTGCGGCTCAACGTCGGCGAGGAGCACGACCGCGACTCGGTGCTGCGGCGCCTCGTGGAGATCCAGTACACCCGCAACGACATGTCGTTCACCCGCGGCACCTTCCGGGTCCGCGGCGACACCCTCGAGATCTTCCCGGTCTACGAGGAGCTCGCCGTCCGCGTCGAGTTCTTCGGCGACGAGATCGAGCGGCTGATGACCCTCCACCCGATCACCGGCGAGGTGATCTCGGAGGACACCCAGCTCCACGTCTTCCCCGCGACCCACTACGTCGCCGGCCCCGAGCGGATGGAGCGCGCGATCAAGGGCATCGAGCTCGAGCTCGACGACCAGCTCGCGACGTTCGAGAAGCAGGGCAAGCTGCTGGAGGCCCAGCGGCTGCGGATGCGCACGACCTACGACGTCGAGATGATGCGCCAGGTCGGGTCGTGCTCGGGCATCGAGAACTACTCGATGCACATGGACGGCCGCACCCGCGGCAGTGCGCCCAACACCCTGCTCGACTACTTCCCCGAGGACTTCGTCCTCGTCGTCGACGAGTCCCACGTGGCGGTGCCGCAGGTCGGCGGCATGTACGAGGGCGACATGTCCCGCAAGCGCAACCTCGTCGACCACGGCTTCCGGCTGCCGAGCGCGATGGACAACCGTCCGTTGCGGTTCGAGGAGTTCCTCGACCGCATCGGCCAGACGATCTACCTCTCGGCCACCCCGGGCAACTACGAGCTCGACCGGGTCGGCGGCGCCCAGAACGCGGTCGAGCAGATCATCCGCCCGACCGGCCTGATCGACCCCGAGGTCGTGGTCAAGCCGACCAAGGGCCAGATCGACGACCTGATCCACGAGATCCGCACCCGCGCCGACAAGAACGAGCGGGTCCTGGTCACCACGCTGACCAAGAAGATGTCGGAGGACCTGACCGACTACCTCCTCGACGCCGGCATCCGCACCCGCTACCTCCACTCCGAGGTCGACACGCTCAGGCGGATCGAGCTGCTGCGCGAGCTGCGGATGGGCGAGTACGACGTCCTCGTCGGCATCAACCTGCTCCGGGAGGGCCTCGACCTCCCCGAGGTGTCGCTGGTGTCGATCCTCGACGCCGACAAGGAGGGCTTCCTGCGCTCCGACAAGTCGCTCATCCAGACGATCGGTCGCGCGGCGCGCAACGTGTCGGGCCAGGTCCACATGTACGCCGACAAGATCACCCCGTCGATGGAGAACGCGATCGACGAGACCAACCGTCGTCGCGCGATCCAGGTCGCCTACAACACCGAGCGCGGGATCGACCCGCAGCCGCTGCGCAAGAAGATCGCCGACATCACCGAGATGCTCGCCCGCGAGGACGAGAACACCGAGGAGCTGCTGCGCACCTGGGCCGATGTCGGGCAGAAGGGTCGCGCCGGCGGCGTGAAGGCGGGCAAGTCGCCGACCCCCGCGCTGTCGAGGATCCACTCCGAGGCGCCGGACACCGCCGGCATCCCGAGCAGCGACCTGGCCGTGCTGATCCAGGAGCTCACCGACCAGATGAAGACCGCGGCCGCCGAGCTGCACTTCGAGGTCGCCGCCCGCCTCCGCGACGAGATCTCCGACCTCAAGAAGGAGCTCCGCCAGATGATGGAAGCGACGAAGTGACGAGCGGTGCGCGCGAGCCGAGGAACGAGGCTTGTGGCGCACCCGAGGAGCGAGGAGCTGCGGGAGCGAAGCGAGCGCCGGCGACGAAGTGAACGCCCAGTACGCACGCGGACGCTGAGCGAGGAGCCTCGGGGAAGGCCTAGCGGGCGAGTGCCGAGCTGTCCTGCGAGAACTTGTCCGCGACCGTCGTGAAGCTCAGCTCGGGATACCGCTCGTTGTCGAGCGAGGCGAGCTGCACCCGTCCGGAGAACATGTCGCGGGTGTACTGCATGCCCTGCCACGCCGGGAACACGGCATCCGGTTCGGGTGCGACGGTCTTCACGGCACCGATCAGGAGTCCGAGGCTCCTGATGCTGCCCGCGCGCAGGGGGCGATAGCGATCGCCGGTCGTCCGGGTCAGCGTCTGGGCGAGGTCGCGCACGCTCAGCGTGTCCCCGGCCAGGCGTAGCACCCGCGGGGTGGTGCCATCGAGGGCAGCCGCCGCGGTGTAGGCCGCGACGTCGTCCTTGGTGGTGAAGTCGAGCGGCTGGTCGGCGTCTCCCCAGAACAGCACGCGCCTGATCCGGGGCTGGATGATCGGCATCTCGGCGCCGAGCATGTCCATGAAGGCTCCGTTGAGGATCGACGTCACCTGGATGGGTGCCCGGTCGGCGCGGCCCATGAACTCGCGTCGCAGGTCCAGGTTGCGGTTCTGGCCGGGCGGGGTGGTGGTGAAGTCGGCTGAGTAGTCCGAGGAGATGAACCGGGGCACGCCAGCCGCCACTGCGGCGTCGAGGAGGACGCTCTGGCGCTCCACGATGACGTCGCGAAGGCCGTTGAGGGCGGACACGACGCAGTCGGCTCCCCGGCATGCGTCCGCCATCGAGGCCACGGATGCGGCGTCCGCGAGCGCCACCTCGGCGCCCAGGTCGCGCACACGCTGGTGCACCTCGTCGCTCGCGTCGTGGCGAACGAGTGCCCGGACGACAGCTCCTCGGGCGATCAGGGCACGGGTGATGCGAGCGCCGAGATCCCCGGTTGCCCCCGCGACGGCGATCGTCGATCCGGACATGATGACCGCCTCGTTCCGGTGAGCACTGCCGAGCGCGTGCCCGTCGTCCCCGACACTACGAGGGCCCCGAAACAGGCGTCAGCCGCCGAGCTCGTCGCGCTTCCTGATCGCCCGCTGCTCCTTCTTCTCGAGGCGGCGGGTCTCCTCCTCGATGATCTCGTCCTTCTGCCAGGTCACCCGACCGGCGTTGAGCCCGGTGCCGAGCATGACGAAGAGGGGCCAGGGGAACTGCGCGTTGAAGCCGTCGCCGCCGAAGCTGGTGGCGGTCCAGATGACCCAGCAGATGAGCGAGGCCGACAGGAACCCCCAGATCGCCTGGCGACGGGCCTGGACGTAGGCCCGGGCAGCCGCCTCGGGGATGTTCGACCGGGGCGCTCGTGCGACGGGCAGGTCCTCGACGAGGGGCATCAGGTCACCGAGGGTGCGGCTGGCGACGGCCGCGTCCGCGCGCTCGTCGTACTCCGCGCGGGTGATCCGTCCCTCGGCGAACGCGTCCGCGAGGACGGTCTCGATGACCGCGCGGTCACGGTCGGACGCACGCATGGCCGCGTTCGCGGGACTGCGCGGGTCGTGGTCGAACTGGCTCCACACCTCGATGCCTGGCACCCGACCATCGTAGGCACGGCACGCCGACGGCGGACGGGATGCCCGTCCGCCGTCGGTGTGCGGGATGGATCAGGGGCAGCTGGTGGTGGAGGCGGTCTGGGCCGCGGACAGTGCCGTCTGAGCGGTGGTGAGGGCCGTGCGGGCGGCCGTGTCCTTCGTCTTGGTCCGCTTGACGACCTTCTTGGCCTTCTTCACCTTCTTCTTGGCCTTCTTGACCTTCTTGACCTTGGCCGAGTTGTCGGTCTTCTTGGCCTTCTTGAGCTTCTTCTTGGCCTTCTTCAGCACCTTGCTGGCCTGGGTGACGGCCTGGGTGGTGGTCGCCACCGTCGCGGTCGCCGCGGTGACCTGGGCCTGGGCCGAGGTGGCGGACGCCTGGGCGGTGGTGCAGGCGGTGGAGGCGTTGTCGGTGAAGGTCAGCGAGTCGATGCCGATGTACTGGCCGGCGTCGCCCGTGTCCTTGATGTAGTAGCGGAACGCGATGCACCCCGACACGTTCGTCGTGCTGAGGCCCGTCAGGGGCAGGTTGTACTGCGTCCAGGCCGGCCGGGTAGCCGTCGATCGACCTGGGTCGGGTTGATGCTCCCCGAGGACCGTGGTGAAGTCACCGACGCCGTCGGCGGTGGTGCCCGGACTGCACGAGCCGTTGGTCGACATGCGGACCTCGAGGCGGTCCGGGCACTTGGTCGTGCGGTCAGCGACCGGGACCAGAAGCTCGAGGACGTCCGTGCTGGACAGCGCTCGTCTGCTAGCGGCATGATCAGCCAGTCGCTGACGTCGCGAGGCCGCCGCTGACTGGTAGTCGACCCCGATGAACGAGTTCTCCGCGCCGGCCTGCGCCGTGAGCTGGCTGGTGTCACCCTGGCTCCACGAGGGCTCCTCGCACCTCGCCGGGCGAGCTGAGGTTGACGACCTGCCACCGGTCGGTGACGCGCACGTTCTCGAATCCTTCCGATGTGCTGGCAGCCTGCGCAGGCTGGACGGTGGAGACGGCAAGCGCGCCGGCGATGAGGCCGAGGGTCGCGATCCGGGCTGTGCGTCGGAACAAGGACATGCTGAGTTTCCCCTTGGGACTGGTGCGCCGACCCCACGGAAGGCGCGTCTGCCGCGACCGTAAGGGCACCGATGACGGCTCCGCAGGACATTGCGAGAAGACGGGCGCCCTCGTGACCCGCAGGGGTGAGGTCGCTGTTGCGCACGAGGTGACTACCGTCGAAACCATGAGCACTCCCATCGACCTCGGTCGCCCGGTCTCCGGCGACGTCATCGACCTCATCCTCGAGGACCATCGCCGTTTCGAGGCGCTGATGCGCCAGCTGCGGGACAGCAGCTCGGACCGCGACGCCGTACGGCGGGCACTCGCCGCCCTGCACGTGGCGCACGCGGAGGCCGAGGAGAAGCACGTCTACCCCAAGCTCCGCCGCAAGGACGCGATCACCGAGCACGAGGCCGAGCACGGCGAGGAGGAGCACGCCGAGGGCCACGAGGCGATGCTCAAGGTCCTCGAGCTCAAGGGCACCGACACCCAGGCGTTCGACGACGCGGTCGAGGAGCTCGCCACGGCCCTCAACCACCACCTCACCGAGGAGGAGCTCACCATCCTCAACCCCGCGCGCGAGGAGGTGGGCGAGCAGGTGCGCGCCGACCTCGGCACGGCCTTCGCCACCGAGCGCAACGCCCAGCTCGACGCCGACTGCGGTGCCATCGACAACGTGCGCCGGATCGTGAAGGCTGCCGAGCGTGAGGGTCTCCTCGACGACGAGGACGACGAGGACTCCGACGACTGAGGGGTGACCGGGGTGGACGTGGCGCAGATGCACGCGCTGTGTGCCGCCTTCCCCGGTGCCTGGCCGGACAACCCGTGGGACCACGAGCACCCGGTCTTCAAGGTCGGTCCGGGGGAGCGGGGCAAGATCTTCGCGTTCCTCGGGGCCGAGACGGTCGGGGTGAAGGCCGGCCATGACGCGTGAGGTGGCCGACGAGTGGCTGCTCCGCCACCCCGACGACGCGAGCGTGATGGCCTACATCGGCCGGTCCGGCTGGAACGACCTCGCACTCGCCGGCGCGATCCCGGACGAGGAGCTCGTCGAGGCGGTGGAGGAGTCCTACCGGCTGGTCGTGTCGAGGCTGCCGAAGAAGGACCGGCCGGAGGACTGGGAGCGCTGAGGTGCCGCTCGGGGCTCAGCGTCGCCGCATCATGGTCAGGCCGACCATCCGCGCGACGACCATGGCGATGTAGAAGACCCCGACCATCATCTCGAGCATGACCACCGACCGGGCGTGCGCGCCGACGGCGACGATGTCGGAGAGGCCGACGCTCGTGAGGGTCGAGAACGACAGGTAGAGCAGCTCGAACCACGTGTGGTCGAAGCCGCCGGCGTTGGTGAACGAGCTCGGCCACACGACCTGGACGACTGCGAAGAGGTAGGCGAACCCCCACGCCACGACCGTGAAGGCCGCCCCGGTCGCGAAGTACTCGTCGGTGGTGACCTCGTCGTCGTGCAGCAGGTAGCGCAGCATCGCGTAGGAGACGTAGAAGTAGAACGGTGCGTGCAGCAGTCCGGACACCAGGACGATCGGGTCCGTGTCGGGGAACACCGCCTCGAGCAGGGTCAGCACCATGGCCGGAGCGCCGAGGAAGAGCACGACCCGGCTCACCAGCGGCGTACGTCGCACCGCCAGGACCGCCGACCCGACGGCCAGCATGCCGATGACGCCGATGAACGTGCGGCCGACGACCGAGCCCGAGAGGAACGGCCAGGCGACGACCTGCATCAGCTGCGCCGTGAGCAGCATCGCCGACGGGTGGGCCACCACGAGGTCGAGTCGTCGCTTCACGGTCACGCAGTCTAGGAGTGCGGCGACGCGGCGTCGGATCAGCGGCGCGGCGAGCCCCGGCTGGGCTAGGTTCGCGACGTGGACGCGCGTGGAGCCAGGTGGGTGGTCGGAGTGCTCGCGGTCGTGCTCGTCGGCCTCCTCGTCGCAGTCGGGCTGCTGGTCACCTCGCGGGGCGCCGTCGACGACGACCTGACCGCCACCCAGCAGGAGATCGCCACGGCAGCGCGCACCGAGGCGATGGCCTTCCTGACCGTCGACCACACAGGACATGGATCCGCTCATCGACGCGGTGCTGGCCGGTGCGACCGGCGACTTCGCCGAGCAGTACGAGTCCCAGCGTCAGATGCTCACGGACGAGACCGTCCGGACCAGGGCGACGTCGACGGCCGAGGTGGTCGCCCTCGGTGTCGGCGACTTCGACGCCGACGCCGCCGACGTGCTGGTCGCGGCCAACAGCACGGTCACCAACACCGGCACCGGCAGCGAGGGGCAGGTCCGCTACTACCGGCTGCGGCTCTCCCTGGTCCGTGAGGGCGACCGGTGGCTCACGAGCAACGTCGAGTTCGTGAGGTGACCGGATGACGACACGGAGGCGGACCATCGTCGTGCTGACGGTGCTCGTCCTGGCGGCGGCCGCCGCGGTGGTCTGGCTGGCGCGTGACCCCGGTGGCACGACGCCGACGGTCACCACGGCCGAGTCCGCCGAGGCCTCTGTCGCCTCCGGGGAGATCAAGTCCGACGTGCGCGAAGCCGCTGGCACGGCGGCCGCCCGGGCCTACAGCTATTCCTGGGACACCCTCGCCGACGACAAGGCCGAGGCCCGCGGGTTGATGACGACCGCCATGCAGCGTCGCTACGACCGCTCGATGGCCGGCCTGGTCACCTCGAGCCGCCGCGACCACCAGGTCGTCACCGCTGACGTGGTCGACACCGCGCTGGTGACGGCCTCCACCTCGGACGCGCGGGTGCTGGTGTTCGTCAACCGGAGCACGTCCGGCGACGACCTCGACGAGCCGCAGGTCGACCTGGACCGCGTGCTGGTGACGCTGCATCGCGCCGGCGGCCAGTGGAAGGTCAGCGAGCTCGACTCACTCTGAGGCCGACAGCCCTTGTCGGCACCTCGCCCGGACGAAAGGATCGCAGCGTGGACGACGTGACGACCGACCTGCTGATCATCGGGGCGGGCCCGACGGGCCTGTTCTCCGCCTACTACGCGGGATTCCGTGGCATGTCGGTCGCCGTGGTCGACTCGCTGCCCGAGCTGGGTGGCCAGATCACCGCGATGTACCCGGAGAAGGCGATCCTCGATGTCGCCGGCTTCCCGAGCATCAAGGGTCGTGACCTCGTCGAGGGACTCGTGACCCAGGCCGCCACGGCCGACCCGACCTACCTCCTCGACCGCACCGCGACGACGCTCGAGCACGGCGAGGACCAGGTGGCCGTCACCCTCGACGACGGCACCCGGGTCACCGCCGGCGCGGTGCTGATCACCTCCGGCATCGGCAAGTTCAGCCCACGACCGCTGCCGGCCGGCGACGGCTGGGTGGGACGCGGCATGGAGTTCTTCGTGCCCAGCTTCGCGCCGTACGCCGGCAAGGACGTGGTCGTCGTCGGGGGAGGGGACAGCGCCTTCGACTGGGCGCAGCACCTCGAGCCGATCGCCGCCTCGGTCATGCTCGTGCACCGCCGCGACGCCTTCCGTGCGCACGAGCGGACCGTCGCCGCCGTCCAGGCCTCCAGCGTCGAGATCGTCACCAACGCCCAGGTCACCGAGCTGCGCGGCGACGCGCACCTCGAGGAGGTGGTGATCAGCGTCGACGGCGACGAGCCGCGGGTGGTCGAGGCCCAGGCGCTCGTGGCGGCGCTCGGCTTCATCGCCGACCTCGGCGCGATCCAGACGTGGGGGCTGGTCACCGCGAAGCGCCACGTCGTCGTCGACTCCTCGATGCGGACCAACCTGCCGCGCGTCTTCGCGGCGGGTGACATCACCGACTACCCCGGCAAGGTGCGGCTCATCGCGGTCGGGTTCGGCGAGGCCGCCACCGCCGTCAACAACGCCGCCGTGGCCCTCGATCCCGTCGGCGCACGTCTTCCCCGGTCACTCCAGCGAGGCGTGAGCGCGGCCCGTCCCCGTCACGACCCCTACCGACCAGTAGGCATAATGGTGTCCTCATCGAGCGACGCGAAAGGCAAGCACACGTGCGCATCGCCATGCTGTCCTACCGGAGCAAGCCGCACTGCGGCGGTCAGGGCGTCTACATCCGGCACCTCAGCCGCGAGCTCGTGGGCCTCGGTCACGAGGTCGAGGTCTTCTCCGGCCAGCCCTACCCCGAGCTCGACGAGGGCGTCGCGCTGACCAAGGTGCCGAGCCTCGACCTCTACCGCGAGCCCGACCCGTTCCGGGTGCCGAAGCTGCGGGAGTTCCGCGACCGGATCGACGTCGAGGAGTTCCTCACCATGTGCACGGCCGGGTTCCCGGAGCCGAAGACCTTCAGCTCGCGCATCGCGCGACTGATGGAGGACCGCGCCGGCGACTTCGACATCGCCCACGACAACCAGGTGCTCGGCACCGGGATCATGGCGCTCGAGTCCTACGGCCTGCCCGTGATCGCGACGATCCACCACCCGATCACGATGGACCGCCAGATCGACCTCCAGACCGCCCCCACCTGGCGCAAGCGGCTCACGCTGCGCCGGTGGTACGGCTTCCTGCGGATGCAGGGCCGGGTGGCGAAGCGGCTGCGCAAGGTGCTGACCCCCTCGGAGTCCTCGCGCCGCGACATCGCGCGCGACTTCGGGGTCGACCTCGACCGGATGCAGACCATCCACCTGGGCGTCGACCACGTGTTCGCGCCGCCCACCGCGCCGCGCGTGCCCGGTCGGATCCTCGCCATGGCGAGCGCCGACGCCCCGATGAAGGGCATCGCCACGCTGCTCGAGGCCTTCGCCAAGCTCTGCGTCGAGCGCGACCTGTCGCTGCTGCTCGTCACCCGCCCGGAGCCGGGCGGTCGCACGGAGCGGCTGATCGACCAGCTCGGCATCGAGGACCGGGTCACCTTCGTCAGCGGCGTCAGCGACCAGGAGCTCGTCGAGGTGATGGGCTCGGCCGAGGTGGCCTGCGTGCCGTCGCTCTACGAGGGGTTCTCGCTGCCGACCGCCGAGCTGATGGCCTGCGCCACGCCGCTGGTCGTCTCGCGGGCCGGCGCGATCCCCGAGGTCGTCGGCGCCGACGGCGTGTGTGCCGACCTGGTGACCCCGGGCGACGTGGGCGAGCTGGAGTCGGCCCTCGCGGCGCTGCTCGACGACCCCGAGCGACGTACGACGATGGGCGCGGCCGGCCGTGCCCGGGTCGAGGAGCTGTTCAGCTGGCGTGCGGTCGCCGAGGCCACCGCCGCCGCCTACGAGGAGACCATCACCGCCTTCCGGGCGGAGCAGAGCCAGCAGGAGGAGAGCCGCCGTGCTGACCGTTGACTTCGACCGACTCGGGCTGCGACCCGGCGAGCGCGTGCTCGACATGGGCTGCGGTGCCGGTCGGCACGCCTTCGAGATGTACAAGCGGGGCGCCGACGTCATCGCCTTCGACCAGGACGCCGACGAGCTGGCCACCGTGCGCGAGTGGTTCGCCGCGATGCGTGACGCCGGCGAGGTGCCCGCGGGTGCCGAGGCCGACGTCAAGGAGGGCGATGCACTCGCGCTGCCCTTCGCCGACGGCGAGTTCGACCGCATCGTGTGCGCCGAGGTGCTCGAGCACATCCACTCCGACGTGGAGGCCATCCGCGAGCTGGTCCGGGTGCTCCGACCCGGCGGCACGCTGGCGATCTCGGTGCCGCGCTGGCTGCCGGAGGTGATCAACTGGAAGCTCTCCGACGACTACCACAACGCCGAGGGCGGCCACATCCGGATCTACACGGCCGAGGAGCTCGTCGACAAGGTCACCAAGGCCGGCCGCTCCAACGACGGCACCCCCGGCGACGCGATGGTCTTCGAGGGCAAGGGCTACGCCCACGGCCTGCACACGCCCTACTGGTGGATCAAGTGTGCGGTGGGGGTCACCAACGACGAGCACCCGCTCGCCAGGGGCTACCACAAGCTCCTGGTCTGGGAGATCATGAAGAACCCCAAGGCCCTGCACTACGCCGGCAAGGTGCTGGACCCCGTGATCGGCAAGAGCATGGTCCTCTACTTCACGAAGCCGGCATGAGCGAAGTCCCTCGGCACCGGCGCAGTCCCCGCGATCGGGGAGATCCTCACCCGGGCCCAGGTCGAGCAGACCGCCGCGACCATCGCGGGCATGCAGGAGCCCTCGGGCGCGATCCCGTGGACGCCGGGCGAGCACACCGACGTGTGGAACCACCTCGAGTCCGCGATGGCGCTGATGGTCGGCGACCAGCCGCAGGCGGCCGAGCGTGCGTTCGCGTGGGCGCGCGCCCACCAGCGGGCCGACGGCTCGTGGCCGATGAAGATCGTCGGCGGCGAGGTCGAGGACCACTCCGGCGAGTCCAACATGTCGGCCTACGTCGCCGTCGCCACGTGGCACCACTGGCTGGTGGCGCGTGACGAGGCCTTCGTCCGCCAGATGTGGCCGACCGTGCGCCGCGCCCTCGACTTCGTGGTGTCCCTGCAGCTGCCGTTCGGGGGCGTCGCGTGGTCGCAGGAGTGGCACGACGGTGCCCCGGCCGGGATCAACGAGGAGGCCCTGCTCGCGGGGTCGTCGAGCATCTACCACTCGCTGCGGGCCGGGGTCGCCCTGGCGGAGCTGGTGGGGGAGCCGCAGGTCGACTGGGAGCTCGCCGGCGGCCGGCTGGGTCACGCGCTGCGCCGGCACCGCGACCGGTTCCTGGACAAGTCGACCTTCTCGATGGACTGGTACTACCCGGTCCTCGGCGGCGCCGTACGCGGTGCGGCCGCCCACGACCTCGTCGCGGAGCGCTGGGACACCTTCGTCGAGCCCGGCCTCGGCATCCGCTGCGTGTCCACCAACCCGTGGGTGACGGGCGCCGAGACCTGCGAGCTGGTGATGGCCCTCGACGCGATCGGCGATCGCGAGCGTGCCCTCCGGCTGCTGGCCGACATGCAGCACCTGCGCACCGACGAGGGGTCCTACTGGACCGGCTACGTCTGGCCCACCGCCCCCGACGAGCAGGGGGGCAACTGGCCCGCCGAGCAGACGACCTACACCGCCGCGGCGGTCGTCCTGGCCGTCGACGCGCTCTCCGACGGGACTCCCGGCGCCGACATCATGCGCGGCACCACCCTGGCCCCCGACTTCCCCGAGATCGGCCTCGAGTGCGGCTGCGAGCCGGCCGACGGATCAGCCGAGCGGGTCGCCGGCGTCACCCGACGTACGGCGTAGCACCCGCATCGACCCCACCACGTCGACCTCGGTGAACGCGCCGCTGGCCAGGGCCGGGAGGTAGATGTCCTCGTAGGGCGGCCTGCCGCCGTCGGCCGGGTCGGGGAAGACGTCGTGGATCACCAGCACCCCGCCGGCCGTCACCCAGTGCGGCCAGCCGCGGAAGTCCGCGCGCGCCGGCTCGACCCCGTGCCCGCCGTCGATGAACAGCAACGAGAGCGGCGTACGCCACCAGCGGCTGACCGTCTCCGAGCGACCCACGACCGCGACGACCTGCTCCTCGAGACCGGCGTCGGCGATCGTGCGGCGGAAGGTCGGCAGCGTGTCCATCAGCCCGAGGTCCGCCTCGACGAGGCTGTCGTCGTGGTGCTCCCACCCGGCCTGGTTCTCCTCCGAGCCGCGGTGGTGGTCGACGGTGAACACGGTGCCGCCGACCTCGCGTGCCGCGGCGCCGAGCCAGATCGCCGACTTGCCGCAGTAGGTGCCGACCTCGAGCGCCGGGCCGTGGGCCAGCCGCTCGCGGGCCCAGGCGTGCAGCAGCTCGCCCTCGTCCTCCGGCATGAAGCCCTTCGCGGCGCGGGCGTGGTCGAGCAGGTCGGCGGGCATCACGAGCGACGACCCTAGTGCGTCTTCACGCCTGCAGCCGCCGGCTCGTCGGGCATCCAGCCCTGAGGGTCAGGCGCGCCTGTCCTCGACGGCGTCCAGCTCCTCCGGCTCGACACCGCTGTCGGCCTCGAGGCCGTGGCGCCACGTGTTCCAGTGCCAGGTGAGGTAGCGGTCGACGGCGCGGATCGCGTGCTCGCTGCGGATGGAGTGGAAGACGTCGAAGGCGTGCTGGGCGCCGGGCAGCTCGGCGTAGACCACCGACTTCTCCGACGTACGTCGCAGCTCCGTGACGAACATCCGCGCCTGGTCGACGGCGACGAGGGTGTCCAGCTCGCCGTGGATGACGAAGAAGTCGGGTGCGTCAGGGGTGATCCGCAGGATGGGCGAGGCAGCCTCGTAGACGTCGGGGGCGTCCTGCCACGTCGTCTGCATGACCTTCGGGCTCAGGAAGCCGTCGCGCATGCCGATGGCGTTGGCCAGGCCGGTCGAGCCGGCGAAGTCGTAGATGCCGTAGAAGGGCACGGCCGCCTGCACGCTCGTGTCGGCGTCCTCGAAGCCGGGCTGGTAGGCCGGGTCGCCCGCGGTGAGCGCGGCCAGCGCGGTCAGGTGCCCGCCTGCGGAGCCGCCGGTGATCGCGAGGTAGTCGGGGTCGCCGCCGTAGTCGGCGATGTTGTCCTTGATCCAGGCGATGGCGCGCTTCACGTCGACGATGTGCGCCGGCCACGGGTCGCGGGGGGACAGCCGGTAGTTGATCGCGACGCAGACCCACCCCTTGGCGGCCATCTGGTTCATCAGCGGGCGGCCCTGGTGCTCCTTCTCGCCGAGCGTCCAGGCACCGCCGTGGACCTGCAGCAGCACGGGGGCGTCCTTGATCGCGTCCTCGCCGGCCGGGAGGTAGATGTCGAGGTGTCCGCGCTTGCCTGCCTCGGAGTACGCGAGGTTGCGGATCACCCGGACGCCGTCGTCGGCGAAGTTGAACGGCCGGGCCAGCCGCCGCCACGGGGTCGCCAGGTCCGCGGGAGTGGGGACCTGGTCGAGCTGCTCGACGTAGTCGACGCCCAGGCCCTCGACCAGCGCCTCCTCGAAGCCTGCGCCGGCCTGCCGGCTCTGGCGCACGATGTGGGCCAGCCCCAGCGCGCTCGCTCCGGCCAGGGCCAGGCCGGCCTTCGCCCGGAAGCCCTTGCGGCGCCCGCGCGTCAGGTGGGCCGCAGCGTCGAGCGCCGTGAGCGCCAGCATCTGCGGCGCCGTCTCGCCGAACGGCCAGCCGGCGAGGAAGGACGGGACCCCCTGCCGTTGACCCCGTGGCGGACGGAGCGCGTTGACGGTCAGGGCGGCGACGATGCTCTGGCGGCGCAGGAAGCTCACCCGACCAATCTACTGGCCGGTACCAGCGGGCACTGGGCTCAGTACCCGCTGTTGAGCACGGCGTAGCCCGCCGTCAGCGCCGCGGTCGCTGCGATCGCCGTCACGAGCGTGGCGACCACCGCCCGGCGGGTGCGCAGCCGGATCGCCGCGGCACCGACCAGGGCGCCGCCGAGGGCCACGCAGAGCGTCCAGTAGACCGGGCTGGTGCTGTCGGCGACGACCGTCAGGCCGTAGATCCCGTCCGCCACCAGCACGCCCGCGAGGGCCCCGGCCCCGACGGCGGCGCGGACGACGTCGCGGCCCATGATCGCCGCAGCGGCAGCGCCGACGAACGGCCCGGCGACGAGGCCGACGACACCCCAGAGGAGCGGGTCGTAGGTGAGCCCGCGCAGCTCGGACCCGATCGTGTAGCCCAGCACGAGGCTGACGAACGACACCACGCCGAGGACCGCGCCCCCGACCAGCGAGGGCCGGGCTGCAGCGACCAGCAGTGCCGTCAGCACCGTCCACCCGGACGTCGAGTTCGCGAAGGACGCCAGCGCGTCCGGCAGGACGCCCTGCGCCCACGAGGTCAGCGCCCCCAGCAGCAGGCTGGCGCCCGACGACGGCGAGCGCGGACAGGGAGGTGCGGGCGGCGGAGCTCATGGCTCCATGCTCGGAGACCGTCGCGCGGGGCGTCCACCGATCCGGACGCCTCCGGCACCTCGGTGCCGCAGGTCGGTACCTGAGGGGGAGAGATGCGGTGTTCGCGGATCTGTCCGGTCCCGGTGTCGATCCGGGGGAGTGCCACCCGTCATGGTGATGAGCAACGTCCACGAGAGGAACCCGCATGCCCGAGTACATCGTCCTGTTCCCTGCCGACGACGAAGCCGCCTGGGAGGCCGGCACGGACGCCGACCACCAGGCGACCTACGACGCCGACGCCGAGTTCGTCCGCCTGCTCAAGGCGCGAGGGGGCGCCGTGGTCGGCGGAGCTGCGCTCGCCCACAGCTCCCAGGCCCGGACCCTGCGATCCCGGGGCGGATCCGACGTGGTGGTCACCGACGGCCCCTACGCCGAGACGGTCGAGCAGATGTCGGGCTTCTACGTCGTCACCTCTGACGACCACGACGCCCTGGTGGAGGCCGCGCGGGCTGCTGACGCAGGCCCACCCGGTGGTCGAGATCCGGCCCGTCGACAACTCCTGAGGACGAGCCGCGCGACCGTGGAGCGGTGTCGGGCGCGACTCGCTCGCTCCTCAACCACCGATGCGGCGGCGGGGTCGTGACGGCGCTTCGCGACTCCTCAACCGTCGAGGCGGCCGGGGCGAGGTGCTCCCCGAAGAAGGCGAGGACGGCGTCGACGCCCTCCTGCTGCCGGTGGGCGGTGACGGTGGAGTGACCCTTGCCCTCGAGCTCGACGCGGATGAAGGCGTCGCCGAGCTCGGTCGTCAGGGTCTCGAAGCGCTTGCCCGACTGCGGGGTCCTTCCGGAAGCGCAGGCCGAGCACCTGCTGGCCGGCGGCGCACCTGCCCTTGACGATGTCGAGGTCGGCGGGGGAGAGGTTGAGGTCGCGCGACCGGCTCGGCGAGACCGCGAACGGCGCGCTCGGCTGGCAGAGCACCGGAGCGACGACCGCCGGGTCCACCATCATGGCCAGGGCGAAGCCGCCGGTGAAGCACATGCCCAGGGCGCCGACGCCGGGCCCGCCGAGCTCCTCGTGCAGGTCGCGCGCCAACGACCGCAGCCACCCGGCGACGGGGGTGGTCTCGCCGGTCCGGAGCTTGGTGAACTCCTTGCTGACGCAGACCTGACGCATGGCCCGAGCGGTCGAGCCGCCGGTCATCTCCGCGCCGTCGGTGCCGAAGAGGCTCGGCATCACGACCGTGTAGCCCGCGTCGACGACCTCCTGCCCGAAGGTCGCGACCTCCGGCGTGATGCCGGGGATCTCGTGGATCACGATGACCCCCGGTCCGTCGCCCCGGCGGTAGGTCGGGTGGCTGACGCCGTCGAAGGTGTGCGTGCCCTGGGCCCAGCCGTCCGGAAAGGTCATGGGCGCATTGTGCCCGAGCCACCGGCGCTCAGAAGGTGTAGCCGAACGCCTCGAGGTCGGCGGCGTACACCTCGCCGACCTTCGCCCGCGCCGCGTCGGAGTAGTAGTCGCGATAGCTGCCGTGCGGCGACTTGTTGCGGTGGGGGACCCGGGTGGGCTCCATGCCGAGGCGCCGCTCCACCTCCTGGAGGTCCTCGGCGAACGACTCCGTGCGCCCGACGAAGTCCACCTCGCGGTCCGGCGCGCGGAGGTAGTCGACCTGAGGCCGACCGACCCGGGGCAGCTCGTCCATCCCGCGCAGCACGAACTCCTCGAACCCGGAGTACGCCGCTGCGGCCCGCCACATGTCGTTGCCGCGCATCCGCGTGGCCGTCTCCTGCGGCTTGCCGCTGGCCGGTCCGTGGCCCTGGTTCCAGTCGTCGATCATCGACCACCACGACACCATCCGCGCCCACGGGTTGCGGACGAAGGCGAAGGACCAGTAGTCGGCCGTCGCCGGCTCGGCGCGCAGGATCCGCTCGTAGGGGGCGTGCCTGCCGAGGGGCGGTGTGACACCCGGCGTCTTGCTGCGCGCGTCGGGGCACGCCCGCTCGAACGCCACCCCCACCGAGACGCCGCCCGTCTTGGGCACGTGCACGAAGAGTGCTCGCTTGGCGTCGGAGATCAGCACGGGCGCGAGGCTAGCCCACGCGTCGCTGACCGGCCGCACCAGCAGGACCGGCCGATGGGGGATGATCGGCGCGTGATGACGTTCCTGTCGCGCGGTCCCGGACGGGACTTCGTGCTGCTCGCACTGCCGAAGACCGCGAGCACGACCCTGGAGCGCACCCTGGCGCCGTACGCCACCGAGGCGATCAGCTCGCCGCCGGGCCAGAAGCACCTCCCGGCGCGCGGCTTCGTCCACACCAGGGCACCCGCCCTCGCCGAGGCCGGACACCCGCGCGAGTCCTACGAGCTGGTCACGATGTTCCGCGAGCCGATCGCGTGGCTGGAGTCGTGGTGGCGCTACCGGGCCCGCGAGGACAGCCGCCAGTCGACGGCGGACATGTCGTTCGAGGACTTCGCGCTCCACTACCTCGCCGGCAGCGACGACGCCCCGGTCCCGAAGGGTCGTCCGGCGAAGTTCATCCACGCCCAGGGGGCGGTCGCGGTGGACCGCGTCTTCAGCGTCGACCGTCCGGACGTGTGGGAGGCCTGGTTCAGCGAGCGCGTCGGCGCACGACTCGAGTTCGAGCGCCGCAACACCTCCGACGCCGAGCGGGGCGAGCTGACCTTCGCGACGCGCGAGGCGCTGGCCGCCCACTTCGCGCCGGAGTACGACGTGTGGCACCGGCTCGACGACACCGGCGAGTGGTCGGGCGCCCGGGGGACCCGGCTGGCGGGCCTGTCCGGGTAGGTCGGACCAGGGTCGGACCAGGGTCGGCCTGGATCAGGGTCGGATCAGTAGGTGTAGCCGAAGGTCTCGATGTCCTCGGCGTAGACGTCGGCGACCCGCTGGCGCGTCTCGTCGGTGTAGTAGTCGTGGTAGGTCCCGTGCTTGGACTTGTTCTTGTGCACGGGGGTGGAGGGCTCGAGGCCGAGCTGCACCTGCACCTGCTGGAGGTCGGCGACGAAGTTCTCCGTGCGGCCGATGAAGTCGACCTCGCGGTCGAACTTCGGGGCACGCAGGTAGGAGATCTGCGGAGTGCCGACGCGGGGGAGCTCCTCGGTGCCACGCATCACGAACTCCTCGAACCCGGAGTAGGCAGCCGCGGCCCGCCACATCTCGTTGCCGTCGCGCATCGAGTTGTGCTTCACGTCCTGCGGCTTGCCGCTCGCCGGTCCGTGGCGGCGGTCCCAGGCGGAGATCATCGAGTACCACGACACCATCCGCGCCCACGGGTTCCGCACGAAGCCGAAGGTCCAGTAGTCGACCACCTGCGGCTCGTTCTTGATGATCTTGCCGAGCGTCGCGTGCCGACCGATCGGGACCGTGGCCTTGCGGGCGTCCGGGCAGGCCTCCTTGACCGTGTCCTCGACCGACACGCCGCCGGTCTTGGGCACATGGACGAAGAGGACCTTGCGGGAGTCGCTGATCAACACGCGCCGAGGTTATCCCACCCCGGCGAGGGTCCTGCCACCTCGTGCGACCCCCTACCATCGCCGGATGTCCGCCCACGCTGACGCTCCCAGCCAGGCTCGTGGTTACCGGGGCTCCCAGAAATTCCTGCACTGGTTGACCGTCGGTGCGGTCGCGGCCCAGTTCGCGGTCGGCTACAACCTCGACCTCGACGACTGTGACCCGCCGGGGGAGGACCTCAGCGGCGGCGACACCACGGACGCGTTCGAGGACAGGCTCGACCGGCTCGAGGACCAGTGCGAGGCCCGGGCGGACGACTACGACCTGCTGGGTGGGGGCTTCGACCTCGCCGAGCTCCACCTCGTCCTCGGGCTGACGGTGCTCGCGCTCGGCCTGGTGCGACCGCTGTGGCGCCGGCACGCCGGCCTGCCGCCGTGGTCCGAGCGGCTCTCGGCGGTCGAGCGCCGGCTCGCGACGTGGACCGAGCGGTCACTGATGGTGCTGCTCGTCGTCGTGCCGGTCAGTGGCCTGGTGCTCATCGGCACGGGGGACGACGACTGGCTGCCCCTGCACATCGGCGCGCACGTGGCGTTCTTCGTGACGCTCGCGGCGCACCTCTTCACCAACCTCCGGCCGGCGGTCCTCCGCCGGATGCTCTGACCGGTCGGCTCGGCCAGGCTCAGCTCGACGGGCTCAGCTCTCCAGCGGCCAGCCGCGCTGGGCCCAGCCGCCGGTGCCCCCGGCGACGTTGAAGGCGGGAAGCCCCTGCGCGCGCAGGTGGTCGACGACCTGGCGGCTGCGGCCGCCGGACTGGCAGATGACGAAGAAGGGCTGGTCCTGGGGGAGCTCGGCGATCCGGCCGGGCACGTCGTTCATCGGGATGTGGATCGGCGCCGGGCACCCGCCCGCCGGCCACCTCGTCGGCCTCGCGGACGTCGACGACGTAGGCGCCCTGGCTGTGCGCCGCGGCGAACTCGTCGAGAGCGACCTCGTCCTGCGGCCCGTTGGCGGCGGCCTCCTCGGCGGCCTGCGCCTCCTGGCGTACGGCGTCCATGTCGAGCTCGCGCGCCTGGGAGATCACCCCGTCCAGGGCCTGGGGCGGCAGCGCGCCGGCCTGGTTGAAGAGGAGGACCCCGTCGCGGAAGAGCATCAGGGTCGGGATCGAGGTGATCGCCGCCATCTGGCTCAGCTGCTGCTCGGCCTCGGTGTCGACCTTGCCGAAGACGATGTCGGGGTTGGCCTCCGACGCCTTCTCGAAGACCGGGGCGAACTGGCGGCACGGACCGCACCAGGCGGCCCAGAAGTCGACGAGGACGATGCCCTCACCGCTCACCGTCTGCTCGAAGTCGGCCAGGGTCAGCTCACGCGTGCTCATGCCCCAAGCCTGCCACGCCCCGGGAGACCTACCAACCGCGCTCGCGCCACTCCTCGAGGTGCGGACGCTCGTTGCCGAGGACGCCGTCGTTGCCGTGGCCGGGGTAGAACCAGGTCTCGTCGGGGAGGCGGGCGAAGATGCGGGTCCCGACGTCGTCGACCAGCTGGGCGAAGGCGTCCGCGTCGCCGAAGGTGGCGCCGACACCGCCGGGGAACAGGCAGTCGCCGGTGAACAGGTGCGGGGTCGGCGCGACCGCGGGGTCGTCGAGGAGGAGCACGATCGAGCCCGGCGTGTGCCCGGCGACCGGGATGACGGTGAGGTCGCAGGTGCCCACCGCGATCCGGTCACCCTCGCCCACCCGTCGATCCACGCT
This sequence comes from uncultured Actinomycetota bacterium, assembly GCA_963750445.1. Taxonomy (GTDB): domain Bacteria; phylum Actinomycetota; class Actinomycetes; order Propionibacteriales; family Nocardioidaceae; genus Nocardioides. Next base: position 698,113 of record CAVVQR010000016.1, on the reverse strand, counting down.
CACGCCCGTCTGCTCCTCGATCGCGTCGGCGTCGGGGGTCCCCGCGACCACGAGGGCTGCGGGGTGGGCCGCCTTCACCGCGGCGAGCGCGCGGTGGTGGTCCCAGTGCTGGTGGGTCGTGACGATCGAGGTGAGCGACCGGTCGCCGATGAGCTCGAGCAGCCGCTCCGGCTCTGCGGCGGCGTCGATGAGCACCACCTCGTCGGTCTCGCTGCAGTGGAGGAGGTAGCAGTTGTTGGACATCTTCGGGTCCACCGCGACCTTGGTCAGCGTGAGGCCGCCGAGGGTCCGGACGTCGGGGTCGCCGCCGGGGGAGACCTCCCCTGTGTAGGACTCGTTCACCATGACTCCACCTCCGGGAGGACGTTCGCGTCAGTTGTCAGGCCCTCGCCCGTGCCGCGGCCGGTCAGCCACCAGCCGAGCGCGGACGACGTACCGGTGACGACGGGGCCGCCGTCACCCGCACCGTAGTGCCAGGTCTCGCCGAGGTCGGTCGGGCTGACGCTGAACGGCGCCGGGTAGGAGCGCTTCTCCATCGACCTGAGCAGGATCCTGCGGAAGGGCTCCGGCCAGTCGGCGGCGGTGTAGCCCGCGTCGAGGTCGGCGTGGTGGATCTCGACCTCGCGCAGCCGCATCAGCGCGACGTCGGCCACGGAGTACTCGGGGCCGCCGGGCGAGCGCTCGAAGGTCCCGTCCCAGTCGCCGTCGGCCATCGCCGCGAGCGCCTCGCCGAAGCGCCCGGTCCCGCCGAGGAAGCGGTCGCGCAGGGCGGTCGGCCCGGCGGCGGCGAGCTCGGCGATGTCGGTGTCGCGCTCCTCGGCCGTGGCGTACATCGGCTGCGGCTGTCCGAGGTGCGCGCCGTGCAGCACGCCGGCCAGCGCCTCGGCGTTGAGGGCGAGGTGGGCGACCACGTGCGCGCGGGTCCAGCCGGGGAGCAGCGAGTCGCCGGCGTGGGCCGCGTCGTCGAGGCCGTCGACGGTCCGGACGAGTGCCCCGTCGGCGGTCGCGAGCTGGTCGGAGAGGTCGGCCGGACGGCCGGTGGCATCGGTCACCCGACCCATCGTGCCACCACCCGGCGGGGTGATCGATGGGACCGCTGTCAGTGGCGCGACATAGGGTGGTGCGGTGCGTCGGCTTGACGCCCCGCACATCCCGAGACGAACATGTGTTCGACTCCGCCAAGCATATTCTCGAGGACCAGGACGAGGACCACTGTGGCCGACCAGCTCATCATCAGGGGCGCCCGCGAGCACAACCTCAAGGACGTGTCGCTCGACCTTCCGCGTGACTCGCTCATCGTCTTCACGGGCCTGTCCGGGTCGGGCAAGTCCAGCCTCGCCTTCGACACGATCTTCGCCGAGGGCCAGCGCCGCTACGTCGAGTCGCTGTCGGCCTATGCCCGCCAGTTCCTCGGCCAGATGGACAAGCCCGACGTCGACTTCATCGAGGGCCTGAGCCCCGCGGTCAGCATCGACCAGAAGTCCACCTCGAAGAACCCGCGGTCGACCGTCGGCACCATCACCGAGGTCTACGACTACCTCCGCCTGCTCTATGCCCGCGCCGGCCGCGCGCACTGCCCGACCTGCGGCGCGCCGATCGAGCGCCAGACGCCGCAGCAGATCGTCGACCGGATCCTCGCGCTGGAGGAGGGGCGTCGCTTCCAGGTGCTCGCCCCCGTCATCCGGGGCCGCAAGGGCGAGTACGTCGAGCTCTTCCGCCAGCTCCAGCAGCAGGGCTTCAGCCGGGCCCGCGTCGACGGCCAGGCGCACACGCTCGACGAGCCGCCGACCCTCGACAAGAAGCTCAAGCACACGATCGAGGTCGTCGTCGACCGGCTCGCGGTCAAGGAGTCGTCCAAGCGCCGCCTGACCGACTCGGTCGAGACCGCGCTCGGCCTGGCCGGCGGGCTCGTCGTGTTCGACTTCGTCGACCTCGACGCCAAGGACCCGGGCCGCGAGATGCGCTTCTCGGAGAAGATGGCGTGCCCCAACGACCACACCATCGACACCGACGACCTCGAGCCCCGCTCGTTCTCCTTCAACTCGCCCTTCGGCGCGTGCACCGTCTGCTCGGGACTCGGCACCAAGATGGAGGTCGACCCCGAGCTGGTCGTCCCCGACACCGGCGCCACCCTCGGCGAGGGCGCGATCGCCCCGTGGAGCGGCGCGCACGTCGCCGACTACTTCCTCCGCCTGGTCAACGCCCTGGGCGAGGAGCTCGGCTTCGACCTCAACACCCCGTGGGACCAGCTGACGCCCCATGCGCGCACGTCGCTCCTCGAGGGTCACAAGACCAAGGTCCACGTCGTCACGAAGAACCGCTACGGCCGCCAGCGCGCCTACTACGCCGCGTTCGAGGGCGTCCGGCCCTATGTCGAGCGCCGCCACCGCGAGGCGGAGTCCGACACCAGCCGTGACCGCTTCGAGGGCTTCATGCGCGAGGTGCCGTGCCCGGCCTGTGGCGGCACCCGGCTCAAGCCCGTCTCGGTGTCGGTGACGCTGGGGGCCCGGGACCAGGGCGGCAAGAACATCGCCGAGGTCTGCGCGCTCCCGATCAACGAGACCGCCGACTACCTCCGCAACCTCGACCTCTCGGTCCGCGAGCGCCAGATCGGCGAGCGGGTGCTCAAGGAGATCCAGGAGCGCCTGCAGTTCCTCCTCGACGTCGGTCTCGACTACCTCTCCCTCGACCGTCCCAGCGGGTCGCTGTCGGGTGGCGAGGCGCAGCGGATCCGGCTGGCCACGCAGATCGGTGCCGGCCTCGTCGGTGTCCTCTACGTCCTCGACGAGCCGTCGATCGGCCTGCACCAGCGCGACAACCACCGCCTCATCGAGACGCTCCTGCGGCTCAAGGACCTCGGCAACACCCTCATCGTCGTCGAGCACGACGAGGACACGGTGCGGGTGGCCGACTGGGTCGTCGACATCGGTCCCGGCGCCGGTGAGCACGGCGGCCAGGTGGTCCACTCGGGCTCGGTCGAGGGCCTGCTGACCCACCCCGACTCGATCACCGGGCAATACCTCAGCGGCCGGCGCGAGATCCCGATCCCGGCCGTACGCCGCCCGCGCACCGTCGGTCGCGAGCTGACCGTCCACGGCGCCCGCGAGCACAACCTGCAGGACATCGACGTGAGCTTCCCGCTCGGGGTGTTCTGCGCGGTCACGGGGGTGTCCGGGTCCGGCAAGTCGACCCTCGTCAACGACATCCTCTACACCTCGCTCGCCAAGCAGATCTACAACGCGCGCACCGTCCCGGGCCGGCACACCAAGATCTCCGGCCTCGAGCACGTCGACAAGGTGATCCACGTCGACCAGTCGCCGATCGGGCGCACGCCGCGGTCCAACCCCGCCACCTACACCGGCGTCTTCGACCACGTCCGCCGGCTGTTCGCCTCCACCCCGGAGGCCAAGATGCGGGGCTACCTCCAGGGCCGCTTCTCGTTCAACGTCAAGGGCGGTCGCTGCGAGGCGTGCTCCGGCGACGGCACGATCAAGATCGAGATGAACTTCCTGCCGGACGTCTACGTCCCCTGCGAGGTCTGCCACGGAGCCCGCTACAACCGGGAGACCCTCGAGGTCCACTACAAGGGCAAGACGATCGCCGAGGTCCTCGACATGCCGATCGAGGAGGCCGCCGACTTCTTCGCCGCGGTGCCCGCGATCGCCCGCCACATGACCACGCTCGGCGAGGTCGGCCTGGGCTACGTCCGGCTCGGCCAGCCGGCCACCACGCTGTCCGGCGGTGAGGCCCAGCGCGTCAAGCTCGCCAGCGAGCTCCAGAAGCGCTCCACCGGCCGCACCGTCTACGTCCTCGACGAGCCGACCACCGGGCTGCACTTCGAGGACATCCGCAAGCTGCTGGGCGTGCTGTCGAGCCTGGTCGACAAGGGCAACAGCGTGCTGGTGATCGAGCACAACCTCGACGTCATCAAGACCGCCGACTGGGTCATCGACATGGGCCCCGAGGGCGGCTCGCGAGGCGGCTACGTCGTGGCCGAGGGCACCCCGGAGGCGGTCGCCGCCGTGCCGGAGAGCCACACCGGCACGTTCCTCGCGCCGATGCTCGAGGGGCGCGGTGCGAAGCAGCCCCGCGGCAAGGTCAAGCCCGTCGAGGTCACCCGGCCGATCACCAAGGCCGCTGCCAAGAAGGTGGCCGCGGCGGAGCGGGCGGCCAAGAAGGCGTCGGCCAAGGCGCCCGCGAAGAAGGCGGCCGCCAAGAAGGCTGCTGCGAAGAAGGCTCCTGCGAAGAAGGCCGCCACCCGGAAGTCGTCGTAGTCACAGACTCCTCACAGGTGTGCTGGCTAGGGTCTTTCGCATGACCACGATCAACAGACGTCGTGCCCTCACCGGCTCCGCCGCGATCGCCGTGGGCGTCCCCGTCCTGGCCGCCTGCGGCTCGGACGACACGACGGCCGCCGACCCGGCCACCGGCAGTGACGACCCCACCACGGAGCCCAGCTCCGACGGCTCCGACAGCTCGGGCGGCGGTGACGCCCTCGCCAGCGCGAGCGACGTACCCGTCGGCGGATGCTTGGTCGTGCCGGCCTCCAAGGTCGTGGTGACGCAGCCCACCGAGGGCGACTTCAAGGCCTTCACCGCGGTCTGCACCCACCAGGGGTGCCTGGTCGAGACGAGCTCCGAGGGCGACATCCCGTGCCCCTGCCACTCGAGCAAGTTCTCCCTGGACGACGGCTCGCCGATCTCCGGCCCGGCGACGGCGGCCCTGGCCGCGGTCGAGATCACGGTCGACGGGGACTCGATCACCCTCGCCTGAGCGCCGCGGGGCACGACCCCGAACCACTGACCGGGCGGTCTCCCTTGTCGGAGGCCGCCCGTAGGGTTGCCGGGTGGCCACGCCGAGCTCCTATCGACCCGCACCGGGGTCGATCCCGACCCGTCCGGGGGTCTACCGGTTCCGCGACGCCAAGGGCCGCGTGATCTACGTCGGCAAGGCCAAGAGCCTCCGCTCACGGCTGTCGTCCTACTTCCAGGACATCGGCAACCTCCACCCGCGCACGGCGACCATGGTCACCACCGGCGCGAGCGTCGAGTGGACGACCGTCGACACCGAGGTCGAGGCCCTCCAGCTGGAATACAGCTGGATCAAGGAGTTCGACCCGCGGTTCAACGTGAAGTACCGCGACGACAAGTCCTACCCCTGGCTGGCGGTCACCGTCGGCGAGGAGTTCCCACGGGTGATGGTCGGCCGCGGCGCCAAGCGCAAGGGCACCCGCTACTTCGGCCCCTACAGCCACGCCTGGGCGATCCGCGAGACCGTCGACCTGCTGCTGCGGGTCTTCCCGATGCGCTCGTGCAGCAACGGCGTCTTCAAGCGGTCCGCGCAGATCGGCCGTCCCTGCCTGCTCGGCTACATCGACAAGTGCTCCGCGCCGTGCGTCGGCAGCGTCAGCGCCGAGCAGCACCGGGAGATCGTCGACGACTTCTGCGACTTCATGGGTGGCAACACCACGGCGTTCACCAAGCGCATCGAGCGGGAGATGTACGCCGCCTCGGAGGCGCTCGACTTCGAGAAGGCCGCCCGGCTGCGCGACGACCTCGGCGCGCTGACCAAGGCGCTGGAGAAGCAGGCCGTCGTGCTGGGCGACGGCACCGACGCCGACGTGATCGCGCTCGCCGAGGACCCGCTCGAGGTCGCGGTGCAGATCTTCTACGTGCGCGGCGGCCGGATCCGCGGACAGCGCGGCTGGGTCGCCGACCGCACCGACGAGGGCGGGACCCCCGAGCTGGTGCAGGACTTCCTGCTCCAGCTCTACGGCGGGGTCGGTGCCGACGACGGGGGAGACACGATCCCGCGCGAGGTGCTGGTGCCGGCGCTGCCGCCGGACTCGGGTGTGCTCGAGGAGCTGCTCGGCGAGCGGCGGGGCAGCAAGGTCGCGATCCGGGTGCCGCAGCGCGGCGACAAGCGCGACCTCCAGCAGACGGTCGCCAACAACGCCGCCCAGGCCCTGGTGCTCCACAAGACCCGGCGCGCGAGCGACCTCACCACCCGCAACCGGGCGCTGGAGGAGATCCAGCAGGCGCTGTCGCTCGACGAGGTCCCGCTGCGCATCGAGTGCTACGACGTCTCCAACCTCCAGGGCACCGAGGTCGTCGCGTCGATGGTCGTCTTCGAGGACGGCCTCTCCCGCCGGTCCGAATACCGCCGCTTCGTGATCCGCGGCGTCGACGGGCAGAACGACGTCGCGTCGATGCACGAGGTGATCACCCGGCGGTTCAAGCGGCTCCTCGACGAGCAGGCCAGGAGCGTTGAGGTTCAACCGGCTCCTCGGGCGGCCTCAGGGCGTAGCTCGGCTTCGCAGGCTCAGCCGGACGACGCCCAGAGACCCCTCCTCGTCGACCCGGAGACCGGCCGACCGCGCAAGTTCGCCTACGCGCCGTCGCTGGTCGTCGTCGACGGCGGTCCGCCCCAGGTGGCGGCCGCCCAGCAGGCGCTGGCCGAGCTCGGCATCAACGACATCCCGGTCTGCGGCCTGGCCAAGCGGCTCGAGGAGGTGTGGCTGCCCGCGGAGGAGGACCCGGTGATCATGGCGCGCACCAGCGAGGGCCTCTACCTGCTCCAGCGGATCCGCGACGAGGCCCACCGCTTCGCGATCACCCACCACCGCAACCGGCGCTCCAAGTCGATGGTCGAGAGCATGCTCGACGACGTGCCCGGGCTCGGCGAGGTGCGTCGCAAGACGCTGCTCAAGCACTTCGGCTCGCTGAAGAAGCTCCGCGAGGCCGAGCCCGACGACATCGCCCTCGTCCCCGGCATCGGCCCCCGCACGGCCACCGCCATCAAGGAAGCGGTCGCGAAGGCCGACGCGACCCGCAAGACTGCCACCAAGGCGCCGACGGTCAACACCGCCACCGGCGAGATCATCGAGGACTGAGAGGCGTGCCCTGATGGAGGAGCCCACCCCCGGCGAGCTGGTGATCGTCACCGGCATGACCGGCGCCGGACGCAGCACGGCGGCCAAGGAGCTGGAGGACCTCGGCTACTTCGTCGTCGACAACCTCCCGCCCACCCTGGTGCGCGACGTGGTCCGGCTCGTCGACGACAGCCTGGGCATCCAGCAGCCGATCGCGGTCGTGGTCGACGTACGCTCCGGGTCGTTCTTCGACTCCCTCCAGGCCAACCGCCACCAGCGGGTCACCGGGCGACCGACGACGCTGCTGTTCCTCGAGGCCACCGACGACGTGCTCGTCCGCCGCCAGGAGGCCGCCCGCCGGCCCCACCCGCTCCAGGGCAGTGGCCGGCTGCTGCACGGCCTGCAGCGCGAGCGGGCCGCGATGGCCGACATCCGGGGCGACTCCGACGTCCTCCTCGACACCTCCAACTTCAACGTCCACCAGCTCCAGGACCGGATGACCGAGCTGTTCGGCACGGCGGCGACGACGCGGCTCAAGGTGACCGTGATCAGCTTCGGCTTCAAGTACGGCATCCCGGTGGACGCCGACTGGGTGGCCGACATGCGCTTCCTGCCCAACCCGCACTGGATCCCCGAGCTGCGCCCGCAGAACGGCCGCGACCCCGAGGTGTCGGCCTACGTGCTGTCCCAGCCGGGTGCCGAGAAGTTCCTGGACCAGTACCTCCCGGTCCTCGGCACGGTCGCGCAGGGCTACCTCACCGAGGGCAAGCGGTTCATGCAGGTCGCCATCGGCTGCACCGGCGGCAAGCACCGCAGCGTCGCCATGACCGAGGCGATCGCCGGGCTGATGCGCGACGCGGGCTACGACGTCCGCACGTCCCACCGCGACCTCGGCAGGGAGTGACGTGGCGCGCGACACCGCGCAGGCCGCGGTGGCCCTGGGAGGCGGTCACGGACTCTTCGCGACCCTCTCCGCGCTGCGACGGCTCAACGACGACCTCACCATCGACGACCTGACGGCGGTCGTGACCGTCGCCGACAACGGCGGCTCGTCCGGTCGGCTGCGCGGCGAGTTCGGCGTGCTCCCGCCGGGAGACCTCCGGATGGCCCTCGCCGCCCTGTGCGGTGACGACGAGTGGGGCCGCACCTGGGCCGACGTCATCCAGCACCGGTTCGCCGGCGAGGGCGAGATGAACGGCCACGTGGTCGGCAACCTGCTGATCGTCGGGCTGTGGGAGCTGATGGGCGACCACGTCCGGGCCCTCGACTGGGTCGGTCGGCTGCTCGGCGCCCACGGCCGGGTGCTGCCGATGGCGACGACGCCGATGGACATCACCGCGCGGGTGCGCGGCGCCGACCCCGCCGAGCCGGCGGAGGTCACCGTCGTACGCGGTCAGGTCGAGGTGGCCACCACGGCGGGCCAGATCGAGTCCGTCGCGCTCGTGCCCGAGGACCCGCAGGCGTGCGCCGAGGCCGTCGAGGCGATCCTCGCCGCCGAGTGGGTCGTGCTGGGGCCGGGGTCGTGGTTCAGCTCGGTCATCCCGCACCTCATGGTCCCCGGCCTGCGCCGGGCGCTGGCCGAGACCGCGGGACGGCTCATCGTGGTGCTCAACCTGGAGGCCCAGGCGGGGGAGACCACCGGGTTCGGCCCCGCCGACCACCTGGCAGCCCTCCTCGAGCACGCCCCCGACCTGACCGTCCACGCCGTCGTCGTCGACACCTCGGCCCTCGCCGGCGACCGCGACGAGCTGGAGCGGGTCGTCGCCGACCGGGGCGCCCGGCTCGTCGTCGACGACATCGCCGTCCCGGGGGAGCCCCGGCACGACCCGGACCGGCTCGCGGCCGTCTTCCGGCGGATCGTCGACGAAGCCTGACCGCAACCGCTGAGGGTCGTTGACCCGCATGGCAGGATTCCGACCATGGCAATGACGGCACAGGTGAAGGCAGAGCTCGCCTCCACCCAGATCACCAAGACCTGCTGCCGCAAGGCCGAGGTCGCCTCGATGCTCCGCTTCGCAGGTGGGCTGCACATCGTGAGCGGTCGCATCGTCGTCGAGGCCGAGCTCGACACCGGTGCCGCGGCCCGTCGGCTGCGCAAGGACATCTCCGAGGTCTACGGCCACCCCTCCGACGTCGTGATGGTCCAGGGCAACGGCATCCGCAAGGGCAGCCGCTACATCGTGCGCGTCACCAAGGACGGCGAGGCGCTGGCCCGCCAGACGGGCCTGCTCGACCAGCGCGGTCGCCCCGTGCGCGGCCTGCCGCCCGCGGTCGTCAGCGGTGGCGGCTGCGACGCCGTGGCCGCCTGGCGCGGCGCGTTCCTCGCGCACGGCTCGCTGACCGAGCCCGGCCGGTCGTCCTCGCTCGAGATCACCTGCCCCGGCCCCGAGGCCGCCCTCGCCATCGTCGGCGTGGCCCGCCGCCTCGGCATCTCGGCCAAGGCCCGCGAGGTGCGCGGTGTGGACCGGGTCGTGATCCGCGACGGTGACGCGATCGGCGCCCTGCTCACCCGCCTCGGTGCCCACGAGTCGCTGATGGCCTGGGAGGAGCGTCGGATGCGGCGCGAGGTCCGGGCGACCGCCAACCGCCTCGCCAACTTCGACGACGCCAACCTGCGCCGGTCCGCCCGTGCCGCGGTCGCCGCCGGCGCCAGGGTCGAGCGCGCGCTCGAGATCCTGGGCGAGGAGATCCCCGACCACCTCCGCCAGGCCGGCCACCTGCGCCTCGAGCACAAGCAGGCCTCCCTCGAGGAGCTCGGCCAGCTGCACGACCCGGTCCTCACCAAGGACGCGATCGCGGGCCGGATCCGCCGGCTGCTCGCGATGGCGGACAAGCGCGCCGAGGAGCTGGGCATCCCCGACACCGAGGCCTCGCTGACCCCGGAGATGCTCGCCGAAGAGGTCTGAGCGGGCGAGCGCGGGGCGTGGTCGCGCGGCCCGCCGCCGGCGTACCCGCCTGTGACGCACGTCCCAAGGATTGGATCGATCCAAGTTACCTGTCCGTACCGCGGGAGACTCTCGTTCTGGGCCGGCCCGGCAACCGATAAGGTCGGGACCGGTCACCGAAGACCAGATCGTCCACGGGGTCACTGAAGGCCCCACACCAAGGAGACATGCACCCATGACCGTTCGCGTAGGTATCAACGGCTTCGGCCGCATCGGCCGCAACTTCTTCCGGGCCGTGCGCGCCTCGGGCGCCGACATCGAGATCGTCGGCGTCAACGACCTGACCGACAACGCGGTGCTCGCGCACCTGCTCAAGTACGACTCGATCCTGGGCCGCCTCGACGCCGACGTGTCGAGCGACGAGACCTCGATCAAGGTCGGCGACCAGACCATCGCCGCGTTCGCCGAGCGCGACCCGGCCAACCTGAAGTGGGGCGAGCTCGACGTCGACGTCGTCGTCGAGTCGACCGGCTTCTTCACCGACGCCACCAAGGCCAAGGCCCACATCGACGCCGGCGCCAAGAAGGTCATCATCTCCGCGCCCGCCTCCAACGAGGACATCACGATCGTGATGGGCGTCAACCACAACGACTACGACGCCGCGTCGCACCACGTGATCTCCAACGCGTCCTGCACCACCAACTGCCTCGGCCCGATGGCCAAGGCGCTCAACGACGAGCTCGGCATCGTCAAGGGCCTGATGACCACGATCCACGCCTACACCGCCGACCAGAACCTGCAGGACAACATCCACAAGGACCTGCGTCGCGCCCGCGCCGCCGCGCTCAACATCATCCCGACGTCGACGGGTGCCGCGAAGGCCATCGGCCTGGTGCTCCCCGAGCTCAAGGGCAAGCTGGACGGGTTCGCGCTCCGCGTGCCCGTGCCCACCGGCTCGGCCACCGACCTCACGTTCGAGGCGGGTCGCGAGACCACCGTCGAGGAGGTCAACTCGATCATCGAGAAGGCCGCCGACGGCCGCTTCCTGAAGTACTCCACCGACCCGATCGTCTCCACCGACATCGTCACCGACCCGGCGTCCTGCATCTTCGACGCCCCGCTGACCAAGGTCATCGGCAACCAGGTCAAGGTCATCGGCTGGTACGACAACGAGTGGGGCTACTCCAACCGCCTCGTCGACCTGATCGGCCACATCGGCGAGACCCTCTGACGTCGATGTCGTCCTCTGCAGGCATCGACTCGCTGGGTGACCTGACGGGCAAGCGCGTCCTGGTCCGCTCGGACCTCAACGTGCCCCTCGACGGCGCACTCCCCGATCTCCGGATCACCGACGACGGCCGGATCCGCGCGAGCGTGCCGACCATCGCCCAGCTGTCCGACGCGGGTGCCCGGGTGGTCGTCACCGCCCACCTGGGCCGCCCGGACGGCTCGCCCGACCCGAAGTTCTCGCTGCGCCCGGTCGCCGCGCGGCTCTCCGAGCTGCTCGGCAAGCCCGTCGCCTTCGCCACCGACACGGTCGGTGCGAGTGCGACGGAGACGGTCGAGGCGCTCCAGGACGGCGAGATCGCCGTCCTCGAGAACGTCCGGTTCAACGACGGCGAGACCAGCAAGGACGACGCCGTGCGGGCGTCGTTCGCCGACCAGCTCGCGCAGCTGGCCGACGCCTTCGTCTCCGACGGCTTCGGCGTCGTCCACCGCAAGCAGGCCAGCGTGTACGACATCGCGCTGCGGCTGCCGTCCGCGATGGGCGGGCTGGTCGCGGCGGAGGTCGACGTGCTGCGTCGCCTCACCGAGGACCCGGAGCGCCCCTACGTGGTGGTCCTGGGCGGCTCGAAGGTGTCCGACAAGCTGGGCGTCATCGACAACCTGATCGACAAGGCCGACAAGCTCCTCATCGGCGGCGGCATGGTCTTCACCTTCCTCAAGGCCCAGGGTCACGAGGTCGGCAAGAGCCTGCTCGAGGCCGACCAGCTCGACACCTGCACCCGCTACCTCGCCGAGGCGGCGGACCGGGGCGTCGAGATCCTGCTGCCGAGCGACGTCGTGGTCGACACGGCGTTCCCGTCGGGCGACCGCGAGCCCGAGCCCACCGTCGTACCCGCCTCGGAGATCCCGGCCGACGCGCTGGGTCTCGACATCGGTCCGGACTCGGCTGCGGCCTTCGCCGCGGCGCTGTCGGACGCCAGGACGGTCTTCTGGAACGGGCCCATGGGCGTGTTCGAGGTCGCGGCCTTCGCCGAGGGCACCCGGGCCGTGGCCCAGGCGCTCACCGAGGTCGACGGGCTCTCCGTCGTCGGCGGTGGCGACTCCGCCGCCGCGGTGCGGCAGCTGGGCTTCGACGAGGCCGCCTTCGGCCACATCTCCACCGGCGGTGGCGCGTCGCTGGAGTTCCTGGAGGGCAAGGAGCTCCCGGGCATCGCCGTACTCGAGAGGGACTGACAACCGTGGCCAAGAACGACCGCACTCCGCTGATGGCGGGCAACTGGAAAGCCAACCTCAACCACCAGGAAGCAGTGGTCCTGGTCCAGAAGCTCGCCTGGACCCTCTCCGACAAGCGCCACGACTACGGCAAGGTCGAGGTCGTCGTGGTCCCGCCGTTCACCGACATCCGCTCCGTGCAGACGCTCGTGGACGGTGACCGGCTCTCCATCCGCTACGGCGCGCAGGACATCTCCGTCCACGACGGCGGTGCCTACACCGGCGAGATCACGGCCGGGATGCTGTCCAAGCTGGGCTGCTCCTACGTGGTCGTCGGGCACTCCGAGCGCCGGATGCACCACCAGGAGAGCGACGAGCTGGTCAACGCCAAGGCCCACAAGTCGCTGGCCGCGGGGATGACCCCGATCGTCTGCGTCGGCGAGGGCCTCGACGTACGCCAGGCGGGCGAGCACGTGCCCTTCACGCTGTCGCAGGTCGACGGCTCGCTCGACGGCTTCACCGCCGAGCAGGTCGCCGGTCTCGTGGTCGCCTACGAGCCCGTGTGGGCCATCGGCACCGGCGAGGTCGCGACCCCCGACGACGCGCAGGAGGTCTGCGCGGCGATCCGTGGGCGCGTGCGCGAGGTGCACGGCGACGCGGCCGCCGACGGCGTCCGCGTCCTCTACGGAGGCTCGGTCAAGGCGGCCAACGTCGGCGGGATCATGGAGAAGGCGGACGTCGACGGATGCCTCGTCGGCGGCGCCAGCCTGCAGGTCGACGAGTTCGGCGGCATCTGCCGGTTCTACGACATGCCCGTGCTGTGAGGCGCCGACCGGTTCTCGCACGACGTGACGTAGGCTTCCGCTCGTGATTCTGCTCTTCACCATCCTGCTCGTTGCTGCGAGCGCGATCATGATCCTGCTGGTGCTGCTCCACAAGGGCCGCGGTGGCGGCCTCTCCGACATGTTCGGCGGTGGCGTCTCCAGCAGCCTGGGGGGATCGTCGGTGGCTGAGCGCAACCTCGATCGGTTCACGATCGGCGTCGGCGTCATCTGGTTTGCCTGCATCGTCGCCCTGGGGCTGCTCATGGCCTACCAGGGCAACTGACCCCCTGAAGCGTTTGTGAGAAGGAGTCCTCGTGGCTGGTGGTGGAAACGCGATCCGCGGTAGCCGAGTCGGCGCCGGCCCCATGGGCGAGGCCGAGCGTGGCGAGGCTGCGCCGCGCCAGACGGTCACCTACTTCTGCAGTCACGACCACCGCTCGGTGGTGACGTTCGCGATCGAGGCCAACGTCCCCGAGTCGTGGGACTGCCCCAAGTGCGGGCTCCCGGCCAGCATGGACAGCGAGAACCCTCCTCCGGCCCCGAAGATCGAGCCCTACAAGACGCACCTCGCCTATGTGAAGGAGCGTCGCAGCGAGACCGAGGCGGCCGACATCCTCGACGAGGCCGTCGCCCTGCTCCGCAGCCGCCGCAAGGCCGGCGAGATCATCTTCTGACCGGGCACTTCTTCCCCGTCCGGGACGCTGACCGGGCACTTCTTCCCCGTCCGGGACGCTGACCGGGCACTTCTTCCCCGTCCGGGACGCTGACCGGGCGCTTCTCCAGGTGCCTGTGGATGACCACAGCGCGACCTTCGTGTCGTACGACACCGTGTCCGCATGCACGTCATGCCGACGTGGGCGCGTGATGCCGTCGTTCTCGGATCGGACGCGCCCCTGCCCCTGGACCGACCGTTCACGGCGCGCGAGGCCGATCTCCTGGGAGTGCGGGGAAGTCTTCGTGGCAGGCTGGTCGAGCGGGACCTCATCCGGCCGCTCGTACGCGGAGTGTTCGTCTCCCAGCAGGTGGAGGACTCGCTTCGGCTGCGCGTGGCTGCACTCAAGCTGGTGGTCCCTGATCACGCCATCGTGACGGATCGTACGGCGGGATGGGTCCACGAGGTCGACACCCTGCCCCGATCAGCGATCCACCGCATGCCCGAGCTCGACGTCGTCAGCAGCGCGGGCAGCCGCATGCGGCGCCCCGGGATCGACAGTGGCATCAGGGAGTTCATCCCGAGCGACCTGATGGTGATCGACGGACTCCGCGTGACCACCAAGCTCAGGACCGCATGTGACCTCGGTCGACTGCTGTGGCGCTTCGATGCGCTGGCCGCGATCGATGGATTCCTGAGGGCCGGACTCGACCATGACGAGCTCCTGACCGAGCTCGACCGGTTCAAGGGCTTCCGCGGGATCGTGCAGCTGCGTGCGTTGGCTCCCCTCGGTGATCGCAAGGCGGAGTCGCCCCCGGAGAGTGCCCTCCGGCTCCACTGGTACGACGCCGACATCGGCGAGCCGGAGACCCAGATCTGGGTGCACGACGACGACGGACGGCCCACCTATCGCATCGATGTCGGCAACCGGGAGACCCGCTACGGCGGCGAGTACTTCGGGGAGCAGTTCCACAGTGAGGACGACGAGGAGCACGACGAGGCTCGTATCGCCTGGCTGGAGAAACAGCGCCAGTGGAGCATCGATGTCTTCACCAAGGATGACGTCTACGGCCGCGAGCTCGTGGCGGCGGATCGCCTCAGGCGAGGACTCCTGATGGCCCGCGCGGCACAGCGCATCTGTCTCCCGACGTACATCGACCTCTCGCGGTGACGGACGGGGAAGAAGTGCCCGGTCAGCCGTCCCGGACGGGGAAGAAGTGCCCGGTCACCGTCCCGGACGGGGAAGAAGTGCCCGGTCAGGGGAGGGCGGAGGCGGCGTCCTCGTCGAGCCACCACACGGTCTCGTCCCCACGTACGCCGCGGGCCGGCGTCTCCTCCACGGTCCCGTCGGCGGCCAGGGCGCGGGCGACGGCCTCCGCCTTGCCCTCGCCGCTGGCGATGAACCAGACCGATCGGCAGCGCTCCATCGCCTCGAAGGTGAGGGTGACGCGGTCCGGCGGAGGCTTCGGGGAGTCGTGGACCGCGACCGCGATGGCGTCGCGGGCAGCCAGTCCCGGGTGTCCCGGGAAGAGCGACGCGCAGTGCCCGTCGGGGCCGATGCCGAGCATCAGCACCTCGAAGGACCCGGCACCGTGCTCGCGCAGCGCAGCGCTGTAGGCCTCCGCCGACTCCTCGGCCGTGTCGACCTGGTCGCTGGCCGGGACCTCGTGCACGTTGGCCGGGTCGACCGGGACGTGGTCGAGGAGGGCCTCGCGGGCCTGCCGGGCGTTGCGGTCCGGGGATCCGGCCGGCACGAAGCGCTCGTCGCCCCACCAGAACACCACGCGGGACCAGTCGACCGAGGAGTCGGGCGCGCGGCGCGCGAGCTCACGGTGCAGTGACTCGGCGATGGTGCCGCCGGTCAGGCCGATCTGCGGCACCTCGCCGCGCGCCTGGGCCGACTCGAGCCGGTCGAGCAGTGCGGAGGCCACGTCGCCGACCAACGTGTCGGCGTCGTCGTGGCGGCGTACGTCCGGGGCGTTCACTTCGATCCCTTCAGCTTGACCAGCCGCGCAGCGACCTCGGCGTAGACGTCGTCCTCGTCGAGCCGGCGCAGCTCCTCGGAGAGCAGGGCCGGGACCTCGCGGCGCTTGAGCGCGACGGGTCGGTCGGGGCGGTTGGGGGAGGTGAAGGTGGCCAGCCGGCCGTCGGCCCGGGAGATCCGGATCGGTCCCTCCTTGGTGTCCATGCTGACCTCGGTGATGCCGGGTCCCTCGGAGCTGCCCCGGTCCACCTGGACCTTGAGCCGCTCGGCCAGCCACGCGACCAGCAGGTCGGCGCTCGGGCTGACCCGCTCGGCGACGACCTTGGCGCGGGTGACCTTCAACGGGTGCTGGTCGAGCGAGGCGGCCAGGAGCGCGCGCCAGGGCGTGAGCCGGGTCCAGCTGAGGTCGGTGTTGCCGGGAGCGTAGGACTCGCACTGGGTGAGCATCGCGGTGGACTTGCCGCGGGAGACCGAGGCCGAGTCGGTGATCCGTCGCTGGGCGAGGGCGCCGAGCGGGTCGGTGGCCGGATCGGCCGGCGACGCGGTCGGCCACCAGATGGCGACCGGGGAGTCGGGCAGCAGGAGCGGCAGCACCACGGACTCGGCGTGCTTGACCACCTCGCCCTTGAGCCGGATGAGGGCGGTCTCGCCGCCCCACCCGTCGCCGCTGCCGACCTGCGCGTTGACGTGGGCGGACCCACGCGCGTCGCCGAGGATCACGCCGAGCACCCGCGAGGGGTGCTCGCGCGAGGCCCGCTTGGCCGCGAGCATCGCCTCGGCGGCGTCGTCCTCGGGCGCGACGATGATCAGCGTCATCACCATGCCCATCGCCGGGCTGCCGGCGCGGGTGCGGGCCTTGACGAACTCCGCCGCGATCTGGGACGAGTTGGTGTCAGTGAGCTCGATCATCTCGGGGTCCCCTCGGTGTTGTTCGGCGGTGGAGCGAAGCGGAGGAGGCGAAGAACAGCGTGGGGTGAGGTCATCAGGGCCTCCTCCACGTGCGGCCGTCACGGGCCATCATCTTGTCGGCGGACTCCGGACCCCAGGTGCCGGAGTCGTAGGGGTCGGGCGTGCCCTTCTTGGCCCAGTGGGCCAGGACCGGGTCGAGGATCTTCCACGAGAGCTCGACCTCCTCGTGCCGCGGGAACAGCGGCGGGTCGCCGAGCAGCACGTCGAGGATCAGGCGCTCGTAGGCCTCTGCGCTGGCCTCGGTGAAGGATCCGCCGTAGGCGAAGTCCATGTTGACGTCGCGGATCTCCATCGCGGTGCCCGGCACCTTGGAGCCGAACCGCATCGTCATGCCCTCGTCGGGCTGGACCCGGATCACGAGCGCGTTCTGGGTGAGGTCCTCGGTCGCGGTCTGCGTGAACGGCAGGTGCGGCGCCTTCTTGAAGACGACCGCCACCTCGGTGACGCGCCGGCCGAGGCGCTTGCCGGTGCGGAGGTAGAACGGCACGCCGGCCCACCGCCGGGTCTCGACGTGGACGGTGATCGCGGCGAAGGTCTCGGTCGCGGAGGTCTTCTTGATGCCCTCCTCCTCGAGGAAGCCGATGACCTTCTCGCCGCCCGCCCAGCCGGGCATGTACTGGCCGCGGGCGGTGGTCAGGTCGAGCCGCGACGGCAGCTGCGCGGAGGCCAGCACCTTCTGCTTCTCGATGCGCAGGCTCTCGGCGTCGAAGGCGACCGGCTCCTCCATGGCGACCAGCGCCATCAGCTGGAGGAGGTGGTTCTGGATGACGTCACGGGCGGCGCCGATGCCGTCGTAGTAGCCGGCACGGCCACCGATGCCGATGTCCTCGGCCATCGTGATCTGCACGTGGTCGACGTAGTTGGCGTTCCAGATCGGCTCGAACATGTTGTTGGCGAAGCGCATCGCCAGGATGTTCTGGACGGTCTCCTTGCCGAGGTAGTGGTCGATCCGGAAGATCGAGCCCGACGGGAAGACGTCCGCGAGGGTCGCGTTGAGCTCGCGCGCCGACTCGAGGTCGTGGCCGAACGGCTTCTCCACGACCACGCGCCGCCACTGGTCGTCGCTCTGCTCGGCCAGGCCGTGCTCCTTGAGCTGGCCGACCACGGTGCCGAAGTAGGCCGGCGGGATGGCGAGGTAGAACGCCATGTTGCCGCCCGTGCCGCGGAGCTGGTCGAGCTCCTCGACCGTGCGCCGCAGCTGCTCGAAGGCGGCGTCGTCGTCGAAGTTGCCGGGCACGAACCGGAAGCCCTCGGACAGCTGGTTCCAGACCTCCTCGCGGAACGGCGTACGCGCGTGCTCCTTGACCGCGTCGTGCACGATCTGCGCGAAGTCCTGGTCGGCCCAGTCGCGACGGGCGAAGCCGACGAGGCTGAAGCCCGGCGGCAGCAGGCCGCGGTTGGCGAGGTCGTAGATGGCCGGCATGACCTTCTTGCGCGAGAGGTCGCCGGTCACGCCGAACAGCACCATCCCGGACGGACCGGCGATGCGGGGGAGTCGGCGGTCCTGGGGATCCCGCAGCGGGTTGTCGGTGCTCATCAGCCTCGGTTCTCCTGGTAGTAGCGGATCAGGGACTGGGTGGACGGGTCCTGCTGGGCCGCGACCGTGGCGTCACCGGACACGGCCGGACGCAGCTCCTGGGCGAGCTGCTTGCCGAGCTCGACGCCCCACTGGTCGAAGCTGTCGATGCCCCACACGGCGCCCTCGACGAACGTGATGTGCTCGTAGAGCGCGATCAGCTGTCCGAGCACGCCGGGCGTCAGCGCCGGCGCCATGATCGAGGTGGTGGGCCGGTTGCCCGGGAAGGTCCGCGCGGAGACCAGCTCCTCGGCCACGCCCTCGGCACGCACCTCGTCGGCGGTCTTGCCGAACGCGAGGGCCTTCGTCTGCGCGAAGAAGTTGGCCAGCAGCAGCTCGTGCACGTCGACGCGCTCCCCGTCGTCGGTCGTGTCCGTGAGGGCGTACGCCGGCCGCGCGAAGGCGATGAAGTCCGCCGGGACGAGGCGGGTGCCCTGGTGGATGAGCTGGTAGAAGGCGTGCTGCCCGTTGGTGCCGGGCTCGCCCCAGAACACCTCACCGGTGTCGTAGCCGACCGCCGTGCCGTCCCACCGCACGCCCTTGCCGTTGGACTCCATGGTGAGCTGCTGGAGGTAGGCGGGGAACCGGTGCAGGAGCTGGGCGTAGGGAAGCACGGCGTGGGTGTGGGCACCGAGGAAGTTGGTGTACCAGACGTTGAGCAGCCCCATCTTGAGCGGCACGTTGTCGGCAGCAGGGGCGGTGCGGAAGTGCTCGTCCATCGTGTGGAAGCCGGCCAGCATCTCGGCGAACTTCTCCGGACCGATCGCCACGACCAGCGAGAGGCCGATCGCCGAGTCCATGGAGTAGCGGCCGCCGACCCAGTCCCAGAAGCCGAAGGCGTTGTCGGGGTCGATCCCGAACTCGGCGACCTTGTCGAGCGCCGTGGACACGGCCACGAAGTGCTGGGCGACCGCGGCGGTCGAGTCGGTGCCCCCCGGCAGGTGCTCGAGCAGCCAGGCGCGGCAGAGCCGCGCGTTGGTCAACGTCTCCAACGTCCCGAAGGTCTTGCTGGAGACGATGAAGAGTGTGGTCTCCGGGTTGAGCCCGGCCAGCTTCTGCGCGGCGTCGGTCGGATCGATGTTGCTGATGAAGCGGCAGGTGAGCCCGTCCTGGTGGTAGGGCTCGAGCGCCTCGTAGGCCATCACGGGTCCGAGGTCGGAGCCGCCGATGCCGATGTTGACGACGGTCTCGATGCGCTCGCCGGTGACCCCGGTCCACTCACCGGAGCGGACCTGGTCGGCGAAGGCGTAGGCCTTGTCGAGCACCGCGTGGACGTCGACGACGACGTCCTGCCCGTCGACGCTCAGCGAGGCGTCCCTCGGCAGCCGGAGCGCGGTGTGCAGCACCGCCCGGTCCTCGGTGACGTTGATGTGCTCGCCGGCGAACATGGCGGCGCGGCGACCGGCCAGGTCCACCTCGTCGGCCAGCTGGCGGAGCACGTTGTCGACGCCGTCGTCCCAGAGGTTCTTGGACAGGTCGACGAGGAGGTCGCCCGCCGTCAGGGTCTGGTGCGGCACCCAGGCCGGGTCGTCGGCCAGCTGGCGACGCAGGTCGAGGGAGTAGCCGTCGGCGATGCGGGTGAGGTGAGCCCAGGCGGGCGTCGTCGTCGGGTCGACCGGCCCGCTCCCGGGGGCGGTCATGCCCGGGCGGCCTCGAGCGACGCGGCCAGGGTGGTCTGGAGCTCGTCCCAGGCGACGACGAACTTGTCGACACCCTCCTTGATGAGCACGTCGATCACGTCGTCGTAGTCGATCCCGGCGTCGGCGAGCGCCTGCATGTGGGCGGCCGCGTCGTCGTAGAACGGGCGGATCCGGTCGCCCCGCACCTCGCCGTGGTCGGCGACCGCGTCGAGGGTCTTCTCGGGCATCGTGTTGACGGTGTCCTCCACGACCAGGTCGACGACGTACATCGTGTCGTCGTAGTCGGGGTTCTTCACGCCCGTGGAGGCCCACAGCGGGCGCTGCTTGCGGGCACCCTCGGCCTCGAGGGCCTCCCAGCGAGGACCGCTGAAGAACTCCTCGAACATCTGGAAGGCGAGACGCGCGTTGGCGACCCCGGCCTTGCCGCGCAGCGCCGGGTCGGTGCCCGGACCGTCGGTGGTGGCCTCGAGCCGCTTGTCGATCTCGGAGTCCACGCGGGACACGAAGAAGGACGCGACCGAGTGGATGTCGGCCAGGGCGTGCCCGTTGTCGCGGGCCTTCTCCAGCCCGGTGACGTAGGCCTCCATCACGCTGCGGTACTGCTCGAGCCCGAAGATCAGCGTGACGTTGACCGAGATGCCCGCGGCGATGGTCTCGGTGATGGCGGGCCACCCCTCGGGGGTGCCGGGGATCTTGATCAGCAGGTTGGGCTGGTCCACGATCCGCCAGAGCTCGGCTGCCTCGGTCACGGTCTGCTCCGTGTCGTGCGCGAAGCCGGGGGAGACCTCGATCGAGACGCGCCCGTCGACGCCGTCGGTCGCGTCGAACACCGGTCGCATGACCTTGCACGCCTCGCGCACGTCGTCGGTGGTGATCGTCTGCGTCGCCTTGTCGACGTCGGCGCCGGCCGCGGCCAGCTCACGGACCTGCGGGTCGTAGCGCTCGCCGTCGGCCAGCGCGGTCTGGAAGATCGCCGGGTTGGAGGTCACCCCGACCACGTGCCTGTTCTCCACGAGGTCCGCGAGGTTGCCGGTCTCCAGACGCTCCCGGGACAGGTCGTCGAGCCAGATGGACACCCCGGCGTCAGCCAGGGCCTTGAGACGGTCGTTCATGGAAATCCCTCCGTGGAAGTTGTCAGTGGGTCAGGCGTCGACGACGGCGATGCTGTCGCGCGCCGCGTCGGCGACCGCCTGGGCGGTGACGCCGAACTCGGTGTAGATCCGTGCGTAGTCGGCCGAGGCGCCGTAGTGGTCGATCGAGACGATCCGGCCCTGGTCGCCGACGATCTCGCGCCAGCCCTGCTTCACGCCGGCCTCGACGGAGACGCGAGCCTTGACCGTGGGCGGCAGGACGGTGTCGCGGTAGGACTCGTCCTGCTCGTCGAACCACTCCAGGCAGGGCATCGAGACCACGCGGGCGTCGATGCCGTCCTCGGCGAGCAGGGTCCGCGCCGCGACGGCGAGCTGGACCTCGGAGCCGGTGCCGACGAGGATCACGTCGGGCGTGCCCTTCTCGGCGTCGATGAGGACGTAGGCGCCGCGCTCGACGCCCTCGGTGGACTGGAACCCGTCCTCGCCGCGCGGGAAGACCGGCACGTTCTGGCGCGTCAGCACGAGGGCCGCAGGC
Source organism: uncultured Actinomycetota bacterium (assembly GCA_963750445.1). Lineage (GTDB taxonomy): Bacteria > Actinomycetota > Actinomycetes > Propionibacteriales > Nocardioidaceae > Nocardioides. The sequence goes on along the minus strand of CAVVQR010000016.1, from coordinate 676,647 downwards.
CGGTCGGTGTGGCCCAGGATCGTCTGCCAGGCCGCTGCCGTCTCGTTGGCGTCCGCCGGTCGTACGACGTCGAGGCCGGGCATGGCGCGCAGCGCCGCGAAGTGCTCGATCGGCTGGTGCGTCGGGCCGTCCTCGCCCAGGCCGATCGAGTCGTGGGTCCAGACGTAGGTGACCGGCAGCTTGCTCAGGGCGGCGACGCGCACCGATCCGCGCATGTAGTCGGAGAAGGTGAGGAACGTGCCGCCGAAGACACGGGTCAGCCGGTCGGCCGCGATGCCGTTCATGATGGCGCCCATGCCGTGCTCACGGATGCCGAAGTGGAGGACCCGGCCGGCGTAGGGGTCGGTGCTCCACTCGCCCACCTCGGCGACCTCGGGGCCGACCGAGGGGGCGCTCGTGATCGTGGTGTTGTTGGAGCCGGCCAGGTCGGCCGAGCCGCCCCACAGCTCCGGCAGCACCGGCGCGATGGCGTTGATCACCTTCCCCGAGGCGGACCGCGTGGCCACACCCTTCTCGTCGGCCGGGAAGCTCGGCAGCGCGTCGGCCAGGCCGACCGGCATCTCGCGGCGCTTGAGCCGGTGCAGCAGCTCGGCCGACTCGGGGTGGGCCGAGGCCCAGGCGTCGTACTGCTCGTCCCACGCAGCGGTCCACGCGGCGCCCCGGTCGCGCAGCTGGCGGGTGTGCTCGAGGACGGCCGGCGGGACCTCGAAGGTCTGGTCGGGGTCGAAGCCGAGCACCTTCTTGGTCGCCGCGACCTCGTCCGCCCCGAGCGCGCTGCCGTGGGCGGCCTCGGTGCCCTGGGCGTTGGGTGCGGGCCAGGCGATGACGGTGTCGAGGACGATCAACGACGGCTGGTCGGTCACGCCGTGCGCCTTGCGGACCGCGGCGTAGAGGGCGGGGACGTCCTCGACGTAGTCCGTGCCGCCGTTGGTCCAGTCGACGGTCTGGACGTGCCAGCCGTAGGCCTTGTAGCGGGCGGCGACGTCCTCGGTGAAGGCGATGTCGGTGTCGCCCTCGATGGAGATCCGGTTGCGGTCGTAGATGAGCGTGAGGTTGCCGAGCTTCTGCGTGCCGGCGATCGAGCTCGCCTCGGAGCTGACGCCCTCCTGCAGGTCGCCGTCGGAGGCGATGACGTAGACCTGGTGGTCGAACACGCCCTCACCGGGAGCGGCGTCGGAGTCGAGCATGCCGTGGACGCGGCGAGCGGACATGGCCATGCCGACCGCGTTGCCGACGCCCTGCCCGAGCGGACCGGTCGTCACCTCGACGCCGGCGGTGTGGCCGAGCTCGGGGTGGCCAGGGGTCTTGGAGCCCCACGTGCGCAGCGCCTTGATGTCGTCGAGCTCGAGGCCGAAGCCGCCGAGGTAGAGCTGGATGTAGAGGGAGATGCTCGAGTGACCGCACGACAGCACGAAGCGGTCGCGGGCGACCCACTCGGGGTCGGCGGGGTTGTGGCGCATCACCTTCTGGAACAGCAGGTACGCCGCGGGTGCCAGGCTCATGGCCGTGCCGGGGTGGCCGTTGCCGACCTTCTGCACTGCGTCCATCGCCAGTGCGCGGACGGTGTCGACGGCACGGTCGTCGAGCTCGTTCCACTCGAGGGTGGCGGGCAGGGCGGACTTCTCGGTCAACGCAGTTCCTCTCGATGGAGTGCAAGCCTGCTCCACGACGGTGCAGCCAGGATCACAGGTCCGTTGGGGTGGCCTCGACTGCGAGCCTATCCCCGTGGCCGAGTAGACTCGACCCCGCCCGAGGGTCGTTCCGGACGCTGGATTTGCCGGCCGTTCTTTCCCTCGGTTCCCAGAAGTCCGCGTTCCATCCATCTCCGTCCTCCCGAGGTTCCCCACCGTGACCCATGCCGGCCCGCACGCTGATGCGTCCGCCCGGCCGTCCAACGGTGGCGACGGTGGCAGTGACGGTGACACCACGACCTGGCGCGACGTCGTCGGTGCCTACGTCGGGCTCACCAAGCCGCGGGTCATCGAGCTGCTCCTGCTGACCACGGTGCCGGTGATGTTCTTCGCCGAGCGCGGCATCCCGGCCCTCGGCCTGGTCGCCGCGACGGTGGTCGGTGGTTCGCTGTCGGCCGGCTCCGCGTCGGCCTTCAACTGCGTCTACGACCGCGACATCGACGAGCAGATGCGGCGTACGCGTCGACGCGCGCTGCCACGCCACATCGTCACGGCGACCTCGGCCCTCGTGTTCGCGACCGTGCTGGCCGTGCTGTCCACCGTCGTGCTCGCGCTGTGGGTCAACTGGCTCTCGGCCGGGCTCTCGCTGCTGGCCAACGCGTTCTACGTCCTCGTCTACACGATCCTGCTCAAGCGCCGCACGACGCAGAACATCGTCTGGGGCGGCCTCGCCGGCTGCTTCCCTGCGCTGATCGGGTGGACCGCGGTCACCGGCGAGCTGGCCTGGACCCCCGTCGTGCTGTTCCTCGTCGTGTTCTTCTGGACGCCGCCCCACACCTGGGCGCTCGCGCTGCGCTACCGCGAGGACTACGCCAACGTGGACGTGCCGATGCTGCCGGTCGTCAAGCCGGCCGCCGAGGTCGGTCGCCAGGTGGTCATCTACAGCTGGGTGATGGTGGCGACCTCGTTGCTGCTGTGGCCGGTGGCCGACACGAGCCTCGTCTACCCGATCGCGGCAGGCGTGCTGGGCGTGGTCTTCCTGGTCGAGGCACACCGCATGTGGCGTCGCGCGAAGGGCTCCGACGTGCTGAGCGAGATCAACCCGATGCGCCTCTTCCACGCGTCAAACCTCTACCTTTCCCTCCTTTTCGTCGCAGTCGCGCTCGACCCGTTGCTTGGTCGCTAGCGCATCTTGAGGAGTTCGTCCGGAGAACAGGGAAACTAGAGAACTCCTTGAGGCAACCTCCCGTGTTTGTCACAGCTGTGCCGCGTTGAATCAACATGCGGGGGAACAGCGGGTTCCCCCAGTGGGAACCTTGGGGGTTCAAACAGTCATGTCTTCAGCAGCACGCGAGCAACTGACCAACGACACCGACGGGCAGGTGGCGGGACAGGGGTCCTCCGCCCGCCGCACCGTCTCGAGGGTGGTCACGCTTGTCCTCGCAGTGGGATTCGCCGTCGTCGGCGTCGCCGGCGCGGCAAGCGCCCACCACAACACGATCACGGGCACGGTCGCCTGCAAGACCGGAGGCGGCTGGGCCGTCTCCTGGGCGGTCAGCAACAGCGAGCAGCTCACCGAGACCATCACGGCCTCCAACCGGCCCGCCGCGGTCCCGGTCGGCGCCCAGCTGACCAACCGGCAGACGCGCACCTTCACCGAGGACGTCACCACCAAGCCCGGCTCGCCGGTCACGCTGACGCTCACCGGCAAGTGGACCAACAACGTCTCGCAGACCAACTCCGGCAGCATCGCGGTGTCGTCGTTCTCCGACGCCTGCAACGTCACCAAGGTCGACGCGCCCACCGTCCCGGTGGTGGACGAGTGTGGCCCGGGCAACGCTCACTTCGGCCAGGTCCCCTCGGGTCCCTGGACCTCGACGGTCAACCCCGACGGCAGCCTCACGATCACGGCCAACCAGGGCTACGCGTTCCCCGACGGCAGCACGACGGTCACCTACCCGGCGCCGGTCGACAGCAACGTGGCCTGCACGACCCCGCCCGTGACGCCGCCGGTGGTCACGCCTCCGGTGGTCACGCCTCCGGTCGTCACGCCGCCCGAGGTGCTGCCCGCGCAGGTGCGCGTGGTCAAGGCCCAGGCTCGCCAGATCGACAAGTGTGGCCGCAGCGGTGACCTCTACAAGGTGTTCGGTCGCACCGGTGTCGTCTACAAGTCCAACGGCAAGGTCCTGCGCACGGGCGTCTGGCTCAAGGCACCGTCCGCGAAGTTCACCGTCCGCGCCCACGCGGCCGACGCGACCTACAAGCTCAAGGGCAACCGGGTCTGGAAGCTGAAGTTCAGCCGCAAGGCGTGCGCGCAGGCTCCCCAGGTCGCGCCCCACACCGGAGCGTGATGCACCGGAGCGCGGTCGCTCGCCTGCTCGCAGGCGTGATGCTCGGCGCAATGGTGCTCGTCGGTCAGGGTGCGGCGGCACACGCCGCCCCTGACCGGCTCCGCATCCCGTCGTTGGGCACCGATGCCGCGATCATCAAGGTGGCGGCTCGCAACGACACGCTCGACGTCGGCTGGCGCCTCCGCCGTACGGTCTACACCTGGTCGCAGGGCGATCCGCCCTGCGACCCGACCGGCAGCACCGTCTACGCCGGTCATGCCTGGCGAGCCGGCAACGGCGTCGCCGACCGGTGGGGGCAGCTGCGACGCGGCGACGTGATCAAGGTGGCCGGCTGCACGTTCCAGGTCACCAAGCGCGAGTTCTGGTCGGCCAAGCGCCGGATGGGGTCGCTCTACTCGGTCTCCGGACCGGCGCGAGTCGTGCTCGTGGCGTGCAAGGCCGACGACTACGCCAAGCGCACCGTCGTCTTCGCGCGCAAGATCGGGCGCTAGCAACGTCCGGACGTCAGCGACTGGCACAGAGCCAGCTCCGGCGTCAGGAAGAGGAATCCCCGGGAGGGAGCCTCATGGCAGGCGGGTCGCAGCGTGGGGCTGCGACTCGCCACCCGCCAGGGCCTGGTTCTCCGTGGTGTGGGGCAGCACCGCGAGGCCGATCCGGGCCAGGCCCGCGGCCAGCAGCGCTGCGCCCAGCATGTGCAGGGCGACCAGCCCGACGGGCAGGTCGAGCGAGTACTGCACCCAGCCGAGCACGCCCTGGAGCACCTCGATCAGCAGCACCAGCCCCGTGACGGTCGCGAGCCACCGGTGCGCGCCGCGCAGGGCGACCACGAGCAGCGCGACGGTGAGGGCGACCAGGACGTAGACCGCCATCGCGTGCAGGTGCGAGATGGTCGAGGGGTCGAGTCCGTTGCGGGGCGACTCGGTGTCTCCGGCGTGCGGCCCCGCGCCCGTCACGACGGTGCCGAGGTAGAGCACGACCCAGCCCGCCGCCACGGTCGCCCACGCAAGCGCGCGAGGCAGGGCAGGAGCCGGTCCACGGTCCGGGCTCCGCAGCTCGTCGAGCAGCCCGACGCACACCATGATCATCGCCATCGACAGCAGGAAGTGCCCGGAGACGATCCACGGGTTCAGGTCGGTGAGCACCGTGATGCCGCCGATCACCGCCTGGAGCGGGATGCCGAGCGCGACGACGACGGACAGGCGCGTGGCGCGTCGGTGCCGGGCGCCCAGCGCGGCCAGGAAGCAGAGGATGGCGACGGCCGTCAGTGCGAAGGTCAGCATCCGGTTGCCGAACTCGATGGCGCCGTGCAGGCCGAGCTCGCCGTGGGCGACGTACGACGCATCGGTGCAGCGCGGCCACGTCGGGCAGCCGAGTCCTGATCCGGTCAGACGGACGGCAGCGCCGGTCACCACGATGCCGATGTTGGCGACCAGGTTGGCCACCGCCAGCGGCCAGAGGTACCGGGAGAGCCGGTCGAGCAGGGCGTTCATCATTCCCACCTGAAGGTTCGGGCTGTGAGCAGGGTGCCGAGCGCCGTCCAGGCGGCCAGCACGAGCAGGGACGGGCCGTCGATCTCGGCGTGCACGAGCGCGCTCGCGCATCGCCTCGCCGAGCGCACCCGAGGGCAGCCACTGGATCGCCGACGAGGCAGCGCCGTAGGTGCTCGCGGGCAGCACGACGCCGCCGCCCGCCATCAGGAGCAGGTAGACCAGGTTGGCGAGCGCCAGTGTCGCCTCGGCCCTCAGCACGCCGGCCACGAACAGGCCGAGGGAGGCGAACGCGGCCGTGCCGAGGCAGACGGCGAGCGCCAGGCCCAGCAGGGAGCTGGGCGGGTGGGCCAGGGTCGGCTTCCAGCCGAGCGCCAGGCCGACGACGACGAGGACCACCAGCTGGAGGGCGACGACGTTGAGGAGGGCGAGGATCTTGCCGAGCAGCAGGCCGTGCCGCGGCAGGGGAGAGGACCCCAGCAGCTTGATGACGCCGTAGCGGCGCTCGAACCCGGTCGCGATCGCGATCGACGTGAAGGCGGTCGACATCACCGCGAGGGCGAGCACCCCCGGCGTGAGGATGTCGACGGCGCGCTCGCCGTCGAGGTCGAGCCCGATCCTCCCGGCAGCCGCCACGCCGCCGACGAGGACGATCACCGGGATGACGATGGCGAGGAGCAGCTGCTCACCGTTGCGCAGCATCAGCCGCGCCTCCATCCGGGACTGGGCCATCACCATCCGGGAGAAGGCGGCACCGCCCGGGCTCGGGGTGAAGGTGCTCACGAGGCCAGCTCGCGACCGGTGAGCTCGAGGAAGACGTCCTCGAGGGTGCGCTGGCCCAGGTTGAGCGTCTGTGGCAGCACGTCGTGCTCCTCGCACCAGCGCGAGACGCGTCCGAGCGTCATCGAGTCGGCGGGTCCGTGGATGAGCATGCTGACCTCGTCGAGCTGGCGGACCTCGGTCCGCGGCCCGAGCTCCTGGCGCAGCGACTCGGGGGCGCCGTCGGGGAAGGGCCGGTTGACGACCAGGCGGATGGTGGCCGAGCGGCCGTCGCGGGTCAGCTGTGCCGGAGTGCCGCTGGTGATGACGGTGCCGCGGTCGATGATGTGGATCTGGTCGGCCAGGTGCTCGGCCTCGTCCATGTGGTGGGTGGTGAGCACGACCGTGACGCCGTCACCGCGGATCTCCTGCATCAGCTCCCAGGTCGTCCGCCGTGCCTGCGGGTCCATGCCCGCGGTCGGCTCGTCGACGAAGACCAGCTCGGGGCGACCGACCAGCGCGATCGCGAGCCCGAGCCGCTGCTTCTGCCCGCCGGACAGCCGGCGGTAGGGCGTACGCCCGCAGTCGGCCAGGCCCAGCCGGTCGCTCAGCATCGCCGTGTCGAGCGGCCGCGCGTGCAGGGACGCCATGTGCTCGAGCATCTCGGCAGCACGTACGCCGCTCCACGCGCCACCGTCCTGCAGCATCACCCCGATGCGGGGGAGCAGGGCCGTGCGGTCGCGCTGCGGGTCGAGGCCGAGCACGCGGACGGTGCCCTGCTGCGGGACGCGGTAGCCCTCGCACGTCTCGAGCGTGGTCGTCTTCCCGGCGCCGTTGGGGCCGAGCACGGCGGTGATCGTGCCGCGGGCGACGTCGAGGGAGAGCCCGTCCACGGCCACCTTGTCGCCGTAGGCCATCACCAGTCCGTCGATCTCGACGGCGGGGGAGGCGGGTGGCACGAGCGGAAGTCTAGGTCGCGTAAACGAGGGGCGCGGTGTCGGTCCCCACGGCTAGCGTGAGCGCCATGACACGCTCCTCTGCGATCGAGGCCGAGGGCCTCGTCAAGCACTTCGGTGACACGGTGGCCGTCGACGGGGTGTCCTTCGTCGTCCCCGAGGGTTCCGTGCTCGGCCTGCTCGGTCCCAACGGTGCCGGCAAGACCACGACGGTCCGGATGATGACCACGCTGACCCGCCCCACCGCCGGCACCGGACGGGTGGCCGGCCACGACATCCTCGCCGACCCCGCGGCCGTGCGGCGCAGCATGGGCCTCACCGGCCAGGCGGCCACGGTCGACGAGCTGCTGACCGGCCGGGAGAACCTCCGCCTCATCGGCAGCCTCTACGGCCTCGACCCGGCCTACATCAAGCGGGCGAGCGACGAGCTGCTCGAGCGGTTCTCGCTCAGCGACGCCGGTGACCGCACGGCCAAGACCTACTCCGGCGGCATGCGTCGGCGCCTCGACCTCGCCGTCAGCCTCATCGCGACGCCGCCCGTGCTCTTCCTCGACGAGCCGACCACCGGGCTCGACCCGCGCTCGCGCGTCGAGCTGTGGGACGTGCTGCGCGAGCTGGTCGCCGACGGCACGACGCTGCTCCTGACGACGCAATACCTCGAGGAGGCCGACCAGCTCGCCGACAACATCGTGGTGATCGACCGGGGCACGGTCATCGCGGAGGGGACGCCCTCGCAGCTCAAGGACCGGTCGGGTGCCGCTGCGCTGGTGGTCACCGTGTCCCGGGCCGAGGACCTCGAGGCCGCGCAGGCACTGATGGCGCCGCACGTCACCGAGGTCCACGTCGACCCGGGCGCCCGCCAGCTCACCGCACCGGCCGAGGGACTGGGACACATGACCCGGGTGGCCGGGCTCTTCGACGAGAGCGGGATCGTGCTCGACGACATCGGGCTGAAGCGCCCGAGCCTCGACGACGTCTTCCTGCACCTGACCGGCCACCGCGCCGAGGACGCGTCCGACGCGGCCACCACCGACGACAGCCAGGAGCTCGTCCGATGACACAGACACCCACGCGGCTCGAGCGACCCGAGATCCGCCCGACGACCCTGCTGAGCCAGTCGTGGTCGATCGCGCGGCGCAACTTCCTCCACATCAGGCGGATGCCGGAGATGCTGCTGGACGTGACCATCCAGCCGGTCATGTTCGTCCTGCTCTTCGCCTACGTCTTCGGCAGCTCGATCGCCGTGGACACCCCCGCCGGCTACCGCGCGTTCCTGCTCGCCGGGATCATGGCGCAGACGGTGGCGTTCGCCTCGTTCGTCGTGGCGGTCGGCCTGACCTCCGACCTGGAGAAGGGCATCGTCGACCGGATGCGGTCGCTGCCGATCAACCCGGCAGCCGTGCTCGTGGGGCGCAGCATCTCCAGCCTCGTCCACTCCTCGATCGGGCTGGTGGTGATGTCGTTGACGGGCCTGCTGATCGGATGGCGGATCCACACCAACGTCCTCGAGGCACTCCTGGGCTACGTCCTGCTGCTCGGCTGGGGCTTCGCGATGATCTGGGTCGGCATCCTCGTCGGCTCGGCCCTGCGCTCGGTCGAGGCGGTCAACGGCGTCATGTTCGCCACGATCTTCCCGATCACCTTCCTGGCCAACACCTTCGCCCCGACCGACCGGATGCCGGCCGTGCTGCGCACGATCGCCGAGTGGAACCCCATCTCGTCGCTGACCCAGGCGGTTCGCGAGCTCTGGGGCAACGACTACCCGCTCGCGGACGGGGCAGCGTTCCCGATGCACCACCCGATCCCGTTCACGATCGGGTGGATCATCCTGATCACCGCGGTGGTGGCTCCGCTCGCGATCCGCACCTTCCGCTCGCGGACGGCCGACTGAGGCGGTTGGGCGACCCCTCACGGGGTAGGAGCACCTCATGGCCTCCGACCCGACGAGCAAGCGCGTCCGGCAGTCCGACCGCGACGACGTGGTCGACGCACTGTCGAGCGCCTTCGCCGACGGCCAGATCACTGCCAAGGACCACGAGAGGCGCGTCGGGACCGCGCTCCGGGCGCGACGCGAGTCCGTGCTGACCAACCTGCTGAGGGACATCCGGCTCCCGGACGGGCACCCGGCGCGCGAGCTGGTCGAGCCTCCCCGCGAGGCCACCCCCGTGCCACCGCTGCGTCCGCGCGAGCGGCGCCGGCTGCCCGGCCTGGCTGCCGGTGCGGGACTCGCGGTGGCCGGTGGCGTGGCCCTCCTGGTCGTCGTGGGCGTCGTCGACACCGTGACCGACGACTCCGGGGATCCGGCACCGACCGTGCTCAGCGCCCAGGGGATCGCGAAGCTCGTCGACGACGTCGACGAGGAGTTCGGCACGACGGAGGTCATCGCCGTCGACTTCAAGCAGACCTGGGCCGACGTGCTGGTGCCCGCGGAGCCGGGCAGCGGGCGCTACCTGCGCTACACCTACTCCGCCGACGACGCCTTCAGCGAGAGCCAGGGCGGCACGCTGGGCGCCGACGACCCGGCGCTGGTCGACCTGGCCGACCTCGATGTCGAGGAGCTGATGGACAACGTCGAGCAGGCGCGCACGGACCTCGGGGTGGACGACGTCACCGAGGTGACGGCCATCGTCACCGAGGCCTACGGCGACAGCAGCTTCAGCACCTCGTTCATCGCAGACGGTGAGGACGCCCCGCCCCACGTGGAGATCGAGGTCGGCAACGAGTTCCGCGAGACCGCCTGGGTCGCGACGGACCTCGGTGGCACGCGCGAGCTCGCGCGCAACGACTTCGAGTAGTCGCGAGGCTCGTGGGCCGGGTCACTTAGGTGACCCTTCCTTGAATGGCGTCCTGCATTAACGTCACACTGTCGTTGTGGAATTCACCAGGACGATGGCGACGCCGGACGGGGACGCTCCCACGCGTGACCGCGTGGCTCGCACGATCCTGGAGAACGGTCCCTCCACGGCTGCTGACCTGGCCCGCCGTCTGGACCTGACGCCGGCCGCCGTACGCCGCCACCTGGACCACCTGGTCCTGGAGCGGGTCGTGGAGTCGCGCGACCAGAAGGTCTACGGCGCGCGCGGTCGCGGCCGCCCCGCCAAGGTGTTCGCGCTGACCGAGTCCGGTCGTGACAGCTTCGACCAGCAGTACGACGACCTCGCCGTGCAGGCCATGCGGTTCCTCGCCGAGACGCAGGGCGAGGAGGCGGTCGTGGAGTTCGCCCGTCGCCGGGTCGCCTTCGTCGGTCGCGACTACGCCGCCGTCGTCGAGGAGGACCCGGACCTGACGCCCGCCGAGGCGCTGGCGAGGGTCTTCACCCAGAACGGCTACGCCGCCTCGGTGCGCGACCTGGCCCCGGTCAACGGCATCAGCGTGGGGGAGCAGCTGTGCCAGCAGCACTGCCCGGTCTCCCACGTCGCCCACGAGTTCCCGCAGCTCTGCGAGGCCGAGACCGAGGCGATCGCCTCCGTGCTCGGCACCCACGTCCAGCGTCTGGCGACGATCGCCCACGGCGACGGCGTCTGCACCACGTGCATCCCTCAGACCCCCAAGAAGGAGCAGGCATGACCTCCATCGAAGAACTCAACCCGGAGCTCAAGGGCATCGGCAACTACGAGTTCGGCTGGTCGGACTCCGACGCCGCCGGCTCGGTCGCCAAGCGCGGCCTCAGCGAGGACGTCGTCCGCAACATCTCCGGACTGAAGAGCGAGCCGCAGTGGATGCTCGACCTGCGCCTGAAGGGCCTCAAGCTCTTCCACCGCAAGCCCATGCCCACGTGGGGCTCGGACCTGAGCACGATCGACTTCGACAACATCAAGTACTTCGTGCGCTCGAGCGAGAAGCAGGCCGCCACGTGGGACGACCTCCCCGAGGACATCAAGAACACCTACGACAAGCTCGGCATCCCCGAGGCGGAGAAGCAGCGCCTCGTCTCCGGCGTCGCCGCCCAGTACGAGTCCGAGGTCGTCTACCACTCGATCCGCGCGGACCTCGAGGAGCAGGGCGTCATCTTCGTCGACACCGACACCGCGCTGAAGGAGCACGAGGAGCTCTTCAAGGAGTACTTCGGCACCGTCATCCCCGTCGGTGACAACAAGTTCGCCGCGCTCAACACCTCGGTGTGGTCCGGCGGCTCGTTCATCTACGTGCCGAAGGGTGTCCACGTCGACATCCCGCTGCAGGCCTACTTCCGGATCAACACCGAGAACATGGGTCAGTTCGAGCGGACCCTGATCATCGTCGACGAGGACGCCTACGTGCACTACGTCGAGGGCTGCACCGCGCCGATCTACTCGTCGGACTCGCTGCACTCCGCGGTCGTGGAGATCATCGTCAAGAAGGGTGGTCGCTGCCGCTACACGACCATCCAGAACTGGTCCAACAACGTCTACAACCTCGTCACCAAGCGCGCCACGTGCGAGGCCGGGGCGACGATGGAGTGGGTCGACGGCAACATCGGCTCCAAGGTGACGATGAAGTACCCCGCCATCTACCTGATGGGCGAGCACGCCAAGGGCGAGACCCTCTCCATCGCGTTCGCCGGCGCGGGCCAGCACCAGGACGCCGGCGCCAAGATGGTCCACGCGGCCCCGCACACCTCGAGCTCGATCCTGAGCAAGTCGGTGGCGCGCGGCGGCGGGCGCACGTCCTACCGTGGCCTGATCCAGGTCAACGAGGGTGCCCACGGCTCGAAGTCCAACGTGCTGTGCGACGCGCTCCTGGTCGACCAGATCAGCCGCAGCGACACCTATCCCTACGTCGACATCCGTGAGGACGACGTGTCGATGGGCCACGAGGCGAGCGTCTCGAAGGTCTCCGACGACCAGCTCTTCTACCTCATGTCGCGCGGCATGGAGCAGGACGAGGCGATGGCGATGATCGTGCGCGGTTTCGTCGAGCCGATCGCCAAGGAGCTGCCGATGGAGTACGCCCTCGAGCTCAACCGCCTCATCGAGATGCAGATGGAAGGGGCTGTGGGCTGACGCCCGCTGCTCCCCACCTCCCGCTGGTCGAGGAGGCCGCCCCGCGGCCCTCACGAGACCGAGGAACGAAGAAAGTAGAGCTTTGACCGTCACCGAATCCGTCCGCTCCGCCCTGGAGCAGACCGCACCTGATCAGAGCGTGATCGAGAGCCACCTCAACCCGGTGGGTTCCTTCGACGTCGCCGACCACCCCGTGCCCACCGGGCGCGAGGAGATCTGGCGGTTCACCCCGCTGAAGCGGCTGCGTGGACTCCACGGCGAGGCCGAGTTCATGCGCTCGACCACCACGACCACCTGGAACACCCCCGAGGGCGTCCGCATCGAGGGCGTCTCCGGCCAGGAGGCGCGTGACCTGCGCGGGATCTCCGGCTGGGCGCCCAACACGCGCTTCGCGGCGCGGGTGCTGGCCGAGGTCCCCTCGACCCTGCTGATCGACGTACCCGCCGACACCGAGGTCTCCGAGCCGGTCGTGGTCGACCTCGACGGCCAGGACGCCTCCGTCACCGAGGGCGGGCACGTGGCCATGCGCTTCGGCGCCCACAGCAAGGCGATCGTGGTGCTCAACCACACCGGGTCGTCGTCCGTGGCGGCCGTGGTGGAGATCGTCGTGGGCGACGGCGCCGACGTCACCGTGGTCTCGATCCAGGACTGGGCCGACGACGCCGTCCACCTGTCGCACCACCAGGCCCGGGTCGGTCGCGACGCGTCCTACAAGCATGCTGCGATCTCGTTCGGCGGCGACGTCGTCCGGATGGACGCCAACGTCACCTACGACGGTCCCGGCGGCTCCGCGGAGCTCCTCGGCCTCTACTTCGCCGACGCCGGCCAGCACATCGAGCACCGCCTCTTCGCCGACCACAACGCTCCGCAGACGAAGAGCAACGTGATCTACAAGGGTGCCCTGCAGGGCGAGGGTGCCCACACGGTGTGGATCGGCAACGTCTTGATCCGCAAGGTCGCCGAGGGCATCGAGACCTACGAGGAGAACCGCAACCTGGTCCTCACCGACGGGTGTCGCGCCGACTCGGTCCCCAACCTGGAGATCGAGACCGGCGAGATCGCCGGCGCCGGGCACGCCTCGGCCACCGCGCGCTTCGACGACGAGCAGCTCTTCTACCTCCAGGCGCGCGGCATCTCCGAGCAGGAGGCGCAGCGCCTGGTCGTCCACGGCTTCTTCAACGACCTGATCCGCAAGGTCGGCGTGCCCTCCATCGAGGACCGCCTGCTGACCACGGTCGAGGCGGAGCTCGCCAAGAACGTCCTCAAGGACACCGGTTCCCTGGCCGCCTTCGGCCCGGTGTCCTGATGGCCTACGAACGCGCCTGCGCACTCGACGAGGTGGCGACCGACCAGGCCCTGGCGGTCACCCTCGGTCGCTACGACATCGCCATCGCCCGCGACGGCGACGAGGTCTTCGCGATCGAGAACACCTGCAGCCATGCCGAGGTCGCCCTCAGCGAGGGCGACGTCGCCGACTGCCAGATCGAGTGCTGGCTGCACGGGTCGATGTTCGACCTGCGCACCGGCAAGCCGACCACCTTCCCCGCGACCGAGCCGGTCGCCACCTTCCCGATCGAACTACGCGCCAACCCCAACGGCACCAGCGACGTGTACGTCGACACCGAGACCACCCTGAACGGAGTCACCCCCGCATGAAGCTCGTGATCACTGATCTGCACGTCACCGTCGAGACCGAGGACGGCCCCAAGGAGATCCTCAAGGGCGTCACCCTCACGATCAACGAGGGCGAGACCCACGCCATCATGGGCCCCAACGGCTCCGGCAAGTCCACCCTGGCCTACTCGATCGCCGGGCACCCGAAGTACACGATCACCGGTGGCTCGGTCTCCCTCGGCGGCCAGGACGTCCTCGCGATGAGCGTCGACGAGCGTGCCCGCGCCGGCCTCTTCCTCGCCATGCAGTACCCCGTCGAGGTCCCCGGCGTCTCGGTGTCCAACTTCCTGCGCACCGCCAAGACCGCCATCGACGGTGAGGCGCCCAAGCTGCGCACCTGGGTCAAGGACGTCAACGCCGCCCTCCAGCAGCTCAACCTCGACCCGACGTTCGGCACCCGCAACGTCAACGAGGGCTTCTCCGGCGGCGAGAAGAAGCGCCACGAGATCGCCCAGCTCGAGCTCCTCGACCCGCAGGTCGCGATCCTCGACGAGACCGACTCCGGGCTGGACATCGACGCCCTCAAGGTGGTCTCCGACGGCGTGAACCGGTTCCGCGAGCGCGAGGGCAAGGGTGTCCTGCTGATCACCCACTACACCCGCATCCTGCGCTACATCGAGCCCGACTTCGTCCACGTCTTCGTCGACGGCAGGGTCGCCGAGTCCGGCGGCAAGGAGCTCGCCGACCAGCTCGAAGAGTCGGGCTACGACAAGTACCTCACCACCGCCACGGCCTGAGGCCACCCGTCACCACCCACCAGCCCGTCACCACCCGCTGCACCCGGAGAGGAGGACCACGATGGAAGGACTGCTTCCGGATCTCGACGTGATCCGCAAGGACTTCCCGATCCTCGAGCGCACGCTCGTGGGCGGATTCCCGCTGGTCTACCTCGACAGCGCGAACACCTCGCAGAAGCCGCAGATCGTCATCGACACGATGGTCGACCACCTCGAGCGGCACAACGCCAACGTCGCGCGGGCGATGCACCAGCTCGGTGCCGAGTCGACCGAGGCCTTCGAGACGGCCCGTGACCGGGTGGCGGCGTTCCTCAACGCGCCGTCGCGCAACGAGGTCGTCTTCACCAAGAACGCCACCGAGGCGCTCAACCTGCTGGCCCGCACGATCGAGCTCGGTCCCGGCGACAACGTCGTGATCACCGAGATGGAGCACCACTCCAACATCGTGTCCTGGCAGCTCGCGTGCGAGCGCTCGGGTGCCGAGCTGCGCTGGTTCGGGCTCACCGACGACGGTCATCTCGACCTGAGCAACGCCGACCAGCTCGTCGACGAGAACACCAAGGTGCTCGCGTTCACCTGGGTCTCCAACATGCTCGGCACGATCAACCCGGTCGTCGACCTGGTGGCCCGCGCCCGGGCGTTCGGTGCCCTGTCCGTGATCGACGCGTCGCAGGCTGCGCCCCAGCTGCCGGTCGACGTCCAGGCCGCCGGTTGCGACTTCCTGGTCTTCACCGGCCACAAGGTCTGCGGCCCGACGGGCATCGGCGTGCTGTGGGGTCGCGAGGAGCTGCTCAACCAGCTGCCCCCGTTCCACGGCGGCGGCGAGATGATCGAGACGGTGACCATGGCGCGCTCGACCTACGCCAAGGCACCGCACCGTTTCGAGGCCGGCACGCCGCCGATCGTCGAGGCGATCGGGCTCGGCTGTGCGGTCGACTACCTCGGTCACATCGGACTCGACGCGATCCACTCGCACGAGCAGGCGATCACGGCCTACGCCCTCGAGGGGCTGCAGTCGGTCCCCGGGGCGCGGGTGCTCGGACCGCTCGACGCGACCCAGCGCGGTGGCGCGATCTCGTTCGAGCTCGACGGCGTCCACCCGCACGACATCGCCCAGGTGCTCGACTCCCGCGGTGTCGCGGTCCGTGCCGGTCACCACTGCGCCAAGCCGGCGCACGCCCGCTTCGGGGTGCAGAGCTCGACGCGGATGTCGTCCTACCTCTACACGACGCCCGCCGAGATCGATGCCCTCGTCGAGGGGCTCCACCACACCCGCAGCTACTTCAAGGTGGCCTGACCTGATGAGTGCCGAGCTCGACAGCCTCTACCAGGAGATCATCCTGGACCACTACAAGCACCCGCACCACAAGGGCCTGCGCGACCCGTTCGAGTCCGAGGTGCACCACGTCAACCCGACCTGCGGCGACGAGGTCACCCTCCGGGTGCACCTGGCCGACGGCCCCGAGGGACCCGTCGTGGCGGACGTGTCCTACGACTCCGTGGGCTGCTCCATCTCGCAGGCATCCGCCTCCGTGATGACCGACCTCGTGATCGGCAAGCCGGTCGACGAGGCGATGACGATCCACCAGACCTTCCTCGAGCTCATGCAGGGCAAGGGCAACGTCGAGCCCGACGAGGACGTCCTCGAGGACGGGATCGCGTTCGCCGGCGTCGCCAAGTTCCCCGCGCGCGTGAAGTGCGCCCTGCTCTCCTGGATGGCGTGGAAGGACGCGACCGCCCAGGCCCAAACTGAATCGGCGACCGAAGGAGCCACCCATGACTGAGCCCGCCCCCCAGATCGACCACAGCGACCTGCCCGACGTGCCCGAGGCCCAGGGCGGCGGCACCGCCACCGTGACCGTCGAGGACGTCACCGAGGCGATGAAGGACGTCGTCGACCCCGAGCTCGGCATCAACGTCGTCGACCTCGGCCTGGTCTACGACGTGCACCTCGACGAGCACAGCAACGCCGTGCTCGACATGACCCTCACCTCGGCCGCGTGCCCGCTGACCGACGTCATCACCGACCAGACGGTGTCGGCGCTCGAAGGTCTCGTCGGCGACGTCGCCATCAACTGGGTCTGGATGCCGCCGTGGGGCCCGGACAAGATCACCGACGACGGCCGCGAGCAGCTGCGGGCGCTCGGCTTCAACGTCTGAGCCTCGGGCACGCGCGAAGCGCGTGACCGAACGCGAAGAGGTCGAGCGAGCCCCACGGGCGAGCCCGCGAGCCCGTGACGGGCGGGTCGAGACCAGCTCGGGGAGGTCGACACCTCCGGGAAAACCGGTGGCAGCACGCCCGACGGTGAGCGCACAATCCCAGCCGTGCTCAACCCCCACCCCACGCGCTACGCCGAGCTCAACGGCGTGCTCCACGACCTCGTCACCGGCGCGCAGTCCGCGCTGGGCGACTCGTTCGTGGGCGCGTACCTCCAGGGCTCGTTCGCCCTGGGTGCGGGTGACGTGCACAGCGACGTCGACTTCGTCGTGGTGGTGCGCGAACGGCCGGGCCCGGAGCAGGAAGCAGCCCTGCGGGCGCTGCACCGCGACCTGCCGCACCGCGAGGGGTTCTGGAACCGCCACCTCGAGGGTTCCTACGCCGTCGCCGACGACCTGCGCTCCGTGGACGGCCTGGGTCGCGAGTGGCTCTACGTCGACCACGGCTCGGACGAGATGGCGTGGTCCGAGCACTGCAACCAGGCCTGGACCCGCTGGATCCTGCGCGAGCACGGCATCACCCTGGTCGGGCCGTGCCCGGTCGAGCTGCTGGACGCCGTGCCCGAGGACGTGCTGCGCGAGCGGGCGAGGGCCGGGCTCGCGACGCTCACCGACGACGTGCTCGGGTGGTGCCCGCCCCGGATCGCGTGGTGCCAGCGCTACCTGGTGATCCAGGCGAGTCGCAGCCTCTACACGGTGCGTACGGCCCAGGTCGCCAGCAAGCGCGACGCCCTGCGCTGGGCGATGATGCACGCCGACCCGTCGTGGCGGCCACTGCTCCAGCAGGTGCTCGCCGATCGCGAGCTCGGCTTCGACCCGGCCGCAGAGCCGCGACCGGGCTCGATGGAGTCGGCCCGGGAGTTCGCTGCCTACGTCGCCGAGGCGGCCTGAGCGCTGGGTGCCGCGCCCTAGGCTCTGGCCATGAGCGAGCCCGAGGTCGACCCCAGCGCAGTCGAGTTCAGCGAGATCGAGTTCGACCACGAGGAGCTGCGCGTCTTCTGGGAGCTGGCCCGCTACCACGCCAAGCTCAACGCAGCCCCGACCTACTTCGGCCCCACCACGCTGGAGTCCGTGCCGCCACCGGCCTGGGCCTACGGCGAGAGCACCGAGGAGTCCGACGCGTTCGTCGCCCAGGTGCTGGCCGACGACCGTGGTGAGACGACCGCGGACCTGGCCGACTACGCCGGCGAGCTGCCCGAGGTGGGCGTGATGTCGATCCTCTGCGACGGCAGCGGCGGGCCGCGCGCCCTGGTCGAGGTCAGCGACGTGGCGGTGGCGGACGACCGGGTGGTCGAGGCGTTCAAGGTCGTCTACCAGCCCTGACCCGGCGTCGCCCGTGTGGGAGAGTCCTCGCATGGCCGAGCGGATGACGTACCTCCTCGTCGACGGGGAGAACATCGACGCCACCCTGGGCACCTCGATCCTGGGTCGGCGACCCCGGCCCGAGGAGCGCCCGCGGTGGGACCGGCTGCTCGAGTGGGCCGAGCGGGCGTTCGACCAGGACGTCACCGGCCTCTTCTTCCTCGCGGCCACCACCGAGATGCCGACGAGCTTCGTCCAGGCGCTGCTGGCGATCGGCTTCAAGCCGATCCCGCTGAGCGGTGAGGGCAAGATCGTCGACATCGCCATCCAGCGGACCGCCGAGGCGCTGGTGGACCGCGAGGCCGACGTGGTGCTCGTCAGCCACGACGGCGACTTCGTCGACCAGGTCTCCGCGCTCTGCGACGGCAGCCGCCAGGTCGGCGTCATCGGCTTCACCGAGTTCGTGAACTCGCAGTTCCGCAACCTCCCCGGGCTGCGGATCTTCGACCTCGAGTACGACCTCGGTGCCTTCAACTCACCGCTGCCGCGCACCCGGATCATCCCGATCGACGAGTTCGACCCGCTCGACTTCCTCTGAGGGGCGACCGTGCCGATGGTGCTGGTCCCTGCCGCGCGCTGGGTGAGGTGGGTCGACAACTTCACCTCGAGCCACGGCGACTCCGATCTCGCGGTCGTCGACGGAGCGCTGCACGGCCGGGCCGAGGACGGGTCCCACTTCACCGCACGCCTGCCGTTCGCGACGGCGTACGACGGCCCCGCAGACGCCGCGGCCTTCGTCGACGCAGCCGGTGCGCCCGACCGGTGGGGCGTGCTGCTGGTGCGCAAGGGCGGCTTCGCCGTCGCCCGGCTGTCGGGGGCCGAGCTCGTCGAGCACAAGATCGGCCAGCGCCACGTGCAGGGTCGCACCAAGGCGGGCGGGCAGAGCCAGCAGCGCTTCGCCCGGCGCCGCGACAACCAGGCCCGACAGGCCTACGACGCCGCGGCCGACCACGCCGCGCGGATCCTCTCGGGGGTGGGGAAGGTCGTCACGGGCGGTGACCACACGGCCGTCGACACCGTGCTCACCGACCCGCGGCTGTCGAGGCTCACGGTGGTCGCGCCGTGGCACGCCGTGCCGGATCCGCGTCGTGCGGTGCTGGACGCGGCGATCACCGACTCCCAGGCGCTCCAGGTCGAGGTCACCAACGCCTGACGTCATGAGGATCCCCGGTTCGCACCGACGAATCCCATGACGTCTGCGCCACGCGTGAGGGCCTAGTGTCGGATCCGTGAGCGTCGCGATCGAGGTCCACGACCTGGTGAAGCTGTTCGGCAGGGCCACGGCCCTGGACGGGCTGGACCTCGAGGTGCAGGCGGGGGAGGTGCACGGCTTCCTCGGCCCCAACGGTGCCGGCAAGTCCACCACCATCCGGGTCCTGCTCGGGCTGCTGCGCACGAGCGGTGGCACGGCGACCGTGTTCGGCCTCGACCCCTGGCGCGACGCCACCGCGATCCACCGCCGCCTGGCCTACGTCCCGGGAGACGTCAGCGTCTGGCCCAACCTCTCCGGCGGAGAGACCATCGACCTCCTGCTGCGGATGCGCGACATCGATCCACGTGCCACACGGCGCGACGAGCTGCTCCAGCGCTTCGAGCTGGACCCGACCAAGAAGGGCCGCGCCTACTCCAAGGGCAACCGCCAGAAGGTCGCCCTGGTCGCCGCCTTCGCCGCTCCCACCGACCTGCTCATCCTCGACGAGCCGACCTCGGGCCTCGACCCGCTGATGGAGCAGGTGTTCAACGAGTGCCTGGCCGAGCACAAGGCCGAGGGCACGACCGTGCTGCTGTCCAGCCACATCCTCAGCGAGGTCGAGCGGCTCGCCGACCGGGTCACGATCATCCGTCGTGGGCGGACCGTGGAGTCGGGCACCCTCACCGAGCTGCGCCACCTGCGTCGCAACCGCGTCCGGGCCGAGGTGTCCGGGACCCTGCCCGACCTCAGCGGACTGGAAGGCGTCCACGACGTCGAGCTCGACGGGCGGGTCGTCTCGGCCTCGGTCGACCCCGTCGGACTGCCGCTCCTGCTCAAGGCCCTCGACGGCGCCGGGATCGTGTCCCTGACCAGCGCTCCGCCCACCCTCGAGGAGCTGTTCCTCGACGCCTACCGGGGCGCGCCGTGAGCGAGCGACTCCGCGGCACCGGACTGCTGCTGCGGTTCGCGCTGCGCCGTGACCGGGTGCTGGTGCCGGCCTGGGTCCTGGTCCTGACGGCCATGGTCGTGGCGAGCGCGGCCGCGACCGGCCCGCTCTACGCCACCACCGCCGAGCGCATCGCGGCCGCAGAGGCACTCAACGCGAGCCCTGCCATCGTCGCGCTCTACGGGCCGGTCCTCGACACCACCAGCCTCGGTGAGCTGTCGATGACGAAGCTGACCGTGCTCTACGCCGTGTTCGTCGCCTTCATGTCAGTGGTCGTCGTACGCCGCCACACGCGGGTGGAGGAGGAGACCGGCCGCGCCGAGCTGGTCGGCGCGACCGCAGTGGGCGCGGACGCCACCGTGGCGGCAGCACTCGCCGAGGCTGCCCTGGCCTCGCTGGTGCTCGGCGTCCTCGCCGCACTCGGCAACATCGCCTGCGGCCTCCCGGTGACGGGATCCGTGCTGTTCGCCGCGTCGTGGACGGGGATCGGCCTGGTGGGGGCGGGGATCGCCGTGCTGGCCGCGCAGCTGTCCAGCAGCGCGCGCACGGTGGGCTTCGTCGCGTCCGGCGTCATCGGCACGCTCTACCTCGTGCGCGCGATCGGGGACACGTCGCTCTCGTGGTTGTCGTGGCTGACGCCCTTCGGTTGGGGGACCCGGCTCAGCGCCTGGTCCGAGCCGCGCGTCTGGTTGCTCGTCGGGTATCCGCTGCTGGCGGTCGTCCTCACGGCTGCGGGCGCTCGCGCTGCGCCGTCGTCGCGACCTCGGCGCGGGTGTGCTGGCGGACCGGCCGGGTCCCGCGGTCGGCTCGCCGCGGCTGCGGGACGCGCTGGCGCTGGTGTGGCGGCAGCAGAGCACGGGCCTGGTCGGCTGGACGCTGGGCATCGGCGTGATCGGCATCCTGATGGGGTCGATCGTGCCCAGCATCGGCGACCTGCTCGACACCGACGACACCCGCCCGATCATCGAGGCGATGGGCGGCATCGGCGGCCTCCAGGACTCGCTGGTGTTCGCCCTCGCCTCGGTCGTCGCGGTCGTCATCACCTGCTTCGGCATCGCGGCCGTGACCCGGGCGGCCGGTGACGAGCACGACGGGCGCACGGAGACGGTGCTCGCGACGGTCACCTCGCGCACCGGCCTGCTCGTGGCCGTCTCGACCGCGGCCCTGCTCGGGAGCACGTGGCTGCTGCTGGTCTCCGGAGCAGCCACGGCGCTGGGTCGGGGGCAGGGGCTCAGCGCGGTCGGGGCCTCGCTCGCGCAGGCGCCCGCGGTCTGGGTGGTGCTCGCCGTGGCCCTGCTGCTGATGTCCGTACGCAGTCGCTGGGCCGTTGCGGGATGGGCGGTGCTGGCGGTCTTCGTCACCCTCGGCCAGGTCGGCGCCGGGCTCGAGCTGCCGGACTGGGTGCTGGGCCTGTCGCCGTTCCACCACGTCCCGAAGTATCCGTCCGAGGCGTTCGCCTGGCAGCCCGAGCTGTTGATGTCACTGCTCGCCGCCACGGTCGTGGCAGCGGCCTGGTGGCGCTTCCGCAGCCGCGACATCGGCTAGCGTCCTGCCCATGTGGCAACCCGAGCCGGGATGGCAGCCGCTCCCCGGGGCCGGTCCGGCCACCGTCGGTGTCTGGTCCACGACCCACCGCGGTCGTGAGGTCGTGGTGAAGCGGCTGCGCTGCCCCGACCCGCACGACGCCCCGGGTGCCGTGGTGCCGGGGGACGTGAACTACTGGAGACGGGCCGCCGACGTCGCCCTCAGTGGCGTGGTCGCCACGTCCCCGGGCCTGCGCGAGGCCCCGGTGGTGCGCGTCGAGGAGGACGCGGAGGGCATCACGCTCGTGCACGAGCGGGTCGAGCACCACGACGCACCGGGACTGTGGCTGGCCGCGTGCCTGGGCCGGTTCGCCGCTGTCGACCTGGGCCGGCACGCCTGGCTGGCGCGTGACCAGCTGCGCAGCCGTCTCGCCCTCGTCGAGCGTCGCGGAGGCTGGCGGATCCTCGCCCGGACGCCGATGGCCGACATCGCCGACCACCTGTGGTCGCACCGGACGGTCTGGCTGGACCGCAGCGACGCGCTGCCGCAGGTGGCCCAGCACGGGGACCCGTCTGCCGCCAACATGCCCGGTCGGGTGCCGTCCTCGGAGGGCGACGGGGCGATCGCCATCGACTGGGCGCACCTGGGTCGTGGCCCGGTGGGTGCTGACCTCGGCTATCTCTCGCTGGCGACGCGGGAGGACGTCGAGCCCCTGGTGGAGGCCTACGTCGCCGCCCTGCCGCCGGGCCTGGCCACCGCCGACCAGGTCGGCGACGGGGGCCAGGGTGATGGCCGTCTACACCGCGCTCACGCGGCTGGACTGGGCGCTCGCGCGGGTCGCCGACGGTGACGGCGCGCTCGCGGGGAAGTTCCGCCACCCCAGCGTGGCGCCCTACATCCGCGCGATGCAGCGCCAGGTCGGCCAGATCGAGGCGCTGCTCGCCTGAGGGTCGGCGGACCAGGTCAGAGCGTGCTGGCGGAGAACGTGTCGCAGGCCTCGAGCGTGCCGTCCTCGTAGCCGATGCTGAACCAGCGCTGGCGCTGCTCCGACGAGCCGTGGGTCCAGCCCTCGGGGTCGACGCCCTGGCCGGACTTCTGCTGGATCCGGTCGTCGCCGACGGCCTTCGCCGAGTCGAGCGCCTCGGTGATGTCGCCCTGGTCGAGGCCGACCAGGATCCCGTCGCCGTCACTGGCGTCCTTGGTCCACATGCCGGCGTAGCAGTCGGCCTGGAGCTCGAGGCGTACGGCGTCGGAGTCTGGCGCCCTGCTGGGTCTTGACCTGGCCCATCGTGCCGAGCAGCTGCTGGATGTGGTGGCCGTACTCGTGGCCGAGGACGTAGGGCTCGACGAAGTCGCCGCCCTTGCCGCCGAGCTGGCCCTCGAGGACGTCGGAGAAGAAGGTGGTGTCGAGGTAGATCTGCTCGTCGGGCGGGCAGTAGAACGGGCCCACCTGGGAGGTCGCCTGGCCGCACCCGGTGGAGATGGCGCCGGCGAAGGTGTTGATGCCGGCAGGCACGAACTCGGTGTTGCCCTGCTCGGGCAGCGTCTTGGCCCAGTACTGCTCCAGCGACAGCGCGACCGCCTTGCGTGCGCAGTCCTCGTCCTCGTTGGCGTCCGCGCCGGTCTTGCAGTTGGCGTAGCGCTCGTCGTCGGGGTCGATGCCCTGCGGGTTGCCCTGGGACTGACCCTGCGTGCCGGCGCCGCTGCCGCCTCCTGAGCTGCCGAGACCCGTGCACTGGGTGAGGACCAGGAACAGGATGACGATCAGGACGCCGCCGATGCCACCACCTGCGCGGGTGCCGCCGGGGAGCGGCATCCGCATCCCGCCGCCGCCACCGCCGCCGCCGCTGCCACCCGCGTCCCGGACACGCCCCTTGCTGATGTCTGCCTTCGGGTTGAAGCGCATGGGTCGTGCCTTTCCGCAGGTGGTGGTGCCGTCATGGAGCCTTCGCGCAGATTAGCGCGTGGAGTCGCCGATGCGACGTCACCCACCACCCCTTCGTAGGATGGGCCCCGAGATGATCACCGCCCAGAAGCTCGAGGTCAGAGCCGGTGCGCGGCTCCTCATGGAGGACGTCACCTTCCGGATCGCCGCAGGCGACAAGGTGGGCCTCGTGGGGCGCAACGGTGCCGGCAAGACGACCCTCACCCGCATCCTCGCCGGCGAGGGAGAAGCCGCGTCCGGCCAGGTGCTGCGCAGCGGCGAGGTCGGCTACCTGCCGCAGGACCCGCGCGTCGGCGACCCCGAGGTCCTCGCCCGCGACCGGATCCTGTCCGCGCGCGGGCTCGACGACGTCGTACGACGCCTGCGCGAGGCCGAGGTCGACATGGCCAGCGAGGACACCAAGACCCACGAGCGCGGCATGAAGCGCTGGACCCGTGCCGACGCCGAGCTGCACGCCGGTGGTGGCTACGCCGCCGAGTCCGAGGCCGCCCAGATGGCCGCAGCCCTCGGGATCGAGGAGCGGATCCTGGCGCAGCCGATCGGCACGCTCTCGGGCGGCCAGCGCCGTCGCGTCGAGCTGGCCCGCATCCTCTTCTCCGGCGCCGAGATCATGCTCCTCGACGAGCCGACCAACCACCTCGACGCCGACTCCATCGTGTGGCTGCGCGACTTCCTCAAGGCGCACCGCGGCGGGTTCGTGGTCATCAGCCACGACAACGCGCTGCTCGAGGCGACCGTCAACAAGGTCTTCCACCTCGACGCCAACCGTGCGGTGATCGACCTCTACAACATGGGCTGGCACAACTACCTCACCCAGCGCGAGGACGACGAGAAGCGCCGCAAGCGTGAGCGCTCGAACGCCGAGAACAAGGCCAAGGTGCTCACCGACCAGGCCAACAAGATGCGCGCCAAGGCCACCAAGGCGCAGGCCGCGCAGTCGATGCTCAAGCGCGCCGAGAAGATGATGGCCGGCATCGAGGGCGAGCGCGCCGCCGACAAGGTGGCCCGGATCGCGTTCCCCGACCCGGCGCCCTGCGGCAAGACGCCGCTCATGGGCTCGGAGCTGTCGAAGTCCTACGGCTCGCTCGAGGTCTTCACGGCCGTCGACCTGGCGATCGACCGCGGGAGCCGCGTGGTGATCCTCGGCCTCAACGGCGCCGGCAAGACCACGATGCTGCGGATCCTCGCGGGCGTCGACCAGCCCGACACCGGCGAGGTCGTCCCCGGCTACGGGCTCAAGATGGGCTACTACGCCCAGGAGCACGAGACCCTCGACGTCAACCGCACGGTGCTCGAGAACATGCACAGCGCCGCCCCCGAGCTGACCGACACCCAGGCCCGCTCGGTGCTCGGCTCGTTCCTCTTCTCCGGCGACGACGCCCACAAGCCTGCCGGCGTGCTCTCCGGTGGCGAGAAGACGCGTCTGGCCCTGGCGATCCTCGTGGTGTCCAGCGCCAACGTGCTGCTCCTCGACGAGCCCACCAACAACCTCGACCCGGCCTCCCGCGAGGAGGTGCTGCACGCCATCCGCAGCTACACCGGCGCGATCATCCTCGTCACCCACGACGAGGGCGCCGTGCGCGCCCTGTCGCCGGACCGGGTGCTCCTGCTGCCCGACGGCGACGAGGACCTCTGGAACGACGACTACGCCGACCTCGTCTCCCTCGCCTGAGTCTCGCCGCTCGACCATCGAAGGAAGCCATGACTCCCGAAGAGCTTGCCGCCGTCGGCCTCCGCCTCGAGGTCGACGGTCCGATCGCCACGGTGACGCTGGACCGCCCGGACGTGCGCAACGCCCAGACGCCGGCCATGTGGATCGCGCTGGGCGAGATCGGCCGCACCCTGCCCGACGACATCGCGGTCGTCGTGGTCACGGGGGAGGGGGCAGACCTTCTCGGCGGGCCTCGACCGGGCCATGCTCGACCCGTCGACCTCGCTGGAGGGGGGCCAGGAGAGCGTCGTCGGCCTGCTCGCGCTGAGCGACGACGACGCGTCGGCCCGGATCGAGGAGTTCCAGCGCGGCTTCACCTGGCTGCGTGACCCCCGCTTCGTCTCGATCGCCAAGGTGCGTGGCCACGCCATCGGTGCCGGCTTCCAGCTCGCCCTGTCGTGCGACCTCCGCGTGGTCGCCGATGACGCGAAGTTCTCCATGAAGGAGTCCGCGCTCGGGCTCGTGCCCGACCTGACCGGCACCAAGCCACTGGTGGAGCACGTCGGCTACGCCCGCGCGTTGGAGATCTGCGCGACCGCGCGCGTCGTGCCCGCCGACGAGGCCGTACGCATCGGGCTGGCCCTCTCGTCCGTGCCCAGCGCCGACCTCGACACCGCCGTCGCCGACCTCGCGGCCGCGCTCGTGGCGCCGATGCCGGGCGTCGTCACCGAGACCAAGGCCCTGCTGCAGGGCGCGGGTGAGCGCGACCTCGACGAGCAGCGTCGGCTCGAGAGGGAAGCCCAGGTACGCCGCTTCCGCGCCCTCGCGGCCGCCCTCGCCTGACCCCGCCCCCCTCGACCGGTGCCTCGGCCGGTGGCGGTGTCGGTGCCGCGAGGAACAATGAGCCGCCGACCGGAGGTTCAGCCCGGTGAGCGGACGAAGGAGCAGGCATGTCGATGGGCCCGGGCGCAGGTGGCCCGCCGTGGCGTTTCCTGCGCAGTGACCGCAGCGTCGTCGAGAACAAGATCGAGCGCCGCACCGTGCGACGGGTGCTCGGGTTCGCCAGGCCGCACCGGAAGCTGATCGCCGGGTTCCTCGCGATCACGGTCGTGGACGCGGCGCTCGTCGTGGCGCCGCCGCTGCTGCTCAAGGCGATCATCGACGACGGCGTCCGCACCAGCGACACCTCGCTCGTGGTCTGGCTGGCGGCGCTGGTCGCGGTCGTGGCGGTCGTGGACGCCGGGTTCGGGCTGGTCACGGGGTGGCTGTCCAGCCGGATCGGCGAGGGCCTGATCTACGACCTGCGCACCCAGGTGTTCGCCCACGTGCAGCGGCAGTCGCTCGCGTTCTTCACCCGCACCCAGACCGGCGCCCTGGTCAGCCGGCTCAACAACGACGTCATCGGTGCCCAGCGAGCGTTCACCTCCACCCTCCAGGGCACGGTCTCCAACATCATCGCCGCCATCGTGGTGGGCGTCACGATGCTCTTCCTGAGCTGGCCGGTCACGGTGCTGTGCCTCGCGCTCTTCCCGATCCTGCTCGTGGCCTCGCGCCTGGTCGGCTCCAGGCTGGCCGACCTGTCGCGCTCACAGATGGACGGCAACGCCGACCTCGGCAACGCGATGACCGAGCGGTTCAACGTCGGCGGCGCCATGCTGCTCAAGCTCTTCGGCCGCCGTGAGTCCGAGGACGTCGCCTATGCGCAGAAGGCCGCCGTGGTGCGCGACCTGGGCATCCGCATCTCGCTGCTCACCCGCGTCTTCTTCGCCGCGATGACCCTCGTGCCGTCGCTCGCGACCGCGCTCGTCTACGGCATCGGTGGCTGGCTGGCGATCCGGGGCGACCTGTCCGTGGGCACCATCGTGGCCCTCGGCGTCCTGCTCACCCGGCTGCTCGGACCGCTCCAGGGGCTCTCCAACGTCCGCATCGACGTGATGACGGCGCTGGTGAGCTTCGACCGGGTCTTCGAGGTGCTCGACCTGCCCTCGTTGATCCAGGAGAAGCCGGACGCGGTCGCGCTGCCGGTCACCGCCTCCAGGCTCGAGTTCGACCACGTCGCCTTCACCTACCCGCGCGCCGACCAGATCTCACTGGCGTCCCTCGAGACCGTCGCGCGCACCGAGTCCCGCGACAGCGGGCAGGTCCTGCACGAGGTGACGTTCACCGCCCTGCCCGGGCAGATGGTCGCGCTGGTGGGCCCCTCGGGTGCGGGCAAGACGACCGTCACCCACCTCGTGGCCCGGCTCTACGACGCCGAGTCGGGCGTGGTCCGGGTCGGTGGCCACGACGTGCGCGACGTGACGCTGCAATCCCTGGAGGACGTCGTCGGCTACGTCACCCAGGACGCCCACATGTTCCACGACACCATCCGCGCCAACCTGCTCTACGCCCGACCCGACGCGGTCGAGGCCGACGTCTGGGCGGCACTCGAGGCCGCGCAGATCGCCTCGCTCGTGCGCTCGCTGCCTGACGGTCTCGACACGGTGGTGGGGGACCGGGGCTACCGCCTCAGCGGTGGCGAGCGGCAGCGGCTCGCGATCGCCCGCCTGCTGCTCAAGGCGCCGGCGATCGTGGTGCTGGACGAGGCGACCGCCCACCTCGACAGCGAGTCCGAGGCCGCCGTCCAGCAGGCGCTCGACGCGGCCCTCGAGGGCCGCACGTCCCTGGTGATCGCGCACCGGCTCTCCACCGTCCGCAACGCCGACCTGATCCTGGTCCTCGACGACGGTCGGGTCGTCCAGCAGGGCACGCACGCCGACCTCCTCGCGGCCGGCGGGCTCTACGCCACCCTCCACGCGACGCAGTTCCGCGACACGTCGACCGCCGCGACCCTTCGATAGGTCCGGGTCTCGATACACCCCGTCACGACCTCGTGCCTCGCTCATGACTGGCTCGTGACGTGACTCTCGCAGCTGACCGACCGCGTCTTCATCGTCACCGGGGGTGCGCGGGGACTCGGCCGGGCCAGCGCCGACGCCCTGGTCGCCGAGGGCGCGCGGGTGGTGCTGTCCGGACGCTCCCGGGAGTCGCTCGACGAGGCGGTCGCCGCCCTCGACCACGCCGCGGGTCGTCACGGTCGGCCGAGCCGGAGGAGTTCGGCGCGGTGGCGGCCTTCCTGCTGTCGCCGGCCGCGTCATTCCTGACGGGCGTCATGCTTCCGGTCGACGGTGGGCTGCTCGGCTCCCTCGAGTCCTCGTCGCCGCGGTCGAGTCGCTCACGCCACGTGCGACGTGGCGCCTTGGCCGCCGGGTGGAGGCGGCCCCGGCTTCGTGGCGGACGTGCCGGCGGCGTGCTCGGTGCTCGGCCGAGGCCCGCGCCCGCCGCGCATCTCGTCGTAGATGAGGAAGAAGAAGCCGAAGACCGCCAGCGCTCCGAAGAACCACCACTGGAGGCCGTAGAAGAAGTGCGGCCCGTTGTCGAGCTCGGGCAGCTCGACGGGCTCGAGCGCGGTCGCGGGCTCGGGGGACTCCGACGGAGGTCCACCCACCCGCCGAGCACCTCGCGGCCCAACGCGTCGGCGATCTCGCCGCTGTTGACCGCGCGGGTCGAGCTGTCGGAGACCTCGGTGCTGTCCCCCTCCGCGTCCTGGCGCACCCAGCCGGTCACGGTGACCTCGCCGCTGGGCGGCTCCGGCACGTCCTCCGACGTCGCGCCCCGGTTGTCGCTGGCGTACCAGCCGCGGTCCACCAGCAGGCTGGAGCCGTCGGCGAGCTCCAGCGGGACCACGACGTCCACGCCGGACGCGCCGTCACGGGTGCGGTAGCGCACGATGACGGTCGTCGTCGACGGCATAGGTGCCCGTCGCCTCGACGATGCTCCACTCGTCGTCCGCGGGCGACCGACCGACCGGGCGCCATCACCTCGGCGACGGGCTGGGCGCCGGCCTTCTCGTTGCGCTCGATGATCGAGTTGAGCTCCTTGCGGTCCTCGAGGCGGTGGAACTGCCACTCACCGAGGCGCCAGGCGACCCAGGCGAGGAAGACGACGACGAGTGCGAAGGCGATCCAGCGGCGCGAGACGAGGAAACGCAGCGTGTGCACCCGGCGAGGTTATCCGGGACGTCGCTGACCCGATGACGGGTGCCTCTATAGACTCGTCGGGTGATGACACCTCTGGCAGATCGCTTCGGCCGGGTGGCCACGGATCTGCGTGTCTCCCTCACCGACCGGTGCAACCTGCGCTGCAACTACTGCATGCCGGCCGAGGGCCTCGACTGGCTGCCCACCGACCAGACGCTGACCGACGACGAGATCGTCCGGCTGATCACGATCGGCGTCGAGCGGCTCGGCATCAGGGAGGTGCGGTTCACCGGCGGCGAGCCGCTCCTGCGCCGCGGACTGGTCGACATCGTCGGGCGCACCCACGCCCTCGGCGTGGAGACCTCGCTCACCACCAACGCCCTCGGCCTCACCCGGACGGCCCAGGCCCTGGCCGACGCCGGCCTCGACCGGATCAACGCCAGCATCGACACGGTCCGGCCCGAGACGTTCGCCCAGATCACCCGGCGCGACCGGCTCCACGACGTCGTCGACGGTCTCGAGGCGGCGAAGGCCGCCGGTCTGGGCCCGATCAAGCTCAACGCGGTCCTCCTGCGCGGCACCAACGACGACCAGGCCGCCGAGCTGCTCCGCTGGAGCATCGAGCACGGCTACGACCTCCGCTTCATCGAGCAGATGCCGCTCGACGCCCAGCACGACTGGAGCCGGGCCGAGATGGTCACCGCCGACGAGATCCTCGCCGCGCTGACCGCCGAGTTCACGCTGACGCCGCACGGGGAGCCGCGCGGCAGTGCCCCGGCCGAGCTGTTCGTCGTCGACGGCGGCCCTGCCACCGTCGGCATCATCGCCTCGGTCACCCGCCCGTTCTGCGGCGACTGCGACCGCGTCCGGCTCACTGCCGACGGCCAGGTCCGCAACTGCCTCTTCGCCCGCGAGGAGTCCGACCTCCGTGCGGCCCTGCGCACCGGCGCCAGCGACGAGGCCATCGCCGAGCGGTGGGTCGTCGCGATGCGCGGCAAGCGTGCCGGTCACGGCATCGACGACGTGACGTTCCTCCAGCCCGACCGCCCGATGTCCGCGATCGGCGGGTAAACAGCCGCCTGCGAGGCACGAGCCGGCGGCGTGGCGAGGACCCGGATGAGCAAGCTGACGAGCCGCGGACAGCCGCGAGGCGCCTCAACCAGCCTCGTGCGCGACGACGTCCTTGAGGAAGCCTCGCGCCCCGAGGAAGTCCGACAGCGAGGTGCGGTGCTCGTCGCAGGCGAGCCACGACTTGCGGCGCTCCGGGGTGTGGATCTTCGGGTTGTTCCACTGCAGGTCCCACACCGCGTCGGCCTGGCAGCCCTTGGCCGAGCAGATGGCGCGATCGGGGTCCACGGCGACCTTCCGGGGGCGGACGGGCTCGGGCAGAAGTAGAGGTGCCGGACAGCCACGGGGGGGAGCTGTCCGGCACCTCAGAAGCGAGCGCAGACGGGGGATGCTGCGCTCGCGACAGCGATCATTCCACGGGGGTCGGTGAAATCCAAACCTTCGACGCGGCCAGTTTGCAGCGAATTTTCCTCAGTCTTCGACGTCGTGCGCCGTCAGTTCATGGGCGCCGGGACCTTCCGGCAGCCTGAATCCGTCGTCACGCTGGTCTCCGGCGTTGGCCAGCACCACCGCGAACAGCGGGAGGAAGACGGCGCCGGCGATCAGGAGCCACATCAGGATCCCGGACCCGACGATCACGGCGGCCAGGAAGCAGACGAGGCGGATCGACATCGACCAGGCGTAGCGCTTCTTGCGCGCGGCCAGGTCGTCGGCGGCGCTGCTGCGCGCCGTGGTGATCCGTACGACGTCGGGCTTGGCCATGCCTCCGAGTCTACGTCGCTAGAGTCACAACTCCACGCCCAGCGGGCACCCAGCAGCAGGAGGCACCATGACCAACCGCACCTACCGCGTCACCGAGATCGTCGGCACCTCGCCGGACGGCATCGACCAGGCGGTCCGCAACGGCATCGAGCGCGCCGGGCAGACCCTGCGGCACATCGACTGGTTCGAGATCACCCAGGTGCGGGGCCAGGCCAAGGACGGCGCGGTCGAGCACTTCCAGGTCGGCATGAAGGTCGGCTTCCGCCTCGAGGACGAGTGATCGCTCGCCCCAGGTCCACCTGATCCACCTGATTCCTCGTACCAAGCAGTAATCACTAGCGTCGTGGAGCGTGAGCGAGATGCCCGGATCCAGCACCCCCAGCACTGCCCCCCGTTCCGTCCTGGTCACCGGCGGCAACCGGGGCATCGGTCGCGCCATCGCCGAGGCCTTCCTGGCCCAGGGCGACAAGGTCGCCGTCACCACCCGCAACGGCGGTGCCCCTGAGGGCGCCCTCGACGTGCGGTGCGACATCACCGACCCCGACGCCGTCGAGGCGGCGTTCGCGCAGGTCGAGGAGGCGCACGGTCCCGTCGAGGTGCTGGTGGCCAACGCCGGCATCACCAAGGACACCCTGCTCCTGCGGATGAGCGAGGACGACTGGTCCTCGGTGATCGACACCAACCTGACCGGCACCTTCCGCCTGGTCAAGCGCGCCTCGAAGGGCATGCTCCGCCTGCGGCGCGGCCGGATCATCCTGATCTCCTCGGTCGTCGGCCTGCTCGGCTCCGCCGGCCAGGTCAACTACGCCGCCTCCAAGGCGGGGCTGGTCGGCGTGGCCCGCTCGCTCGCCCGCGAGCTCGGCAGCCGCTCGATCACCACCAACGTGGTCGCTCCCGGCTTCGTCGAGACCGACATGACCGACGTCCTGACCGACGACCAGAAGGCGGCGATCAAGACGCAGGTGCCGCTGGGCCGTTATGCCTCACCGGCCGAGATCGCCTCGGCCGTCACCTGGCTCGCCTCCGACGGCGCCGCCTACGTCACCGGGGCGGTCATCCCCGTCGACGGCGGCCTCGGCATGGGCCACTGATCGCCCACGCTGCCCGACACGACCTGACAAGAACGGACACGCACATGGGAATCCTCGACGGCAAGCGCATCCTCGTGGCCGGCGTCACGATGGACAAGTCCATCGGCTTCGCCACCGCCAAGGTGGCGCAGGAGCAGGGCGCCACGGTGCTCATCTCCAACTTCGGACGGGCGCTCGGCATCACCAGGCGCATCGCCAAGCGGCTGCCCCAGGAGGCACCCGTGCTCGAGCTCGACGTCACCGACGAGGACCACCTCG
This sequence comes from uncultured Actinomycetota bacterium, assembly GCA_963750445.1. GTDB lineage: Bacteria > Actinomycetota > Actinomycetes > Propionibacteriales > Nocardioidaceae > Nocardioides. The sequence goes on along the minus strand of CAVVQR010000016.1, from coordinate 644,035 downwards.
CCGGCCTCGCCGACCAGGTCCGCGAGCACGTCGACGGCCTCGACGGCGTCGTCCACTCCATCGCCTACGGCAACCCCGAGACGCTGCTCGGCGGCAAGTTCATGGACGGCCCGTGGGACGACGTGGCCCAGGCCGTGCAGGTCTCGGCCTACTCCCTCAAGTCGCTGGCCGTGGCCACGCGACCGCTGATGTCGTCCGGCGGCTCCATCGTCGGACTGACCTTCGACGCGACCACCGCCTGGCCGGCGTACGACTGGATGGGTGTGGCGAAGGCCGCTCTCGAGAACACCTCGCGCTACCTCGCCCGGGACCTCGGCCCCGAAGGCATCCGGTGCAACCTGGTCTCGGCGGGTCCGCTCAAGACCCTCGCCGCCAAGGCGATCCCGGGCTTCGAGGACCTCGAGTCCGCCTGGAAGGACCGGGCTCCGCTGGGGTGGGACGAGTCCGACCACACCCCGACCGCGCAGGCCGTGTGCGCGCTGCTGAGCGACTTCTTCCCGGCGACCACCGGAGAGATCGTGCACGTCGACGGCGGCTTCCACGCGATGGGCCTGTAGTCACGACCGACCCGTTCGGTAGTTTCGCCCGGTGACCTCACTCGTCGAGCTGCGCATCCTCGAAGGCCCCAACCTCTACTTCCCGCGGGCCGCGGTGAAGCTCACCCTCGACGTCTCGACCATCACCGAGGCCACGGACGAGGCGGTGCTGCGCTTCGCCCGGCGCATCGGGCTGCGGACGACGCGGCCCGGGGCCGCCGGGACGGGCTTCCGCCAGCGCTTCGCCGTCAGGGCGGTCGAGCGGCTGGTGCGGGCCATCGCCGCCGAGGCGGGCACCCGCCGGCTGGCCGTGCGCGTGCGTGCCACGTCCGAGCCCGATGTGCTGGTCGTCGCCTTCCCGTGGCGCAACCGCGGGCGTGCCCGAGCGCTGGGCGAGGCGGTCGCGCACGCACTCGACGCGCTGCCGGCGCCCGACGTCGAGGCGGCCGTGAGCGCGGCCGCCCACGAGGTCGCCACCGCGGAGCGGGGCACCCGTCCGACCACGATCACCCCGACGATCCCGGTGGTCGCCGTGACCGGCACCAACGGCAAGACCACGACCAGCCGGATGATCGCCCACATCGCCCGCACCAGCGGCCTGGTCGTGGGCTGGTCCAACACCGACGGCGTCTACCGCGACGGCGTCCTCGTCGAGGCCGGTGACTACTCCGGCCCGTCCGGCGCCGCCCGGGCGCTCGGGCTGGAGGGCGTGCAGTTCGCCGTCACCGAGACCGCCCGGGGCGGCATCCTGCTCAAGGGCATCGGCATCACCCGCAACGACGTGTCCGTGGTGACCAACGTGACCGCGGACCACCTCGGGCTCCAGGGCATCGACACCGTCGACCAGCTCGCCGAGGTGAAGTCCGTGGTCGCGCGGATCACCCGCAAGGACGGCTGGGCCGTGCTCAACGGCGACGACCCGCGCGTGCTGGCGATGCAGGCGGTGATCTCCGCCCAGCCGTGGATCTTCAGTCGCGACCCCGACTCCCCGGCCGTGCGCGAGGTGCTGAGCCACGGAGGCGGGCGTGCCACCACCGTGATCGACGGCTGGATCACGGTCCTCGCGCCCGGTGCCGATCCCGACCCGATCATCGAGCTCGTGGACGTGCCGATGACGCTGGCGGGGCTGTCGCGCTTCAACATCGAGAACGCGCTCGCCGCCGCGTCCGCAGCGCTCGCCATCGGGATCGACCGTGCCCACGTGGTCGCCGGCCTCACGTCCTTCCGTCCCGACGCCGAGCACAACCCGGGCCGGATGAACTTCTTCTCGGTGCCCACCCCGGACGGGCAGAGCGTCTCGGTCGTGATGGACCTGGCCCACAACGAGGCCGGGCTCGAGGCGCTGCTCGAGATCATGGACGGCGTACGCGTCCCCGGGGGCCGGCTGCTGCTCGGCCTCGGTGCCGTCGGCGACCGCACCGACGAGCTGATCGACGCGCTGGGCGAGATCGGCGCCAAGGGCAGCGACGTGGTGGCGATCGCGCACAAGGAGCACTACCTGCGCGGTCGCACGATGGACGAGATCGACGGCCTGCTCCGCGCCGGGGCCGCCCGGGTCGGGATGAGCGACATCGACACGTTCACGACCGAGGTCGAGTGCCTGGCCGCGCTGGTCGACCGAGCGCGGCCGGGCGACGTGGTCGGCCTGATGTGCCATGCGGAGCGCGAGCAGGCCTACGCGTGGATCGCCGAGCACGGTGGCACCCCGGACAGCCCGGAGACGTTGTCGGCCAAGGTGCGGGCCGCCACCTCGTGACCGACGGGCGACCGGACGGCTGGGCAGCGGTCTACGACGAGCTCGCCCCGTCGTACGACGAGATGACGGGCGACCAGGGCTGGTGGGCCAACGAGCAGGCCGCGCGGGTGCTGGCGCCGCTGGAGCTCGGGCCACGCCGGGCCCTCGACCTGGGCGCGGGCACCGGGCAGACGTCCCGGATGCTCCAGCGCCTCTACCCGGGCGTCGAGCTGACCCTCGTCGACCCGTCGTCCGAGATGATCGCACTCGCGACGGAGAAGCTCCCCCGGGCAGAGGTGGCCGTCGAGGACGCGGCCGACTTCCTGCGCACGTCCGAGGCGCGGTGGGACCTGATCGTCGCGATCGGCCTGCTCGAGCTGGTGCCCGACCAGTTCGAGCTGCTGAGCCTGGCCGCGTCACGGCTCGTCCCCGGCGGCCACCTCGTGGTGACCCACGAGCCCCGCCTGGCGGGCGACTCGCTCCAGTCCCGGCCGACGAGCGTCGTGGCCGGAGGCCTGCTGGTCCAGCGGCACAGCAGCGAGGACGTCGAGCAGCACGCCGCGTCCCACGGGCTCGCGCGGATCCTCTCCCACGACTTCGTCGCCTTCCAGAGGGGCGGCGGCGGGGGGATCGACGCGGTCTACGAGCTGGTCGTCTGGCGGGCCGCTCGCTCAGACTGACCGCGTCCGCCGAGCACCAGGGGCTGCAGCAGCCGGTGCGGCTCGCGGAGTGCCTGCGAGACGGGATCGCCACGGAGCGTCCGGTCGGCACCGGGGCCAGGACGGGTCTCGATGTCCTGCGGACGGGGGGCAGTGCCGCACGTGCTGCAGAGCCCACCGCGACCGACGGTGCCGCACCCGACGTGGTGGAACGTACGTCGGGGGAGTCCGGGGCTGGTGCGGTGGTCGCCCCACTGCGCCAGCAGGAGCAGGACGGGCCACAGGTCCAGCGCGTCCTCGGTGAGCTCGTAGGAGGCGTGCCCGTCGCCGACGCGCTCGAGCAGCCCCTCGGCCACGAGGGCGTCGAGGCGGGAGGACAGGACGGCACGCGAGACGTCGAGGTGGGCCTGGAAGTCGGAGAACCGGCGCACCCCCAGGAAGCAGTCGCGCAGGATCAGCAGGGTCCAGCGCTCGCCCACGAGCTCGAGCGAGCGCGCGATGCCGCAGTCCTGCCGTGGATAGTCCGTGCCGAGTGCCATGGTGCGATGCTATCGTGCTTTGGTCTGTTCATCGAACCAAAGGAGTGCCGGTGACCCCGCGTCGCACGCTCACCACAGCCTCGCTCGGCACGGTCGCGGTGCTGGTGGCCTTCACCGCTCCGCTGGCCAACTTCAACCAGACGGTCGCCGGGCTGGGGGCGGGTCACGGCGGAGGCACCTGGGTGCTGAGCTCGATGAGCATCGGCCTCGGCGCCTTCCTCCTGACAGCCGGCCGGCTCGCCGACGACTACGGTCGGCGCCGCTGGTTCGTGATCGGCGCCGCGGTCCTGGGCATCGCCTCCCTCCTCGGTGCTGTCGCTGGTGACGTGACGACCTTCGTGGTGTCGCGCGTGCTCGCCGGCGCCGGCGGTGCGGCCGTCATCGCGGCCGGGCTCGGCATGATCGCCGAGGCCCACCCGGTCCCCGCCGAGCGTGGTCGGGCGACGGGCATCTGGGGGGCGAGCGTGGGCGCCGGCATCGCGATCGGGCCGCTCCTGGGCAACTACCTGAGCTCGCTCCACTCCTGGCGCGACGTCTACGTCGTGATCGGTGCGGCCGGCCTGGGGCTGGCGGTCGCCGGACGCGGCTGCCCGGAGTCCCGCAGCGCGCACCGTGCACGGCTCGACGTCCCCGGCGTGCTGCTGATGGCGTGCGGGACGGCAGCCCTCCTGGCCGGGCTGACCGAGGGGCGCACCGGCTGGGGACGTCCGGTGACCCTGCTGCTGATCGGGGCCGGTGTCCTGATGCTGGTGGGTTTCGTCCTCGTCGAGCGCCGCTCCGCCCAGCCCATGCTCGACCTCGGCCTGCTGGGACGCCCGGCCTTCCGCGCGGTGACCCTCGCCGGGCTGGCGACCGGAGCAGGGATCATCGCGCTGATGTCCTACGTCTCCGGCTTCGTCGGTGCCGGGCTCGGGATCTCGGCGACGACCGCTGCCTGGCTGATGCTCGCGTGGTCCGCGCCCAGCGTGGTGACCGCGGTCGCTGCACGTCGGCTCCCGGCCGGGTGGAGCGGGCGCAGCCAGATGGCCGGCGCCCTCCTCGTGATCGGTGTCGGCCAGCTGCTGGTCCTGGGAGTGGGCACGCAGAGCGGTCCGGCCCGCTTCGTCCCCGGTCTCCTGCTCGCGGGTGTCGCCACGGGCGTGCTCAACGCCGCGATGGGTCGCGAGAGCGTGGCCAGCGTCCCGCCCGGCCAGGCCGGCCTGGGCAGCGGCGCCAACAACACGGCCCGCTACCTCGGCTCCGCCCTCGGTGTCACCGTGGTCTCGGTCGTCGCTGCGCCAGTGGGCGCGGTGACCGCCCAGGGGCTGGTCGACGGCTGGCACCGCGCGGTGCTGGTCACCGCGCTGGTCTCACTCGTGGGGGCGGTCGGCGTGGCACTGCTCGGCGAGCGCGCACCGCGGGTGTCGCCCGAGCGGGTCGCGCACACCTGAGGTCAGACGTCCCCGGGGTCGACCTGCTCGCCGGGGGCGCCGATGTCCAGGTCGCCCTCGACGATCATCGCCGACATCCCGCCGGGCGACCGGGTCTCGTGCACCTCGCCGGGCTCCCAGACCGCGGCCTGGCCGGGACCGATCCGGCGTACGTCCAGCTCCGCACCGCTGACCTCGGCCTCGCCGGACAGCACCACGAGCAGCTGACGGCCGACCGCCGGGTGACGACCGATGACCCCTCCCGGCCCGAGCGTGACGGCGACGAGGTGGGCGTCCGCGCTGATCCCGAAGGCACCGACCGAGAACCCGCGACTCCCGTGGGCCTCGATCGGGCGGTGGGGCAGGGCCGAGAGGTCGAGGAGCCTCACGAGTCCGCGGACGGGGTGTAGTCCGGGTCCGCGGAGGGCGCGTCGGGGTTGGAGGTCGAGCCGGCCTGTGCGACGTCGGACCAGGTCTCCAGCTCCGCCATCACCTCGGCGTGCTTGTCGACGCACACGACGACGAGGTCACCGGGGTTGGCACGGCTCATCGCGTGGCGTACGGCCTCGATCTCCTCCAGGACGAGCTCGGCCTGCTTGCAGCGCGCCCCCTCCGCCATCGCGGCCTGGACGCCGTCCAGCACCAGCTGGGCGGTGGCACCGCGCTCGCGTCCGCGCAGCGCCACGTCCTCGCGGACGATGCAGACGTCGAAGTGCTGGGCCGCGACCTGGCCCAGCTCGACCATGTCCTGGTCGCGCCGGTCGCCCGCGGTCGCGATGATGCCGATCCGTGAGGGACGAGCCAGGTCGTGGGAGGAGGCCAGCGAGTCGCCGACGCGGTCCACGAAGTCGCCGAGCATCTTCATGCCGGGCGCGTTGTGGCAGTAGTCGACGATGACGTTGACGCCGTTGACGTCGACCTCGTTGAGACGGCCGGGGGAGAGGTAGTAGCTCGTGGAGAAGGTGCGCAGGCCCTGGCGGATGTCGTGGAGAGGTGCTCCTGCGGCAAAGGCCGCGGCAGCCGCGGCGAGCGAGTTCTGGACGTTCATCCGGGCCCGGCCGTTGAAGGTCGCGGGCAGCAGGTGGGTCCACGCGAGCTGCATCTCCCGACGCCCGTGCTGGACGACCATCATCTCGCCGCGCTCGGTCGGGTTGAGCACGATCGCCTTGCCGCCTCGGCGGCAGTGCGCGTCGATCATGTCGCGGACCTCGCTGCCGGGCTCCTCCATGGAGAACCAGATGACCTGCCCCGAGCACTTGCGGCGCATCTCGCGCACCAGCGGGTCGTCGGCGTTGAGCACGGCGTGGCCGTCGCGCGGCACGGCCTCGACGATGACGGCCTTGACGTCCGCGAGCTGCTCCACGGTGTCGATGCCGCGCAGTCCGAGGTGGTCGGGCTGCACGTTGAGGACCACGGCGACGTCGTTGCGCTCGTAGCCGAGGCCCTCGCGCAGGATGCCGCCGCGCGCGACCTCGAACACGGCGAAGTCGACGCGCGGGTTCTGGAGCACCATCCGGGCCGAGCGCGGACCGGAGGCGTCGGCGCGGATCACGAGCCGCTCGTCGATCACGACGCCGTCGGTCGAGGTCATGCCGACCTTGCGACCGAGACCCTTGAAGATGTGGGCGATCATCCGGCTCGTGGTCGTCTTGCCGTTGGTGCCGGTGACGGCCACGATGGGGATGCGCGACGTGGCGCCCGGCGGGAACAGCATGTCGACCACCGGCTTGGCGATGAACTGCGGCTCACCGATCGTCGGGTGGGTGTGCATCCGGAAGCCCGGTGCGGCGTTGACCTCGCAGATCGCGCCACCCGCCTCACGGACCGGCTCGGTGATGTCGGGACAGATGAAGTCGATGCCGGCGATGTCGAGGCCGACCATCCGGGCGGCCTCCTCGGCGATCTCGACGTTCTCCGGGTGCGCCTCGAAGGTGCGGTCGATCGAGATGCCTCCGGTGGACATGTTGCCGGTCAGCGCCAGCTTGACCATCTCGCCCTCGGCGGGCACCGACTCCAGCGAGTGGCCCTGGTCGGCCAGCACCTCGATCGCGGCGTCGTCGATCTTGATCCGGGTCAGCACCTTCTCGTGCCCGACCCCGCGTCGGGGGTCGGCGTTGGTGAGCTCGACCAGCTGCTCGACCGTCGCCGAGCCGTCACCGGTCACCGACGCCGGGACCCGCTCGGCGATGGCGACCATCCGGCCGTCGATGATCAGGCAGCGGTAGTCCTTGCCGGTGACGAACGACTCGACGATCACGTCGCCGCGGCGCGACTGGCCCTCCGCGATCGGGAAGGCGGCGCGTACGTCGGCCTCGTCCTGCAGGTCGAGGCAGACCCCGCGACCGTGGTTGCCGTCGAGCGGCTTGAGCACGACGGGGTAGCCGATGCGCCGGGCCGCGGCGACAGCCTGGTCCTCGGTGCGGATCGACTCCTGCTTGGGCACCGGGAGACCGGCAGCCCCGAGCAGCTTGGTGGTGAGGTCCTTGTCGGAGGCGATGTCGACCGCGATCGAGGACGTCTCCGACGTCATGGTCGCGCGGATCCGCTTGGCGTGGACGCCCTGGCCGAGCTGCACCAGGGAGTACTGGTTGAGCCGGATCCACGGGATGTCACGGGACACGGCCTCGTCGACGATGGCCTGGGTCGAGGGACCGAACGCCGTGCGCTCGGCGCGGCGGATGAACCCGTCGCGCTCGGCCTCCCAGTCGAAGTCCGGGTCGCCCTCGACCAGGTGGTTGACCAGGCGTACGGCGAGCTTGCCCGCGCTGAGGCCGACGTTCTCGTCGACGTAGCCGTAGATGATGTTGTAGTGGCCGGGCTCGCCCTTGACCTGGCGGGTCTTGCCGCGACGGATGTCGTGGCCGACCAGCTGCTGGAGGGCGAGCGCGACGTGCTCGGCGACGTGTCCCAGCCAGGTGCCCTCGTTGAGCCGCTCGAGGAAGCCGCCGCGGCGCCCGCGCGAGCACGAGTGCTCCCGCAGGCCCGGCAGCATCGAGACGAGGTCGTCGGTGAACCCGGGGATCGTGTTGGTGGGGAACTGCTCGAGCGAGCCGAGGTCGACGACCAGGTGGATCGACCTGTCGTAGGACCAGACGTTGGCGCCGCGGTAGACGCGCGTCTCGAGGATGGTCAGGTCCGGGGTCGGTCGCTCGCTCATCAGTTGTCTCCCTGGGGGCTGGGGGTGAATCCCGTGGGCGGGGTGGGCGTACGCCGCATCTTCAGGCGACGACGGATGGCCGCGGGCGCGGCATCAGCAGCTGCGATGTCGCGCGCCAGCTGGCGCAGGTCGCGGCTGGCCTCGGCCAGCTCGACGGCGTCCTCCGGCTCGATCGCCTGCTCGCTGGGCACGAGGGCGCGGGTGGTCAGGTTGAAGGCCGTGCCCTCGGGCAGCACGTGGAAGATCACACCGCTGGCGAGCAGCGGCGAGGACCGCTTCGCCTCGTGGGCGTTGGAGACCATGCGTGATCCGTCGAGGACGGTGACCGCACCGCGGCCGATGATCCGCATCACGGACTCGCCGTCCACGTCCTCGACCAGGCCGCAGGTGTCCTCGTCGACACCGATGCCGAGCAGCTGCGGGCTCTGCGCGACGATCATCAGCAGCCGTCCGTAGCGGTTGCGCTGGTCGAAGTGCTGGTCGATGACCGTGGTGTCGACGAGCCCGAGACCTGCCGCCACCTGCGTCATCCGCTGCTTGGGGGTGGATCCGCCGACTCCGAAGGCGACCATGTGCGAGGACTGGATGCTCGCCCCCGCAGAGGTGCCGGCGACGACGGCGCCGCGCTCGTGGGCGCGCAGGATCGCCTCGCCCACCGGCGTACCGCACACGACCGACGACAGCTTGAGCTGGTTGCCACCGGTCATGAAGATGCCGGTGGCCTCGTCGAGCGCCTTGACCAGGGCGGGGTCGTGCGCCTCGTCGCGTGACTCCGGGCGTACGGCGTCGACGCGGGCCGCACCGAACTTCGAGAAGAGCGCGTCGTAGACCTCGACCACCTCGCGTCCGAGTGAGGACGCCGTCGGGATCACGGCGATGCGTGCGTCCTTGCCGCCGCTGAGGGTGACGAAGTGCTTGAGGATCGTCGGCTTGCGCACCTTGTCCTCGGCACCACCGATGATCATGAGTGGTCCGTTGGGCATGACAGGCAGGCTAGCGGCTGGAAAGGTGGACGGATGCAGGAGTCAGGTACGAACGGGTCGAGCGGGGTGTCCCGCCGGCTGGTGGTGATGCGTCACGCCAAGGCCGAGGCGACGGCGCCGTCCGACCACGCGCGTGCGCTGGCGGCCCGAGGACGGGCCGATGCCGGGGAGGCCGGGCGGTGGCTGCGTGAGCAGGGGTTCGTGCCGGACGCCGCGCTCGTCTCCGACGCGGTGCGCACCCAGCAGACCTGGGAGGCGGTCGCGAGCGGTGCCGGCTGGGACTGCGAGCCGGACTACTCCGAAGGGCTCTATGCGGCCGGCGCCGACTCCGCGTTCGACCTGGTCCGCGAGACCGACCCGGCAGTGACCAGCCTGCTCGTCGTCGGCCACAACCCGACCATGGCCTACCTCGCCGAGCTGCTCGACGACGGTGACGGCGACGCCGAGGCCACGAACAGCATGCTCACCCGCGGCTTCCCGACGTCGGCGCTGTCGGTCTTCACCGTCGCCGGCCCGTGGAGCGACCTGGGGCCCGGCACGGGTCGGCTCGTCGCCTTCCACATCGGGGATGCGTGACCGGTCCCACCATCGTCGAGCGGCTCCGTGCCGCCGGATGCGTCTGGGCGGAGGACGAGGCCGCCCTCCTGGAGGCGGCGGCGTCGGGGGAGCACCTGTCCGAGGACGTGCTCGAGGACGGGCGTGAGGACATGCTCGAGGACCTGGTCCGGCGCCGGGTCGCCGGTGAGCCGCTGGAGACCGTGCTCGGCTGGGTCGAGTTCCTCGGGCGACGCCTGGTCGTCGCTCCGGGCGTGTTCGTGCCGAGGCGCCGGACCGAGCTGCTGGCCAGGACGACGCTCGACCGTACGACGCTCGCCCACGCAGTCGACGGACACCCGGTCGTGGTCGAGATGTGCTGTGGCGTCGCTCCGGTCGCGGCCGCACTGGGGCCGGGCATCGAGGTCCATGCGGCCGACGTGAGCCCTGTGGCCCTCGCCTGCGCCGAGCTCAACGCGCCTGCGGCCCACCTCCACCTCGGCGACCTCTTCGACGCCCTGCCGACCGATCTGCGCGGCCGGGTCGACGTGCTCGTCGCCAATGCTCCCTACGTGCCCACCGACCGCATCGCGGAGATGCCGTCCGAGGCGCGCGACCACGAGCCCCGCGAGGCGCTCGACGGCGGGGAGGAGGGCGTCGACCTGCACCGTCGCCTGGCAGCGGGCGCCACCGACTGGCTGGCGCCCGGGGGAGTGCTGCTCATCGAGACCAGCCCGTCCCAGGTGGACCTGACGACCGGGGCGATGCACGCTGCGGGGTTGGCCGCCGAGGTGGTCGTCGACGACGAGATCGGTGGCTGCGTCGCGGTCGGGGTCAGTCCGTCAGCGGCGGCGCCGGCGTGACGATCCCGACCTCCGCGTCCGCCCACTCGATCTCCTCGCGGGAGATGCCGAGGAGGTAGAGGATCGTGTCGAGGTAGGGCACGTTGACCGAGGTGTGTGCGGCGTCGCGCACCATCGGCTTGGCGTTGTAGGCGATGCCCAGCCCGGCGGTGTTGAGCATGTCGAGGTCGTTGGCGCCGTCGCCGACCGCGATCGTCGCGTCGAGGTGCACGCCGACCTCAGCCGCGAAGTCGCGGAGCGCGGCGGCCTTGCCGGCCCGGTCCACCACGGTGCCGACGATGCGACCGGTGAGGACGCCGTCGACGATCTCGAGCTCGTTGGCCCGGGCGAAGTGGATGCCGAGATCCGCGGCGAGTCGGTCGGTGATCTGGCTGAAGCCGCCGGAGACGATGGCGAAGCGGTAGCCGAGTCGCCGCAGGGTCCGCACCATCGTCCGCGCCCCGGCCGCCAGCACGATCGAGTCGTAGACCTCGTCGAGCGCCGAGGCGGGCACCCCCTCGAGCAGGGCGACCCGCTCGCGGAGCGACTGCTCGAAGTCGAGCTCGCCCCGCATGGCCGCCTCGGTCACCCGGGCGACCTCCTTCTCCTGACCGGCGTGCGCGGCGATCATCTCGATGACCTCGCCCTGGATCAGGGTGGAGTCCACGTCCATCACGATCAGTCGGACGCCCCGGCGGTGCAGGGACTCGCGCTGCACCGCGAGGTCGATGCCGAGCCGCACGGCCTCGGTCGCCAGGACCGGACGCAGGGTCTCGGCAGGAGCGCCGGAGACGTGGAGCTCGATCGCGGTCACCGGGTAGCGCGCCATCCGCTCGATGCGGTCGATGTTGGCGCCGGCGTCGGCGATCCGGCCCGCGATCGCTGCCATGGCGGAGGCCTTGAGCGGGCGGCCGATGAGCGTGATGTGCGAGCGGTCGCCCCGCCGGCTCTTGTTGTCACCGGCGCCCCGGTCGACCTCGACGTTCATGCCGAGGTCGCCTGCGGTGCGCTCGATGACGTCGCGCAGCTTCTTCCAGTCGCGCGGGGCGGTGACGAGGATGCCCAGCAGCAGTCGGCGACGCAGCACGATCTGCTCGATGTCGAGGACCTCGACGCCGGCTGCGGCGAGCGCGGCGAACATCGCCGAGGTGACGCCCGGACGATCCTTGCCCGTGAGGGTGACCAGCAGAGTCTTCGGCTCGTCTTCCATGGTGGGAGGAAGGCTAGTCCCGGGGTGGGTGCCACGAGCGCGGAGTCCGCGCATCGGGCGATGTGGCCCCGCCCGGTGTCGGTGCTGGCCGACGCACCGCGGATGCCCTACCTTTTCTGTCGTTGGCGGGCCACCTCATCGGCACCGCCCTACACCAGGGGGTAATGCATGGACTTCATGACTGCGGTTCGGACCTGTCTGTCCAAGTACGTCGACTTCTCCGGACGTGCGCGGCGTTCGGAGTACTGGTACTTCGCGCTGTTCAACTTCCTCGTCGGGATCGTCGCCAGCATCCTCGACTCGATCCTCGGCACCGGCTACGACGACACCACCGGTGGGCTGATCAACACCGTCGTCGGCCTGGCCCTGTTCCTGCCGGGCCTCGCCGTGGCCGTGCGCCGCCTGCACGACACCGGCCGCAGCGGCTGGTGGATCCTGCTGGTCTTCGCCATCATCATCGGCTGGATCGTGCTGCTCGTCTGGCTGGTCACCGACAGCAAGGGCGACAACCAGTACGGCCCGAACCCGAAGGGCGCGACTGCGGGTGGCTACCCGCCCCCGCCCCCGCCGGACTACGGCCCCGGCGTCTACAACGGCTGACGCACGACACTGACCTGCCCGCCCGGGGCTCGGCCGCTGAGGCGGTCGAGCCCCGGGCGCTGTCAGTGGTGCGCGGTGCAGGTCATCGGTCGGGCCACACCTCGGCCGAGCACGCCGCCACGATCGCGCGCCGGGCGGCCCTGCCCAGGGGCTGCAGCAGGCCACGACGGCTCTCCATCTCGTAGGACGACAGCGCTGCGCCGTCGTCGACGAGCGCGAGGTCGACGATCGCCCAGGCCTGGAGGCCGCGGGCCGCGAGGTCGACGCAGCGGGGCGGTGTGCCGAGGGGCGCGTCGAGGGACGGCCGGTGGTGCAGGTTCATCAGCGCATCGGCGGCCTCGGGACGCCACTTCGCCACGTCGAGGGCAGCCAGGTCGCCCGCCGCGCCGAGCAGGGTCTCGCGCAGCGACCGGTCCGCCTCGCCCACGTCGGGCAGCTGGCGTCGCGACGCCTCGAAGACCCGCCACTGGACCGTCTCGCCCTGCTCCTCCGGCACCAGCGCGATGTCGCCGACCACCACGGCCTGACCGGCCTCCAGGGCAGCCGCGTTGAGCTCGCGCGGCCCGCCGAGGCCGAGCAGGTCGCCGTCGACGGGCAGCGCCAGGCCGGCGTACGTCGATCCCGTGGCACGCGAGCGCGACAGCAGGTCGAGCGCCGAACCGCCCTCCATCAGGTGCACGTCGTCGGCCAGCGCGTCGAGCACGTGGTCGGTCTGCTCGTGCCCGCGGAGCCAGGCGGTGAGCCACCAGGCGAGGGTCGCCGAGTGGGGGAGGGCGAGGGACGAGGTCGACATCGCTGGCGAGGCTACTCGCCGCTGCACGACCGTCGTGTCAGGCCCGGACCTGTGCGGACTGCTGGATAGGGTGAGCCCCGTGGTCGCCGTCATCGAGTTCGCAGGGGTCACGGTGCGCCGTGGTCAGTCGCTGCTGCTCGACGACGTGACGTGGGAGGTCGAGGAGGACGAGCGCTGGGTCGTGCTCGGCCCCAACGGCGCCGGCAAGACCACGCTCCTCCAGGTCGCTGCGGCCCAGCTCCACCCCACGTCCGGCGTCGCCGGCATCCTCGACGAGGTGCTCGGCACCACCGACGTCTTCGACCTGCGCCCGCGCATCGGTCTCACCAGCGCCGCGCTCGCCGACCGGATCCCGCGGACCGAGCTCGTCAAGGACGTCGTCGTCTCGGCGTCCTACGGCGTCGTCGGTCGCTGGCGCGAGGAGTACGCCGACCTCGACCACGACCGGGCCGCCGAGCTGCTGGCCGAGGTCGGGGCGAGCCACCTGGCCGAGCGCACCTTCGGCACCCTCAGCGAGGGGGAGCGCAAGCGGGTCCAGATCGCCCGGGCCCTGATGACCGACCCGGAGCTCCTGCTGCTCGACGAGCCGGCTGCCGGGCTCGACCTCGGTGGCCGCGAGGACCTCGTGGCGACCTTGTCCGAGCTCGCGCTCGACCCCGACTCCCCGGCCACCGTCCTGGTGTCCCACCACGTCGAGGAGATCCCTCCGGGCTTCACCCATGCACTGCTCCTGCGCGAGGGGCGGGTGGTCGATGCCGGTCCCGTCGAGGACGTCGTGACCGCCGAGACCCTGTCCGAGGCGTTCGGCATGCCGCTCCTCCTGAGCCGGGCCGACGACAGGTTCGCCGCGCGGCGTCGGCCCGCTCCCCGGTTCCCTCAGTAGTCACTGGATAGGGTCGGGTCATGGACTGGATCCGCGACCATCTCTGGGAGACCTGGCTGGCGCTGTCGATCGCGCTCGGCGTGGCCGAGATGTTCAGCCTGGACCTGATCCTCGCCATGCTGGCCGCGGGTGCCATCGTGGGCATGGTCGCCGCCCTGGTCGGACTGCCGCTGGAGATCACGCTGCTCGCAGCGATCGCCTCGTCCGTCGCGATGCTGGCCCTGGTCCGGCCGTCGTTCCTCAAGCGCCTGCACTCCGGACCGGAGCTCTCGCTCGGCCACGGCAAGCTCGTCGGGACCCAGGGAATGGTGGTCGCCGAGATCACCGGTCTCACCACTGGGCGCATCAAGATCGGGGGAGAGGAGTGGTCGGCGCTCCCCTATGACGAGACCATGACGATCCCCGCCGGCGAGGCCGTGGAGGTCCTCGCCATCAAGGGCGCGACGGCCTACGTCCACCCCGTCGGCCGACTCGAACTCTGACCGCTCCACCGACACCACCACCCAACGGGGGAAACCACATGCCCACAGCCTTACTCGTCCTGTTCCTACTGGTCATCGTGTTCGTCATCGTCATGCTCTCCAAGACGGTCCGGATCGTGCCCCAGGCACGCGCCGCCATCGTCGAGCGCTTCGGCAAGTACAAGGGCACGCTGCCGGCCGGCCTCAACATCCTGGTGCCCTTCATCGACAAGATGCGCTACCTCATCGACCTGCGCGAGCAGGTCGTGAGCTTCCCGCCGCAGCCGGTGATCACCGAGGACAACCTGGTGGTGTCGATCGACACGGTCATCTACTTCCAGGTCACCGACCCGGTGGCCGCGACCTACGAGATCGCCAACTACATCCAGGCCATCGAGCAGCTCACCATGACCACGCTGCGCAACATCGTCGGTGGCATGGACCTCGAGGAGACCCTGACGAGCCGTGACTCGATCAACTCCGGGCTGCGGGGCGTGCTGGACGAGGCGACCGGCAAGTGGGGCATCCGCGTCAACCGCGTCGAGCTCAAGGGCATCGACCCGCCGCCGTCCATCAAGGACTCGATGGAGAAGCAGATGCGCGCGGACCGCGAGAAGCGTGCCGTCATCCTCACCGCCGAGGGCCAGCGCCAGGCGGCGATCCTCACGGCCGAGGGTTCCAAGCAGTCGCAGATCCTCAACGCCCAGGGTGACCGTGAGTCGCAGATCCTGCGGGCCCAGGCCGACCGGGAGGCCTCCATCCTGCGTGCGCAGGGTGAGGGCCAGGCCATCCAGACCGTCTTCCAGGCCATCCACGACGGCCAGCCGGACCAGTCGCTGCTGGCCTACCAGTACCTCCAGATGATGCCCAAGATCGCCGAGGGCAGTGCCAACAAGGTGTGGGTCATCCCCTCCGAGATCACCAAGGCGATGGAGGGCCTCGGCTCCTCGATCCACGAGATCGCCGGCATCCCCCGCGACGCCACGCCCCGCACGCGTGTGGACATGGGTCCGACGGAGCCGCAGGGCGGGATCAGCTCGTCCGGCGACGCCGAGCTGAGTGACGCGAGCAAGGCCGTCCAGGAGGCCATCGCTGCCGCCGAGTCCGCGGCCCGCCCGAGTCGCGCCGG
This sequence comes from uncultured Actinomycetota bacterium, assembly GCA_963750445.1. Lineage (GTDB taxonomy): Bacteria > Actinomycetota > Actinomycetes > Propionibacteriales > Nocardioidaceae > Nocardioides. The sequence goes on along the minus strand of CAVVQR010000016.1, from coordinate 628,565 downwards.
CAGTGATCCTGTCGATGTCCTCGGAGTCGACACGCCGACCCTGCCGGAGACCGGTGGTCCCGCGGCCGGCGACGACCCGAGCGCCCCTGGGGCTGCCCCGGCGTGAGTCTGCTCGAAGCGGTGCTGATCACCCTCGCAGGAGTGGCGGCCGGCACCATCAACACGGTGGTGGGGTCGGGAACGTTGATCACGTTCCCGACCCTGCTGGCGTTCGGCGTACCTCCGGTGACCGCCAACGTCAGCAACAACGTCGGCCTGGTCCTCGGCAACGTCTCGGGCGTCGTCGGCTACCGGCGCGAGCTGGCCGGGCAGCGCTCCCGCATCATCCGGCTCGGCGCCGCCTCCCTGCTCGGCGGTGTCGTCGGGGCGCTGCTCCTGCTGCGGCTGCCGTCCTCGGCCTTCGACGCGATCGTCCCGGCCCTGATCGGGCTCGGCGTGCTGCTCGTGATCTTCGGGCCACGCATCCAGCGCGTGGTGGCGGCCCGTGCCGAGGCGCGTGGCGGCATCCCCGACCACGGCGTGTGGTGGGTGTGGCCGGCTGTCGCCGGAGCCGGGGTCTACGGCGGCTACTTCGGGGCCGCCCAGGGCGTGCTGCTGATGGCGGTCCTCGGCATCGGCGTCGCCGACTCGATGCAACGCCACACTGCCACCAAGAACGTCCTGGCCCTGCTGGTCAACGCGGTCGCGGCGGTCATCTTCATCGCCGTCGCGGACATCGACTGGGCGGTCGCGGGACTGATCGCGCTCGGCTCCGTGGTGGGCGGTCAGATCGGTGCGACGGTCGGTCGCCGGCTGCCCCCCGACCTGCTACGCGCGGTGATCGCCGTCGTCGGCCTGACCGCCCTGGTGGTCCTGCTCGTCTGAGGCAGGGTCCGCGGGAGCGGCGATCCACGCGTCCAGCCAGGTGCTGATCGTGTCGTACGCCGTCGCGCGCACCTCGGGACGCGAGAGCACCACGTCGTGCATCGCCCCCTCGACCGCGATCGACGTGACGTGTCGCCCCACGGACGAGGCCCACCGCCGGATCTGCTCGACGTCGAGGACGATGTCGTGGGTGGCCACGGTCTCGTCGGTCTGCTCGCCGAACCAGGAGCGGGCCGAGGACAGCACGAGGGTCGGGCACTGCACGTCGAGCCCGGCGTGCAGCCGGGCATGGCCCTGGCGGACCGCGCGGAGCCAGCCGACGTAGACGGGTCGCGACTCGAGCGGCTTCCAGTCCAGGTCGTAGTCCCACTCACCACCGTGCTCACGGTGGAGCGACCGACCGTAGACGCCGCTGATCTTGCGCGGGATCTCCTGCATCGGGCGCCGGCTGCCGATGCGGTTGATCGCGACGCCGGTGGCGGGGTTGCGCAGCCAGGCCGCGCCCTGCATGTCGAACCAGGGGGAGTTGAGCACGAGGGCGAGGAGCTCGGGAGGGCGTCGCTCGTGGATCCACAGCGGGACGGTGAGGCCGCCGGTGGAGTGGCCGGAGGCGATGACCTCGGTGAAGCCGTCGCGCTGCGTGATCCGCCACCAGGCCAGGTCGATCTCGCCGAAGTACTCGCTCAGGTCCGAGACGTAGTTGGGGGTCTGGTGCTCGCGCAGCGACCGGCCGTACTTGCGCAGGTCGAGGGCGTAGAACGTGTAGCCGCGCTCGGCCCACCACTCGGCGTACTCGGTGTGGAAGAAGTAGTCGGCGAAGCCGTGGACGTGCAGCACGGCCCGCCCGTTGGGTCGCGCGGGCGGGAGGGTGACCAGGGTGGCGACGACCGGACCTTCGGCGTCGGGCGGAAGGGAGAACGTCTCCACCCGGTAGTCAGGCCCGAGGATGTCGGCCTGCGACGGAACCAGAGGCATGCCCAAAGCCTAGCCAGCGGGTACAGGTTTCCTGGTTCGGCCTCCCCTGGGACGGGTGGGACATAAACTCGTGCAGTGTCGAGTGCTTGGAGAACCCTGGTCCGTGGGTTCTCCATGTACATCCGCCAGCACGTCGAGGGATGGCGCACCGGCTCCCGCGGCAGCCAGACCTTCCTGCTGACCCTCCTGATCACCCTGGTGTCCTTCGCCGTCGCCGTCGGTGCGGTCTCCCACACCATCGTCCCGGTGACCCTGTGGTTCCTGTTCCTCATGCTGGGCACCATGCTGTTGCGGTTCCGGCCGCTCCTGGTGCTGATCGTCGTGCTGATGGCGGTCGCGACCTGGACGTCGGCCGAGTCCGGCTTCCAGGCCCCCAGCCGGACCTCGGCGCTGTTGATCTTCGAGCTGGCCGTGATCCTGTCGATCTACCAGGCGAGCAAGCAGCGGTCCGGACTCCCGATGGCACTGAGCGAGGCCGTGCTCACCCAGCTGCGCGACCGGCTCCAGCGTCAGGGTGTCGTGCCGCCGCTGCCCGCCGGATGGCGCTCGGAGTCCCACACGATCACGGCCAACGGTCCCAGCTACGCCGGTGACTTCCTCGTCGCCGACCTGCGCGAGGGACGCTGGCTGGAGATGGCGCTCGTCGACGTCTGCGGCAAGGGAACCGCGGTGGGCCCGCAGGCGCTCCAGTTCGCCGGCGCCCTGGGTGGCCTCATCGGGGCCCTCCCGCCCGCCGAGCTGATGGCCGCGGCCAACCACTTCCTGCTCCGTCAGGAGTCCGACGAGTCGCTGGCCACAGCGGTGCACATCAAGGTCGACCTCGTCACCGGCGACTACACGATCACGAGTGCCGGCCACCCGCCCGCCCTGCACTGGCACCTGGGCCAGCGCGGCTGGGGGATCGACAACGCACGGGGGATGGCCCTCGGGGTGATCGATGACGCCGACTTCACCCCCAGCATGGGGCGCCTCCGACCGGGGGAGGCGCTGATGTTCTACACCGACGGCGTCATCGAGCGGAACGACTGGGACCTGGACGACGGCATCGACTGGCTGCGCCACGAGGCGCTGAAGGTGGTCGACGCCCGCGGCTTCTCCGGGATGCCCAAGCGGGTGCTCAAGAAGGTGGCGCGCGGCGATGACGACCGCGCCATGCTCGTGCTCGAGCGGATGCCGCTCACCTCGCCCGAGCGCGACCTCGAGAGGATCCGCAGCCTCGGCGGCTGACGCCGGGCCGGACGGTCAGCCGCGCGAGTAGAGGTCGCGGATGACGTCCTCGATGTCGGGCTCCTGGATGGACAGGTCCGCGACGTCGTAGGCCGACGCGACCGCGGCGACGATCGGTGCGGCACTCGCATCGGTGGGGAACGACAGCCACTGCCGGGGACCCTCGACCTTGCGCACCGTCGCTCCGGGTACGTCGATGGGCGGCGCCTCGTCGACCAGGTCGACGACCAGCGTGCGGGTGGAGCCCCCTTGGGCGTGCAGACCGGCCAGCGTGCCGTCGTAGACCGCCGTGCCGTGGTCGATCACGATCACCCGGTCGCACAGCGCCTCGATGTCCTGGAGGTCGTGGGTGGTGAGCATCAACGTGGTGTTGCGCTCGGCGTTGAGCGCCCGCAGGAACTCGCGCAGGCGTCCCTTGCTGACCACGTCGAGCCCGATCGTGGGCTCGTCGAGGTAGAGGACCTCCGGGTCGTGGAGCAGGGCCGCGGTGATGTCGCCGCGCATCCGTTGGCCCAGGCTCAGCTGGCGCACGGGGGTGTCGAGCTGGTCGCCCAGGGCGAGGATCTCGATGAAGCGGTCGAGGTTCTCGCGATAGCGCGCGGGCGGGATGCGATACATCTTCTGGAGCAGCTCGAAGGAGTCGATCAGGGGGAGGTCCCACCACAGCGTGGACCGCTGGCCGAAGACGACGCCGATGCGTCGGGTCAGCTCGACGCGGTTGCGGCTCGGGTCGAGGCCGGCGACCCGCACGCGGCCGCCGGTGGGGACCAGGATCCCGGTGAGCATCTTGATGGTGGTGGACTTCCCGGCGCCGTTGGGCCCGATGTAGCCGACCATCTCGCCGGGCTCGACGGAGAAGGTGAGGTCGTGGACGGCCACCACCTGCTCGCGGGTGCGGCGGCGGCGACCCTCCACCCGTCGGCGTACGTCGAAGGTGCGCTCGAGGTCGTGCACCTCGATCTGGGCCCCGATCTGATGGCCTGCGTCGGCGGACATGTCAGCTCCCGGTGGAGGTGTAGTGACGGACGCCGGAGCGCCACACGAGCAGGGCCACGGCCATCGTCGCCACACCGGCGAGCGGGGAGGCGAACTGGAGCCCGTCCGGCATGCCGGACGGGTCGCTGCGGCCGAGGAGGTAGAGGCAGGGATACCAGTTCACGAACGCCACCGGGATCACGAACGTCAGGCCCACGAGCACCTCGCGGGGGAAGATGTTCAGCGGGTACTGCGTCACCGTCGCGCCGCCGTAGGTGAACGCGTTGGCGAACTCGGTCGCGTCGGTGGTCCAGAACTGGATGCACGAGAAGCCGACGAAGAGACCGAAGAACACCAGGGCGCCGCTGACCAGCATCGACAGGGCCACGAGCACCCGCAGCGGGGTCCAGTCGACGTAGGTGCAGGCCCAGCCGAAGACGATGCTCGCCTGCGTGAGCCGGCCGAGGCGACGCAGGGTGAACTGGTCGGCGCACACCTGCACGAGCAGCGGCACCGGCTTGGTCATCATCTGGTCGAGCCGGCCGGTGCGGATGTAGGTGCCGATCCGCTCGACGCTGCCGATGGCCGTGTCGGCGATCGCGAGCGCGAGGGAGGCGCTGCCGTAGAGCAGGGCCACCTCGTGCAGCGTGAAGCCCTTGAGGTCGTCCAGGTGGGCGAACATGATCCACAGGCCCACGAAGTCCAGGCCGGTGATCATGCCGTTGCCGATCGCGAGCAGCACGAACGACGTGGGGTACTGCCAGGCCGCGCGGATCCACAGCCACGCGATCTGGCCGTAGGTGCGCAGGTGCCCCGCCGCTGCCCGGGTCAGGTCAGCCACCCTGGACCACCACCTTGCGCGTGGCGAGCCGCAGCACGCCCTGGCAGGCGGCCAGCAGGACGACGGCCCAGAAGACCTGGAAGCCCAGCGCAGCCGCCAGGTCGGTGCCGGTGTGCTTGCCCAGCCAGATGTCGGCGGGGACCTGGACGTACGACGCCCACGGCAGGGCGTTCGCGAGCGTGCCGAGCCAGCCGGGGAACAGCACGAGCGGCAGCATCATCCCGCTGAAGAAGATCGCGAACGCCCCGCTCATCACCTTCACGCCCGACTGGTCGAGCAGCCAGAACGCCGTGCTGGCCACCAGGAAGCGGATCGAGAAGCTGACCACGACCGCGAGCACCAGCGAGACCGCGAAGGCGACCGCAGCGACCGGCGAGCCGGGGAGCGCGATCTTGAAGACCACGAAGCCGATGATCGTGGGGCCGAACCCGCGGGTGAGGAGGTGGTACGCCGCTCGCCCGAGGTCGCTGGCGAGGTACCAGCCGACGATCCCGACCGGGCGGTAGAGGTCGATCGCGATGTCCCCGGTGCGGATCCGCTCGGCGAGGTCGTCGGTGGTGCCGCCGCCCCAGAGCGCGATCGTCATGAGCAGGGCCTGCCCGAGCCAGACGTAGGTCACCGCGTCCTGGGAGTCGTAGCCACCAGCGGTGGGGTTGGCGTCCCACAGCGCGAGGTAGGCGTAGGAGTAGATGATCCCGAAGACGGAGTTGGTGAAGATCCCGGCGAGGGTGGCCGCGCGATAGGTGGAGTAGCGGCGGAACGCCCGGATCGCCACGGCGACGTGCAGCATCGGCTTCCCCCTGACATGACACGATCCCCGAACCACCACGAAGGGGCCGGGGATCGTCTCACACGCGGGGGGTGCGGCGCACCTCGCCCGTCAGCGGGTCAGTTCTGGCGGGTCAGTTCTGGCGGACCAGGTTGACGACGCCGATGGTGCGGCCCTGCGCGTCCTGGGTGATCGCCACGCCCGCACGCCGGGCGCGCGGGCTGAGCAGGATCTCGCGGTGACCGGGGGAGTCGAGCCACAGCTCGACCATCTGGTCCGGGGACAGGTCCGTGCCGCGCACGAGCGTCTCGCCGGCCCAGGAGCTGTGGCAGCGGCGGATGATCTCGCCCTGGTCGCGGTGCTCGAAGACGCCGGTGCGAGCGATGCGCGAGCCCCACCGCTCGGCGAGCTGGTCGGTGCAGTCGTCGAAGTTCCAGATCTTGCGCAGGCCGTTGTCGGCGCGGGCCTGGTTGATCCGGACCATGAGGGCGTCCTCGAGGTCGTCGTTGGTCAGGTCGGCGGCGTCCTTGACGGCCGCGGCTGTCGGCACGGACCACGTCCTGGCCTCGGCCGCGGCGGGCAGTCCGCACAGCACGGCAGCGGCGACGGCGGTGGTCGCCAGCAGGGAGAGGGGGCGGGAGTGGCGCACGATCAGTCCTCCAAGGGAGAGATCCGCGGGGCTAGGGGTGACGCGAATCTTGAGCAAATCTTCGATAAAACTTGATCTGACCATACGCAAACGTGGTGATGCATGTCGAGCCTTCGCGCTCGACCGTCGCGACACTCCCAAGCGGTCCGTCAAGATTTAGGCGCAACACTTAGAAACCCGTGAGGTACAGATCAAAACGGCTTGACTGTTTCTTCGTGACACAAACGCGCAAAAAGGAGCCCCGTGGTCTGGACCTGTCGGCCCGGAACACGAGGCTCCTGAGGTTGCTGGGGTTGGTGGGACAGAGGTGACGTGTGGGACGACGGAACGCCGGGAGGTGGCGTCCCGTCGGCCGGGCTCAGTGCTGGTAGGTGCCGTGCACGATGGCCCGCCCGAGGGTCTTGAACGCCAGGTTGAAGGACACGACGGCGTTGGAGGCGTCCGCGTCGACGCCGAGGGTCGCGTCCTGCACCGCGTGCACGACGAAGAAGTAGCGGTGCGGCTGGTCGGCCTCCGGCGGAGCGGCGCCCGTGAAGCCGACCTCGCCTGCGTCGTTGCGGACGTGGAAGGCGTCGCCCGGGAGCTCGCCGGCAGCGGCTCCGGTGTCGAGGGAGGTCACGTCGGCGGGGATGTCGACCAGGCACCAGTGCCAGAACCCGCTCGGGGTCGGGGCGTCGGGGTCGAAGCAGGTGACGACGTAGGACTGCGTGCCCTCCGGGGCGCCCGACCAGCTCAGCTGGGGCGAGGTGTTGCCGAGGGCGGCCACCTGGTCGTCCTTGAGCGGCGCACCGTCGGTGACGTCGTCGCTGGTGACGGCGAAGGACTCCGTCGCCGGCAGGTAGTCGTACGGGTTGGGGCTGACAGGTCTCTCGATGCTCATTCCTCGAACCTAGCCACCGCGTCCCGAGACGGGCCAGAGACAATGGACCATGCCCGACACCGGATCCGACAGGACCTCTGCCGAACCCCGTCCCTATCTCGCCGGGCTCGTGCTGGTCGGGCGCAAGGTGGTCGTCGTGGGCGGTGGCCACGTCGCGCAGCGTCGGGTGCCGGCTCTCCTCGCCACAGGCGCCGTCGTGACGCTGGTGAGCCCGGAGGTCACGCCCGCGATCGAGGGCCTGGGCAGTGAGCTGACCCTGGTGCTGCGCGAGTTCACCGAGAGCGACCTCGACGGAGCCTGGTACGTCGTCGCGGCCACCGACGACGCCGAGGTCAATGCCCGCGTGGCCGCGGCCGCCGAGACCCGTCACACCTTCTGCGTCCGCAGCGACGACGCCCTGGGCGGGACCGCCTGGACGCCCGCGGTCGGGCACCACGGCAGCGTGACGATCGGCGTGCTCGGCAACAGGGAGCCCCACAAGTCGGCCTCCCTGCGCGACGACATCGTCACCGCGCTGCGCGACGGCCACCTGACCGCGTCCGACGCTCTCGACCGCAGCCCCGGCGTGGTGCTCGTCGGCGGCGGCCCGGGGGAACCGGAGCTGGTCACGGTGGCGGCGCGGCACGCCCTCGCGTCGGCCGACGTGGTGGTGGCCGACCGGCTGGCACCCCGCGAGCTCCTCGACGAGCTCGGCCCGCACGTCGAGCTGATCGACGTCGCCAAGCTCCCGCGCGGTCGCTCGGCCTCGCAGGACCACATCAACCAGGTCATCATCGACCGGGCGCGCGCCGGCAAGCGGGTCGTGCGCTTCAAGGGCGGCGACAACTTCGTCTTCGGCCGCGGCTTCGAGGAGCTGCTGGCGTGTGCGGCCGCCGACGTGCCCGTCACCGTCGTACCCGGCCTGTCCTCCGCCATCGCCGTCCCGGCTCGGGTCGGCATCCCGGTCACCCACCGCGGGGTCGCGCACGAGTTCACGGTCATCTCCGGGCACCTGCCGCCCGGTCACCCCGACTCGCTGGTCGCGTGGGAGGCCGTGGCCGGCCTGCGCGGCACTCTGGTGCTGCTGATGGCGGTCAGCAACGCGCCGGCCATCGCGACCGCGCTGCTCGACGGCGGACGCGACAGCCGGACCCCGGTCGCCGTGATCGTCGACGGCACCATGCCCACCGAGCGCACCGTGCTGAGCACGCTGGGCTCGCTCGCCGACGACCTGGCCCTCCACGAGGTGGTCCCTCCGGCGATCATCGTGATCGGGGAGGTCGTGGCCGTGGCGCGTCCGGCGCACTACGGCGCTCATCGGCCCGCGCGTGGCTGACCGCGTCGAGATCTCCGACCCCGACGACCCCCGTCTGGCGGACTACCGCGACCTCCGCGACGTCGAGCTCCGCAAGAGCCTCGAGGCCGAGCACGGCCTCTTCCTCGCCGAGGGGGAGAAGGTCGTCCGACGCGCGGTGGAGGCGGGGCACGTCGCGCGCTCGTTCCTGATGGCTCCCCGCTGGCTCGAGGGGCTCGACGACGTGCTGGCCCGTAGCGACGGCCCCTGCTACGTCATGTCCGAGCAGCTGATCGAGCAGGTCACCGGCTTCCACGTGCACCGCGGTGCGCTCGCCTCGCTGCACCGCAGCCCACTGCCCTCGGTCGACCAGGTGCTCGCCGGGGTGCGCTCGGTCCTGGTGCTCGAGGACCTCGTGGACCACACCAACGTCGGCGCGATCTTCCGCTCGGGCGCCGCCCTCGGCTTCGACGCCGTGCTGCTGGCGCCCCGGTGCGCCGACCCGCTCTACCGACGCTCGATCAAGGTCGGGATGGGTGCGGTGTTCTCGACCCCGTGGACTCGCCTGCCCGACTGGTACGACGCCCTGCCGGACCTGACGCGTCGCGGGTTCACCACCGTCGCCCTCACGCTGTCGCCGGACTCGGTGCCCATCGAGGAGGCCGTCGGCGGCGTCGAGCGGCTCGCCCTGGTGCTGGGCTCGGAGGGGCACGGGCTCTCACCCCGGTGGGAGCAGTCCGCCGACCGCCGCGCGATCATCCCGATGCGCGCCGGGATCGACTCGCTCAACGTCGCGGCGGCCACGGCGGTCGCGTGCTACGCCGCCGCCCGCCGCTGACCCCCGTCGTGCGAGGTGGGTGCGAGGTGGGTGCGAGGTGGTGGGAGGTGCCGGTCAGCCGCGCTGGCGCAGGGCCTCGTGCAGGACGATGGAGCCGGCGACCGAGGCGTTGAGGGACGACGCGGTGCCGACCATCGGGATGCTGACGATGTCGTCACAGGTCGTGCGCCAGCCGACCGCCAGGCCGGTGGTCTCGTTGCCCACGACGATCATCACGCGTCCGGTGAGGTCGACGTCGGCGATCGCGCTGCCCACCTCGTCGGTGCCGACGATCCGGTAGCCGTGGGCGTGGGCGTACTCGACGACGGGGCCCGGACCGGGCACGCGCAGGATCGTGAGGGCGAACAGCGATCCGGTGCTGGCCCGCACGGCCCGGGGGTCGTAGGGGTCGGCCGCGTGACCGGTGATCACCAGGGCCGAGGCGCCGAAGGCGTCGGCCGACCGCGCCAGCGTGCCGATGTTGCCCGGGCTGGTGGGCCGGTCGAAGACCACGACCGGTCCGTGCGGGCGGGCGGAGTCGCCGAGGCGCTCGACCCCGTCCTCGGGCATCTCGACCACGGCGACGAGCTCGGCGCCCTCCTCGCGGCCGCTCAGGCGTGCGTGCAGGTCGGGGGAGAGGATCACCCGCTCGGCGTCGGTGCTCGCCCAGAGTGCGTCGGACCAGCTCGAGCCGGCGCCGTCCGCGCGCAGCAGCGCGCGGACCGTCCAGCCCTCCTCGACGGCCCGGGTGATCGGCCGGACCCCCTGCACGAGGAGCTCGCGGGTGCGGTGTCGCTTGGAGCGGTTGGTGAGCAACGCCTCCCACTGCTGGAAGCGGGCGTTCTCGCGGGTGATGCGGAGGTCGTTCACCCGGCGGGCCAGGTGAGCGGGTAGTCCTCGGCCGCGGCGTCGTGCTTCTTGCCCAGCCGCTTGCGCGACTTGGCCGAGAGGCGATCGCCGAAGACCGTGCCGAAGGTGTGGTCGGTCTCGTGCTGCAGGCAGCGGGCGAGCAGTCCGTCGCCCTCGAAGCTCACCGGGTTGCCGTCGAGGCCGAACCCGTCCACCCGGGCCCAGTCCGGCCGGGCGCAGGGCTCGAACGACCCCGGGAAGGAGAGACACCCCTCCTCGTCGTCCTCGAGGCTGCGGTCGCGACCCTCGGGCAGGGTGAGCACGGGGTTGCACACGACGCCCACGGTCCGCTCGCCGTCGTCGTCGGGGCAGTCGAAGACGAACATCGCGACGTCCTCGCCGACCTGGCAGGCGGCCAGCCCCACCCCGTCGGCGGCGTACATCGTGGCCACCATGTCGGCGGCAAGCGTCGTGAGCGCGTCGTCGTAGGCCGTCACGATCTGCTGCGGGGCGTGCATCACCGGCGTTCCCCACCGCGTGATCGCGCGAACCGTGCCACCCTCGGGGAGGGGGCCGTGCGGCGCCCGGACCTCCGGGTGGACCTCGGTCGTCTGGTCGTCTGGCATGCCGAGGATCCTAACGAGAGGGGCGAGCGTGACCCGCACCACGGGGCGTCCGCTGGTCAAAGGTGTAACTCATAGTTACATTTGGGCCATGTCCTTCATGAACAACCTCCGGCCGGGAGGTCGCCACGGGTTGTCGTCCCGCGAGACCCGGGACCCGATCGGCCTCGCCGTCGCCGCCGTGAACCGGCTGGCGCAGAGCGACCTGATCGACCGTGTCGGCCTGCGCAAGCAGGCCGAGCAGGTCGTCTACTCGACCACGCGCAACGGCTTCCGGGCGGCGACCGCCGCCGGTCGCACCTACGCCAGGGCGGGCCGGCGCACTGCCGGCGCCCGGCCGGCGAGCGCCGAGTCGCGCGGCGTCTTCGACCTCACCCCGACCGAGGACGAGCAGATGCTCGTCGACGTGGTCGAGGAGCTGGCGGCAGAGCTGTTCCGACCGGCCGCCGCGGAGGCCGACGAGGCCTGCGCGCCACCCGAGGCGGTGCTGGCCGCTGCCCAGGAGGTCGGGCTGCCCGGACTGGGCGTCCCCGAGGAGCTCGGCGGCATCATGGAGGAGCGGTCCGCGATGGCCGGCACCCTCGTCGCCGAGGCCCTGGCCAAGGGCGACATGGGCCTCGCCGTCGCCGCGCTCGCACCCGGCGCCGTCGCCACGGCGATCGGCCTCTGGGGCACCGAGGCCCAGCAGCAGACCTACCTCCCTGCGTTCACCGGCAGCCAGGGGGATCAAGCGTCCCAGCTGCCGCGCTGACGATCGCCGAGCCGACGGTGCTCTTCGACCCCTTCGCCCTCGCCACGACCGCACTGCGCGACGGCGACGGCTTCGTGCTCGACGGCGTGAAGTCGGCGGTCGTCCGCGGCGCCGAGGCCGAGCTCTTCGTCGTGGCGGCCCAGCTCGACGGCACCCCGGCCCTCTTCCTCGTCGAGTCCGGCACCGACGGCCTCGAGGTCGAGGCAGACCCGTCGATGGGCCTCCGCGCCGCCGCCCTGTCGCGCCTGCACCTCACCGGCGTACGCGTCGGCGCGGACGCGCTGCTGGGCGACACCGACGGCACGGCCTACGCCGAGTGCGTGCGGCTCTCGCGACTCGCCTGGTGTGCGCTCGCGGTGGGCACCGGTCAGGCGGTCCTCGACTACGTCAAGGGCTACGTCAACGAGCGGCAGGCGTTCGGTGAGCCGATCAGCCACCGCCAGTCGGTCGCCTTCATGGTCGCCGACATCGCGATCGAGCTGCAGGCGATGCGGCTGCTCACGTGGAAGGCCGCCTCGCGCGCCACCCGTGGCCAGGACTTCGCCCGCGAGGTGGGGCTGGCCCGCCAGCTCTGCGCCGAGAAGGGCATGAAGATCGGCCTCGACGGTGTCCAGCTGCTCGGTGGCCACGGCTTCGTCAAGGAACACCCGGTCGAGCGGTGGTACCGCGACCTGCGGGCCGTGGGCCTCATGGAAGGTGCGGTGCTGGTCTGATGATCAACCTCGAGACCCCGAAGAAGCAGGCCGGGCTGATCGACCAGGCCCACCAGCTGGCGATGAACATGCTCCGACCCATCTCCCGCAAGTACGACCGCGCCGAGCACGAGTACCCCAAGGAGCTCGACATGCTCGCCGCCCTGATCGACGGCGTGTCCGAGACCGGTGCGACCGGCGGCGCCGGCGCGGGCGGCGTACGCCGTGACGAGACGAGGTCCGACGACCCCGCCAAGGTGCGCAACGGCGCCAACCTCGCCTCCGTGCTGTCCGTCGCCGAGATGTGCTGGGGCGACACCGCGCTGCTGCTGTCGATGCCGCGCCAGGGGCTGGGCAACTCCGCGATCGCCTCCGTGGCCAACGAGGAGCAGCTCGAGCGCTACAAGGGCACGTGGGCGGCCATGGCGATCACCGAGCCCGGCATCGGCTCGGACTCCGCCAACCTGACCACGACCGCGGTCAAGGACGGTGACGAGTACGTCATCAACGGCGAGAAGATCTACGTCACCTCCGGCGATCGCGCCGACAGCGTGGTCGTCTGGGCGACGCTCGACAAGGAGCTCGGCCGCGCCGCGATCAAGTCGTTCCTGGTGCGCAAGGACAACCCCGGGCTCAAGGTCGAGCGGCTCGAGCACAAGCTCGGCATCCGGGCCTCCGACACGGCTGCCATCACCTTCACCGACTGCCGCGTGCCGGCCGAGGACCTGCTCGGTTCGCCGGAGATCGACACCAAGTCCGGGTTCGCCGGCGCGATGGCGACCTTCGACAACACCCGCCCGCTCGTCGCGGCGATGGCGGTGGGCTGTGCCCGCGCGTCGCTCGACCTCACCCGCGACCTGCTCGAGCAGGCCGGCGTGACGATCGACTACGACCGACCGGCACAGCTCCAGAGCGCGGCCGCGGCGACGTTCATCCGGCTCGAGGCCGACTGGGAGGGCGCCCAGCTGCTGATGATGCAGGCGGCGTGGATGGCCGACAACCGCAAGCCCAACTCGCTGGAGGCCTCGATGGCCAAGGCGAAGGCCGGCCGCGTCGGGTCCGACGTCACGCTGTCCTGCGTGCAGCTGTGCGGCACGCTCGGCTACAGCGAGGGCGAGCTGCTGGAGAAGTGGGCGCGCGACTCCAAGATCCTCGACATCTTCGAGGGCACCCAGCAGATCCAGCAGCTGATCGTGGCCCGTCGCATCCTCGGCCTGACCAGCTCCGAGCTCCGCTGACCGAGACCCGCCGGACCCCCGCACACGACGAAGCCCCCTCCCGGTCGGTCCGGGAGGGGGCTTCGGCGTGTGTCAGGCGATGTTCTTGAAGGGGTCGTGCTCGGCGAGGAGCTTGTCGACGCGGGCCCGGTCGAGGCGGCTGATCACCGTGTTGTCCTCCTGCATGTCGCGCACGACCTTGGCGAGCGTGAACGACGAGGTGGTCAGGTAGAGGGTGCCGAGGGCGAGGAAGCCCTTGATCCACGGGTCGGCCTCCATGAAGTAGATGGCGACCAGCATCGCGAAGAGCGAGGCGCCGAAGGAGATCGCGGCCTGGGCGGCGAAGGCGGTGGTGTTCTTGGCAGTGGAATCGGTCTTGGTGGGCATGGAAGGAGTCTGTTCGCGGCTGCCGCCGGGCGGACCTGTCGACGTACCCGACCGGCACTGAGTACGACGACCCAACCTGCCCGGTACGTTCGGGCCATGCCTGAGCAGCCTTCAGCCCACATGTCGCCCGAGGAGTTCCGGCGCCAGGGCCATGCCGCCATCGACTGGATCGCCGACTACTGGGCCTCGCTGGACGACCTGCCGGTGCGCGCCCAGGTCGCGCCCGGTGACGTACGTCGACAGCTTCCCGCGTCCGCGCCCGAGGACGGCGAGCCGTTCGACGCCGTGCTGGCCGACCTCGACCGCATCGTCGTGCCCGGCCTCACGCACTGGCAGCACCCGCGGTTCTTCGCCTACTTCCCGGCCAACTCCTCGCCGGCCGCGATCCTCGGCGACCTCCTCTCCAGCGGCATCGGCGCGCAGGGGATGATCTGGGCGACCAGCCCGGCGGTCACCGAGGTCGAGCAGGTCGTGCTGGACTGGTTCGCCGAGGCGTTGGGCCTGCCCGCGGCGTTCCGCAGCGACGGTCCCGGCGGCGGCGTCATCCAGGACACCGCGTCGACCGCGACCTTCACCGCGCTGCTCTCCGCACTGCACAGAGCCAGCGGGGGAGAGGCGCGGCTCCACGGCGTCGGCGACGTCGAGTGGCGGGTCTACGGCTCGACCCAGGCCCACTCCTCGCTGGTGAAGGCCGCGATGATGGCCGGTCTCGGCGAGGACGCCGTCCGCACCATCGAGATCGATCCCGCCACGCAGGCGATGGACGTCGACGCGCTGCGCGACGCCGTCGTCGAGGACGTCGAGGCCGGCCGGCGACCGGTGATGGTGCACGTGGCCGCGGGCAGCACCTCGACCGGCGCGATGGACGACATCGCGGCGGTGGCCGAGGTCGTGCGCGAGTGGGGCGTGTGGTTGCACGTCGACGCGGCCTGGGCGGGCGTCGCTGCTGTGTGCCCGGAGCTCCGCGACCACCTGGCCGGGGTGGAGGCGGCCGACTCGTTCGTCACCAACCCCCACAAGTGGCTGCTGACGACCTTCGACTGCAGCACGTTCTGGGTGCGCGACCGCGAGGCGCTGACCGGAGCGCTGTCGATCCTCCCGGAATACCTCCGCAACGCGGCCACGGCGTCCGGCGAGGTCGTCGACTACCGCGACTGGCACCCGCAGCTGGGACGGCGGTTCCGCGCGATCAAGCTCTGGGCGGTGCTGCGCACCTACGGGCTCAACGGCCTGCGCGCACACATCCGCAGCGGTGTCGCACTCGCCGAGCACGTCGCCGACCTGGTGGCGGCCGACGACCGCTTCGAGATGCTCACCGACCCGTCGCTGTCGCTCGTGGTGTTCTGCCTCCGGGCCGGCGACGAGCAGACCCTGGCCGCGATGGAGGCCGTCAACGCCTCGGGCGAGGCCTACCTGAGCCACACCACCGTCAACGGCCGCGCCGCCATCCGGCTCGCCGTCGGCAGCTGGCGTACGACGCAGGACGACGTCGACCGCACCTGGCGGGCGCTGCAGGAGGCGGCTGCCGCTCAGGCCTGAGGGCCGTCCCGCAAGGAGCGCTTGCCGGACGGGTCCCGTGCGATCAGCTCCAGGGTCCGCTCGACGCTCTGCGTGGACAGGTGCTCGAGGTGGAAGCTGCCCTCCCGGGCCACCCGGTAGGACGTGTCGCCGACGGGGTGCACGTCGACCGTGCGGCTGTCGCCGTCCAGGTCGAAGACCGCCAGCGGTCGGCCGGGACGCTTCTTCCTCGTGCTCTCGCGCAGCACCCACGTGGTCCGGTCCCCCGAGAAGGCGAGGAGGAGCCCACGGTCGCGGATCGCGGTGATGAGGGTGGCCAGCGTGGGAGGTGCCGTCCGGTCCTCGAGCCCGATGACCCGGGTGTCGTCCGCGGCGTCGTCGCCCATCGAGGCGGAGCTGAGGGTGACGACGACCGGGAACGCGGGGGACTGAGGGTCGACGTCCCGGCTCTCGAGCTCGCGTCCCAGCGCCCGGATCCGCGCCTGCGACGGTCCCCAGCCGCGGACCCGCTCGCGTGTCACGACGGCCCGCTCGCGGCGTGCGCCGAGGTCGTGCACCTCGATCACCCACGGGACCACCCGGACGACCCTGAGCAGCACGGCGAGCGGCGCCAGCACGACGCGGAGCACCAGCTCGACCGCGGCCAGGACGGTGATGAAGAGCTCGGTGTCGATCGGGATCCGTTGGCGCCACGGCAGCCAGCGGCGGCGTACGTCGTAGACCCGGCCGGAGGGCGCAGTCACCTGCACGGCGTTCCCCCGAGCTCACCCATGAGAGACAGTGTGGTCCATGAAGCTCTTCGCCGACACGCCCGTCCGTCGCACCCTCCAGGTGGTCGCCGACCTGATGTTCGTGGCCTGGTTGGTCCTCTGGGTCTGGATCGGGATGGCCGTCCACGACGGCACGATGGAGCTGGCCGGCCCCGCGCGCCAGACCGACTCCGCCGCCACCTCGATGGCCGACCAGTTCCGCGACGCGGGCGGCCGGCTGGGCGAGACGCCCCTGGTGGGTGACGAGCTCGCGGTGCCGTTCGACAAGGCCGCCGACGCCTCGGACGGGCTGGCCTCGGCGGGGCGCGACACCGTCGCCGCGGTCGAGCGCCTGGCGCTGCTCCTGGGCCTCTCGGTGGCGCTGATCCCGATCCTCATCGTCTCCGCGATCCACCTGCCACTGCGATGGCGGTTCATCCGCGAGGCCACCGCCGGTGCGCGGTTCATCGACGCCCAGGAGGACCTCGACCTCTTCGCGCTGCGGGCGCTCGCCAACCAGCCGATGCGGGTGCTGGCGAAGGTCAGCGACGACCCGGCGGGAGCGTGGCGTGCCCGCGACCCCGACGTCGTACGACGCCTCGCCGCGCTCGAGCTCGCCGACGTCGGGCTGCGACCGAAGAAGCTGCCCGGCACCGCCACGTAGAGTTCCGCCAGTGCAGTTCCTCCACACTGATTCCGGGGCCACCGCCGGTCACGACCTCACCTACGACGACGTCTTCATGGTGCCTCGTGCATCGAGTGTCGCCAGCCGCTACGACGTCGACCTGGCCACCTCCGACGGCACCGGCGCGACGCTGCCGCTGGTCGTCTCGAACATGACCGCCATCGCGGGCAGGCGGATGGCCGAGACCGTCGCCCGCCGCGGCGGCATCACCGTGATCCCGCAGGACATCCCGATCCCGGTCGTCGCCGACGTGGTGGCGTGGGTCAAGCAGCGGCACCACGTCTTCGACACCCCGATCGAGCTGCGCCCCGACCAGACGGTCGCCGAGGCGCTCTCGCTGATCCCCAAGCGCGCCCACCGGGCTGCCGTCGTCGTCCAGGACGGTCGCCCGGTCGGGGTCGTGTCCGAGGCCGACTGCGCCGACGTGGACCGCTTCGCGCAGGTGTCGGCGGTGATGAACCCGGCCGTCGTGACGGTGTCGGCGACCACCGACCCGCGCGAGGTCTACGACGCGATCGAGCGCGCCAAGGCACCGCTCGCGGTCGCAGTCTCCGACTCCGGCGAGCTGGTCGGCGTGCTCACGCGCCTCGGCGCGCTGCGCGCCACGCTCTACAGCCCTGCCCTCGATGCCGACGGCGGTCTCCGCATCGCGGCTGCGGTCGGCGTCAACGGCGAGGTGGCCGACCGTGCCGCTGAGCTGCTCGAGGCCGGGGTCGACTGCCTGGTCGTCGACACCGCGCACGGCCACCAGGACCGGATGGTCCAGGCCCTCGGTGCGGTCCGGGCGCTGTCGCCCACCGTGCCGATCGCGGCCGGCAACGTGGTGTCCGCCGAGGGCACCCGCGCGCTGATCGAGGCCGGTGCCGACATCGTCAAGGTCGGCGTCGGTCCGGGCGCGATGTGCACCACCCGGATGATGACCGGCGTCGGGCGTCCGCAGTTCTCCGCCGTCCTCGAGTGTGCGAGCGCCGCCCGGGAGCTCGGCAAGCACGTCTGGGCCGACGGGGGAGTACGCCACCCGCGCGACGTCGCGCTGGCCCTCGCCGCCGGTGCCTCGTCGGTGATGATCGGCTCCTGGTTCGCCGGCACGCACGAGTCGCCCGGCGACCTCATGCAGGACGCCGACGGCCGGCCCTTCAAGGTGTCCTTCGGGATGGCCTCCGCGCGCGCCGTCGCCAACCGCACCTCGGGCGAGTCGTCGTACGACCGGGCCCGCAAGGGGCTCTACGAGGAGGGCATCTCCTCCTCGCGGATGTACCTCGACCCCGACCGGCCGGGCGTGGAGGACCTCATCGACCAGATCTGCTCCGGCGTCCGGTCCTCCTGCACCTACGCCGGCGCCAGCGACCTCGCCGAGTTCCACGAGCGGGCCCTGGTGGGGATCCAGTCGGCGGCCGGCTTCCACGAGGGTCGGCCGCTCGAGAAGTCGTGGTGACGCCTCGATGACGGAGCGCGACTACGTCTTCGTGATGACCTACGGCAGGTCGGGCTCGACCCTGCTGATGGGCATCCTCAACTCCATCCCGGGCTGGCTGCTGCGTGGCGAGAACCGCCACGCGATGCGCCACCTCTACGACTTCCACGCGAGCGGGCTGGCGGAGAAGGCGCGCGTCGACGCGGAGCGGGCGAGCCAGCCGACGCACCCGTGGTTCGGCATCGAGGCGTTCCCCGAGACGGCCTCGCTCCAGCACATCCGCGCCCTCGCCGACGCGACGCTGCTGCGGCCCGAGGCCGACACCCGGGTCTCCGGCTACAAGGAGATCCGCTGGTACGACGAGGACCTGCCGGACTACCTCGACGTTCCTGCGCCAGGTGTTCCCGGGTGCGCGGTTCGTGCTCAACACCCGCAACCTCGAGGACGTCGCGGCCAGCAACTTCTGGACCCACAAGGACGACCCCCTCGGCCGGGTCCAGCGGATCGAGGAGCGGATGCTCAGCGCGGCCGAGGGCCTGGGCGACGCGGTCCATCGCGTCCACTACGACGACTACGTCGCCGACCCGGACGTGCTGCGCGGGCTCTTCGAGTGGCTCGGCGAGGACTACGACCAGGACAGGATCGAAGCCGTGATGGCCACCCCTCACTCACGCAGGAGCAAGCACCGCGACTGAGGAGCGACGAAGTCGCGTCACCGAACCTCGCTCACCGCCGGTCGAGTAGTCGGCGAGGAACGAGCTGGCGTATCGAGACCTGGCCACCGGTGGTTGAGGAGCGACGAAGTCGCGTCACGAAACCCCTCAGCTCTGAACGCCGGGTCTCGTGACAGGACTTCGTCCTTCCTCGACCACCGGAGGGCGGTGGTTGAGGAGCGACGAAGTCGCGTCACGAAACCCCTCAGCTCTGAACGCGGGTCTCGTGACAGGACTTCGTCCTTCCTCGACCACCGGAGGGCGGTGGTTGAGGAGCGACGAAGTCGCGTCACGAAACGCCTGCAGCGGCTCGACGCGTCGCTCGGATCGCCTCCTCGCCACCGAGGCGGTGGTTGAGGAGCGACGAAGTCGCGTCACGAACCCGTGAGCGAGGTCGCCGGTGACCGCAGTCGTGCGTGCGGCATGAGCACCGTCGACGTCAGCCTCTGCCGATCGACGCGCGCGATCACCAGCGTCCGCCACGACAGGGCGTGTCGAGACCATCGGCCGGTAGACCCGTCGCTGCTAGCGCGAGGACCTGGGCGTCCGACCCTTGGTGACGCCGACGAACGTCTGCGTCACCTCGTCGTCGCGCTCGAGCTTCCAGACGAGGGCGATCGTGGTCGGCTCGAGGTCGGACACGACGCGGGTGATGACGTCCTTGCGCTGGTGCAGCCGGGCGACGGACATCGGCATGATGACGAGGCCGGTGCCGGCCGCGACCGTCTCGATGGCGTCCTGCTCGGACATGGGCGGCCACTCCATCTGCTCGGCATCCGGCGTCCAGCCGCTCGCGTGGGGACGTACGAGCTGCTCGTCGGCCAGGTCCGCCAGCGACACCTCGGCATCCGCGGCGGCCAGCAGGTGCTCGCGCGACGCCACCGCGACCTGGACCTCGTCGTAGAGGCGGACGCAGTGCAGCCCGTCGGCCTCGACGGGGAGCCGGACGATCGCCATGTCGAGGCTGCCGTCGAGGATGCCGTCGAGCTGCTCGGCCTCGGTCGTCTGGACGAGGTGGAGCGACTCACGGCGGCCGGCTCGCCAGCTCCGCGCCCACTTGTCGGGGGTCGCGCCGGTCACGAAGCCGACGCGAAGGGGAGCGATCATGCTGACGAGCCTAGGGCCGTCAGGCCTCCGGGTCCTTCTCGACCGAGAGCACGAAGTCGTCGCCGTGCTCGGTGACACCGGTGACGACGGCCGCCTCGACGGCGTCGCGCGCGTACTGGCGGCGTACGACGAGCGGGTCGGCGGAGAGGTCCTTCACCAGGGCGACGGCCAGGGCGACCATCACCAGCACGAACGGCAGGGCCGCGATGATCGTGATCGACTGCAGGCCGTTGAGTGCGTCGGCGCCTCCGGCGAGCAGCATCACGATGGCGACGAGGCCGGTCGCGACACCCCAGAAGATCACCGTCGGGCGTCGCGGCTCGAGGGAGCCGTGCTCGGAGAGCGAGCCCATCACGATCGAGGCCGCGTCGGCGCCGGAGACGAAGAAGATCGCCACGAGCACCATCACCAGGATGCTGGACACGGTGGCCAGCGGGAACTGGTCGAGCACGGTGAAGAGCTGCGACTCGATGCCGCCGGCACCGGCGATGTCGACGCCGTCCTGCTGGAGCTTGATGGCGGCGCCACCGAAGATCGCGAACCAGACCAGGCTCACCAGGCTCGGCACCAGGAGCACGCCGGTCACGAACTGGCGGATGGTGCGTCCGCGCGAGATGCGGGCGATGAACATGCCGACGAACGGGGTCCAGGAGAGCCACCAGGCCCAGTAGAAGACGGTCCAGCCGGCGAGCCACTCGCTGACGGCCGGGCCCTCGGCGCCCGTGCGGGCGGCCATCTCGGGGAGCTGGTCGGCATAGCTGCCGAGCGCGGTCGGGACCAGGTTGAGCATGAAGACGGTCGGGCCGACGACGAAGACGAACGCGGCCAGGGCGAGCGCCAGGACCATGTTGATGTTGGACAGCCACTGGATGCCCTTGGCCACGCCGGAGACGGCGGAGAGCACGAACGCCACGGTGAGCAGCGCGATGATGGCGACGAGCACGGTGTTGCCCGCGCCGCCGATGCCGCCGACGATCTCGAGGCCGCTACGGATCTGCAGGGCGCCGAGGCCGAGCGAGGCGGCGGAGCCGAACAGCGTCGCGAAGATCGCGAGCATGTCGATGACCTTGCCGGCGGGTCCGTGCGCACGCTTGCCGAGCAGGGGCTCGAAGGCGGCGCTGATCAGCTGGACGCGGCCCTTGCGGAAGGTGCCGTAGGCGATCGCGAGGCCGACGACGGCGTAGATGGCCCACGGGTGCAGGGTCCAGTGGAAGAGGGTGGTCGCCATCGCGGTCTGCGGGCTACCGGTCCCACCGGTGCCGGGAGGAGGCGTCGCGAAGTGGCTGACGGGCTCGCTCACGCCGTAGAACATCAGGCCGATGCCCATCCCGGCGGAGAACATCATCGCGATCCACGAGACCGTCCTGAACTCCGGCTCCTCGTCGTCGCGGCCCAGGGGGATGTTGCCGAAGCGGCCCACGGCCAGCCAGATCACGAAGACCACGAACGACGAGGCGGTCAGGACGAAGATCCAGCCGGTGTTGGTCATCGTCCACGCGAGGCCCTTGCCGGACGCGCTGCTGAGGGAGGCGGTGCTGATCAGGCCCCAGGCCAGGAAGGCGACGGCGATGACGGCGGTGACGCCGAAGACCACCTTGTCCAGCCCGGACCCGCGTGGCTCACCCTGCTCGATCGCCGCGTCGAGAGCGGGGTGCGGGTCGTCGGTCGGCACCGGTCGGTCGGGCTCGTCCGACCGGTCGGCGGAAGGTTCGGTGGTAGTCGTAGCCATCCGCCGACCAGATCAAGAATCTTGGTGTCGAGCAAGTTCGGTGCACGGCTGTCCGCTCAGTGGGAGAGAAGGCTCACACCGGCTTGCCGGCCTCGGCGTAGGAACGCACGACCGAGACGTTGAGCGGGAAGTCGACCGCGATCTCGCGGAAGAGGAGCCGGCCTGCCGTGGAGGCCGCGGCGGCGATCTCGACCGCCACGGCGTCGGCGAGGTCGGCCGGAGTGTGGACGACGACCTCGTCGTGCAGGAAGAACACGAGGTGGGGGCGCGCCTCGAGCGGTCCGTCGGCACCGAGGCGCCACAGTCGGTTGCGGAGGTCGGCCAGCCAGCACGACGCCCACTCCGCGGCGGTCCCCTGGACGACGAAGTTGCGGGTGAAGCGGCCGTAGGAGCGACGACGCCGGTCCTGGTCGTCGAGATCGGCCGGTGGTGCGTCGGGTGACTCGTCCCACGAGGCGGCGCCCAGCGCCGGAGCGCCGCGACCCAGCAGCGTGCGGACGACCTGGCCGCGCTCGCCGGCCCGGGCCGCCTCCTCGACGAGCCCGAACGCGGTGGGGTAGCGCCGGTTGAGGTCGGCGAGCATCCGTCCGCTCTCCCCGCTGGTCGCGCCGTACATCGCACCCAGCAGGCCGAGCTTGGCGTGCTGCCGGGTGGCGACCGCGCCGTCGTCGACCATCCCCTGGTAGAGGTCGTTGCCCCGTGCGGCGTGGGCGAGGGCCCGGTCGCCGCTCATGCCGGCGAGCACGCGCGGCTCGAGCTGCGCCACGTCGGCGACCACCAGCACCCACCCCTCGTCGGCGACGGCCGCCGACCGCACCTGCTGGGGGAACGAGAGCGCCCCACCGCCGTTGGACGACCAGCGCCCGGTCGCCGACCCCGCCGGCTGGTAGACCGGTCGGAACCGGCCGCCGCGCACCCACTCGTCGATCCAGGCCCAGCCGTTGGTGGAGAACAGGTGCGCGAGCTTCTTGTAGCGCAGCAGGGGCTCCACGACCGGGTGGTCGACCGAGCGGAGCGAGTGTGCCCGCGTGTCGGTCAGCTCGATGCCGTTGCGCCTGAGCGCCGCGAGGAGGTCGGGGCGGGAGTCGGGATTGAGGCCGGGCGCGCCCAGCAGCCGACGTACGTCGGCGACGGCCTCCTCGAGCAGCCGCGGCCGTGCGCCCCACGGCGGGCGCGGACCGAGCAGCTCGGTCAACAACCGCTCGTGGACATCGGTGCGCCACGGCACGCCGGCGTGGGTCATCTCGGCCGCGACCAGCGCCGCCGAGGACTCCGCGGCGACGAGCAGTCCGAGCCGCGTCGGCTCCGTCGATGCGGAGACGGCAGCGACCTGGCGGGCGTCCTCGAGGTCGGCGTCCAGGTGCTCGGACGCGTCGTCGGAGCTGAACAGCACCGGGTCGCTCGGCACCATCGGGCCGAGGCGGTCCCAGTGTGCTGACTCGGCGCCGGCCAGCAACGAGGCGTCGACCGCGGGCGCCCGACGCAGGAGGCGGCGGCACAGCCGCAGGTCGTGGCACCGCGCGACGCGGACGCCGTCGGCCAGGAGGCGGGGGTACCACCGGGCGGTGTCGTCCCACACCCAGCGTGGGCCGTCCGCCTCACGCCCGGCGACGTACGACGACAGCTCGGCGAGGTCGATCGTCGACGACGAGCCGCCCTCGGACACCCGCACCCGCTCGTCCGGCAGGCGGGTCAGCCGGACGCGGGTCATGGGGACACTCTGGCGCAGGCCTCCGTCGCTCGGCGCGGCGGTGACCCGGCGGGTCGTGACCTGGAGCCCGGTCGATGTGCTGTCGTTGCCGGGTGAGGACCTTGAGCATCGGCGAGATCTCCCGGCAGTCCGGACTCAGCGAGCCGACCGTGCGCTACTACGAGGAGGTCGGGCTGATCGGCCCGATCGCCCGCGACGACAGCAGTGGCCACCGTCGCTACGGCGAGCGGGACCTGGACGACCTCCAGGTCCTGGCGTGCCTGCGTGCCACGGCGATGGGCATCGAGGACATGCGGACCTACCAGGCGAACCGGCGGCGCGGACGCGCGGGCGCCGGGGAGCAGCGCGACATCCTGCGCCGCCACGCCGAGCAGGTCGAGCGCGACATCGCCGTCCGACGGGTCCACCTGGACTACCTGAGGGCGAAGGCCGCGCTGTGGGACGCACGTGAGCGCGACGACGCCGAGGGTGAGACGACCGCCCGGGAGCTGGCCGAACGGCTCGTCGCCCGTCTGCAGGCGACCCTGCGGCCGGCTTGACCTCAAGCGCTTGAGGGGTGGTCGGCTGACGTCATGACCACGAACCCGATCCTCGTCACCGGCGGCTCCGGCTACCTCGGCACCCGTCTCGTCACCGACCTCCTCCTGCGCGGCAGTCGCGTCCGTGCCACCGTGCGGTCCGCCGACCGTGGGGGCGCCGTCCGGGAGGCGGTCCTGCGAGGTGGTGCCGACGACCGCGACCTCGAGGTGGTCGTCGCCGGACTGACCGACGACGCCGGGTGGGCCGAGGCCCTCGCCGGTGTCGACGAGGTCCACCACGTGGCGTCACCCATGAGCCAGACCGACGACGTGGACGCGGTGCTCGCGCCCGCTCGTGACGGCGCCCTGCGGGTGCTGCGGGCGGCACGCGACGCAGGCGCCCGCCGCGTCGTGCTCACGTCCTCGTTCGCTGCGGTGGGCTACTCGCCCAAGGAGGTGCGCGACTACGACGAGGACGACTGGACCTCGCCCGACACACCGGGGCTCGCGGCGTACCCGCTGTCCAAGGCGGTCGCCGAGCGCGCCGCGTGGGACTTCGTCGAGCGCGAGGGAGGCGGGCTCGAGCTGGTGTCGCTGAACCCCACCTGGATCGCAGGACCGACCCTGACCCCGGACGCGCGCTCATCGCTGGGCGTCTTCGCCGCGATGCTCTCCGGCCAGGTGCCGCTCGCTCCCCGGCAGCGCTTCGGCATCGCCGACGTGCGCGACGTGGCAGCCGCCCACGTCGCCGCGATGGAGACGCCCGCAGCGGCGGGCCGGCGCTACCTGCTGCTCGCCGACGGGCCCACCCTGTCGTGGCTCGAGATCGCCCAGGTGCTCCGGGAGCACCTCGGCGACCTGGCTGCAGGGGTGCCGACCCAGGAGGCGCCCGGCGAGGAGGCGCCGCCCCTGGTGATCCGCAACGCGCGCGCCAAGGCCGAGCTCGGCTTCGCCCCTCGCGCTGCCGGCGACACGATCCGGGCGACCGTCGACAGCATGCGCGGCCTGGGCATGCTCGGCTGAGCAGCGGGTGCGCAGTCCCCGACGCTCAGCCGGGGGCGGGCTCGGCCACCGCCGCCAAGAGCCGCAGGCCCTCGTGGCTCGGTGTGCCGGGAGTCGCGGTGTAGACGAGCAGGTGGTGCGACTGGAACGGGTCCTGCACGATCTGGCAGCTCAGGTCGAGCGGCCCGACCGACGGGTGGAGGTAGCGCTTGACCTCGTGCGGGCGGATGCCGACCTCGTGCGCGGCCCAGCGCTCACGGAACTCCTCGCTCCGCTCCAGGAGCAGGTCGGCGAGGTGCGCGGCCCGCGAACCGGGACCGCGCAGCGCCATCACGCTGCGCAGCCCGGAGGCGTACATCCGCGAGTAGAACTCGTGGTCCTCGGGCGGGTGCAGCCGCCGCGCCGCGGGATCGGTGAACCACCGGAAGCCGATGCTCCTGGCCGGCCCGACGTAGCGGCGCGAGTCGCCCACCAGCGCCACGCTGAGCGGGGTCTGTCGCAACGTCTCGCCCAGCTCGGTCACGATCTCCGCCGGGGTGTCGGTGAGCCTGTCGAAGATGCGCAGCATCCCGGGCGCGACGTGGTCGCCGGCCGCCTCGCGGGTCGGCGGGTGGTGGCCGGCGAGCCGGAAGAGGTGGTCGCGCTCGTCGAGCGAGAGGTGCAGCCCCTGCGCGATGGCCGCCACCATCTGCTCCGAGGGCTGGGGACCCCGCTCGCGCTCGATGCGTGAGTAGAAGTCGGTCGACATGTGGCTCAGCGCCGCGACCTCCTCGCGCCGCAGCCCGGGCGTACGCCGTCGCGCTCCGCGGGGGAGCCCGACGTCCTCGGGCTGCAGGGCCTCCCGACGACGACGGAGGAAGTCCGCCAGCCCGATGCGATCGATCATGCCGCCATCCTGTCCGGTCGGTCGATCCGTATCCACGGCTCAGCGGGCCGTGGATACGGATCCGGGTGTCCCGCACGCTGGAGGGACACCGACCCGAGGAGCCCACAGTGCCCAAGAAGTACGACCTGACCCTTCCCGACCTGACCGGCAAGCGCGCCGTCGTCACCGGAGCCAGCGACGGGATGGGCCTCGGCATCGCCGCGGCGCTCGCCGCGGCGGGTGCCGAGGTGCTGATGCCGGTCCGCAACCGCGCGAAGGGCGAGAGGGCCGTGACCACGATCCGCCGGGACGTGCCGGGAGCCGACCTCGTCCTGCTCGACCTCGACCTGTCGTCCCTCGACTCGGTCGCGGCCCTGGGGAAGGCGCTGGTCGCCGAGGGAGAGCCGATCCACCTCCTGATCAACAACGCGGGCGTGATGACCCCACCCGAGCGGCAGACCACGGCCGACGGCTTCGAGCTCCAGCTCGGCACCAACCACCTCGGCCACTTCGCGTTGACCGGACACCTGCTGCCGCTGCTCCGGGCCGGTGGCGGCCGCGTCACCTCGCAGGCGAGCGTCGCCGCGCGTCGGGGCGACATCCACTGGGACGACCTCGGCTGGGAGACGTCGTACGACGGGATGGCGGCCTACCGCCAGTCGAAGATCGCGTGCGGGCTGTTCGGGATCGAGCTCAGCCGGCGCAGTGCGACCCACGGGTGGGGCATCTCGAGCAACGTCGCGCACCCCGGGGTCGCCCCGACCAGCCTGCTGGCCGCCCGACCCGAGGTGGGTCGCGCCGACGACACCACCAGCGTCAAGGTGATCCGGTGGCTCTCGGCCCACGGCCTCCTGGTGGGCACCGTCGAGAGCGCCAGGCTGCCGGCGCTGATGGCTGCCACGTCGGGTGAGGACGGCGGCTTCTACGGGCCGCAGTGGCCGGGCAACGCCGGCGGCCCACCGGGACCGCAGGAGCTCTGGCCGCCGCTGCGCGACACGGAGGACGCGGCCCGTCTGTGGGAGACCTCCGAGGAGCTGACCGGCGTCCGATTCGGCTGATCGTTGGTCCGGTCCGGATGATGGGTCTGTGCTGCACCGACATCCGTTCCTGAGCCTGCTGACCCTCGTCTACCTGGGGTTCGTCGGCCTGGTCACGCTCACCCCCGGCCAGGACCAGCCCGACTACCAGGGACTGGCGGCGCGGATCCTGGCCCGGCTGCAGCGCTACCCCGACCTCGACCCGCTCACCAGCCGGCTGAGCACCGAGCGGATCGAGTTCCTGGCCAACATCGGGCTGTTCGTCCCGGTGGGCGTCTTCCTGCTGCTGCTGGTCGGCACGCGGCTCTGGTTCATCGCCCTGGCCGCCGGCATCGTGCTGACCTCGATGATCGAGAGCGTCCAGAAGCAGATCCCGGGCCGGGTCTCCGATCCGCGCGACGTCGCCGCGAACTCGATCGGCCTGTTCGTCGGCATCCTCGTGGCGATCCTCCTCACGCTGCCCAGCGCGATGCGGCGCCGGCGTGAGCGACAGCAGCGCGCCTAGCCCTCCGCGCGCTCCCGCGCCGCGGCCACCAGGCCGGCCATCAGACCGATCTCCACCCGCGTCTCCGGGTGCCACTGGACGGCGAGGCAGTAGCGGTCGCCGCCGGCCTCCATCGCCTCGACCGTTCCGTCGGCGGCCCTCGCGACAGCAGTGAAGCCGGGGTGGCTGGCCACGGACTGGTGGTGGTGGCAGCTCACCTCGACGTGGGTGCCGACCAGCCCGGCCAGCCGAGAGCCCGGCTCGGTCTCGACCTCGACCGTGCCGTAGACGTCACCGCCGGGGGAGTGCGTCTCGTGGCCGACCAGGTCGGGCGTGTGCTGGTCCAGCGTCCCGCCGGCGTGCACGGCCATCAGCTGCATGCCGCGGCAGATGCCCAGCACCGGGAGACCCACCTGCTCGGCCGCCGTCAGGAGCGCCAGCTCCCACGCGTCACGCTCCGGCTGCCAGCCGGCCGTGCGCTCGTGCGGCTCGGCGCCGTACTGCCCGGGGTCGACGTCGGCGCCCCCGGAGATGACGAGGGCGTCGATGCGTGACACGACCTGCGCGGCCGCCGACGGGCGCGGCGACCGGCGGGAGCAGCAGGGGTACGCCGCCGGCCGCCTCGACCGCGACGGCGTAGTCCGTCGGCAGCAGGTCGGCGCGGGTGTTCCACACGCCCCACGCCGCGGCCTGGCGGTAGGTCGTCAGTCCGACGACCGGTGCATCCATCGGTGCGACTCCGCTCAGAGCGGGGTGACGTAGGCGCCGGAGATGCCGCCGTCGACCAGGAAGGTGTTGGCCGTCATGAAGCTCGACTCGTCGGAGGCGAGGAACAGCACGGCGTTGGCCATCTCCTCGGGCTCGGCGAAGCGACCCATCGGCACGTGGACGAGGCGGCGCGCGGCGCGCTCGGCGTCGCTGGCGAACAGCTCCTTGAGCAGGGGCGTGTTGACCGGGCCGGGGCAGAGCGCGTTGACGCGGACGCCCTCGCGGGCGAACTGCACGCCGAGCTCGCGTGACATCGAGAGCACGCCGCCCTTGGACGCGGAGTAGGAGATCTGCGAGGTCGCCGCACCCATCACGGCCACGAACGAGGCGGTGTTGATGATGGAGCCGCGCTTCTGCTCGAGCATGTAGGGCAGGGCGGCCTTGCAGCAGAGGTAGACGCTCGTGAGGTTGACCTCCTGGACCTTGCGCCAGGCGTCGAGCTCGGTGTCGAGGATCGAGTCGTCCTCCGGCGGCGAGATGCCGGCGTTGTTGAAGGCGATGTCGACCGAGCCGTAGGTGTCCTTCGCCGTCCTGAACAGGGCGTCGACCTCGTCCTTGGACGTCACGTCGACATGGACGTAGGTCACCACGTCGGGGCCTCCGAGCTCGGCGACCAGGGCCTCGCCCGAGGCGTCGTCGATGTCACCGATGACGACGCGGGCGCCCTCCTCGACGAAACGGCGCACGGTCGCGAGGCCGATGCCGCTGCACCCGCCCGTCACGACGGCGACCCGGTCCTGAATCCTGCCTGCCATGTCTCTCCATTCGTTGATCGAGCAGCCCGCGACGAACGAGCGGCCGTATCGAGGTGTTGCGTGGGTCAGTGGGCGATGAAGACGTTCTTCTCCTCGGTGAACGCGTGGGGCGCGTCCGGGCCGAGCTCGCGGCCGAGGCCGGACTGCTTGTAGCCGCCGAACGGTGTCCAGTAGCGCACCGAGGAGTGGCTGTTGACCGACAGGTTGCCGGCCTCGACGCCGCGCGACACCCGGAGCGCGCGGCCCAGGTCAGCGGTGAAGATCGAGCCGGACAGCCCGTAGTCGGAGTCGTTGGCGAGCGCGACGGCCTCCTCCTCGTCGTCGAAGGCCATCACCGCCACCACGGGCCCGAAGACCTCCTCGCGCCACACGGGCTCGCTGGTGTCGGTGGACTCCACGACGGTGGGCGGCAGCCACCACCCCGGTCCGTCGGGGGCGCTGCCGGCGAAGGCAACGGTCGCGCCGTCGAGGTAGCGCTGCACGGAGTCGCGCTGACCGGCGGAGACCATCGGGCCCATCTCGCTCTGCTCGTCGGCCGGGTCGATGACCCGCAGCGCCTTGACCGAGGTCTCGAGACGCCCCACGAACTCGTCGTACGCCGAGCGCTCGACGAGGATCCGCGACCGCGCGCAGCAGTCCTGGCCGGCGTTGTCGAAGACGGCGTAGGGCGCACTGGCGGCCGCCGCGGCGACATCGGTGTCGGCGAAGATGATGTTGGCGCTCTTGCCGCCGAGCTCGAGCGTCACCCGCTTCACCTGGTCGGCACAGCCACGCATGATCTGCTTGCCGACGCCGGTGGAGCCGGTGAAGCAGACCTTCCGCACGAGCGGGTGGGTCACGAAGCGCTCGCCGACGACCGAGCCCTTGCCGGGCACGATGGTGAGCACGCCCTCCGGCAGGCCGGCCTCGAGGGCCAGCTCGCCGATCCGGATCGCAGTGAGCGGGGTCAGCTCGGCGGGCTTCAGCACGACGGTGTTGCCGGCCGCGAGGGCGGGTGCGAAGCCCCACGCGGCGATCGGCATCGGGAAGTTCCAGGGCACGATGATGCCCACGACGCCCAGGGGCTCGTGGAAGGTCAGGTCGATGCCGCCGGCGACCGGGATCTGGCGGCCGAAGAGGCGCTCCGGCGCGGCCGAGTAGTAGTTGAGGCAGTCGCGGACGTTGCCTGCCTCCCAGCGGGCGTTGCCGATCGTGTGGCCGGCGTTGAGGACCTCCAGCCGGGCGAGCTCCTCGACATGCTCGTCGACGATCGCGGCGAAGGCGCGCAACAGGCGGGCCCGCTCGCCGGGGGCCACGTCGCGCCAGGCGGGGAACGCCTCGTGCGCCCTCCCGATGGCCGCGTCGGCCTCCTCGAGGGACGCGGAGGCGGGGGAGGAGTCCAGCTCGACGCCGGTGGTCGGGTTGATCAGCATGCTCATGCTCAGAGCCTCTCGAATCCGCGGGTGAGCTCCCAATCGGTCACCGCGGCGTTGTAGGCCGCCAGCTCGATGTCGGCCATGTTGGCGTAGTGCTCGACGACGTCGTCGCCCAGGGAGGCGCGGACCACGGCGGAGGAGTGGAACCGCTCCCGGGCCGCGCCCATCGTGCTGGGCACGCGCGGCTTGTCGGAGGCGTAGGCGTTGCCGGTCAGCTCCGGCTCGAGCTCCAGCTCCTCGTCGATCCCGTGCAGGCCGCCGGCGATCATCGCGGCCAGGGCGAGGTAGGGGTTGGCGTCAGCGCCGGGGATGCGGTTCTCCATCCGGGCGCCCGCGCCACGACCCACCAGCCGCATCGCGCAGGTGCGGTTGTCGAGTCCCCAGCCGAGGGTGGTGGGGGCGAAGGAGCCGTCGGCGAAGCGCTTGTAGGAGTTGATGTTGGGCGCGAAGAACAGCGTGAAGTCCGCCGCAGTCGCGAGGACGCCGGCGATGAACCTGTCGTAGAGCGGCGTACGCGCACCGGTGTCGGCGTCCCAGAAGACGAGCTCGCCGTCCTCCCCGCGCAGCGACATGTGGATGTGGCACGAGTTGCCCTCGCGCTGGTTGGGCTTGGCCATGAAGGTGACGGACTTGCCGTGCTGGGCGGCGATCTCCTTCGCCGCGTTCTTGTAGACGACGTGGTTGTCGGCAGTGGTGAGCGCGTCGTTGAAGAGGAAGCCCACCTCGTGCTGGCCGAAGTTGCACTCGCCCTTGGCGCCCTCGACGTCCATGCCGGCGGCGTACATGTGGTTGCGGATGTCGCGCAGCAGCGGCTCGACGCGGGTGGTGCCGAGGATCGAGTAGTCCACGTTGTACTGGTTGGCCGGCGTGAGGTCGCTTGTAGCCCTTGCGCCACGCCTCCTCGTAGGTGTCCTCGTAGACGACGAGCTCGAGCTCGGTGCCGGCCAGGGCGACGAGTCCGCGCTCGGCGAGCCGGTCCAGCTGGGCCTTGAGGATCGCGCGGGGAGACGCGACGACCGGACCGTGGTCGGCCCACTCGAGGTCGCACTGCACCATCGCGGTCGCGGGCAGCCACGGGAGGAGGCGGATGGTCTGCTCGTCCATGACGAACTCCATGTCGCCGTAGCCCTGGTCCCACGACGTCATCGCGTAGCCGTCCACGGTGTTCATGTCGACGTCGACGGCCAGCAGGTAGTTGCAGCCCTCGGTGCCGTGCCCGACGACGTGGTCGAGGAAGTAGCGCCCGTGCAGCCGCTTGCCCTGGAGGCGTCCCTGCATGTCGGTGAAGGCCAGGACGACGGTGTCCACCTCGTCCGCCTCGATCCGACGGCGCAGGTCGTCCATGGTCAGGTGGCGGTCGTTGCGTGTGGTCACAGGGTCTCCCGTGGATCGAGGGCAGGCGAGCAGTCGGGCGAGCAGTCAGACGAGCAGGCCGCGCAGCAGCGCGGCCGTGTCGTCGCAGTGGTCCTCCATCACCTTCCGGGCCCGGTCCGGGCGCCCGTTGAGGATGGCCGTGCAGATGAGGTGGTGCTGGCGGTGCGAGTGGCCGATGTTGGGCTCGAGCGCGGGGATCGCGCCGAGCATCGAGTCGAGGGTGGACTGGACCGAGGTGACCGCCTCCTGGAGGCTGGCCGAGCCGCTCAGCGACGCGATGGTCAGGTGCAGCCGCGAGTCGGCCTGCCGGTGGGTGCGCTTCCCCGAGGCCTCGTGCACGGCAGCCTCCGAGGAGGTGAGCCGGTCCCGGTCGGACTCGACCAGCTCGTGGCTGGCAGCGAGGTGTGCGGCGCCGGGCTCGACGACGCGGCGGAACTCCAGGGCGTCGAGCCACTCGGACTTCGTCGCCGCGGAGACGCGCGACAGACCTCCACGGAAGCGGCCACGTGCCTGCGACGTGACGCTCGATCCGCCGCCCCGACCGCGCTTCGTCTCGATGAGACCGGCCTGCCGCAGTGCCGCGATCGCCTCGCGCAGCGTCGCTCGGCTGACGGCCAACCGCTCGGCGAGCTCGCGCTCGGGCGGCAGCAGGCTGCCGACGGGATAGACGCCGAGCCGGATGGCCGTCGCGAGCTGCTCGACGCAGCCCTCGAACGCGTGGTGTCCGCGCACCGGTCGGAGCACCGCAGCCGTGAGGTGCTCGTGCGGCTGGGCGGTCATGCGGGTCAGTCTCCGCGTGACGACCTGCACACGTCAATGGTCGGAGTTCATACCTTTTTGCCGCAGTTCTCGTCTCGACCCTTTACGGCCGGTTCGGCCCGGGTCTACGGTGCCGATCACCCACTGACGCCCCGAGAGGTGTGCCCATGTCCGCAGCAGAGTCCGCTGCAAGTCCGATGTGAGCGCGAGCTGACCGACGACGAGAAGCACCTCGCCAAGCTCGGCTACTCCCAGGAGCTGAGCCGTAGCTGGTCGAGCTTCTCCAACTTCGCGATCTCCTTCTCGATCATCTCGATCCTCGCCGGCTGCTTCACCACCTTCGGCGCAGGCGTGGAACAACGGCGGTCCGATCGCGATCTCGTGGGGCTGGCCGATCATCTCGGCGTTCATCCTGATCATCGGCTTCACCATGTCAGCGAGCTGGTCTCGGCCTATGCCGACCTCGGGCGGCATCTACTG
Organism: uncultured Actinomycetota bacterium; assembly: GCA_963750445.1. Lineage (GTDB taxonomy): Bacteria > Actinomycetota > Actinomycetes > Propionibacteriales > Nocardioidaceae > Nocardioides. Next base: position 595,693 of record CAVVQR010000016.1, on the reverse strand, counting down.
GTGGGCGTCCAAGCTCGGCGGTCCCGCAGCCGGGTTCTTCACCGGCTGGCTGAACCTGATCGGCCTGTCGCAGTGACCGCCGTCGTGGCCTACGGGTGCGCGACCTTCCTCGACCTCACGTTCCGCACGATCAGCCGGGATGGCAGGACGAGTTCTCGCTCAACCGTCGTCTTCCTGCTCTTCCTGGCGATCCTGGCGCTTACCACGGTGGTCAACATCTTCTCGGCCACCTGCTCGCGGTGATCAACAACATCTCGGTGTGGTGGCACGTGGCAGGTGCGGCGTTCCTCGTGCTCGTCCTGATCATCGTCCCCGACCAGCACCACAGCGTCTCGCTTCGTCTTCACCGACACCTACAACGGCTCCGGGTGGGCCGACGGGTCTACGAGCAGCATGCGTCTTCTGTTCCTCGCGATCATCCCGCTCGGCTTCCTCCTCACCCAGTACACGATCACCGGGTTCGACGCCTCGGCCCACCTCTCCGAGGAGACGCAGGGCGCGGCCAAGACGGTGCGGCCAAGGCCATCTGGCAGTCGATCTTCTACTCCGCCGTCGGCGGCTACGTCCTGCTGCTCGCGTTCACGTTCGCGATCCAGCACGCCGACGGCGTCCCGGACTACGCGAGCATCCCGGCCGGCGGTGTGACGTACGTCTTCGACGCGGCCCTCGGCTCCGACCTGGGGTGGCCTTCCTGATCCTGTTCGTCTCCTCGCGCGCGCAGCTCTTCTGTACGACGGCCTGCCTGACGTGCGCCTCGCGCATGATGTTCGCCTTCAGCCGCGACGGCGCGATGCCCGGATCGCGCTGGCTGGTCGAAGGTGAACGCCCAGCCGATCCCGGCCAACGCAGTCATCTTCGCAGCCGTCATCGGTGTCGCTGATCACGCTTCCCGCGCTGAAGTCGGTCAACGGCATCCCGACCGCCTTCTACGCCGTCATCTCGGTGTCGGTCATCGGTCTCTACTTCTCCTTCGTGATCCCGATCTACCTGCGGTGGCGCGCTCGGCGACTCGTTCGAGGTGGGGAGCTGGAACAACGGCAGCAAGTACAAGTGGATGAACCTCGCTCGCCGTGATCGAGATCGTCGTCATCTGCTTCTGCTTATCATGCCGTTCACGCCGGCCGGAGTGCCGTTCAGCGACGAGTTCGACTGGGCAGCGGTCAACTACGCACCGATCCTGGCGCTCGCCGTGCTGCTGGTGCTCGCTCATCTGGTGGACGTCTCCGCCAAGAAGTGGTTCACCGGTCCGAGCGCACGATCGACCAGGCCGTCGTGGACGCCTTCAAGGACTGATCGCGCCGATCCCGACACACGCGAAGGACCCCGGGTCGCCGACCCGGGGTCCTTCGCGTGTGCACAGCTGGGGAGAAATGAAGAAAAGGCCCCGTGGAGCCGGAGCCTTCTCAGTGTCCGAGGGGGGACTTGAACCCCCACGCCCTAATACGGGCACTAGCACCTCAAGCTAGCGCGTCTGCCAATTCCGCCACCCGGACGAGTGCGGGGTGAACAGTAGCAAAGCAGCTGGCCCGACATTGAATCGGGGATGGTGGCCACCACTGGTGCAGGATGGACGACATGGAACAGGCGCCGACGGACCGTTCGAAGGACCTCTCGTACGACCCCGCAGCGGAGGTCGTGGAGCTCTGTCAGGAGCTCATCCGCATCGACACGTCCAACTACGGGACGGACGACGGACCGGGGGAGCGCAAGGCAGCCGAGTACGTCGCTGCGCTGCTCGACGAGGTCGGGATCGAGAGCCAGGTCATCGAGGGGCGGCCCGGCCGGGCCAACGTCGTCGCGCGCTGGGGCGGTGGCGACGGCCGCGCGCCGCTGCTGCTGCACGGTCACCTCGACGTCGTACCCGCCGAGGCGTCGGACTGGCAGGTCGACCCCTTCAGCGGTGAGATCAAGGACGGCCACGTCTGGGGCCGCGGCGCGGTCGACATGAAGGACTTCGACGCGATGCTGCTCAGCGTCGTGCGCGCCCGGGCAGCCGCCGGCGCCGCCCCCGACCGCGAGGTCGTGCTCTGCTTCACCGCCGACGAGGAGGCCGGCGGCGGCCACGGCGCCAAGGTGCTCGTGGACGAGCACGCCGACCTCTTCGCCGACTGCACCGAGGCCGTGGGCGAGGTCGGCGGGTTCTCCGCCACCATCCGCGGGCGCCGCGTCTACCTGATCGAGGCCGCCGAGAAGGGCATGGCCTGGATGCGGCTCACCGCCCGCGGTCGCGCCGGCCACGGCTCGATGATCAACGACGACAACGCGGTCACCCGGCTGGCCGGCGCCGTCGCCCGGATCGGCGCCCACCAGTGGCCGGTGCGGCTGACGCCCACGATGGAGGTGCTGCTGGCCACGGTCGGCGAGCTGGCCGGCACCGAGGCGACCCCGGACAACGCCGAGGCGCTGGTGGAGGAGTTCGGCGACGCTGCCCGGATGCTCGGCGCGGTCATCCGCAACACCGCCAACCCGACGATGCTCCGGGCCGGCTACAAGACCAACGTGATCCCCACCGACGCCCACGCCACGGTCGACGGCCGCTTCCTGCCCGGCTACGAGGACGAGTTCTTCGCGACGCTCCACGAGCTGGCCGGCGACGGCATCGAGTTCGACTTCGAGTCCAAGCAGGACCCGTGGGAGACGCCCTACGACGGCGACCTGGTGACCGCGATGAGTCGCAGCCTGCTCGCCGAGGACCCGGACGCTCTGGTCGCCCCCTACCTGATGAGCGGCGGCACCGACGCCAAGCACTTCCGCAAGCTCGACATGAGGTCCTACGGCTTCGCGCCGCTGCGGCTGCCTGCCGACCTCGACTTCACCGCCCTGTTCCACGGTGTCGACGAGCGCGTCCCCGTCGACTCGCTGGAGTTCGGCGCACGCGTCTTCGACCGGTTCCTCGACCAGGTCTGACCGGTCCGAGGCGGTGACAGCGAGGGCCGATCGCGCCCTCGGAACTGTTGCGCACGTCACGACCGGACACCGGCGAGGGAATGGCAGCGGCTGTGGCACAGTTGCGTCCACGAAGAGCTTGCGTGCTCTGGGGGCGGTGAAACTCCGCACCGGCGGTCACAGTCCGCGACCCGACCACAGCCAGTGGCCGGTTGACCAGGTGGAAATCCTGGACCGACGGTCACAGTCCGGATGAGAAGTGCACGCTGACGGCTCCACGCCACCCGTCTGATCGGGTGGCGCCCCGTCGCCCGCCCCCCTGAGTCCCACCACGGACCGGAGGCGGAGATGACGACCAGCGAGGCAGAGCGGCGCGCCATGCAGCGTGCGCTGGTGCTCGCCGTCACCCCCGGCGTCCCTCTCGGCCCCAACCCCCGCGTCGGCTGCGTGCTGCTCGCGCCCGACGGTACGACGATCGCCGAGGGCTTCCACCGCGGGGCGGGCAGCCCGCACGCCGAGGCCGCCGCGCTCGCCGAGGCCGGCGACGCCGCCCGTGGCGCCACCGCCGTGGTCACCCTCGAGCCGTGCAACCACACCGGCCGCACGGGACCCTGCAGCGAGGCACTCGTCGCCGCGGGCGTCGTACGCGTCGTGTTCGCGCAGCCCGACGCCAACCCGGTCGCAGTCGGTGGTGCCGATCGTCTCCGCGAGGCGGGTGTCGACGTCGTCGGCGGCGAGATGATCCACGAGGCGCAAGCCGTCAACCGGGCCTGGACCTTCGCCATCGACCGGCGCCGTCCCTTCGTCACCTGGAAGTTCGCCACCACCCTCGACGGCCGGAGCGCCGCCGCCGACGGCACCAGCCGCTGGGTCTCCAGCCGCGCGGCCCGTCTCGACACCCACCGGCTGCGCGCGCTGTGCGACACGATGCTGGTCGGGACCCACACGGTGGAGGTGGACGACCCCGAGCTCACCGTGCGCGACGAGGTCGACCAGCCGGTGGCGAGCCAGCCCCTGCGCGCGGTGATGGGGCTGCGAGACCTGCCCGACGACCGCCGGATCTTCAACGACCGCGCCGAGACCGTGCACCTGCGCACCCGCGACCCCGGGGCGGCGCTGGCCCGGCTGCACGAGATGGACCGTCAGCACGTCTTCCTCGAGGGCGGCCCGACGCTCGCGAGGGCCTTCCTGCAGGCCGACCTGGTCGACGAGGTCGTCACCTACGTCGCGCCGATGCTGCTCGGCGCGGGCACCAGCGCCGTCGCCGACCTCGGGATCACCACCATCGCCGACGCCCTGCACCTGCACGTCTCCGACGTGACCGTGCTGCAGGGCCACGACGGCGAGGACACCAACGTCCGACTCACCATGCGTCGGAAATGAGGAGGAAGCAGATGTTCACCGGAATCGTCGAGGAGCTCGGCACCATCGCCGAGATCACCGACCAGGGCGATGCCATCAGGCTCACCGTCGAGGCCAGCACCGTGCTCGAGGGCACCGGGCTGGGCGACTCGATCTCGGTCAACGGCTGCTGCCTCACCGTCGCCGAGCTCGGTGACGGTCGCTGGACCGCCGACCTCATGCAGGAGACGCTCGACAAGACCTCGCTCGCAGGAGTGGCACCGGGTGACCGGGTCAACCTCGAGCGCGCGGTCACCGTCGACAAGCGCCTCGGCGGCCACATCGTGCAGGGCCACGTCGACGGCGTCGGCGAGGTCATCTCCCGCTCGCCCAGCGAGCACTGGGACCTCGTCGAGGTCTCCTTGCCCGCCCACCTCTCCCGCTACCTCGTCGACAAGGGCTCGATCACCGTCGACGGTGTCAGCCTCACCGTCGTCGAGGCGAAGGACGACAGCTTCACCGTCAGCCTCATCCCCGAGACCCTGGCCCGCACCACGTTGGGCGCCCGTCGCCCCGGCGACCTGGTCAACCTCGAGGCCGACGTGATCGCCAAGCACGTCGAGAAGCTGCTCGCGAGCGGCCTCGTCGACCGCTTCACCCCCACCACCGCTCCCTCCCCCCAGGAGTCCTGATGTCCCTGCTCGAATGGTTGGTCCACGGCACGATCCCGGTGCCCGGGGGCGCGCTCGGCGCCCGCGAGGTGATCGGCAACCTGTTCGGCCTCGCCAGCGCGATCCTCGGCATGCGGCGCCTGGTCTGGGCGTGGCCGGTCGGCTTCGTCGGCAACGTCCTGCTGTTCACCGTGTTCGCCACCGGCGAGCTCTCCGGGCACATCGACGACCCGCTGTGGGGCCAGGCCGGGCGCCAGGTCTTCTTCGCCGCGGTGTCGGTCTACGGCTGGTGGCGCTGGACCCGGGTGAGCCGGGCCGGCGGTGCGTCGGACGGCGGTGCGATCGCGCCCCGCTGGGCGACGTGGACCGAGCGCGGACAGCTGCTCGTCCTGGGCGTCGTCGGCTACGCGGTCGCCTACGTCGTGCTCCAGGAGATCGGCTCCTACGGCCCGCGGACCGAGGCCTGGATCCTCGCCGGCTCGATGCTCGCGACCTACGGCATGGCGCGGGGCTGGGTGGAGTTCTGGCTGGTCTGGATCCTCGTCGACGTCGTCGGCGTCACCACGCTCGTGCAGGCCGGCTACTACCCGACGGCCGGCATGTACCTCTTCTACGCCGTCTTCGTGGTGATCGGCTTCTTCGTGTGGCTGCGCGATGCCCGCACCGTCACCGACACCAGCCACAGCGACGATCCCGAGGCCAAGGAGGCGGTCCACGCATGAGCGTCCGACTGGATCCCGTGGAGCGGGCGATCGCGGACATCGCGGCGGGCAGGGCGGTGATCGTCGTCGACGACGAGGACCGCGAGAACGAGGGCGACATCATCTTCGCCGCGGCGAAGGCGACGCCCGAGCTGATGGCCTTCACCGTCCGCCACTCCAGCGGCGTGATCTGCGTGCCGATGCCGGGCGACATGCTCGAGCGTCTCGAGATCCCGCTGATGACGCCGCACAACAAGGACCGGCTGCGGACGGCGTACACGATCTCGGTCGACGCCCGGGACGGCGTCAGCACCGGCATCAGTGCCGCCGATCGCGCGCACACCGCGCGCACGCTGGCCGACTCCGCGACCGAGCCGGGCGACCTGACCCGACCCGGACACGTCTTCCCGCTGCGCTACCGCGAGGGCGGTGTGCTCGTACGCCGTGGGCACACCGAGGCGGCCGTCGACCTGGCCAAGCTGGCGGGCCTCACCCCGGCCGGCGTGCTGGTCGAGGTCGTCAACGACGACGGCACCATGAAGCGCGCCCCCGAGCTGCGGGAGTTCGCCGACGAGCACGGCCTGGCGATGATCTCGATCGAGGACCTGGTCCGCCACCGCCGGCGCCACGAGCGCCACGTGCAGCGGGTCGCCGAGACCCGGCTGCCCACGAGGCACGGCGACTTCACCGCCTACGGCTACCGCATCACCATCGACGACAGCGAGCACATGGCGCTCGTGCACGGCGACATCTCGGGCGACGAGCCGGTCCTGACGCGCGTGCACAGCGAGTGCCTCACCGGTGACGTGTTCGGGAGCGAGCGCTGCGACTGCGGCGTCCAGCTCGACGAGGCGCTCCGGACGGTCGTCGAGGAGGGCAGGGGAGTGGTGGTCTACCTCCGCGGCCACGAGGGCCGCGGGATCGGCCTGGTCGCCAAGCTGCAGGCCTACCAGCTCCAGGACGGCGGTCGCGACACCGTCGACGCCAACCTCGACCTCGGGCTGCCGGCCGATGCGCGCCACTACGGCACCGCGACCCAGGTCCTGCGCGACCTCGGCGTGGAGTCGGTGCGACTGATGACCAACAACCCCGACAAGACGTCCAGCCTCGAGGACTTCGGGATCCACGTCAGCGAGCGTGTCCCGATGACCCCGCACCCCAACGACCACAACCTGGCCTACCTGCAGACCAAGCGCGACCGGATGGGTCACGACCTGCCCGGCCTCAACCACGACGACGGAGAGACCTCATGAGCGGCGCTGGAGCACCCACCTCGCAGCCCTTCGACGCCAGCGACCTCAGGGTCGCCGTCGTCGCCGCGAGCTGGCACACCCAGGTGATGGACGGCCTCGTCGCCGGAGCCGAGCGTGCGCTGGCTGCCTACGGCATCAGCGAGCCCGAGGTGATCCGCGTCCCCGGCACGTTCGAGCTGCCGGTGGTCGCCGCGGCCCTGGCCAAGGAGGGCTACGACGCCGTGGTGGCGCTGGGCGTGGTGATCCGCGGCGGGACGCCGCACTTCGACTACGTCTGCTCGGCCGCGACCGATGGCCTGACCCGGGTCAGTGTCGAGCACGCCGTCCCCGTCGGCTTCGGCGTGCTGACGTGCGACACCGAGCAGCAGGCCCTCGACCGCGCCGGTCTCGAGGGCTCGGTCGAGGACAAGGGCTGGGAGGCGACCGCAGCGGCGCTCGACACTGCCCGTGTGCTCGTCGCGCGGCGTACGAGCTAGTCGCCCGTCGCGCGCGGACGCTCAGGACGTGCGGTCGCTCCCGGACTGCAGCCGGTCGATGTGCTCGGACGCCTCGGCCTTGGTGAGGTCGGCCGAGATCTCCTCGCCGTTCTCGCGGGCCAGCGTGTCGAGATAGCTGCGCTGCGCGCCGGTCATCGGCTCGTCACCGGTGACCCACTCCTCGGGGTCCTTGCGGGTGCTGTCTCCCTGGGGACCGCCGAGGGTCTCCCCGGTGGGCTCGGGTGTCGTGTCGGGGGTGGCGTCGTCCGAATGGGTGTTCGATTCAGTCATGGTCCGACCATAGGCACGTCGCGGGTGCGCCGACACCCCTCCGAGGGGTGGGACCGGTCCGCGCGATCACTCGTCGATCTCGTCCGTGCGGCCAGTGTCACCGGTGCCGGGTCCGCGCCCTAGGCTTGCTCCTCGTGAAGACGTTCGAGGACCTGTGGGCAGAGCTCTCCACCAAGGCCGCGGAGCGCCCCGAGGGGTCCGGCACCGTGCAGCAGCTCGACGCGGGCATCCATGCCATCGGCAAGAAGCTCCTGGAGGAGGCCGCCGAGTCCTGGATGGCCGCCGAGCACGAGGGCAAGGACGCGACTGCGCTGGAGATCAGCCAGCTGCTCTACCACGCCCAGGTGCTGATGCTCGCCTCCGGACTGACCCTCGACGACGTCTACGCCCACCTGTGAGAGCCGGCTGGGAGAACAAGGTGAACGACGCATGACCCTCCGCATCGCCGTCCCCAACAAGGGGGCGCTGTCCCAGGCCGCGACCGACATCCTGCGGGAGTCGGGCTACCGCCAGCGCAGCGACTCCAAGGAGCTCGCGCTCGTCGACACCGAGAACGACGTCGACTTCTTCTACCTGCGTCCCCGCGACATCGCGCTCTACGTCGGTGAGGGCACGCTCGACGCCGGCATCACCGGCCGCGACCTGCTGCTCGACTCGGGTGCCAAGGCCGACGAGGTGATGAGCCTCGGGTTCGGTCGATCGCGCTTCCACTTCGCCGGCCCCACCGGCCGCTACTCCTCGCTGGAGGACCTGAGCGGCCTGCGGATCGCGACGTCCTACGTCGGTGTGGTCGAGGACTACCTCTTCCGCAACGGTGTCGACGCGACCGTCACCCGGCTCGACGGGGCCGTCGAGACCAGCATCCAGCTCGGCGTCGCCGACGTGATCGCCGACGTGGTGGAGACCGGCTCGACCCTGCGCGCCGCCGGCCTGGCCACCTTCGGCGAGGTCATCCTCGACTCCCAGGCCGTGCTGATCACCCGCGGTGGCGAGGTGCCCGACGACTTCGAGATCTTCCGGCGGCGCATCGAGGGCGTCCTGGTGGCTCGCAGCTACGTGATGATGGACTACGACATCGAGCAGTCCCACCTCGACGCGGCGACCGAGCTCGCGCCCGGTCGCGAGGGTCCGACCATCTCGCCGCTCGGCAAGCCCGGCTGGGTCGCGGTGCGCGTGATGGTGCCGCGCGCCGGCTCGCAGCGACTGATGGACGACCTCTACTCCATCGGAGCTCGGGCCATCCTGCTCACGGACATCCATGCCTGCCGCCTCTGACGCCCCGTCGGGCCCGACGCTGCCGTCCCTGCCGCACACGTGGCGACCGATGGGCGTCCGCTTCGCAGTCATCGGCTTCGGGCTGATGCTGTTCGTGGTGTGCGCCGCGGCCTGGTTCGGCTTCGACGAGTCGGTGCGCGACCGTTTCGGCCTGCTCCAGCGGCTCACCCTGGTCGTGATGGGCGCCGGCTTCGCTGCGTGCGGCTGGGCGCTCGCCCGCGCGCGGGTGACGGCGGAGATGGCGTCGCTGGTCGTCGTCAACGGGTTCCGCACCCGCAGGCTCGCGTGGGAGCAGGTGCTTGCCATCCACCTGCCCGACGGCGCCCCGTGGGCCACGCTCGACCTCGCCGACGGCACGACGATCTCCGCGATGGCGTTGCAGGGTTCGGACGGCCGGGTCGCCCGCGACGGCGTACGTCAGGTGCGGGCGTTGATCAACCGCGAGCACCCACCGGAGCGCTGACGCCGCTTCAGAGCGCGTGGATGCCCCACGACGCCGACAGCTCGTCGCCGGCGGTCCCGGCCGGGGCCAGGGTGACGAGGTCGGTGCCGGAGTTGAAGGCGTCCGCCGGGGCGGTCATCGGCTCGACGGCGAGCGCGGGCCGCGGTCCGTCCGCGGGCGCTGTGTAGAGCTGCAGCCAGCGGTGCCGCTCGTCGACCCAGAGTGCGACACCGCGACCGACCTCGCTGTCCACGAGCGAGACCGTCGCGCGGCCGTCGACGTGCTCCAGTGACCCGAAGCCGTCGTCGAGGAGCATGTCGCCGATGCGGCGCGGGGTGGTGAAGTCGTAGGCCCCCGACACCGGCTCCTCACCCGTCGGCAGCTGACGCTCGTCGACGAGCACGCGGGTCCGTGCCGGCACCTGCAGCTCGAGGCCCTCGATCGCGTCCCCGACGGCGAGGTAGGGGTGCGCCCCGCTGGCGTAGGGCGCCGGGTCGGGAGAGAGGTTGGTCGCGGTCTGGGTCACGACCAGGCCGTCGGCGGACAGGTCGTAGAGCACGTGGAGGTCGAGGGTCCACGGATAGCCCGTCTGCGCCATGACGCGGTAGACGAGGGAGACCGACGTGTCGGTGTGCTCCTCGAGCGTCCAGGCGGCCCACCGGGCGAGGCCGTGCGACGCGTTGCCGCGGCTGGGATCGGTGAGCCCGAGCTGGAGGTCACGCCCACCGAAGGAGTAGCGGCCGTCACGGATCCGGTTGGGCCACGGCATCAGCAGCTGTCCACGTCCACCGCCCGACATCTCGTCCTCGGCAAAGCCGTGGACGAGCGCGCGGTCGCGGTGGGTGAGGCTGCGCAGCGCGCCCCCGCTCTCGGTCACCACGGCGACGTAGCCGGCCGCCGCGATCTCGAACTGTGCGCCGCTCGGAAACACCATGACCGCCACCCTAGACACCGCCGACCTGGCTGGTCAGTCGGTGACGACGACGAGGTCCGCGTGGTCGCGGGTCCTGCTCCGCGCGAAGAGGTCGTCCTCGTCGAGCCGCCACTGCTCCCACTGGGGACGCATCCCCTCGCCGTCGCGCTCGATGCCGCGGGCGAGGCGGAGGGTCGGCTCGGCCTCCACCCAGACGAGCCGGCCGACCCACCCGGCGATCGAGGGCGACCAGCTGCCGACACCTTCCAGCACGAGCAGCCCGCCCGGCGTCACCGGGTGCGTCTCGGCCCAGTCGTCGGCGAGCCAGTCCCAGCGTCGCCACTCGCCCTGCTCGTCGTTCGAGAGAGGTCGCAGCAGGGCCTTGACGGTCGTGGCCAGTCCGGGGAGGCCGCGCCATCCCTCGAGGAGGTCGTCGCAGTGCACCACCTGCGCGCCGGGTACGACGCCGGCGAGGGCTCCGGCAAGTGTCGTCTTGCCGGAGCCGGCCGGTCCGTCGACGCACACCAACCGTCCGGTGCCCAGCGTCGGGGGAGCGGCCATGACCTGCTCGGCCACCTCCTGCGCGACCTGGCCGGGGTCGGCGGGCACGGTCAGAAGGCCTGGTTGCTGCCGCGGTAGGACGGCACCACGTCGGCGACCGACTCACCGCGGACCAGGTGCACGTCGCGGACGTGCTCGAACAGCTCGCCGGACTTGGCGTGGCGGAACCAGACCAGGTCGCCGATGGCGAGCAGCGCGGCCGGGTGGCCGGTGAGGGGCGTCTGGACCTCGCCGGCGCCCTCGAGGCCGGTCAGGTGCAGTCCGGGCGGCGCCCACGGGACGGGCGAGCGGTCCTCGCCGGTCGCGCCGCTGGCGATCAGCCCGCCGCCGTGCACCGTCGCGAGCGTGGGGGACGGCTTGCGGGACACCCGCAGGCCGAAGAACGCGGCCGGGCGCGGGACGAACGACGCGTAGTGGTCGAAGATCCCCGGCACGAGCAGGCCCGAGCCGGCGGCGATCTCGGTGACGGCGCCGTCGGCGGCCGTCGCCTCGACGGACCCCGAGCCGCCGCCGTTCCAGAACTCCAGCTCGACGATCTCGGCGAGTGCCTCGGCGATCTCGCGGCGACGCACCTCGAGCTGCGACATCGACGCCTGCTTGAGGCGGCGTACGAGCAAGGACTTGGTGCGCTGGTCGGGCACGTCGTCCTGTACGCCGGCCACCTGGCCCTCGTAGGTCATCACACCGACCAGCCGGAAGCCGTCGCGCTCGACGACCTTGCGGGCCATCGCGACGACGTCGGCGGTGTCGAAGAGCGGCGAGCGCTTGGGCCCGATGTGCTGACCGCCGAGGCGGAGGCCCGCGTCGAGGTCGAGCGCGATGCGGACGGGCACGGCGAGGGAGTCCCGGGTCTCGTCCACGACGTCGAGGTGCACGGGGTCGTCGACCATCAGGGTGATCGCCGCAGCCGCGGACGGCGACGCGGTGAGCCGCCGCAGGGCGGTGACGTCGACGGACGGGTAGGCCACCACGATGTCGTCACTGACGCCGGTCTCGTGCAGCCACAGCGCCTCGGCCACCGTGAACGCGAGCACGCCCGAGAAGCCGTCGTGGGCGAGCGCGCGCTCGATCAGGGCCGGCACCCGCAGCGACTTGGAGGCCACCCGGACCGGCTTGCCGCCGGCCCGACGGACCAGGTCGTCCGCGTTGGCGTCGAAGGCGTCGAGGTCCACCACCGCGATCGGCGTCGACGGCGGCTCCGGCAGGTTTGCGACAGCCGCGTTGAACCTCGACCACAGGCGGTTGCGGTCGACGAAGTGGTCGCTCACTCGATGCCCCTCTTCCTCAGCATCGCCTCGATGTCGGCCATGTCGTCGTCGATCGGGGATCCACCGGACCGCCGGGGAGAGGCCGTCGAGGACGCCTCGGGCAGCGATGCGCGCCCGGTGCCGACGCCCGTCCCGGCCTTCTGTGCCCGCCCGAGCTGCCGGTCACGCAGGAAGCCGCTCACCACGAACAGGACCACGGCCAGGCCGGCGAGCCCGACGCCGGCCCACGTGAAGATGTCGAAGACCAGACCGGTGGCCCAGTCGGTGATGGACCCGGCGATGTCGACGACCATCTCCAGCGTCCCGGTGAGCCAGGCCGCGGCCGGGAGCAGGGTGAAGCCGAGTGCGCGCAGGCCGTTCACGGCCCCGCGCCTGCGGAAGGCGATCCACGTCCAGATGGCGCCCGCCACGGTGAGCGCTGCGGTCAGTGCTGCCCAGGTCGTCGATTCCACGGCCCCAGAGTCCCACAGGCCACCACGCCTGCGGGACAATGGAGGTGTGCAGCACGACGACCCCGACGACGCCCCTCTCGTCCGCACCATCCCCGACCCCGGGTTCGCGGACGACAGCGGAACGGTCGACCCACGGGTCCGACCGCGCGCTCGCCGACCACGAGGCCGGCACCGCCTCGTCCGGAGCCGTGCTGGCCGCGCTGCAGGACTCCCGCCTCCTCGTCCCGGTCGTCGCGGTGCTGGGCGAGGTGGAGCACGACGAGCGCGGGCTCGCGCACGACAAGTCCTCCGACATGGCTGCGGTCCTGGTCCAGGCCGCCGACGGCAGCAAGGGCCTGCTCGCCTTCACCTCCACCGAGACGATGGGTCGGTGGGACCCGGAGGCCCGTCCGGTCCCGGTCCCGACGGCCACCGCCGCCACCGCGGCCATCCAGGACGGTGCCGAGGCGCTGCTGGTCGACCTCGCCGGACCCGCGACCTACGTCGTCGAGGGCGAGGACCTCGCCCGGCTCGCGGCGGGCTGGAGGCTGGTCGCGGTCGGCGAGGGGCACGGCTGGATTGGGCCTGCGGCGGAATGATCCGCTAAGGTCCTGCGTTGACCGATCAGTGATGCCACCAGATCCACGGCAGCACCGATCCAGCCAAGCGGAGGCACGCACCACCCGTCTCCCACCCGCACCGATCGTCCTGCACCACAGATCGTCGGGTCCCGGTCCCCAGTGACACTTGTATGACACCAGGATTCCCCGAGAGGGGAGACGTGTCGTGACTGGCTTCCGCTTGGCACAAGCGGGAGCCATTGTTCATTTCCGGAGCAGATCCGGTGGCGACGAGGGGCTCCCACCCATCCGAACCACTGGAGGACCCATCAGCACCGAGCTCCGCATCAATGACCGGATCCGCGTACCCGAGGTCCGGCTCGTTGGCCCCAACGGCGAGACCGTTGGCATCGTGCCGACCGACCAGGCACTCAAGCTGGCCCAGGAGGCCGACCTCGACCTCGTCGAGATCGCTCCGCAGGGACGCCCCCCGGTCTGCAAGCTCATGGACTACGGCAAGTTCAAGTACGAGAACGCGCAGAAGGCCCGCGAGTCGCGCCGGAACCAGACGAACGTGATCATCAAGGAGATGAAGCTTCGTCCCAAGATCGACAAGCACGACTACGAGACCAAGAAGGGTCACGTCGTGCGGTTCCTGGGCGCGGGCGACAAGGTCAAGATCACGATCATGTTCCGCGGCCGTGAGCAGCACCGCCCCGAGCTGGGCTTCCGCCTGCTCCAGAAGCTGGCCGAGGACGTCGAGGAGCTCGGCTTCGTCGAGTCCTCGCCCAAGCAGGACGGCCGCAACATGACGATGGTCATCGGCCCGCACAAGAAGAAGGCCGACGCCAAGATCGACGCCGACGCCGCCCGTGCCTCCAAGGCACAGGAGCGCGCCGACCGACAGGCCGAGGAAGACGCCGAGCGCGAAGCAGCACACGCCGCCGGCCCCGTCGCCCAGAAGAAGGAGCGTCGTCGCTCCGAGAACCTGGATCCGGAGATCGAGGCCTGAGAGCAAGGCGCGAGCGAAGCGAGAGCCTCGCTCGAGCAGGTCGCGGCGGAGCCGCGACCACCACCCGAACCACGTACGCACAAGGAAGTTGAGGCAGACACATGCCGAAGAACAAGACCCACTCGGGCGCGAGCAAGCGCTTCAAGGTGACCGGCTCGGGCAAGATCATGCGCCTGCAGGCCGGCCGCAAGTCCGGCGCTGCGTTCGCGTCCGCGCCGACCACGGGCAGCCGCAAGAAGCACCGCCGCAACGCCGGCATGGTCGAGCTCGAGCCCGGCGACGTCAAGCGCGCCAAGAAGATGCTCGGCATCTGAGCCTCCCCGCCACACCTTCCATCTGGTGGCTCAGCCGCCGTCCCTTTTGCACCAAGGAGTAACCCATGGCACGCGTCAAGCGGGCAGTGAACGCCCAGAAGAAGCGTCGTACCACCCTCGAGCGCGCCGCCGGCTACCGCGGCCAGCGCTCGCGCCTCTACCGCAAGGCCAAGGAGCAGGTCACCCACTCCCTGGTCTACAGCTACAACGACCGCCGCAAGAACAAGGGCAACTTCCGCAAGCTGTGGATCCAGCGCATCAACGCCGCGGCCCGCGCCAACGGCATGACCTACAACCGCTTCATCCAGGGCCTCGGCCTGGCCGGCATCGAGGTCGACCGCAAGATCCTCGCTGAGCTCGCCGTCCACGACGCCCCGGCCTTCGCCGCGCTCGTCGAGGCCGCCAAGGCCGCGCTGCCCGAGGACGTCAACGCGCCCAAGGTCTCCGCCTGATCCGTCCGCTGGTCGAGGAGGTCGCCCAGCGACCGTCACGAGACCACGGAACGCACGTATGAGCACTCCGCTGACGACCGGCAACACCCGCGTCAAGGAGGCTCGCAAGTTGAGCCGCCGCTCGGTACGCACCGAGCGGCGGCTCTTCCTTGCTGACGGCCCGAAGGCCGTCGAGGGTGCCCTCTCCGTCGAGGGCTGTGTCGTGGAGGTCTTCGCGACCCCCGCCGCCCTGGAGCACCACGCCGACCTGCTCGGCAGCACCGAGGTCACCCTGGTCGACGAGCGCGCGCTGGCCTCGTTGTCCGACTCGGTCTCGCCGGCGGGCATCGTGGCGGTGTGCCGGCACTTCGACGCTCCTCTCGAGCACGTGGTCGCCGCATCTCCCCGGCTGCTGGTGATCTGCGCCGACGTGCGCGATCCCGGCAACGCCGGCAACGTCATCCGCACGGCCGACGCGGCCGGTGCCGACGCGGTGGTGCTGGCCGGTCAGTCGGTGGACGCCTACAACCCCAAGACCGTGCGCGCGACCGTCGGGAGCCTGTTCCACCTCCCGTTCGCGGTCGCAGCGGACCCGGCGACGGCCGTACGCGCCGCCCGGTCGCGCGGGCTCACCGTCCTGGCTGCCGACGGTGCGGGTGACGTCGACCTGTTCGAGGCCGACCTGGCCCGCCCGACCGCCTGGCTCTTCGGCAACGAGGCGTGGGGACTGCCGGACGACCTCGCCGCGCTCGCCGACGAGCGGGTCGCGATCCCCATCCACGGTCGCGCCGAGAGCCTCAACCTCTCCACGGCCGCTGCGGTCTGCCTCTACTCCAGCGCCCGCGCCCAGCGCTCCGCCGGCTCGCCGCCATGATCCTCATCGATCCACCCGCCGTGCCCAGGTGGGACCGGCTCTGGTCCCACCTGGCCAGCGACACCTCCTACGACGAGCTGCACGCGTTCGCCGCGGCCCACGGCATCCCGAGCCGGGGGTGGGACCGCGACCACTACGACGTACCTGCCGACCACTACGACGCGATGGTGGCGGCGGGTGCCGTGCCCGTCACCTCACGCGAGCTGGTGTCGGCCCTGCGCGCCGCGGGGCTTCGACGGCCGAAGGCCCGCTCGCGCGACTAGGGTGGCCGACGTGTCGCAGGAGCAGGGTCGCCGAATCGTCAGCGCGCCCACACGGCTGCGCTCGCTCGCCGACTACTACCCCGACGGGATCCTCGGCGCCACTCGCGAGGGGGTCATCACCCTCCTCAACGCGCAGGGCGCCTCACTGCTCGGCGTCGACCCCCACGAGGCCCACGGGCTGCCGCTCGCCGAGGTCCTGAAGCTGCTGGACCAGGACGGGCGCACGTGGCTCGAGGTCAACCAGCCCTTCGACAGCATCTCGATCGTCCGCGGCATGCCCGAGCAGTCGTGGCTCAACGCCTCCGGCGAGGAGGTGCTCACCACCGCCACCCTGGTCCGCGAGGAGCCGCTGGGTCGGGTGGTCGGCATCGCCGTGGGCATCCGCAGCGGTCGCGGCCGCGCGCTCCTGGACCGCGAGCGCTCGGACCTCGTCGCCACGGTCGCCCATGAGCTCCGGTCACCGCTCACCGGCGTGAAGGGCTTCGTGCAGGCGCTGCTCAACCGCTGGGACAAGCTCAGCGACGACCAGCGCAAGCTGATGCTCACCACTGTCAACGCCGACGCCGACCGGCTGTCCCGGCTGATCGCCGAGCTCCTCGACGTCGCCCGGATCGACACCGGCCGGCTGCAGCTCTATCCCCGCCCGTCCTCCGCGGAGGTCCTCGTCGGGCGGGTGGTCGACTCCATCGAGGCCGGCACGTCCCGTGAGATCACGCTGGTGGCGGACGACGGGCTGCCCGAGGTGTTCGCCGACCCCGACAAGTTCACCCAGGTCGTCACCAACCTCATCGAGAACGCCGTACGCCACGGACAGGGCAAGGTCTCGGTCAGCCTGGTCGCGCACCAGGAGGAGATCCCGGGCGTGCGCATCATCGTCGACGACGAGGGCGAGGGGATCCCGACCGAGCTGCACAAGCGGGTCTTCACCAAGTTCTGGACCACCGGGGAGTCCGGGGGCAGCGGCCTCGGGATGTACATCGTCGGTGGTCTCACCCGCGCCCACGGCGGCTACGTCACGATCACCGAGGCGCCCAGCGGCGGCGCACGGGTGATGGTCGACTGGCCGACCGAGGACCTGCGACCCGACTGACCTGCAGCTGCCGGATCTTCAGGCCGAGCTCGCCGGAGGCACCGGCCGGACCGTCAGCGTCTGCGCCAGCACGCCGATGGGACCGCGCTCGTCGTGCAGGTTGCTGCTGGTGAGGCCGTGCCCGTCCGGGCCGAAGGTGACGGTGGTGTCGAAGCCCAGCCAGCCGGCGACCGGTTCCCGGAACAGGTGCGCGGTCAGGTCGAGGTTCGGGAACGCCACCTCGGCCGGGTCGGCGCGGACCGTCATCCCGTTGGCGATGTCGAAGAGGCCGGCGGCGGCCGCGAGCGTGCTGGTGGGCTCGTCGAGGAGGGGGACGTCCGTGCGCACCCAGTAGCCCGCGCGGCCCGGGTGCGACTCGGAGCGACGCAGCTCGGCGGAGGCGATGAAACCGCCCGGCCAGACGTCCGACGGGTCCCACGCAGGCATGGTCCCGGGCGCGGCGAGCGGGGCCAGGTCGCCGTCGGCCGTGCTGGCGGTGTCGCGTCCTGCCACGAACCACGCGCGGCACAGCACCGCGGCCCGACCGGCGTGGCTCAAGGTGGTCTCGACGAGCTCGATGGTGCGCCCGGGCCGCAGCACCCGGACGTCGACCTCGACGGCCTCCATCGGGAGCACACCGAGGATGTCGAAGGAGAGACGCGTGATGGCAAGGGCCTCGTCGTGCCGCTGCGCGTGGTCGAGCTGGGTGAGGTGGGTCATCAGGCCCAGCGCCGGGGCGATGTGCTGCTCGTCGGTGTTCCACGCACCGCCGACGTGCGCGGTCGGGGCGAAGGTCGAGGGACCGGTGCGTTCGAAGTAGGCCATGGCCCGACCGATTCTGCGCTGTCCGCGGTGACGGGCGGGTGTCGGGTCCGGACGGACCTCCACACAACCTTCACGAGTCGTCCCCGCCTCCCACGCCATCGGGCTCCTAGGGTCGGAGCATGACGTCGAGGACGGCCCTGGTGGTGGAGGACGAGCGCACGATCAACGACGCGCTCGCCCAGCGCCTGCGCGCCGAGGGCTACACCGTGGAGCAGGCCTTCGACGGACCGTCCGCCGTCGAGCTGGCCGCCTCCGTCCGCCCGGACGTCGTGCTGCTCGACGTGATGCTGCCCGGTCTCGACGGGCTCGAGGTGTGCCGGCGGATCCAGGCCTCCCGACCGGTGCCCGTGCTGATGCTGACCGCCCGCGACGACGAGGCCGACGTGCTCGTCGGGCTCGGGGTGGGTGCCGACGACTACCTCACCAAGCCCTTCTCCATGCGTGAGGTCGTGGCCCGGGTCGCAGCCCTCCTGCGCCGGGTCGAGCGCGCCGCGGCGCTCGCGGACGAGCGGCCGGGCGTCCTCCGGGTGGGAGGCGTGGGCATCGACCCCGGCACCCGTCGTACGACGGTCGCGGACGAGCCGGTGCACCTGACGCCGACCGAGTTCGACCTCCTGCTCTGCCTGGCCCGGGAGGCCGGCCAGGTGCTCAGCCGTGAGCGGCTCCTCCGCGACGTCTGGGACTGGGGCGACGCGTGGGGGAGCGCGAGCGCCTCGCGCACCGTCGACAGTCATGTGAAGGCGCTGCGCAGCAAGGTCGGAGCCGCTCGCATCCGGACCGTCCACGGCGTCGGCTACGCGCTGGAGGACCTGCCGTGAGCGCTGCCCTCGACGCCGTCGCGAGCATCAAGGTCAAGCTCGGCCTGCTCGTCGCGGCCTCCGTCGTCGCTGCCGTGCTGCTGACCCTGCTCGGCTCGGCCGCCCACGTGTCACCGCTGCTCGTCCTGCCGGTCAGCGTCGCGCTCGCGCTCGGCGTCACCCAGCTGCTGGCCGCCGGGATGGTGGCCCCGCTGCGGCGGATGACCGAGGTGACGCGGGCGATGGCTCGGGGCGACTACTCGGGTCGGGTCCGGACCACGGCCACCGACGAGGTCGGCCAGCTCGCCGCGGCCTTCAACCGGATGGCGGAGGATCTCGCCACCGTCGACCGCGAGCGCCGCGACCTGATCGCGACCGTCTCCCACGAGCTGCGTACGCCGCTCACGGCGATGACCGCACTGCTCGAGAACCTCGCCGACGGCGTCGTACCCGCCGACCCCGACCACCTCGCGGCCGCGCTCGACGAGGCCCAGCGGCTGGGCCGCCTGGTCGACGACCTCCTCCAGCTCTCGCGGCTCGAGGCGGGGGTGGTCGAGCTGGATCGGGACGACCTCGCACTCCGCCCGCTGCTGGGGGACACCGTCGCCCAGCTCGCGAGCGCCGGACGACCCGGCAGCTTCCACGTGGACGTGCCCGGTGACCTGACGGTCCTCGGCGACGCCGCCCGGCTGCGCCAGCTGTTCGTCAACGTCCTCGACAACGCGGGCCGCCACGCTCCCGCCGGGACGGTCGTGCGCGTCACCGCAGGCGTCGGGGACGACAGCTGGTGGGTCGAGGTCGCCGACGACGGCGGGGGAGTGGCCCCCGAGGACCGGGAGCGGGTCTTCGACCGGTTCGGCACCGACGGAGCGGGCGGCACCGGGCTCGGGCTGGCCGTCGCGCGGTGGGTGGCCCAGCTCCACGGCGGCACGATGCGCTTCCTCGACCCGGTCGCCGGGCGAGGTGCACGGCTCCGGCTCGACGTCCCCGTCCGACCGCCCACTGGCACCACCGCCACCTCCACGTCCACGTCCACGTCCACTTCCACCTCCACGACACCGTCCCCCGCCCAGGAGGCCGCCATGACCACCACGACACCTCCGCCCGCAGCCCCGTCGTCCGCGCCCGACCGCACCCCACCCGGCCTCGACGGCCTGTTCGGGCGCTTCTGGCCCGAGCGCGACCTGCCCTCCGGGCTCCGCACCGTCGTCGCCGCAGCGACAGCGGGCCTCGTGGCCGGCCTCGCCCTGTCGTTCACCGCGGTCGGCATCACGTGGACGCTCGTCGCCGTCACGAGCGGCACCGCTGCGCTGCTGACCGCCCGTCGACGTCGGGAGCCGTGGACCCTGCTCTGCTCGGGCCTGACCCTGCTCCTCGTCCTGCCGATGACCCTGCTGGACGCCTGGTGGATCCAGATGCTGTGCCTGGTCGCGGCCGCGGCAGTCTTCCTGTGCGGCGTCACCGGCGCTCGCACCATGCCCGGGATCCTGCTGTCCGGGATCTCGTGGCCGCTCGCCTCGCTGCGCGGGCTGCCGTGGTTCGGTCGCTCGCTGCGCATCGCCGGCACCGGGTCGCGGACGCCGGCATTCGTCCGGACGGCCGTGTGGTCGCTCCTCGGCCTCGGCGTCTTCGGCACGATCTTCGCCAGCGCCAACCCGGTGTTCGGGTCCTGGGTCGACCAGCTGGTGCCCAGCCTCACCTTCAACGACCTCGTCGGTCGCGGCTTCCTCGCCTGCTTCGTCTTCGCCGTCACCCTCGGCGCCGCCTACCTCGCGCTGAACCCGTCCGAGGTCGAGGTGCTGGGCGGGCGCCGTCCCTCGGCCCTGGCCAACCGCTTCGAGTGGCTCGTCCCGGTGCTCGTCGTCGACGCGGTCTTCCTCGCCTTCATCGCCGCCGAGGCCCGGGCCCTCATCGGTGGCCGTGACTACGTCGAGGCGACGACCGGGTCTGACCTACGCCGACTTCGTGCACCAGGGCTTCGGGCAGCTCACCCTCGCCACCGCCCTCACCGTCCTCGTGGTGTGGGTGGCGGCCCGCCGGGCCGGCCAGACCCCCACCGACCGGCGCTGGCTGCTCGGCTCGCTCGGCCTCCTCGGCGGCCTGACCCTCGTGGTGGTGGCGTCCGCGCTGCGCGGCATGAGCGTCTACCAGGACGCCTACGGGTTCACCACGCTCCGGCTCTTCGTCGACGTCTTCGAGGGCTGGCTCGGCTTCGTCGTGCTGGCGATCATGGTCGCGGGCGCCGCCGGCCGGGGTCACTGGCTGCCCCGGATCGCGCTGGTGTCGGGGGCCGTTGCCCTCGTCGGCATGGCCGCCCTCAACCCCGACGCGTGGGTGGCCCAGCGCAACCTCGACCGCTACGAGGCGACCGGCAAGCTGGACCTCGACTACCTGCAGACGCTGTCTGCCGACGCGGCCCCCGTGATCGTGGACGGTCTGCCGCAGGACGTCGCGGGCTGCGTGCTCCAGCTGCTGCCGTACAACTCGCTGAGGCCCGAGGCCCTGGACGACCCCCGCGCCTGGAACCTGGGCCGCTCCCGGGCCGAGGACGCGATCGCGCGGATCGACCTGGCGCCGATGCCGGACGGCCGCGGCGATCAATGCGTTGGCGTGTGGACCACCTTCGACGAGTAGCATGCGTCCCGTGGACACGAGCTTGCGATTTCTGCGCCCCGGACCTGGTCCGTCGGGCAGCTGACGTCACCGGGTCCGGGGAGTCCCCGTCCGACCCGAAGCTCAACCTCATCTCAACTCGGAGGCGACCTGCTGTCGCCCGGAAAGGGAGCCATGTCCGGCCCCAACACCGACTACGACCCCGTCGAAGTGACCCCGCTCAAGGCCGAGCAGGTCGACGCGATGCGTGAGGCGGCCCTGGCCGCGATCGCCGCCGCCGCCGACCTCGAGGCCCTCAAGCAGGTTCGCCTCGACCACGCGGGCGATCGATCGCCGATCGCCCTCGCCAACCGCGAGATCGGCGCCCTGCCTCCGCAGGCCCGCAAGGAGGCCGGCCAGCGCGTCGGCCAGGCCCGCGGCGCGCTCAACCAGGCCCTCGCCGCCCGTCAGGCCGTGCTCGAGGCCGAGCACGAGGAGCGGATGCTCGCCGAGGAGACGGTCGACGTCTCCCTGCCGACCACGCGCCGCCGCCCCGGCAGCAGGCACCCGCTGACGCTCCAGTCCGAGCTGATCGCCGACCTGTTCGTGGCCATGGGCTACGAGGTCGCCGAGGGCCCCGTCGTCGAGGCGGAGTGGCTCAACTTCGACGCCCTCAACCTCGGTCCCGACCACCCGGCGCGCACGATGCAGGACACGTTCTGGACCGAGCCGGCCGACCACCACGTCGTGCTGCGCACCCAGACCTCGCCGGTGCAGGCCCGCACGATGCTCACCCGCAAGCCGCCGATCTACGTGGTGTGCCCGGGGCGCGTCTTCCGCACCGACGAGTACGACGCCACGCACTCGCCGATGTTCCACCAGGTCGAGGGCCTCGTGGTCGACGAGGGCATCACCATGGCCCACCTCAAGGGCACGCTCGACCACTTCGCCTCGCAGCTGTTCGGCGACGGCATCACGACGCGGTTCCGCCCGTCCTACTTCCCCTTCACCGAGCCGTCCGCCGAGGTCGACGTGCTGTGCTTCGTGTGCCGCAACGTCGACCCCGAGTCCTGCCGCACCTGTCGCGGCGAGGGCTGGATCGAGTGGGGCGGCTGCGGCGTGGTCAACCCGCGCGTGCTGGTCGCCTGCGGCGTCGACCCCGAGGTCTACAGCGGCTTCGCGTTCGGCATGGGCATCGACCGCTCCTTCATGTTCCGCCACAACCTCGAGGACCTGCGGCCGCTGTTCGAGGGCGACGTCCGGTTCAGCTCGGCTTTCGGGACGGAGATCTGACATGAAGGCACCCCTGTCCTGGATCAAGGACTACGTCGACGTCCCCGCGGACGTGACCACCGACGAGCTCACCGCCCGGCTCACCCTCACCGGCCTCAAGCTCGAGGCCATCGAGAGTCCCGGCCGTGAGATCACCGGACCACTGGTCATCGGTCGCGTCCTCACGATGGAGCCCGAGCCGCAGAAGAACGGCAAGACCATCAACTGGTGCACCGTCGACGTGGGCGACGCCAACGGCACGGGCGAGCCGCAGGGCATCGTCTGCGGCGCGCACAACTTCAAGCCCGGCGACCTCGTGGTCACCGTGCTGCCGGGTGGTGTCCTTCCCGGCGGGTTCGCGATCGGTGCCCGCAAGACCTACGGCCACCTGTCCGCCGGCATGATCTGCTCGGCGCGCGAGCTCGGCCTGGGCGAGGACCACGACGGCATCATCGTGCTGCCCGCCGACGCCGGCGAGCCCGGTCAGGACGTCCGGCCGATCCTCGGTCTCGACGAGGAGACCATCGAGTTCGAGATCAACCCCGACCGGGCCTACGCCCTCTCGCTGCGCGGCATCGCCCGCGAGGTGCTGGTGTCGGTCGACGGCGCGAGCGGTTTCCGCGACCCCGCGCTCCGGGACACCCCGGCGGCCGACGACCAGGGCCACCCGGTCGTCGTGGAGGACGCCGAGGGCTGCCCGGTCTTCGTGGCCCGCCGGGTGAGCGGGTTCGACCCGGCAGCAGCCACGCCGGACTTCATGGTCCGGCGCATCACCGCTGCCGGCATGCGGCCGATCTCGCTCGCGGTCGACGTCACCAACTACGTCATGCTCGAGACCGGTCGCCCGATCCACGGCTACGACGCCGACAAGCTGCAGGGCGCGATCGTCGTACGACGTGCGCGCGACGGCGAGCGGCTGACCACCCTCGACGGCACCGCGCGTGCCCTCGACCCGGGCGACCTCGTGGTGACCGACGACTCCGGGATCATCGGCCTCGGCGGCGTCATGGGTGGCGAGACGACCGAGATGTCCGGCACGACCACCTCGATCCTGGTGGAGGCGGCGCACTGGGACGCCGTGTCGATGTTCCGCACCGGCCGGCGCCACAAGATCACCTCCGAGGCGGGCAAGCGCAACGAGCGCGGCGTCGACCCGACGATCTGCGAGGCTGCGGCCGACCGGGTCGTCGAGCTGCTCGTCGAGCACGGCGGTGGGCAGGCCGACCCCGGCGTGACCGTCGTCGGCACCCCGCCCGCGATGCCCGTGATCGAGGTCCCCGGTGACCTCGCCGAGCGCGTCTCCGGCATGCCGATCACCGAGGAGCGCAGCGTCGAGTGCCTGCGCGCCATCGGCTGTGAGGTCTCGGTCGACGGGGGAGGCAGCGGCACGCTGTCGGTCACCCCGCCCCCGTGGCGCCCGGACCTCACCGATGCGCAGGACTTCTCCGAGGAGGTCATCCGCCTCGTCGGCTACGACGCGGTCCCGTCGGTCCTGCCCACGCCCCCGTCGGGTCGAGGGCTCACCAGGTCGCAACGCCTCCGCCGCCGGATCGGCCGCACCCTCGCCGGCGAGGGCTTCGTGGAGGTCGTGAACTTCCCGTTCGTCGGGGAGACCGACCTGGACGCCCTCGGCCTGTCCGCCGAGGACCCGCGGCGCGACCTGCTCAAGCTGTCGAACCCGCTCAACGCCGAGGCCGGGTTCATGACGACGACCCTCCTCCCGGGCGTGCTGCGCACGGCCGGCAAGAACGTCGGGCACGGCAACTCCGACGTGGCGGTCTTCGAGACCGGCACGGTCACGCTGCCACGCCACACCGGACCGGCCGCGATCCTGCCGGTCGACCGTCGGCCGACCGAGGCGGAGTTCGAGGCGCTCGACGCCGCACTTCCCGCCCAGCCGCTCCACCTGGCCGTCGTCGCGACCGGCGACGCGCTGGCCGGTGGCTGGCGGGGCGAGGCCCAGGCCGTCTCGTGGGCCGACGCGGTCGAGGCCGTACGAGCTGTCGCCGCGGCGCTCGGGCTGCAGGTCTCCGCGTCGTCGGTCGAGCTCGCCCCGTGGCACCCCGGTCGCTGCGCCGAGCTGTCGGTCCCTTCGACAGGCTCAGGACAAGCGACTGTCATCGGCCACGCCGGCGAGGTGCACCCGACCGTGTGCCAGGCCTTCGGCCTGCCCAAGCGCACCGTCGCTGCGGAGGTCGACCTCGACCTGCTGATCGAGCGGGCCGTCCACCTGCGGCAGGCGCCGTCCTTCTCGTCCTACCCCGTCGCCAAGGAGGACGTCGCGCTCGTGGTCGACGCCTCGGTCCCGGCGGCGGAGGTCGAGTCGGCGCTGCGCGAGGGGGCGGGCGAGCTGCTCGAGTCGATCCGCCTGTTCGACGTCTACACCGGCGACCAGGTCGGCGAGGGCAAGAAGTCCCTCGCCTACGCCCTGCGCTTCCGGGCCCCCGACCGCACCCTCAAGGAGGGCGAGTCGGCGGCTGCCCGCGACGCTGCGGTGGCTCTCGCTGCCGAGCGGACCGGCGCCGTCCAACGCGCCTGACAGACCGGTCTCGACGGTGGCAGTCGGGCGCGTCCGACTCAGCGCAGCTCGCACCTGCGCAGGACCCGTCCGGTGCATCGGTCCCTGCCGGCGCCCCCGTCCACCACCACGCCCGGATGAGTGCCGGCCACCAGGACGTCGTTGCCGGATCGACCCAGCACGTGGGCGTGTCGAGCCTCGACGAGGATCCGGTCGGCGCGTGCGGTGCCGACGACGCGTACGGACCGCCCGCGGAGGTGGAGGTCCTCGACCCCGGCCAGCCGGCTGCGCGAGCGACCGTGCGTCCAGGAGCACACATAGGCAGAGCCGAGGCGCACCGCGGTGCGGTGGCATCCGCCGCCGAGGGCGAGCGAGTCCTTGCCGAGCCCGAGGCGCACGCTTCCCGCGATCCGACCGGCGAGCTCGACCCGGTCGTTCCCCCGACCGGCAGCGACCTCGACGGTCATCGCCGGGCCCGGGGTGGGGAGTCCGGCGTCGCCGACGGTCACCTGGTCGTCCGCGGCGCTTCCCCGGAACCTGAGTGCGTCAGGTCGCTCGCTGATGACGAAGTCGCGCACGCGGGTCCATCGGAGCACCGTGCGCCCCGCCAGCGTGGACGTGCGCGCGACGTGGTCCACGTCGAGCATCCCGGTGGGCCAGGTGCTGACGAGGAAGACCCGGTCGCCGACCGGGCCGTTGTCCAGCGCCCCAGCGTCAGTCATCGCTCCCGCGTAGAAGACGTTGTCGACCTTGCCCGAGGTGCTGATCCGGTCGGCGTTCTCCACGAAGCTTCCGGTGTCACCGGAGTAGATCGCATCGGACCCGGAGCCGCCGACGACCTCGTCGGGATCGCGGTCCACCTGTCCGAAGTAGCCGACGCCGCCGGGGATGGGGGCGCTCGCACCCGTGTAGATCCGGACGCCGACGTCGTTGCCCACGAAGCGGTCGGAGCCGAGTCCGAGCGTGATGCTGGCCGAGTAGGTGGCCTGGTGGTGGACGACGTCGTCGCCGGGGCCGGCATCGGCGAAGAACATCGGGTCTCGTCCGCCACGACGGGTCCCGTCGACCAGGCAGATGAGGTCGTCGCCGCCCAGGCCCTCCACGGTGACCCATGCGTCGAGAGGGGCCACCATCACGTCGTCACCCTCGGTCCCGGTGGGACCCACGACGGTCGCCGGGCGGCCCTCGCACGTGAGGCCCTCCGCCTGGGTCGGAGCAGCGGAGAGGGCGATGCCCAGAAGTGCCGTCGACACCGCAGCGGTCGCGGCTGTGAGACGTGCGGAGATCATGTGGTGGTCCCTTCCGGACAGCGGTGCGCTCACGTCTGGAGACTCCACGGCGAGTCATTTGGTTGTCTCAGTTGATCGGCGAGTCCACGATCGCGCGGAACCGGGCGTAGGTCGCATCGTCGCCTGCCACCGAGATCTCGGCATCGTCGCCGCGGCTCCACAGCCACAGGTCGAGAGCCGCCGCCGGACCGTCGACGACCACGTCGGGCTCGATCTCCTGATCGTCGGGGGCGGGCACGACGTGGAAGTCCTCCTCGCCCGCGTAGGACTTCCCGCTGTCGGGGTCGGTGCCCGAGAAGGTGCCGAACCTGACCCAGAGCTCGTCGCCGGTGTCGGTCGCGTCGACGCGGACCAGGCTCTCGCCGGGCTCCCACGATCCCCACGGCGGGCACCCGCCGTACATCACCGCGAGCACCTCCTCGACGCCGTCGGCGGCGAGCACGGGATCGACCTCGGAGGTCGTGCCGGCGGCGAGCTCGGCGTCGACGCGGTGCACCAGGGCCTCGTGGGCCTGGCGCCGCAGGATGAAGCCGACGGTGTGGTCGTCGGACCAGTTCCACGCCTCGTCGGCGGGATCGGCTGTCTCGAGTACGGCCGCCAGCTCGGCCGACCACTCGTCGAAGGCGGCCAGCAGCGCGTCGTACGTCTCCGGGCGTGGCGGTTCGACCTCCTCCGGACGGGCCGGCCGCGCGGTCAGCACCTCGGCCCACCACCGCTGGACGGTGGCCAGGTGCCAGAGCAGGTCGGCGGCACTCCAGTCGGGGCACGACGGCACCCTCGCGCTCGGGTCGCAGCCGGCCAGCACCTCACGGAAGCGGGCGGACTCGGAGCGGACGTGGGCGAGATAGGTTTCCGGGGGGAGTCGGGTCATCCCGGCACCGTAGGACAGCGCACCGACGCCGCGCCTCGGCTTTACTGCCCGTGGCGCACCCCGGTGCGGCAAGACATACGCTGGCCTGTATAGTCATGCACATGTCCGTCTCAGTCGCCGTCGCCGGAGCCAGTGGGTACGCCGGGGGTGAGGTCCTGCGCCTGCTCCTGGGTCACCCCGAGGTCGAGATCGGTGCCCTCACCGCGGGCTCCAACGCCGGCGAGCGGCTCGGCGCGCTCCAGCCGCACCTCCTGCCCCTCGCCGACCGGGTCCTGCTGGACACCACGGTCGAGACCCTCTCCGGTCACGACGTGGTCGTCCTCGGACTTCCCCACGGCCAGTCCGCCGTGATCGCCCAGGCGCTGGGCGACGACACCGTGGTGATCGACTGCGGCGCCGACTTCCGGCTGACCGACGCGGCCGTCTGGGAACAGTTCTACGGCGGCGAGCACGCCGGGTCCTGGCCCTACGGCCTGCCGGAGCTGCCCGGTCAGCGCGAGCTCCTCCGTGGCGCGCGCAGGATCGCCGTTCCCGGGTGCTATCCCACGGTCTCGACCCTGGCGATCGTGCCCGCCATCGCCGCGGGGATCGTCGAGCCCGACGTCACCGTGGTCGCCGCCTCGGGCACCAGCGGGGCGGGCAAGGCGGCCAAGCCGCACCTGCTCGGCAGCGAGGTCATGGGCAACGCCAGCGCCTACGGCGTGGGTGGCACCCATCGGCACACGCCCGAGATCATCCAGAACCTCAGCGGAGTCCACGGCGCCGAGGTGAAGGTCGGCTTCACACCGCTCCTCGTGCCGATGTCGCGCGGCATCCTCGCGACCGTGCAGGCGCCCCTCCTCGACGGCGTGACCCCCGAGCAGGTGCGCGACGCCTACACCGCGGCCTACGCCGACGAGCCCTTCGTGCACGTGCTCCCCGAAGGACAGTGGCCCCAGACGCAGTCCGTCCTCGGCTCCAACGCAGTGCAGGTCCAGGTCACCGTCGACGAGCGCGTACGACGTCTCGTGGCGGTGGCCGTGGTCGACAACCTGGCCAAGGGCACCGCCGGAGCCGCCGTCCAGTGCATGAACCTCGCCCTGGGCCTCGACGAGGCCACCGGGCTCTCCACGATCGGACTCGCACCATGACCAGCCAGATGAGCAGCCAGACCCACCAGATCGAACAGTTCCCCGAGACGCTCGCCGTCGTCCGCCTGCCCGCGGGCGCCGAGATCCCGACCTGGGCGGAGTCGTCGTCGATCTTCTCCATCACCGCCACCGGCACCGAGACCTCGCTGGTCTGCGCTGCCCGGGGCGTCCCGAAGAAGACGGTGCACCACGCGCCGTTGACCGGCTTCGCCGTCAAGGGACCGCTCGACCTCGCACTCGTCGGCGTCCTCCACGACCTGCTCGGGCCGCTGGCGGAGGAGCAGATCAGCGTCTTCACGCTCTCGACCTACGACACCGACTGGATCCTCGTGAAGAAGGACGACGCCGAGCGTGCGGCCGAGGCCTGGCGTCGCCACGGCCACCAGGTCGCCCCGGCCGTACCGGTCAAGGGAGGGAAGAAGTCGTGAGCGTCACCCACCCCACCGGCTTCACCGCCGGCGGCGTCGCGGCCGGGCTGAAGTCCACCGGCGCCAAGGACCTCGCGCTGGTCGTCAACCAGGGCCCGACCTTCGACTCCGCCACCGTGTTCACGGCCAACCGCTGCAAGGCCAACCCGGTCCTGTGGAGCCAGGAGGTCGTCAAGGACGGCGTCGTCCACGCGGTCGTGCTCAACTCCGGCGGCGCCAACTGCTACACCGGCCCGGACGGGTTCCAGACCACCCACGCGGTGGCCGAGCGCGTCGCCGAGGGCCTCGGCATCGGCGCGATCGACGTCGTCGTCTGCTCGACCGGTCTCATCGGTCTGGCCAACGACCGCGACGACCTCCTGGCCGGCGTCGACGCCGTGACCGCGGCGCTGTCGCCCGACGGGGGAGTCCAGGCGGCCGAGGCGATCATGACGACCGACTCGGTCAGCAAGAACGTCGTGGTCGAGGGCGCCGGCTGGTCCATCGGCGGCATGGCCAAGGGCGCCGGGATGCTGGCCCCGCAGCTCGCCACGATGCTGGTGGTGATCACGACCGACGCCGTCGTGCCCGCCGCCGAGATCGATGCCGCGCTGCGTGCCGCGACGCGGGTCAGCTTCGACCGGCTCGACTCCGACGGCTGCATGTCGACCAACGACACCGTCACGGTGATGGCGAGCGGTGCCAGCGGCATCACGCCGACCCCCGAGGACTTCACCGCCGCGCTCACCCAGGCCTGCACCGACCTGGCGATGCAGCTGCTGGCCGACGCCGAGGGTGCCGACCACGAGATCGCCATCACCACGCTCCACGCCGCGAGCGAGGACGAGGCCGTCGAGGTCAGCCGCAGCGTGGCCCGCAGCAACCTCTTCAAGGCCGCGATCTTCGGCAAGGACCCCAACTGGGGTCGCGTCCTGGCCTCCATCGGCACGACGGACGCCGAGTTCGACCCCGCCGACCTCGACGTCGCGATGAACGGCGTCTGGGTCTGCCGGCAGTCGACACCCGCCGAGGACCCCGCCGGCGTCGACCTCACCGGCCGCGAGGTCAGCGTGACCATCGACCTCAAGTCCGGCGACGCCCGGGCGACCGTCTGGACCAACGACCTGACCCACGCCTACGTCCACGAGAACAGCGCCTACAGCTCATGAACCAGCCAGCAGAGACCAACCTCAACCCGAGTCGCCCCGACCCGGCCAAGGCGCGCACCCTCGCAGCGGCGCTGCCCTGGCTCAAGCGCTACCACGGCCAGACGATCGTGGTGAAGTACGGCGGCAACGCGATGACCGACGACGCCCTCAAGGTCGCCTTCGCCGAGGACATCGCCTTCCTCCGCTTCGCCGGCTTCAAGCCCGTCGTGGTCCACGGCGGCGGTCCGCAGATCTCGCGGATGCTCGACAAGCTCGGCATCAAGTCGGAGTTCCGCGGTGGCCTGCGGGTCACCACCCCGGAGGCGATGGAGGTCGTCCGGATGGTGCTGGTCGGCCAGGTCCAGCGCGAGCTCGTGGGCCTCATCAACCAGCACGGTGCGCTCGCCGTCGGCCTCTCCGGGGAGGACGCGGGCCTGTTCACCGCCGAGCCGATCAACACCATCGTCGACGGCGAGGAGGTCGACCTCGGCCTGGTCGGCGAGGTTGCCCGGGTGCGTCCGGAAGCCGTGCTCGACCTCATCGAGGCCGGTCGGGTGCCGGTGGTCAGCTCGGTCGCTCCCGACATCCACGGACTCGTCCACAACGTCAACGCCGACACCGCCGCCTCGTCGCTGGCCGTCGCGCTCCAGGCCGAGAAGCTGATGGTCCTCACCGACGTCGAGGGCCTCTACCGCGACTACGGCAACTCCGACGACCTCATCCAGGAGATCAGCCCCGAGGCGCTCGGCGAGCTGCTGCCGACCCTCGACGCGGGAATGATCCCCAAGATGCGCGCCTGCTACGAGGCGGTCGTCGGGGGAGTCCCTCGTGCCACCGTGGTCGACGGTCGCGAGCCCCACGCGGTGCTCCTCGAGATCTTCACGGACGAGGGGGTCGGCACCCAGGTCCTCCCCGGGGCCACCACCAAGATGCGCAAGCCGTACGCGAAGGAGGAGCAGTCATGAGCATCCAGCAGCGCTACGAGGGCGCCGTGATGAACACCTTCGGCCCACCGGCCCTGGCCCTGTCGCGCGGCAAGGGCGCCCACGTCTGGGACGTCGACGGCAAGGAGTACGTCGACCTGCTGGCCGGCATCGCCGTCAACGCCCTCGGCCACGCGCACCCCGCCCTGGTGGAGGCCGTCACCACCCAGCTCTCGACCCTGGGGCATGTCTCCAACTTCTTCGCCACCGAGCCGCAGGTCGCGCTCGCGGAGCGGCTGATCGGTCTGCTCGGCTGGGACAGCGACGCCCGCGTGTTCTTCAGCAACTCGGGCACCGAGGCCAACGAGGCAGCCCTCAAGCTCACCCGGCGCACGGGTCGCACCCGCGTCGTGGCGGCCGAGGGCTCCTTCCACGGACGCACGATGGGCGCCCTCGCGCTCACCTCCAAGGCGGCCTACCGCGAGCCGTTCGAGCCCCTGCCCGGTGACATCACGTTCGTGCCCTACGACGACGTGGCCGCCCTCGAAGCAGCAGTCGACGAGACGGTCGCGGCCATCGTGCTCGAGCCGATCCAGGGCGAGGCAGGCGTCATCGTCCCGTCCGCCGACTACCTCTCCGCCGCGCAGCGGATCGCCCACGACAACGGCGCACTGCTCTGGCTCGACGAGGTGCAGACGGGCATCGGTCGCACCGGCGCCTGGTTCGCCCACCAGCTGCTCGACGGCCTGCAGCCCGACGTCGTCACGCTCGCCAAGGGCCTCGGCGGCGGCATGCCGATCGGTGCCACCGTCGCCAGGGGAGCGGCGGCCACGCTCCTCCAGCCCGGCAACCACGGCACG
Source organism: uncultured Actinomycetota bacterium (assembly GCA_963750445.1). Lineage (GTDB taxonomy): Bacteria > Actinomycetota > Actinomycetes > Propionibacteriales > Nocardioidaceae > Nocardioides. The sequence continues at coordinate 564,029 of CAVVQR010000016.1, read as the reverse complement.
ACCTTCGGCGGCAACCCGGTCGCCTCGGCGGCCGCGCTCGCCGTGCTCGACACGATCGAGGCCGAGGGCCTGATCGAGGCGACCGTTGCGCGCGGCGAGCAGCTCGAGGCCCTCCTGCAGAAGCAGGCCGGAGTGGTCGAGGTGACCGGGGCGGGCCTGATGCGGGGCGCGGAGCTCGACGGTGCCTACGCCACCCAGGCCGTCGCCGCCGCCCGCGACGCCGGGTTCATCCTCAACGCCACCGGCCCCACCCGGCTGCGCTTCGTCCCGCCGCTCGTCATCACGAGCGAGGACCTCGACTCGCTGGACGCGGCCCTGCCCGGCATCCTCGACACCGCCCGTACGACCGCCGGATCGAACCTGGAGTCCAGCTCATGACGCGCCACTTCCTCCGCGACGACGACCTCTCGCCCGCCGAGCTGATCGAGGTCCTCGACCTGGCCGACACGCTCAAGGCCGAGCCGTTCGACCACAAGCCGCTCGCCGGTCCCCGGACGGTGGCGCTCGTCTTCGACCGTCCGACCCTGCGCACGCAGGTCTCGTTCGCCGCGGGCATCGCCGAGCTCGGCGGCAACCCGATGACCGTCGACGGCGGCCTCGCCGCCATGGGCAAGCGCGAGGGCGTCGAGGACGTCGCCCGGATCCTCGGACGCCAGGCGGCGGCGGTCGTGTGGCGCACCGCCCACCAGAGCGACGTGGACACCATGGCCGACTTCGCCGGGGTGCCCGTCCTCAACGCACTCACCGACGAGTTCCACCCGTGCCAGCTGCTGGCCGACCTCCAGACCGTGCGCGAGCACAAGGGCCGGCTCAGTGGCGTCCGCGCCGCGTTCGTCGGCGACGGCGCCTGCAACATGGGCAACTCGTGGGTGCTCGCCGGTGCCTCGGCCGGGATGCACGTGGTCGTGGGTGCGCCCGACGGGTTCACCCCGGACGCCGTCGTGATCGCCCGGGCCCGCGAGATCGCCCAGGACACCGGCGGGTCCGTCGAGCTCACCGTCGACCCGGTCGAGGCCGTCACGGGCTCCGACGTGGTCATCACCGACTCGTGGGTCAGCATGGGCCGCGAGGAGGAGTCGCAGGAACGTCTGCGGATCTTCCCGCCCTACGGCGTGACCGAGGAGCTGCTGGCGCACGCCACGTCCGACGCGATCGTCATGCACTGCCTGCCCGCCTACCGCGGCAAGGAGATCTCCGAAGAGGTCATCGAGGGCTCGCAGTCGGTCGTCTGGGACGAGGCCGAGAACCGTCGGCACGCCCAGAAGGCGATCCTCACCTGGCTCCTGGAGCGATCGTCGTGAGCGCTGTGACGCCGCTGACCAAGAGCGCCCGGCACCAGCGGATCATCGACATCGTGACCTCCCACCTCGTGCGCTCCCAGACCGAGCTCGCCGACCTGCTCGGCGACCACGGCGTACGCGTCACGCAGGCCACGTTGAGCCGCGACCTCGTCGAGCTCGACGCGGTCAAGGTGCGCAGCGCCGAGGGCACCCTCGTCTACGCCGTGCCGGGGGAGGGTGGCGACCGCTCGGTCTCCGCGCCCCGGGAGTCGGCCGCCGGCCGCGACCGGCTCGCGCGGCTGTGCGCCGAGCTGCTGGTCAGCGCCGAGGCGAGCGCCAACCTCGTCGTGCTCCGCACCCCGCCGGGTGCCGCGCAGTTCCTCGCCAGCGCGTTCGACAAGGCCGACCTCGGCGACATCCTCGGCACGATCGCCGGCGACGACACCCTCCTGGTCATCGGGCGCGACCCGCTCGGCGGCGACGCCCTGGCCCAGCGGTTCCTCGACCTGGCCAACGACCCCCACCACACCATCACCCCGGCTTCACCCTCTTCTGCAAAGGACATCACCTCGTGAGCAAGGTCCTCACCTCCCTCCCCGTCGGCGAGCGCGTCGGCATCGCGTTCTCCGGCGGCCTCGACACCTCCGTGGCCGTCGCCTGGATGCGCGACAAGGGAGCGGTGCCGTGCACCTACACCGCCGACATCGGTCAGTACGACGAGCCCGACATCTCCGGGGTGCCGTCCCGCGCCCTCCAGTACGGCGCCGAGCTCGCGCGCGCGGTCGACTGCCGCGCCTCGCTCGTCGAGGAGGGCCTGGCCGCGATGGCGTGCGGCGCCTTCCACATCCGGTCCGGCGGTCGCACCTACTTCAACACCACCCCGCTCGGCCGCGCGGTCACCGGCATGATGCTGGTGCGGGCGATGCACGAGGACGGCGTCGACATCTGGGGCGACGGCTCCACCTTCAAGGGCAACGACATCGAGCGGTTCTACCGCTACGGCCTGCTCGCCAACCCCGAGCTGCGCATCTACAAGCCGTGGCTCGACGCCGACTTCGTCCACGAGCTCGGCGGCCGCGACGAGATGAGCCAGTGGCTCACCGAGCACGACCTGCCCTACCGCGACAGCAAGGAGAAGGCGTACTCCACCGACGCCAACATCTGGGGCGCCACCCACGAGGCCAAGACGCTCGAGCACCTCGACGTCTCCCTGGAGACCGTCGAGCCGATCATGGGCGTGAAGTTCTGGGACCCCTCGGTCGCGATCGAGACCGAGGACGTCACGATCCGCTTCGAACAGGGCCGCCCGGTCGCCATCAACGGCGCGACCTTCGACGACGCGGTGGCGCTGGTCCTCGAGGCCAACGCCATCGGCGGACGCCACGGTCTCGGCATGTCCGACCAGATCGAGAACCGGATCATCGAGGCCAAGTCGCGCGGCATCTACGAGGCGCCCGGCATGGCGCTGCTCTGGATCGCCTACGAGCGGCTGCTCAACGCCGTGCACAACGAGGACACGATCGCCAACTACCACTACGAGGGACGTCGGCTGGGTCGGCTGCTCTACGAGGGCCGCTGGCTCGACCCGCAGGCGCTGATGATGCGCGAGGCGATCCAGCGCTGGGTGGCGTCGCTCGTGACCGGCGAGGTGACGCTGCGGCTGCGGCGGGGTGAGGACTACACCGTGCTGGCCACCGACGGACCGGCGTTCTCCTACCACCCCGACAAGCTGTCGATGGAGCGCACCGACAACGCCGTCTTCGGCCCGACGGACCGGATCGGCCAGCTCACCATGCGCAACCTCGACATCGCAGACTCCCGCAGCAAGCTCGAGCTCTACGCCAGCCAGCCGCAGGACCAGGGCCACGTGCTCGTCGAGAACGGCAACCTGTTCGGCGAGATCGAGCCCGGGGGAGCGGACCGCATCGCCCGGCGCAACGGCGCCGACACGCTCGACGACGAGGCGCTCGACAACGCCGCCATGGACGTCGGGACCGACTGATGGCCGGGGAGACCAACGAGGGTTCGCTCTGGGGAGGCCGCTTCGCCAGTGGTCCGTCCCCGGAGCTCCAGGCGCTGTCGAAGTCGACCCACTTCGACTGGCAGCTGACGCCCTACGACCTCGCCGGCTCGCGGGCCCACGCCAACGCTCTGCACCGCGCCGGGCTGCTCACCGATGCCGACCACGCCGAGCTGCTGCGCGGGCTGTCGGTCCTGGGGGAGGCCTACGCCGCCGGTGACCTCCTGCCGGCCGGCACCGACGAGGACGTCCACGGTGCGCTGGAGCGGCTGCTGCTCGAGGAGGTCGGCCCCGAGGTCGGCGGTCGGCTGCGCGCCGGGCGCTCGCGCAACGACCAGGTCGCCACGCTCTTCCGGGCCTACCTGCGCGACCACGCCAGGACCATCTCGGTCCTGGTGCTCGACCTCGTCGACGTGCTCGCCGGACAGGCCGGGGGACACCTCGATGTCGTCATGCCGGGGCGTACGCACCTCCAGCACGCGCAGCCCGTCCTCCTCTCGCACCACCTCCTGGCCCACGCCTGGCCGCTGCTGCGCGACGTCGAGCGCCTGCGCGACTGGGACGCCCGGGTGGCATCGGACTCGCCCTACGGTTCCGGTGCGCTGGCCGGCCAGACCCTCGGTCTCGACCCGGTGGCGGTCGCCACCGAGCTCGGCTTCTCCGGCTCGTCGGCCAACTCGATCGACGGCACGTCCTCGCGCGACTTCGCTGCGGAGTTCGCCTTCGTGACGGCGCAGATCGGCGTCGACCTGTCGCGGCTGGCCGAGGAGGTCATCCTCTGGACGACGCGCGAGTTCGACTTCGCGACGCTCCACGACTCCTGGTCGACCGGGTCGAGCATCATGCCGCAGAAGAAGAACCCCGACATCGCCGAGCTGGCCCGCGGCAAGGCGGGCCGGCTCATCGGCAACCTGTCCGGCCTGATGGCGACGCTGAAGGGCCTCCCGCTCGCCTACAACCGTGACCTGCAGGAGGACAAGGAGCCGGTCTTCGACTCCGTCGAGACGCTCGAGGTGCTGCTTCCCGCGGTGTCCGGCATGGTCGCGACGCTGACCTTCAACGGCGCACGGATGGCCGAGCTCGCCCCGCAGGGCTTCTCGCTCGCCACGGATGTCGCCGAGTGGCTGGTCCGCGAGGGAGTGCCGTTCCGGGACGCCCACGAGCTCGCCGGTGCGTGCGTACGCCGCTGCGAGGAGCTCGGCTGCGACCTGCCGGACCTCACCGACGAGCAGCTGGCCGAGATCTCGCCCGCGCTGACGCCGGAGGTGCGCTCCGTCCTGACCGTCGAGGGCTCCGTGGGGTCGCGCTCCGGACGCGGTGGCACCGCTCCGGTGCGGGTCCGCGAACAGCTCGACGAGCTCCGCGTCGCCGGTGCCGACCACCGTGCCCGACTGGGCTGAGGGCGACCCGCTCGAGGTCGCGCCGCGACTGCTGGGTGCTGTGCTGACCCACGGTGGCGTCTCGCTGCGGCTGACGGAGGTCGAGGCGTACGCCGGCGCGGACGATCCGGGCTCCCACGCCCACCGTGGTCCCACGCCTCGCAACTCGGTGATGTTCGGGCCTCCGGGCCGGCTCTACGTCTACTTCGTCTACGGGATGCACCACTGCGCCAACCTGGTGACGGGACCCGAGGGGGAGCCGGGGGCCGTCCTGCTGCGGGCCGGCGAGGTGGTCGACGGGCTCGAGACGGCCCGCCGGCGCAGGCCCGGCAGCTCCGACCGCGACCTGGCGCGCGGCCCGGCCCGGTTGTGCCGCGCGCTGGGAATCGACCTGGGCGACAACGGCGTGGTCCCCGAGCTGGCACCGGGGGAGTCAGGTACGACGATCAGGCGCGGTCCTCGCGTGGGACTTCGGCTGGCGGCCGAGCGGCCGTGGCGGTTCTGGCTGGCCGACGACCCGACGGTCAGCGTCTACCGCCCCGCAGCGCCGCGACCTCGAGCAGGCCGCTGACCTGCGGTTTTGCTCAACAGCCACCCCCGGTTTGGCACCGCCCGGAGGGAGGGTCTACAGTTCTTCTTGTCGCTGCAAGTGGCGCCGCCTCCTGGCCAGAAGGTCAGATGAAGCGGAAACCTGGCAACGACCACCGGAGCACGAAGTCCGCAAGTTTGACGGCGGGCCGAGCACCCGGTAAGTTTCTGCAGGTTGCCCCGCGGCCGATCCAGTCCAGCTGGTGAGGAACGGGTGCGTCTGATTTTTGAGAACTCAACAGTGTGTTTGATTAGTCGACGAATTAGTTTTGTTATGCCCCGTTGACGTCAACGTTTGCTTGCCATCGTTTGTGGTGGTGGGTGTTGGTGTCGCGGTTTCTTTGACAATGATTCTGACAATTTGTCAGTTTTGTTCTGTCAGGGGATGTGGCTCTCTTTTCCTCGCATGTGTGCAGTCCTTTTGGGGTTGTGGGTGTGTGGGGGTTTTGTTTTCAATGGAGAGTTTGATCCTGGCTCAGGACGAACGCTGGCGGCGTGCTTAACACATGCAAGTCGAGCGGAAAGGCCACTTCGGTGGTACTCGAGCGGCGAACGGGTGAGTAACACGTGAGTAATCTGCCCCTGGCTTTGGGATAGCCACCGGAAACGGTGATTAATACCGGATATGACACTGGACTGCATGGTTTGGTGTGGAAAGTTTTTCGGCCAGGGATGTGCTCGCGGCCTATCAGCTTGATGGTGAGGTAATGGCTCACCATGGCTTCGACGGGTAGCCGGCCTGAGAGGGTGACCGGTCACACTGGGACTGAGACACGGCCCAGACTCCTACGGGAGGCAGCAGTGGGGAATATTGGACAATGGGCGGAAGCCTGATCCAGCAACGCCGCGTGAGGGATGACGGCCTTCGGGTTGTAAACCTCTTTCGGTGGGGACGAAGCGCAAGTGACGGTACCCACTAAAGAAGCACCGGCCAACTACGTGCCAGCAGCCGCGGTAATACGTAGGGTGCGAGCGTTGTCCGGAATTATTGGGCGTAAAGGGCTCGTAGGCGGTTTGTCGCGTCGGGAGTGAAAACCAGGTGCTTAACACCTGGCTTGCTTTCGATACGGGCAGACTAGAGGTATGCAGGGGAGAACGGAATTCCTGGTGTAGCGGTGAAATGCGCAGATATCAGGAGGAACACCGGTGGCGAAGGCGGTTCTCTGGGCATGACCTGACGCTGAGGAGCGAAAGTGTGGGGAGCGAACAGGATTAGATACCCTGGTAGTCCACACCGTAAACGTTGGGCGCTAGGTGTGGGGTCCATTCCACGGATTCCGTGCCGCAGCTAACGCATTAAGCGCCCCGCCTGGGGAGTACGGCCGCAAGGCTAAAACTCAAAGGAATTGACGGGGGCCCGCACAAGCGGCGGAGCATGCGGATTAATTCGATGCAACGCGAAGAACCTTACCTGGGTTTGACATACACCCTGCCGCTCCAGAGATGGGGCTTCTTTTGGGGGTGTACAGGTGGTGCATGGCTGTCGTCAGCTCGTGTCGTGAGATGTTGGGTTAAGTCCCGCAACGAGCGCAACCCTCGTTCTATGTTGCCAGCACGTAATGGTGGGGACTCATAGGAGACTGCCGGGGTCAACTCGGAGGAAGGTGGGGATGACGTCAAGTCATCATGCCCCTTATGTCCAGGGCTTCACGCATGCTACAATGGCCGGTACAAAGGGCTGCGATCCCGTAAGGGGGAGCGAATCCCAAAAAGCCGGTCTCAGTTCGGATTGGGGTCTGCAACTCGACCCCATGAAGTCGGAGTCGCTAGTAATCGCAGATCAGCAACGCTGCGGTGAATACGTTCCCGGGCCTTGTACACACCGCCCGTCACGTCACGAAAGTCGGCAACACCCGAAGCCGGTGGCCCAACCCTTGTGGAGGGAGCCGTCGAAGGTGGGGCTGGCGATTGGGACGAAGTCGTAACAAGGTAGCCGTACCGGAAGGTGCGGCTGGATCACCTCCTTTCTAAGGAGCACACACACCGATCATCAGCTAGCTGGCCACAAGGTTCAGTGATGTCTGGTGGCGATGGTGGTGTTCACTAGTGGAATCGTCGACGTCAGGGTCCTGCGTGAGTGGGTGTCCTGGTTACTCATGCCTCACGTTGGTGGGGGTGGGGTCAAGCACACTGTTGGGTCCTGAAGAATCAGCCGTACCGGCCCCTGTGAGGGGTGGGTGGGGGGTGGTGGTTGGGCTTCTGGTGCTCTCCTTTGTCTGGTGCTGCCCTGTGGGTGGTGTTGGGTGTTGGTGGGGTTGTTGTTTGAGATCTGCATAGTGGACGCGAGCATCTTTGCAACTGATGCGAGGCGACTTTCCTTGTTTTTGGGGGGTTGTGTCGTGTGGTTGTGATGATTGATGCAGCTGACCGGTTCTTACCTGGTCTGGTTGGTTGTGTCGTAATTGTTTGTTCTGGCTCTGCTCCCTTTGATTGGGGGGTGGGTTGGTGTTTCTTTTGTGGTGTTGTTTCGATGGTGTGTGGTTTTGACGTTGTTGAGACAAGCTATGAAGGGCACATGGTGGATGCCTTGGCATCAAGAGCCGATGAAGGACGTTGGAGCCTGCGATAAGCCCTGGGGAGTTGGCAACCAAGCTGTGATCCGGGGGTGTCCGAATGGGGAAACCCAGCACGAGTCATGTCGTGTTACCTGCACCTGAACACATAGGGTGTCTGGAGGGAACGTCGGGAAGTGAAACATCTCAGTACCGACAGGAAGAGAAAACAACAGTGATTCCGAGAGTAGTGGCGAGCGAAATCGGATGAGGCTAAACCTCAGGTGTGTGATACCCGGCAGGGGTTGCATCTGGGGGGTCGTGGGACCGTTCAATCTCATCTGCCGGTGAGGTACAGAGTAAGAAACCAGTGTGGAAGTCGAAGTCGGTTGGAAAGCCGTACCGTAGAGGGTGATAGGCCCGTAGACGTAAAGCGCTGGCTCTGGAGCGTGTTCCCAAGTAACACGGAACCCCTGAAATTCCGTGTGAATCTGGCGGGACCACCCGTTAAGCCTAAATACTCCTTGATGACCGATAGCGGACAAGTACCGTGAGGGAAAGGTGAAAAGTACCCCTGGCGGGGAGTGAAATAGTACCTGAAACCGTGTGCCTACAATCCGTCGGAGCTTTGACCATCACTTGTGGTGGCGGGGTGACGGCGTGCCTTTTGAAGAATGAGCCTGCGAGTTTGCGGTGTGTTGCGAGGTTAACCCGTGTGGGGAAGCCGTAGCGAAAGCGAGTCCGAATAGGGCGATTCAGTAGCGCGCTCAAGACCCGAAGCGAAGTGATCTATCCATGGGCAGGTTGAAGCGTCGGTAAGACGACGTGGAGGACCGAACCCACTTAGGTTGAAAACTGAGGGGATGACCTGTGGATAGGGGTGAAAGGCCAATCAAACTTCGTGATAGCTGGTTCTCCCCGAAATGCATTTAGGTGCAGCGTTGCGTGTTTCTTGCCGGAGGTAGAGCACTGGATAGCTAATGGGCCCTACAAGGTTACTGACGTTAGCCAAACTCCGAATGCCGGTAAGTGAGAGCGCAGCAGTGAGACTGCGGGGGATAAGCTCCGTAGTCGAGAGGGAAACAGCCCAGACCATCAGCTAAGGCCCCTAAGCGGTGACTAAGTGGAAAAGGATGTGGAGTCGCATTGACAACCAGGAGGTTGGCTTGGAAGCAGCCACCCTTGAAAGAGTGCGTAATAGCTCACTGGTCAAGTGATTCCGCGCCGACAATGTAGCGGGGCTCAAGTCATCCGCCGAAGCTATGGCATTCAGCAAATACATAAGCATCGCCCTTGATCGGTTGGTTCAGTGTGCTGGATGGGTAGGGGAGCGTCGTGTGGGCAGTGAAGCGTCGGAGTGATCCAGGCGTGGAGGCCACACGAGTGAGAATGCAGGCATGAGTAGCGAATCACGGGTGAGAAACCCGTGCGCCGAATGATCAAGGGTTCCAGGGTCAAGCTAATCTGCCCTGGGTAAGTCGGGACCTAAGGCGAGGCCGACAGGCGTAGTCGATGGACAACGGGTTGATATTCCCGTACCGGCGAAGTTGCGCCCATGACGAACTTGGTGATGCTAACCACCCGAAGCTCATCGGACCGGACCCTTCGGGGCGAGGCTGGTGTGTGGAGCGTGGGACCCGAGCTGGTAGTAGTCAAGCGATGGGGTGACGCAGGAAGGTAGCCCAACCACAGCGATGGTTGTCTGTGGGCAAGCGCGTAGGACGTGGTGTAGGCAAATCCGTACCACTCACTTTGATGTGGAGTCTGAGACGTGACGCGGAGCCATTATTGGCGAAGTGGGTGATCCTATGCTGCCGAGAAAAACCTCTAGCGAGCAACGAGCCGCCCGTACCCCAAACCGACTCAGGTGATCAAGTAGAGAATACTAAGGCGATCGAGAAAACCATGGTTAAGGAACTCGGCAAAATGCCCCCGTAACTTCGGGAGAAGGGGGGCCCGGATCGTGAACCCACTTGCTGGGGGAGCCGTGAAGGGCCGCAGAGACCAGGGGAAAGCGACTGTTTACTAAAAACACAGGTCCGTGCGAAGTTGTAAGACGATGTATACGGACTGACTCCTGCCCGGTGCTGGAAGGTTAAGAGGACCGGTTAGACAGCAATGTCGAAGCTGAGAATTTAAGCCCCAGTAAACGGCGGTGGTAACTATAACCATCCTAAGGTAGCGAAATTCCTTGTCGGGTAAGTTCCGACCTGCACGAATGGAGTAACGACTTTCCCACTGTCTCAACCATGGACTCGGCGAAATTGCACTACGAGTAAAGATGCTCGTTACGCGCGGCAGGACGGAAAGACCCCGGGACCTTTACTATAGTTTGGTATTGGTGTTTGGTACGGCTTGTGTAGGATAGGTGGGAGACTGTGAAACCCAGACGCCAGTTTGGGTGGAGTCAACGTTGAAATACCACTCTGGTCGTACTAGATGTCTAACCTAGGTCCATTATCTGGATCAGGGACAGTGCCTGATGGGTAGTTTAACTGGGGCGGTTGCCTCCTAAAATGTAACGGAGGCGCTCAAAGGTTCCCTCAGCCTGGTTGGCAATCAGGTGGCGAGTGTAAGTGCACAAGGGAGCTTGACTGTGAGACAGACATGTCGAGCAGGGACGAAAGTCGGAACTAGTGATCTGGCCACGGCATGTGGAAGCGTGGTCACTCAACGGATAAAAGGTACCCCGGGGATAACAGGCTGATCTTCCCCAAGAGTCCATATCGACGGGATGGTTTGGCACCTCGATGTCGGCTCGTCGCATCCTGGGGCTGGAGTAGGTCCCAAGGGTTGGGCTGTTCGCCCATTAAAGCGGCACGCGAGCTGGGTTTAGAACGTCGTGAGACAGTTCGGTCCCTATCCGCCGCGCGCGCAGGAAACTTGAGAAAGGCTGTCCCTAGTACGAGAGGACCGGGATGGACGAACCTCTGGTGTGCCAGTTGTTCTGCCAAGAGCACGGCTGGTTGGCTACGTTCGGAAGTGATAACCGCTGAATGCATCTAAGCGGGAAGCACGTTTCAAGATGAGGTTTCCCACCACGTAAGTGGGTAAGGCCCCCCACAGAACATGGGGTTGATAGGCCGGAGGTGTACAGCAGCAATGCCCAGCCGACCGGTACTAATAGGCCGAGGGCTTGTCCCAACACCGTACAAAACCACACACACGCACACATGCGTGTGACGGTGAACCAACGCGCAAAAGACGAACAACATGTTCGCGTCCACTAAGCAGTTCCCAACCAACAAACCACCCCCCACCCCCTTTCACGCGCAAGCGTGCAACAGTGTGGTGGCAGGGGTAGCGTTTGAACACTGGTTGAAAGAGTTACGGCGGCCATAGCGAACAGGGAAACACCCGGTCCCATACCGAACCCGGAAGTTAAGCCTTTCAGCGCCGATGGTACTGCAATCGAGAGGTTGTGGGAGAGTAGGACGCCGCCGGACAAACATTGTGAAAGTGGGGTCACCTTCGGGTGGCCCCACTTTTGCGTTCCCTGATGTCTTGGGCGAGCCGAGCGAGCACGGTTTCGCTGACCACGAATCGTCCACAGGCGCTGGCGCAACAGCGCTGTCCACAGGCTGGGTCGAGTCGATGTCCTCAGTGTCGGTCGACGCGACGAGGGTTGGTCACAGGAGGTGCACTGTGACCAAGACACAGACCAAGACACAGACCAAGACACAGACCAGGACAGAGACGCCGGTGGAGCCAGGACGGCGTCCAGCGCGGCCGACCACGAGCGGTGACGCCGAGTCGGTGGCCAACGACGTGAGATTGGTGGGCCGGCTCACCGGCGAGCCCAGCCTTCTCGAGCTTCCGAGCGGGGATGCGTTGGTGACGTTCCGGATATCGGTGCCGCGTGAGGCCTCGTCCCAGCCGGCGAGCGGGGGCAACGGATCCACTCAGCGGGTCGACTCGGTGCCGTGCACTGCGTGGAGCCCGCGACTGCGCCGCAGCGTGCTGAAGTGGCGAGCCGGGGACCTCGTGGAGGTCGAGGGCGCCGTGAGGTGCCGGTTCTACCAGGCCGGCGGCGCTACTCGGTCGCGCGTGGAGGTGGAGGCTACGGCCGCCAGGATCATGCGTCGGTCATCGGGCGCATGATGACGCCGAGGCTCGGCTTCGGCTGGAACGAGGTCGCCTTCTCCGGAAGCAGCCCTCCCGACTCCACCAGTGCTCGCACCTGTTCGAAGTCCGGGCTGGGCAGCAGCACCGTGGGCGACGTGGCACTTGCCGCGGCGAGTGCATCGTCGACGTGGTGGTGGTGCTCGATCCGCTCGAGGGGCGACGGGAGGCGCTGGAGGACACGGTCGTGGAGCCACGACACCGCTGCCTCCCGGTCGAGGTCACCCGGGCTGACGGCCTGCCACGACTCTCCGTCGGTGAGGACCAGATGAGTGCTGTCGAGGGCACCGAGCGCGTGGTGACGGTCGAGGTCGGTGACGCTCGCACCGGCCACGCGGCACGCCTCGGACAGCGCGGCGAGCGTGGTGCCCGGCAAGGTGCGGTGGATCGCGCCGAGGAACAGCGGGGTGTCGAGCTGGTCGACGATCATCGCCAGGCCGGTGTCCCACGCGGTGCCGGGGTGCTCCTGCTGGAGCCGCAGGTAGGCCGAGTACCGGTGGTGGCCGTCCGCGAGGAGGCAACGGGTCTGGGCCAGGAGCACGCCGATCCGGTCCTGGAGGTTCGTGTCACGGATCGCCCAGATGCGTTGACGCTGGCCGGTGCGGTCGAGGTAGCGCCAGTCGGGCGTGGTGCGGGCGACGCCGGCGAGGAGGTCGCGCATCTCCTGCTTGCCGTGGTGCACGAGCAGGATCGGGGCGGGGTTGAGCTCCATCTGCAGCATCCGGTCGGCAAGCTCGCCGGCCTGCTCCGGGTGGATGCCCTCGTGCGGCCACACGGCTCGCTCAGCCATCGTCCCGGCCCGCTGCGACACCCCGAGCGCCCCGACGAGGCCGCGGATGGTGAGGCCGCTGGCGGTGTACTCGTGCAGGTAGATGGCAGGCGTTGCGTCGGCCGACGCTCGTCCCTGGTCGATCCACTGGGTCAGCCGCGCGGTGACGTCGCGATATGGTCGCGCCAGCGCCCGGGCGGACGCAGGGTCCCCGACGCGTCCCGGAGCCAGCATCACTGCCCGGAAGGGGAGAAGGGTGAGGGGCTTCGCCACGTACGGCGGCACGACCGTGTCGAAGTCCATCGGAGCATCGTAGGGGGATGCTCGTCACAGACCGGAGAGGGGTGGAGCATGCTCGAGGAGTCGACGACGCCGATCCTGGAGGCGCATGACCTGGTCATGTTCGACCTGGACGGAGTGGTCTACGTCGGCGGTGAGGCGATCGACGGCGTGGCCGAGCGGATCGAGCGCGTCCGCCGAAGCGGACGTCACGTCGCGTTCGTGACCAACAACGCCTCACGTACGCCCGAGCAGGTGGCCGAGAAGCTCGTCGGTGTCGGCGTCGCCGCCGAGGGTGCCGACGTGGTCACCTCGGCCCAGGCGGCTGCACGTGTGCTTGCCGAGGAGCACGGCGAGGGGGCCAAGATCCTCCTCCTGGGCGGTGAGGGCCTCCGCGTGGCGCTCCTCGAGGCGGACCTCGAGCCGGTGGACGACCCGGACGGCGCGGTGGCCGTGGTCAGCGGCTACGGCCCGGACGTCCGGTGGCGCGACATCATGCGCGCGTCGACGCTCGTGCGTGATGGGCTTCCCTATGTCGCGAGCAACACCGACATGACCATCCCGACGCCCTACGGGCTGGCCCCGGGGCACGGGGTCCTCGTGCAGACCATCACCGGTTTCGCCGGGGTCGAGGCGACGGTGGCCGGCAAGCCCGAGAAGCCGTTGATGGAGGAGACCGTCCTGCGGGTCGGCGGCGACCGACCCATCATGGTGGGCGACCGCCTCGACACGGACATCGAAGGGGCCCACGCGATCGAAGTCCCGTCGCTGCTCGTGCTCACTGGTGTCACGTGGCTCGCGGAGGTGGTGGCGGCGACTCCCGAGCTGCGTCCGTCGTACATCTCCCCGACGTTGGAGGGACTGTTCGAGGTCCACCCCGTCCCCGTCGAGACCGACGCCGGCTTCGAGCTGGGAGGGTGGACGGGGACCGTCCAGGACGGCCGCCTCCACGTGATCGGGGAGGGCAGCGACGCCGACTGGTGGCGCGTCACGGCGACCGCCTGCTGGCGTCACCTGGACGAGTCGGGGAGCGTCGCCGACGTCTCCGACACGAGCCCGCCCGGACCGGTCCGACAGCTCGGCGCCGAGTAGGCTCGCGACCATGGATCACGTACCCGACGACGAGGCCGTCGAGCGCGTCGCCGAGAGGCGAGCGATGCCCGACTACGAGCCCACCGGCGTCGATGCGGTGGACCGGGTCCTGTCCGAGGTGGCCACCGTTGCGGACGCCCCGATCGGCGAGCACGTCGCTGTCTTCGAGCGCGCGCACGACCAGCTGCGTCGGGCACTCGACGCGCAGCCGGATGCCGCCGGCGACGGCGATCAGGGTTCCTGACGCACCGTGCCCCCACGACGACTCCGCCTGGACCAGGAACTCGTCCGCCGCGGCCTGGCGCGCTCGCGCGAGCACGCCAGCGAGCTGGTGGCCGCGGGACGCGTGCGGGTGTCCGGAGCCCTCGCGACCAAGCCCGCGACCGGCGTGACCACGGATCTCGCGATCGTCGTGCGCGACGACCCCACGAGCGTGGACTACGTGTCGCGTGGGGGTCACAAGCTGGCCGGGGCGCTGGAGGCGTTCACGGCACACGGCGTGACGGTCGAGGGCAAGCGCTGCCTCGACGCGGGGGCGTCGACCGGCGGATTCACCGACGTACTGCTGCGGGCGGGAGCACGTGAGGTGGTCGCGGTCGACGTCGGCTACGGACAGCTCGCCTGGTCGCTGCAGAGCGACGAGCGCGTGCACGTCCACGACCGGACCAACATCCGCGAGCTGACCCTCGACATCGTCGGGGAGCCGGTCGACCTGGTGGTGGGCGACCTGTCGTTCATCTCGTTGGCCCTGGTCCTCGACCCGTTGCTGTCCGTGACTCGTGAGGACGGCGAGCTGGCGCTGATGGTCAAGCCACAGTTCGAGGTCGGCAAGGATCGGGTGGGCAAGGGCGGCGTGGTGCGCGACCTCGCGCTGCGCGCCGAGACGGTCACCACGATCGCGGACCTCGCGACCGCCCGGGGTTGGGGAGCCGTGGCGGTGACCGTGAGCCCGTTGCCCGGGCCCTCGGGCAACGTGGAGTTCTTCCTGCTGCTGCGCCACGGCGCGCCGGAGATCGACGCCGACGACATCCGGGCCGAGGTGGATCGCGCGGCCTCACTGGGGGTGGCGGGTGAGAGGGTGGACCCGTGAGCAACGAGAGCCCGGGCCGTCGCGTGCTGGTGCTTGCCCACACCGGCCGGGCCGAGGTGCGCGAAGTGGCCCGTGCCTGCGTGCGCAGCCTCACCGAGCACGGCATCGCCGTCCGACTCCTGGTCGGTGAAGCCGCCGACCTCGGGCTCCAGGAAGCCGCCGGCCTGGTCGAGACGACGCTGCCCGACGACCTGCCAGGCGAGGGCTGCGAGCTGGTCCTGGTCATCGGCGGGGACGGATCCATCCTGCGCGCCGCCGAGCTCACCCGCGAGACCAGCACTCCGCTGCTCGGCGTCAACCTGGGGCACGTCGGCTTCCTGGCCGAGGCCGAGCAGGACGACGTACCGTCCACGATCGCGGCGATCGTGCGCCGCGACTACACGGCAGAGGACCGACTGACCCTCGACGTCCGGGTCCTGATGGGCAAGGAGATCGTGTTCTCGACCTTCGCCCTCAACGAGGCCAGCGTCGAGAAGGCATCCCGCGAGCGGATGCTGGAGGTCGTCGTCGAGGTCGACGGCCGTCCCCTGTCGCGGTGGGGGTGCGACGGAGTGGTCTGCGCCACGCCCGACGGGCTCGACCGCCTACAACTTCAGCGCCGGCGGACCCGATCGTGTGGCCGGAGGTCGAGGCCCTGCTGATGGTGCCGCTCAGTGCGCACGCCCTGTTCGCCCGGCCGATGGTGGTCGCACCGACGTCGGTGCTCGCCGTGGAGCTGCTGGGCAACACCGAACAGTCCGGCGTCCTGTGGTGCGACGGTCGACGCACGGTCGACCTGCCGCCGGGGGCGCGGATCGAGGTACGCCGGGGCGACCGACCGGTCCGACTGGTCCGGCTGCACCAGGCGCCGTTCACCGACCGGCTGGTGGCGAAGTTCGACCTGCCGGTCGAGGGCTGGCGCGGGGCGGCCGAGCGCCGCCGACGCGACGGGGGTGACGGCGATGCTTGAGGAGCTGCGGATCAGCTCGCTCGGGGTCATCGATTCCTCGACGCTCGAGCTCGGACCAGGACTCACGGTCATCACCGGAGAGACGGGCGCCGGCAAGACCATGGTCGTGACCGCGTTGGGACTGCTGCTCGGCGGCCGTGCCGACCCGGGCGCCGTGCGCACCGGTGCGACCCAGGCACGCGTCGAGGGCGTCGTCTCCGATCGGCGGGCTGCAGGGGTTTCGTGAGGCCGTCGAGGAGTCCGGCGCCGAGATCGAGGACGAACGCGTCGTGCTCGCCCGCAACGTCGCCGCCCACGGCCGTTCGCGCGCCTGGATCGGTGGGGCATCGGTCCCGGTGACCACCCTGGCCGAGGTGGCCGAGCCGCTCGTCGCCGTGCACGGCCAGTCCGACCAGCACCGCCTGCTCAAGGCCGGTGCGCAGCGTGCGGCGTTGGACCGCTTCGGCGGCGCCGCGCTGGCCGGGACGGCAACGACCTACGCCGGACTGTGGGCCGAGCTGGCCCAGACCGAGCGCACCCTGGCCGAGGTCGTCGGGTCCGCGCGCGAACGGGCGCGCGAGGCCGACCAGCTGAGGTTCGGCCTCGGTGAGGTCGAGGCGGTCGACCCCTCCCCGGGGGAGGACACCGAGCTCGCGGCCGAGGAGACCAGGCTCGGGTTCGCCGACACCCTGCGCAGCGCGGCCGAGACCGCCCGCGAGGCACTCTCCAGCGAGGAGGGTGCTCCGGACGCACTCGGCACGACGAGCGCGGCGCGTCAGGCGTTGGAGGGCGTGCGCGAGCACGACCCGACCGCGGGGGAGCTCGCCGACCGGATCGCCGAGCTCAGCCACCTGCTGGTCGACGTCGCCGGTGACGTCGCGTCCTACGCATCGAGCCTGGAGACCGACCCGGCGAGGCTGGCGCACGTCTCGGAGCGCCGCGCGGCCCTGACGTCACTGACCCGCAAGTACGGCGAGACCATCGAGGAGGTGCTGGCCTGGGCCGAGGACGGCGCCAAGCGGCTCCTCGACCTCGAGGACACCGATGGCCAGATCGCGGAGCTCCAGGCCCGGCGCGACCGCATCCGCGCAGACCTGGGAGCACTCGCGTCCACGCTCACGGCCCAGCGGGTGGACGCGGCCGCGCGGCTCGGGACGGCGGTGAGCGACGAGCTGACCTCGTTGGCCATGCCGCACGCCACGGTCACCATCGCGGTCACCCAGCACCCGACCCCCACTCCGGAGACCCCGGCCGGCCCCCAGCTCGAGATCGACGGCCGATGGCTCCGCGCGACCTCGTCGGGAGTCGACGAGGTGGAGTTCCTGCTGGCGGCCAACACCGGCGCCGAGGCGCGCGCGCTCCACAAGGGCGCCTCGGGCGGCGAGCTGTCCCGCGTGATGCTGGCGCTGGAGGTGTCGTTGGCCGAGACCGGTTCGGTCCCGACGTTCGTCTTCGACGAGGTGGATGCCGGCGTCGGCGGCAAGGCAGCCATCGAGGTCGGTCGCAGGCTCGCCGCCCTGGCGCGCACCTCGCAGGTCCTGGTCGTCACGCACCTGCCCCAGGTCGCGGCCTACGCGGACCGGCACGTGGTGGTCCACAAGTCCAGCGACGGGTCGGTCACCACCTCGGGGCTGGTGTCCCTCGACGAGTCCCAGCGGGAGCAGGAGCTCGCGCGGATGCTCGCCGGTGTGGAGGACTCCGACAGCGCCCGCGCCCACGCCCGGGAGCTGCTCGACACCGCCGCGCCCGAGCGGGCGTGCCTCCCCGAAGGGCTGGGTCGCGGCTGACACCATGGCGCGGTCATGAAGTTCGCAGTCCGCTCCCGCCCCGCCCCCAGCCTTCCCGGCGTCCACGGTCCTGCCCGGGTCCACCGGCGTACGGCCAGCGTCCTCGGTCGCCTGCGCGTCGGTGACATCGCCGTGCTCGACCACCTCGACATGGACCGGGACACCGCCCAGTCGCTCGTCGACGCCGGCGTCGTGGCCGTGGTCAACGCAGGCCCGATGATCTCCGGCCGCTATCCCAACCTCGGTCCGGAGCGGCTCGTCGAGGCCGGCGTCCAGGTCGTCGACAGCGCAGGGCCGAAGATCTTCGACCTCCTCAAGGACGGCGCAGAGATCCGCGTCGACGGGGGAGAGGTGCACAGCGGTGACGCGCTCGTCGCCAACGGGCGCGAGCTCACCCCCGCCCTCGTCCGCTCCGAGATGGGCAGTGCGCGGACGGGTCTGGCCGCCCAGCTGGAGAGCTTCACCCACAACAGCACCGAGTTCCTCCGACGCGAGCAGGACCTCCTGCTCCACGGTCACGGTGTGCCCGTGACGGCCACCGACATGGCCGGCCGGCCCGTCGTGGTGGTCGTCGGCTCCCACGGCTGGAAGGACGAGCTGAAGGGGATCAAGCCCTACCTCCGCGAGCAGCGTCCCGTGGTGGTTGCCGTGGACCGCGCGGCCGATGCGATGGCCAGCGCCGGCCACCGACCCGATGTCGTCGTGGTGAGGGGCGGGAGTGACGACCTGCCGGCCGCAGCGGTGCTGCGCAAGGCCCGTGACGTCGTCGTCCTCGTCGAGCCCCGAGCGCCGCGCAGTGCCACCGAGCAGCTCGAGCGACTCGGCATCCGTCCGCTGCGCTTCGAGACCACCGCGACCACCGAGGACGCGGCGCTGCTGCTGGCCTCGGCGCGCGAGGCCTCCCTCATCGTCGGCGTCGGCATGCACGCCACGCTCGACGAGTTCCTGGACAGCCGTCGTTCGGGACTGGCCAGCACGTTCCTGACCCGCCTGAAGCTCGGGCCCGACCTCGTCGACGCGGCGGCCCTGCCGCGGCTCTACGACGGCGCCGTACGTCCGCGGCACCTGCTCGGGGCGGTCGTGGCCGGAGTGCTCACCGTCGCGGCGGCCATCAGCGTCACGCCGGTCGGCCAGCAGTGGGTCGACGACCTGTCCCCGGGCGTCACCAGCACCACGTCCGACCTGATCGACAACGTTCGAGGAATCCTCCCGTGATCACCCTGCGCCACCATGTCCTGACCATCGTCGCCGTCTTCCTGGCCCTGGCCACCGGCATCGTCCTGGGCGGTGGACCGCTCTCCGACGTCGGTGC
This sequence comes from uncultured Actinomycetota bacterium, assembly GCA_963750445.1. Classification (GTDB taxonomy): domain Bacteria; phylum Actinomycetota; class Actinomycetes; order Propionibacteriales; family Nocardioidaceae; genus Nocardioides. The sequence goes on along the minus strand of CAVVQR010000016.1, from coordinate 544,891 downwards.
CACGGTGGTGACGTCCGGCAAGGACGCGGACGCCGCGCCTGCCGAGGGGCAGGCCGAGGCGGCCTACACCGAGGACTTCGTCTCCGCCGCTGGCCGCGCCGATCCTCGCCGGCCGCCTGGCGAACACCTCCGTCGCCGTGGTCACGGTCCCGGGCGCGGACGAGCAGCTCGTGACGGCCCTGGCCGAGCAGGTCAAGGCCGCCGGCGGTGGCATCAGCGCCCGCTACGAGCTGGGCGACGACCTCGTCGATCCCGGCCAGAAGTCGCTGGTCGACACGCTCGGCAGCCAGCTGCTGACCCAGCAGGCCGAGGGCGACGTCGCGGCCGACGCGTCGACGTACGACCGCATCGGCCAGCTGCTCGGCATCGCCGTCGCCACCAAGGAGGTGGAGCCGCAGGAGCCCACCGGCAAGTCCCGCGCCATCGCCGACGCGATGAGCGGCGCCGGGCTCCTGGGCGAGGTCAAGGACGTCGAGCAGCGCCCGCCGCTCGTCCTCCTGGTCCTGGGCAAGGACGCGGGCGACGAAGGCTCGGACGCGATCCTGGCCGGCCTCGCCGAGGGCCTGGCGGCCCAGGCGACCGGCGTGGTCGTCGCCGGAGTGACCTCCGACGGCGAGTCCGGACAGCTCGGGCGGTTCCGCGCCGATCCCGCTGCGGCAGGCGTGGCGAGCGTCGACGGGATCGACACCGTGGCCGGCCAGGTGACCGCGATCTTCGCCCTGCAGCGCTCGCTGACGACTCCGGGGGGCTCGTTCGGTGCGTCGGGTTCCGACGGAGCGGTCCCACTCGGGTAGGATAAAAGCCCGTGAAGAGCCGAACGCCGACCAAGCACGTTTTCGTCACTGGAGGCGTCGCCTCCTCCCTCGGCAAGGGGCTCACCGCCTCGAGCCTGGGCCAGCTGCTGAAGTCGCGCGGTCTCCGCGTGACGATGCAGAAGCTGGACCCCTACCTCAACGTGGATCCGGGCACGATGAACCCGTTCCAGCACGGCGAGGTCTTCGTGACCAACGACGGTGCCGAGACCGATCTCGACATCGGCCACTACGAGCGGTTCCTCGACACCGACCTCAACCAGATCGCCAACGTGACGACCGGTCAGGTCTACTCGACGGTCATCGCCAAGGAGCGCCGCGGCGACTACCTCGGCGACACCGTGCAGGTGATCCCGCACATCACCAACGAGATCAAGGACCGCATCCTGGCGATGGGCGGCCCGGAGATCGACGTGGTGATCACCGAGATCGGCGGCACCGTCGGTGACATCGAGTCGCTGCCGTTCCTCGAGGCGGCACGCCAGACGCGCCACGAGATCGGTCGCGACAACTGCTTCTTCATCCACGTCTCACTGGTGCCCTACATCGGGCCGTCCGGCGAGCTGAAGACCAAGCCCACCCAGCACTCGGTGGCGGCGCTGCGCTCGATCGGTATCCAGCCGGATGCGATCGTCTGCCGCGCCGACCGAGAGCTGCCGGACAGCATCAAGCGCAAGATCGCACTGATGTGCGACGTCGACGACGACGCCGTGGTCACCGCCGCCGACGCGCCGTCGATCTATGACATCCCGAAGGTGCTGCACCGCGAGGGCCTCGACGCCTACGTCGTACGACGCCTCGACCTGCCGTTCCGCGACGTCGACTGGACGGTCTGGGACGACCTGCTCCGTCGGGTGCACCACCCCGAGGAGGAGGTGACGATCGCGCTCGTCGGCAAGTACGTCGACCTGCCCGACGCCTACCTCTCCCCGGCCGAGGCCCTGCGGGCGGGCGGGTTCGCCCACTCGGCGAAGGTCAACATCCGCTGGGTCGCCTCCGACCTGTGCGAGACCGAGGCCGGCGCGGCCAAGCAGCTCTCCGACGTCGACGCGGTGCTCGTCCCCGGCGGCTTCGGCGTGCGCGGGATCGAGGGCAAGCTCGGTGCGCTCCACTACACCCGCACCCACGGCATCCCGACGCTCGGCCTGTGCCTCGGGCTGCAGTGCATGGTGATCGAGTACGCCCGCAACGTCGCCGGCCTGGAGAAGGCCGGCTCGACGGAGTTCGACCCCGACACGGTCGAGCCGGTGATCTCGACCATCGAGGAGCAGAAGAAGTTCGTGGACGGCGCCGGTGATCTCGGCGGCACGATGCGCCTCGGGCTCCAGAAGGCCGAGCTGGTGTCCGGCACCGTCGTGCGAGCGACCTACGGCGCCGAGATCATCGAGGAGCGGCACCGCCACCGCTACGAGTTCAACGACGCCTACCGCGAGACCCTCGCAGAGGCCGGCCTGGTGTTCTCCGGGACCAACCCCGAGCTCGGCCTGGTCGAGTTCGTGGAGCTGCCGTCCGAGGTGCACCCCTACTACGTCTCGACGCAGGCGCACCCCGAGCTCCGCTCCCGTCCGACGCGCCCGCACCCGCTCTTCGCCGGCCTGGTCGGCGCGGCGATCGAGCGCCAGCGCTCCGAGCGCTTCCCCATCGACGAGTCCGGACTGCGCCGCAAGGACGAGGACGCCGAGGACCACGTGCCCGGTCAGCAGGGCTGACGGGGAGGAAGTGCCCGGTCAGCAGGTCTGACGGGGAAGAAGTGCCCGGTCAGCAGGTCTGACGGGGAAGAAGTGCCCGGTCAGAGCTGGCGGGCCTGCAGGATCCGGCCCAGCACGAACGAGTTCGCGCGGAGCTGGTTGCGGGCGTAGGCCATCAGGGTGGTGTCGTCGGCCGCGACCTCCGCCGCGGCCAGGAACGTCGCGTCGCCCGCGCCGAGCGGGTACATCGCCCGGATGGTGAGGCCCTGGTTGAGCAGCCCGCCCTTGAGCGTGTGCAGCTCCTCGAGGTAGCGGTGGGTGAACGGGGCCAGCAGCTCGGCCTGGCCGGGACGCCAGAACGTCGACCCGAGCACGAGGGTCTCGCGGCTGGCCGGGACGGCGTAGTCGACGAAGAACGCCTTCCAGACCTCCTCCTTGGCCTCGGCGTCGGGCCGGGCGGCGAGCACGGCGAGGCGTCGCATGCCGGCGTCGGGGTCGGGGTCGGCCTCGAGCAGCCGGGCGACCCGGTCCTCGTCGTAGTCGCCGAGCTCCGAGCGGCGTACGGCGATGCGCCAGGCGAGGTCGAGGTCGGTCGCCTGCTCGGCGGCGGCCTCGAGCACCGACCAGTGGGCGTCGGTGGACGCGGAGGCGGCCAGCGTCCGCAGGGCGGCCTGGCGGGCGTCCGGCAGCTCGACGAGGCCGACGACCGCGTCGGCGAGGTCGCGGAGCAGGCCGGGCGACTCCCCGGCGGGCGCCCAGCGGTCGGCGACCTGGAGCGCCTGGCCGAGGAACGGCTCGATCAGGGACGGGCTGGTCTCGGCGGACAGGGCTCGGGTGAGCGCGGCGGAGACGTCGCGCGGGGCAGCGTCGCCGAGCAGCAGGAGCTGGCCGGCGGTGGCGGCGACGAGCGCCCGGTCGAGCGGGTCGCCGAGCTGGTGGATGCGGGACAGCATCTGCTCGAGCGAGGTCGGGTCGGGCTTGACCGCCGCGAAGGTGAAGTCGCCGGCGTTGACCAGGCGCAGGTCGCCGGCCGGGAGGTCGACGGCGGTGCGGAGGCCCCCGACCTCGTGGGAGGAGCGCCCGACGGGCACCAGATCGTCGCCGGACGTGTCGAAGACGGCGATGTCGAGGCGGTGGGGACGCGGCTCCTGGTCGTCGGGGGTCTCGACGACGAGCTCGTCGCCGACGAGCGAGATGACGTCGGTCCCGGCCTCGTCGAGCCACGCCCTGGTCCAGCCCGACAGGTCGCGGCCCGAGGCCCGCGAGTAGCAGTCCATCAGGTCGTCGAGCCGGGTGTTGGAGAACGCGTAGCGGCTGAAGTAGTCGCGCAGGCCGGCGACGAAGGCGTCCTCGCCGATGTAGGCGACGAGCTGGTGCAGGACGCTCTGGCCCTTGACGTAGGTGATCGCGTCGAAGTTGGACATGGCGGCCGACACGTCGGGCACGTCGCTGCGGATGGGGTGGCTGGCCGGGCTCATGTCCATCTCGTAGGCGGTCCGCTTGGAGGCGGCGAGGAAGGTGGCCCACTGCTCGGTGAACTCGCTGGCGCCGGCCATGCCCCAGTTGGCCGCCCACGACGCGAACGCCTCGTTGAGCCAGAGGTCGTCCCACCACTGCATCGTCACCAGGTCGCCGAACCACATGTGCGCCATCTCGTGGAAGATGAACTCGGCGCGGACGCCGCGCTGTGCGTGGGTCGGGGGAGTGCGGAACAGCTGGCCGTCGCCGTAGGTCACGCAGCCCCAGTTCTCCATCGCGCCACCGAGGTTGGGCACGAAGACCTGGTCGTAGCGCGCCTGCGGGAACGGGAAGGCGAAGCGCTCGCCGAAGAAGGCGAGCCCCTGGCGGGTGAGGGTGACCAGCTCGTCGAGGTCGCGCTCCATCACCGGCACGAGCGACTGGCGGCAGTAGAAGCCGAGGTCGTAGCCGTCGTGCTCGCGGCGCACCTCGTGGAACGGGCCGGCGTTGACCACCACGACGTAGGTCGACAGGCGCGGGGTGTCGGGGTAGGTCCAGATCCGGGCGTCAGCGGCGTCGGCGTCCTCGATCGACTCCGGTGCGCCGTTGGAGGTGACCAGCCAGGAGGAGGGCGCGGTGACGACGAAGCGGTGGGGGGCCTTGAGGTCGGGCTGGTCGAAGCAGGCCCACACGCGCCGGGCCTCGTCGGGCTCGAGGCTGGTCCAGACGTAGACGAGCTTGTCGGTCGGGTCGACCGTGCGCAGGATGCCCTCGCCGGTGGCGGTGTTGGTGGTGGTCGCCTCGACGACCAGGACGTTGTCGGCCGCGAGCGCGGGCAGCGGCAGACGACCGTCGGCCGCGGCGGAGATGTCGACCTCCTCACCGTTGAGCGTGGCCCGCGACAGGTCCATGGCGACGTCGACGAACGTGGTCGCGCCGGGCTCGGAGCAGGTGAAGCTGATCGTGCTCACCGAGGCGAACACCTCGCCCTCGAGCAGCCCGGTCATGTCCACCGCGATGTCGTAGCGCTGCACCTCCAGGAGGGCCGAACGGGTCGCTGCTTCGTGCTTGGTCAAGGTCGACAACGTCATGAGGGCGACCGTACCCACTCTGTCCATCCGCGCTAGCGTCTGGGCATGCCCGCCGAATCCGCTGCCGGACCTCTCGCCGGACCTCTCGCCGACCGGCCGATGTCCTGGCCGGTCGTGTCGACCCGCGACCTGCACCGCGACGCCTGGGTGGTGGCCCTCCGGGAGGACGTGATCACCCGTCCCGGGCACCCCGAGCAGTTCAGCCGGCTCAGCCTGGAGCACCCCGGCGCCGTGGTGGTGCTCGCCGTCGACGACGACGAGCGGGTGATGTGCCTGCGCCAGTACCGCCACACCAGCGGTCACGAGTTCGTCGAGCTGCCGGCCGGGCTGCGGGACGCCGGGGACGAGCCCGCGGTGGAGACGGCGAAGCGCGAGCTGCAGGAGGAGGTCGAGCTCGAGGCGGCGCAGTGGCGGCTCCTGCTGAGCACCTACGCCAGTGCCGGGATCAGCGACGAGGTGCACGAGATCTTCCTGGCCCGCGGACTGACGCACGCGCCTCGCGGCGACTTCGAGATGCGGCACGAGGAGGCGGAGATGGAGCGCTTCTGGGTGCCCATGCCCGACCTGCTCGACGCCGTGCTCGAGGGCCGGGTGCGGCAGGGTCCGCTGGCGCAGGCGGTGCTGGCCTACGCGGTCCTGAAGCAGCGAGGGGCCCTCGATGCCCCGGAGCCCGTCCGGGAGTAGTCTCGCTCCCGCTGTGAGGCGAGCCACACCGTCGTGGCCCCCCGGACACTGAGGAGCGAGTCATGAAGGTCGGCGTACCCAAGGAAGTCAAGAACCGCGAGTACCGCGTGGCCCTGACCCCCATCGGCGTGCACGAGCTGGTCCAGCACGGTCACGAGGTCGTGGTCGAGAAGACTGCCGGCGAGGGGTCGCAGATCCCCGACGAGGAGTACGTCGCCGCGGGCGCGACGATGCTCGACACGGCCGACGACGTGTGGGGCACGGCGGAGATGATCCTCAAGGTCAAGGAGCCCGTCGCCGAGGAGTACGACCGGATGCGGGAGGGCCAGACCCTCTTCACCTACCTGCACCTCGCCGCCGACAAGCCCCTGACCGAGGAGCTGATGAGCCGCAAGGTGACCGCGATCGCCTACGAGACCGTCCAGCTCCCCTCGGGTGCCCTGCCGCTGCTCTACCCGATGTCGGAGGTCGCCGGCTGCCTGGCGCCCCAGGTCGGTGCCTACTCGCTGATGAAGGCCAACGGCGGTCGCGGCGTCCTGATGGGTGGCGTGGGTGGCGTGGCCAACGCGAAGGTCGTGATCATCGGCGCCGGCGTCTCGGGCCAGAACGCCGCCAACATCGCGCTCGGCATGGGCGCTGACGTGACGCTGCTCGACACCGACCTCGACAAGCTGCGGATGTCGTTCTGGCGCTACAGCAACCGGGTCCACGGCCTCGCCTCGTCCAAGCTCGCGATCGAGCAGCAGGTGATGGAGGCCGACATGGTGATCGGCGCCGTCCTGATCCCCGGTGCCGCCGCGCCCAAGCTGGTCACCAACGACCTGGTCTCGCGGATGAAGCCGGGCTCGGTGCTCGTCGACATCGCCATCGACCAGGGCGGCTGCTTCGAGGACTCCCACGCCACGACGCACGACGACCCGACCTACCAGGTGCACGACTCGGTCTTCTACTGCGTGGCCAACATGCCGGGTGCGGTGCCCAACACCTCGACGTACGCCCTGACCAACGCGACGCTGCCCTACGCGGTGGCGCTGGCGGACAAGGGGTGGCAGCAGGCCCTGCGCGACGACCACAGCCTGGCGCTGGGCCTCAACACCCACGCCGGACAGCTCACCAACGCTCCGGTCGGCGCAGCGGTCGGCATCGATTCGGTGGGACTCGACAGCATCCTCGGGTGAGAGGCTGTTGACTGGCGGGGTGACGCTGAGCCGGGCCGTACGCACCTATCTCGACCACCTCGCGGTCGAGCGTGGTCTCGCGGCCAACACGCTCAGCTCCTACCGGCGCGACCTGAACCGCTACGACGAGTTCCTGAGCGGCCAGGGCGTCGACGCACTGGACGCGATCACCGAGTCGACGGTGGCCGCGTTCCTGGTCAGCCTGCGCGAGGGGAGCCAGGCGCACCCGCCGCTGAGCGCGACCTCCGCGGCCCGCACCGTGGTGGCCGTGCGCGGCTTCCACAAGTTCGCCGTCTCCGACGGGCTGGCCGTCGCTGATCCGGCTGCTGCCGTGAAGCCGCCGACCCCGGCCAAGCGGCTGCCCAAGGCGCTGCCGCTCTCCGACGTCGAGGCGATCCTCGAGGCGGCCGGGGCGCCGGAGACGGTCCTGGCGCTGCGCGATCGCGCGCTCCTCGAGCTGCTCTACGGCACCGGCGCCCGCATCTCCGAGGCGGTCGGCCTCGACATCGACGACCTCGACCAGGTCGACGGCACCGTGCTCCTGCGCGGCAAGGGCGGCAAGGAGCGACTGGTGCCGGTCGGCGCCTATGCCCGCGACGCCGTGGCCGCCTACCTGTCCCGGGCCCGGCCGGAGATCGTGGGCAGCGGACGCGGCGGCCCGGCGATGTTCCTCAACTCCCGCGGCGGCCGGTTGTCGCGCCAGAGTGCCTGGTCGGTGCTGGTCAAGGCCGCCGAGCGCGCCGGTGTCACCGCCTCGGTGTCGCCGCACACGATGCGGCACTCGTTCGCCACCCACCTGCTCGACGGCGGCGCCGACGTGCGCGTGGTGCAGGAGCTGCTCGGGCACGCCTCGGTCACCACGACGCAGGTCTACACGCTGGTGACGGTCGACAACCTGCGCGAGGTCTTCGCGACCGCGCACCCACGGGCACGCGAATGAGCATCCGGCTGAGGCTGCTCGGCCCACCGAGCTGGGACGGCTCGCCGCTGGTGGGGGCGCGCCCGCAGGCGTTGCTCGCCGCGCTGGTCCTCGAGCCGCGGGGCCTGACAGTGGCGCAGCTGGTCGAGGAGGTCTGGGAGGACGAGCCTCCGGCGACCCCCGGCAAGGCGCTGCAGGTGCTGGTCTCGCGCGTGCGCGCCACCACGTCCGCGGACGTGATCGAGCTGACCGACACGGGCTACCGCCTCGGCCTGGAGCCCGACGAGGTCGACGTGCTCGCGTTGGGGCTGCGCGTCGCGGATGCTCGCGAGCTGCTCTGGGCCGGCGACGCGGTGGGGGCGGCGGTCCTGGCCGAAGCCGTGCGCGACCTGCCGGAGCCTGCGCAGGACGATCCGTCCGGTCCGTTGGCCAGGCTCCGTTCCCTGGCTGCGCAGACGCTCACGGCCGCTGACGACCTCCTCGGCCGGGCGCTCGCCCGGCAGGGCCGGCACACCGAGGCGCTGCCGCTGCTCGAGGCCGCCGCCGCGCGGTGGCTCGACGACTCCGGAGTGCTGGTCGACCTGCTGCGCACCATGGCGGCCATCGGCGGACCGGCGGTCGCGCTCGGGCGCTACGAGAGCTACCGCGAGGACCTGGCCGACCGGCTCGGCGTGGACCCTGCGCCGGAGCTCCAGCACCTGCACCGTGAGCTCCTCGCCGCCGACGACCCGGTGCGCACGGGCCTGAGGTACGACGGCGAGCGGCTGCTCGGTCGCGACCAGGACCTCGCCCGGCTGCGCAGCGCACTGGCGTCGTCACGGCTGGTGACCGTGCTCGGCCCGGGCGGCATCGGCAAGACGAGCATCGCCCAGGTGCTCGCCCGTGAGTCGCGCCTGCCGCACGTGCACGTGGTCGAGCTGGTCGGCGTCGGCGCCGGGGACGACGTGGTGGCCGCGGTGGGCGCGGCCCTCGGCGTGCGGGGGTCGATGGCGACGCGACTCGCGCTCACCCCCGCCCAGCAGGCCGACGTACGCGGGCGGATCGCGCGGGAGCTGGACGCCGGGCCGACCCTGCTCGTGCTCGACAACTGCGAGCACGTGCTCGAGCCGGTCGCTGCGCTGGTGGCCTTCCTGCTCGCCACCACCCGCGACCTCCAGGTGCTCGCCACCAGTCGAGCGCCGCTTCGGCTGGCCGCCGAGCGTGCCGTGCCGCTCAGCCAGCTCTCGACGCGCGACGCCGAGGAGCTGTTCGTCCGGCGGGCGTCGGCCACCCGGCCCGACGCGGTCCTCGAGCCCGCGTCCGTGCGCGAGGTGGTCGACCGGCTCGACGGGCTGCCGCTGGCGGTCGAGCTCGCCGCCGCCCGGGTGCGGACGATGACGGTGGCCGAGGTCGCGGCGGCGCTGGAGGACCGGTTCGCCGCGCTCCGCACCCGCGACCGCAGCACACCCGACCGGCACCGCACGCTCGAGGCCGTCATCGCCTGGTCGTGGGACCTGCTCGCCGCGGACGAGCAGCGGGCGCTCTCGTGGTTGTCGATCTTCCAGGACGGGTTCGACCGGCGCACGGCCATCACCGTGCTCGGCCCGGACGGCGCCGACCTGGTGGACGTGCTCGTGGAGCAGTCGCTGCTCGTGCTCTCCGAGGACGACGGGAGCGCACGCTTCCGGGCGCTCGAGACCATCCGGGAGTACGCCGCTGCGCAGCTCGCGCGGGCCGGGGAGCACGCCGCCGCCGTCGACGCCCAGCTCCGCTGGGTCAACGACCTCGCGGACCGCTCCGAGGACCTGGTCATCGCCGACGACCAGATCGAGATCGTCGACGGCCTGGTCCGTGAGCAGAACAACCTCACCGACGTGCTGCGCCACGCCCTGTCCGTCGGCGATCGCGCGGTGGTCGCCCGCCTGGTGGCCGTGCTGGGGAGCCTTGTGGACGATCACCGGTGACCAGCCGCGCATCTTCGCGATCTGCGACCCCGTCTCGGAGCTGCTCACCGGCTGGGAGGTGCCCCCGGGGCTGCACCGGAGCGCCCATGAGGCGGCCGGTGTCCTGATGGTCCACCAGAGCTGGATGCCCGGGATCGATCTCGCGGGTCTGCGCGACCTCCTGCTCCAGGGCGGGCGTGCCGACGGGTGCCTTCGGCCTGATCGCGCACTCCGTCCACGTCCTCGACTACACCGGCCGATGCGGGGACCCGCATCGCCGAGGTGGCGGCGCGCGAGAGCATGCCGACGCTGGCGGGCGCGCTGCTCATGTGGGCTTCCATGGTCGCCGAGAACGTCGGCGACGTGGAGGCGGCCGAGACCTACGCCGAGCAGGCCCTCGACGTCGGGCCGCTCCCGCCCTACCTGCTGGCATCGCTGCATGCCGAGCTGGGCCAGCTCGCGATGTCGGTGGGGGACCACCACCGGGCCGCGCACCACGCGGAGATCGCGTGGCCGCTGCTGGCCCGCCTCCACTCGGTCACCGACGCCTACAGCCTCCAGGTGGCGACGGCGCTCTCCCCGCTGCTCGACGGCGACATCGAGGGAGCGGAGGCGATCCTCGACGGATTCGGCGAGCCCGACGGAGAGACCGCCCAGCTGGGCGCGCGCCTGACGTGGCAGACCGCCCAGGCCGAGCTCGCCCTCGCGAAGGGGGACCACGCAGAGGCGATCCGCCGCTACGACGCACTCGTCGAGGTGGTGCGCGGGCTCGACCAGTCCGTCGGCACCAATCCCTGGCTGATGCTGTCGGCGTCCGCGGCGCTGACGTGTCGGGTGCGACACGGTGTGCAGGACGAGGATCCGCACGCCGTCGAGCTGCGCGACATCCTGGTCGGCACCGGCACCGGGGTCGGGTTCGGAGACGGGCTGCCGGAGGGTTCGCTGTGGTACGCCGACCTGCCCCTCAACGGCGTGCTGATGGTCGCGCTGGCGGCCTGGATCCTGCGGTTCGGGCCGCGCGGGCAGCACGAGGACGGCGTACGCCTGCTCGCGATCGCACACAGGTGGTCCTACAACCGCAGCATGCCGGTGATGGCGTGGGCGCCGATGCTCGCGCTGGCGGACGCGGCCGTGCCCGGACAGGTCGAGCGGCTCCTCGCGGAGACCGCCGACCGGCCCGGGCCGTCACTCGTGCCCGAGGCCGCCGCAGTCGTCGACCGGCTGCGGCGGGCCTGGCTCACATCTTCTTGAAGCGACGCACCGAGAGCGGGGCGAAGATGCCCACCACCACGGCGCAGCCCAGCAGGGCCCAGCCGACGGAGCCGGTGACCTGGCCGTCGTTGGCCAGGTCGCGCAGCGCCGTGATCACGAGGGACACCGGGTTCACCTCGGCGAAGGCCCGCAACGGTCCCGGCATGGTGTCGGTCGGCACGAACGCGTTGGAGAGGAACGTGAGGGGGAACATCACGAGCAGCGAGATGCCCTGCACCCCCTGCGCGTTGCGTCCCACCAGGCCGAAGAACGTGAAGATCCACGCCAGCGACCAACCCGCGACGACCGCGAGCAGGACCGCTCCGGCGACGCCGGCGAAGCCGCCTCCCGGCCGGTAGCCGATCAGCATGCCGACGCTGAAGGTCAGGGTCGCGGCGATGAAGTAGCGCAGCATGTCCGCGATCATCGGGCCGGCCAGCGGCGCGATCCGGGCGATCGGCAGGACCTTGAAGCGGTCGAACACCCCCGAGTCGAGGTCCGTCCGGAGCTGTACGCCGGTGGCGACGCACGCGGTCAGGACGGTCTGGCCGATCAGGCCCGGGATGATGAGGGGCAGGTAGTTGCTGACGCCGCCGGCGATCGCGCCGCCGAAGATGTAGGCGAACATCGCGGTGAAGATGATCGGCTGGATCGTCACGTCGAACATGACCTCGAGGCTGCGGCGCATCTTCACCGTGGCCCGCCAGGCCAGGGTCATCGTCTGGGACACCGTGTCGGCCAGGCTCACGCGGGTGGGCAGGTCGGCGGAGCGCGGCGGCCCGGTCATGAGGGTGGTGGTCATCGAAGTGCCTCCATCTGGTCGGACGTCCGCTCGGACGACTGCTGGGTGGTGTCGGTCCCCGCCTCGGCGGACGTCGTCCTCGGTGTCCTGTCCGGCGTCCTGTCCGGTGTCGTGCCCGGTGAGGGCCAGGAACACCTCGTCGAGCGAGGGCTTCTGCACGGTCACGGACTCGATGGCGATGCCGCGGTCGCGCAGCGCCACGAGGACGTCGACGGACTGGTCCGTGCGCTGGAGCGGGATGTTGACGCGTCGGGCCTCCGGGGTGAGCACGGGCTCCTCGCCCAACAGCTGCTCGGCCAGCGCGGCCGTGGCGGCGAGGTCGTCGACGTCGACGAGCTGGAGCTGGAGCGTCGAGCGGCCGACCGAGGACTTGAGGTCGTCGGCGGTGCCCTCCGCGACCTTGCGGCCGTTGTCGATGACCGCGATGCGGTCGGCGAGCTGGTCGGCCTCGTCGAGGTACTGCGTGGTGAGCAGGACGGTGCTGCCCTCCGTCACGAGCTCACGGATGGTGTCCCACATCTGGCCGCGCGTGCGCGGGTCGAGGCCGGTGGTCGGCTCGTCGAGGAAGATCAGGGGCGGGCGGGTGATCAGGCTGGCGGCCAGGTCCAGGCGTCGGCGCATGCCGCCGGAGAACTTGGAGATCGGCTTCCTGGCCGCGTCGCTGAGGTCGAACTGCTCGAGCAGGTGCGCCCCTCGCTGGCGGGCCTCGGTGCGGCCCAGGCCCTGCAGCCGTGCGAAGAGCCAGAGGTTCTCGGTGGCCGTGAGGTTCTCGTCGACCGAGGCGAACTGCCCGGTGACGCCGATGAGCTGTCGTACGACGTGGGGCTCGCGGGTGACGTCGTGGCCGAAGACCTCGCCGGTGCCCCCGTCGATCGGGATCAGGGTGGCGAGCATCTTGAGCATCGTGGTCTTGCCGGCCCCGTTGGGGCCGAGGACGCCGAACACCTCGCCGCGGTGCACCTCGAGGTCGATGCCGTCGACGGCGAGCTGGTCGCCGTACTGCTTCACGAGTCCGGTGGCCCGGACGGCGAGGTCCTGGGACTGGTGGTGGTGAGTGGTCATGTCCAGAAGCGTGGACCCCGCCGGTTTCACCGTGGTTGCGTGAGCGACCGGCCCACGAAACCGGCGCGCTCAGAGCGTGGCGAACGCCCGCACGGGGAAGGTGCCGAACCCCTCGACAGCCGGGGGAGCGGCGGTGAACACGGACCCGCTCGCCGGCAGCGCAGCGAGGTTGGTCAGGTGCTCGACCACGTGGATCCCGGCCGCCAGCAGACCGCTGTGCACGGGCCGCTCGCCGCCGCTCTCGGTGTCGTCGATGTTGAGCGAGTCGATCCCGACCAGGGTCGCGCCGGCGGCGACGAGGTGCTCGGCGGCCTCGCCGGTGAGGTAGGGCGCTCCGCGGCCGTAGGCCTCGGTGCCGAAGTGGCTGCTCCAGCCGGTGTCGACCAGCACGGCGGCACCCGTGAGGTCGCGCCCCTGCAGGAGCTCCGGCCCGATGCCGCGGTGGTCGGCGTCCCAGTCCCCGGTGAGGTGGAACACCTCCGCGCGCAGCCCCACCAGCGTGGCCAGGTCGAGGCCGGCGAGGTCCGGGCCGTCGGCGTAGCGGTGGAACGGCGAGTCCAGGTAGGTGCCCGTGTTGCCGATCATCGTGATGATCCCCATCGTGAACTCGGTGCCCTCCGCGTAGTGGCGGCGGGACTCCTCGTAGGACAGGTGGGTGCTGATCGTCGGCGCAGGGAGCCCGGGATAGGTGATCAGCCCGGCTCGGATGGGGTGGCTGAGGTCGATGACCTGCTGGTTCGTCACCCGCCGATTCTGGCAGCAGCAGAGCTCCGCTTTCGCGACGTTCCACGTCCGGGTGGTTGGATCGACGCATGCCCGACCACCCTGTGCGCCTGGACACGCGGGTCGCGACGGGCGCCGATGCCGATGCGGTCTACGACGCCTTCTCCGGGTGGGTGGGCGACCAGGGCCTCGAGCTCTACCCGCACCAGGACGAGGCAGTCATCGAGCTGCTCGGCGGCAACCACGTCATCCTCGCCACGCCCACCGGCTCGGGGAAGTCGCTGGTCGCGATCGGCGCTCACGTGGCCGCGCTGGCACAGGACAAGGTCAGCTTCTACACCGCGCCGATCAAGGCGCTGGTGAGCGAGAAGTTCTTCGCCCTCATCGAGGTCTTCGGCGCCGACAACGTCGGGATGCTGACCGGCGACGCCGCGGTCAACCCCGACGCCCCGATCATCTGCTGCACCGCGGAGGTGCTGGCCAACATCGCGCTGCGCGAGGGCCGGGGAGCCGACGTCGGGCTGGTGGTGATGGACGAGTTCCACTTCTACTCCGAGCACGACCGCGGCTGGGCCTGGCAGGTGCCGCTGCTCGAGCTGCTCGACGCGCAGTTCCTGCTCATGTCGGCGACGCTGGGTGACGTCTCGTTCTTCGTGGAGGACCTCGAGCGTCGCACCGGCCGCAGCACCGTGGTCGTCGACGACGCCGAGCGTCCCGTCCCACTGAGCTTCCGCTGGTCGATGGAGCCGCTCGACGACACGCTCGAGGAGCTGGTCACGACGGGGCAGGACCCGGTCTACGTCGTCCACTTCACGCAGGCGGCCGCCGTGGAGCACGCCACCAACCTGCTGAAGTCGCGGGTCGGCTCGGGCGGCGGCGGACCGAAGGTCGACAAGGAAGCCATCGCCGAGCGGATCGGGGCGTTCCGCTTCGGTGCCGGCTTCGGCAAGACGTTGTCGCAGCTGGTGCGCAACGGCATCGGCGTCCACCACGCCGGGATGCTCCCGAAGTACCGCCGCCTGGTCGAGACGCTCGCCCAGTCCGGCCTGCTGCGGGTCATCTGCGGCACCGACACCCTCGGCGTCGGCATCAACGTGCCGATCCGCACCGTGCTCTTCACCGGTCTGGCGAAGTTCGACGGCACCAGGCAGCGGGTGCTCCGGACCCGGGAGTTCCAGCAGATCGCCGGGCGGGCAGGTCGAGCGGGCTACGACACGGCCGGCTACGTCGTCGTACAGGCGCCCGACTTCGTGATCGAGAACGAGCAGGCCAAGGCCAAGGCGGCCGCGCGCGTGGCCGCCGGCAAGAAGAAGTCGAAGGCCCAGCTCAAGAAGGCGCCCGACGGCACGGTCGTGTGGACCGAGCAGACCTTCGACAAGCTCGTGGCCGGGGTGCCGGAGCGGCTGACCAGCCGGATGAAGGTCGACAACGCGATGCTGGTCAACGTGGTGTCCCGCGAGGAGGACGCCTTCGGTGTGCTGCGCGACCTCCTGACCGACAACCACGAGGACCGTCGCGGACAGCTCCGGCTCGCGCGCCGGGCCCTGCGGCTCTCGCGCTCGCTGGTGCGCACCGGCATCGTGACCCGGCTCCCCGAGGTCGACCGCTTCGGCCGTCGCTTCGTGCTGGCCGTCGACCTGCCGGAGGACTTCGCGATCAACCAGCCCCTGGCCCACTTCGCGCTGGCCGCCTTCGACGTGCTGGACCCCGAGTCGGAGACCTACGGCCTCGACGTGGTCTCGACCATGGAGTCGGTGCTCGAGGCGCCCCGCCAGATCCTGATGGCCCAGCAGCACGCCGCCCGCGGCGACGCGATCGGCGAGATGAAGGCCGACGGCATCGAGTACGACGAGCGGATGGCGCTGCTGGAGCAGATCACCTGGCCGCAGCCGCTCCGCGAGCTCCTCGAGGCCCTCTACGAGACCTACCGCCAGACCCACCCGTGGCTCCCCGAGGACGCGCTGTCGCCCAAGTCGGTGGTGCGCGAGATGTGGGAGAACGGGATGGGGTTCACCGACTTCGTCGGCCGCTACCAGCTGGCCAGGTCCGAGGGCCTGGTGCTGCGCTACCTCACCGACGCCTACCGGACCCTGCGGCACTCGGTGCCCGAGGCGCACCGCTCTCCGGAGGTCGAGGACGTCATCGAGTGGCTGGGGGAGACGGTGCGGCAGACCGACTCCTCGCTGCTCGACGAGTGGGAGTCGCTCTCGGACCCCGACCACGTGTCGTCCGCGGTCTCGCACCACGAGCCGCCGCCTCCGCCCCGGCCGCTGTCCCAGCAGGCGCGCCCCTTCCGGGTGATGCTGCGCAACGCCATGTGGGCCCGGATCGACGCGGTCTCGCGCGACGACCTCGCCGGTCTGGTCCGGCTCGAGCGGGCCGCTGCCGACCGGACCGAGCCGCCGCGCCAGGTCGTGGTCGGCCGCTCGGTGTGGGACGCCGCGCTGGAGGACTACTACGCCGAGCACGACTCGGTGCTGACCGACGGAGACGCCCGCGGTCCCGACCTGCTGGTGGTGGGGGAGGAGCGCACGGGCGAGCCCGTCGGCGCGGAGGAGGGCACCCTCGCCCGGCT
Organism: uncultured Actinomycetota bacterium; assembly: GCA_963750445.1. Classification (GTDB taxonomy): domain Bacteria; phylum Actinomycetota; class Actinomycetes; order Propionibacteriales; family Nocardioidaceae; genus Nocardioides. The sequence continues at coordinate 528,726 of CAVVQR010000016.1, read as the reverse complement.
GCGCGACGTACGCCAGACGGTGCACGACCCGGAGGGGCACCACGACTGGGTGATCGAGGCGGTCGTCGACTGCGACGCGACCGACAGTGCCGGTGAGCTGGTCCTGGCGACCGTCGCGATGCGGCGTCTCGGGGACGTCTGACGCGACGTCGAGGCGACGTCGAGGAGGGCCTGCATTTCGCCCACAGGTTTCTGCACAGGCTGGGCCAGCCTGTGCAGGGGAACGGGGCCTCCTGCACAGATGTCGCTCCTGCCCTGTGGGTCCCGGGGGCGGTGTTGTGGGTGGTCGGCCGCAGTCCTACAGTCGCGCGACGCCGCTTTCGCAACTGTCGACGTGTCGACAAAATTCGGGGTGCCCGTCGTGGTCCAATCAAACCCAGTCGATGCGTGGAGGAGCGGACATGAGCGGTGCGGGATTCCCCGGTTCGAACGTCGGTAGCAGTGCCTCGGAGATGCCGCCGCTCGTTCGACCACCGCAGCAGCCCGCCCAGCCCGGCCCTTCCCCCCGAGACGAGCAGACCGTGACCCAGCCGATCCCCTTCGAACGCCCCGTCCCGGAGGCAGCAGAACCCGAGGCAGCCGCCGAGGTCGTCCTCGGCCCGACCGGACGCCCGATGCCGGTCTTCCCCGAGCCGGGGCCCGTGAAGGCGCGCACCCGGGCCCGGGTGGTCTCGATGTGCAACCAGAAGGGTGGCGTCGGCAAGACCACCACCACGATCAACCTCGGCGCGTCGCTGGCGGAGTTCGGCCACAAGGTGCTGCTGGTCGACTTCGACCCGCAGGGGTCGCTGTCGGTCGGCCTGGGCCTCAACCCGCACGAGATGGACCTGACCATCTACAACCTCCTGATGGACCGCGAGGTCGTGCTCGACGAGGTCGTGGTGCCGACGGGCACCCCGGGCATGGACCTGCTGCCCTCCAACATCGACCTGTCGGCCGCCGAGGTGCAGCTGGTGCACGAGGTCGCCCGCGAGCAGACCCTGCAGCGGGTGCTGGCCCCGGCCCTCGACCACTACGACATCATCCTGATCGACTGCCAGCCCTCGCTCGGCCTGCTGACCGTCAACGCGCTGACCGCCTCCGACGGGGTCATCGTCCCGCTGGAGTGCGAGTACTTCGCGCTGCGCGGGGTGGCGCTGCTCAAGACCACGATCGACAAGGTGCGCGAGCGGCTCAACCCCAAGCTGGAGATCGACGGCGTGCTCGGCACGATGTTCGACGGCCGCACGCTCCACAGCCGCGAGGTCATGGAGCGCCTGGTCTCCGCGTGGGGCGACACGGTCTTCCACACCGTCATCCGCCGCACCGTGAAGTTCTCCGACGCCACCGTCGCCGGAGAGCCGATCACCGCCTACGCCTCGTCGTCGGCCGGTGCCGACGCCTACCGCCAGCTCGCGAAGGAGGTGCTCACCCGGTGGCCCGACGAGTGAGCATGCCGACCGCGGACGACCTGTTCCGCCCGACCTCCGACAGCGAGCAGGACGCGCCCGACCAGCGTCCCCGGCGCGTCCGCGCCGTCGTGGACGAGTCCGAGCCCGCGGGGACCAAGCGCCCGAGCGGGCGGGTCCGCCACGACGAGAAGATGACGGTCTACGTCACCGCCGACGAGCTGCTCGACATCGAGCACGCCCGGCTCACCCTGCGCCGTGAGCACGGCCTCGCCGTGGACCGCGGACGCCTGGTGCGCGAGGCGCTGGCGCTCGTGCTCGCCGAGCTCGAGGCCCAGGGCCCCGACAGCGCCCTGGTGCAGCGGCTGCTGGACGAGTGAGCGCCGTCGCGCTCGAGCCCGGCAGCGAGGCGCCGGCGTTCGCCGTACGCCTGTCCAACTTCGAGGGCCCGTTCGACCTCCTGCTCGGCCTGATCGCCAAGCACAAGCTCGACATCACCGAGGTCGCTCTCTCGCAGGTGACCGACGAGTTCATCGCCCACGTCAAGAACCTCGGCGGTGCCTGGGACCTCGAGCAGACGACCTCGTTCCTGGTCGTCGCAGCGACCCTGCTCGACCTCAAGGCGGCCCGTCTGCTGCCGCAGGGCGACGTGGAGGACGAGGAGGACCTCGCGCTGCTGGAGGCACGCGACCTGCTCTTCGCCCGCCTCATGCAGTACCGCGCGTTCAAGCAGGTGGCGGCGGTCTTCGAGGAGCGGTTCGCCTCGGAGTCGCGCTCGCACCCGCGCGCCGTCGGCATGGAGGAGCGCTTCGCGACGATGCTCCCCGAGGTGCTCATCGGCATCGGCCTCGAGCAGTTCGCCCAGCTCGCGGCCCGGGCGATGGAGCCCAAGCCGGTCCTCGAGGTCTCCCTGCAGCACATCCACGCCGCCAAGGTCAGCGTCCGCGAGCAGGGCCAGATCGTGGTCGACCGGCTGCGGCGCAGCGGCACGATGACCTTCCGGGCCCTCTGCGGCGACTCGCCCGACCGCCTCACGACCGTGGCGCGCTTCCTCTCGTTGCTCGAGCTCTTCCGCGAGGGGGCGGTGTCGTTCGACCAGGTGACCCCCCTCGGCGAGCTCACCGTCCGCTGGACCGGCGGCGAGGCGTCCGAGGTCGCGATCACCGATGAATTCGACGGCGCCCCACCCGCCGACGATGATGCCCACGACGCGCGTACGCCGTCCGCCGGGTCCGACGAGATGGCCGACGAGCCGGCGGACGAGCCCCAGGAGGACCAGTGAGCGAGCAACCCGAGACCACCCAGCTCGAACCCGACGTCGAACCAGACCTCGGACCCGACCCCGACTCCGAGGTCGACACCCTCGCGGTCGCGATCGCCGAGCTGCGCCCGGCCCTCGAGGCCATCTTGATGGTCTCCGACGAGGCGCTCAGCACCGTGCGGCTCGCCTCCGTGGTCGGACACCCGGTCGCCGACGTCGAGTCGGCGCTCGACGCCCTGGCGGCGGACTACACCGAGCAGGGCCGCGGCTTCGACCTCCGGCCCGTGGCCGGTGGCTGGCGCTTCTACTCGCGCCCGGAGTTCGCCGGCGTGGTCGAGACCTTCGTGCTCGAGGGACAGCAGGCCCGGCTCACCCAGGCCGCGCTCGAGACCCTGTCCGTGGTCGCCTACAAGCAGCCGGTCTCGCGGGCCCGGGTCTCCGCGATCCGCGGCGTCAACGTGGACGGCGTGATGCGCACCCTGCTCTCCCGCGGGCTGGTCGAGGAGGCCGGTCAGGACGAGCAGAGCGGCGCCAACCTCTACCGCACGACGTCCTACTTCCTCGAGCGCATCGGCATCACCTCGATCGAGGAGCTGCCCGAGCTGGCGCCCTACCTCCCCGACATGGACGACCTCGAGGACGAGCTCGCCAGCGTCGCCGGTCTGGACGCGGCGCCCGCCGAGCCCACCCACGAGCCGACTCCCGAGCCGGTCCCGCAGCCCACCCCTGAGCACGCCCACGCCTCGCCCCACAGCGGCTCGGGCACCGAGCCCGACGGCGGGACCGAGGTCTCATGAAGCCCCACGACGCACCCGACAACGACCAACCGGCCTCCCAGCGTCCCGAGACCGACGACGACGGACTGATCCGGCTCCAGAAGCTGCTCGCCAAGTCCGGGGTCGCGAGCCGCCGCAAGTGCGAGGAGCTGATGCTCGACGGCCTGGTCGAGGTCGACGGCGAGGTCGTCAGCCGGCTCGGCACGAAGGTCGACCCCCGCACCGCCGTCGTACGCGTGGAGGGAAAGCGGCTGCCGCCCATCTCGGCCAACGCCTACCTCGTGCTCCACAAGCCCCGCGGCGTGGTCTCCACGATGAGCGACCCCGAGGGTCGACGCAGCCTCGGCGACCTGGTCGCCGACCGTCCCGAGCGGCTCTTCCACGTCGGCCGCCTCGACACCGACACCTCGGGCCTGCTGATCCTGACCAACGACGGCGACTTCGCCCAGCGCCTGGCCCACCCGTCCTACGAGGTCGACAAGACCTACGTCGCGGAGGTCGAGGGCGCCCTGCACAAGGGGATCATCAAGCAGCTGCTCGCCGGAGTGACCCTCGACGACGGTCCCGTCACCGTGTCGAGCGCCCGCATCGTGAGCGGGAGCCACGGCCGCAACGCGCAGGAGCGCACGATCGTCGAGCTGGTCATCCACGAGGGCCGCAACCGGATCGTCCGACGGCTGCTCGAGCAGGTCGGCCACCCGGTGACCCGGTTGACCCGCACCCAGATCGGCCCTGTGCAGCTCGGCAAGCTGCCGCTGGGGGAGATGCGCGAGCTGACGATCCACGAGCTGGGCGAGCTGATGGACAGCGCGCAGCTCTGACGATCGCCTGCCCTAGGCTCCTCCCGTGGCAGTGAGGGCAGTGCGTGGGGCGACCCAGCTCGAGGAAGACACCCGCGAGCACATGCTGGACCGGGTGGCCGAGCTCGTCACCGACGTGATGTCGGCCAACGGGCTGGAGGTCGACGACTTCATCTCGATCATCTTCACCGCCACGAGCGACCTGACGAGCGAGTTCCCGGCCTACGCCGCCCGGCAGCTGGGGTTCTCCGACGTCCCGCTCGTCTGCGCGCGTGAGCTGGAGATCGAGGGCTCGATGCCGCGCGTCGTACGTCTGATGGCGCACGTCGACACCGACCTGCCGCGCTCCGACGTCACCCACGTCTACCTCCACGGCGCCGCGAACCTGCGTCGTGACCTGAGCCGGGTCACGAGCCATGACTGACGACGCCCTGCCGGCCCTCGTCGGGCCGGTCGAGGTCGTCGGCGCGGGCCTGATCGGCACCTCGATCGCCCTGGTCTGTCGCCGTCTCGGTCTCGACGTCGTCCTGCGCGACACCTCCGTGGAGCACCTGCGGACCGCGCACGGACTCGGCGCCGGCCGCGCCGCGACCCCGGAGGACCGCCCCCAGCTCGTCGTCATCGCCGTACCTCCCGCGGGCATCGCCGACGCGATCGTCGAGGCACTCGCCCGCACGAGTGCCGTCGTCACCGACGTCGGCAGCGTCAAGGCCGCCCCGCTCGACGCGGTGGCCGGCCGGGTCGGTGCTGCCGACCTCGCGCGCTACGTCGGGTCGCACCCGATGGCGGGCAGTGAGCGCTCCGGCCCCCTCGCCGCCAGCGCCGCACTCTTCGACGGCCGCCCCTGGGCGGTCACGCCGCACGACGGGGCCACCGCCGACGCCGTCGGCCTGGTCGAGTCGCTCGTCCTCGAGTGCGGTGCGGCGCCCCTGCGGATGGACCCGCAGGAGCACGACCGGGCCGTCGCCCGGATCTCCCACCTGCCGCACCTCGCTGCCGTGCTGGTGGCCGGACGCCTCGCGGCCGCGCCGGCCGAGCACCTCGCGCTGTCCGGCCAGGGAGTGCGTGACGTCACCCGCGTCGCGGCCAGCGACCCGCGCCTGTGGCAGCAGATCCTGGAGGCCAACTCCGGCGCGGTGCTCGACCTGCTCGCCGAGGTGCGCACCGACCTCGACGCGCTGATGGCTGCCGTCGCGGACGACTCCGGTCCCGACCTGGTCGAGATCCTGACCCGCGGCAACGTCGGCACCGCCGCCATCCCCGGCAAGCACGGCGGCCCGGCGCGACCCACCCGCTCGGTGTTCGTGGCGGTGCCCGACCACCCGGGCGAGCTCGCGCGGCTCTTCGGCGACGCCGGCGAGATCGGCGTCAACATCGAGGACGTCCACATCGACCACGACCCCGGTCGCCCCGTGGGTCTCACCGAGCTGGTCGTCGAACGGGCCAGTGCCGAGCAGCTGCTCGCGGCTCTCGAATCCCGTGGGTGGACCACTCACCGGTAATCTTCTCGCCCGTGAACACCGTCGAACGTCCGTCCCTCGTGATCGCCGTCGACGGCACGTCCGGATCGGGCAAGTCGAGCACCTCGCGCGGCGTCGCCGACCGGCTGGCCCTGCGCTACCTCGACACCGGCGCGATGTTCCGGGCGATGACCTGGTGGCTGCTGCGTGAGGGCATCGACGTACGCGACGAGGCGGCGGTCGCGGCTGCTGCCGGACGTCCCCGCATCGAGTCCGGCACCGACCCGCTGGGCCCGACCATCACGGTCGACGGCGTCGACGTCTCCGAGGCCATCCGCGGCGACGACGTGACGGCAGCGGTCAGCCCGGTCAGCGCGGTGCCGGAGGTGCGCGCACACCTGCTCGGGCTCCAGCGCGACGTCATCGGTGACGGCGGGATCGTCGTGGAGGGGCGCGACATCGGCTCGGTCGTGTGGCCGCAGGCGGAGGTCAAGGTCTACCTCAGCGCGGACCCGGACGCGCGCGCCCAGCGTCGTACGGCCGAGCAGGGCGGCTCCGACGTGGCAAGCACCCAGGAGTCGCTCCTGGAGCGCGACCGGATCGACTCCGGCCGCGCCACCGCCCCGCTGACCATGGCCGAGGGCGCCGTCCACGTCGACAGCACGCACCTCACGCTGGTGCAGGTCATCGACACGATCGTCGACCTGGCCACGGAGGGCGCGACGGAGGCTCGGGAGCGCTCGTGACCGGGACCGGGCTTCCCCCGAGCAGCGACGACCACCCGGCCACGCGCCTGCTCGGTGGGCTCCGACCGGTGGCCGCGTGGATCATGCGGCGGCGCTGGAACGTCACCGTCCACGACCCCGAGCAGGTCCCGGCGAGCGGTGGCGTGATCCTCGCCGCCAACCACGTCGGCATCATCGACGGCCCGCTCCTGGCGACCTACGCGCCGCGCCCGGTGCACGCGCTCACCAAGCGCGAGATGTTCGACAGCCGCCTCGGTGGGTTCCTGCGGCGCACGGGACAGATCCCCCTCGACCGCTCCGCGGCCGACCCGGGCGCCATCCGCACGTCGCTGCGGGTGATCCGGGACGGGGGAGTGGTCGGCATCTTCCCCGAGGGCACCCGCAGCAGCGGTCGCCTGGAGCGCTTCCACCACGGTGCTGCCTACCTGGCGCTCGTGACCGGCGCCCCCGTCGTGCCCGTCACGCTGATCGGGACCCGGGCGTCCGCCACGGGATCCTCCCTGCCCGCCTCCGGCGAGGACATCGACCTCGTCTTCGGCGCCGCGTGGCGCACGACACAGCAGCCGTGGCCCCGCACCCGGGAACAGGTGACCGCCACCTCGGCGTTGCTACGGGAGCACATGCTGTCCGAGGTGGACAGCGCCCTCTCGCAGACGCGCCGATCCGAGGTCTTGCCCCTTCCTGCGGGACAATCCGAGGACGATCCCGACACCGGGCTCGTTCAGCATTCCAGAGAGCTGTGATCCCAACGCATGACTGAGTACGACGCCAGCGTCGGGTCGGGTCTCGACCCGACCGACGGCCCGACCCCTGTCCTGGCCGTGGTGGGCCGCCCCAACGTGGGCAAGTCCACCCTGGTCAACCGGATCATCGGTCGCCGCGAGGCCGTCGTCGAGGACCGCCCCGGAGTGACTCGCGACCGGGTCTACTACGACGCCCACTGGAACGGTCGCGCCTTCACCGTGGTCGACACCGGCGGCTGGGACCCCGACGCCCGCGGCCTGGCCAAGAGCATCGCCGCGCAGGCCGAGGTCGCCGTCACGCTGGCCGACGCCGTGCTGTTCGTGGTCGACGCCGGCGTCGGCATCACCGACTCCGACGAGGCCGTGGTCCGCATCCTGCGCGCGTCCGGCAAGCCGGTCGTGCTGGCCGCCAACAAGGTCGACGACCAGCGCGCCGAGGCCGAGGCCTACGGCCTCTGGAACCTCGGCCTGGGCGAGCCGTGGCCGGTCTCCGCGCTGCACGGCCGCGGATCGGGCGACATGCTCGACGCCATCCTCGAGGCCCTGCCGGAGACCCCCGCGGAGAAGTTCGGCGAGGTCGACGGCCCCCGTCGCATCGCGATCGTCGGCAAGCCCAACGTCGGCAAGTCCTCCCTGCTCAACATGCTGGCCAAGGAGGACCGGGTCGTCGTCGACAACGCCGCCGGCACCACGGTCGACCCGGTCGACGAGCTGATCAACCTCGGCGACCGCACCTGGCGCTTCATCGACACCGCCGGCATCCGCAAGCGGGTCAACCAGGCCTCCGGCCACGAGTACTACGCCTCGCTGCGCACCACGACCGCGATCGACCGTGCGGAGGTGGCCGTGCTGGTGCTCGACGCCAGCGAGACGGTCTCCGAGCAGGACATGCGGATCATCCAGACGATCCGCGACGCCGGTCGCGCCATGATCATCGCGTTCAACAAGTGGGACCTCGTCGACGAGGAGCGCCGCTACTACCTCGAGCGCGAGATCGAGCGCGACCTCGTGCAGCTCAAGTGGGCGCCGCGGATCAACTTCACCGCACGCACCGGCTGGCACGTGGACCGCCTGGTCCCGGCGATCGACAAGGCTCTCGAGGGCTGGGAGACCCGGATCGGCACGGGAGCGCTCAACACGTTCCTCGGCCGTCTCGTGTCCGAGCACCCGCACCCGGTGCGCAGCGGCAAGCAGCCCAAGATCCTGTTCGCGACCCAGCCGTCGGTGGCTCCGCCGACGTTCGTGCTGTTCACCAGCGGCAAGCTGGACGCCGCCTACGAGCGCTTCATCGAGCGCCGCCTCCGCGAGGAGTTCGGCTTCGTCGGCACGCCGATCGTCATCGAGCAGAAGCCCCGCGAGAAGCGCAAGCGCTGATCAGGGCGTGAGCCCCGCGGCGCCCAGCCAGTCGACCGGGTCGACGGGGTCTGCCGCCGTCGGGGCGCACCTCGAGGTGGAGGTGGGGACCGGTGGTGTTGCCGGTCGATCCCACGGTGCCGATCGGGTCCGCGACGTCCACGGCCTGGCCGGCGTACACGGACACGTCGGTCTGGTGGCAGTACCAGACCTCGGTCCCGTCGGGCAGCGTCACGATCGTGCGCAGGCCGTAGGGTCCGGCGTCGGCGACCTCGGTGACCACGCCTGCCGCGACCGAGACGATCTGGTCGCCGGCGAAGGTGCTGAAGTCCTGGCCCCCGTGCTCGGCCTCCCACAGCGGTCCGGTGAGGCCGAACCCTGCGGAGAGGCGGTACGACGCGAGCGGCAGCACGGCCTGCACCGCGTCGGGGTCGCCGGTCCAGCCGTACTGGGCGAGCACGGCCTGACGACCCGCCAGGGCGCGGTCGCGGGCGTCGGCACGGCGGTAGAGCAACGTCAGGCTCTGCTGGCGCTCGCGCACCTGGAGGGCGAGGTCGAGCGCATCCTCCTGCTGGGTGCTCGGGTGCACGACGGTCTCCGGGGTGGCCGCGTCCGCGTGCGGCGCAGCGAGGTTGAGGCCGATGGCCGCCGCGACGACGGCGACGACCAGGCCGGCTCGACGCGGCAGTGATGACATGGTGACCCCCAGTTGACGTTTCATCCTGTTCCGGGTGACGGGGGCTGCGAGGCGTTTGCCGGTCAAATGGCTCAGGAGGACTACGCCACGCGTCCGCTCGGCACCGCGCAGGTGCGTCGGGGACTAGATGGGCGGGTCGATTCCACGCCTGCGAAGGGCCTGCGGTAGTGTTCCGATCGCTTCGCTGGCCTCGTGCCGGAGGCATTCGGGCTGTGGCGCAGCTTGGTAGCGCACTTGACTGGGGGTCAAGGGGTCGCAGGTTCAAATCCTGTCAGCCCGACCGAGAAGTAGCCCCTGACCTGCGGAGACGCAGGTCAGGGGCTGCTGACATTTCGAGTCGGATCGCCTTGTCCCGCATTCGTCCGGCGCGGTGGCGGTCCATCAGCTCCCGGTGGCGGTCACGCCGTGGTGTCACGGACCCGTCATGGTCGCACTCGGGAAGGTTGTCGAGGATGGCGTGCCGTCCCGCAGCGCGCGCCTCGCCCGAACGGGCGTGGTTGCGGAGAGGCAGAAGGCGTAGACCGGGGTGCATGACAACCACACCGCAGGAGCCCACTGGCGACCCCGAGGTCACGCCCTCGGGCGACCCCAGCACCGATCCGGTCGATCCCGAAGGAAGCCCGGACCCCACTGGAACACCCGCAGCACCCGCCTGAGAGTGCGCTCAGGCGACCGCTGGTCCCGAGACGCTCTCGTCGCGCGGTGGGTTCTCGGTCCGAGCTCCGCATCGAGGAGGAGAACACATGAGTAGGTTCACCGACAGGGTCGCGATCGTCACCGGGGGAGGCTCGGGCATCGGCGCTGCCACCGCCCGACTCCTCGCGATGGAGGGCGCGACGGTCGTCATCGCCGGTCGTCGCAGCGAGAAGCTGGACGAGGTGGCCCGATCCGTCGACGGCAGGGTCCTGCCACGAGTCCTCGATGTCACCGACCGTGCCGCTGTGACTGCCGCCATCGATGAGGTCGCCCACGAGCACGGGCGACTGGACGTCCTGGTCAACAACGCAGGCATCGGTCCGTCGGGGTCGGTCGACGAGGTCGACGACGAGGACTGGGACGTGATGATGGCTACCGTCCTCGGCGGTGCGTTCGTCGCCTCGCGGGCCGCTCTTCCCCACCTGGTGCAGGGTGGCGGCAACATCGTGAATGTCTGCTCCGTCTCCGGGATCGGTGGCGACTGGGGCGGGGCCGCCTACAACGCAGCCAAGGGTGGACTGGCGAACCTCACCCGCGCCATGGCCCTGGACCACGCAGGCGACGGCGTACGCGTCAATGCTGTCGCACCCACCTTCACCGAGACGGAGATGACGGCCGGCATGGGGGAGGACGAGGACCTGATGCGGCGGTTCCTGGACCGGTTGCCGATGGGACGGCCGGCGAAGCCCGAGGAAGTGGCCTGGGCTGTCGCGTTCCTGGCCAGCCATGACGCGTCGTACGTCAACGGGGTGGTGCTACCGGTCGACGGGGGACTGTCCGCCTCCAACGGTCAGCCCCGCCTGGGCTGAGAGACCCCTCGACCGAGCCCGTAGCACCTCATGCTCTGGTGCTGTCGTGCGCCCAGAGGTGGGTCCGGCCAGGCTGTATGAGGGGCGTGCCGCCTGGCCGGACCCTGCGCGGCCGTAGCCGATGCTGACCTCGGACCGGCTCGCGCACTCGAGGTGTAGCGGGGTGGTCCCATCGTCACATGGGGGGTCAAGCGCGGAGGTCGAGCGCGGCAGGTCAGGGGTCGTCGTCGGCGGCGTCGATCCGGGTGTGGGAGCCGCTGCACACTGCGCAAGGGCACCGGCTCCCACGCACCCGGTCGGGTGGGTCAGACGGTCAGCTCGGCACGGTCGCCGGACCGGCCGGTCGCCTCCTGGGTGATCTCGATCTTGCGCGGCTTCGCCTTCTCCGCGACCGGGACGACGAGCCTGAGCACGCCGTCGAGGTAGCCCGCCTCGATCCGGTCGAGGTCGAGGTTGTCGCCCAGGACCAGCTGGCGGCTGAAGGCCCCCCGCGGACGCTCCGAGGCCAGGGCCTCCCAGTCGCCGTTGCGAGCCACGCGCTCGGCGCGGACGGTCAGGACGTTGCGCTCGACGTCGAGATCGATGCTGTCCGGGCTGACCCCGGGCAGGTCGAACTCGATGACGAAGCGGTCGCCCTCGCGCCAGGCGTCCATCGGCATCACCGCGGGACGGTTGGTCGTGCCGAGCATCTGCTGGGTCAGGCGGTCGAGATCACGGAACGGGTCGGTAGTACGAAGCAACATCGTCTCCTCCTGGTTCAGCCGGGTGGACCTTGCGGCCCACGACCTGTACTTGTGGTTACAGGTTTCTTATAGTCAACGCATCAGGCAGAAATCAAGGGCTTCGACGAGAACTTTTTCCCGACGCGGAGGGACCACGAGATGACCAGCAGCGAGCACGGGGTGTACGCCATCTCGGTGGCGGCCTCGATGGTGTCGATGGAGATCCAGAACCTCCGCGTCTATGAGAGACGCGGGCTTCTCTCGCCGGACCGTACGGCGGGCGGCACACGGCTCTACAGCCTCGACGACGTGGATCGGCTCACGCGCATCCGAGACCTGCTGGCCGACGGCCTCAACCTCGCCGGTGTGGCGAGGGTCCTCGACCTGGAGGACCAGGTCGTCGAGCTCAGGAGCCGGCTCGAAAGTTCGACCTGACGCCGAAAGTCCTCGAGGTGCTGCCCCATGTGCCTTCTTGACACCGACGCAGTACGCCCTGACGTCGCTGGCCCGCCTGGCTCGAGGGTTGGTGGCGATCACCGCGCGAGGGTTGGGCCTGGCGTTGGTCTTCGTCGACGAGATCTCTGGGTCGCAGGTTCACATCCTGTCAGCCCCGACAGTGTCAGCCCGACCTGAGAAGTAGCCCCTGACCTGCGGAGACGCAGGTCAGGGGCTACTGACATCTCGAGCCAGATCAGCCGCGTGTGGAGGGTTGGCTCACTCGTAGGAGGCGACCATGCCGCGGTGCATCACCCGGTCGCCGACCACACCGGCGTGATCGGCCCGGTGCAGGACGCACGCGTTGTCCCAGATCACCAGGTCCAGGGGCGCCCAGGCGTGGACGTAGGTGTTGTCGGGACGGGTGGAGTGCGCGAAGAGCCGCGCCACGAGCTCGTCGGCGTCGGTCGGGTCGAGTCCGCTCACGGACGCGCAGCGGGCCGGCGTGGTGAGGTAGAGCGACTCGCGGCCTGTGACTGGGTGGGGCCGCAGGATCGGGTGCTCGGCCGCGGTCTCGCCGCCCGCGTCCTCGACGCCGGTGACGACGTGGGTGATCGTGCGGCCCTCGACCCGGCGGCGCAGGTCGTCGGGGAGCGTCGCTGCGGCGGCGTACTGGTTGGTGAACTGGGTCGCGCCGCCCTGCGCGGGGACGGTCACGGCCCGCAGCGCGGTGTAGGCCGGGGGCGTCGAGACATAGCTGGTGTCGACGTGGAAGGAGCTCTTCGGCGGTGCATCGGTGCTCCAGCGGCCGACGTTGCTGATCACGTTGAGGTCGGGGAAGCCGTCGAGCGGGGTCTCGCCCGCGGTGAAGGCGAGCTCACCGAAGCCTCGCAGGAACGCCAGGAACTCCAGGTCGTCGAGCACCTGCCCCGGCAGCACGGCGACGCCGTGCTCGGCCAGCAGCTCGCGCAGCGTCGACACCAGCGCGGCCGGCTCGTCGGCCACCTGCGCGCCGGTCACCCGGACTCCGATCGGGTCCAGCACGTCGGTCTTCATGTCAGCTCATCTCGTGGGTCGTGGGGGGACCGGCGTGCGAGGACGGCTCGTCGGACGGACAGGTCGAGCAGGTCACGCAGCGGGATCCCGGCGGCCTCGGCCATCACCGCGATCACCGACGACGGCGCGAACGAGCAGTAGAGCGACGCCTCGAGGAAGTGGGGCCGGCCCTGCGGGTCGACGCGGAAGTCGAACAGTCCGTGGTGGCGGCAGCCGAGCGCCTCGTAGGCCCGCAGGGCGGCCGCCTGGACCGGGCGCGTTCACCGGATCGGACGCGTCGACGATCCAGGCGTGCGCGGCGTCCTTGGCGACCAGGCCCGAGGTCGCCGTCGTCGTCGCGCGCGAGCTTGTCGGCGTGGTCGCGCACCGGCTTGGTGTCGGCGTCGACGGCGTACTCCTCCAGAGGCAGGCAGACCAGGCCGTCAGGCGTCTCGAGGACGCCGCACCGCACCTCGCGGCCCAGCTCGACGTAGGTCTCGACCAGCACTCGGTCGGAGTGCTCGGCGGCGCAGCGCACTGCCTCGTCGTAGGCCGATGCGTCGCGGACGAGCGTGACTCCCAGGGAGTTGTCGGCGTCGGCGGGCTTGACCACCACCGGCAGGTCGAGGCCGCAGCGGGTCGCCCACGCGCACCACCTGCGACGTCGGGACCGCGACGCCGGCCGCGGCGACGATCGCGGAGGCCCGGGGCTTGTCGGCGCCGATGGCCATCACGTCGGGGCGGTTGCCGACATAGGGGATCGCGAGCAGGTCGAGCAGGGCGCGGTAGGTCGTCATGCCCGGACGGCAGAACATCTGCGGCAGTGCGACGTCCACGTCGAGCCGCCACCAGGCGGGCGACCGCGTCGGCGAGCGACAGCGGTGCCGCGGCAGCCAGGGAGTCGGGGTCGAGGCTGTCCGGGAAGCGCCACGCCCCGCCCGGCGAGACGTGGGCGATCACGTGCTCGCCGGTGCCGCCGACGGCGTCGAGGCAGCCGCGGGCGTAGAGCCGCGACACGTCGTCCAGGAGCGGGTCGACGGCGGATCCGGTGAGGTGGAGGTAGCGCATGGTGGTCAGTCTCCTGCCGGCTCGACGAGCTTGCCGATGTTGACGTCGACCTTGAGCCACGGGCGGCCGGCGACGAGGTTCTGCAGCAGCAGCGACGGCAGGTGGAGGTGGTGCAGGGCGAGGAAGGGCAGCGGGTCGTGGCCGTCGAGCACCGCCTCCGTGCCCCGCGCGATCGTCCGCGACACGCGCGGCAGCGGTCGAGGGGTGGCGCAGCGCCTGCCAGAGCTCGTGGTGCAGCCAGTAGGTCGGCCGGCCGCCGAGCGGCGGCTCGACCGGCTCGGCGCCGTCGTCGAGGTAGGCCGCGGCCACCTCGGGCCGACCCGGCCAGCAAGGTGATCGCGGAGTGGGCGCGCGGGTTGCACTCGATCGCGCGGACCGTGCCGTCCGCGGCCTCCATGAAGTCGAAGGACACCTGCCCGGTCAGGTCGTACGCCGCCACGAACCGCTCGACCCACTCGCGGATCGCCGGGTGCTCGACCTGCTCGTAGGTCAGCTGCCACGCCGAGGACCGGCAGCAGGCCCAGACCTGGAGCCGGCCGTCGCGGGCGGTGCCGTGGGTGCACCACTCGGTGCCCGACGAGCAGCTCCTGGAGGATCCAGGGCTGCTCCGGCGAGATCGGCAGGTCGCGCACGAACGCGGCCGTCTGGCGCGGGGTCGGGCGCGGCAGCGGAGTCAGGTCGAGGCGGCGGACCGGGTCGTAGGGGATGCTCTTGAGCACCCACGGCCCGGGGTGGGCGGCGAAGTCGAAGTCCAGCACCTGCTGGGGATCGGTGATCCGGTGCGTCACTGGCATCGGCAGCCCGACCGCCGCGGCCATCTCGGCGAATGCGTGCTTGTCGTCGACCTGGCGCAGGGTCTCGGTGTCGAGGTGGAGCACCTCGCAGTGGCCGTCGAGCAGCTCGGCGGCCTGTGCCTCGGGCAGGCTCGACGCCGGGCTGGACACCGGCACCCACACGTCGACGTCCTCCTCCTTGACGATGCGCAGCAGCGCGTCGGCGAAGTCCGGCGAGGTCGGGGTCGGGCACGACGTGGAAGGCGTCGACGGCGCGGGAGAAGCGGTGGCCGGTGAGGCGGTAGCGCGCGGTCTCGACCATCACCACCCGGTGCCCGGCGGCGTGGAAGAGCCGTGCCAGCACGAGTGCCTTGGTCATCTTGCCCCCGCTGACCAGGACCGTACGCCGCTCGCCCTGCGGCTCGGCGGGAGCGCGGGCCACGCCGCAGCACCGCTGCACCGGCCAGCAGCGAGGTTGATCGGGAGGGTCGCCTCGAGGAGGGCGATCGCGCCGATCGGTCCTCGCCGCGCGGAGGACGCGGCTCACGACACCCGGCGGATCAGCGTCACGCCGTCGCGCAGTGGCAGGAGCACCTGCTCGAGCCGGTGTCGGCGGCGACCCGGTCGTTGAAGGCGGCGATGGCGGCCCCGTTGGCCGTCGGGCGACGACGAGGCCCAGGGCTCGCCCTGCAGCAGGGTGTTGTCGACGCACGACCACGGCCCCGGGGGCCAGGAGGTCGAGGTCGAGCAGCAGGTCGAGGTAGTCGGCGTACCCGGCCTTGTCGGCGTCGATGAAGACCAGGTCGAACGGCTCCCCGTCGACACCCAGCGCACGCAGCGTGGCGTGCGCCGGGCCGAGCGCGGACGTCGATGACAGCCGCCTGCGGGCGACGCCGGCGAAGCCCTCGCGGGCGATGGCGGCCGCCCGGTCGTCGACCTCGCACGCCACCAGGTGGCCGTCGGGAGGCATGGCCTCGGCCATGGCGAGCGCGGAGTAGCCGGTGAACATGCCGATCTCGAGCACCCGCCGGGCGCCGGTGATCGCGACCAGCATCCGCAGGAACGCGCCCTCGACGTGCCCGGAGAGCATCTCCTGCTCGAGGTCGTCCCTCCCACGGCTCGCGCCGGGTCCGGTCCTCGAGCGCGACCAGGGCGGGCGAGGCCGGTGAGGTGCAGCGCGCGACGTAGTCGTCCAGTCCGTGGAGCAGACTTCGGGCCCGGGCGAGGTCGGCGAGCACGTCCGGGTGCGGCGCCGTCGAGCCGGGACTCGACGAGACGCGAGGATCTCCGCCGCGATCCCGACCGGCGTCACCGGACGTGCTGCCGCGATGCTCACGACGCGCGCGCCGTGTACTGCTCGACGCCCTCGCCACCGCGCGGATAGCCGGCGCAGATCGTCTTGTGCTCGGCCAGGACGAGCACCAGGTCGTCGATCGAGAGGTCGTTGACGAAGTGGCAGGTGCCGATCGGCTTCGGGACGGCCGCGCGGAGCTTGCCGTCGCGCGTCTGCATGATCGACGGCGTGGCCTGCTCGAGCAGCTCGGCGGTGAAGTACGGGCTGTCGATGGCCAGGCCGACGGCGCTGAACAGGCCGAGGATCCGGTCGCGGTCGGCCCTGGTGATGTGGCCGAGGTGCTCGGCGAGGGTCGCGGAGAACGCCATGTCGACGCTGATCGCGTGACCGTGGAAGAGCGGCGGGTCCGGCGTCAGCTCGAGCGTGGGACTCCACGTGTGGCCGTAGGCGATGACCCGGTCCAGGTCGAGCTCGTGGAGGTTGGGGACCTCGAGCTCGAGCATGGTGCGGATCGCGTCGTAGGTGATCCGGTCGGCCGCCTCGCGCAGGTGCTCCGAGCCCTCCGCGTGGCCGAACGAGGTGTGCAGGAGGTCGTCGGCGTACTTCTCGAGGCCCTCGAAGATGCTGAGGTTGGAGACCACGGCGATCTTGATGATCTCGGCGATGCCGTTGCGGATCTGGTCGACCGGCAGCGTCTGCAGGAGCGCGAAGTCGAGGAAGACCTGCTTGGACGCGTGGTAGGCGCCGAGCCGGTTCTTGTGCTTGCCGTGGTTGGCCCCGACCTTGATCGACACGCTGGCGTCGATCAGCCCGATCAGCGTGGTCGGGATCCGGATGTAGTCGGTGCTGCGCTTGTAGGAGGCGCAGGCGAAGCCGGCCACGTCGGTGGTCAACCCGCCTCCCACGATCAGCACCTGCTCCTTGCGGTTCAGGCCGAACTCGGCGAACGCGTCGACGATCTTCTCCAGCGTCCGCAGCGACTTGGCGGTCTCGGCGATGCGCACCGGCACCACGGTGACGGCGATCCCGTGCGCGCGGAAGTAGGCCTCGGCGCGGTCGCCGTGCAGCCGCAGCACGTTCTCGTCGATGACCATCAGCACCCGTCCCTGGTCACGGAAGGCGTCCGCAAGCTCGGGGTTGGCGTCGTCGAAGACTCCGTCGACGTACTGCAGCGTGTAGTCGATCTTCTCGTAGGCCTCGACGCGGAAGGCCCTGTCGGTCGCGGTCAGCCGCGCGGCGGGTGCGGCGCTCACTGGCGGAGGTCCGCGAGGTCGATCGAGTCGACCCGGCGGGTGTCGCCGAAGTCGTGGGTCTCGGTGTTGCCGTTGGGGAAGGCGACGACGGGCACGCCTGCGGCCCTCGCCGACTCCACGCCACCCTGGTTGTCCTCGATGGCGATGGCGTCGGAGGCGTCCACGCCGAGCTGCTCGAGGGCGTAGGAGTAGGCCTCCGCGTCGGGCTTGCGCCGGCTGACCTTGGACTGGTCGACGACGACGTCGAAGGTCGCGAAGTCGATCTGGTCGGCGAGCGCGTCGCCCAGGGCGGCGATGTTGTCCGCCGAGGTCGTGGTGACCAGGCCGACCTTGAGCCCCTGCTCCTTCGCTGCGCGGAAGGTCTCGACCACCCCTGAGCGAGGAGACACCTCGGTGGAGCGGAGCGTCTCCTGGTAGATCCGCGACTTCGTCGCGTGCACGGCGTCGGCGTCGACGTCCTCGCCGCGATCTGCTGCGTAGGCGGCGACCCGGTCGCGGCCGCCGTTGGAGCCGAGGAGGCCGGCGTACTCCTCACGGTCCCAGGTCCAGTCGAGGCCGTGCTCGGCGAAGGCCTTGTTGAAGGCGTCGCGCTGGGTCTCGGAGGTGTCGGCGAGCGTGCTGATCGAGCCGAAGAGGATGGCGGTCATGATCGTCCGTTCTGCGCGTCGCTGCGCGGCTGTGGAGTGTCAGGGGTGGTGCCACCACGGGGCCGGTCCGAACCGTGTCGTGACGGTGCGGACGAAGACCACCGCGGGAGCTGGTGGACGACCTTCCCACCACCGGAGCTCCGACCGCCCCACCCCTCGGTAGGTGTTGTAGAGGTTTCTACTACAAGCGCGTTGAGGAATGGCGCTCGCGTCAGCCGCGTCGAGGGGAGGACCCGAGGTGGGCCCGGCCAGGCTGTAAAAGGGGCGTGCCGCCTGGCCGGACCCTGCGCGGCCGTAGCCGATGCTGACGTCGGACCGGCTCGCGCACTCGAGGTGTAACGGGGCTGGTCCAGCCTCGCACGACCGTCAAGGACGGATCGGTTCCGTCACCCACAGGGCTTGCGGCGCACCGGCACCAGCCTCCGCGGAGCTAGGCCAAGGACGCGGGGTCGGTGTTGGCGCCGCAGACGATGACCGCGACCCGCTCACCGTCAGCGGGGACGTAGGCCCCCGAGAGCAGTCCGGCGACCGCGGTCGCGGCACCGTGCTCGGACGCGATTCGGTAGTCCGCCCAGAGGAGGGCCCGCGCGGCTGCGACGTCCTCGTCGGTGACCAGGACGGAGACGGGCGCTTCGGCCCGGGCGGCTGCGAACCCGAGGTCGCCGATCCGTCGGGCGCCCAGCGAGTCGGCGGTGAGCCCTGACACCGCGACGTCCACGGGCTCTCCAGCGGCGAGGGCGCGGTGCAGGGTGGGGCAGCGTTCCGGCTCGACGGCGACGACCCGGGCGCGGCCACGAGCGGCCGCAGCGACCCCGGCGTACAGCCCGCCGCCGCCGACGGCGACCACGATCGTGTCGATGCCCGGCTCGTCGTCCAGGATCTCCTCGGCCAGGGTGCCGGCGCCGGCCGCGACCTCGGGCTGGTCGTACGCATGGGCGAACACCGCGCCCTCCTGCTCGCCGAAGGCGACGGCAGCCTCGTAGGCCATGGCGTACTCCGTCCCGGCGCGACGCACGTCGGCGCCGAAGCGGCGGATCAGCTCGACCTTCACCTCGGGCGCGGTCTCCGGGACGAACACGGTCGCGCGGACGCCCAGCTCGCGCGCGACGAACGCCTGGGCCAGGCCCGCGTTGCCGCCGGAGGCGACCACGATCCCGGCGTCGCCGAGCTCACCGCGCTCGATCGCGGAGAGCTGGCGGTTGAAGGCCCCACGGGTCTTGAAGACGCCACAGTGCTGGAGGTGCTCGCACTTGAGCCACATCCGATCGGCGCCGGCCGGCCGCAGCAGGGGAGTCCACCGGACCCGGCCCTCGATGCGGGTCCGGGCGGCCAGTACGTCGTCACGGGTGATGGTCACCGGACCAGTATCCGGGGACCGGCCGCCCTCTCACCGAATCAGCTCGGCTCGAGGACGGCCGGACCCGCGGCTGTACCCCCCTGCGGCCGGCACCCCCCGTGCCGACCACCCGATCAAGGTGGCACGCGAGGTTGACCACGGCCGGACGACGGCGTTGCAGTTCTGTGACAATGACTGCCCGGATGTGGGGTCCGAGCGGTCCATCCCCAACGATGGAGCCATGAGCGCGCCCACCAGACTCCTGGTCCTGGAGGACGACGAAGGACTGCGCACGTCCTTGCGGCTGGTGCTCGAGAGCGACGGCTACGACGTCCTGGAGGCGGGTGACGCCGAGCACGCCCTCACGCTGGTCGACGGGCCGGAGGCGATCGACCTGATGCTGGTCGACCTGATGCTGGGCGGCATGGACGGGTTCTCCTTCATCCAGAGGGCCCGTCCGATGACGCAGGCGCCGATCGTGGTGATCAGCGCACGTGACGGGGTGCAGGACATCGTCGCCGCGCTCGAGGCGGGAGCGGACGACTACGTCACCAAGCCGTTCGTGGTCGCGGAGGTCCAGGCCCGGCTCCGCGCGCTGCTGCGCCGTCCGGTCCTCGCCGGTGAGGGTCCTGTCGCGGACGCGGAGGACCAGTTCGTCCTCGACAGCGTCGAGGGCCCGCTGGTCTTCGACCGTCGGGCCGCGGTCCTCTCCCGGGGCGAGGAGGAGATCCACCTGACCAGCACCGAGTTCCGACTGCTGGGCGTCCTGGTCGACCACCCGGGACAGGTCCTGGGGCGTACGGCGCTGCTGGAGCACGTGTGGGAGCACGGATACTTCGGTGACGAGCGGATCGTCGACGTCCACGTGCGCAGGCTCCGCAAGAAGCTCGAGCTGGAGCCGGCGTCACCGGCCACCCTCGTGACGGTCCGTGGACTGGGATACCGCCTGGACGTCCGGTGACCCGGCGGCGGACGAAGCTCGGCCTGCGCTCGTCGGTGGTCATGACCTTCGCGGTCGGCGCGATGGTGCTGTCGGCGGTCCTGGCCCTCGGCACGTACGTCTCGGCCCGCCACTACCTCGTCGAGCAGCGCGAGCGGACCGCCCTGCGCCAGGCGTACGCCGATGCTGCGCTCGTGCGTGACAACCTCCAGACGTCGGGGGCACAGGTGAGCGAGGCCCTGGGTTCCCTCGCGCAGCCGCCTCGCACGACCGTCCTCGTCGAGCGCGGCGAGAGGTGGTACTCCTCCTCGCTCGACGTGTCCGGCGAGGACGCCACGGCCGACGTCCGCGGCGACGTCGAGGACGGTTCGGTCGTGGTCGGCTGGAGCGACGTGACCACGCCGAGGTCGGTGGTCGTGGGCGTGCCGATCCCGAGCGTCGGCGTGTCCTACTACGAGGTGTCCGTCGCCGAGGAGCTCGACAGCACGCTGAGGACTCTCGGCATCGCGTTGACGATCTGTGCCCTGCTCACGACCGCCGCGGGTGCGGCCCTGGGCCGTGTCGCCGGCGGACGTGTCCTGGCCCCGTTGGGCCAGGTCACCTCTGCGGCGGTCCGCGTCTCCTCGGGCGACCTCGGCACCCGGATGGAGCCGACCGACGACCCGGACCTGGCAGCCTTGGTGGCGTCCTTCAACCACATGGTCGATGCCCTCAGCGAGCGCATCGAGCAGGACGCGCGCTTCGCTGCGGACGTGAGTCACGAGCTCCGGACTCCGTCACGACCCTCACCACCAGCCTCAGCTACCTCCAGTCGGCCCCGGGGCTCCCACCGAACGCCGAGGTGGCGGTGGAGCTGATGGCGAGCGAGCTCGACCGGTTCCGTCGCGCCCTCCAGGACCTGCTCCAGCTGGGCCGCCTCGACGCGTCCGTGCACGACGCCGATCCGGTGACGCTGCCGGTCGGGGACGTGGTGCGGCAGGCGTTGGCCTCCAGCGGCAAGCCCACGGGCCTGTTCGAGGAGGGCGAGGACGCCGGGACCAGCATCACTGCCGACCGGGTGCAGCTGCTCGCGGCGCTGACGAACCTCATCGACAACGCCGACCGCCACGGCCAGGGGCTGGTGGCCGTGCGGGTGGTCGGGCGCGGGGCGTTCGTGGACATCCAGGTCGAGGACCGGGGCCCGGGTGTCGCCGAGGCGGACCGGGAACGCGTCTTCGAGCGCTTCGCGCGTGCCGGTGGACGCAAGCAGGGAACGGGGAGCGGGCTGGGGCTCAGCATCGTCGAGCGCACTGTTCGCAACCACGGCGGCAGCGCGTGGTGCACCGCGGGCCGGGAGGGCGGTGCCTGCTTCATCGTGCGCCTGCCCCGCGCGGAGGGGGGACGCGGGTGAGCCACCTCCACGAGCCGGCCGCGCGCCGGGCGGCCACGATCGCCGGCGTGATCGCCTCCTGCCTGCTCGCGACGGCCTGCGGCCTGCCCGGGGGCGGCGTACGTCGGGTCGACGACGCGGAGCGTGCCCTACCGGCTCCTCGAGCCGACCGAGGCATCGGCGTCCGCCACCCCTCCTCGTCTCGAGCCGGACGCCACCACGCCCTCTGGTCTTCTGGGTCGACAGCGAGGACCGACTGGTCCCGGCCGCATCCGGTGGCGGGTGCTCGGGAGCGTCGAGCGCCCAGCTGGAGAGTCTCCTGGACCAGCTCTCGGAGGGGCCGCCCGAGACGGTCCGCGCCGCCGGACTCACCAGTGCGTGGGGCCCTCTGTCGAGCCTCGACCTGGTCGCCCTGGACGGGACGACGGCGGTGGTCCGCATCGACTCCACCACGCAGACCAGCGCCGACCGCCTGCCGCTCGCCCTGGGGCAGGTCGCACTGTCGCTCTCGACCGCCCGCGGCGTCGACGCTGTCTCGTTCGTGGACGACGACGGCGAGCCGGTCCAGGTGCCGCTGCCCGGCGGCGAGCTCACGTCCGCATCCGTGAGCGTGGCCGACTACACACGCCTCCTCGCCGAGGGTGGCGGCGGTTCCGGGGAGCGCTGGCCCGGCTGCCCGTGAGGATGGTCAGGGGTCAGGACTGGGTGTTGACCACGAACCAGTGGACGGACTCCGTCGCCCGGTGCTGCAGACCCCACCCCTCGGAGGCCGCGTCGAACACGATGGTGCTCGATCCGGCGCGGGCGGCGCGGGCGCGGGCCGCGGAGCAAGAGGTCGCACGTCCGCGGGAGCAGACGTCGACGACCACCCGGTCCGCGTCCAGCCAGCGCATCCCCACGGCGACCCGCCGGGGATCGAGCTCGAGCGCGAGGCTGGTCGCCGCGCGCACCAGGAGGACGATCCGGTCGGCAGCCGGTGCGGGGACCGCTCGGTCGGTGCACCAGCGGCGCGCCCGGTCGCACGCGGCGGGCTCGGCCTCGGTGTTGCCGATGAAGTGGAAGCGGGTCACCCCCGGCCCGTCGGCCGTCTCGACGGGCAGGGCGTGCTCGGGCCTCACCGTCGTGCCCGATGGATCGCGGTCCGCGCCGGTGGCAGATCCACGAGGGTCTCGACCGTGAGTGACGTCAGGAGGCCGCTGCGGCGCAAGAGCGCCATGCTGCGGCGCGACGGCTGACGGAGCACCACGGGCACGGCCCGCTCGGCGCACCGCCGACGCAGCCACAGGAGCACGTCGATGGTGTCCGAGGAGAGGTGGTCGTGGCCGGACAGGTCGACCACGAGCGCCGCGGGCCCCTGGTCCAGCAGGGCCCGGAGCTGGAAGCGCAGCGCGACCGAGGCGACCTGTGGCTCGTCGTCCGGGAGGAAGACCTCAGCCGTCCGCACCTCCGCGTCATGGACCGCGTGGACGACGGTGCGATCCGAGATGAGGGCCATGGGACCGACAGTTCCAGTGGCACGTGGCAGTCGGAGGACCGTCGTGTTGCAGGTGTGTGACGGCCTCCCGACAGGGCTCCGGCAGTGCCGGCCCGCACCTTGTCGCGATGCACGAACCGGTGCCTTGATGGATGAGCCGGGTCCGGACGGGCCACGACATCGAACAGCAGCAACGGAGGAGGGAACATGCTCACCATCACGAGCAAGGCTCTGCGGGTGATCGAACGCGTCACCGGCCATCGGACGCTGGACGAGGCCTCGGGGGTACGGATCGCACGACGGAAGCTGCCCGGGGGAGGCCATCGCGGACTGATGATCCAGGCCGTGAACGAGCCGGGACCGGACGACAAGGTGGTCGAGCGCGATGGCGCACGCCTCTACGTCAGCCCTGACACGGTGGAGCGCGTGGACGGCGCCGAGCTCGATGCCCGCAACGAGCCGGACGGACCGGTTCAGTTCGTGCTGCGCACCTGACCCATGCCCGTCAGCGGATGGTCAGGGTCGCCGCGGTCACGCACAGCGTGGCGCAGATCGCGCCCCAGCCCGCCAGCTTGAGCAGCGGCACCTCGAGCCCGGCGGAGCGGCATCGCTGGAGCCACAGCAGGGTGGCGAGCGACGCCCACGGCGTGACGAGGGCGCCGGCGTTGACGCCGACGAGGGTCGCGACGAGTCGCCGCGCGTCGTCGGCTGCCGACGGCTCGATGACCAGGTAGGCGGGGAGGTTGTTGACCAGGTTGGCCACGATCGCGGACACGCCCGAGAGGTGCAGCAGGTCGACGGCGCGCGTGCCGGTGCCCACCAGCGGCGCCAGCCAGTCGAGGAGCCCTTCGCCCTGGGCGACCCGCAGGAGTCCGGCAACCAGCACGAACGCTCCCGCCATCAGCCAGGGCGGCCGGACCTCCCGCAGCAGCGACGGGGCCCGCCAGAGCACCGCGACGATCAGCACGACGGCCGACGCCACCGACACCACCGCGGGCTCGAGGCCCGCCGCGAACAGCGGCCCGATCGCCAGGCAGACGAGGCCGGCGACGACCAGCAGCACCCGGTCGTGCGGCTCGGCGGGTGGGTCGACGGCGTAGGTCCCGCGGAGCGCGCGACGCTGGAGCACGGCGATCAGCAGGAGGGTGACCACGATCGCGGTGACGGCGGGGAGCGCCGCCGTACGCACGTAGTCGCCGTGACCGGCTCCGAGGTCCTCGAAGCGATGGACCGCGAGCAGGTTGGTCAGGTTGGAGACCGGGAGCAGGAGCGAGCCGGTGTTGGCGATCCAGAGCGTGGTCAGGGCGAACGGCATCGGCGCGATGCCGGTCTGCTGCGCGATGGCGAGCCCGACCGGGGTCAGCAGCACGGCCGTCGTGTCGAGGCTCAGCACGATCGTGCTGAGCACCGCCAGGGCCGCGAACGTCAGCCAGAGCAGCACCACACGATGGCGGGCCCGGCGCGCCATCGCGTGCGCGGCGACGTCGAACACGCCGGCCAGCTGGGCGATCTCGGCCGTCACGGTGATCGCGAGCAGGAAGACTGCGACGGGCAGGACCTGGGCGACGACGGGATGGAGCAGCTCGGGCACGGTGATCAGGATGACGGATCGGGCAGCTCGCCGAACACCTGGTTGCAGGTCCAGCCTGCACAGGTGATCAGCTCGGAGCGCCGCTGCTCGAGAGCGGCCTGCACCTCGGCGTAGCGCGGGTCGTCGACCAGGTTGACCATCCCGTCGGGATCGAGGAGCCGGTCGTAGAGGAACCCGTCGGCCCCGTCGGTGCCGTAGAGGTAGCGCTCGGTGCGTACGCCGCGGTGCGACCACCCGTTGCCCAGCGTCCGGCCGGTCTGGATGAGCGTGGTGTCGCGGAAGGTCTGGTCCTCACCGGTCAGGGTCGGCAGCAGGGACGTGCCGTCGACCTGCCACTGGGGCGAGACGTCGGTGAGGGCCGCGAAGGTGGTCGGCAGGTCGACGAGGGTGACCGGCAGGTCGGAGGTGGAGCCGGCGGCGATGCCGGGACCGCGCACCACCAGCGGGATCTGGAGCGCCTCGTCGGTCAGCACGTCCTTGCCGATGAAGCGGTGCTCGCCGAGCGAGTAGCCGTTGTCGGAGCTGAAGACGATGTAGGTGTTGTCCAGGACGCCCTGCTCGTCGAGCGTCTCCACCATCGACCCGACGGCCCGGTCGACCGCCTGCAGCGACTCCAGGCGCGCCGTGTTCTCCGCCCTCACCTCCTCGCGGGACACCAGGGTCCGGTTGCGCAGGTAGGCGGGCTGGTCGGTGACGTCGGCCTCGTTGAACGACGGGTCGTCGAACGCCGACGGGCGCTGGTCGAGGAACAGGTCCTTGTCCTGGGGCGCGGCCGGCGGAAGACCCCGGCCACCCTCCGGCGTGATCCGGTAGTGCGGGGCGAGGTGCCAGGCATAGACCACGAAGGGGTCGCCGCTCGCCGCGAAGTCGCGGATGTCCTCGTTGGTGCGGTCCTCGATCACCGAGGTGATGTAGCTGTCGGTGTAGTGGAGGGGAGTCCCGTCGCCGGTCATCGAGAAGTTCACGTAGTCGTAGACCCCGTGCGTCAGGGCGTCCCACCGCGTCCAGCCGGCCGGGCGCACGTCGTTCGGGCCGTAGCCGTTGAGGAACTTGCCGACGAAGCCGGTCCGGTAGCCCTGGGAGCGGAACCACACGCTGGCCTCACGGGTGGGGTCGAGCGCCTGGAAGCCGCCGTGCACGCCGCGGTTGTGCTGGACGCCGTTGTTCTGGGCGTACTGGCCGGTGGCGAGCTGGGCGCGCGCGGGGCAGCACAGGGGGTGGGGCGAGATCGCGTCGGTGAACTCCATGCCCTGGTCGGCGAGCAGGCGCCGGGTGATCGGCATGTGGTCGAGGTCGTCGTCGCGCATGTCGTCGGTGAGGACGAAGACCAGGTTGGGCCGTTGCGTGGTCGCCGGAGTGCCGTCCGGGGGCAGACCGGGCGTCCGCGTGCCCTGCGCCATCCGGACCGAGCCCGGCTCAGGGGAGTCGCCGTTGGCGGTGACGGTCGCGAGGGTGGCGACGAGGACCACGAGCAGTGCAGCCGTGATCGACTGTGCCCACGCTCGCATCTATGTCCCGCCCGGGACCCGAAGGTCCTGTTCTCGCCCCAGTGTGGGGGCAACAGTAGGGCGCGTGGCCACCGCTGCCCAAAGCGACACGACGACTGTGGCCAAGCTGGGTGGAACCGTTACCCTGTGGACTCGCCGACGCCAGATGCTGCCGCCGAGAACAGGAACCCCCAGCACCGCCATGGAGAGTCAAAGTCCCCGCACGACCGCACCTCACACTGAGTGCGCGTCGTGACCCCCCTCTTGCTCCTGCTCGCCTCGCTGGCCCTCGTGGCCGCCTGCGGACTCTTCGTCGCGGCCGAGTTCTCCTTCGTCACCGTCGACCGGCCCAGCGTCGAGCGCGCCGCTGCGTCGGGTGACGAGGGCGCGCGCGGCGTCCAGCTCGCGCTGCGCTCGTTGTCCACGCAGCTCTCCGGCGCCCAGGTCGGCATCACCGTGACCAACCTGGCCATCGGTTTCCTGGCCGAGCCGGCGATCTCCGACCTGATCGACGGTCCGCTGACCTCGGCCGGCGTCCCCGAGAGCGTCGTCGCCCCGCTCTCCCTCGCCCTGGGCCTGGCCTTCGGCACCGTGCTCACGATGATCTTCGGGGAGATGGTGCCCAAGAACATCGCCATCGCGCGGCCGCTCGAGACCGCCCGCGCCACGCAGGGCTTCATGCGCGGCTTCACGGCGCTGTCCAGCCAGCCGATCCGCGTGCTCAACGGCTCGGCCAACGCGATCGTGCGCCGGCTGGGCATCGAGCCGCAGGAGGAGCTGCGCTCGGCCCGCAGCTCCCAGGAGCTGGCCTCCCTCGTGCAGCGCTCGGCGGACCAGGGCACCCTCGACGCCGACACGGCCGAGCTCGTCGAGCGCTCGGTCGAGTTCGGCACCCGGACGACCGGCGAGATCATGACGCCCCGCGTGCGCACCACGACCGTCGAGGACGGCGACCGGGTCTCCTCGGTCATCGACCTCGCCCGCCACACCGGCCACTCGCGCTTCCCGGTCCTCGACACCGAGGACAACGTCGTCGGCACCGTGCACGTCAAGCACGCCGTGGCGGTGCCGGTGCACGAGCGCGCGACCACCCGCATCCGGCACGTCATGGTCAAGCCCGTCGTCGTGCCCGACAGCCTGCGGCTCGACCCGCTGCTCGCCCTGCTGCGCCAGGACGGCTTCCAGATGGCCATCGTGCTCGACGAGTACGGCGGCCACGCCGGCATCGTGACGCTCGAGGACGTCGTCGAGGAGATCGTCGGCGACATCTCCGACGAGCACGACCGCCTCGGTGCGCGCATCCGCCAGCGCCGCGACGGCAGCTGGACGCTGTCCGGCCTGCTGCGGCCCGACGAGGTCGAGGACGTCACCGACGTCGAGCTCCCCGAGGACGACGACTACGACACGGTCGCTGGCCTGGTGACGCGTGCGCTCGGCAAGGTCGCCGCGCCCGGCGACCGGATCGAGCTGCCGGTGCCCGACCGCAGCAGCCCCCACGAGCTGCGCGAGCGCCTGGTGACCCTGACCGTCGAGCGGATGGACGGCCTGCGCATCGACCGGCTCGACCTCCGCGTGGTCGCCACCGACGCCTCGACCGCCGAGTCCGGGGAGGCCGACGATGAACGGTGACCTCTTCGGCGTCGGCCTCGCCGTCGTGCTGCTGGCCCTCAACGCCTTCTTCGTGGGCGCCGAGTTCGCCCTGCTCGCCGCCCGGCGCAGCGAGATCGAGCCGCTCGCCCAGGAGGGCTCGCGGGCCGCGCGCACGACCCTGCGGGCGATGGAGAACGTCTCGCTCGTGATGGCCGGGGCCCAGCTCGGCATCACCGTGTGCTCGCTCGGGCTCGGCGCGATCGGCGAGCCCGCCGTCGCCCACCTGATCGAGCCGGCGTTCCACGCGGCACACGTGCCGGACAACTTCCTGCACCCGGTGTCGTTCGTGCTGGCCATGTCGATCGTGGTCTACCTGCACGTCGTGCTCGGCGAGATGGTGCCCAAGAACATCGCGCTGGCGGGCGCGGGCCGTGCGGCCATGGTGCTCAGCCCGCCGATGATGGTCATCGTCACCGTCCTCCGGCCGGTGATCGCTGCCATGAACATGGTGGCCAACGGCGTCCTGCGGATGCTCAAGATCGAGCCCAAGGACGAGGTCCACTCGAGCTTCACGCGCGAGGAGGTCGCCGCCCTCGTCGAGGAGTCGCGGGGCGAGGGCCTGATCGAGGCGGAGGAGTACGACCGCCTCGCGGGCGCGCTCGGCTTCACCGAGAAGTCGGTCGAGTCGATCCTGATGACCCCCGACACCCTCGCGACGGTGGTGCCGGGCTCCACCGTGGCCGACGTCGAAGCACTGTGTGCCTCGACCGGCTTCAGCCGGTTCCCGGTGGCGGCACCCGACGGCGAGCTCCTCGGCTACCTGCACATCAAGGACGCCCTGGAGTCCGACGACGACAAGCGCTCGCGGGTCATCGAGGACAAGTGGATCCGTCCGTTCGCCTCGATCCACCCCGACGACCTGCTCCACGACGCGCTGGAGAGCCTGCAGGTCAAGGGCGCCCACATGGCGCGGGTCGTGCAGCGCGACGGCCAGGTCATCGGCCTCGTCACGCTCGAGGACGTGCTGGAAGAGCTCGTGGGGGAGATCCGCGACGCGGCCCACCACGACGTGTCAGCCGTCGACGCGGGCTGAGCGGTCGATAGGGTCTGCTCGTGTCCGAGGAAGCGTCGCGCGTCTGGACCGTGCCCAACATCATCAGTGTGGTGCGGTTGGCCGGCGTGCCCCTGTTCCTGTGGCTCGTGCTCGGACCCGAGGCCGACGCGATCGCGCTCGTCGTGCTGATGGTCGCCGGCTTCACCGACTTCCTCGACGGCTGGCTGGCCAGGAAGCTCGACCAGTTCTCCAAGGTCGGCGAGATCCTCGACCCGGTGGCCGACCGGCTCTACATCCTGGCGGTCGTGATCGGCCTCTACCTGCGCGACATCATCCCGTGGTGGGTCGCGCTCGCGCTGCCGCTGCGCGACCTGTTCCTCTGGGGGCTGGTGCCGATCCTGCGCACCCGTGGCTTCTCGGCCCTGCCGGTCCACTTCCTCGGCAAGGCTGCGACCTTCAACCTGCTCTACGCGTTCCCCCTGCATCCTGCTCGGCGAGGGCGACGGCATCGTCGCGACGCTCGCCCGCAACTTCGGCTGGGCCTTCGCCTGGTGGGGGATCGGCCTCTACTGGTGGGCGGGCGTGCTCTACGCCTGGCAGGTGCGCACGCTCGTGCGCGACACACCCCGGCGTACGTCGCCGGCCGCCGACCATGGCTGAGCCGGGACGGGCCGAGCCCGACGAGCGCCAGATCCCCGCGCACGTCACCACGCCTCTGCTGACCCTGATCACCACCCGGTCGATGGACGAGGACTACGCCCACGTGGCGCAGCAGCGCGCCGCGGCGGGGGAGGAGCCTCCCACCACGCGCCGGCGGCCGCACTGGACCAGCTTCATCGCCATCGCGGTGCTCGGCGTGATGGCTGCCGTCGTCGCCGCCCAGACCGACCGTGAGGCCGCCGTCAACGAGCTCAGCCGGGCCGCGCTGATCGAGCAGATCGACAGCCGCGGCGGCGACGTACGCGACCTGCAGCGCGACGTCGCCGAGCTGACGCGCTCCAACGCGACCGCCGCCAGCAACAGCACCAAGGTGCAGGGACAGCTGGACGACATCGAGTCAGCGGTCCGCCGGGCCGAGCTCAACACCGGCTACTCGGCGGTCCACGGCCCCGGGGTGCGGATCACCGTCGGCAACCGGCCCGACGTCGAGGTCAACAGCGAGATCCGCGACGAGGACCTCGCGATCCTGGTCGACGGGCTCTTCGAGGCGGGCGCCGAGGCCATCGCGATCAACGACCAGCGGATCAACGTGCTGGGCGGCATCCGCAACACCAACCGCGCGATCCACGTCAACGGTCGCCCGGTGAACGCGCCCTACGAGGTCTCCGTGATCGGCGACAACAAGACGCTCCAGGCCCGCCTGCTCGAGACCAGCGAGGGCCAGGAGTGGTTCGCTCTCGTCAACGGTCTGGGGTTCGTCTACTCGGCCGACAATGTGGACGACATCCGCCTGCCGGCTGCGCCAGAACGTGACCTGCGTGATGTGATCGAGCTCAACGCCGATCCTGACGGCGTACCTGAGGGAGAGGGGAGCGCGCCGTGATCGCTGCACTGGGCCTGCTCGTCGGCATCATCGCCGGTCTCATCTTCGCCCCCGACGTCCCCATCGGCCTCCAGAACTACCTGCCCATCGCCGTGGTCGCGGCGCTCGACGCCGTGTTCGGTGGCCTGCGCGCCTACCTCGACGGCATCTTCGACGACAAGGTCTTCGTCGTCTCCTTCGTCAGCAACGTCGTCATCGCCGCCGCGATCGTCTATCTCGGCGACCAGCTCGGCGTGGGCGCCCAGCTGACCACCGGAGTGGTCGTGGTCCTCGGCATCAGGATCTTCTCCAACGTGGCGGCGATCCGGAGGCACGTGTTCCATGCCTGAGGACCAGATCCCCGGACGGGACCGCCTGCGGCGGGCCCTGACGCGGCCCTCGTGGCGGCAGGCCGTGGTCGCGGTCCTGCTGGCCGTGCTGGGATTCGCCTTCGTGGTGCAGGTGCGCGACACCAAGGCCAACGACACCTACTCCGGGCTGCGCGAGAGCGACCTGATCCAGGTCCTCGACGGCCTGACGGGCACCGCGGAGCGGGCCCGCCGCGAGGTCGATCGGCTCGAGGGCCGGCGCGACGAGCTCCGCGACGAGAACCAGGCGCGCGCGGCCGCCCTCGACGAGGCCGAACAGCGCGTGAAGACGCTCAACATCATCGCCGGGCTGGTCCCCGTCGCTGGCCCCGGCCTGCGGGTGACCATCACCGAGGGCGACACCCGGGTGAGCGTCGGCTCGTTGCTCGACACGGTGCAGGAGCTGCGGACGGCCGGCGCGGAGGCGATGGAGTTCAACGACTCGATCCGTCTGGGCGCCGACAGCTCGTTCGAGGACGCGGTCGGGGGCATCGAGCTCGACGACCGGCTGCTCGAGTCGCCCTACGTCCTCGAGGTGATCGGCGATCCCCACATCCTGCGCACCGCCCTCACGTTCTCGACCGGCCCGGTCGAGACGCTGGAGTCCCTCGAC
Organism: uncultured Actinomycetota bacterium; assembly: GCA_963750445.1. Classification (GTDB taxonomy): domain Bacteria; phylum Actinomycetota; class Actinomycetes; order Propionibacteriales; family Nocardioidaceae; genus Nocardioides. Next base: position 497,426 of record CAVVQR010000016.1, on the reverse strand, counting down.
GGCGCGACCGTGACGATCGAGGACCTCGAGTCGGTCGAGATCACCACCGTCCTCGACCCGGCCCGACCTGAGTATGCGGAGTTCGGGACGGGCCAGTAGCCTGCCGCTCACCCACTGTCAGACCCCGTCACTCAAGGAGCGCACGTGTATCCGGAGAACCTGAAGTACACCAGCGAGCACGAGTGGGTCCGCACCCCCGGCGACGCCGAGGGCTCGGTGCGGGTGGGCATCACGGACTTCGCCCAGGACGCGTTGGGAGACATCGTCTACGCCTCGCTGCCGCAGGTCGGCGACTCGGTGGTCGCCGGGGACACCTGTGGCGAGCTGGAGTCCACGAAGTCCGTCAGCGACATCTATGCCCCGGTCACCGGCGAGGTCGTCGCGACCAACTCCGCCCTCGACTCGACGCCCGAGCTGGTCAACAGCGACCCCTACGAAGCGGGCTGGCTGTTCGAGGTCACCGTCTCCGACGCCTCCCAGGTCGACGGCCTGATGGACGCCGCCGCCTACCAGGCCGGGCTCGACGCCTGAGCCGTCCGACGAGGCCTTCCGGACACGGGGCCTTCCGGACAACAGGTCCGCACTCATCACCGGGCTGATAGGTTCGGACGAACCATCAACCTCAACCCTCGGCTGAGGGTTGAGCGTCGATCCGCCGAGGAGTTTCCATGCCGTTCTGCACCGCCTGTGGCCAGCAGAACCCTGACGATGCGCGCTTCTGTGCCCAGTGCGGCACCAAGCTGCTCGGCGGGGAAGACACCGGTACGAACCCGGTCGAGACCACTGCCACCATCACCTTCGGCGTGCCCGACCAGCGCGAGTCGTCCGACCGCCAGCTCAGCCCGGTGGACGCCGCCGCCGTCGACGCGCTCCCGGAGGGCCACGCCCTCCTCGTCGTCCAGCGCGGACCGAGCGCCGGCAGCCGCTTCCTCCTCGACATCGAGGTCGTCGGTGCCGGCAGGCACCCCGACAGCGAGATCTTCCTCGACGACGTGACCGTCTCGCGACGTCATGCCGAGTTCCGCCGGGCCGGCAGCGGCTACACCGTGAGCGACGTGGGCAGCCTCAACGGCACCTACGTCAACCGCGACCGCATCGACTCCGTCGAGCTCAACGACGGTGACGAGGTCCAGATCGGCAAGTACCGCCTGGTGTTCTTCTCGTCCCACCCGGACAGCTGACCTCCGTGAGTGCCTCGACGTCCGCGGGCCAGGGTCGCGGTGCGCGACTCAACATCGGGCAGGTCCTCGACCAGCTGCGAGGCGACTTCCCGGGCGTGACGATCTCGAAGATCCGGTTCCTCGAGGACCAGGGCCTGGTCAAGCCCGAGCGGACGCCGTCGGGCTATCGCAAGTTCTCCTCGGCCGACGTCGACCGGTTGCGCTACATCCTGCTGATGCAACGGGACCACTACCTGCCGCACAAGGTGATCGGGGAGCACCTCGACGCGATCGACCGGGGTCTCGAGCCGCCGGCGATCGACGGCGTCGTTCCCACCGTGCCGAAGGTGGCGCTGAGTGCCGACGGACTGCCGAGCCCGGAGTCGTTCCGACGCACCAGCGACCTGCGGCTCTCGCGGCGTGAGCTGATCAAGGTCGCCGACATCTCCGAGGACCTGCTCTCCCAGCTCGAGCAGTTCGGGCTGATCTCCGCCCACACGGGCACCGGCCACTTCGACAGCGATGCGCTGGTGGTCGCGCAGACCGCACGCGAGCTCGCCGACTTCGGCTTCGAGCCCCGTCACCTGCGCGCCTTCAAGACCGCTGCCGACCGCGAGGTCGGCCTGGTCCAGCAGGTCGTCGCACCGCTCGCCCGGGGACGTGACGCGGGCGCCCGTGGCCGGGCCGACGAGGCCACCTCGGAGATCGCCGCGCTGTCCGTACGCCTCCACGCGACGCTGGTGAAGGCCGGTCTCGACCGCGGGTAGGCAGTCACCGTGGGGCGGTTCGTCACGTCAGGACACCTGAGTAGGGTGGTGCCATGCGCGAAATGGACGTCGTGGGAGTCCGCGTCGAGATGCCCTCCAACCAACCGATCGTGCTGCTGCGCGAGGTGACGGGGGAGCGCTACCTCCCCATCTGGATCGGGGCCGTCGAGGCCACGGCCATCGCCTTCGCCCAGCAGGGGGTCACGCCTCCGCGGCCGCTGACGCACGACCTGATGAAGGACGTCCTCGCCGCGACCGGCCAGCGTCTCGACGAGGTGCGCATCACCGAGGTGCAGGACAACATCTTCTACGCCCAGCTGGTCTTCGACGGGGGAGCAGAGGTCGGCGCCCGACCGTCCGACTCCATCGCCCTGGCGCTGCGCACCGGCACCCGCATCGTGTGCGCGGAGTCCGTGCTGGAGGAGGCCGGCCTCGCCGTGCCCGCCGAGCAGGAGGACGAGGTCGAGCGGTTCCGCGAGTTCCTCGACCACGTCTCGCCCGACGACTTCGAGTCGCCCTAGCCACACCAGACCCTCGAGCAACACTCACCCTCAACCTGAGGTCGAGGGTTGCGACACGCCGCCGCGTGGATGGACAACCCGAACTCTCGGGCTTACCTTGAACTGTCTCTGTTGTAACTCCACCGCTGTGGTTGTCGGTTCCACCGGCACCGGGCGGGACCTTCCCCCAGGAGTTACCGCTCAGCGGAGGAACTGACCTGGAGGGTCACTGTGGCTAGCAACGAGAACGAACAGGGCGCCGACGCGGCCAGGATCAAGGCTGCGGCCGAGGCCGCTGACCTTGCCGAGGAGCAGGGACTGCTCTTCGCCGACGACGTCTCCCCGCTGCCGAGCGACACCGGCTACCGCGGCCCGACCGCCTGCAACGCGGCCGGCATCACCTACCGCCAGCTCGACTACTGGGCCCGCACCGGCCTCGTCGAGCCGAGCGTGCGCGGCGCCGCCGGATCCGGCTCGCAGCGGCTCTACTCCTTCCGCGACATCCTGATCCTCAAGGTCGTCAAGCGTCTCCTCGACGCCGGGATCTCGCTGCAGCAGATCCGCACCGCCACGACCCACCTGCGTGAGCGTGGCACCGACGACCTCACCCGCGTCACCCTCATGAGCGACGGCGCCTCGGTCTACGAGTGCACCAGCAACGACGAGGTCATCGACCTGCTCCAGGGCGGCCAGGGCGTGTTCGGCATCGCCATCGGCGGTGTCTGGCGCGAGATCGAGGGCACCCTCGCCGCGCTCCCGAGCGAGCGCACCGCCGCCGAGGAGCCCGCCTCCTCGGTCGCGGGCGACGAGCTCGCCGCCCGACGCGCCGCCCGCCAGACCGGCTGAGCGACACCCGCACGCACCAGACCCTCCGACGAAGCCGCCCGTGACCCCGGGCGGCTTCGTCCATTTCCGGACCGTGTCGCTAGACTCGTGAGCGCTGACATCCCATGCGGGAGAGTCACCGCGGCCACCGGCACCACGGTCGCAGTGCGCCGAAGGGGCAATTCCTCCCCGGAACCTCTCAGGCACCCGGACCGCACTGGGTTGGCACTCTGGAGGTCACCGGACCGACAGAGGGGGAGGTCACGTCACGCGACCTCTTGGAGCCCACGTGCCCGACGCCACACCCAGCGACTTCATCTCCGACGAGCAGACCTCGACCTCACTCGGTGAGTTCGTCGCGCGCCACATCGGCCCGGACGACGCCGACGTCGCCCGGATGCTCGAGGCGGTCGGCCACGACTCGCTCGAGTCGTTGATGACAGCCGCGGTGCCCGGCGGCATCCGCAGCGCCGCCGCGCTCGACCTGCCGGACGCGCTGGACGAGGAGGCGACGGCTCGCGCGCTGCGCACGCTCGCCTCGCAGAACCGACCGGCCGAGGCGATGATCGGCCTGGGCTACCACGCGACGATCACCCCGCCCGTCATCCGGCGCAACGTGCTCGAGGACCCCTCCTGGTACACCGCCTACACGCCCTACCAGCCGGAGATCTCCCAGGGTCGGCTCGAGGCGCTCCTCAACTTCCAGACCGTGGTCGCCGACCTCACGGGCCTGCCCACGGCCAACGCCTCGCTGCTCGACGAGGGCACCGCCGCCGCGGAGGCGATGACGCTCGTACGTCGCGCGCAGCGCAACGCCGCCGGACCGTTCGTGGTCGACGCCGACGCACTCCCGCAGACCATCGACGTGGTCCGCACGCGCGCCGAGGGCATGGGCATCGAGGTCGTCGTCGCGGACCTGAGCGAGGGGTTGCCGGAGGGCGACCTCTGCGGCGTGCTGGTCCAGTATCCCGGCGCCTCCGGTGCCGTGCGCGACCCGCGTCCGGTGATCGACGCCGCCCACCAGCGTGGCGGGCTCGCCGTCGTGGCCGCCGACATCCTCGCGCTCGCCCTGCTCGAGGCACCCGGCACCTTCGGCGCCGACGTCGTCGTCGGCTCGTCCCAGCGCTTCGGCGTACCCCTGTTCTACGGCGGTCCGCACGCAGGCTTCATGTCCGTCTCGGCCGGGCTCGAGCGTCACCTCCCCGGCCGGCTGGTCGGTGTCTCGGTCGACGCCGAGGGCCGTCCGGCCTACCGGCTCGCCCTGCAGACCCGCGAGCAGCACATCCGTCGCGACAAGGCGACGTCCAACATCTGCACCGCCCAGGTGCTGCTGGCAGTCGTCGCCTCGATGTACGCCGTCTACCACGGGCCCGAGGGCCTGCGCCGGATCGCCGGGCGCACGCACGACCACGCCAACCGGATCGCCGCCGCGCTGCGGGCCGGGGGAGTGGAGGTCGTCAACGACACCTGGTTCGACACCCTGACCGTCGCGGTGCCCGGCCGCGCCGGCGAGGTCGTCGCGGCCGCCCGCACGGTCGGGCTGCACCTGCGGCTGATCGATGCGGACCACGTCGGGCTGTCCACCTCCGAGCGCACCACCCACTCGACCGTGACCGCCGTGCTGCGTGCCTTCGGGGTCGCCGCCGGCGGCGACGAGGAGGCCGCCGGCCTGCCTGCCGACCTCCACCGCACCACGGAGTTCCTGACCCATGAGGTCTTCAACTCCCACCACAGCGAGACCCAGATGCTGCGCTACCTCGCGCGGCTGTCCAACCGTGACTACGCGCTCGACCGCGGGATGATCCCGCTCGGCTCGTGCACCATGAAGCTCAACGCGACGACCGAGATGGAGCCGGTGAGCCTGCCGGGCTTCGCCGACCTGCACCCGTTCGCACCTGCCCAGGACGCGACCGGCTACCGCGAGCTCGTCGACGACCTCGAGGGCTGGCTCGCCGAGGTGACCGGCTACGACAAGGTCTCGGTGCAGCCCAACGCCGGCTCGCAGGGCGAGCTCGCCGGACTGCTGGCGATCCGGGGCTACCACGCTGCCAACCGGTCCGCCAACGGCGCCGAACCGGTCCGCAACATCTGCCTGATCCCGTCCTCGGCCCACGGCACCAACGCGGCCTCGGCCGTGATGGCAGGGATGAAGGTCGTCGTGGTGAAGGCCTCCGACGACGGCTCGGTCGACCTCGACGACCTGCTGGCCAAGTGTGACCAGCACGCCGACTCGCTGGCCGCGATCATGGTGACCTATCCCTCGACCCACGGGGCCTACGAGGACTCCATCACCGACCTCTGCAAGATCGTCCACGACCACGGCGGCCAGGTCTACGTCGACGGCGCCAACCTCAACGCGCTCCTCGGCTTCGCCCGCCCCGGCGAGTTCGGGGGCGACGTGTCGCACCTCAACCTGCACAAGACGTTCTGCATCCCCCACGGTGGTGGCGGTCCCGGCGTCGGTCCGGTCGCCGTGCGCGAGCACCTCGCTCCCTACCTCCCGTCGCACGGGTGGCACCCGGACGTCGAGAAGCGCCAGGGCATCGGCCCGATCAGCGCAGCCCCCTACGGCTCGGCCGGCATCCTGCCCATCACCTGGGCCTACATCCGGATGATGGGCGCGCAGGGCCTCACCCGGGCCACCGCGGTCGCCGTGCTGTCCGCCAACTACATCGCGCACCGCCTGGACGAGCACTTCCCGGTGCTCTACCGCGGTCACGGCGACCTCGTCGCCCACGAGTGCATCCTCGACCTGCGCGGGTTGAGCAAGACCAGCGGCGTGAGCGTCGACGACGTGGCCAAGCGGCTGGTCGACTACGGCTTCCACGCCCCGACGATGTCCTTCCCGGTGGCGGGCACGCTGATGGTCGAGCCCACCGAGTCCGAGGACCTCGCCGAGATCGACCGGTTCTGCGACGCGATGATCGCGATCCGCGGCGAGATCGCCCGGGTCGAGGCCGGGGAGTGGACGCCCGAGGACTCGCCGCTGCGCCACGCGCCCCACACCGCGCGGGCGCTGGTCGGCGAGTGGGACCGCTCGTACTCCCGCGAGGTGGGTGTCTTCCCGCAGGGGATCGACCCCGACAAGTACTGGCCGCCGGTCGCCCGGATCGACCAGGCCTACGGCGACCGCAACCTCGTCTGCGCCTGCCCTCCGCCGGAGGCGTTCGCGGAGGCCTGAGCGGCGCTAGGGTCGCACCGTGAGCGATCAGCGCCAGCGACTCCTCGACGTCGCTCAGGCCGAGGGTCGGCTGACGTCGGTCGTCGGTGCGGTCTTCGACCGCTACGGGGCCGTGTGGGCCGGTGGCGCCGGGCAGGCGCCCGGGCTGGACGGCCAGTACCGGATCGGGTCGATCACCAAGACGCTGACCGCGGTGCTCGTCCTGCAGGCGCGCGACGCCGGCCTGCTCGACCTCGACGACCCGTTGTCGGTCCACCTCGGTGACGTCGGCTACGGAGAGGTGACGGTCCGCGACGCCCTGGCGCACTCGTCAGGGATGCAGAGCGAACCGCGCGGCTCGTGGTGGGAACGCACCCGCGGCGGCGACTTCGCCGCCCTCGTGGCCGCCAACGACGGGACCGGGCGGGTGGCCACGGCAGGGGAGTGGTTCCACTACTCCAACCTGGGCTACGGGCTCCTGGGGCAGGTGGTCGCACGGGTCTTCGGCGCCCCGTGGCGGCAGGTGGTGGTCGAGCGGCTCCTCGGTCCGCTGACGATGCGGGCGACGTCCTACCTCCCGCGACCGGGCGCGCAGCCGGGCTGGAGCGTCGACCACTTCACGGGGGTCCGGGTCCACGAGCCGCTCACCGACACCGGGGCGATGGCGCCGGCCGGCCAGCTCTGGTCGACCCTGGCCGACCTGGTGACCTGGGGTCAGGTGCTCGGCGGCAACCGGCCCGACGTCATCGGGCCCGCCTCGCTGGCCGAGATGCAACGACCGGTCACGCCGGACTACGGCCTCGGGCTGATGCTCGGGCTGCACCCGGGCGGGCGACTGGTCGGGCACGACGGCTCGATGCCGGGGTTCCTCGCGTCGCTGCAGGTCGATCCCGACAGCGGGATCGGCGCCGTGGTGCTGGCCAACGCGACGACGGGCGTCTCTCCCCAGGAGCTCGCCGTGTCCCTGATCGAGGGCGACCCGGACGCCGATGACGACCGACCCGCACCGTGGCGGCCCACCGTCGCCCTGCCGGACGAGGTCGTCGGTGTCCCGGGCGTGTGGTTCTGGGGCAACACCGCCTACGACGTGCGGTGGCACAACGACGGCCTCCAGCTGCGGCTGATGGCCCGTGGCGGTGTGGTGAAGGAGCGCTTCGAGCTGGTGGACGGGGTCCTCGTCGGCGTCGACGGCTACCACCGCGGCGAGCGGATGGACGTCGTACGCCGTCCGGACGGATCGATCCTCAACCTCGAGTGCGCGACGTTCGTCTACACCCGCACTCCCTACGACCCGGAGGTCGCTGTTCCCGGCGGTCGTCCCCGCCACGCGCCGGGACGCTGAAGGACCTGCCAGACGGCCCGGTGGGCGCTAGTGTTGCGGCGATCGGCCACTGGACGGGGCGCCGGTCACCCGCGGGCGGATCCGCCCACACCTGAACCCTTCGGAGGCAATCGGAATGGGACTCTTCCAGGCAGTCAGCGGCGCCATCGGTGGCACGCTCGCCGACCAGTGGCTCGACTTCTACGGCGTGCCCGACGGGCTTCCCGCGACGGCGGCGGTGTTCCCGGCAGTGGCCAAGGGACAGAACGCCGACCGCGGCAGCAACACCCGCGGCTCCGAGGGCGTCATCACCAACGGCTCCAAGATCGTCGTCCCGGAGGGCTACGGCCTGGTGCTGCTCGAGGACGGTGCGTTCACCGGCTTCGCGGCCCAGCCCGGCGGCTACATCTGGGACTCCGAGGAGTCGGCGTCGCAGTCGGTCTTCTCCGGCGGCGGCCTGGTCGACTCGCTCATCAAGCAGAGCTGGGAGCGCTTCAAGTTCGGTGGCCGCCCCGGCTCGCAGCAGACCGCGATCTTCGTGGCGCTCAAGGAGCTGCCCAACAACAAGTTCGGCACCCAGTCGGAGATCTACTGGGACGACGCGTTCCTCAACACCCAGGTGGGCGCGATCACCCGCGGCACCTACACGCTGAAGATCGCCGACCCGCTGACCTTCATCCGCAACTTCGTCCCGGCCTCCGTGATCAACGGCCACGGCGTCTTCGACTTCACCGACATCGACAACCCGGCGGGCGAGCAGCTCTTCAACGAGGTCGTCGGCTCTCTGGCCCCGGCGTTCTCGATGTACACCAACGACCCCGCCAAGGGGAACCGGATCGCTCGGCTCCAGCAGGACTCCGTCGGCTTCGCCCAGTCGCTGTCGGCCGCGGTCGAGCAGAACTACCAGTGGCGCACCGACCGTGGCCTCGAGATCGTCAAGACCGCGATCATCTCGATCGAGTACGACGAGAACACCCGCGAGCTGCTCAAGAACGTCCAGCGCGCCGACGCCCTGTCGGGCTCGCGCGGCAACTCGAACCTGCAGGCGTCCGTCGCCGCGGGCATCGAGGCGGCCGGCGAGAACGCCGGACCCGGTGGCGTGATCGGGATGGGCATGGCCACCGGTGGCATGGGCCTCGGCGGGCTGCAGCAGCCGACCCAGCAGGCGCCCGCCGCGCCCGCAGCACCGGCCGCGCCCGCAGCGGCTCCGGCCGAGCCGGCAGCACCCGCCGCCGACGACCCCGTCGCCGTGCTCAAGCGCGCCAAGGACATGCTCGACGCGGGGCTGATCACCCAGGAGGACTACGACGCGGCGAAGGCGAAGGCGCTGGGTCTCTGAGATGAGCCAGGAAGCCCAGGGTGAACCACAGGAGGAACCACAGGGGGAGGCCCAGCCGCCCCGGGATCCCGACGCGCCCACCTTCGACGGCCCACCGCTGTCCCTGGAGGAGGAGCTCGCGGCTGCCCGCGCCGAGCCTGCACCCGGTCCCGACATCAAGACGGTCAACGAGTCGCTGGCCGACGGGGTCAACCGCTGTCCCAAGTGCGGTTCGACCGACGTGCGGCTGCGCGGCTCGACCGGGATGCTGATCTGCCTCTTCTGCCGCAACGAGTGGCAGGAGGCGCGCGTCGAGGAGGAGTTCGGCCTCGGCGAGGGCATCGACGACCTCGTGGGCACGGTGATCGCGGGCGGGGCCGAGGAGATCTCCGACGACGCCGGCGCCACGATGACGCTGAAGTGCGGGGGGTGCGGTGCCGAGGTGGTGGTCGACACCGCCCACGCCCTCAACGCGCGCTGCCACTGGTGCCGGCACACGCTCAACGTCAACCAGCAGCTGCCCAACGGCGCGGTCCCCGACGCGGTGCTGCCCTTCCGGCTGACCCACGACGAGGCCGTGGAGAAGATCCGCGAGTTCGCCTCCAAGCGCCGGCTGTTCGCGCTCGGCCGGTTCAAGAAGGAGTTCGTCCCGGAGAACGTGCTCGGCGTCTACCTGCCCTACCTCGTGATCGACGCCCGCGCCGAGGCGGCGTACGTCGGCAAGGGCGAGGTGCAGACCCGGCGCTGGACGGAGAAGAGCGGCGACAACACGGTCACCTACTACGCGGCTGACGTCTACCGGCTCGACCGCTCGGTGGCATTCACCGTCGACGACCTCACCGTCGAGGGGGCGGCCGACCGTGCGCAGTTCGACGGGTCGACGACCAACAACATCATCAACACGATCCTCCCGTTCGACACCAAGAACGCGGTGAAGTGGAACTCGAGCTATCTCGTCGGCTTCACCAGCGAGAAGCGCGACCTCGACGTGGGGGACCTGCAGCCCGTCCTGCAGGACCAGCTGCTCTCGATCGGTCGCTCGCAGGTGCACGACTCGCTCTCGCAGTTCGACCGCGGCGTGCGCTGGGAGCAGGAGAAGGTGGACGTCGGCGGCTCGCGGTGGGTGGCGATGTACCTCCCCGTGTGGCTCTACTCCTACTACCAGGAGAACACCAAGATGCTGCACTACATCGCGGTCAACGCCCGCACCGGAGAGACCATGGGCAGCGTCCCGGTCTCCCAGTGGAAGCTGATCACCGCGGCGTTCACCGTCGGCACCTTCCTCGAGGGCATCGCCGCCGCGATCCTGGTGGGTGTCGCATGATCCTCGACATCGTCGTCATGGCGAGCTCCGACGACGCACCCGTGTGGTTGCTCGCGGCCGGTCCCGCCGGCGCTGCGGCGACGTACTGGTCGCTCTACCGCTACTACCGCAACAACGACAAGTCGCACGCGTTCGAGCGGGACACCCTGATCGAGGCGAAGCCGGTGCAGGGCAAGCAGGAGAAGATCGACCACATCTCCCGGACCCGGGACTCCGACATCGACGGCGACAACAGCACCGCCCACCGCAAGCGCGTCCAGCGGCTCGGCTGAGCCGCTGGCGGCTCAGACCCCCTGCGACACGCTCGACATGTTGAAGTCGGGGATCCGCAGCGCGGGCGTGGCGGTGCGGGAGAAGTAGTCGTCGCCCCACTCGCGGCTGAAGCTCGGCACCGACTCGGTCGCCGCGCTGAACCGGTTGAGCAGGTCGACCGGGCTCTCGTTCCACCGGAAGTTGTTGGCCGCGCCGACGATCTCGCCGTCCTCCACGACGTAGACGCCGTCACGGGTCAGGCCGGTGAGCAGCATGGTCTGCGGGTCGACCTCGCGGATGTACCAGAGGCAGGTCAGCAGCAGTCCGCGCTGGGTGCCGGCGATCATGTCGTCGACCGATCCGGCGCCGTCGCCGACCTCGAGGACCAGGTTGTCGATCATCGGGGTCACCGGCTGTCCGGTCATCCCGGCCGAGTGGCGGGTCTGCAGCAGACCGGTGAGGAGGCCGTCCTGGATCCAGTCGGTGCGCTCCAGCGGCAGGCCGTTGTCGAAGACCGAGTCGGTGTTGTCGGAGGCTCCGGCGAGGACGAACGGCGCGCACTCGAGCCCGGCGTAGGCCGGGTCGGAGAACAGGCTCACGCCCGGTGCCGCGACCTTGTCGCCGATCCGGGTGCCACCACCGCGGCGGCTGTAGACCGACTCGCCCTCGTGGGCGACGCGCGCGCCGGCACCCCAGTAGGCGTCGATCATCAGGTCGGCGACCGAGGACGGCGGCAGGATCGTGTCGTAGCGGCCGGCGGGGAGGTCGATGCGGCGCTCGGCCCAGGCGAGTCGCTGGGCCACCGTGGCGGCCATGGCGGCGGCGTCCACGTCGCGGAAGTCGCGGGTGGCGCCCCCGGTCCACGCGCTGCGGGTGAGGCCGGTGTCCTTGCCGGTGCAGGCGTAGTGGCCGGTCGGCTGGACGTGCCGCAGCCGCAGCCCCCGGCTGGAGCCGAGATAGGTGGTGGAGACGTCGTGGTTGACGAAGCCGTAGAGCAGCCGGTCCTCGGCGGTGGCCTGGACGAACGCCTCGCCGAGCGCGGGTGCGAAGGCGTCGTAGACCCCGATGTCGGTGGTCTCCGGTCCGGTGTCCCAGTCGGGCGAGGTGAGGTCGCCGACGAGGTCCGCGGCGTCCTCGGCGGGGGAGCCGGCGCGCGCGGCCGCGTCGGCGGCCTGCACCAGCACGGTGACCTGGTCGGTGGTCGTGGCACTGCCCGACACCGAGCCGGTCGCGATCCCGCCCGGGACGGCGGCGAAGCTGATCACCGTCACCGAGATCTCGGTCATCACGCCGTTGGTGGTCAACGTGTTGTTGGCCCACCGCAGGTTGGCGCTGGTCACGTCTCGCACGATGGCGATGCAGTCGTCCGCCGTCGAGGTGGCGAGCGCGTGCTCCACGAGCTGCTGTGCGGTGCTGCGCAGGGTGGTCGTCATCAGTGGCCTGCCTCGTCGATGGTGTTGAGGATGTTGACGCCGCGGAACAGCGCGGTCGGGCAGCCGTGGCTGACCGAGGCCACCTGGCCGGGCTGCGCCTTGCCGCAGTTGAAGGCACCGCCGAGGACCCAGGTGTCCGGACCGCCGACGGCCTCCATGGAGCCCCAGAAGTCGGTGGTGGTGGCCTGGTAGGCCACGTCGCGGAGCATCCCGCCGAGCTTGCCGTCCTCGATCGCGTAGAACCGCTGTCCGGTGAACTGGAAGTTGAAGCGCTGCATGTCGATCGACCAGGACTTGTCGCCCACCACGTAGATCCCGCGCTCGACCCGGGAGACCAGGTCGTCGGTGGACAGGTCGTCGGTGCCCGGCATGAGCGAGACGTTGGCCATCCGCTGGATGGGGATGTGGCCGGGGGAGTCGGCGTAGGCGCAGCCGTTGGAGCGGCCGTCGTTGAGCTCCGGCTTGAGGTGCCCCATCGAGCGGTCCAGCTGGTAGCCGACGAGGACGCCGTCCCGGACGATGTCCCAGCTCTGGGTCTCGACGCCCTCGTCGTCGTAGCCCACGGTGGCCAGGCCGTGGCCCTGGGTGCGGTCGCCCTGGACGTTCATCACCGGCGAGCCGTAGCGCAGGGTGTTGAGCTTGTCGTAGGTCGCGAACGACGTGCCGGCGTAGTTGGCCTCGTAGCCGAGGGCCCGGTCCAGCTCGGTCGCGTGACCGATCGACTCGTGGATGGTGAGCCAGAGGTTGGAGGGGTGGACGACGAGGTCGTAGGTGCCTGCCTCGACGCTGGGTGCGCGGAGCTTCTCGGCCAGCAGCTCGGGCACCTCGGCGATCTCGGCGTCCCAGTCCCAGTGGGCGCCGGTCAGGTACTCCCAACCGCGACCGACAGGCGGGGCGATGGAGGCCATCGAGTCGAAGATGCCGCTCTGCTCGTCCTCACCGGTGGCCTCGAAGCCCGGGGCGAGGCGTACGCGCTGCTGCGTGGTGCGGGTGCCGGACAGGTCGGCGTAGTACTTGTTCTCCTGCACCTGCTGGAGGTAGGCCGTGGCGTGGGCGACCGCGGCACCGGCGCGCAGCCGCTCGGTCCAGTCGACGAGGAGCGCCGCCTTCTCGCGGGTGGGCACCTCGAGGGGGTTGATGTCGTAGTCGGAGATCCAGGTGACGTCGTCGTGGACCGGCTCGGGCGCCAGCTCGACGGGCGTGGTGGTCATCGCTGCGGCCACCTGCGCGACCGCCACCGCCGTCTCCGCGACACGTCGCGCCTCGTCGTCGGTCAGCACGACGCCGGAGGCGAATCCCCATGCGCCGTGGTGGACCACACGCACGGCGAAGCCCAGGTCCTCGGCGTCGCTCGCCGTCTGGAGGATCCCGTCGCGGACCCCGAGGTACTGGAACTTGTTGCGCTCGAAGCGGAAGTCGGCGTGACTCGCACCGAGCTCCTGGGCTCGGGCCAGGGCAACCTCGCCGAGGCGGCGGTGCGGCAGGTCGCTGAAGGTCGGGTCGAGCCCGGGCGCACTCATGGGGACGAACCTACTAGGCCAGGCTGAGCGTCGTGTGGCTGCCGTGGCGACCCCGGTGCACGCGGAGCTGGGTGGGGATCCGGGTCTGCAGCTCGGGCACGTGGCTCACGACGCCCACGACGCGGCCGCCGTCACGCAGCGTGTCGAGGGTGTCCATGACGTCCTCCAGGGTCTCGGCATCGAGCGAGCCGAACCCTTCGTCGACGAAGAGGGTCTCGAGGTCGGTGCCACCCGCCTCGTCCGTGATCACGTCGGCGAGACCCAGCGCGAGGGCGAGCGAGACCACGAAGGTCTCGCCGCCGGACAGCGTCGCGGGGTCGCGGCTGTCGCCGGTCCAGTCGTCACGCACGAGCAGGCTGAGCCCGCCCCGGGTCTCGCCGGCGCCGCGCTGTCCGGTGTGGACGAGGGAGTAGCGCTGGTCGCTCATCGTGGACAGCCGGAGGTTGGCCGCGTCGACGACCTGACCGAGCCGGTGCGCCAGGACGTAGGCGGACAGACGCATCTGGAGGCGGTTGTCCGGGTGCTTGCCCTCGACGAGCGAGGCGAGGTCTGCGACCAGGTCGAGCTCCGCACGCAGGGGCAGCCACGTCGCGAGTGCCTGCGCGATGCCGTCGGAGAGGCCGCCGAGCCGCCGAACGCGGTCGCGGAGGCTGATGTCCTCCTGGCGCGCGGCGGCTGCCGCGTCCTTGGCGCGGTGGTGAGCCTGGGCCAGGGCCTCGAGGTCGGGTGGCTCAGCGGCCGCGGCGCGGATCAGGTCGTCGTCGGCCAGCAGGTCGCTCACCCGTGCAGCCTCACGCTCGTGCTGCTCGACCTGTCGCTCGAGCTCGGCCACGTCGAGGTCGGGGAGCCACGAGGCCGCCGCCTCTGCCGAGGAGTCGAAGCCCGCACGCTCGGCCACCTCGTCGGCCGCGGCCTGGGTGCTCAGGGCGCTCGCCCGTGCCCGGCTCAGGTCGGCCGCGAGCTCGGCGCACTGGCGCGCGAGCGACTCGACCTGCTGGTGCAGCTCGGTCAGGGCGTCGAGGTCGGAGTCCTCGGGGACCACCGCCGAGACCTGCTCGTGGAGTGCCCCGAGCTGGGACACCAGGACGGCGGCCTCCGTGTCGAGCCGCGCCATGTCGGCGGCGAGGGTCGACTGCTCGCGCGCGAGGGCCTCCTGCTCGCCGTGGAGTGCCTCGAGCCGAGAGGCGAGGGCCGGCACCTGGGCGGCTGTGGCGCGGGCGCGGTCCCGCTGGACGAGGGTGTCCTCCTCCTCGACCAGCAGGTGCTCGACGGAGTCACCGGACTCGGCCAGCGCAGCCGCCAGCCTGGTCTCGATCCCGCGCACCTGTTGGGCGTGGGCCTCGACGGTGACCTCGAGGTCGTCGACCTCGCGTCGGGCCTCGCGCTCGGTGGCGTCGTCGGGAGCGCCCGGCGCGGGTGAGGCGGGGTGGGGATGGTCGTCGGAGCCGCAGACCGGACAGCTGGCGCCGACGGCCAGCTTGAGGGCGATCTCCGCCGCCATGCCGTCGAGTCGTTGCTCGCGGATCTCCACGAGGGACTCCCGGGCGAGCAGTCGTGCCTGTCGGGCCTCGCGCAGGGCGTGCTCGGCGTCGACGAGCTGGGTGGTCAGGGTCGCGGCGGACCTGGCCGCGCTCACGCGGGCGTGCAGCGCCTCCAGGTCCCGGGTCAGGGCGTCGGCGACCGTGGCGGCCTCGCGCGCGGCGGTGAGAGCCGGGGTGCGCGTCTCGATCTCATCGGGGATGGCCCGGGCCCGGGCGGCGTGCCGGTCGTGCTCGGCCTCGGCCTCCTGGCGACGCCGGGCGATCCGGGCGAGCTGACGGTCGAGGTCGAGGGCCTGGCGCTGGAGGGGGCGCACCCGCGCGATCTCGGTGAGAGTGCTCGTGGCCGTGCGGAGGTGCTCGGCGACCTGCTGGTCGTCCAACGATCCTGCGCCCACGAGCGTCTCGAGCGCGGCCCGGGCTGCTGCGTCCCGCTGCGCCAGGTCGTCGGCGTCGGCGTGGGACTGGACAGCGAGCTCGTGGAGCGCCCGGACGGAACCGGCGCGTCGAGCCCGTTCGACGCGGCGCTTGCGACCCGCCTGGTCGTGGGCGCCTGACTCCACGGCGGCCCAGGCGCGCCGGGCTGCGGCGTGCGTGGCCCGGCGGCCGGCGAGCTCGATGCCGGCGGCGGAGGCCTCCGAGGCCGCCACCTCTGCGGCGGCGGCTGCCTCGACCCGCACGGCCTGCTCGTCGGAGGCGCTCACTGCGGACGCGGTCAGCTCCTGGACCCAGGCGCGCAACGCGGTCGGATCGGCGCTCCAGTCGTCGGGCGCCTGGTCGCCGCCGACCTCGCTGACCCGGCTCACCAGGTCGGCGACCGAGGGTCCGCTGCGCGTCGGAGGAGCGCCTCAGCTCCACCCGCCGGTCGCGCAGCCACCGCTCGGTGCGGTCGAAGCGGCCGGTCAGGAAGACCTGTTGGAGCAGGGCGTGCCGCTCCTCGGAGCGGGCGCGGAGGAAGGCCTGGAACCGGCCCTGGGGGAGCAGCGCGACCTGGCAGAACTGGGGGAGCGTCATCCCCACCAGCCGGGTGACCAGGTGCCCGGTCTCGTCGAGGCGGGTGCTGAGCGGGTGCCAGGCGTCGTCGTCGCCCTCCCCGGGACGCCGCTCGGAGATCAGCACGCGCGCCTGCTCGGTGGTGGTGCCAGAGCCGCGCTTCTTGGGGCGGGTCCAGGACGGGGACCGGTCGATCCGGAACCGCCGCCCGGAGAGCGTGGCCTCCAGCACGACACGGGGTGTGACGTCGTCGCCGGCGTGGTCGGAGCGCAACCTCTTGGCCGCCGAACGGTCACCCGGCACGTCGCCGTAGAGGGCGAAGCACACGGCGTCGAGGATGCTGGACTTGCCGGCGCCGGTCGGCCCACTGAGCAGGAAGAGGCCTGCCTCGGAGAGGGCGTCGAAGTCGATCCGGACGGGGTCGGCGAAGGGGCCGAAGCCGACGATGTCCAGGCGGTGGAGCCTCATGCGGCACCACCTGGTGCATCGGGCGACGCAGCGCCGACGAGGACGTCCTGGTCGGGGTCGTGGCAGCAGGCGTCGAGGGCCTCGCGGAGCAGGTCGGACTCGGCCTCGGTGGCCGTGACGCCGCGCACGTGGCGGACGAAGTCGATCGCGATCGTGTGGTCGCTCGTCCCGGACTCCGGCCGGACGGGACCCGGCAGGTCCGAGGCAGGCGTGTGGAACTGCAGGACGAGCGTGTGCGGGAAACGGCGACGCAGCTGCTCCATGGCGCGGGCGGGACGTCGAGGGTCGGTCAGCGTGGCCTGGACCCAGTCGTCCTCGCGGCCCTCGAGGGAGCGGTCCTCCATCAGGTCGGCCAGGGTCCCCGAGATCCGCGACAGCCGGCGGGGGACCGGTGCATCGATCCAGCGAGCACTGGCGAGACCTCGGGCATCGAGCTCGACCAGCCAGGTGCCCTTGGCCTGGTCGGCCTCGGAGAAGGAGTAGGCCAGCGGGGAGCCGGAGTAGCGCAGGCCGTCGGCGAGGACGTGCGGGCCGTGGAGGTGGCCCAGCGCGGAGTAGTGGATGCCGTCGAAGACGGTCGTGGGGACCCGCGAGACGCCACCGACGCTGATGTCACGCTCGGACTCCGACGGCGTCGCGCCGGCGACGAAGGCGTGGGCCAGCACCACGGAGCGGGTCGTGCTCGCCCTGGCGGACAGGTCGGAGCGGACGCGGGTCATCGCCTCGGACAGGGCGGCCTCGTGGCTGCGGTGACGCAGGCCCCACGGCTCGAGGAGCGCGGACGGGTCGAGGTAGGGGATCGCGTGGATCGCCACGTCGCCGTGGCGGTCGGTGAGCACCACGGGGGTGCCCACGCTCGAGGCGTCGGTGCGGACGAAGACGCCGGCGGCATCCATCAGCCGCGAGCCGAAACCCAGTCGTCGCGCACTGTCGTGGTTGCCGCTGCTGACCACGACCTGGGCGCGCGAGGCGGCCAGCCGGGCGAAGGCCTCGTCGGCCAGGGCGACCGCGTCGACGTGGGGGAGCGCGCGGTCGTAGACGTCGCCGGAGACCACCACGACGTCGACCTGCTCCGACTCGACCACCTCGAGCAGGTGGTCGACGAACGCACCCTGGTGCCCCAGGAGGTCCTCGCGGTGGAAGGACCTCCCGAGGTGCCAGTCAGAGGTGTGGAGGATGCGCACGCACCGACCGTAGGACGTGGCACCGACAGCGTGGAGCCACCACGCCGCCGGGTGGGCTCACGCCTCGATCGACCTCAGCAGTAGCGGACCGTGCGGCCGGGGGAGGTGAAGCCCCACAGGGCGATGCCCGCCTCCTGGGCCAGGCGCGCGGCCAGGCTGGTGGGAGCACCCACCGCGACGATCGAGCCGATGCCGCTGGCGGCGGCCTTCTGGACGAGCTCGAAGCCGACGCGACCGCTGAGGACGAGGCACGCCGCGGCCGCTGCGTCTCCGGCGAGGACTCGCGCGCCGACCACCTTGTCCACCGCGTTGTGCCGCCCGACGTCCTCGCGCACGACCAGGAGCGACCCGTCCGCATCGGCGAGGCCGGCCGCGTGGACGCCGCCGGTCCTGGCGAAGAGGGTCTGCCGCTCACGCAGCGCGTCCGGCAGTCGGCGTACGACATCCGCGCGAGGGAGCTCGCCCGGCCACGCAGCGGCGGACCGGGTGGCCAGTGCCTCCGTCACGCTGTCCTTGCCGCACACCCCGCACGCGGACGAACCGGCGGACGCGGCGACGTGTCGGTGGGGGAGCTCGGACGCGCCGTGGAGCGTCACCGTCACCACGTTGAACTCCTGCTCGGGGGCGAGGTCGACGTCGGTGCAGTAGGCGACCTGGGCGAGGGTGTCCGCGGTGGCCAGCCCCTCGTTGAGGAGCCAGCCCGCCGCGAGCTCGAAGTCGTGACCGGGCGTGCGCATCGTGACCCAGGCCCGGCGCGGCTCGACGGAGCCGGCCTGGACCCGGATCTCGAGTGGTTCCTCGGTGATCAGGCGGTCCTCGCGGGCCACCTCGTCGTCCGCGGTGTGCTCGACGACGCGCGTCCTGACCGACGGTCCGGGTCGTCTCCCGCGCTCGCTCGTCACGCCTCGACCCTAGCCGCTGGGCTGGTGCGGGCCGGTGCGGGCTGGTGCGGGCTGGTGGCCGAGATCACCCCGTCGCGGATGCGGACCGGCACCTTCTTCTTCCGTAGAATGTAAGAGTCGCAAAGGAGCGGCAAGTTCTTACATTCACTCGCTCATTCACACGAGGGTCCGCACCCTCGGAAGGACAGATCTTCATGACCCCGCAGCTGCACCTCGCCATCAGCCTCGTCGAAGCACGGGCACACTCGGCCGAGGACCGTGCCCTCCTGCGCAACGTGGAGATCGCCCGACGTGAGGAGCGCCGCGCTCGTCGCGCTGCGCGTCGCAACGCCCGCTGACCCAGCGCGACCAGCGTCCGACCCCACGTCGGACGTCCCGCCGCACGCCTGCGTACCCCATGGCTGGCGCTGCGGCGACAGACACCCTGCCGGACCCCCCTCCGGCAGGGTGTTCTCATTTCCGACGCGTAGGCCGCACCCGTCCGCGGCTCGGGCATCCGGCAGACCTCTGGCAGGGTGGCGCCCATGACGGACGACACGCTGCGCAGCGTCGAGATCACCCGCATCGGACCGGCTCGCTTCAAGGCGACCAACGCGCGAGGCGGTGAGACGTTCTTCGGCACCGGGGGAGAGGACCCCGACTTCACGCCCGTGGAGCTGCTGCTCGCCGCGATCGCGGGGTGCAGTGCCCTCGACGTCGAGGCGATCACCCACAAGCGCACCAGCAGCACGACGTACGACGTGCACGCCGAGGCTCACAAGGTGCGCGACGCCGGGGGCAACCACCTGACCGGGCTGCGGGTGAGCTTCGACGTGGAGTTCCCGGACGGTCCCGACGGCGACGCCGCGCGCGACCGGGTGCAGGCCGCCATCGAGATGTCCCGCGACCGGTTGTGCACGGTGTCACGCACCGTCCAGCTCGGCGCCGACGTGGCCTACGACCAGGTCAGCCGACGGTGACCTTCTCGATGGTGACGTCCTTGTTGGGAGCACCGCCACCGGCCGCGTTGGCGCCGTCGTTGCCCTCCTTGGCGATGGCCTCGATCGTGGCCAGGCCGGCCTCGTCGATCGTGCCGAAGACGGTGTAGCTCGGCGGGAACTGCGAGTCGCGGAAGACCAGGAAGAACTGCGACCCGTTGGTGTCGGGCTGCCCGGTGTTGGCCATCGCGAGCGTGCCGGCCGGGTAGGCCTCGTCCCCGCTGAGCTCGTCGGCGACCGAGTAGCCGGCGCCGCCGGAGCCGGTGCCGGTCGGGTCGCCGCACTGGAGGATGCCGAAGCCCTCCTGGTCACCGATCCGCGGGCACGGGGTGTCGTCGTAGAAGCCCTGCTCGGCCAGCGACACGAACGAGTTGACGGTGCACGGAGCGCTCTCGGCGTCGAGGGTCAGGCCGATGTCGCCGAAGTTGGTGGTGATGGTCGCCGCGACGGTGCCCTCGGCCGGTGCTTCCGCGTCGGGGGCGTCCACGTCGCGCGCCGGCTCCTGGCCGTCCTCGGGGTACTCGCACGTCGCCGTCTTGCCGTCCGTGGTCTCGCTTTCCGGGGACTCCGAGCTGGACTCCGAGCTGGATCGGAGCTCGACGCGCTCGAGGAGTCCTTCGCGGAGTCCCCGTCCCCCTCGTTGCCGCAGCCGGCGAGAAGGAGCACGGACAGGCAGGCCAGGATGGCGGCAGGTCGCTTCAGCATGGCGCCGATGGTAGCCAGCGCCCCGTCACATCTCCTCGTGGGTGTCCGGGTCGCCGCCGAACAGGCGCCCGTCGTCCTCCCCGAGTCCGCTGATCGCCGAGACCTCGGCGTCGGTCAGCTCGAAGCCGAAGACGTCGAGGTTCTGTGCCTGGCGACCCGGGTCGGCGGACTTCGGGATCGGCAGGGAGCCGAGCTGCACGTGCCACCGCAGGATGACCTGTCCGGGGGACACGCCGTGAGCCTGCGCCGCGGACCTGACGGCGTCCTCCTCCAGGGGCGCCCGACGCTTGCCCATCGGGCTCCACGCCTCGGTCCGTACGCCGAGCCGCTCGTGCACCTCGCGCATGTGGGCCTGCGGGAAGCGCGGGTGCAGCTCGACCTGGTTGACCGCCGGCACGATGCCGGTGTCGTCGATGATCCGGGTGAGGTGCTCCTCGGTGAAGTTGGAGACGCCGATGGAGCGGACCAGCCCGTCCTTCTGGAGCTGGACGAGCGCGCGCCACGCCTCGACGTACTTCCCCTGGCTCGGGTTGGGCCAGTGGATGAGGTGCAGGTCGGTCTGCTCCAGGCCGAGCCGCTCGAGCGAGCCGCGCACCGAGGCGATCGCGTCGTCGTACGCGTGGTGGCGACCGGGGATCTTGCTGGCGACGAGGACCTCGTCGCGCGGCAGACCCGACCGGCGGACGGCCTCACCGACCTCGAACTCGTTCTCGTAGTTCACGGCCGTGTCGAGCAGCCGGTAGCCGACCTCGAGCGCGCTCACGAGCGCCGTCGTGCCGGCCTCGCCGCGCAACGGGTAGGTGCCGAAGCCGATCGCGGGGAGCGTGGTGCCGTCGTTGAGGTCGTAGGTCGGAATCTGGGCGGGGTTCTCAGCCATGTGTCCAACCTAGGCCCGGCGGCAACCAGTCAGGACACGAGGTTGATCAGGTCTCGAGGCGGAGCTCCTGGGAATCGATCATCCTCGACGCGCGCTCCAGCGCTCCCGTGCTGTAGGCGCCGATCGCGCGCTCCTCGTGGAGCGCGTCGCGCATCAGCGAGATGAACTCGCGGTGGAGGAGGTTGCGTTGGGAGGCGAGTGAGAGCGCCTCGGGCGTGATGCTCTCGCGCTGCTCGCGCACCCGGTCGAGCCAGGTGAGCATCTCGGCCGCGACGTCGGGGTCGATGGGCTGCCCGTCGATCACGACTGCGTCGGTCGGGCCCAGGGCCGCGGCCGCGGTGGCGCTGATCTCGCCGAAGAGCTCGGCGACCTCGTCGCGCTGGCGGTCGGGATCGACCCCCGAGACGCCGAGCCGTCGGATCAGCAGCGGCAACGTGCCGCCGTAGAGCAGGAGCGAGACGACCGCGACGACGAACGCGACCGTGATGAGAAGGGTGCGCTCCTCCACCTCCTCGCTGATCGTGAGGGCAGCGGCGAGCGTGACCACGCCCCGCATGCCGGCCCAGGACAGCACGGCGCCGCCGCGCGCGGTGACCGGCTCGCTCTCCTGGTAGTCGACGTCGGCCCTGCCCCGCTGGACGCGGCGGCGGAACTGCGACATCCGCCGTTGTCCACGCTCGCCCTCTCTCCGCGTGCCGCCCTCCTCCGACATCGTGTCGACCCTGTCGCTGATGGCCGTCAGGCGCTCGCGCATCGCGTCCAGCTTGGGCTGCTGGCGCCGCTCGCCGAGGATCTCGACACCCACGAACGCGACTCGCAGGACCAGCAGCAGGCCGAGGACGAGGGCGCTGATCCCGACGACCTCCGCGGGGCCGCTGGACGACTCGTCGAGGTCGCGCAGCAGGGACTCGACCTGGAGGCCCATCAGCAGGAACACGCCGTTCTCGACGAGGAACTGCAGGGTCAACCAGTTCGTGCGCTCGGTCAGGCGCTCGCGGGCGGTGAACTTCTGCGCACCCTGGTGGCCGGTGACCAGGCCGGCGATGACGACAGCCACGACACCGGACGCCTCCGCCTCCTCGGCGGGGAGGAACGCCAGGAACGGCACGATGAAGCTGACCGCGGTCATCAGCACGGGGTCCGCCAGCTTGCTGCGCAGCCACACGGTCGCGTGGCCGACGACGAAGCCGATCACGACCGCCAGGACCACGGCCCGGACGAAGTCGAAGATCGCGTCGCCGAGGCTGAAGCCGGCCGTGATGGCGAGCAGGGCGGTCCGCAGCACCACCAGCGCGGACGCGTCGTTGAAGAGGCTCTCGCCCTCGAGGACCGTCATCAGCCGGTGGGGGAGCCCGAGCCGCTTGCCGATCGCAGTCGCGGCCACTGCGTCCGTGGGGCTGACGACCGCGCCCAGCGCGACGCCGGCGGCGAACGACACGTCGGGCGCGACGAGATGAACGACGGCGCCGACGGCGAGTGCCGAGACGATGACCAGCGTGACGGAGAGCCACGTGATCATCCCGAGGCTGCGCCGCAGGTCGAGGACCGGCACCTGCACCGCAGTGGCGTACAGCAGCGGGGGCAGCGCGCCCAGCAGGATCCAGTCGGGCTCGAGCTCGAAGTCGGGGGTGGCGGGGATGAGGCTGAAGACGATGCCGACGACCAGGAGCACCAGGGGAGTGGCGATGCCGGTCCGGCGCGACAGCACGGCCGCGATCACGATGGCCATCAGCGCAGCGATGGCGAGGGAGAGCAGTTCCACGACGTCAGGTTAAGGGGCGTCGCGACGACCCGGACCGGACCGGCTGAGCACCGGGTCGGGGCGGCGGGAGATGCTGGGGACATGACGCCGCACGTGTTGGTCGTGGGCCCGGCCAGCTGCAACGAGATCATCCACCTTGACGCGCTGCCGGAGGCAGCGTCGGGGACACACTTCGCCCAGCGGTCCTGGACGACGCTGGGAGGTACGTCGGCGGGCAAGGCGCTCAACCTCGCGAGCCTCGGCGCGCGGGTCACCCTGCTCACGGTCCTCGGGACGGACGACGTCGGCGGTCGGGTACGCCATTCGCTCGAGCAGGCCGGCGTCCGGGTGGTGAGCCGCGACAGCCGCAGCGGGCAGTGCGAGCGGCACGTGAACCTGATGACGGACGCGGGGGAGCGGGTCTCGATCTACACCCACCTCCCCGAGCCGGTCGCGGAATGGACCCGGGCGGATGCCGGCGAGCACCTGCGGGACGTCGACGCGGTCGTCGTGGACCTGGCCTGGCACGCGCGGCCCTGGGTCGCCTGGGCCCAGGACGCCGGCGTACCCGTCTGGTCCGACCTGCACGACTTCGACGGGATCTCCGCCTTCCACGCGGCGTTCGCGCTCGCCGACCACGTCCAGCTCTCCTCCGTCGCCCTGCCCGACTTGGCGGGCGTTCGCCGAGACGTGCGCCGCCGACAGCGGCGGAGTGGTGGTCGTGACCCACGGCCGGGACGGTTCGTCGGCCGTCGGTGCGGACGGCACCTGGGTCGAGGTCGCGGGGGAGTCGGTGGAGGTCGTCGACACCAACGGCGCCGGAGACGCCTTCTTCGCGGGCTACCTCACCGACCGACTGGCGGGCGGCGACCTGCGCAGCTCGCTGCAGGCGGGTGCCGCCCAGGCGGCCGTCTGCCTCGGTGGTCCGCACCTGGCGGGCGACGTGGGCGAGCTGGTCTGAGGCCGCTCCGGACTCGTACTTGCCATAGTGGAAAGTAGAGCCTAGGCTTTCCGACATGGAAAGTCAGAGCTCCGCCCCGCGATCCCGAGCACGCTCGCGCAGACCTCGCGGCAGCCGATGCCGCGAGGGCGCGGTTGTCCGGGGGGCTGAGGTTGCCCGGCAGGGCTCCACCCGGCACTCGCCGTCGCGATCGCGCTCCACCTCGGCACGGCGGCCGTCGGGGATCGCGGCCCAGACGCCCGAAGGGCATGGTGCTGCTCGGGGCCGGCCTGGTGGCCTACTTCGGAGTCGCGGGCTGGGCCCTGCTGCGGTTCCGTCGGATCAACGGCGTGCGGGTGGACGGCTTCGCCAGCCAGGTCGTCCTCGGCACGGGCGTGACGGCCTCGGGCGCCTACGTCGGTGCCTTCGTGGTCGCGACGTGGGCGGCGTTCGAGTCGCAGTGGTGGCTGGTCGTCCTGGCGGCCGTCGTCGGGGGAGTCGGCTACGCGCTGGGAGCGCGCCAGTGGTGGCACGCCTACCGCGCCGATCCCGCCGCCCGTGCGCCGGGATCGTCTCCGCTGGTGCTGGCCATCCTCGCCCTGTCGGCCGTGGCCGGCATGGTCGTCCTGGTGTCCCTGAGCTGATGCCACAGCTCGATCCGCTGATCCATGCCCCGGCGCGGCTCCAGCTCGTCACCAGCCTGACCGCCGTCTCCGAGGCGGAGTTCTCCACGCTGCGCGACGCGCTCGAGGTCAGCGACTCCGTCCTGTCCAAGCACGTCTCGGCGCTCGTGGACGCTGGCTACGTGCGCAGCCACAAGGGCGTGCGGGAGGGACGGCGTACGACCTGGGTGGCGTTGACCGACGCCGGACGTACGGCATTGCGTGACCACGTCGCCGCGCTGCGCGAGCTCATCGACGTCGTCGACCGAGGGGGAGACCGACGTGGCTGACGCGAGCCTCGGCGACGCGAGCCGTCCGTGGGAGACGCTCTCGTCGGGCTTCGAGCAGGCACGCGCCCGCGAGGACTCGCTGGACCGGCTCGTCGAGTGGCCGGCCCAGAAGGCTCTCCTGGGCGACGTCACCGGACTGGCCGTCCTCGATGCCGGCTGCGGCAACGGGGCCAAGCTCGCGGAGCTGGCCAGCGACGGAGCCGCCGTGTCGGTGGGCGTCGACATCAGTGGCAACTTCATCTCGCCGCCGCCGGGCGTGGAGCTCGTCGAGGGCGACCTCTCGGACCTGGCGGGGGTTCCCGGGCTCGCCGGCCGGCGGTTCGACCGGATCCTGTTCCTGCAGTCCTTCGGCTATGCCGCGGACCCGGTCCACGCGTTGCGCACGGCGCGCGAGATGTTGGCCGACGACGGCTTCATCCTGCTCACCCGGACCCAGCCGATCCGCTACGCGATCGAACGGGCCGAGCAGAACGGGACCTCGCTGGGTGAGGAGTACTTCGCCACCGATTCCTTCGCCTATCGGCACCGCAGCTGGAACGAGGAGGTCACGCTCACGAAGCGGCCGTACACGATGTCGGACCTGCTGAACACGTTCAGTGCGGCCGGGCTGTGGATCGAGACCACCGTCGAGCCGCAGATGCCGGCCGAAGCCGCCGAGCGCTTCCCTCACAAGCAGGCGGTGATGCACAGGTATCTCGGCATCCTGATGTTCCGGCTGCGCCCGTTGCCGGGTTCAGCCGATGCGACGGGGAGCGGGAAGCAACAGACGAACTGACATAATGTCAGTTATCGGCGATATGTCCACGCTCAGATCGGTTCGCACCGACGCTGGAGCTGGGACGCGATCGCGCTGACGCTCATCCCGGCTGGTCCTTCGTCAGGTGCAGCAACCACTGGGTGCCGCCGGTGTGGATGAGCGCGAAGCGACGTACGCCGTTGCGGCCGTGCAGGGTGAACACGAACCGCCGCTCGTCCCGGTCGTCCTCCACCCACGTGCCGGTGTCGGCGATGAGCTTGTGCTCGTCCTCGTAGTCGACGTGGTCGAGCTCGTGGTCGTCCACGGCGATGGCCAGGCGGTCGTGCGCAGCGTCGTCGGGCAGGCCCTTGGGCACGGCCCAGCTGCGCAGGACGCCGCCCTCCTCGAGACGCAGGTCGAAGTGCGGGCTCGGCTTCCTGTGGTCGTGCAGGACGAAGCGGGCCGCGGTTGGCATGGGACGACTGTGCCACGCCAGGACCGTCGTGGACTGGGTAGGTTCGGGTGCATGGGGTCACGGGTGCCGTTCTCGCCGCTGTCGATCGACCAGTCCGACGTGACCTACGAGCCGGGCCCCGACTCGGTGAGGCGCCCCGGCGTCGTCCCCGGACGTACGACACGGCTCGCGCTGGGCGCCCGGAGCATCTCGGTCCACGTCCCCGCAGCGATCGGGCCCGAGGACGAGGTCGCCTGCATGGTCTTCCAGGACGGCGGCGGATTCCTGGACCCGGACGACGACCTGCGTGCCGGGATCGTCCTCGACAACCTCGTCTCGAGCGGGGCCGTCCCGCCCATGGTCGGTGTCTTCGTCGATCCCGGTGAGGACCGCAATGCGGAGTACGACGCCGACGATGGCGCGTACGCCGACCTGCTCGTCGACGCGGTCCTCCCGCTGGTCGCCGAGCACGTACGTCTGTCCCCCGACCCTGCGCGGCGTGGTCTGTGCGGCTTCAGCAGCGGTGGCAACGCTGCTCTCACGGCCGCGTGGCACCGACCCGACAGCTTCGGCAAGGTCCTGGCGTTCTCGGCGAGCTTTCCCCAGATGCCCGGCGGCAACCCCTACCCGCGCTGGGTGGCGGCCGAGCCGGCGAAGCCCTTGCGGGTCTTCCTCCACGTCGGTGCCCGTGACCTCGGCTGGGACGAGTCGGAGCACAACTGGGTCGCAGAGAACCTGCGGACAGCGGCCGCCCTCGTCGAGCAGGGGTACGACGCGCGGCTCGTGCTCGGAGACGGCGGCCACGATTCGAACCATGCAGGGGTGCTCCTCCCGGACGCCCTCCGCTGGCTCTGGCGCTGAGGGCTAGGCCGGAGCCCGGACGTCGCGGAACGACGTCGAGGCCAGGGCGGCGGCGACCAGGGCGAACACCACCGCGGCCACGACGAGCATCGTCGGGATCCCCCACGAGTCGGCCAGCACTCCGGCCACCGGCGCGACCACGACGATCACCGCCCGGTTGATCGAGCGCAGCGTGGTGTTGGTGCGCGCCTGGAGCTCGTCGGGTGTCACCAGCTGGCGATAGCTCATCTCGTGGGAGTTGCTCATGCCCATCGCCAGTCCGTAGAGCGCCTGGCCGAGGCCGAGGAGCACGACCGCGGCGGGAGCGTGGCTGGCCAGGAACATCGCGACCACGCCCACCGTGGTGATGGTGTGGCACAGGATGATCGTCCGCCCGGTGCCGATGCGCCGCCCGACGCGCGTGGTGATCGTCGCGCCGACGACCGCGCCGACTCCCCCGACGGCCCCGACGAGGCCGAACTCGAAGGCCGACAGGTCGAGCGTCAGCAGCGCGTACGGCGCCAGCACCACGCCGACGATCGCGTTGCCGACGAACCAGCCGTGGGTCGCGATCGCCAGGGTCCTCAACCCGGAGGCGCCGTACGCCCAGCGCACTCCTTCGCCCACCTCGCGCAGCAGCCCGCGCGCAGTGACGCCGGTGCGCGGCGGCGGCTCGTCGACCTCGATCCCCCGCAGGGTGAGGGCTGAGTAGAGGTAGGACAGGGAGTCGACCACCACCGCCAGCGGAGCTCCGATCGCACTCACCAGCGCACCGCCGATCGCCGGCCCGGCCGTCGACGCGACGGCATCGGCGCCGTCCACCCGAGCATGGGCCGGCTGGAGCTGCGACCGGTCGACCAGGCGTGGCAGGAACGACATCTCGGCGGCCATGTTGACCACGGCCGCGGTGCCGTAGGCGAAGACGATCACCAGGAGCGCCGGCAGGGAGAGCGCGTCGAGCCACCACAGCAGCGGGATCAGGAGCAGCAGCACTGCCTGCAACAGGTCGGTCCCGATCATCAGTGGCAGCCGTCGCCGCCCGTCGACGATCGCCCCGACCACCAGGCCGAAGACGAGGTAGGGCAGCCAGCGGGAGGCGTTGAGCCAGCCGACGTCCGTCGCCGTGCCGTCGAGGGTGAGCACGACCAGCGCCTGCAGGGCGAAGAGCGAGACGTAGGTGCCGAACCCGGACACTGCGCCGGCGCGCCAGTAGCGCTGGAACGCGGCAGAGATCACCCGAGGCGCCGGACCTGGTAGGTCCCGACAGTGGTGGCGACGACCTCGCCCTGCGCATCCGTGAGCGTCGCCTCGAGGACGAACTCCCCCTTGCCCGTCTCCAGTGCGTCCCGGCGCACGCGCGCGACCTCGGTCTCCGACAGCTCCGTCGAGGCGCGTACGACGCCGAAGGCCGGCCGGCGGAACCGGATCGTCGACTCCTTGACGAGCGGCACGAAGCCGGCGAGCTCGCCCTCGAGGTCGAAGGTCGTCATCGCCAGCACGCCGCCCAGCATCTCGGCGACGCTGTAGAGCGAGCCGGCGTAGGTCACCCCGAAGTGGTTGACGTTGGGCTCCGGCGGCAGCTCGGCGACCGCCCGTCCCGACGCGGCCTCGAGCACCCGGACGCCCATCGCGTCGAGGATCGGGACGGAGCCCGACGTGGAGGGCGCGCGCTGCACTGCTTCCTCCACTCTCAACGTATAGGCCATCAGGGGGCTTGCCGCAAGGCCCCGTCGGTGGCTCACACTGCTCGGCGTGATGCCGCACGACACTGCACCGTTCGCCCTGCCCGACGCCCTCGCCGCCAAGTCCGACCCCGCTCTCATCGACCGGGATCGCGCTCACTTCCGCTCGATCGCCGCCAGCCTCGAGCACGCGATCGCCGAGCTCGAGGAGAGTCTCGCGGAGACGAAGAGGGCCACGACCCGCTACGGCACCGCGGCCCTCGAGCGCGACCAGGAGGTCCACCGGCTGACCGCCCGGCTGCGTGCGCTGCGCCGCTTCGACCTCGATCTGTGCCTCGGCCGGATCGTCCGCGAGGACGGCGAGGACGAGCGAGACGACCTACATCGGCCGGTTCGGCCTCGCCGACCCCGACGGCCGGAGGCTGCTCGTCGACTGGCGCTCCCCCGCCGCCGAGCCGTTCTTCGCCGCCACCCACGCCCAGCCGCAGGGCCTCGTCAGCCGTCGGCGCTACCGCTGGACCGGCGGTCGGATCGTGGACTACTGGGACGAGGCCTTCACCGAGGAGGGGCTGACCCACACGGCCGCGCTCGACGACCAGTCCGCCTTCATCGCCACCCTCGGCGGCAGCCGCACCGCCCGGATGCGCGACGTGCTCGGCACGATCCAGGCCGACCAGGACGCCATCGTCCGGGCGGACTCGAAGGGTGCGCTCGTGGTCGACGGCGGCCCCGGGACCGGCAAGACGGTGGTCGCCCTGCACCGCACGGCCTACCTGCTCTACGCCGATCCGCGACTCGGTCACCGCCGCGGCGGCGTGCTCTTCGTCGGCCCGCACCAGCCCTATCTCGCCTACGTCAGCGACGTGCTCCCGAGCCTCGGCGAGGAGGGCGTGCAGACCTGCACCGTGCGGGACCTGGTCCCCGAGTCACGCCTGGCCGGCCCGGAGCCGGACGACGAGGTGGCCGCGCTCAAGGCCGACGCCCGCATGGTCGCGGCGATCGAGCCCGCCGTGGCGCTCTACGAGGAGCCACCCACGGAGGCACTGGTCGTGGAGACACCGTGGGCGGACGTCCGGCTCACCGTCGCCGAGTGGGCGGAGGCCTTCGGCTCCGCCGACCCCGGCACGCCGCACAACCTCGCGCGCGACGAGGTGTGGGACGAGATCCTCACCATCCTCACGGACAAGGTCGACAGCCTGGACCTCTCCCCCGACGACGCTCCTGGACCAGCCCTGCGTTCGGCCCTCGAGCGGCACCGCACGCTGCGCGAGACCTTCGACCGGGCGTGGCCGCTGATCGAGCACACCGACCTCGTCGGCGACCTGTGGACGGTCCCGGCCTACCTGCGCCACTGCGCGCCGTGGCTCGAGCCCGAGCAGGTCCGCGCGCTGCGGCGGGAGGACGCCGAGGCGTGGACGTACGCCGACCTGCCGCTCCTCGATGCCGCCCGGCTGCGGCTCGGCGACCCCGAGGCGTCGCGGCGGAAGCGACGTACGCAGGCAGCGGAGGCGCGCGAACGTGCGCGGATGGGCGAGGTCATCGACGACCTGCGCACCACCGCGCGCGAGAGCGGTGCGGACGAGTTCGGCGACGGTCTCGTCTCGATGCTGGTCCACGACGACCTCAGGACCGCCCTGGTCGACGACGGTGCGCTGCCGTCGGCGGACACCGACCTGCTGAGCGGGCCGTTCGCGCACGTCGTGGTCGACGAGGCCCAGGAGCTCACCGACGCCGAGTGGCAGATGCTGCTGCGCCGCAACCCGTCGCGCAGCTTCACGATCGTCGGAGATCCCGCGCAGGCACGCCACGGCTTCACCGAGTCGTGGACCGAACGACTGGCGCGCATCGGCCTGCCCGACGTGACCGTCGCTCCCACTGACGATCAACTACCGCACGCCGGCCGAGGTGATGGTCGAGGCCGAGCCGGTGATCCGGGCCGTGCTGCCCGGCGCCAACGTGCCGACCTCGATCCGCGAGAGCGGGGTCCCGGTGCTCCACTCCCCCGTCGCCGATGGTGGCGCGATCATCGACGCCTGGCTCGCTGAGCACGCCGAGGGCACGGCGGTGGTGATCGAGGCGGCGTCTCGGACCGCGCCAGGGCGTCCTGCTCGACCAGCGGTGGAACGGTCGTGTCCGGTCGCTCACGCCCGAGCTCGCCAAGGGGCTGGAGTTCGACCTCGTCGTGCTCGTCGACCCCGACCGCTTCGGCGACGGCATCACCGGGGCGGTGGACCGCTACGTCGCGATGACGCGCGCCACGCAGCGGCTGGTCGTGCTGACCTCAGGACCCTGACGGCGCGAGGGTGGCGCGCAGGGCGCTGATGTCGCCGGGGCCGACCCGGCAGCAGCCGCCGACCAGCCGCGCACCGGCTGCGACCCATGCCGAGACGTCGTGCGCGCTGAAGGCCGAGCGCCCCTCCCACGCCCGCGTCGTGGCGTTCCACGACTGGCCCGAGTTGGGATAGACGACGACGGGACCGTGGGTGCCGGCGAGGGGCACGGCTGCTCCGGCATCTCCCGGGGTGGTGCAGTTGACGCCCACCGCGACGACCTCGGCGACGTCGGCGGCCATCGCGAACGCCTCCTCGAGCGGCTCTCCGGCGCGCGTGCGGCCGCCGGCTGCCGAGAGCGAGAGCCAGGCCGGCACGCCGGTGCCGTCGAGCTCGGCGAGCACCGCCTCCACCTCGGCCAGGCAGGGCACGGTCTCGACGGCGAGCACGTCGGCCCCCTCGCCGATCGTGGAGGCCAGGACCTGGAGCCGTGGCCGGTGGAACGCGCGCAGCCCCGCCACGTCGAGGTCGTAGTCGCCGCGGTACTCCGAGCCGTCTGCCAGGACCGCGCCGTAGGGCCCGACCGAGGCGGCCACCCAGCCGTCGGGGGCGACCGCGTCGCGGGCGGCCGCAGCCAGCATCACGCTGCGGACCAGGAGCTGCTCGACCTCGGACCGCTCGACGCCCGCGGTGCCGAAGCCCTCGAACGACACCTGGTAGGACGCGCTGGTGGCCACCTCGGCGCCGGCCGAGAAGAACTCACGGTGGGCGGCCTCGATCGCGCCGGGGTCGTCGCGCAGGAGCCGGGCCGACCAGAGGTCCGAGGAGAGGTCGTGCCCGTGCTGCTCCAGCAGGGTCGCCAGGCCGCCGTCGAGGACGACAGGACGGGTCGCGATCGTCGTACGCAGGTCGGTGCGGTCGCTCATGCGAGGAGTCTGGCACCCGGGGGTGTGCCGGAGCCGGGGAGGCGTCGGACAGGATCCGTGAGTGCCTGAAGGACATACGATCCATCGCCTCGCCCGCCGCCACGCCAAGCTGGTCGGCGGCCAGCGCGTCTCGGCCGACAGCCCGCAGGGCAGGTTCGAGGACGGCGCCGCGTTGCTGGACGGCCGGGTCCTCGAGGCGACCGACGCGTGGGGCAAGCATCTCTTCCACCGCTACGACGACCTGTGGCTGCACGTGCACCTGGGCCTCTACGGGAAGTTCCGCGACGGCCCCCTGCCGGCTCCCCCGCCGCGGGGCGCGCTGCGACTGCGGCTGCAGGGCGAGGACCACTGGCTGGAGCTGCGTGGGCCGACGGCCTGCGACGTGGTGACGGAGGCGGAGCGACGGGCGATCCTGGCGCGGCTGGGACCTGACCCCCTGCGACGGCGCCCCGACGCCGAGGCGTTCGTCGCGCGCGTGCTGCGCAGCCGCGCGCCCATCGCGACACTGCTCATGGACCAGTCGGTCGTCGCGGGGGTCGGCAACGTCTACCGCGCGGAGGTGCTCTTCCGCCAGCGGCTCGACCCGTTCCGCACGGGTCGGGACCACGACGCGGCCACGCTGCACGCGATGTGGGACGACCTGGTGGTGCTGCTGCGGGCCGGTGTCCGCGCCGGACGCATCGTCACCACGCTCCCGGACGACCGCGAGCGTCCGGCAGGGCGTCCACGTCGGGTCGACTCGCACTACGTCTACGGGCGCGCGACGCTGCCGTGCCGGGTCTGCGCGACACCCGTGCAGGACGCCCAGATCGCCGCCCGCCGCCTCTTCTGGTGCCCGGTCTGCCAGGCCTGAGCGGGCAGCCGGCCGGCCTCAGCCGCTGACGTACGCCGCCAGGTGCTGGGCGGTGAGCGTCGGCTTCTTGGCGGCCACCATGTCGGCGGGTGGGCCCTCGAAGACGATCGTGCCGCCGTCGTGGCCGGCGCCGGGGCCGATGTCGATGATCCAGTCGGCGTGCGCCATGACCGCCTGGTGGTGCTCGATCACGATCACCGACTTGCCGGAGTCGACGAGGCGGTCGAGCAGGCCGAGGAGGTTGTCCACGTCGGCGAGGTGCAGGCCCGTCGTGGGCTCGTCGAGGATGTAGACGTCGCCCTTCTCCCCCATCTGGGTCGCCAGCTTGAGCCGCTGCCGCTCGCCACCGGAGAGGGTCGTCAGCGGCTGCCCCAGCGAGAGGTAGCCCAGTCCGACGTCCACGAGACGGTCGAGGATCTTCCCGGCGGCAGGGATCTTCGCCTCGCCCTCGCCGAAGAGCTCGCGCGCGTCGAGGACCGACATCTCGTGCACCTCGGCGATGTCCTTGCCGCCGAGGGTGTAGTCGAGGACCTCGGCCTTGAAGCGGCGGCCCTCGCACTCCTCGCACGGCGACTCGACCGTCGCCATCGGCCCGAGCTCGGTGAAGATCACGCCGGCGCCGTTGCACGTCGAGCAGGCGCCCTCGGAGTTGGAGCTGAAGAGTGCCGGCTTCACCCCGTTGGCCTTGGCGAACGCCTTGCGGATCGGCTCCAGCAGGCCGGTGTACGTCGCCGGGTTGCTGCGGCGCGAGCCCTTGATCGCGCCCTGGTCGATGACGATGACCTCGTCGCGGCCGGCGAGCGACCCGTGGATCAGCGAGCTCTTGCCGGAGCCGGCGACGCCGGTGACCACCGTCAGCAGCCCGAGCGGGACGTCGACGTCCACGTCGCGGAGGTTGTGCGTCGACGCGCCACGCACCTCCATCGCCCCGGTCGACGTACGGACCGAGTCCTTGAGCCTGGCCCGGTCGTCGAGGTGCTTGCCGGTGATCGTCCCGCTCCTGCGGAGCCCGTCGATGTCGCCCTCGAAGCAGATCGCGCCACCGTTCGCGCCGGCGGCGGGACCGATGTCGACGACGTGGTCGGCGATCGCGATGGTCTCGGGCTTGTGCTCGACCACGAGCACGGTGTTGCCCTTGTCGCGCAGCTGGAGGAGCAGGTTGTTCATCCGCTCGATGTCGTGCGGGTGCAGGCCGATGGTGGGCTCGTCGAAGACGTAGGTGACATCGGTCAGCGACGATCCGAGGTGCCGGATCATCTTGGTGCGCTGGGCCTCGCCGCCCGACAGGGTGCCGGCGGGCCGGTCGAGGGAGAGGTAGCCGAGCCCGATCTCGGAGAACGAGTCGAGGATGTGCTGCAGGCCCTTCAGCAGCGGCGCCACCGAGGGCTCCTCCAGCGCGCGGACCCAGTCGGCCAGGTCGCTGATCTGCATCTCGCACAGGTCGGCGATCGACTTCCCGCCGATCTTCGACTTCCGGGCCTCGGGCGTGAGCCGGGTGCCCTCGCAGTCGGGGCAGGTCTGGAAGGTCACCGCCCGGTCGACGAAGCGCCGGATGTGCGGCTGCATCGCCTCGGGGTCCTTCGAGAGCATGGACTTCTGGATCTGCGGGATCATCCCGGTGAAGGTGAGGTTGACCCCTTCGACCTTGAGCTTCGTCGGCTCGGACCAGAGCATCGTCTCGAGCTGCTTCTTGGTGAACGACTTGATCGGCTTGTCCATCGGCAGCCCCATGCCCTCGAACAACCGGCCGTACCAGCCGTCCATCGAGTAGCCGGGCACCGTCAGCGCACCCTCGGAGAGCGACTTGTCCTCGTCGTACAAGGCCGTCAGGTCGATGTCGTTGACCTTGCCCATGCCCTCGCAGCGCGGGCACATGCCGCCGAGGTAGACCTCCTGCTTGGCGATCCGTCGCTCCGTGCGACCACCCTTCTCGGTGGTCATCATCCCGCTCGCCTTGCGGGTCGGGACGTTGAACGAGTACGCCGTCGGCGGGCCGACGTAGGGGTCACCGAGGCGGCTGAAGAGGATCCGCAGCATCGCGTTGGCGTCCGTCGCGGTGCCGACCGTCGAGCGCGGGTTGGCCCCCATCCGCTCCTGGTCGACGATGATCGCGGTCGTCAGGCCCTCGAGGTGGTCGACGTCGGGCCGCGCCAAGGACGGCATGAAGCCCTGCACGAAGGCGCTGTAGGTCTCGTTGATCATCCGCTGCGACTCCGCGGCGATGGTGGCGAAGACCAGCGAGCTCTTCCCCGAGCCCGAGACCCCGGTGAAGACGGTCAGCCGGCGCTTCGGCAGGTCGACCGAGATGTTCTTGAGGTTGTTCTCCCGTGCGCCCTCGACCCGGATCAGGTCGTGGTCGTCGGCCGGGTGTGTGGTGGTCATCTGGTCTGCGTCTCCCGTGTGTGCTCGCCCGGTGCTGCCCCGTTGGTGGCGGGGGCAATCCTGCCAGTACGACGCAGCACGAGGCAGGAGTGTGACCGACCGCCCGACGGGTGAGGCACCGCTCAGGCGGTGCGTGCCATGGTCGAGGCATGACGACTCACGACGACCAGCTCGGAACAGTTGCCGAGATCATGAAGGACACCCGTATCGCCGTCCTGACCTACGTGTCCACCGACGGCGCGCTCGTCTCCACGCCGATGGGCACCCAGGACTTCGAGGTCCCCGGCACGACCTGGTTCCTCACCGAGCGCGACACCGACAAGGTGCGGGCGATCGAGGCGGACCCGAGGGTCAACGTCTCCTACTCCAGCGACGCCGGCTGGGTCTCCCTCTCCGGCACGGCTCGGGTGAGCGAGGACCGGGCCAAGCTCAAGGAGCTGTGGGACTTCTCGGCCGGCGCCTTCATGTCCGGCGGCCCGGAGGACGAGTCCAACGTCCTGCTCGAGATCGACGGCACCAGCGCGGAGTACTGGGAGTCCCCCGGCAAGGTCGCCTCCGTGATCCAGCTGGCCAAGGGCCTGGTCGGCGGCGGCACTCCCGACCTGGGTGACAACGACACCGTCGCCCTCTGATCGGACACTGACAGCATGCTCGTCGAGTCCCACGGTCTCGCCTCGGCGGACGACGCCTGGCTCCGCTTCACCACCCCGGCGACGTGGTCGGTCTGGGCGCCGCTGATCCGGGGCGTCGAGTCGTCCGACAGCGAGCTGGCCGTGGGATCCACGGGCCGCGTCCACGGACCTCCGGGGGTGGACGTCGACTTCGAGGTGACCCACCTCGACCCGGAGCAGCGCACCTGGTCGTGGCGCGTGGGTCGCGGCCGCGCCGCGGTGCACATGGACCACCACGTCCTGCCCTGCACCCGGTGCCGGGAGCCGTGCCTTCCTCCGGGTGCCGGGGCGCTCGGCCCCGTTGCTCCAGCCCTACCGGATCCCGGCAGCCGCCGCGCTGCGCGGACTGGTGCGCGACCGCAGCGGGCTGGGTGTCGAGGAGGAGCCGGTCGCGTCCTTCGACTTCGCGTTCGCACCGTCGTACGCCCTCGCTGGCCGCGCGTTCGGCGTGACCCCGCGCAGCACCACGGTCGAGGTGGGTCCCACCTGGCTCTACGTGCGCTACGGGCCGTGGCGCCTGATCACCCCTCGCAGCAACATCGCGGGCGCGGAGCTGACCGGCGGGTTCGACTGGGTCAAGACCGCCGGGCCCCCGCACCTCTCCTTCAGTGACCGCGGCGTGTCCTTCACGACCAACGGCGACCGGGCCCTGTGCCTCTCCTTCCACGAGCCCGTCCCCGCCATCGACCCCACCGCGACCATCACCCACCCGGGCGCCACGCTCTCGGTCGCCGACCCGGAGGCACTCGCGGAGGCCCTCGGCCTCGAGGTCTGACCGCCCTTCCTCGGTGGTCGAGTAGGCCGCGGAGGGCACGAGCGGGCGTATCGAGACCCCCGCGCCGCCTGGGGTGACACGCTGAGGTCATGACCGCTGAGCTGCCTCGGCCCGTACGGGTCTTCACCCCGGCCGACCTGTCCGCGTCGGACCCGACGACCGGCATGCACCGCGAACGTGCCTTCGAGCTGCCGCTGCTGTGGGCCGGCCAGGTGGTCACCGAGCCAGGCGCTGTGTCGGGCTGGCACCACCACGAGCGCAACGAGTCGAGCCTGTACGTCGTGCGCGGCGTGCTGCGCCTCGAGTTCGAGGGCCACGAGGGCTACCTCGATGCCGGTCCCGGCGACTTCGTGCACGTGCCGGCCTGGACGGTCCACCGCGAGTCCAACCCCTCCGGCGAGCCCTCCCTCGCAGTGATCGCACGCGTCGGCGGCGGGACGCCGACGGTCAACGTGGACGGTCCTGCGATTCGCTGACTGGTCCTAGGCTCCGAGCATGGGAATCATCCACAAGGCCACGCTGAGCCCGTCCAAGCAGGAGGTCGTGGAGGGGTGGCTCCCGACCCGCACGTGGGCCGACGGCCACCGGATCGCCGAGAAGGTGGCTGAATACCGCTTCGACGACCCCGAGGGCGAGGTCGGGGTCGAGACGATCCTGTGGCGCACCGAGCACGGCGCCGTGCTCCAGACGCCGCTCACCTACCGCGCCGGGCCGCTCGCGGGTGCCGAGGAGCACCTCATCACCACCATCCAGCACTCGGTGCTCGGCGAGCGCTGGGTCTACGACGGCTGCGGCGACCCCGTCTGGGCGGCCACCCTCACCGCTGCCATCGTCACCGGAGCGCACCAGTCGCAGATGTACTTCGAGGACGACGGCGTCCGCGTCGACATCCCGGCCCGGATGCAGGTGCGCGGCAGCGGCACGGAGTCCGCCGCTCCGACCATCTCCACGATCGACGCAGTGACCGACGAGGGCGACGTCACCGTGGTCCGGTCCGGCGACGTCGAGATCGCCCTCTCCCGCGTCGTCGGTACGCCGCTGGGCGAAGGGCCGGACCTCACCGGGACGGTCGGCGACGGCGAGTCCACGGTCCTCGCCGTCCTGCGACGGCACTGACCACCTAGGAGCGGGCGACCTCGAGACCCAGCCACTCGGCCAGCGCGCCGAGCTCGGCGTCCACCCGGGCGCGTCGCCGGGCCGACCAGTCGCCGTCCTCGTGCACGGCGTCGACGATCAGCACGCCGGCGTCGCGGTCGGCGGTCGCGTCGACCTTGCCCACCAGCTCGTCTCCGTCGAGGACCGGCATCGCCCAGTAGCCCCACTGGCGCTTGGCGGCCGGCTTGTACATCTCCAGCTGGTAGTCGAAGGCGAAGAGGTCCTCCATCCGCTTGCGGTCGAACACGAGACGGTCGAGTGGGGACAGGATCGCCGTACGCCCCTCGAACGCGTCGAGGTCGTCGAGCCGATCCGGATCGACCCGCCACACGCCGCGGACACCCTCCACGCGCGCAGGCTCCCCGGCATCGCGCACGTCGTAGGGCTCGTTCCAGTCCTCCAGCGCACGAGGACGGGCGAGACCGAGCGCGCGGAGCCGTCGCTGCGCGAGCGTGCGGTGTGCCTCCTCGTGCGGCACCGGCGGGTCGCCGGGGTGGATCCGTTCGGCGAGGTCCCACTGGCGTTCGCGGCCCTCGCGGGAGGCGACGGCGACCTCACCGCGTGACTCCAGGCACTCGAGCAGCTTCATCACGTTCTTGTCGTTGGTCCAGCCGGTCGAGCGCCAGGGCACCTCACAGGTGTCCGGCAGGTCGCGTGCGGCGGTCGGACCCTCCGACCTCAGCAGCGCGAGGATCTCGCGTCGGCAGCCGTCGTTGGCCGCCACCCAGTCGCGGACGTCCTCCTGCCACTCCTTCCACGGCGGGAGACCGGGCCAGACGTCCATGTCCGCGCGGAACAGGGCGATGTCCTCGCTGGGTCGCAGCATCGCGTGGTGCTCCACGAGCGCGCCGTCCCCCATCAGCGCCTCGAGGTCCTCGGGCTCGTAGGCACTGCCGAGGCGCGTCCACAGGGCCAGGTCGGCGTGCTGCGCCACGACCCGGGTCAGGTCGACCTGGAGGTGGCCGAGGTGGCGCACCGTGTCGAGCACGTCGGTCGGACGCTCCGCCGAGAGCAGCTGTGCGCGTACGGCGATGCGGCGGGCCTGCTGCGGCGAGAGGTGATGGCCCGCGGCTGCACTCATGAGCCGATCCTAGGCAGCCAGGGTCGTGACAACGGGCCATCACCGCATGACCCGTTCGGGTCATTCGTGCCCCAGATCGGGCAATCCTGGCCGGTTCGGCCGTCCCGACCCCCATCCGGTGACACCCTCGAGGACGAACAACCAGCATCAGCAGGACGTTCTCGGAAAACATCAAGCCGTGGGGGCAACACCATGTGGGACACCGTCGAGACCAACAAGGTCCATCTGTCGCACGATCTTCCGTGCACCGGCTGTGGTCACGGCGTGCACACCTATCTGCCGTGCTCGGACACGTGCGACTGCGCCCACGGGCGCGCCCGCGTGCTCAGCGCTGTGTGACCCGTCCCTGGACCTTGTCCCGGACGCGTCGTCGCAGCCCTCTCCCGAACCTGTTGACCACCCGGTCCCGCGCAGGCGGACGACCCTGCTCGTCGAGCTCGTAGCTCGCCACCTTGGCCAGCCGGGGGCGGCTGTGGTCGTCGAGGACCTCGCCGGTCACCCACCACATCCGCAGACCCCGCCCGTCGAGGCGCAGGCACGCGAGGTTGTTGTCGAACCACGGCCCCTCGGCGTAGCGCCAGGTCAGCGGTGAGTCCGGCACCCGCGTGGAGCGCGATGCCAGGCGGCCGACGGGACCGGCCACGCCGTAGGACAGCACGGCCGTCGCGAAGCGCATGTTGCGTGAGAGCGGGTTGCGGATCGGCGAGCACACGGCCTGCAGCATCGTGGACTGCAGGCGACCGGTGCCGCGAGAGGGCCAGGCCTCGCTGACATAGCTGTGGTGGACGTCGCCGGACAGGAAGGTCACCGAGGACGGAGCCCGGCCCCGCTCCCCCGCCGCGACCTGCATCGCCTGGTGTGCCACGTCCTGGAAGCTGCGCTGGAAGGCGCCCCAGTGCTCGAGGTCGACCGTCTTGCGCATCTTCTCGCCGAACCGGCCGCCACGCTCACCCCAGGCTCCGCCGGCCAGCGCCTCGCTGAAGGCCTCGAGGTGGTGCAGCCCGCGCGCCAGCATGAACGGCAACGAGGTGCCGATGAGGAGGTGGTCGACATCGCCGCGCAGCTGCTGGTCGAGCCAGGCGGCCTCGTCGGAGTCCAGCAGGGCCCGCGCGTCCGGGTCGAGCTGGCGCGCGGCGCGCGAGTCGATGACGACCAGTCGCGCCTGGGTGTCGTAGTCGCGCGTGTAGCTCCACCGGTAGGTGGCGGGCTCCTGGTCGACCCGCTCGGCGAAGGCGTCGAGGAGGTCACCGAAGTCGAGCTCGTCGTCGCCCTGGTGCGCCAGCACCTGGGCGTACAGCTCGTCCTCGGCACGCTCGGCCGGAGAGAGGTTGCCGAGGTGCTGGTAGACCCAGTAGGACGCCAGGCCGGCCACGATGCGCCCGTGCCACCACGACGTGGCCTCCATCTCCTGACGCCACTCCTGCGAGGTGTTCCAGTCGTCGCGGATGTCGTGGTCGTCGAAGATCATCGCGCTCGGCACCGTCGAGAGCAGCCAGCGGTTGGCGAGGTCGGTCCAGGCGAGTCCGTAGAGGTGGGCGTACTCCTCGTAGTCCTGGAGCTCGGTCCACGGAGGCTGCTCGATGTCGCGGCGGGACTCGATGAAGGCCTTCATGTCGTCCGTGGTCTCGTCGGCGTAGACCTGGTCGCCCAGGAACAGCAGCAGGTCGGGCAGTCGCTCGATCGCGAGGTCCTGGTCGTCCGGATCGGCCGCCTCCACCTGGTCGGCGACCCGCAGGGCCCACGCCCGGAGAGCATCGACGCCGTGGGTCCTGTTGCCCGCCTCGTCGTGGCTCACCGACGTACGGCACGAGCCGAAGCCCATCAGGAGGGGACGCCCCGGCTCGAGCGTGGCGATGACCGGTGCCGGGAACGGCGAGCCGGCCTCCGGCCAGACGCGGACGTCATCGATGTCGACGGTGTAGGCCTCGGTCGAGCCGGGCGCGAGGTCCGCCAGCTCGACCAGGGCGTAGTGGTGCCCGTGGACCGCGAAGGTGCGGGCGGTCGCGGTGGCGTCCCCGCGGTGCACGGTGACCGTCGCGCGGTCGCGGGTCTCGACCCAGACCGAGGCCGACGTGTCGTCGACGTAGCGCAGCAAGGGCCCCAGGAGGAGCGGGCTGTCGGCGTCGGTCACGGCTGGAGGAGCACCTTGATCGCGCGTCGCTCGTCCATCGCCCGGTAGCCCTCGGGCGACTCGGACATCGGCAGGGTCAGGTCGAACACCTTGCCCGGGTCGATCGCACCGGAGAGCACCCGCTCCAGCAGGTCGGGGAGGTAGCGGCGCACCGGCGCGATGCCGCCGGCCAGGCCGACGTTCTTCTGGAACATCCGGCGGATCGGGAGCTCCACGTCGTGGGGTACGCCGACGAAGCCGACCGTCGCGCCGGGGCGGGCCACCGCGAAGGCGGTCTTCATCGCCTCGTCGGTGCCGACGCACTCCAGCACCGCGTCCGCACCGATGCCCTTGGTCAGCTCGGCGATGCGCGCGCCGCCCTCCTTGCCGCGCTCGGCGACGATGTCGGTCGCACCGAACGCGCGGGCGATCTCCTGGCGGGACTCGTGCCGCGACATGGCGATGACGCGCTCCGCGCCGAGCTGGGCGGCGGCGAGGACGCCGCTGAGGCCGACCGCTCCGTCACCGACCACGACGGCCGTGCCGCCGGGCTTCACGCCGGCCGAGACGGCAGCGTGCCAGCCGGTGGCCATCACGTCGGAGAGCGCCAGCAACGACGGAACCATGTGGGGGTCCGGCATCCCGTCCGTGGCGACCAGGCTGCCGTCCGCCTGCGTCACGCGGGCGTACTCCCCCTGGCCGCTCTGGGTCATGCCCATGTTGTCGCAGGCCGACTGCACCCCCGCCTCGCAGTGGGCGCAGGTGTTGTCGCAGTGGCAGAACGGGACGACCACGAAGTCGCCGACCTTGATCGTGCGGACCGCGCTGCCGACCTCCTCGACGATGCCGACACACTCGTGACCGATCGTCGAGCCCGCCGTGATGTCGTTGTGGCCGCGGTAGGGCCAGAGGTCGGAGCCGCAGATGCAGCCCGCCACCACCTTCACGATCGCGTCGGTCGGCTGCTCGATCGTGGGGTCGGGGACCTCTTCGAAGCGGATGTCACCCGGTGCGTGGATCGTGGTTGCTCGCATTCGTCGATCCTGCCACGCGGTCGCGAAGCGCCATGAATCCCCCTGATCCCGCCCGGCGAGGGCCAACTGGCTTTATCTCATATCTGAGATACCGTGTTGGGCATGGCTGACTACAAGGGTCGCATCGGCAACCTCATCCGCGACGCCCGCAAGCACCGCGGGCTCACCCAGCACCAGCTGGCCGAGCTCCTCGGCACCAGCCAGAGCGCGATCAACCGCATCGAGAAGGGCCACCAGAACCTCTCCCTCGAGATGCTCGCGCGCATCGGCGCTGCCCTCGACTCCGAGATCGTCGCCCTCGGCGCCGGGCCGACGCACCTGCGCGTCGACGGCCCCACCACGCTGTCGGGCTCCATCGACGTGAAGACCTCGAAGAACGCGGGTGTCGCGCTGCTGTGCGCCTCGCTGCTCAACAAGGGACGTACGACGCTGCGCAAGGTCGCCCGGATCGAGGAGGTCAACCGGCTGCTCGAGGTGCTCAACTCCCTCGGTGTCGCGACCCGCTGGGTCGGCGACGACAACGACCTCGAGATCATCCCTCCCGCCGAGCTCAACCTCTCCGCGATCGACGAGGCGGCCGCCCGCCGCACGCGCTCGGTGATCATGTTCCTCGGTCCGCTGCTGCACCGCTACGACGAGTTCGACCTGCCCTACGCCGGTGGTTGCAACCTCGGCGAGCGCACCGTGGAGCCGCACATGTCGGCGCTGCGGCCCTTCGGCCTCGACGTCAAGGCCACCGACGGCAGCTACCACGCCAGCGTCAACCGCACCATCGAGCCGACCCGTCCGATCGTGCTGACCGAGCGCGGCGACACCGTCACCGAGAACGCGCTGATGGCCGCAGCGCTGCACCCGGGCACGACCGTGATCCGCAACGCCTCGTCCAACTACATGGTCCAGGACCTCTGCTTCTACCTGCAGAGGCTCGGCGTCGCAGATCGAGGGCGTCGGCACCACCACCCTGCGGATCACCGGCAAGGCGTCGATCGACGTCGACGTCGACTACTCCCCCTCCGAGGACCCGATCGAGGCCATGTCGCTGCTCGCCGCGGCGATCGTGACGAAGTCCGAGATCACCATCCGTCGGGTGCCGATCGAGTTCCTCGAGATCGAGCTCGCCACGCTGGAGGAGATGGGCTTCCGCTACGACCGGACCGACGAGTACGTCGCCAACAACGGCGAGACCCGTCTCGTCGACCTCACCACGCACCCCTCCGACCTGCGGGCGCCGCTGGACAAGATCCACCCGATGCCGTTCCCCGGCCTCAACATCGACAACCTGCCGTTCTTCGCGGTCATCGCCGCGGTGGCCGAGGGCCAGACGCTGCTCCACGACTGGGTCTACGAGAACCGCGCCATCTACCTCACCGAGCTCAACAAGCTCGGCGCCCAGGTCAAGCTGCTCGACCCGCACCGCGTGCTGATCGACGGCCCGACGCACTTCTCCGGTGCGGAGATCGTCTGCCCGCCGGCCCTGCGCCCTGCGGTGGTGCTCCTGATCGCGATGCTCGCGTCCAAGGGCACCTCGGTGCTGCGCTCGACCTACGTCATCCACCGCGGCTACGAGGACC
Source organism: uncultured Actinomycetota bacterium (assembly GCA_963750445.1). Taxonomy (GTDB): domain Bacteria; phylum Actinomycetota; class Actinomycetes; order Propionibacteriales; family Nocardioidaceae; genus Nocardioides. The sequence goes on along the minus strand of CAVVQR010000016.1, from coordinate 454,029 downwards.
TCGCCGAGCGCCTCAACGAGCTCGGCGCCAACATCGAGACGTTCCGCGACATCTGAGACGCGCAGTCGCCGACGAGGAACGAGTCGGCGGCGTGGGCGTGGCCAGATCGAGTAGGCCCGCGGCTGAGGGACGAAGCCGCGCAGAGGCCGTATCGAGATCTCACCCGTGATCGGGGTCTCGATACGCCTCGCTCGTTCCTCGCTCGACTACTCGACCAGCGAACGATCACGTCCGGGTCAGTTGAAGAGGGTCTCCACCCAGGCCCGGGAGACCTTCGCCGCGGACGGCGGAGCGGTCATGTCGGCGGTGATCCGCGGCATCGGCGCGGTGTGCTGACCGGCGTTGCGGTGCCAGTCGTTCTCGGCCTCGACGAGGACGCCGAGGTCGGCGCGGGAGAGGAACACGCCGTGCCCCTCGGGGCACTGGTTCACGGTGGCCTCACCGAGGTTCCGCTCGCTCATCTCGGCTCCACATCGGGGACACGTCATGCTCTCCATGTCCCGAAGGTACTCCCCACCCGCATACTTCTGCGGTGACCGCGCCGCGCCCCTCGGGCCCTCAGCAACCCTCCGGCTACCTCGACTCTCCCCTGCCTCTCGCGTTCGCGCACCGCGGTGGCGCCTACCACCCGGAGATCGAGGGGCTGGAGAACACGAGGGCGGCGTTCGCCCACGCCGTGGCGCTCGGCTTCACCTACCTCGAGACCGACGTGCACGTCACCAGCGACGGTGTCCTGCTGGCCTTCCACGACACCGTGCTCGACCGGGTCACCGACCGCACGGGCAGCATCGCCGACAGCACCTACGCCGAGGTGCAGGGCGCGCTCATCGGCGGCAGGGAGCCGGTGCCGACGCTGGCCGAGCTGTTCGACGCCTTCCCCGACGTCCGGTTCAACATCGACCTCAAGTCCGAGGGTGCGGTGGAGGCGCTCGCCGCCTTCATCGACGAGCGTGAGGCCTGGGACCGGGTGCTCGTCGGGTCGTTCTCCGGACGGCGGATGAATGCGTTCCGGCGGCGTACGAACGGGCGCGTGGCCACGTCGGCGTACCCGCTGGAGGTGGTGGCCTTCCTCGTCTCCCCCACCGGCCGGATCGCCCGCCTGCTGACCCGCGGCAGGCCGCGGGCACTGCAGATCCCGCACCGCCGCGGACGGGTGGTGGTGGCCTCGCGCGGACTCGTCCGCCGCGCGCACGCGGCCGGCGTCCAGGTGCACGTCTGGACCATCGACGAGGCAATCGAGATGAACACTCTCCTGGACCGTGGTGTTGACGGCATCATGACCGATCGCACGGACATACTCAGGGACGTGCTCCGCGCCCGCGGACAGTGGAACGGCCCGGCAGGGACCGACGTGGAGGGTGACGCATGACCGAGGTGGATGGCGGGATCGCCAATCTCAAGCCGTTGGCACAGGCCAGGGAGCAGAAGGCCTGGTACTGGTACGACTGGGCCAACAGCGCCTACGTCACCACTGTCGGCACGGTGCTCTTCGCGCCCTACATCATCGCGATCGCCAAGGAAGCCGCGGTCGACAACCGGATCTCGCTCCTCGGCATCAGCGTCGCACCCGGCTCGCTGCCCTCCTACCTGGTGACGATCTCGACGATCATCTCCGCGGTCGTGCTCCCGCTGATGGGACCCGTCGCGGACCGGACCGCCAACAAGAAGCGCCTGCTGGCGATCTTCGCCTGGCTCGGCGCGCTCTCCGGCTCGCTGATCTTCTTCGCCACCGGGAGCAACTGGCAGATCGGTGCGCTGGGCTTCTTCCTCGCCAACATCTTCCTGGGCGCGTCCCTGGTGGTGAACGACTCGATCCTGCCGCTCATCTCCGACGAGCAGAACCGCGACCGCGTCTCGTCGCGCGGCTGGGCCTGGGGCTACCTCGGCGGCGGTCTGCTGCTCGCGGTGAACCTCGCGCTGGTCACCCTGCACGACTCCGTCGGACTCTCCGAGGGTGAGGCGGCCCGCATCAGCATGCTGTCGGCGTGCATCTGGTGGGCGGCCTTCACGCTGATCCCCTTCTTCAAGCTCAACGACCACGAGCCGATCCCGCTCGCGGAGAGCGACGGCGGCAACAGGGGCATCATCGCCGAGAGCTTCGGCCAGCTGGGCAAGACGCTGCGCGAGCTCCCCCGCTACCCGGTCGCGCTGAACTTCCTGGTGGCCTACCTGTTCTTCAACGACGGCATCCAGACGGTCATCGCGTCCGCCTCCACCTACGGCTCCGAGGAGCTCGGCTTCGGGCAGTCGGTGCTGATCGGCACGATCCTGCTGGTCCAGTTCGTCGCGTTCGGCGGCGCGCTCGCCTTCGGCCGCCTCGCGAAGAGCTTCGGCTCGAAGAACACCATCCTCGGCGGGCTGGGTGTCTGGATGCTCATCGTCACGGCTGCCCTGTTCCTGCCCGAGGACGGGCTGATCCCGTTCCTGCTGCTCGGGGTCGCGATCGGCGTCGTGCTCGGCGGCACCCAGGCGCTCGCGCGGTCGTACTTCTCGCTGCTCATCCCCCGCGGCAAGGAGGCCGAGTACTTCAGCTTCTACCACGCGATGGACCGGGGCACGTCGTGGTTCGGCACGCTCGTGTTCGGCGTGGTCTACCAGCTCACCGACTCCTACCGCCCGGCGATCTTCGCGCTGATCGCGTTCTTCGTGCTGGGCGGCCTGCTGCTGATGCGGGTCGACACCGCCAAGGGCATCCGCGACGCCGGCAACGACGTGCCGGCCGTCATCTGAGACACCTGCTCCACCCCATGGGGTGAAGTACGTCTCGCCTGAGCGTGGCCCGTACCACGTGAAATCCGCGGAATGTGGGCCGCCCCGCTACCGTTGAAGAATCACAGGGGACGAGCCGCGCTGTCACGAACGGCGTCTCGACCGCCGTCACTCGTGGCGGTCTGGCTCGTTTCACCTTTACCCGGTACACAACACAACGGGGTCAGCAAACCCTTATTGGAGGTGGGCACGGTGGCGGAGCGCACACTGCGTGGCGCGAGGCTCGGCGGCCAGAGTTTCGAGGACGAGCGCGGCATTGAGTTCGCAGCTCGGCAGCAGGTCGGATATCGGTGCAACCAGGGACACGACTTCGAGGTCACGATGTCGGTCGAGGCCGACATCCCGGCCAAGTGGGAGTGCCCGCGCTGTGGGGCAGAGGCACTGAGCACGGCCGGCATCCTCCCCGAGGAGAAGGTCGAGAAGCCGGTCCGCACGCACTGGGACATGCTGCTCGAGCGTCGCTCGGAGAAGGAGCTCGAGGACATCCTGAAGGAGCGCCTCGAGCTGCTCCGCGGTGGTGTCATCGGCCCGGCGCACCTGCACCGCGCCAACAAGAAGAAGCGCGTCTCCTGACGAGTCCCTGACCGGGACCGACTCAGTCGATCACGTCGCCCTGGACCACCGGGCCTTCGGGCCCGGGTCCGGGGCGACGGTCATTTCCAGGACGTGCTGCCGGGCGGGAAGCCCGGTCCGAAACCAGGTCCGAAACCAGGCCCGAAACCGGCACCGAACGCCGGTACGGCGACCAGGCGCCGCTCCACCACCGAGGTGAGCAGGCGGCGCGCGACGGGCCGGGTGAACGGCAGGATCAGCACGATCCCCAGCACGTCGAGCAGGAAGCCCGGGCTGAGCATCAGGGTGCCGCCGATGAGGATCAGCGCGGCGTCGGCCAGCTCACGGGCGGGCATCTTGCCGGCCTGGAGCGCGGTCCGGAGCGCCTGCCACGCGCGACCACCCTCGCGCTTGATCAGCCACGCGCCGACCATGCTGTCGAGGACCAGCAGGGCGATGGTCCACCAGGGGCCGACCAGCTGGCCGACCTGGAGGATCGCCCAGATCTCGGCGAGCGGGATCACGACGAACGAGGCCGCCAGCACGGGGCGTACCCACCCGCGACGACGACGCACCGGGGGCTGGTTCATGCCGCCCTCCTCCCCCGGCGCAGCTGGGCGCGACGCTCGGACAGGCCCCAGCGGGTGATCATCTTGAGCGACTCGCTGGCCACCTGGCCGCTCATCTTGGAGTCGCCGCGCTCGCGCTCGATGAACTCGATGGGCACCTCGGTGATGTGGAGCCCGCGAGAGACGGTGCGGTAGGCGAGATCGGTCTGGAACACGTATCCAGTAGACCTCACCGACCCAAGGTCGATCGCCTCCAGCGTGGCGCGCCGGAACAGGCGGAATCCGGCCGTGGCGTCCTTGACCCGCATGCCGAGCAGCAGGCGGACGTAGAGGTTGCCGCCACGCGAGAGCAGCAGTCGCTGGAGCGGCCAGTTGACCACGGAGCCGCCGGCCACGTAGCGGGACCCGATCACCAGGTCGGCGGACCGGAGCGCGTCGATCAGCCCCTGCAGCTGCTCGGGCTGGTGCGAGCCGTCGGCATCCATCTCACCGATGACGTCGTAGCCGGCCCTGAGCGCGACGTCGAAGCCGTGGAGGTAGGCCGCCCCGAGGCCGGCCTTCTCCGTGCGGTGCACGACAGTGACGGCGTCGTCCCCCGCCGCGAGCCGGTCGGCGATGTCACCGGTGCCGTCGGGGCTGTTGTCGTCCATGATCAGGACGTCGACGCCGGGCTGGGCCTGGCGGAGCCGCCCGACGATCCACTCGAGGTTCTCCGACTCGTTGTAGGTCGGGATGACCATCACGCAACGGCCGAGCCCTTCGACACTCACGCGGTGACTCCTGCTTCCCGGGACGACTCGACCGCACGGCCGTGACGCCGACGACGATAGGTGAACAGCACGAACGCCGTGTGGCCGACCAGGAACATCAGGACGAGGCGTGCCGGCCAGACGCCGAGTCGTACGGCCGGGGTCGTCGTGGTGCTCAGCCCGACGGTCTCGACGAGCACGCCCGGCTCGCGCGCACCCACCGACGCCACGACGCTGCCGTCGGGCCGGACCACCCCGGAGATGCCGTTGATCGCGGCCACCACGACCCAGCGCCCGGTCTCGAGCGCGCGCAGCCGGCTGATCTCGAACTGCTGGTCGAGCTGGGCGGTCTTGCTGAACAGCACGTTGCTGGTCTGCACGGTGACGAGCTCGGCTCCCCGGGCCACCTGGCCGCCGATCCCCTCGTCGTAGGCGACGTCGAAGCAGATCGCGTCGGCCACCAGCACGTCGCCCACGCGGATCGGGTCGAGGGTGGTGCCGCGGACCATGTCGCGCGGCACCAGTCGCAGCTGGCCGTAGTTGTCGGGGATCAGGCTGCCCCGGAACGGGATGTACTCGCCGTAGGGCACCGGGTGGCGCTTGGTGTAGCGGTCTCCGCTGCCGAGCCCGGGCTGGAAGACGACACCCTGGTTGAGGACCTGCGTGTCGTCCCCGGGCACGTTCGCGATGGCCCCCACGAGGATCGGTACGCCGATCGCGTCGGAGGCGGCCACGATGCCGGCGTGGGCCTGCGCGTCGGTGAACGGGTCGACAGCCGTGGAGTTCTCGGGCCAGACCACGAACGCCGGCTCGGGGACCCGTCCGGCCTCGACGTCCTCGGCGAGCTGCTCGGTGGCGCGCACGTGGTTGACGGTGACCTCACGGTGGACGGCCAGGATGTCGGTGCCGTCGCCGGGGATGTTGCCCTGGACAGCGGCGACCGTGGTGGTGCCGCTCTCCTCGACCGGGTAGGTGGCGAGCATCGGCACGAACGTGATCACGGCCAGCGCGCCGATCGCGGTGAGCACCTGTCGGGACGGGGAGCGCACCTCGAGCAGCAGCCAGGCGAGCGTCGTACCGGTGAGCGCCACGAGCAGGCTCACACCGGTCATCCCGATCCACGGGATCCCGTCGGCCCAGGGGGTGTCGGCGGTGGCGTAGACGAGACGACCGAAGGGCATCCCGCTGAAGGGGAAGCCACTGCGCCAGGTCTCGATGCCGACCCACCACAGGGCCGTCCAGAGGGGCCACAGGCGCAGTCGCAGGCTCCAGGACAGGCCGATGCCCAGCGGGACGAAGAACGCCGCCTCGAGGGCGCACATGGCGATCCAGGCGTCCGTGCCGACCGAGCGCATCCACACCATCACCGCATAGCTGAAGGTGATGCCGAAGAGCAGGCTGGGCAGCCACGCCCGGCGGGGCCCGAGGCCGCGCACGGAGAGGATCAGGGCCGCGATCGCGGGCGGCATCAGCCAGGCGAACCCGATCGGCTCGAAGGCCGCTGCCAGGACGAGTCCGCCCACGAGGGCAACGAGGCAGCGGAGCGGCACGGTGGAACCGTAGCCGACGGCTGCTCGCCTGCAGCGGAGCGGGAGGAACGAGGGGGCTTCGGACCAACACACGACCGCCTGGCTGACGATCGCGCGAAGTTGTCTAAGGCCCCGAGGTTCCTCCCGCATCCAGCCACCGCGGAGCACTGTCGGCGGGTCGGCGGACGCTGGGCATCGCTGGCATCACGTACCCCACGTCAGACTCCCCACTGCCGATGGTGCCACCCGCGAGCTGCACAGGCGGACCCCGGAACCCTCTCTCCACCGACGAGCCCTGTCAACACGGCCCTGACCTGCGCCAACGCGGGAAACCGCAGGTCAACGAAGTGCACGTCCGGCCAAAGTCTTCTGTCAAGAATCACGGCTCCCGGCGTGTCGTGCATGACACGCCGAGGGCCGACGCGTGACGCGCTGCTAGGGGCCCTGGCGAGGAGGTACGACGACCGTGCCGGTGGCCGTCGTGGCCACGACCGGCGGGTCGAGGACCTCGGCGGCGCCCGGCGCGTCCTCGGTCGGGGCGCCACGACCGACGACGTGGACGGCGAAGTCCATGACCCGGCTCCGGGTGCCCTCCTTCACGAGGGTCGCCGTGATCTCCAGGACGTCGCCGGCGCGGACCGGCGCCCTGAACTGGACGTCGGAGTAGGAGGCGAACAGGCCCTCGTCGCCGTCGAGGACGACGCACATCTCGGTGGCCACGTCGCCGAACAGGCCCAGGCTGTAGGCACCGTCGACCAGGTTGCCGGCGTAGTGGGCGTGCGAGTAGGGCACGTAGCGACGGTGGGTCACGGTGGTGCCGACACGGGAGGGGGTGGAGTCCGTCATGAGGCCTTCTTCTTGGCTTCGGTGAGCCGGTGGACGATGAACGAGGCCACCTCGCCCGGCGTCGTGCCGCGGGTGAAGACGCGGTCCACGCCGAGCTCGTCGGCCATCGTCTCGTCGAAGCGGGGTCCGCCCACGACGAGCAGCGGGCGGGTGGCGGCCGGGTAGGCCTCGCGGAAGGCCGCGGACATCTCCCGGGTGTTGAGCAGGTGGGCGTCGCGCTGGGTGACGACCTGCGACACGAGCACGGCGTCGGCCTTCTCCTCGCGGGCGGCCTCGACCAGCTGGGGCACCGAGACCTGGGCACCGAGGTTCACGACCTTGAGCTCGCGGTAGTACTCCAGGCCCTTCTCCCCCGCGAACCCCTTGATGTTGAGGATCGCGTCGATGCCGACGGTGTGCGCGTCGGTGCCGATGCAGCCGCCGACGACGACCAGGCGGCGGCGCATCGCCCGCTTGATCGTGGCGTTGGCCTCCTTGGGCGTCAGCAGCGGGTAGTCGCGCTCGACGACCTCGACGGTGCTCGGGTCGACCAGGTGGTTGACCCGGCCGTAGACGACGAAGAAGGTGAAGCCCGCACCCATCGGCTTGGCGTGGACGACGAGCGCGGGGTCCATGCCCATCTTGTTGGCGAGCTGGACCGCAGCTCCCTCCGCCACCTTGGAGTGCTCGATGGGCAGGGTGAAGGAGAGCTGCACCATGCCGTCGCCGGTCGTGTCCCCATAGGGCCTGATCATGTTCATGCGGACCTTCCCTCGGTGGTTGAGGTGCGAGCGCAGCGAGCCTCGAAACCCCTCACGGCGTCTCCAGGATCTCGGTGGCCGGGTTGTAGTAGTCGGCGGCCTTGCGGGCGACGCCGTCGAGTCCGCGGCCCTTGTGCGGGGGCCGCTTCATCAGGCCGAAGGTGCCGTCGGCGATCGCGGAGAGCAGCGGCGGCTGCCCCGCGACCGTGCGGTCGTCCTTGATGCTCTCGAGCAGCCCGATCGCCTCACCGAGGACCTCGCGGGCGCGGTGGGCGATGAAGCCGTCCGGGGCGGGACGGAAGTCCTCGTGCAGCTTGCCGGCGGCGTTCATGACGTAGCGGACGTTCTGCAGGGCCAGGTCGCGGTCGGAGATCCACGGGGTCACCACGGCCTCGGTCATCATCCCGACGAGCAGGATCCCCTGACCCGTGAGCGCGCCGACGAGGTTGAAGAACCCGTCGAGGAGGTAGCCCTTGAAGATGTCGCCGGTCATGTGGCGCGTGGGCGGCATCCACTTCAGCGGGGCGTCGGGGAACAGCTCGCGGGCGAGCATCGCGTGCGCGAGCTCGAGCCGGAACGAGTCGGGCACCTCGGGGTCGATCTCGAAGGCGTGGCCCAGGCCGAGCTGCCAGTCCTCGAGCCCGGCCTCCTTGGCGAAGTACTCGTTGAGGAGCTGGCTGGTCGTCACCGTGTGGGCGGCCTCGACCGCGTCCGCGGTGGTGAGGTAGTTGTCCTCGCCGGTGTTGATGATGATCCCCGCGCGGGCGTGGACCTGGCGGCTGAAGCGCTGGTCCACGAAGGTCCGGATCGGGTTGATGTCGCGGAACAGGATGCCGTACATCGAGTCGTTGAGCATCATGTCGAGCCGCTCGAGGCCGGCCAGCGCGGCGATCTCGGGCATGCACAGGCCGGAGGCGTAGTTGGTGAGGCGGACGTAGCGCCCCAGCTCCCGCGACGTCTCGTCGAGGGCGGCACGCATCAGCCGGAAGTTCTCCTGGGTGGCGTAGGTGCCGGCGAAGCCCTCCCGGGTGGCGCCCTCGGGCACGAAGTCGAGCAGCGACTGGCCGGTCGACCGGATCACCGCGATGACGTCGGCGCCCTCGCGGGCCGCTGCCTGCGCCTGCGGGATGTCCTCCATGATGTCGCCGGTGGCGACGATGAGGTAGATCCACGGCTTGCTGGGGGCGTCGCCGACCTTGGCGATCATCCTCTCGCGCGAGACCCGCTGGCGGTCGATCTGCTTGATCCCGGCCGCGACCGCCTTGCGCGAGGCGGCGGTGGCCCGGGTGGCGTCCTTGCCCTCGGGCAGGCGGAAGGTCACCGAGCCGGCGGCCGCCTTCTGCGCGAGCGTGAGCAGGTCGTCCGCCTCGCCCCGGAGCAGGGCGTCCCACACCGGCAGGCTGACGCCGTGCTCGAGGCCGACGTCCGCGCGTACGACGTCGGCGAGGCGGTTGACCCACGGCGTGCCGTCGGGGTCGGCACCGCCGAGACCGGCCAGGCGCAGCGTGGCGCGCTCGACCGAGACCGTCGTGTGGCGGGTGGCGAGGTCGACGATCGGCTTGCCGACCTGACGCGCGAGCGTGCGTGCCCGGCGCACGTCGGCGCGCTCGATGCCGAGCTGGCTGGTGGGCTTGCGGGCTGTCCGGGCCATCAGAGCCTCCGGTCGAAGAGCGCGCGGACGCCGGCGTCGGCGCGCAGGAGCTCCATGGCGTAGGCGGCGTGGCCGGGGACGTAGCCGTTGCCGACGAGCATCCGCACGTCGGCGGCCAGCCCCTCGGCACCGAGCGCGGCGGCGCTGAAGGAGGTGGCCATCGAGAAGAAGATGACGGTGCCGCCCTCGGCGGTGGCGAGGATCGCGCCGCCCTCGCACCCGGGGACGTCGACGCAGACGACCGTGATGTCGGCCGGGCCGCCGGCGGAGGTGACGGCGTCGCGCAGGGCGATGGGGTCGCGGGCGTCGGAGATCACGACGGCATCGGCCAGTCCGGCACCCGAGAGCAGGTCGTGCTCGGCCTCGTGGGGCACGACCCCGATGGTGCGGGCGGCCCCCGCTGCGCGGGCGGCGGCCAGGCTGAGGGAGCCGGACTTCCCGGCGCCGCCGATGACCGCGACGGTCGGGGCCTGCCCGCGGGCGACGTACTCCTCCACGACGCGTGCGGTGAGCGCGGGTGCTCCGCAGACGTCCATCACGCTCAGCGACAGCGCGGGGTCGAGGTCGTCGGGGATGACGGCGGCGATCGAGCGGCCGAACAGCACGGCGTAGCCGTCGCACGGCACCTGCTCGCTGCGGCCGTCCCAGTCGGCGAGGCCGTCCTCGATGACCAGCGGGGTGAGGGTCAGGCTGACGAGCGTGGCCACCCGGTCCCCCACGGCCAGGCCCAGCGGCGACTCGGGGCCGACCGCCTCGACGGTGCCGACGAGCATCCCGCCCGACCCGGTCACGGGGTTCTGCATCTTTCCGCGCGTGGCGACGATGTCGAGCACCTCGGCGCGGACGCCGTCGCCGCTGGTCTCGCCGTACTTGGTGTGCGCGCGCTCGAGCTGCCGGAAGGACGCGGCGTCGAGGTTGAGCCGCTCCACGCGCACCCGGACCTCGTCGGGCCACAGGTCGGCGCGGGTGTCGAGGCGCTGGGCCGCCTGGGGCAGCACGGCGCGGTCGTCGAGGACACGGTGGAGGCCGGTCGGATCGCCGGTCCGGATGTCCGTTGGGGTGCTCATTCAGGTCATCCTTCTACGTCTGCGCTCAAGAGCCGTAAATATTGCGGCGTGGCATTGGACTAGCCGCACGTTCTCAACGTAGCCTTTCAGATGTGTCGCCGCACACACAACCGGCGCGCCGTCAGGGCCACACCCCGCACCGACCGGGGCAGCTTCAAGGAGAACGCATGAGCATCGAGACCGCCAGCCGATCGGGTCAGGCACTCGACACCGGTCAGCCCTACCCCTACCAGCGGGTCGAGCTCGTCGAGCCCGACTGGACGCGCTTCCCGGGGTGGTCCGACGTGACCGCCGAGGACTGGGCGTCCGTCCAGTGGCAGCGCGCCCACTGCATCAAGAACCTCAAGCAGCTGCGCGAGCTCATGGGCGACCTCCTCGACGAGCGCTTCTACGCCGACCTCGAGCGCGACCAGGCCGAGCGGGCCACCATGTCGATGCTCGTGCCGCCGCAGATGATGAACACGATGGTCCCGGCCTTCGAGCCGGCCGGCGCCGGCTCGATGACCGAGGAGTTCTACGCCGACCCGATCCGCCACTACATGATGCCGGTGTTCAGCGACCGTCGCACCGACTGGCCCTCGCACCCGCACGCCGCGCGCGACTCGCTCCACGAGCACGACATGTGGGCGACCGAGGGGCTCACCCACCGCTACCCCACCAAGGTGCTGGCCGAGCTGCTGCCGACCTGCCCGCAGTACTGCGGCCACTGCACCCGGATGGACCTCGTCGGCAACTCCACCGTCGTCATCGACAAGCTGAAGTTCGCCGGCAAGCCCAACGACCGCATCGGCGACATGCTCGACTACCTGCGTCGTACGCCGTCCGTGCGCGACGTCGTGGTCTCCGGCGGCGACGTGGCCAACATGCCGTGGCCCCGCCTCGAGGCGTTCCTCACCGACGTGCTCGCCGTCGACAACATCCGCGACATCCGCCTCGCCACCAAGGCGCTGATCGGCCTGCCGCAGCACTGGCTGCAGCCCGACGTCGTCGAGGGCGTCAACCGGGTCGCCACCCTGGCCCGCTCGCGCGGCGTCTCGCTCGCGATGCACACCCACGCCAACCACGCGAACTCCGTGACGCCGATCGTCGCCGAGGCGACCCGGGCGATGCTCGACGCCGGCCTGCGCGACGTACGCAACCAGGGGGTGCTGCTCAACGGCGTCAACGCCGACCCGCACGCCCTGCTCGACCTGTGCTTCCGCCTGCTCGACGGCGCGCAGATCATGCCCTACTACTTCTACATGTGCGACATGATCCCGTTCTCGGAGCACTGGCGGGTCTCGCTCGCCGACGCGCAGCGCCTCCAGCACCACATCATGGGCTACCTCCCGGGCTTCGCGACGCCGCGCATCGTGTGCGACGTGCCGTTCGTCGGCAAGCGCTGGGTGCACCAGAACGCCGACTACGACGTCGAGCACGGCATCAGCTTCTGGACCAAGAACTACCGCACCTCGATCGAGGCCGACGACGCCGAGGCCCTGTCCCGCTTCTACGAGTACTACGACCCGATCCACACGCTCCCCGAGTCCGGCCAGCAGTGGTGGGAGCAGCACGGCCGCCTCGACGAGGCCTCCCTGAAGGCCGCCGAGATGGCCGAGGCGTCGCGTCGTACGGCTGCCCTCCAGGCCTACTGAGGTCGTCGTTCGGAATCCCCGGCTCCTTTTGGGTTCCCCCGCATCTGCGGGGGAACCCGAACTTCTGGGGGCGTGCAAGCATCGGGAAGTCTGCGACCCGCTCATGAGGTCGAGGGGGCGACCTCCCCCGTTCTCCACAGATCCAGCGGCACGGGTTTCCGGTCCCGACGCGCATGGGGAGTCTTGGTGCATGCAGCGGCCACCACAACCGGACCTCACGAACGTCGTACGTCTGCGGCGCGAATACATCGCCGACGGTTACACCGACTACCAGCTGAACCGGCTCGTGGCGGGCGGTGTGCTGCACCGCGTCCGACGCGGGGCGTACGTCGACAAGGCGTTGTGGGAGCGACTGTCAGTGTCCGACCGCCACCGGGTGCTGTGTCGTGCCGTGCTGCGTACGGCGCATCCCTTGACGGCACTGACACACGTCTCGTCCACGGTCGAGCGAGGCGCTCCAGTCTGGGAGATCGGGCTCGACGAGGTGCACACGACCCGCACCGACGGCAAGGGCGCCCGCAGGGAGGCCGGAGTCGTCCACCACGTCGGCGAGCTCAGCGAGAAGGAGGTCGAGGTCGTCAACGGGGTGCGGGTGAGCCCGGCGCCCCGGGCTGCGGTCGAGGTGATCTCCACCTCCACGGCGGAAGCGGCTCTCGTGGTGATCAACGGACTGCTCCACGCCGGCGAGCTGAGTCGTGATGAGCTCGTTGCCTCCGTGAAAGCGATGAAGCACTGGCCGCACACCCTGTCCGCGCATCTCGTCGTTGCCCTGGCAGACCATCGCCTGGAGTCGGTCGCCGAGACCCGGACGTACTTCATGTGTCGGCAGCAGAAGCTGCCCCGCCCAGAGGTGCAGGTCCCGATCCTGGACGAGAGCGGATCGGAGTTCGCGAGAGTGGACTTCGCGTGGCCCGAGCGTGGTGTCTTCCTGGAGTTCGATGGCCGCATCAAGTACGAGAAGTTCCGTCGCAAGGGAGAGACCCTCGAGCAGTTCCTCATGCGCGAGAAGAAGCGCGAGGAGAAGATCTGTCAGTTGACGGGTTGGGTGTGCCTGAGGATCGGGTGGGCGGACCTGGAGAAGCCGGTCGTCACCGCGAGGCGCATCGGGCTGATCCTCGAAGGCCGCCAGTGGCCGACCGGCGCCTGACCTCCCGAGCGCGTCGCGGACTTCATGGGCCTTGCACGCCCCTAGAAGTTGGCAATCCCCCGCATAGGCGGGGGAACCGAAAGAGGCCGAGCGCTCAGTCGACGGGGCGGTTCTCGTAGGGCGTCGAGAGGACGATCGTGGTCCGCGTCGAGACGCCGGCGGCCCCACGGATCCGGGCGAGCAGGTCCTCGAGGTGGCGGGGGGTGGGGACGCGGATCTTGAGGATGTAGGACTCCTCCCCCGCGACCGACCAGCAGGACTCGATCTCCTTGATGCCGACCAGCCGGTCGGGGTAGTCGTCGGGCTGCGAGGGGTCGATCGGCGTGATCGAGATGAACGCGGTGAGCGGGCGGCCGAGCTGGTCGTGGTCGACGGTGGCGCCGTAGCCGATGATCAGGCCGCGCTGCTCGAGCCGCTTGACCCGCTGGTGCACCGCCGAGGTCGAGAGATCGGTCGCCTTGCCGAGGTCGGTGAAGGACATCCGCCCGTCAGCAGCCAGCAGGGAGAGGATCTGCCGGTCCTTGGACTCGACCTCGGGAGAACTCACGGGCTCACCCTAGTCCGAACCGGACAGGGCCTCCACGAGACGCACGGCAGATGAGCCGAGGGCCCACCGCTCGTCCAGGGCCACCACGGCGGCGTGGTCCGCAGGCGTCCGTGGGCGGGTCAGGTCGCGCTGGCCGAGGTCCAGGTCGCGGCGTACGGCGACGACCTCCGGCGCGACGTCGAGGTAGTCGAGCGCGGCCTTGATCTTGCCGCGCGGACCGGGCCCCATGTCGGAGTCGGGGTCGCCGGCGGCGGCGACGATGGCGTCGATGGTGTCGAACCGGTTGAGGAGCGTGGCGGCGGTCTTGTCGCCCACCCCGGCCACGCCGGGGAGGCCGTCGGAGGCGTCGCCGCGAAGGGTCGCCAGGTCGGCGTAGTGGCGGGCGTCGACGCCGTACTTGGCGCGCACCCAGGCGTTGTCGACCCGCTCGTGGCGGCTCACGCCGCGCGCGACGTAGAGGACCCGGACCTGCGCCTCGTCGTCGACCAGCTGGAACAGGTCGCGGTCGCCGGTCACGATGTCGACGGCCATGCCGGCGTCGGTGGCCAGCGTGCCGATGACGTCGTCGGCCTCCATCTCGGGGTGGCCCACGATCGGGATGCCGTAGGCCTCGAGCACGGAGATGATGATCGGGATCTGGGTCTCGAGGGGGTCGGGGACCTCCTCGACGTCGGGCCGGGGCCCGGGGATCTCCCGCACCACGCGGTGCGCCTTGTAGGACGGGATCAGGTCGACGCGCCACTGCGGGCGCCAGTCGTCGTCCCAGCAGCAGGCCAGGTGCGTCGGGTCGTACTCCCCCACCAGCCGGCTGATGAAGTCCATCAGCCCGCGCACGGCGTTGACCGGGGTCCCGTCCGGCGCCTTGATCGAGTCGGGCACACCGAAGAACGCACGGAAGTAGAGCGACGCGGTGTCGAGCAGCATCAGGCGGTCGGACGGGCCGGATGAAGTGGTCACGTCAGGGAGCCTGCCACAGGGGGCCGACGGTCAGGGAATGTCGGTGAGAGTCAGCGTCACACTGCCCGAGGAGCTCGGCTCGAAGTAGAAGAGCAGCTCGTGCGACGTCAGGCCATCGATGAGTCCGTCGGCCACCAGCTCCTCCGGACGGACCGTCAACCCCGTGCCTCGGCACTCGTAGTCGTAGCAGCGCGCCGGGGGTCCGTCGGTCTCCCACGGCCCGGTCGTGACGATGCTGCTGGCCGTCAGCCGGACATGGCGGGCGGAGGTGACGGGGATCGTCGACACGAAGCGGGTCCCGGGGTCGGGTGATGCGAAGGTCACGGCGGAGCCGCCCACGACGAGGTCGGGCACGCGCACCGTCCGGCGCACGCGCACCTGTTGCGACCGCGGGTCGGCACTCTCTCGATCACTGAAGACGATGGTGCGCTGCAGGGAGGGGTTGTCGTGGTCTGCACCCCCCGGGTACCGCCGCCACGTCCCCCACTGCAGATTCGCGTCGTCCAGGTGAGCCGACTGGGTGGGGAGGCCGAGCGGAATGACGTAGGCGCGGTCCTCGGGCGTTGCCTCGTAGATCAGGACGTGCTCGCGTCCGGGCTCGGCGGCGAGCGTGAGTGCTGGGTCGTCGAGCGCCACCCGGTGCTCGCGCGCCTGCAAGGACTCGGCGTACCCCGACTCCCCCGCCACGATTCCGACCACCTGACCGCTCGTCAGCCGAGTGTTGTCGTCGTCCGGGTAGTCGTCGAGCACGTAGCGCTGTCCTGCCTCCAGCGACATCGCACGCGCGTCGACCTGCGTGACCACTCGGTTGCCGACGAGGACCCCACCGCTGCGGATCCCCTGGACCGAGCCGTCGAGCGTGCGGAGCGTGAGCGTGTCGCGGCCGTCCGGCCGGACGCGGACGGAGGCGATGTCGACGTACCCGCGCCGCGGCTCGCGGACCGAGGTGCGTCCGTTCCGCTGCACCTCGCGTGTGCGGACCTTGGTCAGCTGCGCCCACGCGGCGTGCGGAGCCTGACCCTTCGCGCGGGCGCACCTCCCACGAAAGCTCAGCACTGCGCGGCCGGTGGTCCGCACCGTGAAGACCTTCGTCCCGCTGATGGGGTCGAGCTGCGCCGTACGCCGGCCGCGACCGTCGACGAGCGCCTGCGTGCCGAAGCACGGGGACTTGGCATAGATCCGGTGCATCCGCACGTCGAGCATCACCCGGTCGCCGCGCCGGGCGCGAAACGTGACATCCACGCCCTGACGGGCTTCGAGCCGCACCGGCCCGTCGCCGTATCCCCGCTCGATCCGTTTCACGTCCGGGGCGGCGGCCGCGCTGGCAGGCCCGCCGCCAGTGCCGGCCAGCAGCAGTGGCAGCAACGCCGCTGACACGATCCCGACGATGAGCCGTCGCATGCTTCCCCCTCGTTGTCGAATGCTCCTGCCGGATGGAGACGCGTGTCGACGGCCTTCGGTTGCCGACGGCGCGAGGCTATTCCGCCAGCACGCTGTAGGCGATGACTCCCCGCTTGAGCGACTTGGCCGTGGCGCGCGCCGTCGTCCGCAGCGGGCTGTCGCCGGCGGCGTCGGCCACCTGCCCGCAGAGGTCGAGCAGCTGCTTCATCCAGCGCACGAAGTCACCGGCCGAGAGTCCGGTGCCCATCAGCACGTGGTCGAGGTCGTCGCCCTCGGCCCATCGCCACGCAGCCCAGGCGAAGCCGATGTCGGGCTCGCGCAGGAAGTCGAGCTTGTGGTCGCGCTCCAACGCGTCGAGCCGGCTCCAGACCTTGACGAGCTCGGCGAGGACCGGGCGCACCTGACCGCCCGGGATCTTCGGCGAGGAGGCGTCGTCGGCACGCCGGGCCTCGAAGACCAGCGCCGAGAGGACCGCCGCCAGCTCGGAGGGCGTCAGGTCGGCGAACAGGCCCGCCCGGATCGCCTCGGCGGCCACCAGGTCCATGTCGGTGTAGATCCGGCGCAGGTGCGCGCCCTCCTCCGTGACCGTGTCGCCCTCGAGGTAGCCGAGGGCGGTCAGCACGTCGCAGACGCGGTCGAAGGTGCGCGCGACCGTGTTGGTCCGGTTCTCCACGCGCCGCTTGAGCGTCTCGGTGTCGCGATCCAGCTTGAACCAGCGCTCGGCCCACCGGGCGTGGTCCTCCCGCTCGGGGCACTGGTGGCACGGGTGGGTCTTGAGCTCGGCCCGCAACCGGCCGATCTCGCGGTCCGTCGGGGTGTCGCTGAAGGAGTCGCGCTGCTTGGTACGCCGTGGGGCGGGGCCGTCCAACGCGTGCGCCTTGGCCTTCAGCGCGGTCGCGAGGTCGCGGCGCATGGCCGGGTTGCGACCGTTGAACGACTTGGGGATCCGCAGCCGCCCGATGGCCTCGACCGGGACCGGGAAGTCCATCGGGGCGAGTCGGCGTGCCTGTCGGTCGGCCGTGACGACGTAGGGCCGGGGCTCGTCGCCGGCGTGACCGGGGTCGATCACCACGGCGAGCCCGCTGAACTTGCCGGCCGGCACGTTGATCACGTCGCCGGGACGCAGCTTGCCCAGGGAGGTCAACGCCTCCGAGCGGCGGTCCTGGCGACGCTCGCGAGCCGCGCCCTTCTCCAGGTCGTTGATCCGGTGCCGCAGGCCGGCGTACTCCATGAAGTCGCCGACGTGGCACGTGGCCGCCTCGCGGTAGCCGTCGAGCGCCTCCTCGGCCTTCTGCACCTGTCGGGCGAGCCCGACCACTGCCTTGTCGGCCTGGAACTGCGCGAAGGACTGCTCCAGCAGCTCGCGCGACCGGGCGCGACCGAACTGGTGCACCAGGTTGACCGCCATGTTGTAGGACGGTCGGAAGGAGGAGCGCAGCGGATAGGTGCGCGTGGAGGCGAGGCCGGCGACCTCGCCGGGGTTCATGCCGGGCTGGTAGAGCACGACGCCGTGGCCCTCGATGTCGAGCCCGCGGCGTCCGGCGCGACCGGTGAGCTGGGTGTACTCCCCCGGCGTCAGCTCGGCGTGGGACTCGCCGTTCCACTTCGACAGCTTCTCGATGACCACGGTCCGGGCCGGCATGTTGATGCCCAGGGCGAGGGTCTCGGTGGCGAAGACCACCTTGACCAGCCCTTCCTGGAACAGCGCCTCCACGACCTGCTTGAACGCGGGCAGCAGGCCGGCGTGGTGGGCCGCGATGCCGCGGGTGAGGCCGTCGAGGAACTCGTGGTAGCCGAGGACGTGGAGGTCCTCCTCGGGCAGCGACCGCGAGGCCTCCTCGACGCGGTGGAAGATCTCGTCACGCTCGGCGGCCGTGGTGAGCCGGGTGTTGGCCTGGACGAGCTGGGACACGGCGGCGTCGCAGCCGGCCCGGCTGAAGATGAACACGATGGCCGGCAGCAGCCCCTCGCGGTCGAGCCGCTCGACGACCTCCACCCGGCTCGGGATCCAGACCCGTCGGCCGTTGCCCACCGAACGCGGGTTCTTGGAGGAGCCGGGCTTGCCCTTGCGGGGCGAGCGGCGGTCGCGCATCAGCCGGGAGCTCGCCCAGTCGTCGCGGGCGATCCGGGTCAGCTCCTCGTTGACGGGAGCGCCCTCCTTGACGAAGCCGGCGCTCGCGTCGACGTCGGAGGACGCGAACAGCTCGAGCAGGCGGCGACCCACCATGACGTGCTGGAACAGCGGGACCGGGCGCTTCTCCTCCAGGACCGTCGTCGTCTCTCCGCGGACGGTGGCCAGCCACTCGCCGAACTCCTCGGCGTTGGACACCGTCGCGGACAGCGACACCAGGGTCACCGACTCCGGCAGGTGGATGATCACCTCCTCCCAGACCGCACCGCGCATCCGGTCGGCGAGGTAGTGCACCTCGTCCATCACGACGTAGCCCAGGCCCATCAGGGTCCGCGAGCCGGCGTAGAGCATGTTGCGCAGCACCTCGGTGGTCATCACGACCACCGGCGCCTCACTGTTGACGACGTTGTCGCCGGTCAGCAGCCCGACGTTGTCCGCGCCGTAGCGCTTCACCAGGTCGTTGAACTTCTGGTTGGACAGCGCCTTGATCGGGGTCGTGTAGAACGCCTTGCGACCGGTCTGGAGCGCCAGGTGGATGGCGAACTCGCCGACGATCGTCTTGCCGGACCCCGTCGGTGCGGCGACGAGGACGCCCCGCCCGCTCTCGATCTCCTGGCACGCCCGGACCTGGAAGTCGTCGAGCTCGAACCCGTAGAGGCCCGCGAAGTCCTTGAGCATCGGATAGGCCTTCTCCCGCTGGAACGCCGCGTAGCGGGCGGCCGGACCTGGCTGCTCGATGTCGTTCTCGTCACTCATGCGATCACCTCCAGCGCGCCGGGCGCGCACTCGACCGTCAGGGGCAGTGGGGCGAAGCGCTCGCCGTCGGCGTAGGACACGATGCCCGGGGCCGCGATCGTCACCGACTTCACCCGCCGGTGGACGTACTCGTCCACGCCGTCGATCCTGCCGGTGAAGAGCCGGGGGTAGGAGCGCACCAGCTTGGGCTTGCTCATCGTGGTGATCACCACGACGTCGAGCAGTCCGTCGTCGAGCAGCGCGCCCTCGGTGATGCGCAGGCCGCCGCCGAACGACGGGCCGTTGCCGACGGCGACGAGCATCGCCTCGAGGCGGACGGTCTCAGCCCCCTCTCCACTGTCGAGCTGGAGGACGTAGGGCAGCGGCTTGAAGGTGCGCAGCTCGGCAAGGGTGGCCAGGTTGTAGCGCATCTGCCCCCGGGGCCAGGTCATCGCGTTGGCGCGCTCGTTGACGATCGCGTCGAAGCCGGCGGCCAGCACGGTGACGAAGTAGCGGTCGCCGCTGCGGGCCAGGTCGATGGTGCGGCGGCGCGAGGCGATCACCCGGTCGGCGGCTGCGACGGGGTCGGTCCGCGGCAGGTCGAGGTAGCGGGCGACGTCGTTGCCGGTGCCGCTCGGGATCAGGCCGAGGGGTACGCCGGTGCCGGCGACCGCCTGCACGCCGAGGTGCACGAGGCCGTCGCCGCCGCAGAGGACGAGCGCCTCGACCCCGTCCGCGACGCAGCCGTGCGCCAGGTCCGCGGCCTCGTCGGCGTCGCGGCCCTGGAGGTTGCGGACGATGAAGCCGCTCTCGCGCAGTCGGACCAGCGCCGCGTCGCGGTGGCGGGCACCCTTGCCCCCGCCGGACGTGGGGTTGGTCAGCAGCGCGATCTCGCGCCCCCGCACAGAGTGGTCGGGCACAGCCGGGTCGTGCATGTGCGCGACCCTATCCCCGCACCCTCAACGACCAAGACGCAACAGGGCTGCATAGCGTTCGGCGTGTGCGCCGACGGCGCGCGCGAGCCGTCCGAGCACGTCCAGGACGAGCTCCGGACCGAAGTGGGTGCCGGGCACCGCGAGCACCAGGCGGGAGTCCGTCCGGCCGATGACGACCTGTCCGTGCCGCCAGGCCTGGTGCACCCGCAGGCGGGTCTCGTCGTCCACGACCGGCTCGGGGTAGGCCTCGTCCACGGCGAGCAGGTCGCACGCCAGATCGCCCTGGCCACTGGCGGTGAGGCGCCCCCTCACGAGATGCCCGGCGCTCAGGCCGCCGTCGGACTGCCAGACCACGTCGTGCGTGCCGAGCCACTCAGGCAGGTCGAACGGATCGATGTCGGTGATCACGGCCTGCATGGGGTCCAGCCTGACAGACCGGCTCAGATCTCGGAGAGGTCGTCGGGACCGAGACCGGAGTTGGGGCGGACGCGGGCGCGACGACGGTCGTTGATCCGGGCGATCGCCTCGGAGGCGAAGAAGAGGATGACCATCGGCACGGCCATCAGCGTCATCGTGAACGGGTCGGCCGACGGCGTCGCGACCGCCGCGAAGACGAAGGTGCCGATGATGATCCACGGTCGGTAGGCCTTGAGGGCCGACCCCTTCACCACGCCGGCGAAGTTGAGCAGCACCACGAAGACCGGGATGTTGAACGCCAGCCCGAAGACGAAGAGCGTCCTGGTGAAGAACTGGAGGTAGTCGTTGAAGTCGATGAGGTTGGTCACCCCGTCGGGGTTGAACCCGATCAGGACCTCCAGCGCCACCGGCAGGGTGACGTAGCCCAGCACGACGCCGCCCAGGAAGAGGGGTCCGGCGACGGCCACGAAGATCCGGCTCATCTTGCGCTCCTGGGCGTAGAGCCCGGGCAGCACGAAGGCCCAGATCTGGTAGAGCCAGTAGGGAGCGGTCGCGATCGCGGAGGTGAAGCCGCAGAGTGTCAGCCAGAGCAGCAGGCCCGCGCCGGCGCCACTCGTCGTCGCCGTCGTGGTGCCCTCGGGAAGCTTGGCGCGGGCCGTCTCATAGGGCCCGTAGACCAGGTCGAGCAGCGGGTGCCGCAGGATCAGCGCGACCGCGAGGACGATGATGAACGCCACCAGGCAGCGCATCAGGCGCGCGCGGAACTCCCGGAAGTGGTCGGACAGGGCCATCCGACCGTCGGGCCCGACCTCGTGGTGCGGTCGTACCTGGAACAGGCCGACGATGCGAGCGATCCTCACCCCGGTCAGGCGGTGGTGTCGTCGCGCCGCTCGCGGAGGACCTCACCGGGGGTCTCGGTGCGAGCCTCGCCCTGGGACCTCGTTGCGGGCCTCGATCTCACGCTGCTCGGCGGTCTTCTGGTCCTCGTCCTCGTCGTCGCGCAGGCCCTTGGTCTCGGTCTTGAAGATCCGGAGCGCCTGACCGGAGCTGCGGGCGAGGTCGGGCAGCTTGGCGGCGCCGAACACGAGCACCACGATCGCGAGGATCACGATCCACTCCAGACCCTGGGGCATGCCGAGCATCGGGTTGATCATGAGGTCACTCCGTCAATTCTGGTTGGGTGAGAGGGGTGGTGCAGCGAACGTCGTCGAGTCTACGCCGCCATCCTCGTAGAGGCTGAGGGTTGACCGTGCGGCTGCTGTGAAGGCGGCGACGTAGGCGGCGGGTGCCAGCAGGGTGGCGTGCGGCGCCAGCCGCAGCACGAGGGCCTGCACCCACTGCTCGCTGGCCACCTCGAGGTCCACGTCGACGGTGCCGTCCGGGCCGGGGCGCTGGGCGGTCACCTGGTAGTACTCGATGACCCAGCGGGCCGGGGCGGACAGGCGCAGGGTGACCGTCGTGGTCTCGGCGTCGGTGAACCAGCCACCGGTGAGGTCCCGCGCGCGGGCGCCGGGATCTGCCACGGGACTGTCGAGCTCGGTGGCCGCCACGATCCGGTCGACCCGGAACGCCCGGTCGCCCTGTGCGGTGTGGCACCAGGCATCGAGGTAGAGCAGGTCCTCGACGCGGGAGAGTCCGCGCGGGTCGACGACCCGGCGGGACTCCTGGTCGCGGGAGGGGACGTGGTAGGTGATCTCGGCCTGGTGGCCGTGCGCGATGGCGGCCTGCAGGACCGGCACGACGGCGCTGCTCTCGAGCGGCGTGGGCGTGACGTGGAGGCGGAGCAGACCCTCCTCGTCCTGCCCGGCGGCGTCCTCGAGCTTGGCCAGGGTGCGCTCGATGACCTCGCGGGCCTCCGGCGAGGCCGCCTCCACCATGGTGCGCAGCGCCACGACGAGCGACGTGGCCTCGGCGGGTGAGAACCGCACCGGTCGCGCGAGGTAGTCGGCGTTGTCGACCCGGATGATGCGGTCGCCCTCGAGCGCCTCGAGGTCGACCTCGATCAGGTCTCCCGGCAGCCCCGGCGACACACCGGTCATGAAGAGCAGCCGCAGGTCGCGCTCGATCTGGTCGGCGTCGGTGCCGAAGTGCGTTGCCGCGTCGTCGAGGCGCACCTCGCCACGGGCGAGGAGGTAGGGAACGAGGGCCAGCAGGCGGGCGACCTGGTCCGGTGCGGTGTCGCCGGGGGTGGTGCTCATCCGGCTCCCTCCACGACTGCCCGGAGCCGGGCCACGACGTCGTCGCGGAGCGCCTGCGGAGACTGGACCACGACGTCGGCGCCGTAGGTGAGCACCTCGTCGGAGATCTCGTGCACGGGTCCCTCGACCACGAGCAGGTCCCATCCGGACCCGTCCTCGAGCGGCGTCACCGACTCGGCACGACGTCGCAGGCCCACGCCGGTGCCCTGCCTCAGCCGCACCTCGGCCCGGACGGACGGGAAGGACGGCGAGAGCCGACGAGCCACCGCGCGTACGTCGGTGCCCTCGGGCACGACGTAGGCGGCGGACTTGCCGGTCGCTCGGACCGGACCCACGATCCGTGACAGGCGGAAGACCCGCTCGGCGCCACGGTCGACGTCGAAGCCGACGACGTACCAGCGTCCCGAGGACCGGGCCAGGCCCCAGGGCTGGAGCCGACGCGTGCTCGGCTCGACCTCGCTGGCGCGCTGGTAGGGGAAGCTGACCTGGCGGCGCTTGCCGACGGCGTCCCAGAGCGGCTCGAAGGCGGGCTCGTCGGCGGTGATCGCCGGAGCCACCACCTCGAGCCGCGTCGGGTCGATCTCGACGCCCTGGCCCTTGAGCTTGGCGAGCGCCCGGCCGGTCGCCTTGGCCAGCGTGGCCTGCTGCCACACCTGTGCGGCGAGGCCCAGCACCGCCGCCTCGTCGGACTCGAAGCGGATCTCCGGGCAGCGACGTCTGCTCGGTGGGGATGCGGTAGCCGATCTCGTCGTCGAAGAACGCGTCGGCGCTGCCGACCTCGATCACCGCTCCGATCTGGCGCAGGGCGTCCTTGTCGCGCTCGAAGGCACGCTCGAAGGCCTCGTCACCGGCCGGACCGCGGGCGTGCTCGGGATAGCACGCCTCGCGGATCGCGTCCTTGCCGATGAACCGCTTGGCCCCGAGCAGCAGGATGTGCAGGTTCATCAGCCGCTCCGCACGAGGCTGGGCCATCTGCCGCTCTCCTACTGGTCGTCAGGCCGTGGTGGGGTCAGGAGGCGGCGAGGATGTCGACGACGAAGAACAGCGTGTCGGTGCCCTTGATCCCGGCCTGCTCGTTGCCTTCCTTGCCGTAGCCGTCGGCCGGCGGGATCTCCAGGATCACGCGCGAGCCGACGGTGCGACCGACGAGGCGGTCGTCCCAGCCGGTGATGACCTGGCCGACGCCGATCGGGAACTCGGCCGGCTCCTTGCTGTAGGACTCGTCGAACGGCGCCTCGGCGTCGTAGACCTGACCGAGGTAGTTGACGGTCAGGGTCTGACCGGACTTCACCTTGGCGCCGTCGCCCTTGACCAGGGTGGTGGCGATCAGCTTGCCACTGGGCTCGTGGGCATCGGTGAAGTCGAGGCCGGTGATCACGCCGTCCTTCTCGATGAGGGTGGGCGCCCAGGAGGCGGGCTTCTTGTCCTCGCCCTGGGGACCGTCGAGCGGCGGGATCGTGTCGGAGCGGCCGAGGATGTCGACGATCGCGAGCACGGAGTCCTTGTTGCCGATGCCGATCGTCGGGTTGCCCGACTCGCCGTAGGCCTTCTCGGCGGACGTCAGCATGACCACGCGGTCACCCACCTTGTGGCCGATCGTCGCCTCGCGGAGGAACGGCAGGATGTCCTTCGACACCTCGAGCGACTGCGGGGTGCCGTCCTTGGTGTAGGTGCTCTGTGCTTCCTTCTCGGTGAAGCCGTTGCCGATCCACCAGTTCGCCTCGACGGTGTCGCCGTCGGCGACGGTCTCGCCGTCGCCCTCGACGAGCACGTCGGTCTCGGCCTTCGAGCCGTCGAGGCGGCCGTCGAAGGTCACCTTGGGCTCCTCGCCCTGCTTGCCCTCGATCTTCACCGAGCTGAGCGTGGCAGTGCCCTGGTCGGTGTCGCTCGACTCGGAACCGCAAGCGGCGAGGCCGAGGAGGCTGAGGGCGAGAAGGCCGCTGAGGGCAGCGGAACGTACACGAGACACTGGTTCACCTAATCGATCGGCACGGAGTTGCCCGGTCACCCTATCCAGCGAGTCCCACCCGTGCGGCCCCGACACCACAACGGGAGGGTCACATCCCGTCGATGAGGCGCTGCACGCGCTCGTCGTAGGCCTTGAACGGGTCCTTGCAGAGCACCGTGCGCTGCGCCTGGTCGTTGAGCTTGAGGTGGACCCAGTCCACCGTGAAGTCGCGCCGGCGCTCCTGGGCCTTGCGGATGAACTCGCCGCGCAGGCGGGCACGGGTGTTCTGCGGCGGCACGCTCTTGGCCTCGAAGATCTTCAGGTCGGTCGTCACCCGGGCGACGGCGCCGCGCTTCTCCAGCAGGTAGTAGAGACCGCGGTTGCGGTGGATGTCGTGGTAGGCGAGGTCGAGCTGCGCGATGCGGGCGTCGCCGAGGGAGAGACCGTGCTTGGCGCGGTAGCGCTCGATCAGCTTGTACTTGATCACCCAGTCGATCTCGCGGTCGACGAGCCCGAGGTCGTCGGACTCGACGGCCTTGAGCCCGCGCTCCCACAGGTCGAGGGCGCGCTCGATGGTGGGGGTGGAGATCTGGCGGCGGTCGACGAAGTCGCGTGCCTTGCCGAGGTATTCGGCCTGGATCTCCAGCGCGCTGGCCTCACGGCCGTTGGCCAGGCGGACCTTGCGCTGACCGGTGGGGTCGTGGCTGATCTCGCGGATCGCCCGGATCGGGTTCTCCATCGTGAGGTCGCGCATCACCACGCCCTCCTCGATCATCCGCAGCACCAGGTCGCAGGAGGCGACCTTGAGCATGGTGGTCGTCTCGCTCATGTTGGAGTCGCCGACGATCACGTGCAGCCGCCGGAAGCGCTCGGCGTCCGCGTGCGGCTCGTCGCGGGTGTTGATGATCGGCCGGCTGCGCGTGGTGGCGCTGCTGACGCCCTCCCAGATGTGCTCGGCCCGCTGGCTCACGCTGTAGGAAGCCCCGCGCGGGGTCATCACGACCTTGCCGGCACCGACCACGATCTGCCGGGTCACCAGGAACGGGATCAGGATGTCGGCGAGCTTGCTGAACTCCCCGGCTCGACCGACGAGGTAGTTCTCGTGGCAGCCGTAGGAGTTGCCGGCGGAGTCGGTGTTGTTCTTGAACAGGTAGATGTCGCCGGCGATGCCCTCCTCGTGGAGGCGTGCCTCGGCGTCGAGGAGCAGGCCCTCGAGGATCCGCTCCCCCGCCTTGTCGTGCGTGACGAGGTCGACGATGTCGTCGCACTCGGGCGTGGCGTATTCGGGGTGGCTGCCGACGTCGAGGTAGAGCCGGGCCCCGTTGCGGAGGAAGACGTTGGACGAGCGGCCCCAGCTGACGACCTTGCGGAAGAGGTAGCGCGCCACCTCGTCGGGGCTCAGCCGGCGCTGCCCCTTGAACGTGCACGTGACGCCGTACTCGTTCTCGATCCCGAAGATCCGCCTGTCCACGTGTCCACCCTAGTCTCGACCCGGTTGAACACGAGGGACCTTCACGGGCCGTATCGAGGCCCGGATGTCAGACCGACCAGCCATCTCCCTCCGGGTGACCGGCTCTTGACGTCCCACCACCCCGAGGGTGAGCGTTGCTCCATGGGAGCCCGCCACCTCGTCGCCACGGTGCTGGTCGACCCTGGCGTCGTCGAGGACCTCGAGCTGCGGGTGATGACCGAGGACCTGTGGCTGTGGCCCGTCCGCACCGCCCCGGTGGTGATCGATGGGGCCCGCCTCGAGTTCCAGCTGCGTCGACGCCTCGTCGAGCAGCACCGCGGCGAGTGGGACGACGCCGCCGCGTGGACCCCGGTCTGGATCGGCTTCGGCTCCGCGTGGCACGAGTTCGGTCCCGACGGCAACGTCCAGCCGACGGGTCCGCTCCCGTGGGCGGCGCACCAGCGGCTGTGGGGCGCGCTCGACGAGTTCACCCCCTTCGTGCGCTACCGCCGGCGACTCGGCGGCATCCCCACCGAGCCCACGACCCAGTGGCCGGGGCTCCACCTGCGCTGAGGTCCTGCCGGCAGCTCATGCCTCGTCACAGGCTGACGCCGCTTCCGAGCAGCTGTCGTGCCGCAGCAACGACCAGGAGTGCGACGAGACCCACGACCGGGGTGCCGAAGACCACGGGAGTCGTCGACATCGCGGCCAAGGTCCTCGGCACGAAGAGGCCGACGAATGCGACGCACACACCGGACGCCATGAGCGCCAGTGCCGAGAAGAACGCGATGTCGAAGCCGACCCCGCCTGCGCCGAGCACGCCGAGGCTGAGCACCACGGCGAGAGCCGTGCCGACGAGCCAGCCGTAGATCGCGATGGCAGGGAGGTGGGCCCGCACGCGGTCCGGGTCGTCGAGCAGCTCTCCGAAGCGTCCGGCCGCGTGACGTCCGAGCACGTAGGTCAGGGCCCAGCCCGCGACGAAGCCCAGCCAGGGCACGACAACGGGGACGTCCAGGAGGTCCCAGGCGTTGCCGATGTCACCGGCGGTCACGAGTGGGCCGGTGATGAGGTAGCCGTTGAAGGACTGCACGCTGGCCAGCCCGAGCCACAGCCAGGTCAGCCGCCAGAACGGCGACAGCCCGCGCAGCGGCACGGCCAGGAGGGCGAGGCCCGACACCAGGCTGAACAGCGGGCCGGCCAGGGCCGTCGCCAGGCGCTGACCCTCGGTGCCGGCACCCTGGTCGACGCTGAAGGCGAAGAGCTCGGGACTGCGACCCTGCGCCAGGCCCGCGAGCGCATGGGCGACCTCGTGGAGGGTGGTCGCGACCAGCACCGCGAGGGCGAACGCGACGGCAGAGTTGACCAGGCGGGACTGCAGGCTCATGTCGAGATCCTGCCCCGGCGGGCCGAGGGCCAATCCCGATCGGCCTACTGGTCCAGCGGGCCTACTGGTCCAGCGGGTCGGTCGGCCCCGGTGACGTCGGGGGCGCAGGCGGCGGTGACACAGGTGGTGAGACAGGAGGCGAGACGGGTGGTGCCACCGGCGGCGCGACCGGGGGCTCTCCGGTCACCGGGTCCTCCAGAGGAGCAACCGCCCCGGAGACCTGGTCGGTCGGGTCGGCCGGGTCGTCCTGCCCGGACTGGTGCGGTCCGGAGCCCGCGATCGCGTCCTCCGGGGAAGCAGCGTCGGCCTCGGCGGGCGCGCGGTCACCGAGGATCTCGCTCAGTCGGGCCTCCCGCAGCCGCAGGAACTTGCGGGGCTGGGAGCGGGTGCGATCGAGCGCCGCGACCTCGAGGTCGTCGGCCGGGATCACCCGGTCCTCGGACTCGCTGTGGCCCAGGGCGGCCACCGCGACGCGCAGCGCATCCTCGAGCGCCGCTCCGGCGACGTAGTGCTCGGCGAGGTGGCCGGCGACCACGTCGGCCGCACCACCCATCACCGCGTAGCCGTGCTCGTCGGCCACCTGGCCGTCGTAGGTGAGCCGGTAGAGCTGGTCGCCGGAGGCCTCGTCGCCGATCTCGGCCACGAAGAGCTCCACCTCGTAGGGCTTCTCGCCGCCCGAGGAGAAGATCGTGCCGAGGGTCTGGGCGTAGGCGTTGGCCAGCCCCCGCCCGGTGACGTCGCGCCGGTCGTAGGCGTAGCCGCGCATGTCGGCGAGGCGTACGCCGGCGATGCGGAGGTTCTCGAACTCGTTGTAGCGCCCGACCGCCGCGAAGGCGATCCGGTCGTAGATCTCGCTGACCTTGTGCAGCGCCTTGGACGGGTTCTCCGAGACGAAGAGGATGCCGTCGGCGTATTGCACGGCGACGACCGAGCGGCCGCGGCCGATGCCCTTGCGCGCGAAGTCGGCCCGGTCCTTCATCATCTGCTCGGGCGAGACGTAGAACGGCATGCTCATGTGAAAGTGACTCCTACGTCAGGTCAGGTCAGGGCGGCGGCGGGGCCGTCGGGGCGCTGCATGCGGGAGGCCAGGATCCGGTCGGCGATCGCGGCCACCTGCTCGTCGGGCATCTGCGCTCCCCCGTCGGGCGTGATCACGTGGACGACCGGGAAGATCCGCCGGGTGATGTCGGGGCCGCCGGTCGCGGAGTCGTCGTCGGCGGCGTCGTAGAGCGCCTGGATCACGGCGGTGACGGCACCCTCCGCGTCGAGGTCGTCGCGGTAGAGCTTCTTGAGCGAGCCGCGGGCGAACAGCGAGCCGGAGCCGACCGAGTGGAACGCGGTCTCCTCGTAGCGGCCACCGGTGACGTCGTAGCTGAAGATCCGTCCCTGGCCGGCCACGAGGTCGTAGCCCGCGAACAACGGGACGACGGCGAGGCCCTGCATGGCGAGGCCGAGGTTGGCCCGGATGAGGGCGGCGAGGCGGTTGGCCTTGCCGTCCATCGAGAGCGTGGTGCCCTCGATCTTCTCGTAGTGCTCGAGCTCGGTCTGGAACAGCCGGACCATCTCGACCGCGAGGCCGGCCGTGCCGGCGATGCCGACCACGGAGTACTCGTCGGCGGGGAAGACCTTCTGGATGTCGCGCTGGGCGATGATGTTGCCCATCGTGGCCCGTCGGTCGCCGGCCATGACGACGCCGCCGTCGAAGGTGGCGGCGACGATGGTGGTGCCGTGGGGCGCCAGGTCGCCTGCGTTGCCGGCGGGACGGCGCGGCGTGAGGGCAGCAGGTCGGGAGCCTGGACGCCGAGGAAGTCGGCGAAGCTCGAGGTGCCCGGTGCCATGAAGGAGGAGGGCAGGCGCGACTCGCTCATGCGGTCACTGGCCGCCCTTCTGGATGAAGGACTTCACGAAGTCCTCGGCGTTGGTCTCGAGGACCTCGTCGATCTCGTCGAGGATCGCGTCGACGTCCTCGTCGATCATCTCCTTGCGCTCGGCGACGTCGCTCTCGACGACCTCCTCGGTCGCCGTCTCCTCCTGCGAGGACTTGCGCGGTTGCTTCTGCTCCTGGGCCATGTCACGACCCTAGCCGAGCTCGACCAACGATGCGCGGCGTGGGGCGGGAGGTTGAGCAAGCCCGACGTCCGAGCTCGCGAGGGCGCGACGGCGCGTCGAAACCCACGACCGATCGTGTCAGCGCGTGATGGCGGCGACCAGTGCCTGGGCGGTGTCGCAGCGGTCGATGAGGGCACCGACGTGCGCCTGCGTGCCGCGCAGCGGGTCGATCGTCGGCACCCGCTGGAGCGACTCGCGCCCGGGCAGGTCGAAGATCACCGAGTCCCACGACGCCGCGGCCACCGAGCCGGCGTACTTGTCGATGCAGCGACCGCGGAAGTAGGCGCGGGTGTCGACCGGCGGGTCGTGCATGGCGGCGTCGATCGTCGCGTCGTCGAGCAGGCGCTTGATCCGGCCGGCGCCGGCGAGGCGGTGGTAGAGCCCCTTGTCGGGACGTACGTCGGCGTACTGCAGGTCGATCAGGTGCAGCTTGGCGTCGTCCCAGTCGAGGTGGTCGCGGTCGCGGTACTGGTTGAGCAGCTTGAGCTTGGCGACCCAGTCGAGCTCGTCGGCGCACTCCATCGGGTCGCGCTCGAGCCGGGTCAGCACCGACTCCCACCGCGCCAGCACGTCGACGGTCTGCTCGTCGGCGTCGACGCCGTAGCGGTCCTCGACGTACTTGCGGGCGAGCTCGAGGTATTCCAGCTGCAGCTGTACGGCGGTGAGCCGGCGCCCGTCGCGCAGGGTGATCAGCTGCTGGAGGGTCGGGTCGTGCGACACGTCGCGCAACGCCCTGACCGCGCCCTCGACGCTGAGGTCGCGGTCGATGAAGCCGTCCTCGATCATGGCCAGGACGAGCGCGGTGGTGCCGGACTTGAGGTAGATGGAGATCTCGGCGAGGTTGGCGTCACCCAGGATGACGTGGAGCCGCCGGTAGACGGCCGGGTCCGCGTGGGGCTCGTCGCGGGTGTTGATGATGGGCCGCTTGAGCGTGGTCTCGAGGCCGACCTCGACCTCGAAGTAGTCCGAGCGCTGGCTGATCTGGAAGCCGCGCTCCGGCGTGGTGTCGCGCCCGTCCTGGCCGATGCCGACCCGACCGGCACCGGTGACCACCTGCCGCGACACGAAGAACGGGGTGAGGTGGCGCACGATCTCGGCGAACGGGGTCGAGCGCCGCATCAGGTAGTTCTCGTGGGCGCCGTAGGAGGCGCCCTTGTTGTCGGTGTTGTTCTTGTAGAGCAGGATCGGCGTGCTGCCGGGGACCTGCGCGGCCATCCGGGAGGCGTCGAGCATGACCTGCTCCCCCGCCTTCTCCCACCGCACGACGTCGAGCGGTGTGGTGACCTCGGGCGAGGAGTACTCCGGGTGCGCGTGGTCGACGTAGAGCCGCGCGCCGTTGGTGAGGATCACGTTGGCCAGCCCGAGGTCCTCGTCGGTCAGCTGGCTCGGGTCGGCGATCTGGCGGGCCATGTCGAAGCCGCGCGCGTCGCGCAGCGGTGACTCCTCCTCGAAGTCCCACCTCGCCCGTCGCGCCCTGGCCGTCGAGGTGGCGTAGGCGTTGACGATCTGCGAGGACGCCACCATCGGGTTGGCCGAGGGCTGTCCCTGGACCGAGATGCCGTACTCGACCTCCGTGCCCATCACGCGTCGTACGCTCATGTCGATGAGCCTACGGGTGTGGGACGAGCGCGTCGTTCCTCGTCTGACGGACCTGAGCCTGCGCGGGCACGACGTCGGCGAGATGCGCGAGGTCACCTGCGCCGGCCTGACCGGCCGCGTCCTCGAGCTCGGCTTCGGCAGTGGGCTCAACGTGCGGTGGTACCCGCCGGAGGTCACCTCGGTCACCGCGATCGAGCCGTCCGACCTGGGCTGGCAGATCTCCGAGCGACGCCGGGCGCGGACCGCGCTGACGATCGACCGTGCCGGGCTCGACGGCCAGAGGCTCGACCTGCCCGACGACTCCCACGACAGCGCACTCGTCACCTTCAGCCTGTGCACCATCCCCGATCCGCTGACGGCGCTGCGCGAGGCACGGCGCGTCGTTCGCGAGGGCGGTCGGCTGCACGTGCTCGAGCACGGCCTGGCGCCCGATGAGCCCGTACGCCGCTGGCAGCGCAGGGTGGAGCCGGTGCAGCGCGCGGTCGCGGGTGGCTGCCACCTCACGCGGGACGTCCCGGCGATCGTGGCGCGGGCGGGATGGCAGGTCGAGGAGCTCGAGCAGTCCTACCTGCCCGGGCCGGCCGTCTCGCGGGCCTGGACCTACGGCTACCGGCTCCTCGCGGTCTGACGACGCCGATCAGCGGCCGCGGCGCAGGTAGCCCAGGAGGAACAGCACGACGAGCACGATGACGATGATGATGATGATGGATCGCATCTGGCCAACCTAGCCCTCGCGCCGCTCGCCGCAACCCCTCCTGGGGGTGTCTGCGGCGTCCGCCCGGGTCAGAGGTACTGACCGGTGTTGGCAACCGTGTCGATGGAGCGGCCCGGCTCGGTGCCCTGCTTGCCCGTGATGAGCGTGCGGATGAAGACGATCCGCTCGCCCTTCTTGCCCGAGATCCGCGCCCAGTCGTCGGGGTTGGTCGTGTTGGGCAGGTCCTCGTTCTCCTTGAACTCGTCCACGCACGCCTGGAGCATGTGCTGGACCCGGAGGCCACGCTGGGCGGGGTTGAGGTCGCTGTCGAGGAAGTCCTTGATCGCCATCTTCTTGGCGCGGTCGACGATGTTCTGGATCATCGCGCCGGAGTTGAAGTCCTTGAAGTAGAGGACCTCCTTGTCACCGTTGGCGTAGGTGACCTCCAGGAAGCGGTTCTCGTCGGTCTCGGTGTACATCCGCTCGACCGTCGCCCGGATCATCGCGTTGACGGTCGCGCCGCGGTCCTGGCCGAACTCGGCGAGGTCGTCGGCGTGCAGCGGCAGGGTGGCGGTGAGGTACTTCGAGAAGATGTCGCGCGCCGACTCGGCGTCCGGGCGCTCGATCTTGATCTTCACGTCGAGCCGACCGGGACGCAGGATGGCCGGGTCGATCATGTCCTCGCGGTTGGAGGCGCCGATCACGAGCACGTTCTCCAGCGCCTCGACGCCGTCGATCTCGCTGAGCAGCTGCGGGACGATGGTGTTCTCGACGTCGGAGGAGACGCCCGAGCCGCGGGTGCGGAAGAGCGAGTCCATCTCGTCGAAGAACACGATCACCGGGGTGCCGAGCGAGGCCTTCTCGCGCGCCCGCTGGAAGACCAGCCGGATGTGGCGCTCGGTCTCGCCGACGTACTTGTTGAGCAGCTCGGGGCCCTTGATGTTGAGGAAGTAGGACTTCCCGGACGCACCGGTGCGCTCGGCGACCTTCTTGGCCAGCGAGTTGGCGACCGCCTTGGCGATCAGCGTCTTGCCACAGCCGGGCGGGCCGTAGAGCAGCACGCCCTTCGGCGGCTTGAGCTCGTGGTCCTTGAAGAGCTCGGGGTGCAGGTAGGGCAGCTCGACCGCGTCGCGGATGGCGTCGATCTGGGTGGTGAGGCCACCGATCTGCGAGTAGTCGATGTCGGGCACCTCCTCCAGCACGAGCTCCTCGACCTCGGACTTGGGCACGACCTCGTAGACGTAGCCCGCACGCGAGTCGAGCAGCAGCGAGTCGCCGGCGCGGATGGTGACGTCCTCGGCGCGCAGCGGCTCGGCGAGGCGTACGACGCGCTCCTCGTCGGCGTTGGCGATGACCAGCGCGCGCTCGCCGTCGGCGAGGATCTCCTTCAGCATCACGACCTCGCCGACCTGCTCGAAGTCGAGCGCCTCGACGACGTTGAGCGCCTCGTTGAGCATGACCTCCTGGCCCCGCACGAGCCCGTCGAGGTCGACCGCGGGGCTGACGCTCACGCGCAGCTTGCGGCCGCCGGTGAAGACGTCGACCGAGTCGTCGCCGTTGCGGGTGAGGAAGGTGCCGAAGCCGGCGGGCGGCTGGGCCAGCCGGTCGACCTCCTCCTTCAGGGTCGTGATCTGGTCGCGGGCGTCGCGCAGCGTCTGCGCGAGCCGTTCGTTCTGGCTGGAGACGGCGGCCAGCGACCGTTCTGCGTCGGCCAGCCTGCCCTCGAGACCACGGTTCTGACCGGGCGCGTCATCGAGGCGGCGGCGCAGGTCGGTGACCTCGGCCTCCAGGTAGCGCACCTGCGTGGCCAGTTGCTCGCGTGTCGGCTCCGACATCTCGCACCTCCTGCTCACTGACCCTACCCACCCGCAGAAGGGACGGAAGTGAATACACGCCTGAGTTGATCACCGTTTCGCAACGACCCCGCACGTGCGCTGCGACCCCGTGCCTGCGAGGCGTCAGGCCTCGGGGTCGTTGAGGCGGTGGATCGCCAGCAGCTCGGAGTCGCTGAACTCCCCCGAGACCTCGAGGATCTCCTGCAGCACCGAGGACTTGCCGGCCAGGTAGGTCTCGATGTCCATCCCGGGATCCTCGGCGAGGGCGAGCTTGACCGTGGCGTACGCCTCGCGCAGGTCGTCGCGGGTCCGCAGGACCTCGCGCACCGCGAGGTGGTTGCGGACGTTGGTCGTGCCCGGCGGTGCACACGTAGACGTGGCGGCGCGGCGGTCCCGGTGCGTGGAAGGCCTCCCGCCCGGTGACACCGAGGTCGCCGCGGTGGACGTAGCCCACCGACACCAGGGCGCCGACCGCGGCGAGCACGTCGCCCGCGTCGACGATCACGTCGATGTCGAGGATCGGCTTGGCAGCCAGGCCGGGCACCGAGGTGGACCCGACGTGCTCGACCCTCGCCGAGGCCACGTCCGACAGGGCGCCACGGAGCTCGGCCGCAACCTCGTCGAACTCCTCGGCCCAGCGCGGCGACCAGTCGACGACCTCGATGCCGTCGCTCACGCGTCGGTGTCGGCCTCGACGACCTCCACGGGCGGGAGGTCCGCCGGACGCGGGCCGGTGTAGTCGGCCCCGTAGGCACCCGGCGCGGGTCGACGGGTCTTGCGCGGCGGCTTCTCCCCCGGCGACATCCGGCGGGCGGTCACCAGGAAGGCGGTGTGGCCGATCATCTTGTGGCCGGGTCGGACGGCGAGGCCCTCGACGTGCCAGTCGCGGACCAGCGACTCCCAGGGCTGCGGCTCGGTGAAGCCGCCGTGGACCCGCAGCGTCTCGACCACCCGGGACAGCTGCGTGGTCGTGGCGACGTAGGCGCACACGATGCCGCCGGGCACGAGCGCGTCGGCCACGGCGTCCACGCAGTTCCACGGGTCGAGCATGTCGAGGATGATGCGGTCGACCTGCGAGCCGAGGGTCGGCAGACCTTCCTTGAGGTCACCCAGGCGCAGGTCCCACGCGGGGTGGGTCTGGCCGTCGGGGGCGGAGAAGAACTGGTTGACGTTGCGTCGCGCGACGTCGGCGAACTCCTCGCGCAGCTCGTAGGAGATCACCGAGCCCCAGGGGCCGACGGCGCGGAGCAGCGAGCAGGTGAGGGCACCGGAGCCGGCCCCGGCCTCGACGACCCGGGCGCCGGGGTAGATGTCGGCCAGCGCGACGATCTGGGCAGCGTCCTTGGGGTAGACCACGGCGGCACCGCGCGGCATGGACACCACGAACTCGTTGAGGAGAGGACGGAAGACGAGGTACTGGCCGGCCGCCGACGAGGTCAGGGTGAAGCCCTCGTCGCGTCCGATCATGTCGTCGTGGTCGAGGTGGCCCTTGTTGGAGAAGAAGCGCTTGCCCGCGACCAGCTCGAAGTTGTGCTTGCGACCCTTCTGGTCGACGAGCCGCACCCACTCGCCCTCGCGCAGGGGGCCGCGGTGCACGCCGGACCAGGCCTCGGGGGGTACGTCTGGGGAGGGCTCAGGCATGCGGGGAAGACTAGTGGCCGGAGGGCCCCAACACCGATCCGGCGCCGTCACTCAGCGGGCGGCGTTCTCCCGGAAGGCGCGGTCGACGTCGGCGGTGGACAGCACGCCGTAGATCCGGCCGTCGGGCTCGACCAGGAGGTATTCCTCGGCGGGCCTCCTGCTGATGGCGAGGATGAGCTCCTCACCGGCGACCGAGACCGGCAGCGTGAGTCCCTCCTCCATCACCCGGGTCACGGTCGAGACGGGCACCCACGGCCGACGCTCGGGAGGCATCGCGGCCACGGCAGCCTCGCTGACGATGCCGACCGGAGTGCCGCCCTGGTCGACCGTGACGATGCTGCCGGCCTCCGCCTCCTGGGCGCGTCGGACCGCTTCCGCGAGCGGGAGGTCGGCCGGGACCGTGAGCGTACGACGGGCGAGCGGGCGCGCGACGAGCGCGGGAAGTCGCTCCCGCATCCTGGCGTGTGCCATCGCCGCGGTCGCGCCGGTCCACAGGAACAGGCCGAGGATGAAGACCAGGACGAGGTCCACGATGGTGGGCGGCTCGCCGATCACCCGCTCCTGCACCAGCGGCCAGGCGAGCAGCGCGAGGGCCGTCAGGCGGCCTCCCCAGCCGGCCACGATGGTGGCGCGGTGCTGGTTGCCCGAGGCACCCCACACGAGCGCCTTCAGGACCCGTCCGCCGTCGAGGGGCAGTCCGGGCACGAGGTTGAGCACCCCGATGAGCAGGTTGGCCCCGGCCAGGGACAGCACCGCCTCACGGAGCAGGCCGTCCGGGACGACGAGCCACGTCGCGAGCGCCGCGGCCCCGACTCCGACCGACGTCAGCGGACCGACGACGGCGATCCAGAACTCGTGGCGTGGCCGTCGCGAGGTGCCGTCGATCTCCGTCATCCCGCCCAGGAAGTGCAGCGTGATGGAGTTGACGCCGTAGCCGAGGCGTTGGGCCATGACGGCGTGCGAGGCCTCGTGCAGCAGCACCGAGAGGTAGAGCACGACGGCGAACACGAAGCCGGCGACGTACTTCCAGAACCCGAGCCCCGGCTCGACCTGCTCGATCCGTGGCGCGAACGTCAGCGAGATCAGGACCGCGACGATGAACCAGGACCTGGTGAGCAGGACGTCGATGCCGACGATCGAGCCGATCCGGATGCGTGCCCGGCGGACGCGGCGCGGGGCTGGACGAGCCCCGGGCCGGGGCGGGATCGGGAGCGTCGGACACGGCACGACCCTAGCCAACCCCGCCCACGCTCCTCCGCCCGCGGCCCGGTGCCGGAAGGGTGTCGTACGCCCCGCCTAGGCTGACGGCGTCATGTCGATCCCTGCCTCACCGCCCCCTGGCCCACTGCCCGAGTCCCCCCGCCGAGTCCCCCGCCGAGCGGGTCTCGACCCCGGTCGACGGAGTCCACGTGCTGGGGGCCCTGTCGCCCAGCCGGGCGGGCGACTTCATGACCTGTCCCCTGATGTACCGGTTCCGCACCATCGACCGGCTGCCCGAGCGGCCCTCACCCGATGCCACGCGCGGCACGGTCGTGCACAAGGTCCTCGAGGACCTCTTCGACCTGCCGGCTGCGGACCGCACGCCCGAGCACGCCGCCGACATGGTCGTGCCGGCCTGGCACGTGCTGCTGGAGACCGAGCCCGCTCTCGGGCGAGATGTTCGGCGGCGAGGGCCCCGACCTGGCGACCTGGCTGGCGTCCTGCGGCACGGTCCTCGAGCGCTACTTCGACCTCGAGGACCCGCGTCGCCTCGAGCCCGCCGAGCGTGAGCTCTACGTCGAGGCGCTGCTCGAGTCCAAGCTGCTCCTCCGGGGCTTCGTCGACCGGGTCGACGTCGCGCCGGACGGTCGGATCAGGGTGGTCGACTACAAGAGCGGAAGGTCACCGGGCGAGGGCTACGAGGCCAAGGCGCTCTTCCAGATGAAGTTCTACGCGCTGGTCCTGTGGCGGTTGCGCGGCGTGGTGCCGTCGATGCTCCAGCTGATCTACCTCGGCAACGGCGAGATCCTGCGCTACGAGCCCGACGAGGACGACCTGCGCGCGACCGAGCGCAAGGTCGAGGCGCTCTGGGCGGCGATCCAGCTCGCTCGCGAGACCGGCGACTGGCGCCCCAGCCCGTCGCGGCTGTGCGACTGGTGCTCGTTCCACGAGTTCTGCCCGACCAAGGGCGGCACGATCCCCCCGCTGCCGGAGCCGGTCGTGCCCGCCGCCGAAGCCGTCGAGTCGACGAGTCAGTCGACCAGGTGTGATCTTCAGGGCGCGATGAAGGCCTCGGGCGGGGTCGACGGTCCCTGCGGCGGCCCGGCGAAGCCGTCGGTCACGATCTCGGCCCGGACCTCGTGCCGCTGGAGCTCACCCGACGCGATCTGCTCGGCGAAGTGGCAGGCCACCCGGTGGCTCGCCGACGCCCCCTCCACCTCGACCACCCGCAGCTGGGGGCGCTCGGTGTCGCAGAGCGTCTCCTGCTTCCACGGGCACCGCGTGTGGAAGCGGCACCCCGTGGGCGGGTTGGCCGGCGACGGCAGGTCGCCGGTGAGCAGGATCTGCTCGCGGGAGTCCTCCACCACCGGGTCGGGCACCGGGACGGCCGACATGAGTGCCCGCGTGTAGGGATGCAGGGGCAGGTCGTAGAGCTCGCTCGCGACGGACTCCTCCACCAGGCCACCGAGGTACATCACGCCGATCCGGTCGCTGATGTGGCGCACCACGGCGAGGTCGTGCGCCACCACGAGGTAGGTCAGGCCGAGCTTGTCCTGGAGGTCCTGGAGCAGGTTGATCACCTGCGCCTGGATGGAGACGTCGAGGGCACTCACCGGCTCGTCGGCGACGATCAGGTCGGGGTCGACCGAGAGGGCGCGCGCGATGCCGATGCGTTGTCGCTGGCCGCCCGAGAACTCGTGGGGGTACTTGCTGAGCGCCGAGGTCGGGAGCCCGACCACCGACATCAGCTCCCGCAACCGGGTGCGGGTCTTCGCCTTGTCGGTGTCGAGCCCGTGGGCGCGCAGGCCCTCGAGGAGCAGCGACTCGACGGTCTGGCGCGGGTCCAGGCTCGAGAGCGGGTCCTGGAAGACCATCTGGAACCGCTTGCGCTCGCGGCGCAGGTCCTCGCCCTTGAGCGAGGCGATGTCGACGCCGTCGAAGTGGACCGACCCCTTGGTCGGCGGCTCGAGGTTGAGGATCGCCTTGCCCAGGGTCGACTTGCCGCAGCCGGACTCGCCCACCAGCCCGTAGGTCTCGCCCCGGCGGATGCTGAGGTCCACCCCGTCGACGGCCCGGACGTGGCCGACGGTGCGGTCGAAGATGATCCCGCTCTTGATCGGGAAGTGCACCTCGAGGTCGGAGACCTCGACCAGCACGTCGCTCGCGTTGTCGGTGTCAGACGTCCGTGCCTCTGTCTCGGTCACAGCGCGCCTCCCATCGGGTTGAAGCAGCGGTGGCCGACGACCTGGTCGCCGTCCCACTCCGGCGTACGCGTGGTGCAGGCGTCGACCACCTGCGAGCAGCGCGGTGCGAAGGCACAGGCGGACGTCCACGGCAGGTTGTCGGCGACGGAGCCCGGCACCGGGTTGAGCTTCTCCCCCCGCGGGGCGTCCAGCCGCGGGATCGAGTTGAGCAGGCCCACTGTGTAGGGGTGGCGAGGCCGCGCGAAGAGGCCGTGGCGGCTGCCGCGCTCGACGACCTTGCCGCCGTAGAGCACGTTGACCTCGTCGCACAGGCCGGCCACGACGCCGAGGTCGTGGGTGATCATCACCAGTGCGGTGCCGGTGTCGACGACGAGCTCCTTGAGCAGGGCGAGGATCTGGGCCTGGATGGTGACGTCGAGCGCCGTGGTCGGCTCGTCGGCGATGAGCAGGCGCGGGTTGCAGGCGAGCGCCATCGCGATGAGCGCGCGCTGGCGCATGCCGCCGCTCAGCTGGTGGGGGTAGTTGGCCAGCCGCGCCTTCGGGTCGGGGATGCCGACGCGCTCGAGCAGGTCGGCCGCCTTCGGCGTCGCCTCCTTGCGGCTCAGCCCCTGGTGTCGCTCCATCACCTCGGTGACCTGGCGCCCGATCGTGATGACCGGGTTGAGCGAGGACAGCGGGTCCTGGAAGATCATCGCGATCTCGGAGCCGCGGCGGTCGCGCATGGCCGACGGCGAGAGCGAGAGCAGGTCCTCGCCGTCGAAGATGGCCGAGCCCTCGACGCGGTTGCCGCGGTGCGGCAGCAGGCCCATGATCGCCAGCGACGTCACCGACTTGCCGCAGCCGGACTCGCCGACGAGGCCGACGGTCTGCCCCGGACGTACGTCGAAGCTGACGCCGTCGACGGCGTTGAAGGCCTCCTCGCCGTGGCGCTGGAAGGTGACGCGCAGGTCGCGCACGGACAGCAGCGGCTCGCTGGTGCCCATCGGGTGACGGGTCTGGTGGGTCGTCGGGTGGGTCATCGTCATCACCTCCGGGACTTCGGGTCGAGGGCCTCGCGCAGCGACTCGCCCATCAGCGTGAAGCCGAGGGCGACCACGATGATGCAGCCCGCCGGGTAGAACGCCAGGTGTGGCGCCTCGGAGATGTAGCGCTGTGCCAGGCCGAGCATCTGACCCCATTCGGGTTGTCTCTGGTCGGGGTTGCCGAGTCCGAGGAAGGACAGGGCGGCGGCGTCGATGATCGCGACGGCGAGCGACAGCGTCGCCTGCACGATCACCGGGCCCATCGAGTTGGGCAGCATGTGGCGGAACACGATCGCCCTCGGGCGTACGCCCAGCGATCGCGCCGCCAGGACGTGGTCGCTGCTGCGCTGCGCGAGCATCGAGCCGCGCAGGAGCCGGGCGAAGATCGGCACCTGGATGACGGAGATCGCCACGATGAGCGTCCACTGGCTGGGGCTGCGGGCGAGCGAGGCGATGGTGAAGGCCAGGAGCAGCGACGGGATGGAGAGCATCACGTCGACGATGCGCATGACCAGCGAGTCGACCCAGCCGCCGATCGCGCCCGCGACCGTGCCGAGCGTGAGTCCGCCGAGCAGCCCGAACAGCGTGGCGAAGACCCCGACGATCAGGGTCTGCCGGCTGCCGACGATGAGCCGCGAGAGCAGGTCGCGACCGCGGTCGTCCCCGCCGAGCAGGTGACCCGCCTCCGGGCCGGGGACCGGGTTGGTCTGCGGCCGGACCTTGTCGAGCAGCGGACGCGCGGTGACGTCCCAGGGAGCGATCCAGGGCGCGATGATCGCGAGCACGATGAAGGCGATCGTGATGGTCGCGCCGATCAGGAAGACCGGGTTGCGGCGCAGTCGCTTCCAGGCGCTCCGGATGAGCGAGACCCCGGGCTCCTCGTCGACCGTGCCGGACAGGGCGAGGGCGTCGATCCGGTCCTTGCGCATCCGGCCGTAGGACGGACGGGTGGACTTCTGGTCCGGCGTCTGGTCGGGTCGTCGGCGTCTGGTTGGTCTCGGGACCTGAGGTGGGGTCGGTCATCGCGCGCTCACCTCGTCCTGATCCGGGGGTCGATGATCGCGTAGGCGATGTCGACGAGCAGGTTGACCAGCACGTAGATCACGGCGGCCGCCATGATCAGCACCTGGAGGACGGGATAGTCCTTCTCCCGGAACGCGATGGCGAGGGCATCGCCCACGCCCCGGAACGAGAAGACCGACTCGGTGAGCACGGCCCCCGCCAGCAGGCCGCCCACCTGGAGTCCGATGGTGGTGACCACCGGCAGCATCGCGTTGCGCAGCACGTGACGAGCGCGGATGACGCGGGTGGTCAGTCCCTTCGCCTCGGCCGTGCGGACGTAGTCCTCGTCGAGCACGTCGAGGACCGACGCCCGGGTGATCCGGAAGATCACGGCGAACGGGATGGTCGCCAGCGCGAGGGCCGGCAGGATCAGGTGCTGGAGTGCGTCCCAGGACGCGTCCCACTCACGGGTGAGGATGCCGTCGAGGACGAACATCCCGGTGACGCGGGTGGCGTCGAGGCCGGTGCTCTGGCGACCCGAGACGGGCAGCAGGTTCCACTCGACGGCGAAGAAGTACTTGAGCAGGAACGCGGTGAAGAACACCGGCACCGCGACGCCCACGAGCGAGAAGATGACCGCGGTCGTGTCGGTCACGGACCCGGCCCGGCGGGCGGCGAGGTAGCCCAGGGGGATGCCGAGCGCGATGGCCAGCACGAGGGCGAGGAGCGAGAGCTCGATGGTGGCGGGCAACCGGTCGAGGAAGACCTGGAGGGCGTCCTCGCCCGGCAGGACCCGGGTGGAGACGCCGAAGTTTCCCTGCGCGGCGCGCTCGAGGAACTTGAGGTACTGCACGGGCAGGGGCTGGTCGAGGCCGAGCGCGGCCTCGAGGGCGGCCCGACGCTCCGGGGTCTGACGCTCCCCCAGCATCGCCGACACCGGCCCGCCGGGCAGCGATCGCAGCCAGACGAAGACGAGCATCGAGAGCACGAGGACGACCACCACCATCTGCAGGAGTCGTCGTACGACAAAGCGGATCAAGAGTTCTCCTCACACACGCCTGCGTGGGTCCGGGGGGCCGTCACTCGGACGGCCCCCGGACGTCACGCACATCGGTCGGTCGGCGGGTGGAGCTAGTTCCCGCCCTCGACCGTGACCGAGTCGAACTCCTCGGCCGTCAGCGGGCTGGGGACGACCCCGTCCACGCCGGGACCGACGACCAGGGCCGGCGGCGAGTGGCTGATCGGCAGGCCGGGGAGGTAGTCCTCCATGATCTGCTGGTTGATGTCCTCGAACGCAGCCGCGCGCTCGCCGTCGTCGACGACCGCGTCGGCCGCCTTCAGGTCGTCGGCCAGCTGCTCGCCCCAGGGCATGCCCTTGGTGCCGAAGTCGTTCTCCTTGAGGTTGCCGAAGAACGTGCCGATGAAGTTGTAGGGCGAGTCGTAGTCACCGGTCCAGCCCAGGATGTAGGCGTCGTAGCGACCGGCCGTGACGTTGTCGAGGTAACCACCGTTCCACGACGCGGTCTTGACGTTGACCTTCACCCCGACCGCCTCGAGGTCGGTGCGGAGCGCCTCGTAGATCTTCTCCGGGTCCGGCATGTAGGGCCGGCTGACCTCGGTCGGGTAGGCGAAGGTGAGCTCCATGCCCTCGGCGCCGGCCTCGGCGAGCAGGCGCTTGGCCTCCTCCGGGTCGTAGGCCACGGGCTGCAGGTCGGTGTTGTAGCCGCTGACCGTGTCGGGCATGAACTGCGTCGCCACGGTCGCTCCCTCGGGGAGCTGGGTCTCGACCAGCTGGTCCCGGTTGAGCGCCATGTAGAGCGCCTGGCGGACCTTCGGGTCCTTCAGCTGCGGGTTCGCCCCGTCGAGGTTGAAGCCGAGGTAGAGGATGTTGAACGCATCGCGGATCTCGACGCTGTTGCCGTCCGACTCGAGCCCGGCCCAGTCGACCGGGTTGGGCAGGTCGTAGCCGTTGATGCTGCCGGCCTCGAGCTCCTGGCGACGCGTGCTCTCGTCCGGGATCACCCGGAAGATCAGCTCGCTGACACCGGCCTTCTCGCCGTAGTAGTCGTCGTTGCGCTCGAGGGTGATGGTGCCGTTGGCCTCGTCGTACTCACCGAAGGTGAACGGTCCGGTGCCGACGGGTGCGTCGGCGTAGGCCGGGAAGCTGAAGCCCTCGCCCTCGGCGGCGATGCCGTTGGCGTCGCCCTCCTCCATGGCGGTCGGCGACTGCATCGCCAGCGAGGCGAGCGACAGCATGGTCGGGAAGCCCGACGTGGGGCCGCTGATCGAGATCGTGGCGGTGAACTCGTCGGTGGCCTCGCAGCCCTGGTAGAGCGAGTTGGCGGCGTCGTTCTTGAACGAGCCCATCACGTAGCCCCAGTACTCGCCGGCGGTCTGGCCGGCCTCGTTCTGGTCGAACATCCGCTCGAAGTTGGCGCACACGGCCTCGGCGTTGAAGTCGGTGCCGTCCTGGAACTTGACGTCGTCGCGCAGCGTGAAGGCCCACTCGGTGCCGTCGTCGTTGGGCGTCCACTCGGTCGCCAGCTCGGGCACGATCTCCGCGGTGCCGGGCTCGATGCCGACGAGACCCTCGAACATCTGACGGGTGACTCGGAACGTCTCGCCATCGGTGGCGTAGAAGGGGTCGAACATCTCGGGGGCACCGGCCGCACCGAACACGAACGTGCCGTCGTCACCTCCCGACGCCGCCGCTGCTGTCGTCGTCGCGTGTGCTCTCGGCGCAGCTCGCCATGGTCGCTGCTGTGAGCACAGCAAGCGTCCATGTCGCCACGGTTCGTTTCGGAGACATCGAGGTCCTTCCGTCCGGAATGCGGTCTGGGGGGATGGCCAGTCACCCTAGACCGACAGACGTGAGCCGGGCCACAACGTGGGGGTCACGGTCAGGTCACGTGTCGCGACACCAGTCCGGCCAGGGCACGGGCATCCAGACCGCTGAGCGTGTCGACGAACACGCGCCCCTCCCCCTCGAGGATCGGGACGTGGTGCGGCACGCACAGCACCGTGCAGCCGGCGGCGA
This sequence comes from uncultured Actinomycetota bacterium, assembly GCA_963750445.1. Taxonomy (GTDB): domain Bacteria; phylum Actinomycetota; class Actinomycetes; order Propionibacteriales; family Nocardioidaceae; genus Nocardioides. The sequence continues at coordinate 410,330 of CAVVQR010000016.1, read as the reverse complement.
CCGCCGACTTGGCCCCGGTGTTGGAGTCCTCGATGGCCACGCAGTCACCGGGCGCGAGCCCCAGCTCCGCCGCCGCCGTCAGGTAGGGCTCGGGGTGCGGCTTGCCGAACTCCACCCGGTCCCCGGTGACCACGGTGGCGAAGGTGCCCTCGGGCAGCCGGGCGAGGATCGGCGCGACGAAGCGCTGCCACGACATCGTCACCAGCGCGCACGGCACGCCCTGCGCATTGAGGTCGGTCAGCAGCTCCAGGGCACCGGGTCGCCAGGGCACGTCCTGCTCGACGAGCACCACGACCCCGTCGAGCAGCTCGTCCACGATCTGCTGGGGCGTGCGGTCGATGCCCATGTGCACGCGGATGTAGTCGCCCGACTCGAGCAGCGCGTTGCCGACGAGGTTCATCGCGTGCTCCTCCGACCAGGTGCCGCCGTACTTCTCGGCCATGGCGTACTCGGTGGCGATCCAGTAGGGCTCGGTGTCGACGAGGGTGCCGTCCATGTCCCAGAGGACGGCTGCCGGGAGAGGCGTGGATCCTGCTTCTGCGCGAGCCATCGTGTCCTAGTCCTCGGGGTCGTAGCCGAGGTTGGGCGAGAGCCAGCGCTCGGCCTCCGCGAGGGTCCAACCCTTGCGCTCGGCGTAGTCGGCGACCTGGTCGCGGTTGACCCTGCCCACGACGAAGTACTGCGACTGCGGGTGCGAGTAGTAGAAGCCGCTCACCGAGGCACCCGGCCACATCGCCATCGACTCGGTGAGCTGGATGCCGGTGTGCGTCTCGACGTCGAGGAGCTCCCACAGGGTGGTCTTCTCGGTGTGCTCGGGGCAGGCGGGATAGCCCGGCGCCGGACGGATGCCGTCGTAGTGCTCCTTGATGAGCCCCACGTTGTCGAGGTGCTCGTCGGGCGCGTAGCCCCAGATCTCCTTGCGGACGCGCTCGTGGAGCCGCTCGGCGAAGGCCTCGGCGAGCCGGTCGCCCAGGGACTCGATGAGGATGGCGTTGTAGTCGTCGAGGTCGGCCCGGAAGGCGGCGACCCGTTCGGAGAGCCCGTCACCGGCGGTGACGGCGAAGCCACCGACGTAGTCGTGCAGGCCGGTCTCCTTCGGCGCGACGTAGTCGGCCAGCGAGCGGTTGGGTACGCCGTCACGGTGCTTGCCCTGCTGCCGGAGGTGGTGCAGCGTGGCGTGCACCTCGCTGCGGTCCTCGCCGAGGTAGAGCTCGACGTCGTCGCCGACCGAGCTGGCCGGGAAGAAGCCGACCACGCCGTGGGCGCGGATCCACTTCTCCTCGATCATCTGGTCGAGCATCGCCTGCGCGTCGTCGTAGAGCTTGCGGGCGGCGGGACCGGAGCTGGGGTTGTTGAGGATGTCGGGGAAGGCGCCCTTCATCTCCCAGGCGTTGAAGAACGGCTGCCAGTCGATGTACTTCCGCAGGCTGGCGAGGTCGTAGTCGCGCAGCACGCGGACGTGCTGGCCGGCTGCGGTGCCGACGATCGTCGAGACCGCGTGGTCCTGGGTGAGCAGCAGGCGGGGCTTCGGCGGCCGGTAGTCGGTCCAGTCGACGGGGGTCGCGTTGGCCCGCGCCTGCTCGAGCGGGACCATGGGCCGGTCGTTCTTGGCCGCGTGGCGGGTGCGCAGGGAGTCGAAGTCGGCCTGCACGTCGGCCATCAGCTTGGCGCGGCCGGTCTCGTGGAGCAGCGCGGCCGCGGTGGGGACCGAGCGCGAGGCGTCCTTGACCCAGACCACGGGGCCGTCGTACTTCGGGTCGACCTTGACGGCGGTGTGCGCGCGGGAGGTGGTCGCTCCCCCGATGAGCAGCGGGATCCGGAGCCCCTGGCGCTGCATCTCGGAGGCGAAGTTGACCATCTCGTCGAGCGACGGCGTGATCAGGCCGGAGAGCCCGATGATGTCGGCGCCGACCTCGGCCGCGGTGTCGAGGATCTTCTGCGCCGGGACCATCACGCCGAGGTCGATCACCTCGTAGTTGTTGCACTGGAGCACCACGCCGACGATGTTCTTGCCGATGTCGTGGACGTCGCCCTTCACCGTCGCCATCACGATCGTGCCGTTGGTGTCCTTGGCCGTCGCCAGCGCGGGGTTGTCGAGCTTCTCCTGCTCGATGAAGGGGATCAGGTAGGCGACCGCCTTCTTCATCACCCGGGCGCTCTTGACCACCTGGGGCAGGAACATCTTGCCGGCGCCGAACAGGTCACCGACGACGTTCATCCCGTCCATCAGCGGACCCTCGATCACCTCGATCGGGCGGCCCTTCGCCTCGGCGATCTCGGCACGCAGCGCCTCGGTGTCGGCCTCGACGAAGGAGTCGATCCCCTTCACCAGCGCGTGCGTGATCCGCTCGCGCAGCGGCAGGGCGCGCCACTCGTCCTCGGCCACCTCGACAGCGTCCGCGGCGACGTTGAACCGCTCGGCGATCTCCAGCAGTCGCTCGGCGGCGTCGGCGCGCCGGTTGAGCACGACGTCCTCGATCCGCTCGCGCAGCTCGGCGTCGACCTCGTCGTAGACCACGAGTGCGCCGGCGTTGACGATGCCCATGTCGAGCCCGGCGCGGATCGCGTGGAACAGGAAGACGGCGTGGATGGCCTCACGGACCGGGTTGTTGCCGCGGAAGGAGAACGACACGTTGGAGATGCCGCCGCTGACCTTGGCGCCCGGGAGGTTGGCCTTGATCCAGCGGGTGGCCTCGATGAAGTCCTGGCCGTAGGTGGCGTGCTCCTCGATGCCCGTGGCGACCGCGAAGACGTTGGGGTCGAAGATGATGTCCTCGGGCGGGAAGCCGACCTCGTCGACGAGGATCCGGTAGGCCCGCTCGCAGATCGCCTTGCGGCGCTCGAGGTTGTCGGCCTGGCCGTCCTCGTCGAACGCCATCACCACGACCGCGGCGCCGTACTTGCGGCACAGGCGCGCGTGCGCGCGGAACGTCTCCTCCCCCTCCTTCATGGAGATGGAGTTGACGATCGGCTTGCCCTGGACGCACTTGAGGCCGGCCTCGATGACCTCCCACTTGGAGGAGTCGACCATCACCGGGACGCGGCTGATGTCGGGCTCGGCAGCGATCAGCTTGAGGAAGCGGTCCATCGCCCCGACGCCGTCGATCATGCCCTCGTCCATGTTGACGTCGATGACCTGCGCACCGGACTCGACCTGCTGGGCCGCGACGCTGAGGGCGGCGTCGTAGTCGCCGTCCTTGATCAGCTTGCGGAAGCGCGCGGAGCCGGTGATGTTGGTGCGCTCGCCGACGTTGAGGAAGAGGCTGTCCTCGGTGATGGTCAGCGGCTCGAGGCCGGACAGGCGCATCACCGGCTGGTGCTCGACCGGCTCACGCCGGGCCTTGCCCTCGACCGCGGAGGCGATCGCGGCGATGTGGTCGGGGGTGGTGCCGCAGCAGCCGCCGACGAAGTTGAGGAAGCCGGCCTCGGCGAACTCCGCCAGGACGGCCGCCGTCTGGTCGGGGGTCTCGTCGTACTCGCCGAAGGCGTTGGGCAGCCCGGCGTTGGGGTAGACCGAGACGAAGGAGTCGGCCAGGCGCGAGAGCTCGGCGACGTAGGGGCGCATGTCGCGCGCGCCGAGCGCGCAGTTGAGGCCGACGGCCAGCGGGCGGGCGTGGCGGATCGAGTCCCAGAAGGCCTCGGTGACCTGGCCGGAGAGCGTCCGTCCGGACGCGTCGGTGATCGTGCCGGAGATGATCACCGGCCAGCGGCGGCCCTGCTCCTCGAAGAGCGTCTCGACCGCGAAGATCGCGGCCTTGGCGTTGAGGGTGTCGAAGATCGTCTCGATCATCAGCAGGTCGGAGCCGCCGTCGACCAGGCCGCGGGCCGCGTCGAGGTAGGCGTCGGCCAGCTGGTCGAAGGAGACGTTGCGGGCGCCGGGGTCGTTGACGTCGGGCGAGATGGACGCGGTGCGCGTCGTCGGGCCCAGTGCTCCGGCGACCCAGCGCGGCCGGTCGTCGGTCGCCACCGCGTCGGCGGCCGCGCGGGCCAGGCGCGCGGCCTCGTAGTTGAGCTCGTAGGCGAGCTCCTCGAGGCCGTAGTCGGCCAGCGAGACGGCGTTGGCGTTGAACGTGTTGGTCTCGATGACGTCGGCGCCGGAGGTGAGGTATTCCTCGTGGATCGCCCGGATGATCTGCGGCTGCGTGATGGTCAGCAGGTCGTTGTTGCCGATGAGGTCGCTGGGGTGGTCGGCGAAGCGCTCCCCGCGGTAGCCGGCCTCGTCGGGCCGGTCGCGCTGGATGGCCGTGCCCATCGCGCCGTCCAGCACCATGATCCGGTCGCTCAGGATCGCCGTGAGGGCGTCGGTGGCGTCGGGACGGTGCTGCGGCTTCACAGTGCTGGGCCTTCCTCTTGCTGGCGTACGGCCAGCCTAGGAACGTGGTCCGACACGCGGACTGGGTTCCCACATCGTGGCACCCGGCCGCGCGGCGGGCGAAATCATCACCACGCCCGCAGCAGGCGGAATAGGAGCCGGTCGCTGGGCGGAGCGCCCTAGGCTGGGCAGTGATCGAGTTCGACGACGTGCAGGACCTGGTCTCCCCCGTGGTGATCGCGGCGTTCGAGGGGTGGAACGACGCAGCCGACGCGGCCTCCGGGCTGGTCGACCACCTGATGGAGCAGTGGAAGGCCGAGGTGATCGGCGCGATCGACCCGGAGGAGTTCTACGACTTCCAGGTCAACAGGCCGATCATCGCCACCGACCACAACGGCCACCGCCGCCTGACCTGGCCCACCACCCGGATCGCCGTCGCCCGGCCGGCCGAGCTGGACCGCGACATCATCCTGGTGCGCGGCATCGAGCCGAGCATGAAGTGGCGCCAGTTCTGCGCCGAGCTGCTCGCGGCGTGCGACGACCTGGGCGCCGAGCTCGTCGTGACGCTCGGAGCCCTGCTCGCCGACACCCCGCACACCCGACCGATCCCCGTCACCGGCACCGCCACCGAGGACGACCTGGTCGCCCGGCTCGAGCTCGAGCAGTCGACCTACGAGGGTCCGACCGGCATCGTCGGCGTCTTCAACGACGCCTGCACCCAGCTCGACATCCCGGCGGTGTCCTACTGGGCCGCGGTCCCCCACTACGTCGCCCAGCCGCCGTGCCCGAAGGCCACGCTCGCGCTCCTCGGCCAGCTCGAGGAGCTGCTGCAGGCGCCGATGCCGCTCGGCGACCTGCCCGAGGACTCCAAGGCCTGGGAGCGCGGCGTCGACGAGCTCGCCGCCGAGGACGAGGACGTGGCCGACTACGTCCGGGCCCTCGAGGAGACCCGCGACACCGCCGACCTCCCCGAGGCCAGCGGCGAGGCGATCGCCCGCGAGTTCGAGCGCTACCTCAAGCGTCGCGACACCGACTGAGCACGCTGCTCGTGCGGGCGGTGGCGTGAGCCACGGCTGGCCCATGCGTGAGCTCGACGGAATGTGGCTCACGCACCGCCCACCGGGGCGGCGTACGAGGACACGCCCTGGGCGGTGGCCCACCCACATTCGCGGTCGACGGATGTGGCTCACTCACCGCCCACCGGGGCGGCGTACGAGGACACGCCCATGGGCGGTGGCCCACCCACATTCGCGGTCGACGGGATGTGGCTCACTCACCGCCCACCGGGGCGGCGTACGTCAGAGCGACAGGCCGAGCGCAGCGTCGAGCAGGCGGTGGATGGTCGCCGCGGCCTCGCTGTCGGAGGTCTCCGCGAGACCGGTGGTGCCCAGCGTCGCCTCCACCCACTCCTGCACGGCCGCGACCGCGGTCGGTGCGTCGAGGTCATCGGCCAGCGCGGCCAGCACCTTCTCGACGACGGGAGCCGCGTCCGCGCCCGAGCCGAGCGCCAGGGCGCGCCGCCAGGTGGCGAGGGTGTCGACGGCGTCCCAGAGCTGGTCGTCGGTCCACTCCCAGTCGCTGCGGTAGTGGTGGCGCAGCAGCACGAGCCGGATCGCCATCGGGTCGACCTCGCTCATCCGCAGCGCGGAGACGAAGACGAGGTTGCCCTTGGACTTCGACATCTTCTCGCCGTCGTAGGCCACCATCCCGGCGTGGGCGTAGGCCCGGGCGAAGCTCTCGCCGGGGTGCGCGACCTGCGCCTCGCCGGCCGACATCTCGTGGTGCGGGAAGACCAGGTCGCTGCCGCCGCCCTGCACGTCGAACGCCGTGCCGAGGTGGTCCAGCGCGATGGCCGCGCACTCGATGTGCCAGCCGGGTCGCCCCGGACCCCACGGGCTGGGCCAGGACGGCTCGCCCGGTCGCTCGGCGCGCCAGAGCAGGCAGTCGAGCGGGTCCTTCTTGCCCTCGCGGTCGGGATCGCCGCCGCGCTCGGGGAAGATCTCGAGCATCGTCGCCCGGTCGAAGCCGGAGACGCCGCCGAAGGCGTCGTCGGCCGTGACGGAGAAGTAGAGGTCGTCGTCGACCTTGTAGACAGCGCCGGCCTCGTCGAGGCGCTGGATCAGGTCGATGACCTGCGGGATCGACTCGACCGCGCCGATGTACTGCGCCGGCGGCAGGACCCGCAGCGCCTCCATGTCGTCGCGGAACAGCTGGGTCTCGCGCTCGGCGAGCTCTCGCCAGTCGATCTTGACCTTGACCGCGCGCTCGAGCAGCGGGTCGTCGACGTCGGTGACGTTCTGGACGTAGGTGACCTCGTGCCCGGCGTTGCGCCAGGCGCGGTTGAGCAGGTCGAAGGCGACGTAGGTCGCTGCGTGGCCCATGTGGGTGGCGTCGTAGGGCGTGATGCCGCAGACGTACATCCGCGCGGGGCCCTCGGGACTCGTCTCGACCACCGCGCGACTCGCGGTGTCGTGGATCCGCACCGCGGGTGCCGTGACGGGCAGTCGGGGAACGTCGGGGGACGACCAGGAACGCATGTCGCGCAGCCTATCGGCCGGCTGCGACAGCACGGCGTACGGTGCAGGTCGCGTGAATCTCGAGTACGCCCCTTGCGCGGCTTCGTTCCTCAGCCGCGGGCTACTCGATCTGGCCGCGCCCACGCCGGACCCGCGTCGGCAGGTTCACGACGCACCGCCGCGTCCGGCGCCACGCGTGCGGGTCCATGATCTCGGTACGCCCTTGCGCGGCTTCGTTCCTCAGCCGCGGGGCTACTCGATCTGGCCGCGCCCACGCGCCGACCTCGTTCCTCGGTCGACGCTGCGCGTCTCAGAACGGGGGCCAGGGGATGACGGGGTACGCCGACGAGGCAGGGGCGGGGAACTCCCCCGCCGACAGCAGCCGCCGGAGCCGCCGGACCGTGGTCACGAGCTCGTCGTCGGTCAGGAGGTCGGACAGCGTCCGGCCCAGGTCGCCGTCGAGGGCGGTCGCGAGCCGGCCGAGGCCGTCACGCTCCTCGACGGTGATGGTGTCTCCGACGAAGCCCCAGAGCACCGTGCGGAGCTTGTGCTCGAGGTGGAAGGTCAGGCCGTGGTCGACACCGTGGCGGTGGCCGTCGGCCATCGGCAGGACGTGCCCGCCCTTGCGGTCGGCGTTGTTGACGACGACGTCGAAGAGCGCCATCCGCCGCAGCGGGGCCGAGTCCTCGTGGACGAGGGACACCGGCTGGTCGTGGGCGTCGAGGCCGTCGAAGACGTGGCGGAAACCCTCGGGCACCTCTCCCTCACCGACGATGTCGACCGGCGCCTGGTCCTCGACCTCGTCGCGCCACAGCTGCACCATGCCCGGGCCGTGCGGGCCGTCGCCGAGGATCGTCGGCGGCACGATGTCCCAGCCCAGCGCCTCGGAGACGGCGTAGGCCGACACCTCACGTGCGGCGAGGGTGTGGTCGGGGAAGTCCCAGAGCGGTCGTTCGCCCGCGATGGGCTTGTAGACGACACGCACGCCGTCGATCTCGCCGACGAAGGTCGCGTTGGAGGCGGGCAGGACCCGGCCGTGGAGGGTCAGCTCGCCGATCGGCCAACCCTGCGGGAGGGGACGGTCAGGGGTCACGACGCCGGAAACCGTTGGCGCGCACGCAGAGGTGGCCGGCGGGGTCGACGGGCTCGCCGCAGAACGGGCAGTCGGGCCGACCCGCGCCGATCACGGAGAGCGAGCGCTCGACGAACGAGCGTGCCGCGGCGGCCGTGATCCGGACCAGGAAGATCTCGTCGGGCTCCGGCTCGAGCAGGTCCTCCAGGTCCTCCTGGAGCTGCTCGGGCGAGACGACGGCAGCCTCGGTGAAGGGGAAGACCTCGATCACCAGGCGCTCGTCGGCGCCGTCCCACGACAGGGTCATCGTGCCGGCGCGGAACTCCTCCTCGATCGGCTGCTCCAGCGGCTGGCTGTCGGCGAGGTCGAGGGGGGCGATCGCCGGGATGAGCATCTCGTCGGCGGCCGCACGCATCAGGTCGTCGAGGAGCTCGTCGATCCGTTCGGCGAGGGCCTGCACCTGCTGCTTCTCCAGCGACACGCTGACCAGCCGCGCGCCCTCGCGGGCCTGGAGGAAGAAGGTGCGCTGGCCGGGCTCGCCAACGGTGCCGGCGACGAAGCGCTCGGGCGGGTCGAAACGGTGCACGACAGGCATGTCACTCACCCTAGGACGTCACTGTCTGCGATCCGGGGCCCGCTCCCCCACCGACCTCGGCGTCGGTGCCACCTCCTCGTGCGGTGCGGCGCCGGGCCTTCTTCGGCGGCGTCATCCACGACAGGTCACCCGCGTGGGTGTTGGTGCCGACCACGAAGGGCCGCGTCTCGGTGTAGCGCACGATCGACACCGACGCGGGGTCGACGTGGATGCGCTGGAAGAGGTCGAGGTGGGTGCCGAGCGCGTCGGCGAGGACGGACTTGATCACGTCGCCGTGGCTGACCGCGAGCCAGACCGCGTCGTCACCGTGCTCGGCGGCGATGCGGGCGTCGTGGCGACGGATGGCCGCCACCGCCCGGTCCTGCATCGCCCGCATCGACTCGCCACCCGGGAACGTTGCCGCCGAGGGCTGGGCCTGGACGGTCTTCCAGAGCTTCTCCTTGGCGAGGTCCTTGAGCGGGCGGCCCTGCCACTCGCCGTAGTCGCACTCCGAGAGCTGCCGCTCGGCGGTCGCGCGCAACGGCTCCGACTGCCGGCCGGTGATCTCCTTGGCGGTCTCCCGGCAGCGCTCGAGCGGACTGGTGACCGCCGCCGCGAGGCGTACGCCGGAGAGCCGCTCGCCGACGGCGACCGCCTGCTTCAGGCCGGCGTCGTCGAGGTGCACGCCGGCGAGGCGGCCGGCCAGGACCCCGGCCGTGTTGGCCGTCGAGCGGCCGTGTCGGACAAGGATCACGGTGGGCATTCTCCAGAGGTTAGTGGGACTAGCCTGACCCGGTGATCGTGGACAACGCCCTCTACCACCAGGGCAAGCGGGTGCAGCTGGGCAACGACGCCGACCAGAGCCTGGGAGCGGCGCGCGTCCCGTGCGACCCGGGCGACTTCCAGTGGATCGGCATCCACGACCCGAGCCCCGAGGAGCTCCAGAAGGTCGCGGACATCTTCGACCTCCACCCGCTGGCCGTCGAGGACGCCGGGGACTCCCACCAGCGACCCAAGGTCGAGCGCTACGACAACACGTTCTTCCTGGTGCTCAAGACGCTCTGGTACGTCGACGAGGACGACGCGGTCGAGACCGGCGAGATCAACATGTTCGTCGGTCCGGACTTCATCGTGACCGTGCGCCACGGCAAGGGCATCGACCTCGCCGCCTCCCGGCGCGACCTCGAGCAGCGTGCCAAGGTGCTCGAGCACGGACCGATGGCAGTCATGTACGCCATCTGCGACCGGGTCGTCGACGAGTACGAGCACGTCGGCGAGGCCCTCGAGGTGGACGTCGACGAGGTCGAGGAGTCGGTCTTCTCGCAGGCGCGCACCGACGACTCCTCCCGGATCTACGTCCTCAAGCGCGAGATCGCCGAGGTGCGTCGCGCGGTGATGCCGTTGCGCGAGCCGATGCGGAAGTTCGCGACCCCGGGCGGCGACATGGTCCCTGACGAGACGGCGACCTACTTCCGCGACGTGGCCGACCACCTCCAACGTGTCTCGGAGGTCATCGACAACCTCGACGGCCTGCTCTCCACCGCCTTCGACGCCCACCTGGCCCGGATCTCGGTCCAGCAGAACGAGGACATGCGCAAGATCTCCGCGGGCGCCGCGCTCGTCGTCGTACCGACCCTGATCGCGGGGGTCTACGGGATGAACTTCACCCACATGCCCGAGCTCGGGTGGACCTACGGCTACCCGTTCGCCCTGCTCCTCATGGTCGGCGTCTCAGCCGTGCTGCTCTGGTTCTTCAAGAAGTCCGGGTGGCTGTGACCCGACCCGCGCCGACAGCGTGGCGGGTGGTGTGGTGGTTCGGCTTCGTCAGCCTCTTCGCCGACATGGTCTACGAGGGCGCCCGCTCGGTCTACGGCCCGGTCCTCGCGGCCCTCGGGGCCTCCGCGGTCGTCGTCGGCCTGGTCACCGGAGCGGGTGAGGCCGTCGCGCTCGTGCTGCGACTGGCCTTCGGTCCCCTCGCCGACCGCACCGGTCGCTACTGGTCACTGACGATCCTCGGCTACGGCCTCACCGCCGTCTGCGTGCCGCTCCTCGCGCTCGCACCCCGGCTCGGCGTCGCCGGACTCGGGTTCGCCGCCACGATGATCCTGCTCGAGCGTCTCGGCAAGGCGATCCGCTCCCCCTCGAAGTCGGCGCTGCTGGCACACGTCGCGTCCTCGGTGGGCCGCGGGCGCGGCTTCGGGGTGCACAAGGCACTCGACCAGGTGGGTGCCTTCGCCGGGCCGCTCGTCGTTGCCGCCGTGGTCGCCCTCGCCTCCCTCTGGGTCGGCATGGCGGTCCTCGCCGTGCCGGGGGCGATCGCGATGGTGCTCCTCGTGACGCTGCGCCGCCGGGTCCCGGATCCCAGCGTCTACGACGAGACGGCAGCTCCCGCTGTCGCCCCGGGCGCCGGGCGCCGCGGGTGGTGGGCCGAGGCCGTCGGCGCGGGACTCTCCGGCGACTTCTTCCGCTACGCGATCGCCGCGTCCCTCACGACCGGAGCCCTGGTCACCTTCGGCATCATCGGCTACCACCTCACGGTCGAGGGGCTGCTCCCCGTCGCCGCCGTCCCCCTCGTGTACGCCGCCGCGATGGCCGTCGAGGCAGTCGCAGCGCTCGTCGTCGGGTCGGTCTACGACCGGACCGGCACGCGGGTCCTGCTCGTGGTCCCGGTGCTGGTCGCCCTGGTGCCGGCCCTGGCCCTCGGCTCGGCCCTCGGTGCCGTGCTCGTCGGTGTGGTGGCGTGGGGCTTCGCCCAGGGCGTCCAGGACTCCACGATCAAGGCGGTGGTCGCGGACCTCGTCGAGGCACCGCGGCGGGCCACGGCGTACGGCGTCTTCGCAGGCATCCAGGGCCTCCTGGCCATCGTCGGTGGCGTGGGTGCCGGATGGCTCTACGAGCGCTCGCTGGTGGCCCTGGTCGTGGTCGTCGCGCTCACGCAGGTCGTCGCCCTGGTCCTGCTGCTCGACACGCTTGGGAACGGCACCGTCAGGCGTGCAGGACTCCGGCGCCGAGCAGGATGAGGGTGCCGGCGCCGAGCAGGATCCGGTAGACCACGAACGGCGTGTAGGACCGCGTGCTGACGTAGCGCAGCAGCCAGGCGATGGCGGCGTACCCGACGACGAACGAGACCACCGTCGCGGTGAGCGTGGGCCCCCAGCCGAAGTCGTTGTGACCGTTGGGGATCTCCTTCAGCTCGAACAGGCCGGCACCCACGACCGCCGGGATGGCCAGGAGGAACGCGAACCGGGTGGCGGCCTCGCGCTCGAAGCCGAGGAAGCGGCCCATCGAGATCGTGGCGCCGGAGCGTGAGACCCCGGGGATCAGCGCCAGCGCCTGCGCCGCACCCATGAGGACCGCGTCCTTCAGGGTGATCTTGGTGATGGCGCGATCGGTGCGCCCGACGCGGTCGGCGATGCCGAGCACGATGCCCATCACGATCAGGGTGGTGCCGATGATCCAGAGGTTGCGGAAGTCGCGCTCGATGACGTCCTTGAGCAGCACACCCAGCACCACGATCGGGAGCGACCCGACGATGATGAACCAGCCCATCCGGGAGTCGATCGTGCCGCGGTACTCCGGCTGGAAGAGCGACCTCACCCAGGCGGTGCCGATCCGCCAGATGTCCTTGCGGAAGTAGATCAGCACGGCCAGCTCGGTGCCGATCTGGATGACCGCCGTGAAGGCGGCTCCCGGGTCGCCCCAGCCGAACAGCTCGGGGAAGATCCGCAGGTGGGCGCTGCTCGAGATCGGGAGGAACTCGGTGAGCCCCTGGATGACGCCGAGGACCACTGCCTTGAGGAGATCGATCACGAGGCGTCACCCTACGGGCGCGTCCCTGCAACGAACCTGATGGGCGCGTCGATACCCTCACCTCCATGCATCAGCGTTCCCTCGGCGCCACTGGGCTCAAGGTCTCCCGGCTGGGTCTCGGCACGATGACCTGGGGTCGGGACACCGACGAGCACGAGGCGCGTGACCAGCTCATCGCCTTCGCCGAGGCGGGGGGCACGCTCCTCGACACCGCGGCCGGCTACGGCGACGGGGCGAGCGAGGAGCTGATCGGCACCCTGATCGGCGACGTCGTCAGCCGTGACGAGGTCGTGCTGGCCACCAAGGCCGGCATCTCCCGGCGTACGGGCGAGCGCGTCACCAACACGTCCCGCGGTCATCTGCTGACCACGCTCGACGCGTCCCTGAAGCGGCTCGGCGTCGACCACGTCGACCTGTGGCAGGTGCACGTGTGGACCGACGACGCGCCGATCGAGGAGACGCTGTCGGCGCTCGACCTCGCCGTGTCCTCGGGGCGTGCCTCCTACGTCGGCATCTCCAACTACACCGGCTGGCAGACCGCGCAGGCCGCCACCTGGCAGCGCGCCGTGCCCGGCCGCACCCCGCTGGCCTCCACGCAGGTCGAGTACTCCCTGCTCAACCGCCAGGTCGAGCACGAGGTGCTCCCGGCCGCGCACGCGCTCGGCCTCGGCGTGCTGCCGTGGTCGCCGCTCGGCCGGGGCGTGCTCACCGGGAAGTACCGCTCCGGCACCCCGTCCGACTCGCGCGGCGCCACCGAGCACTTCGCCCGGTTCGTCGGCGCCTATCTCGACGAGCGCGGCCGCGGGATCGTGGAGGCCGTCGCGCGTGCCGCCGACGGCCTGGGCTGGTCGCCCCTCGAGGTGTCGCTGGTCTGGGTACGCGACCGCGCGGGTGTCACCGCACCGATCGTCGGCGCCCGGACGGCCGCCCAGCTCGACGGAGCCCTGGGCATCGAGGAGCTGACCCTGCCCGCCGAGATCGCCGACGCCCTGGACGACGTGTCTGCCGACTGAACCGGACTGGACCGGACCGACCCGGACAGAGCCACAGGACCTGCACGAGAGGAGAGCAGATGGCCAGGTTGCAGCGCCGCCCACCGGGCCGAGGAGTCGAGTGGGAGTTCGACACCCTCGTCCTGCCCCCGGACTTCTCCCGCAACGTCGTGACCCGGATGCTCGTCGAGCGCGCCGAGCACGGCGGGTGGGAGCTCGACCGGCTCCGGATCGGTCACGACGGCAAGCGCCGCGTGGTGCTGCGGCGCAAGATCATCCGCCAGCGGCTGACCCTCTTCGCCGGCTGACGGGACTGCCCTGCCCCGATGACGTCGTGCGCGACCACGACACCTGGACCGCGGCGTGCACTGAGCCGTCCCGGCTCACCAGCCCGACGTGCCGGGCGATCCCTTGAAGGGGCCCGTCACGCGCGAGGTGATCCAGCCTCCGTAGAAGTTGCCCGGCTGCGGCTCGACGACCTCGCCGTCCACCGTGCACCGGTCGACGCGGCCGGGATAGAGCGCGATGTGGTCGACGAGGGCCTCGTAGCCCTTGGTCGGGACCCGGTAGGTCCAGGCGATCCCGGGGAGCACCTCGTCGCCGACGACGAGGTCGAAGTAGTCGGCCTTGCCCTTCCACTCGCACCACGAGGCGCCCTCGGCCGGCTGCAGCACACCGGGCGCGAACGCGCCGATGGGCACGTAGTAGGTCGGGGGGTGGCTGGTCTCCAGCATCCGCAGGCTCGAGGTCGTGTCGGCGACCACGACCCCGCCGTGGGTCACCACGACGTGCTCGCTGCTCGGCTCGAGGCGTGGCGGTCGGGGGTAGTCCCACACGGATTCGGTCATACGACCAATCTACGGAGCGGGCCGTGACGGCCGGGTGTCGACCTCTCGACCGCTCAGCGTCCGCCTCGCGCCTCGCCTGGCGAGAAGGCGCGCATCTCCACCTCGGCGTCCGGGCGGGCCTCCCGAAGGGCCTCGAACCGCCGGTGCTCCGTCCTCGACGCTCCGCCTCGCTCACTGAATGCGGGGCGCGTCGGCTCGACGGTGCAGGTCGCGTACATGTCGTAGACGACGTACGGACTTCTGCTCTGCCCCCGCCTGGGACGAGGACACGCAGCATTGTCGTCCGCGGCACGCCAGCGCTGAAGGATGCCGTGCGGGATGGTCACGAGGTTGCCCCACTGGGACTCACTCATCACCAGCTCGACCTCGTGCTCGTCGATCGTGAGGAGGAGCCGATCGGGGGCTCGATGCTCCGACTTCACCCAGGGTGCTCAGCAGCGTCAGGAGCCGCTCCCACAGCCGTTCGTAGCGCTGCATCAGCCCGCCACCGCCTCCGCGCGGGCCTTCAGCTCGCGCACCATGGCGTCGGGGTCGTCGGCGGAGTAGACCGCGGAGCCCGCGACGAAGACGTCGGCGCCGGCCTCTGCGCACCGTTCGATGGTCTCGAGCGAGACGCCGCCGTCGACCTGGAGCCAGGTCTCGACGCCGTGCTTGCGCATCAGCTCGCGCGCGGTGCGGATCTTGGGCAGGCACAGGTCGAGGAACTTCTGGCCGCCGAAGCCGGGCTCGACGGTCATGATCAGCAGCATGTCGAGCTCGGGCAGCAACGCCTCGTAGGGCTCGATCGGCGTGGCCGGCTTGAGCGCCATCGACGCCCGCGCACCCTTCGCGCGGATCTCCCTGGCCAGGCGGACCGGGGCCATGGCCGCTTCGGCGTGGAAGGTCACCGAGCCGCAGCCCGCCTCGGCGTAGGCCGGTGCCCACCGGTCGGCGTCCTCGATCATCAGGTGCACGTCGATCGGCTGGGTGGCGTGCTTGCTCAACGCCTCGACCACCGGGAGCCCGAGGGTGAGGTTGGGGACGAAGTGGTTGTCCATCACGTCCACGTGCACCCAGTCGGCGCTGGGGATCCGGGCGACCTCGTCGGCGAGGTGCGACAGGTCGGCGTTGAGGATGCTCGGCGTGATCTGGATACCCACGGGATGATCCTAGGGAGTCGCGTCGGCGTCAGGCTCCGGAGGAGTGTCCGCCCCCTCGGCCGCGTCGCGGTCGGCCCACTCGAGCAGCGGCGCGATGTCGAAGGGGTGCGCGTCGATGTCGGCGTGCAGGTCGCCGATCTCGGCGAACCGCTCGGGCATCGTGAAGATCGTGAAGTCGTCCGGCTCGCAGCCGTCGACCTCGTCCCACCGGATCGGCGCGGACACCCGGGCGCCGGGGACGCCCCGCACCGAGTAGGCCGCGGCGATCGTGTGGTCGCGGGCGTTCTGGTTGTAGTCGACGAAGAGCTGCGACGGGTCCCGGTCCTTGCGCCACCAGGCCGTGGTCACCTCGCCGGCGGCTCGTCGCTCGACCTCCCGCGCGAACGCGAGCGCGCCACGGCGTACGTCCTGGAAGCCGTGGTCGGGCGGGATCCTGACGTAGATGTGCATGCCGGAACCGCCACTGGTCTTGGGGAAGCCGACGGCGCCGAGCTCGTCGAGCACCTCGTGCGCGACGTGCGCGACGCGCTGGACGGTCGCCCAGTCACACTCCGGACCGGGGTCGAGGTCGATCCGCCACTCGTCCGGCTGCTCGGTGTCGGCCCGGCGGCTGTTCCACGGGTGGAACTCCACGGTCGACATCTGCACCGCCCAGATGACGCTGCCCAGCTCGGTGACGCACAGCTCGTCGGCCGTGCGCTTCCACCGCGGGAAGAACAGCTGCACCGTCTCGATCCACTCCGGCGCCCCCGCCGGCAGGCGCTTCTGGTGCACCTTGTCGCCGGCCAGCCCCTTCGGGAACCGGTGCAGCATGCACGGACGCTCGAACAGCGCGTTGACGATGCCGTCACCGACGGAGAGGTAGTAGTCGACGAGGTCGAGCTTGGTGGCGCCGGGCCTGCCGTCGACGGGCGGGAAGTAGACCCGGTCCGGGTTGGTCACCTTGACGACGCGGTCGTCGACCTCGATCTCGATGAACGGGGACGGCATATCAAGGAGCCTAGCCAAGAGCGACGCAGTCGCGCTCGGCGTGGCGAACGAGGTCGAGTAGGCCCGCAACCGAGGCACGAGGTCGCGCAAGGGCGTATCGAGACCCGACGGGCCTCAGTCGGGGCGACTACTTGTTCTGCGCGGGAGCCGACTCGTCGGCGGCCGGGGCGACCGTGACGGTCACCGGGTCGGACCAGCCCTCGTCGGCGTACTGGCTCTCGAGCCGGTGCCAGCGGAACTCCGTGGTCTCCGTGACGGGTACGACGAGGCGAGCCTGGCCGCCGGGACCGGCGGGGACGGCATCTCCGACGGGCGCCCACGCGCCACCGGGGGTGCGCGACTCGAGCACGAGCGAGTCGCCGGTGACCTGGCCCGCTCCGTCGCGCACGGTGCCGGTGACGGCGACGTCGTCGCCCGACGTGGCCTTGGCCCGGTCCACGGCCACCGAGGTGGACAACGCGATGCCCTCGAAGTCGAGGGTCGAGCCGGACCCGCGGACGGCGTCGAGGTTGAAGGCTCGGCCGTTGCAGCCGAACCCGGTCACGACGAAGCCTGCTCCGTCACCGCGCTGGGCGGCGAACTCGGCGGGGGTGCCGGAACCGGCCGGGCCGATCGGGGCGCGGGTGGACAGGTCGACCAGGGTCCAGTCGTAGGTCAGCGCGGAGGCGGACACCGCGGTCCACGAGCCCGGCGGCGCGGTGATGCTTGCTCGTCCGCTCCAGGCGGTGCCGGCAGGGCTTGTCGAGGTGATGGCCATGACGTAGGAGACGCCCTGGGAGCCACCCGTCGCGGCGACCGAGACCGAGGACTGGACGCCGGCGAGGGAGCTGAACGTCGCGTAGGGACCGGACGCGGTGCCGGTTGCCGATGGCACGAGCCCGAGCGAGCGGCGCCCCAGGGGGGCGGCGTAGGGACCGAGGTTGATCCGTGGCTGGGGTGCCGCGGCCGCGCCGAACAGGCTGTCGCACCCGACGTAGGTCATGAAGACGTCGGCGTCGCCCGTGGACGAGCCGGCGAGCGTGCGTGCGTCGTCGGCCTGCGCCGGGCTCCCGCCGAGCGCGGTCAGTGCCGCGGTCATCGCGGCGACTGCCACCGTGGTGCGTAGATGCATTCCCGATCCTGCTCCCCTGACGCGTCGCACCCCTCCGGTACGTCGCGCTGAGTCCATCATGCTCGGCTACGCCAACGTTGTGAACAGGCGGCGCGCAGATGAATCCGGAATGTTGGGTAGGGGATGCCTGTCGGTCGGCGTGGCTAGGTTGTGGCCATGCCGCTGAGGGGTGACGACTTCCCGCGCCACCCGGTGCGCCGGGTGGAGGCCAGGACCGGGGAGCCGTTGCGATCGGACTCCTACCCGGCGTCGATCCCCGCCGTGGCCCAGGTGCTGGCCGAGGGGCTCGACCTCGACCCCGGGGTGACCTTCCTCGTCGGGGAGAACGGCTCGGGCAAGTCGACGCTGGTCGAGGCCATCGCGACCGCCTTCGGGTTGTCGCCCGAGGGCGGCAGCACCCACAGCATGCACTCGACCCGCGCCACGGAGTCGCCGCTCGGTGACGCGCTGCAGCTGGTCCGCGGTGCCGGAGCGAGCAAGTGGGGCTTCTTCCTGCGCGCCGAGACGATGCACGGGTGGTACTCCTACATCGAGGACCACCCGAGGACCAGTGGTGAGCCCGACGCGCCCTTCCACGAGATGAGCCACGGTGAGTCGTTCCTCGCGGTGCTCGAGTCGCGCTTCACGGGGCGTGGATTCTTCTGCCTCGACGAGCCCGAGGCGGCACTGTCGTTCTCCTCCACCCTGGGCCTGGTCGCGGCCCTCCAGCGGGTGGTCGCGCGCCGCGGGCAGGTGCTGTGCGCCACCCACTCCCCCGTGCTGGCGGCGATGCCCGGAGCACGGATCCTCGAGGCCGGGCCGTGGGGACTCCGCGAGACCCCGTGGTCGGACCTCGAGCTCGTCGACCACTGGCGTCGCTACCTCGCCGAGCCCTGGGCCTACCTGCGCCACCTCG
Organism: uncultured Actinomycetota bacterium; assembly: GCA_963750445.1. Classification (GTDB taxonomy): domain Bacteria; phylum Actinomycetota; class Actinomycetes; order Propionibacteriales; family Nocardioidaceae; genus Nocardioides. Next base: position 392,071 of record CAVVQR010000016.1, on the reverse strand, counting down.
AGGACGACTGAGGAGCGCCTCGCTCAGGCGAGCGGTCGGCGACGCAGGGTGACCGCGAACATCGCGTCCGTGCCCTCCCGGTGGGGCCACAGCTGGAACCGGTCGATCTCGTCGGTGTCGTCGCGTCGGCCCAGGACGGCCGCCACCACCTCGGTGGTCTCGGCCAGCACCGGGGAGCAGGTCGCGTAGACGACGACGCCGCCCGGGCGGAGGGACTCCAGGGCCACGTCCAGCAGCACCTGCTGCAGTCCGACGAGCTCGTCCACGTCACGGGGCGCCCGTCGCCAGCGCGACTCGGGCCTTCGCCGCAGGGCACCCAGCCCGGAGCAGGGTGCGTCGACGAGCACCCGGTCGAAGGTCCCGGGCACCCACGCCGGGCGGGTGCCGTCCCCGACCACGACGTGGACGATCCCGTCCGGCACGGCCCGCAACGCCGAGGTCACGAGGGCCGCGCGGTGCGGCTGCCGCTCGTTCGCGACCAGTGTGGCCCCTCGCTGGGCGGCCAGTGCCGCGAGCAGCGCTGCCTTGCCCCCCGGTCCGGCGCAGAGGTCGAGCCAGCGCTCGTCCCGGCCCTCCAGCGGCGCCTCGGTCATCGCGAGGGCCACCAGCTGCGAACCCTCGTCCTGGACGCCCGCCCGTCCTTCGGCCACGGCCGGCACCCCGGCGGGGTCGCCGCCGTCCAGCACGACTCCGTAGGGCGACAGGGTGGTGCGGGTGCCACCGGCAGCCTCCAGCTCGTCCACCTCCGCCAGCCCGGGGCGGGCGACGAGGGTGACGCGCGGGGCGGCGTTGTCAGCAGCCAGGAGCGACTCCAGCTCGTCGTCCGAGCCCAGTGCGTCGGCCAGCGCCTCGACGATCCAGAGCGGGTGCGAGTGGGCCGCGGCGAGGTGGCCGTGCAGGTCGCTCCCCCGGTCGGGCGCGACCCGCGCCACCCAGCCGGCGAGGTCCCGGGTGCTGATCTTGCGCAGGACGGCGTTGACCAGCCCGGCCGGCCCCTGGCCGACGGACGCGCGGACCAGGTCGACGCTGGTGGAGATCGCGGCGTGGTCAGGCACGCGCATCGAGAGCAGCTGGTGGGTGCCCAGTCGCAGCACGTCGCGGACCGGGGCCTGCAGCCGCGGCTTGGAGAGGCAGGCGTCGATGATCGGGTCGTAGAGACCCTGCATCCGGATCGCGCCGGACGCGAGCTCGGTCGCGAGGCCGGCATCGCGACCCTCGAGCCGGTGCTTGCGGAGCACCTGCGGCAGGACGAGGTTGGCGTAGGCGTCCTCGACCCGGACTGCCGTGAGCACGTCGAGCGCCGCGCGCCGGGGCCGGTCCACCGGGCGTCGGCGCTCAGTCACCGAAGTGCTCCCGCACCAGCTTCTTCGGAGCCTTGGCGGCCCATGCCTCGGTGATCACCTCGGCGAGCTCGTCGCGGCTGATCTCGTCCAGCCGGGACTGCTGCACGAGGACGGCGCTGTAGCCCTTGAAGTGGTCGATCGTGAAGAACGGCGTGCTCTCGTCCTCGACCAGGGCGTGCTTCTCCACCTCGGTCGGCGTCGTGATCACCACGAGGTCGTCGTACATCTCCCCGGTCTCGGGGTCGACCGCCGTCTTCCCGGGTGCGCGGTAGAGGACGAAGCCCTTGCCCTTGTCGCCCCGGGGCACCTTCCACGTCGGCCGGTCGCCCCACGAGACACCGAGCTCGGTCTCCGGCAGGCCGCCGCAGATCTCGTCGATGTCCTCGGGACGGGCGGGGCGGTTCGCGGGCGGGGTCTCAGACGGGCTCACCCCACGGACACTAGTCACCGAGGCGGACGCCCGACTCGAGGCGTACGCCCCGCGCCCAGTCCGCGGCCGGCATCTGCTTCTTGCCGAACGCCTTGACCTCGCCGAGCTGGAGGGGTGAGGTCGAGGTGCCGACGAAGACGGCGTTCTTGGTGACCTCGAGGGTGCCGGGCGGCAGGGTCGGTCGGTCGACGAGACGTGCGGGACCGATCTTGATCCGTTCGCCCTCGAACGTGCTCCAGGCGCCGGGTGCGGGGTCGCAGGCCCGGACCTGGCGGTCGATCGCCACGGCCGAGTGGGACCAGTCGACGCGGGCGTGCTCGACCAGGATCTTGGGTGCGAACGAGACGCCCTCGTCTCCCTGCTCGCGCGCCTCGAGCGAGCCGTCCTCGATCCCGTCGAGGGTCTGCACCAGCAGGCCGGAACCACCCTCGGCCAGGCGGGCCAGCAGGGCGCCGGCGGTGTCGTCGGGTCGGATCCGCTCGGTCATGATGCCGAAGACCGGTCCGGCGTCGAGCTCCTTGACGATCCGGAACGTCGTGGCGCCGGTGACCTCGTCGCCCGCCCACAGCGAGTGCTGGACGGGCGCCGCTCCGCGCCACGACGGCAGCACCGAGAAGTGCAGGTTGATCCACCCGTGGGGCACGAGGTCGAGCGCGGACTGCGGCAGGAGCGCGCCGTAGGCCACGACGGGGCAGGCGTCGGGGCGGAGGTCGGCCAGGGCTGCCTGGAAGTCCGCGTCGCGCGGGTGCTCGGGCTTGAGGACGGGTACGCCGAGCTCCTCGGCCCGCTGCGCCACGGGACTGGCGACCAGCTTGCGACCGCGCCCGCTCGGGGCGTCGGGCCGGGTGACGACGCCGACGAGGTCGTGGCGGCTCGCGGCGATCGCGTCCAGCGCGGGGACCGCCACCTCCGGCGTACCGGCGAACACGACGCGCATCAGCGGCCGAACCCGTGAGTGGCGTGCGGGCTGACCCGGACCGTGGGCTTCTCCAGGCCGAACCACTCGGACTCGCGGATCTCCTTCATGGCCGCCTTGCGGGCGGCGGTGTCGAGCTTGTCGATGAAGAGGATCCCGTCGAGGTGGTCGGTCTCGTGCTGCATGGCGCGGGCGAGCAGCTCGGAGGCCTCGATCCGCTGGGGCTCGCCGTGCATGTCGAAGCCGGTGGCGACCACACCCAGCGCGCGCAGGCAGTCATAGGTGAGCTCCGGGAGCGACAGACATCCCTCGGCACCGTCCTGGGTCTCGTCGGACAGCTCGAGGGTGGGGTTGACCAGGTGGCCGACCTCGTCGTGGACGTTCCAGGTGAAGACCCGCAGGCCCACGCCGATCTGGGGTGCCGCGAGGCCGGCCCCGGGAGCGGCGAGCATCGTGTCGGTGAGGTCGGTCACGAGCTGGCGCAGGTCCTTGTCGAAGCTGTCGACCTCGATCGCGCGCTGGCGGAGCACGGGATCACCGAAGAGGCGGATGGGCTGGACGGCCACGGATCTCCTTCGAGAAGGGGGTGGGTCGGGGTGGATCGGGGTGGATCGGGGGTGGACTGGGCAGGCGGCAAGTCTAGGTAGGCCGGTCGCGTCGGCCGAACCCGCCTCAGACGCTGAGCGGGTCGACCTGGACGCGGACGGCGTCGAGCTTGCGGGCGGACCGGAGACGTTGGAGGTCACCCAACGCCTCCGTCAGCGTGGCGCCCTGCGCACGCGGCACCCGGAGCAGGACGCGGTGCTCGTCGGCCTCTCCCACCCGCTCCACGGGCACCGGACCGAGCACCTCCGCGCCCTCGGGGAGGTCGAGCAGGTGGAGCACGTCGTCGAGCGCGCCGAGGTCGCCGGTCACGGTGGCCATCCGTGCCGCCGGCGGCAGGTGGGCCAGCGAGCGCTCCTCGACCTCGCGTCGTGCGAAGCCGGCAGGGTCCCAGCGGACGAACGCCTGGAGCGCGGGATGGGCCGGGTCCCCCACGGCGACGACCTGGCCTCCCGTGCGGACGAGCGCCGCTGCGTTGAGCCAACGGCGCAGGGCCTCCTCCGAGGCCCGCATGTCCTCGCGCGCCAGGGTCAACCAGGTGTCGAGCACGACCACCGCGGCGTAGCCCTGCTCGGCCACGGGCTCGGCGCCGACCGTGGCGACGACGATGTCGGCCGAGGTCCCCACCGTCTCCAGGACCCGCTCCCCGCTCGAGCTGCGGACGGTCGTGCCGGCGAACATCCGGCCCAGCTCCTCGGCCGTGCGGGCCTCGCCGCGGACGGGCGCGCGAAGTCCGCGGCCGCCGCAGGTGGAGCAGGCCCAGGCCGCCTCGACGTGGCCGCACCATCGGCAATGGGGCGGAACCGTGGGTCCGGCGACCGCGAGCGGGCCCGTGCAGACGGTGCAGCGTGCCGGCGCGCGACAGGTGTCGCAGGCCAGCGAGGCGGCGTAGCCGGCACGGGGCGTCTGCACCAGGACCGGGCCGGACGTCAGCCCCTTCCTGATGGCGTCGTAGGCCGGGCGAGGGATCCGGGTGCCGACGGACCGGTCCTCCGCGGGCACGGCCACCACGCGGACACGGCGGCGCAGCGCCTCGCGCGGTACGGCGAGCTCGTGGGCCCATCCGGTCGCGAGCAGCTGCTGCGCCTCGGGGCTCCGCGCGACGCCGCCGAACAGCACCGCCGTCGACTGCTGCTCGGCGCGCTCCAGGAGGACCTCCCGGGTGTGGGGGTAGGGCGCGCGCGGCTCGGCGTAGAGGTCGTCTCCGTCGTCCCAGAGGACCACCAGCCCGAGGTCGTGGACGGGCGCGAAGGCGGCGGAGCGGGTGCCGACGACGATCCGCCGGGCGCCGCGCGAGACCGCCAGGAAGTCCCGGTATCGCGCGGCGGGGCCACCGTCGGCGGTGAGGCAGACGTGATGTCCCTCCCCCAGCAGCGCCTTCAGCGCCGTGTCCACCCGCGTGACGTCGCGACGGTCCGGCACGCAGACCAGCGCGCCCCGCCCGGCGGCGTAGGTCGTCGCCACCGCCTCGGCGACCATCGCCGGCCAGTCGTCGGCGGGGGCCGCGGACCACACCGCCCGGGGCGACTCCGCGGCCCCGAGGCGGCGGAGGTAGGCATCGGCGTGCTCGACCTCCGCCCAGGTGACCGGTGCCGGGCCGGACCAGGCAGGGGCCGCCTCGGAGGCGGCCTTCTCGGCCGTGGCGTGGCGCGGTGGGACGGCGAGACGGAGCACGTCGGAGCGGGCGCCGGCGTAGCGCCGGGCGAGGGTCTCGCTCAGGTGCACGATCTCGGGTGCGAGCACCGGCTCCGGGCTCACCACCCGTCGCAGCGGCTGGAGGGTCCCGGTGTGGTCGGAGTCCGCGGCACGCTCGACCACGAAGCCGTCGACGTCCTGGCCGGCGAAGCGGACCTTCACCCGCGCGCCCGGGACGGCCGTGTCGGCCATCGCCACGGGCACGGCGTAGTCGAAGGGGCGGTCGAGGTGGGCCAGGGCGATGTCGACCAGGACCCGAGCGACGGGATCGACCTCGGCCGGCTCCCACGACGCCGCCTTGCGTCGACGCGTGGCCGCAGCCTTGGCCTTCGCGTCGTCCACGGCAGCACGAAGCCCCGGAAGCATGTCTGCCTCCGGGGCCTCGTACGACGTCATGCGGGCGATTGTGTCAGCGGGCTCGGACACTCCCGAACCTCGTGGGCGGGTCGCGAACCTCTGGGGGCGTGCAAGCCCCCCGAAGTTTCGGTTCCCCCGCCTATGCGGGGGAACCGAAAGAGGTTCGGAGCGATCAGATGCCGGCGGCAGCCTTGAGCTTGTCGGCGCGGTCGGTCGACTCCCACGTGAACTCGGGGAGCTCGCGGCCGAAGTGACCGTAGGCCGAGGTCGCGGCGTAGATCGGGCGGAGCAGGTCGAGGTCGCGGATGATCGCGGCCGGGCGGAGGTCGAAGACCTCGAGGACGGCTTCCTGGATCTTCTCGTCCGGCACGACACCGGTGCCGAAGGTCTCGATGAAGACGCCCACCGGGGCTGCCTTGCCGATGGCGTAGGCGACCTGCGCCTCGCACCGGCGGGCCAGCCCGGCGGCCACGACGTTCTTGGCGACCCAGCGCATGGCGTAGGCAGCGGAGCGGTCGACCTTCGAGGGGTCCTTGCCGGAGAAGGCACCGCCACCGTGGCGGGCCATGCCGCCGTAGGTGTCGACGATGATCTTGCGGCCGGTGAGGCCGGCGTCGCCCATCGGGCCACCGATCACGAAGGTGCCGGTCGGGTTGACGAGCATCCGGTAGCCCTCGGACGGGATGTCGAAGGCGGCGAGCACGGGGTCGATCACGTGCTGCTTGATGTCGGCCTCGAGCTGGGCGTGCTCGATGTCCGGGCCGTGCTGGGTGGACAGCACGACGGTGTCGATGCGCACCGGGCGGTCGTCCTCGTCGTACTCGATGGTGACCTGGGTCTTGCCGTCAGGTCGGAGGTAGTCGAGCGTGCCGTCCTTGCGGACCTCGGTGAGGCGCTGGGCGAGGCGCTGGGCGATGGTGATCGGGAGCGGCATGAGCTCCGGGGTGTCGTCGCACGCGTAGCCGAACATCAGGCCCTGGTCGCCGGCGCCGCGCTTGTCCAGCTCGTCGTCGGAGGAGCCCACGCGCGACTCGTGGCCGGCGTCGACGCCCGCGGCGATGTCGCTGGACTGAGCACCGATGGCGACCTGCACGCCGCACGTGGCGCCGTCGAAGCCCTTCTCCGAGGAGTCGTAGCCGATGTCGAGGATCGCCTTGCGAACGATGTCGGCCACGGGGGCGTAGGCCGTGGTGCGCACCTCGCCGGCGACGACCACGAGGCCGGTGGTCAGGAGCGTCTCGACGGCGACGCGGAGATTCTCCTTGTCGGCGTCCTCGCGCATGAGGTGGTCGAGGACGGAGTCGCTGATGCGATCAGCGATCTTGTCCGGGTGTCCCTCGGTCACGGACTCGGAGGTGAACAGGCGTCCAGCCACGATGCTCTCAATTCTTGTGTGGAACGGTTGGGTGAAAACGTACCTGCGGACCAGCATCCGGGACGTGCGTCTCAGTCGGCGAATCGCCGGACGACCTCGTCCCAGATCACGTGGGCAAGCACGGTCTTGCTGCCCCGGGGGACCTCGACGGATGCCCCGTCGGCCCCGAGGATGACGGCCTCGTTGTCGCTGCTGCCGAACACTGCTCCCCCGCTGACGTCGTTGACGACGAGGAGGTCGCAGCCCTTGCGGGCCAGCTTGGCCCGGCCGAGCTCGAGCACCGAGCCGGTGGCGTCACCGGTCTCGGCCGCGAAGCCCACCACGACGGCACCCGCACGGGCACGGTCGTGGGAGATCTCCGCGAGGATGTCGGGGTTCTGGGCCAGCTCGATGGCGGGCGCCGACCCGTCGTCGGCCTTCTTGATCTTCGCGTCGCTGACCGCGGTCGGACGGAAGTCGGCCGGGGCCGCGGCCATCACCACCGCGTCGGCCGTGGCCGTCGCGCTCAGCACGGCCTCGCGCAGCTGCTCGGTGGTCTCGACGCGTACGACGCTGACGCCGGCCGGGTCGGGCAGGGAGACGTTGGCGCTGACCAGCGTGACGTGGGCGCCCCGCGAGGCGGCTGCCCGGGCGAGGGCGTAGCCCTGGAGTCCCGAGGAGCGGTTGCCGAGGAAGCGGACCGGGTCGAGGTACTCCCGGGTGCCGCCCGCCGAGACGACGACCTTCAGGCCGGCGAGGTCCTGGGGTGCGGCCGCGCCGCGATCCAGGACGCCGACCACCAGCTCGAAGATCTCCGCCGGGTCGGGCAGGCGGCCCTTGCCGGTGTCGGCACCGGTGAGCCGACCCTCGGCCGGCTCGATCACCACCGCGCCGCGCTGGCGCAGCGTGGCGACGTTGGCCTGGGTGGCGGGGTGCTCCCACATCTCGGTGTGCATCGCCGGCGCGAAGACCACCGGGCACCGAGCCGTGAGCAGGGTGTTGGTCAACAGGTCGTCCGCCAGGCCGTGGGCAGCCTTGGCGAGCAGGTCAGCGGTCGCCGGAGCGACCACGACCACATCGGCGTGCTGCCCGATCTGCACGTGCGGCACCGCGTGGACGTCGGTCCACACGTCGGTCGCGACGGGCTTGCCCGACAGCGCGGCCCAGGTGGGGGCGCCGACGAACTCCAGCGCAGCGGCCGTGGGCACGACGGTGACGTCGTGCCCCGACTCGCTGAACCGGCGCAGGAGCTCGCACGCCTTGTAGGCGGCGATCCCTCCGGAGACCCCCAGGACGACCCTCGAGGTCATCGCGAGGCTCGCGTCACTCCGTGGCGTCGCCGGCAGCGGCCTCAGCGGCTGCTGCCTCGGCGGCGGGGTCGATGTCCTCGCAGGTCAGGAGGTCGTCGTTGATCTCGCGGAGCGCGATCGAGAGCGGCTTCTCCTGCACGTGGGTGTCGACGAGAGGGCCGACGTACTCCAGGAGGCCCTCGCCGAGCTGGGAGTAGTAGGCGTTGATCTGGCGGGCACGCTGGGCGCTGTAGAGCACCAGCTTGTACTTGCTGTCGGTCTTGCTGAGCAGGTCGTCGATCGAGGGGTTGGTGACGCCCTCGGCGGCGATGGTGGGAGAAGCCACGATGTGGGTGCCTCGCTAGTCAGATGTGGGTGATGCGGGTCCAACCATCAAGGCTACCAACTCGTCGGCTGCAGCGTGAACTTCGTGGTTGACGATGGTCACGTCGAACTCGCTCTCCGCGGCCAGCTCGGCGCGTGCGGTCTCCAGGCGGCGCTCCCGCTCGGCCTCGGTCTCGGTGCCCCGACCGACCAGACGGCGGACGAGCTCGTCCCACGACGGAGGCTTGAGGAAGACGAACAGCGCCTCGGGCATCGTCTCGCGCACCTGCCGGGCACCCTGGAGGTCGATCTCGAGCATGGCGGGGTGGCCGGAGGCGAGGGCGAGGTCGACGGGGCCACGCGGCGTGCCGTAGCGGGCGGCCTTGTGGACGACGGCCCACTCGAGCAGGTCGCCCTTGTCGACCATGGCGTCGAACTCCTCGTCGGAGACGAACCAGTAGTGGACGCCGTTCTCCTCACCGGGCCGCGCCGGGCGGGTGGTGGCCGAGACGGACAGCCAGACCTCCGGGTGCCTCTCGCGTACGGCAGCGGCGACCGTGCCCTTGCCGACGGCGGTGGGACCGGCGAGCACGATGAGCCGCGAGCGACCGGCGGTGCGGGCGGGTGCCACCTGTGAGTCCGACTCGATCACGACGCGTCGGGGCCGAACTCACGCTCGAGCGCCGCGACCTGCTTGACGCCCAGCCCGCGGACCCGGCGGCTCTCGGCGATGCCGAGGCGCTGCATCACCTGGCGCGCGCGCACCCGACCCAGGCCGGGGACCGACTGGAGCAGCTCGACCACCCGCATCTTGCCGATCACCTCGTTGGTGCGGCCCTCCTGCAGCACGTCGAGGATCGACCCGCCGGAGTTCTTCAGTCGGTTCTTCACCTCGGCCCGCTCGCGGCGGGACGCTGCCGCCTTGTCGAGGGCTGCCTGGCGCTGCTCGGGCGTCAGAGGGGGCAAAGCCACGAAAGCTGTCCTTGTGTTGTCGGCGAGGGGTGGGTCCGTCGGTCGTGCGGGTCAATCTAGTCAGAACGCGACGGGGCAGGCAATCGCGCACCCCGCGCGCACTCGCACCGAGTGAGGTTCGCGACAGAGCTGCCGCTCACGACGACGAAAAGGTCCCGCGGGAGAGCTTCTCCGGCGGGACCCTTCGCGACCCGAGGCCACGTCGTGGTGGATCAGGCGTGGTGGGGCCCGTGGTGGTGCGCGCCGTGGTGGTGGGTGCCGTTGTCGTCGGCACCGTTGTGGTGGGCGCCGTTGTGGTGGGCGCCGTGTGGTGGCGCCGTTGTGGCGCCGTTGTCGTCGGCACCGTTGTGGTGGGCGCCGTGGTGGTGGGCGCCGCCGTGGCGGGCGCCGTCGTCGGACCCGTGCGAGGCGAAGGCACCGCCCGCGGGGGCGGCGAGGACGACGAGAGCGGTGGCAGCGAGGGCGGCGAGGGTGCGGCGGAGGTTCATGAGGACGTTCCTTTTCGATCGGGTCGGGCTGACCACCCCAGCCTCGTCGCGCTGACGCTCCGCGGTCGAGATGGACGATCGTGCTAGTACCCGTGCTACGACCCCATGAGCGGGGATCGCTCATCGCGACAGGGGCGTGCCGCACACGTCGAGCGCGTGCTGCTCCACGGCCGCCATCGCCGCCACCGTCTGCTCCGACCCCACGCTGCGGGCTGCCGCCTCGATGTCCTCGCGGGCCTTCGCCTCGAGGTCGGACGGCGGTGCGTCGCCGGAGTACGTCGACACGTCGACGCCGTTGTCCGCCAGCACCTGCTGCAGGTCGCGCAGCGGGTCGATGACCGCGGCCCAGTCGTCGGCGATGTCGCGGGGCGCCTTCGCGGCCAGGTCGTCGTAGGTGTCCAGGGCGTCGAAGATGGCACCCGGGTCCTCGGAGGCGGCGATGTCGCTGAGGGCCACCTGGTGCTCCTCGACCTCCTGGCAGTAGTCGTCCTGCGCGTCGCCGGAGCAGCCGGTCACGGCCAGGCACGCCAGCAGGGGCACGAGGACGAGCAGCTTCACCCGCCCAAGCCTTGCACGGCCTCGTTGCCGCGCAGGGCTGCGTCGCGCAGTGCCGTGACGTCGGGCCCGGCCCGCAGGACCTCGCGCGAGGAGCTGGGCAGCACCCAGCGTGCAGCGGCGCCGAAGATCCGCTCCAGGTCCGCGGTGGTGCCGCCCTGGGCGCCGTAGCCCGGCACGAGGAACGGGCCGTTGATGTCGAGGTCCTCCTCGTGGTCCGCGACGGTCGCCCCCACCACGGCGCCGAAGGAGCCCAGGGGCTCGGCTCCGGCGTTGAGCGTGCGGAGGTGGTCGAGCATGGTGCCCGCGACGGTGCCCGTCGCTGTCCGTGCCCGCTGGACCTCGGGCCCCTCCTTGTTGGAGGTCAGGCCGAGGACGAAGAGTCCGCCGCCGTGGCGCCGGCACGCCTCCACCATCGGGTCGAGGGAGCCGAAGCCGAGGTAGGGGCTGGCGGTGATGGCGTCGGACGCCAGCGGTGAGGTCGGGTCGAGGTAGGCGTCGGCATAGGCCCCGCTGGTCGAGCCGATGTCGCCGCGCTTCACGTCGAGCAGCACGAGCGCCCCCGCGGCACGCGACTCGGTGATCACGCGCTCGAGGACGGCGATGCCCCGGCTGCCGAACCGCTCGTAGAAGGCGCTCTGCGGCTTCACCACGCTGACCACCGGTGCCACCGCCTCGACCACCGTCAACGCGAACCGCTCCAGCGAGGCGACGTCGTCGGCCAGGCCCCACTCGAGGAGCAGCCCCGCATGCGGATCGATGCCGACGCAGAACCGTCCGCGCTCCTCGATGGCCGTGGCGAAGCGGGTGCCGAAGGGAGTCATGCGTCCTCCATCAGTGGGTCACTGGGTGATGTGGTGGATGTGAGGTCGGCCCTGAGCCGGGCGACCGTGGTGGGGTCGTGGAGCAGTGCAGTGCCGACCTGGACGGCGGTGGCCCCGGCCGCGAGGTAGGCCTCGGCGGAGTCGGTGTCGCGCACGCCGCCGCAGCCGATGACGGGGACGTCGGGCAGGGCCTGGTGGACGACCGCGACGCAGCGCAGGGCGATCGGCCCGATCGCAGGGCCGCTCAGCCCGCCGGCCCGCCCGTCGGGGAACGCCGCCGGCACCGCGTTGCCGATCACGACCGCGGTGGCACCGGCCTCGTGGCAGGACCGCGCACCCTCGACGATCCGGGACACGTCGGGACGCAGCTTGGCCAGCACCGGCCGATCTGCCGGGAACTCGCGCCGCACGGCGGCGATGACGCTGGCGGAGTGGTAGGGCTCGCGCACCTCGAAGAGGCCGACCCCGACCTCGTCGGGGGCTCCGACGTTGACCTCGAGCCCGGCGATGCCGGGCGCGCGGCTCAGGCGCCTCGCCAGGTCGGCGTAGTCCCCCATGGTCGCGCCGGCGATGGACACGAAGACGCGGGCGCCGGACCGGACCAGCCAGGGCAGCTCGGTCGCCAGGAAGTGCTCGAGACCGGGGTTGGGCAGGCCGACGGCGTTGACCAGCCCGCCGGGAACCTCGGCCAGCCGGGGGCCGGGGCCGCCGGGGCGGGGATCGAGGGTGATCGAGCGGGTGACGAAGTCGAGCCCGTCGAGTCCGCCGGGGCCGGCGAAGGGCTCGAGCTCACGCCCGGTGCCGCCGCAGCCGGCCGCGACCATGACCGGTCCGGGGACCCGCGCGCTCACAGCGCGTCCCAGCGCACGCGGTCCCCGCGGATGACGGGGCCCTCGGCGCACGCGCGGACCACCCGGTCGACGCCGTCCTCCCCCACCACGGGCAGGGGGCAGCCGTGGCACAGGCCGGTGCCGCAGGGGGTCGGGACCTCGACCGCCACCTGGCTCCACGCTCCCGCAGCCTCGGCAGCTCGTGCGGCCGGTCGCAGCACGTCGGTCGGGCCGGCTGCATAGACGACGTCGGCCTCGCTCCGGCGGACCAGGTCGGCGAGGTGGTCGGCGGGGCGACCGCGCTGGCCGACCGACCCGTCGCCGGTGAGCACCGTGACCGAGCGGACCGAACGACGGGCCTCCAGCGCGGAGAGCAGCCGGGCCTCGTCGGGGGCCGACACGACGAGCGAGACCGCGCAGCCGCGCTCGCGCAGCCGTTCGGCGAGCGGGAACAGCGGTGCGGCGGCGTAGCCCTCCCCCACCAGCAGGCAGGACACGGCCTCCTTGGGCAGCGCGAAGGCCCGGCCCAGTGGTCCGGTGATCGCGACCTTCGCGCCGACGGGCTGGGCCGCCAGCCAGGCGGTGCCGCTCCCCCGGACCTCGACCACGACGTCGAGCGTCGGACCGAACGCGCTGGAGGCCCGGACGCGGTGCACCCACAGGGCACGACGGGCCACGTGTCCCGCGACGGTGACCGCGACGAAGTTGCCTGCCCGGAACTGCTCGGGGATCCCGGGTGCCGTCAGGGTCAGGTGGCGGTAGCCGCCGATCCGCTTGGTGGCGACGACCTCCCCGGCGACGTGCACGGGACCCCTGGCCCTCAGGACCACTCGCCTCAGGCATGCGCGTCAGGCATCCGTCGCGAGCCCCCGCACGATCCGCCGCGGCCAGAGGGGTCCTTCGTAGACGAACGCCGTGTAGCCCTGCAGGAGGTCCGCACCGGCGGCGAGCCGTCGTCGGGCGTCGTCGACCGTCGTGATGCCACCCACCCCGACCAGCGTCAGGTCGGCCCCGACCCGGTCCCGCAGCAGGCGTACGACGTCCTCCGACCGCTGGGTGAGCGGCCGGCCGCTGAGACCTCCCGCACCGATCTCCTCCACGGTGCCGGCCGGGCTGGCGAGGCCGTCGCGGCTGATCGTGGTGTTGGTGGCGATGATCCCGTCGAGGCCGCTGGCCAGGGCGAGGTCGGCCACGGCGACGACGTCGTCGTCGCTGAGGTCGGGGGCGATCTTCACCAGCAGCGGCACCCGGTGGTCGGGGCGCACCTCGTCGGCGCGTCGTCGTACGGCAGCCAGCAGGGGCTCGAGCTTCTCGACGGCCTGGAGGTTGCGGAGCCCGGGCGTGTTGGGCGAGGAGACGTTGACGACCAGGTAGTCGGCGTAGGGGGCCAGCAGACCGGCGGACTTCTCGTAGTCGCGGACGGCCTCGTCCTCCGGCACGACCTTGGTCTTGCCGATGTTGACCCCGGATGGGAGCACCGTGGAACGAGTCCTCCCCTCCTGTTCTTGAACCTTGCGCCGTGACTGTCGTGCTGCGAGCCGCCGCGCGACCACCTCGGCGCCGTCGTTGTTGAAGCCCATCCGGTTGACGATCGCGTGGTCGGCCTTGAGCCGGAACAGCCGCGGCTGCGGGTTTCCCGGCTGGGCCTCCCCCGTCACGGTGCCGATCTCGACGTGGCCGAAGCCGAGCGCCGCCAGCCCGTCGATGCCCACGGCGTTCTTGTCGAAGCCGGCGGCCAGCCCCAGCGGGTGCGGGAACGTCAGCCCGAGCGCGTGCACCTGCGCCGATGCGCCGACCCGACGCTCCGTGGGCGTGCGGACCAGCCGACTCGTCAGGGGCGCGCCCGCCCGGATCGCCCGGAACGCCGCGTGGTGGATGCGCTCGGCGTCGACCCGGGTCAGGGCGTGGGCGAAGAGGACGTCGTAGGGACGCACGGCTCAGGCGGTCCGGTCGTCGGCGGGCCTGAGGTGCTTCGCCCAGTCCTGCAGCGACCGCACCCCGATGTCGCCGCGCCGCATCGCCTCCAGCCCCTGCACCGCTGCGCCGAGGCCCTGGATGGTCGTGATGCACGGGATGTCGGTGGACACCGCCGCGGTGCGGATGTCGTAGCCGTCCATGCGCGGGGAGCCGCCGCTGGTCGCCCCGTGGGGCGTGTTGATGACCAGGTCGACCTCGCGCGCCCAGATCAGGCCCACGATCGTCGGCTCGCCGTCGGGGCCCTCGCCCTCGGAGTGCTTGCGCACGACCGTCGACTGCACGCCGTTGCGGCGCAGCACCTCCGCGGTGCCGGCGGTCGCGAGGATCTCGAAGCCCATGTCGGCGATCTGCTTGACCGGGAAGATCATGTGCCGCTTGTCGCGGTTGGCGACCGACACGAAGACCTTGCCCGACAGCGGCAGCGACCCGTAGGCAGCGGCCTGGGCCTTGGCGAAGGCGGTGCCGAAGAAGGCGTCGAAGCCCATCACCTCGCCCGTCGAGCGCATCTCGGGACCGAGCAGCGCGTCGACCGTGCGGCCGTCGGCGGTCTTGAAGCGGTCGAAGGGCATGACCGCCTCCTTGACCGCGATCGGCGACCCGTCGGCCAGGTGGCCGCCGTCGCCCACGGCGGGCAGCACGCCGGCCGTGCGCAGGTCGGCGATCGACTCGCCGAGCATGACCCGGGCGGCGGCCTTGGCCAGCGGCGTCGCGGTCGCCTTGGAGACGAACGGCACCGTGCGCGAGGCACGCGGGTTGGCCTCGAGGACGTAGAGCACGTCGGAGGCCAGGGCGAACTGGATGTTGAGGAGCCCGCGGACGTCGAGGCCGCGTGCGATCGCCTCGGTCGAGCGGCGGATGCGGTCGATCTCCTCGCGACCGAGGGTGATCGGCGGCAGTGCGCAGGACGAGTCGCCGGAGTGGATGCCGGCCTCCTCGATGTGCTCCATCACGCCGCCGAGGAAGAGCTCCTCGCCGTCGAAGATGGCGTCCACGTCGATCTCGACCGCGTCGTCGAGGAACCGGTCGACCAGCACCGGCTGGCGCTCGTTGATCAGCCCGTTGGCGACGTACTTCTCCAGGTAGGCCTCCAGCGCCGTGTCGTCGTAGACGATCTCCATGCCGCGCCCGCCGAGGACGTAGGAGGGCCGCACCAGGACGGGGTAGCCGATCTCGTGCGCGATCCGCTGCGCCTGGGGGTAGGACGTGGCGGTGCCGTGCTTGGGCGCCGGCAGGCCGGCGTCGGCGAGGACCCGGCCGAAGGCGCCGCGCTCCTCGGCGAGGTGGATCGACTCCGGCGACGTGCCGACGATCTTGACCCCGGCGTCCGCCAGGCCCTGGGCCAGGCCGAGCGGGGTCTGGCCGCCGAGCTGGCACACGACCCCGGCGATCGGGCCGGCCTTCTGCTCGGCGTGCACGATCTCGAGCACGTCCTCCAGCGTCAGGGGCTCGAAGTAGAGCCGGTCGGAGGTGTCGTAGTCGGTGCTGACCGTCTCCGGGTTGCAGTTGACCATGATCGTCTCGTAGCCGGCCTCGGCCAGCGCGAGCGAGGCGTGCACGCAGCTGTAGTCGAACTCGATGCCCTGGCCGATGCGGTTGGGCCCGGAGCCGAGGATGATCACGGCCTCCTTGCCCTCTGCGCGCGGGCGCACCTCGGTCTCCTCGTCGTAGGACGAGTAGTGGTAGGGCGTCTGCGCGGCGAACTCGGCCGCACAGGTGTCGACGGTCTTGAAGACCGGGCGGATGCCCAGCGCGTGCCGTACGCCGCGGATCACGTCGGCGCTCAGCCCCCGGATCCGGCCGATCTGCTCGTCGGAGAAGCCGTGGCGCTTGGCCAGGCGCAGCAGGTCGGGGGTGAGCTCGGAGGCGTCGATCAGCTGGACGGCGACCTCGTTGATCAGCGCGAGCTGGTCGAGGAACCAGGGGTCGATCTTGGTGGCCTCGAAGAGCTCCTCGGGCGTCGCCCCGGCCCGGATCGCGTCCATGACCCGCTTGAGGCGACCGTCGGTCGGGATCCGGATCTCCTCGAGCAGCGCCGCCCTGGACTCCGGCGAGGCGAGCTCGTCGTCGAAGTGCTTGTGCCAGTCGAAGGGGGCGTGCTTGCTCTCGAGCGAGCGCAGCGCCTTCTGGAGCGCCTCGGTGAAGTTGCGGCCGATCGCCATCGCCTCGCCGACCGACTTCATGTGCGTGGTCAGCGTCGTGTCGGCCTCGGGGAACTTCTCGAAGGCGAACCGCGGCACCTTCACCACGACGTAGTCGAGCGTCGGCTCGAACGACGCCGGCGTCTCCTGGGTGATGTCGTTGCGGATCTCGTCGAGGGTGTAGCCGATGGCGACCTTCGCCGCGATCTTGGCGATCGGGAAGCCGGTGGCCTTGGACGCCAGTGCGGAGGACCGCGAGACGCGCGGGTTCATCTCGATGACGATCAGGCGCCCGTCCGCCGGGTTGACGGCGTACTGGATGTTGCAGCCGCCGGTGTCGACGCCGACCGCGCGGATGATGGCGATCGCGAGGTCGCGCATCTTCTGGTACTCGCGGTCGGTGAGCGTCAGCGCGGGAGCGACCGTGATCGAGTCGCCGGTGTGGACGCCCATCGGGTCGAGGTTCTCGATGGAGCAGACGATGACGCTGTTGTCGGCCCGGTCGCGCATCACCTCGAGCTCGTACTCCTTCCAGCCGATGATCGACTCCTCGAGGAGCACCTCGGTGGTCGGGCTGGCGGCCAGGCCCGAGCCGCCGATGCGGCGCAGGTCGGCCTCGTCGTAGGCCATGCCGGAGCCGGTGCCGCCCATCGTGAAGGACGGGCGCACGACCATCGGGTAGCCGAGGTCCTGGGCGGCCTCGAGCAGGTCGTCCATCGTGTGGCAGATCGTGCTGCGGGCGGACTCACCGCCGAGCTGCTCGACGATCTTCTTGAACTGCTGGCGGTTCTCGCCGCGCTCGATCGCCTCGATGGAGGCGCCGATCAGCTCGACGTCGTACTTCTGCAGGACGCCGGCCTTGTCGAGCGCCATCGCACAGTTGAGCGCGGTCTGGCCGCCGAGGGTCGCGAGCAGCGCGTCGGGGCGCTCCTTGGCGATCACCTTCTCGACGAACTCGGGCGTGATCGGCTCGACGTAGGTCGCGTCGGCGAACTCGGGGTCGGTCATGATCGTGGCCGGGTTGGAGTTCACCAGGATGACCCGCAGGCCCTCCTCGCGCAGCACCCGGCACGCCTGGGTGCCGGAGTAGTCGAACTCGCAGGCCTGGCCGATGATGATCGGCCCCGAGCCGATGACCATCACGCTCTGGATGTCGGTGCGCTTGGGCATGTCAGTTGCCCCCGTCCTTCTCGTCGTCATCGTTGGTCGAGGAAGGACGAAGTCCTGTCACGAGACCGAGGTCTCGTGACGGTCGCTGCGCGACCTCCTCGACCAGCGGCTCGCCGCTCATCAGGTCACAGAACCGGTCGAAGAGGTAGGCCGCATCGTGCGGGCCGGCGGCGGCCTCCGGGTGGTACTGGACGGAGAAGGACCTCAGGGCGCCGTCGCCGTCGCGCAGCTCCAGGCCCTCGACGACGTCGTCGTTGAGGCAGACGTGGCTCACGGTGACCTCGCCGAACTCGGTCGTCGTGGTGCCCTCCAGAGGGGCGTCGACCGCGAAGCCGTGGTTGTGGGCGGTGACCTCGACCTTGCCGGTCGTGCGGTCCATCACGGGCTGGTTGATGCCGCGGTGGCCGTACTTCAGCTTGTAGGTGCCGAAGCCGAGGGCGCGTCCGAAGAGCTGGTTGCCGAAGCAGATCCCGAAGTAGGGGATGCCGGCGCGCAGGGCGCCCTGCAGCAGCTCCACCTGGCCGGTCGTCGCGGCCGGGTCGCCGGGACCGTTGGAGAAGAACAGCCCGTCGGGAGCGACGGCCTGCACCTCCTCGAGCGTCGCGGTGGCGGGGAGCACGTGCACCTCGATGCCGCGCTCGCTCATCATCCGCGGGGTGTTGGCCTTGATGCCGAGGTCGATCGCGGCGACGGTGAAGCGCTTCTCGCCGACCGCGGGGACGACGTAGGCCTCGGCGGTGCTGACCGCCTCGCTGAGGTTGGCTCCGGCCATCTCACCGGACTCGAGCACCCGGGCGAGCAGGCGCCCGGGGTCGGTCTCCGTGGTCGAGATGCCGACGCGCATCGCCCCGCGCTCGCGCAGGTGCCGGGTCAGGGCGCGGGTGTCGACGCCGCTGATCCCGACGACGCCCTGGTCGCGCAGCTCGTCGGTGAGGCTGCGGACGCTGCGCCAGTTGGACGGCACCCGGGCCGGCTCGCGCACGACGTAGCCGGCCACCCAGATGCGCGAGGACTCCGGGTCCTCGTCGTTCATCCCGGTGTTGCCGATGTGCGGGGCCGTCATCACGACGACCTGCCGGTGGTAGCTGGGGTCGGTCAGCGTCTCCTGGTAGCCGGACATGCCGGTGGAGAAGACCGCTTCGCCGAAGGTCTCGCCCTCGGCGCCGAAGGACTCACCGCGGAAGGTGCGCCCGTCCTCGAGGACCAGGAGCGCTGGGGTGAGATTTTGTGCAGGCGTTGCCACGCCGTACCTCCTTCTCCGCCTCACAGGACGGATCGTTAAAGGATGTTCGAGCCGCCGCCGAGCCTACCAGCGGATGAGGTCCAGCTCGGGGCCCTCCCACCGGCGGCGCAGCCACCGGTCGTGCGAGGCCAGCACGACCGCCCCGGGCGAGGTCGCCAGTGCCTCCTCCAGCTCGCCGGCGAGCGCCAGGGAGACGTGGTTGGTGGGCTCGTCGAGGAGGAGCAGGTCCGGCGCGGCGGCGATCGCGACGGCCAGACCCAGGCGACGGCGCTGGCCCACCGAGAGGCTGCCCACCGGCGTGCGGTGGTCGCGGGGATGCAGGAGGCCGAGGTCCCGCAGCGCCGGCGGGTCGGTCAGGCCGCGCACGGCGGCGTCGTACGTCGCTCCTGCCGGACGCGCCGGGTCGGAGACCTCCGGGTCCTGGGTGAGCTCGCGGACAGTGCGCGCGTGCACGCCGACCGTCCCCGAGGTGGGCTCGAGGCGACCGCTGAGCACTCCCAGCAGGGTCGACTTGCCCGAGCCGTTGGCCCCGGTGACGAGCAGGTGCTCCCCCGCCGCGACGTCGAGCCGCTGCAGGCGCATCCGGCCGGCGACCTCGACGTCGCGGACCTGCACGACACGTCCGGTGGCCGCAGCGGTCAGGTCGCCGCGGAAGACCAGCGGGACCGGTGGCTTGCGCACCTGCTCCCGCTCGGCCACCTCGAGGCGTCGCTGGGCGTCCTTCTTGCGCCGCGCCAGGGTCTGCTCGACGCGGGCGCCCTTGAACGCGTAGATGTACTTGTCGCCGTCGGTGGGGCCACGGTTGTGGGCGATCGAGCCGGTGCCGATCCGCGTCGCCTCGCGCAGGCGGTCGAGCTCCTCCTGCTGGTCGGCGTAGGTCTCCTCCCAGCGTCGCCGAGCGTCGAGGCGGGCCGCCTCGTAGTCGCTCCAGCCGCCACCGAAGCGGCGTCCGCCGCTGCCGTCGGTGCCGAGCTCGCCGGCGTCGAGGTCGACGAGGTCGGTGCACACGTCGTCGAGCAGCACCCGGTCGTGGCTGGCGAGCACCACGACACCCGGCAGCTCACGCAGGAAGCTCGTGAGCACGTCGATCGCGTCGTCGTCGAGGTGGTTGGTCGGCTCGTCCAGCAGCAGGCAGGTCGGCCGGGTCGTCATGATCGTCGCGAGCGCCAGGCGGGTCCGCTGGCCGCCGGAGAGCGATCCGACGACCCGCTCCGGATCCAGCCCGTCCAGCCCGAGCCGGGCCGCGGCGACGGCCGCCCGACGGTCGGCGTCCCACGCGTCGTGCGCGAGTGCCTGCTCCAGGGCACGCGCATAGGCAGCGTCCCCGTCCGGGTTCCCGAGGTCACCCGCCAGCCGCTCGACGTCGGCGACCGCGGTGCGCAGCGGCGCCAGGGTCATGGCGAGCACCTCCGCGACCGTCGCACGGTCGCGGAAGGGCGGCTCCTGCCCGAGGAGGACGAGATCGGCAGGCGCCCGGACCTCGCCGGAGACCTGCGCCCGGGAGGGCAGCCGTCCCGCGACGGCCCGCAGCAGCGTCGACTTGCCGACGCCGTTCTCCCCGACGAGGCCGATCCGACGACCGGGTTGCGCGAGCAGGTCGACGCCGCTGAGCACCGTCCGGTCCGGGTAGGTCACCGAGAGGCCGCTGACGACGAGCGGGGCGAGCGTGCTGGTGGAGCTGGTGGATCCGGCCATGGAGAAGCCCTTCACGATCAGGAGAGGACTCGCCGGGCATCGAGGCGCACTGGTGCGCCGCCGCGGACGCGAGTCGGGTCAGTCCTGGATCCACATGATGCCTACGACTCTAGGCGGGCCCCCGCGCCACTGACCAACTCTTTTCCCGTGACTGGTTTCCGCGTGGTCCGAGCGGGGCAGATCGCCACCATGAATCCCTCGCCGTCAGTCCTCTCCCGCGCCACCGCTGCCGCTGCCTCGCTCATCGCGTCCGCCGCCCTGGTCGGCGCTGCCGTGCCGGCCCACGCCGACGTCGTGGCCATGGACTGCCTGGGAGGAGCGGTGACCATCCCCTCGACCACCGATGACGTGACCCTGACCGGCGTCTGCACGGACGTGCGCATCGAGGCGTCCAACATCACCGTCGTGCTCCCGGCCGCGACCACCCTCGTCGTCACCGGGGCAAACCTGGAGGTCACCGCCACGGGGCACCTCGGCTCGCTCGACCTCGCCGGCGGCAACAACACCGTCGACGGGGTCACCGCAGGTGACGTGGCGGTGAGCCAGGGAAACAACGAGGCGTCGTTCTCGGGGGAGCATCGGCCGGACGTCCCTCCTCGACGGCAACAACACGGTCAAGGCCGACACGATCGGCAAGCTGCTCGTCAAGGGCGGCAACCAGGCGGCCAGGGCCACCTCCTTCGACACGGTGACCATCAAGGGCAGCAACGCCACCCTGGTCGGGTCCAAGTCCGCCAAGGTGACCGTGCGTGGCGCCAACAACCTCGTCCGGATGACCAAGCTGCCGATCCTGAAGATCATCGGCGCCAACAACACCGCGGTCGTCAAGAAGGGCACCACCAAGGTCACCGTGCGAGGCGCCAACAACTCGGTGCGGGTGAACAAGCGCCGTTGAGCGGTCCCCGGGCTCAGGCCACGAAGACGCAGAAGACGTGGCCCTCGGGGCTGGCGTAGGCGAACAGCGGCTCGTCCGGGTCGTCGGTGCGGTCGAGGCGGAGCTCGCCGCCCAGGGCCAGCACCCGCTCGTGCACGGCGTCGAGGGCCTCGCGCGTCGGCACCGTGGTGTCCAGGTGCGACACCGACGGGTGCCCCGGCTCGGGCCACCGGTTCGCGGGGAGCTGCTCGACCTCCTGGATCGCCAGGCAGCGCCGACCGTCGGGACGCGTCAGCACGAGCCAGTCGGCGTCGTCCGTCCCGTCGGGGACCTCGTCCCCCGGGCGGTAGACGAGTCCGAGCAGCTCGCGCCAGAACTCGGCCTCCCGACGTACGTCGCGTGCGTCCAGGACCGTGTGCAGCAGCTCCGGTGTCTCGGCCATCCCTCGACAGTACGACGTGTCAGGATCGCCCTGTGAGCACCATCGCGTGGATCCAGGTCTTCCTGGACACCCCGGCCGCCGCCTTCGACGAGGCGGTCGTCTTCTGGTCCGCGGCCACGGGCTGGCGGCCCTCGGAGCGGCGCGGCGAGGACGGCCAGTTCCTCACCCTCGAACCGTCGGCAGGGGCGTCCTACGTCAAGATGCAGGCCGTCGACGGGCCGGCGGGACTGCACCTCGACCTCGACAGCACCGACCGCCCCGCGAGCATCGAGCGGGCCCGGACGCTCGGCGCGACCAGCGCCTGGACCTACCACGACGTCGAGGTGATGCGCTCCCCCGGCGGGCTCACGTTCTGCCAGACCCTGGTCAGCGGCGACGCGCGGCTCGTCCGCGACGGCTCGACGATCCTCGACCAGGTCTGCCTCGACGTGCCACAGGCCCACTGGGAGTCGGAGGTGGCGTTCTGGCGCGACCTCACCGGGCGTGAGCTGCAGGAGGCGTCCGCCCCCGGATTCGCCCGCCTGGTGGCACCCGAGCAGCCCCGCATCCTGCTGCAGCGGCTCGACGAGCCCGATGGACCGGTGCGGGCGCACCCGGACCTCGCGAGCGCCGACCGCAAGGGCGACACCGAACGTCACGTCGCGCTCGGCGCCGTCGTGGTCGGCGTGCACGCCTTCTGGACCGTCCTCACCGCGCCGGGCGGCCAGGTCTACTGCCTGACCGACCGCGACCCGCTGACCGGCACGGTGCTGCCGCGGGCGTGACGCGCCGGATCAGTAGTCCGAGCCGCCCCGCAGCGGTCCGGGCCTGCCGTCGGGGTCGTGCACCAGGTCGAGCGGGACACCCAGGAGCCGTTCGGTCCACGGCCCGAAGTCGGCGACGGGGAGGGTCCGCAACCGGCCGGGCGGACGCGCACCCGAGCGACCGCCGTCGTGCCAGGCGTCCAGCGCCGCGGCCGCCGCCGCATAGGCGTCGTACATCGCGTGCGGGTCGTGGAGGTCCCCCATGGCCTGGTCGAGACCGAGACGCTCGACGTCGGGGAGCCGGTCGAGGTGCTCGGCCGCCAGCCTCAGCCGCAGGGACCGCGCATAGTCCTCGTCGAGCACGACGCAGGACAGCTCGGAGTCGTGGGTCCAGGAGCGCCGGTTGAAGTTGTCCGACCCGACGCTCGCCCACAGGTCGTCCATGACGCACACCTTGGCGTGGACGTAGACCGGCGTGCCGGCGTGGTTCTCCAGCCCGTAGGCCGCGACCCGGTCGGGGGCCGCCTCGATGAGGCTGCGCAGGGCTCGGGCACGTCCCAGCAGCTCGGCACGGCGCGACACCCGGCCCGACACGTCGGGCACCAGTGGGATGACAGCCAGCACCCGCAGCTCCGGCTGCTCCCGGAGCGCGGTGAGGAACGGGTCGGCGACCTCGTGTCCCCAGAAGTACTGGTCCTCGACGTAGATCAGCCGCCGTGCCCGGGTGATCGCCTTGCCGTAGCCCCGCGCGATGCTGCGCTCGCCGCCGCGGGCGAACGGGTAGTCGCGCCCACGACGCAGGTCGGGGTAGGTCCGCAGCAGCTGGACCCGGTGCGGGCCCGCCGCTGGGGGTGGTGGCTCCTGGTCCGGCAGCGGGTCCGGGCTCAGGTCGAGCCGGCGCACCCGGTCGACGGTGCGGCGCAGCGGACTGCGGCTCAGCGGAGTGGGGTCGAGCCACCGCTCGCGGAAGACCGTCTCCACGGCATGCACGGCCGGACCCTGGATCCTGACCTGGACGTCGTGCCAGGGCGGGTGGTCCCCGTACTCCTCCGCGAGGGGCTGCGACTGCGGGTCGCCCCCGTGCTCGGCGTCGTCACGCCGGTTGTGCGCGAGGTCGATGCCGCCGATCCACGCCACGTCGCGCGACGGGTCGTCGGGGTGGCGGATGACGACGAACTTCTGGTGGTGCGAACCGCCGGTGCGGACACGCATGTCGAGGAGCACCTCGGCCCCGCGCTCCTGGAGCTGCTCGCCGAGGTGGCGGTTCTCGGTGGCGAAGAACCCGGACTGGTCGAGGTGGGAGCGCCAGACCAGGCCGCGCACGTCCACGCCGCGCTCGTCGGCGGCCCCGAGGACCTCGACGACCTCGCTGCCGGGCTCGCCGGTCAGCTGCTCGTCCGCGTCGCCCTGCCAGTCGGTGAAGAGCACCAGGTCACCGGGCTGCGTCGCTTCGAGCTCGGCGCAGAGGTCTGCGAAGTACGCAGTCCCGTCGACCAGCGGCGTGACCAGGTTGTCGTCGATCCAGGCGGCGTCGCCCTCGCACTGCTGGTCGATGAGGGTGCCCTCGTTGGCACGCTCGTCGGCGGTCAGCAGCCACCTGCGGGGATCGATCACCCGGCCAGCATGCCAAGGAGGGGTGCGACCCGGGGCACGGCACCGCCGCCGCTCACCCGGATGTAACGCTTCCGGCACCTGTCTCGCTGTCGTGGTGAGTGGCCCGTCACGGGCCTTCCAGACACGAGAGGTTGTGCCATGCAGCTCACGATCCTGAGGCGATGGGTGGCGACCACCGCCGTCGCCGCGACCACCGCGACCCTGGCCGCCGTGCCGGTGCTCGCCGGCGGTCCGGCCGCCGCGATGGACGAGGCCGGCGCCGTCACCCGGGCCGACACGTCGCTCTCCATCCGCGCGGTCAAGCCGGCGGTGGCGCCGGGCCGCTCCACCGCCGTCAAGGGACGCCTCGCCGTTCCCGGCGCCGACCCGTCCGGCCGCACCGTGCTGCTGGAGGCGCGCGCCGAGGGCACGGGCGGATTCATCCCGGTCGGCTCCGCCACGACCGGCGCGGCCGGCGTGCTCAGGCTGACGGTGACCCCGGAGACGACCACGTTCTTCCGCTGGCGGTACGCCGGCAGCGTGGACGCGGACCGCGCCAGGAGCGGGGTCACCCGGGTCCGGGTGCGCGTCCCCCAGCACGCCGCCCAGCGGGTCCGGACCACGCTGTCCGTCCGCCTCAAGGAGGTCGGTCCGGCCGACCGCACCGTCATCCGGGGCAAGCTGTTCGCCCGCGGGGCGCAGCTCGGACGACGCTGGATCGTGCTCGTCTCCCGGGCCGAGGGGGCGACGGACTGGAGCTTCGCGAGCGCGGCACGCACCGACCACCTCGGTCGCGTCGTCTACGGAGTCCAGCCGCAGGCCAACACGGCCTACCGGCTGGCATTCCTGGGCAGCCCGCGACTCCGGCCCTCGCGCAGCGCACGCGTCGTGGTGCGGATGCCGTCGGACGTCTCCGTCTCCGCGGTGCCCGGCATCATCGACCCCGGGCAGAGCTCGGCCGTGTCGGGTGTGGTGACGTCGGCAGGCGTCGCGGTGGCCGGCGCGAAGGTCGACCTGCTGGCCCGCAGGATGCACAGCACCGCGAAGTGGACCGTGGCCCAGACCGGGACGTCGGCCACGGACGGCACGGTCTCCTTCAGCGTCACGCCGGAGCGCTCCACGGCGTACCGCCTGCGCGTGGTGCACGGCCCGGGCATCCGTCCCGGTGTGAGCCCGACCGCTCGGGTCCTGGTCCGGGCCGCCAGCTCGCTGTCGATCCGCGGCCGTTCTGCTGCCGCGGGCTACGTCGTCGAGGGCCAGCTGCGCGCTGCCCGGGCGACGCGCCCCGGTCGCACCATCACGCTCCAGGCGATGCCACAGGGGAGCACCGCCTGGACCCCCGTCGCGACCGACCGGACCAACAGGCACGGTCGGGTGCGCTTCACCCAGCCCCTCGTCGCGGACACGCAGTACCGTCTCGCCTACGACGGCGAGGATCTCTTCCTCCCGTCTGTCAGCGGCACGGTCGTCTCCTGACGAGAGCGACTGGGTAGAGGAGCAGGAGCTGGACGCGACGGGGCGCCGCGAGCGGCCGGACGGTGACACCGACAAGGTGCTCGCCCGGCCGCTCGACGGCGTGCCCGCACCCGATGACCTGCTCGGCGTCGTGCTCGACCGGGCCAGGGAAGGCGACGCCGACGCGTTCGCCGAGCTCTGGCGCACGTTGCACCCGCCGCTGCTGCGCTACCTCTCGGTCCGCTGCCCGGCGGGACGCGAGGACGTGGCCTCGGAGACGTGGTTCCAGGTCGTGCGCGACCTGCCGGGTTTCGGCGGGGGCATCGACGACTTCCGTGCCTGGCTGTTCACGATCGCGCGCAACCGCGCGATCGACCACGCCCGCTCGCCGGCCCAGCGCTCGACGGTGCCGGTGGAGGCGCCCGACGAGCACGTCACCACCGCAGCCGCCACGAGCGCGGAGGACGACGCCGTGGCTCGACATGCGACCGACGAGGCCGTCCGGCTGGTCGCGTCACTCCCTCCCGACCAGGCGGAGCTGGTGATGCTCCGGGTGGTCGCCGGCCTCGACGTGGCCGTCGTCGCCCGCCTCGTGGGCAAGAAGCCCGGCACCGTGCGGGTCGCGGTGCACCGGGCCCTGCAGAAGCTCCACAACGACCCGCGCGCCCGCGCGCTCGGAAAGGTGGTGTGAGATGTCCGGTCCCGACGACGACGACCTCACCCCGTGGCTCGACGACCCGGTGGTGCACGCCCTGCGTGGGCCGGGCACGCCCGACGAGCTGGCCGACGAGGCGGCGTACGTCGCTGCCTTCCGCGCCGCCCAGTCCGCGTCGGCGGCCCCCGGTGCTGTCGCGGCGCCCACTCCGCTGCCGACCGGCCGCGACCGGCTGCGTCGCGCCGGACGTCGCCTCGGTGGTGGCGGGACGGCCGTGGTCGTCGCCATCTCCCTCGGCGCCGGGCGCCGCCGCGGCGTACACGCAGAACCTCCCCGACCCCGTGCAGCGAGCCGTGCACGGTGTCTTCGGCCCGGTCGGCGTGCCCGCTCCCGAGAAGCCCCGCCCCGAGAAGGCTGCAGCGTCGACGTCGGACCCCAGCGCTCCGACCACTGCGTCCGAGTCCCCTGCTGGGACCGCGACGAAGGATCCGACCCCGTCGCCCACCACGTCGCCCACCACGGACCCGACCGGGAGCGCACCCAGCAGCCCGACCGAGAGTCCGACCAGCACTCCCAGCGAGTCTCCGACCGAGAGCCCGACGGAGACGCCCACCGAGACCCCGGTCGCGGCGCCCCCGGCATCGGTGGCCCTCACCGGCACCGCGCATCGCGCCGCACCCGACGAGCAGGTGCCGCTCGCGGGGACCGTGAGCGCGACGGACGGCACCCCGGTCGCCGGCCAGCAGGTCACCCTGCTCCAGCGACAGGGCTCGACGTGGGTCCCGGTCGTCACCGCGACCAGCGACGACGCCGGGTCGGTCAGCCTGGCGGCCCCGGCGCTCTCCCGGACGACGGTCTTCCGGCTCGCCGTCGGCGACTCCCTGACCAGCCAGACGTGGCGGATCGCGCTGGCCCCGGCCCTCACCGTGGTCGACCAGCCGGTCACCGGCTCGACCGGGATCCTCGTGACGGCCCGCGGCGGCCGCGTCGGGGACCGGGTGACGCTGCTGCGCAAGCGTCCGGGCGCGGACGTGCTCGTCGGTCGTTCGCGGCTCTCCGGCGACCTCACCGCGACCTTCCAGGTCGCCTCGCCCCGCAACCCCGTCACGTACCTCGCCCAGCTTCCGCGCACCCGCTCACACACCGCGGCGCGGCAGGCTCTGCGCGTCCTGCCCCTCACCCCCGCAGCGATCAGCGCCTCCACGCCGACGGACACAGTTGGCCCCCGCGACGCGGTGACCGTGTCCGGCACGGTGAGCAACGTCGACGGCGTCGTGCTGCCGGGCCGGCGGGTCTGGCTGCTGCTCCGTGCCCGGGGTGACGACTGGCGTCGCGTCGGCTCGGCCGTCAGCGACTCGACCGGCTCCGTGGCGATCGCCGTCGGTCCGGTCGACCGCACCGTCGCCGTACGCCTCCGCGTCGGGAAGGTGCGCAGCCCGGTCCTGCCGTTGCGGCTCCAGCCGACCTGGTCCGCCCAGGTCTCCCCCGGTGCCGCCGGCGAGGCCGTCATCAGCGGCACGGTCGCCGGTGCCACCACGGGCGACCGGGTGCTGCTGCGGAGGCTCGTGGGTGGCCGGTTGACCACGGTCCAGCAGGCGACCGTCGGAGCGGCGGGCGCCGTGAGGTTCGTGGTGGCGCCGCCCCGAGGCCCGCAAGGACCGCTACCGCCTCGTGCTCGACCGGACCCCGATGCACCTGCGTGCGATCACCGCGGTCGTGGTGCCGGCGCGCTAGGAGCGCACCTGGGCCTCAGGCCAGCACGCCGTCGCGCACGGTGACGCGGCCGGCGTAGAGGGTGTGCACGACCCGCGAGGTCAGGCTGCGCCCGTGCCACGGGTTGTTGCGCGACAGCGACGCCGAGGCGTCGCGGTCCACCGTGACGGCGGCGTCCGGGTCGACGAGCACCACGTGGGCGGGCGACCCGGGCGCGAGCGCCTGGCCCTGACCGGTGAGACCGGCGATCCGCGCAGGCGTGACCGACATGACCCGCGCGATGTCGGCCCAGGACAGGTCCGGCATCGCGGTGCGTACGACGCCCAGCGCCGTCTCGATGCCGAGCATGCCGAACGCCGCGTCGACGAAGGCGTGCTCCTTGTCGTGGCGGGCGTGCGGTGCGTGGTCGGTGGCGACCGCATCGATCGTGCCGTCGGCGAGGGCCTCACGGAGGGCGTCGACGTCCTCCTGCGGACGCAGCGGCGGGTTGACCTTGAAGGTCGGGTCGTAGCCGGTCAGCAGGTCGGTGGTGAGCAGGAGGTGGTGGGGCGTCACCTCGGCGGTGACGGCGATGCCCTGCGCCTTGGCCCAGCGGAGCACCTCGACCGATCCGGCGGTCGACACGTGGGCGACGTGCACCCGCGACCCGGTGTGCCGGGCCAGCATCACGTCGCGCGCCACGATGACCTCCTCGGCGATGCCCGGCCAGCCGGGCAGCCCGAGTCGACCGGACAGCTCGCCCTCGTGGCAGCACGCGGCGGGACCGGCCAGGGACGGGTCCTGCGAGTGCTGCGACACCACGCCGCCGAACGCCTTGACGTACTCCAGCGCGCGTCGCATCACGCGCGCGTCGTGGACGCACCTGCCGTCGTCGGAGAAGACCATGACGCCGGCGCGCGAGCGGTGCATCAGGCCCAGCTCGGCGAGCTCCTCGCCCCCGAGTCCGCGCGTCACCGCGCCGACGGGCTGCACGTGCACCAGGCCGGCCTCCCGGCCGAGCTCCCACACGCGGGTCGCGGCCTCGGCGGTGTCGGTCACGGGTGAGGTGTTGGCCATGGCCAGCACCGCGGTGAACCCACCCAGCGCGGCCGCCTGCGAACCGGTCAGGATCGTCTCGGCGTCCTCGCGTCCGGGCTCGCGCAGGTGGGTGTGCAGGTCGACCAGGCCTGGCAGCGCGACGAGGCCGTCGGCATCGATCGTCTCCACGCCGGACGGCGCGGCGTCGACGGGCTGGAGCAACCCCGCGTCGTCGACGTACAGGTCAGCGGTGCTCTCGCCGAGCAGCGAAGCGCCCTTGATCACGAGCGACATCAGAGTTCCTCTCCTGCAAGCAGGTGGTAGAGCACGGCCATCCGGATCGCCAGGCCGCTGGAGACCTGCTCCAGCACGACCGACTGGGCGGCGTCGGCGGCGTCGGCGGCGATCTCGAGGCCGCGGTTCATCGGGCCGGGGTGACAGATCGGGACGTCGGGCTTGAGCTGGGCGAGCCGGTTGCGGGTCAGGCCGTAGCCGACCGTGTACTCCCGGGCGCTCGGGAAGTAGGCGCCCGACATCCGCTCGCGCTGGACCCGCAGCATCATCACCGCGTCGGCCTCGGGCAGGACCGCGTCGACGTCGTACGACGTCTCGAAGCCGGCAGCGGCCGACCACGTGCCGATCCCGCTCGGCATCAGGGTCGGCGGGGCGACCACGGTGACCCGGGCGCCGAGCTTGGTCAGGCACTGGACGTTGGAGCGGAACACCCGGCTGTGGGTCAGGTCTCCGATGATCGCGACGTGGCGACCCTCCAGCGAGCCGAGGCGGCGCTGGAGCGTGTAGGCGTCGAGCAGGGCCTGCGTCGGGTGCTCGTGCATGCCGTCGCCGGCGTTGACCACCGACGCATCGACCCACTCGCTGACCTGCAGGGCGGCGCCGCTGGCGGGGTGACGGATCACCAGACCGTCGACGCCCATCGCGCACACCGTCAGCACGGTGTCGCGCAGGCTCTCGCCCTTGGACGTGCTCGACCCCTTGGCGCTCACGTTGATCACGTCGGCCGAGAGCCACTTGCCGGCGATCTCGAACGAGGACCGGGTGCGGGTGGAGTCCTCGAAGAACATGTTCACGACCGTGCGTCCCCGCAGCGCCGGCAGCTTCTTGACCTCGCGGCGCTGCACGTCGTGCATGTCGGCGGCGGTCTCGAAGAGCTGCTGGATCTCGTCGGTGGAGAGGTCGTCGATGGACAGCAGGTGCTTCACGAGATGGTCACCTCGTCGGTGCCGTCGATCTCGCTGAGGCGGACGCTGACCCGCTCGGCGAGCGCGCTCGGCAGGTTCTTGCCGACGTGGTCGGCACGGATGGGCAGCTCGCGGTGGCCGCGGTCCACGAGCACCGCGAGGCGTACGGCGGAGGGGCGGCCGAGGTCGGCCAGCGCGTCGAGGGCCGCGCGGATCGTCCGTCCGGAGAACAGCACGTCGTCGACCAGGACGACCACCTTGCGGTCGATGCCTCCCGCCGGCATGACCGTCTTGTGGGCGCGTCGGGTCGGCTGCGAGCGCAGGTCGTCGCGGTACATCGTCACGTCGAGCTCGCCCACAGCGACGGGCGCACCCTCGACCGCGGCGATCTTCTCCGCGATCCGGCGGGCCAGCGGCACGCCGCGGGTGTGCAGCCCGAGGAGGACGAGGTCGGTGGCGCCCCTGTTGCGCTCGAGCAGCTCGTGCGAGATCCGGCTCAGGGCCCGGGAGATGTCACGGGCATCGAGGACGGTGCGGTCCGCGCGGTCGGGGCTCGCGTCGGAACGGGTGCCGTCGGGTGCGGTGTCGGGGTCTGTGTCTGGGGCAGGCATCTGGCGCCGGACCTCCTTCTCCGCCTCACGGGACGGCTCGTTAAAGGATGTCGATTCGGCCCGACCCTACCGGGCCCGTCGACCGGGCACTTCCTCCCCGTCAGACAGGCTCACCGGGCACTTCCTCCCCGTCAGACAGGCTCACCGGGCACTTCCTCCCCGTCAGGGCGAGGCGAGGTCACCAGTCAGGACGGGGACGAAGCGCCCGGTCAGTGACCAGGACGGGGACGAAGCGCCCGGTCGGTGACCGAGACGGGGACGAAGTGCCCGCTCAGCGCTCCAGGATGGCGACGACGCCCTGGCCACCGGCGGCACAGATGGAGATCAGCGCCCGGCCCTTGCCCTTCTGCGCGAGGAGCTTGGCCGCGACGGGGATGATCCGTCCGCCCGTCGCGGCGAACGGGTGCGCCGCCGCGAGCGAGGAACCGTTGACGTTGAGGAGGTCGCGGTCGATCGAACCGAGGGGTGCATCGAGGCCCAGGCGCTCCTTGCAGAACACCGGGTCCTC
This sequence comes from uncultured Actinomycetota bacterium, assembly GCA_963750445.1. Lineage (GTDB taxonomy): Bacteria > Actinomycetota > Actinomycetes > Propionibacteriales > Nocardioidaceae > Nocardioides. Next base: position 361,058 of record CAVVQR010000016.1, on the reverse strand, counting down.
CCACGCCGCCAGGGTCGAGAGCACCTGGGAGGCGAAGGCCTCGTGGATCTCGTAGTAGTCGAAGTCCTGCAGCGTCAGGCCGTTGCGCGCCAGCATCCGCGGGACCGCGTAGGCCGGTGCCATCAGCAGGCCCTCGTGGCCGTTGACGTAGTCGACCGCCGACGTCTCCGCATCGACGAGGTGGGCGAGCACGGGCAGTCCGCGCTCCTCGGCCCACTCGTCGCTGGCGAGCAGCACGGCCGAAGCGCCGTCGGACAGCGGGGTGCTGTTGCCGGCGGTCATCGTGGCAGCCGAGCCCCTGCCGAAGACCGGCTTGAGGGTGGCGAGCTTCTCGACGGACGAGTCCGGGCGCATGTTGTTGTCGCGCTCGACACCCCGGAAGGGCGTGATCAGGTCGTCGTGGAAGCCCTCGTCGTAGGAGCGCGCCAGGTTGTGGTGCGAGCGGGCGGCGAGCTCGTCCTGCGCCTCCCGGGTGATCCGCCACTCCAGAGCGGTGAGGGCGGCGTGCTCGCCCATCGACATCCGGGTGCGCGGCTCGCCGTTCTGCGGGATGTCGAGCCCGATGTCGCCGGGCCGGATCGAGCCGAGCGCCTTCAGCCGGCCGGCGGTGTCCTTGGCCGAGCTGACCTTCATCAGCTTCTTGCGGAGCTTGTCGCTGATCGCGACCGGAGCGTCGGACGTGGTGTCGGTGCCGCCCGCGATCCCGGCATCGATCACGCCGAGCGCGATCTTGTTGGCGACCTGGATCGCGGCCTGGAGACCGGTCCCGCAGGCCTGCTGGATGTCGGTCGCCGGCGTCTCGGGCGCCAGCTGTGAGCCGAGCACCGACTCGCGCGTCAGGTTGAAGTCGCGCGAGTGCTTCAGCACGGCGCCGGCGACGACCTCACCCAGCCGCACGCCCCGCAGGTCGAACCGGTCCACGAGGCCGTCGATCGCCGCGGTGAGCATCTCCTGGTTGGAGACGCCCTCGTAGACGGTGTTGGAACGCGCGAACGGGATGCGGTTGCCGCCGACGACAGCGACGGGGCGGGTAGTGGGCTGCATGTTCCTATCCTTGCCTGTGAGGTGCGCGTCGCCAACGGGGTGAGGGGCACGTCACGAAAAGTGGACTCGCAGTGTCACACCGAGTTACATGTCATCGACCGCGCACACCACAGAGGGATCCCGCCACCATGAGCGACCGCTACCAGGGCTTCGTGTCCACCTCGATCGGCCAGCTGTTCGTCAAGAACCTCGGCCTGCCCAACCCGACCGAGCTCGAGCGCTGGTCCGAGGGAGCCGACCTCGTGGACGGGCTCGTCGTGCTCGGCGGCTCGGGCCGGCTGGCCGAGGTGCTGCCCACGACGCTCGACGGGCTCGGCATCGCCTCGGCGTCCGACCTCGAGGAAGGCGCCCGGGCCAAGGCACTCGTCTTCGACGCGACCGGCATCGACGACACCGCCGACCTCGTCGCGCTCCAGGAGTTCTTCACCCCGCTCATGCGTCGTCTCGAGGCGTGCCCGCGCGTGCTCGTGCTCGGTACGCCGCCGGAGCAGGCGTCGGGATCCCAGCGGATCGCGCAGCGCGCCCTCGAGGGCTTCACCCGCTCGCTCGGCAAGGAGATCGGCCGCGGCGGCACCGTCCAGCTCGTCTACGTCGCCCCGGCTGCGGACGGGGCCATCGCCTCCACGCTCGCCTTCTTCCTCTCCCCCAAGTCGGCCTACGTCTCCGGCCAGGTGGTCCGGATCGGCGCCCACGGCGGCACCAGCACCGACGAGGTCGCCGACTGGAGCCGGCCGCTCGCCGGCAAGGTCGCACTGGTCACCGGCGCCAGCCGGGGCATCGGCGCGGAGATCGCCCGGGTGCTCCACCGCGACGGCGCGACGGTCGTCGGCGTCGACGTACCCCAGGCAGCCAGCGAGCTGCAGACGCTCATGGCCGAGCTGGACGGAGACCACCTCGTCCTCGACATCACGGCCATGGACGCGCCGCAGCGCATCGCGCACCACCTCAGGGAGCACCACGGCGGCGTGGACGTCGTCGTGCACAACGCCGGGATCACCCGGGACAAGAAGCTCGCCAACATGGCCGAGGACCGCTGGAGCAGCGTGATCGCGGTCAACCTGACCGCTCCCGAGCTGATCACCCGCGAGCTCCTCGACGCCGGTGTCGTCAACACGGGCGGCCGGATCATCGGCGTCGCCTCGATCGCAGGCATCGCCGGCAACGTCGGCCAGACCAACTACGCCACGTCCAAGGCCGGCGTCATCGGCCTCGTGGAGAGCCTGCGCGACGAGCTCGACCACGGCATCACCGTCAACGCCGTCGCGCCGGGCTTCATCATCACGCAGATGACGGCGGCCGTGCCGTTCGCGACCCGCGAGGTCGGCCAGCGCCTCAACGCCATGTCGCAAGGAGGACTGCCCGTCGACGTCGCCGAGACCATCGCCTGGTTCGCCAGCGCCGGCTCGGGCGCGGTCAACGGCAACGTCGTCCGCGTCTGCGGCCAGATGATGCTGGGCGCCTGATGGCCGCCTCGCCCAAGGTGCTCGACGGCGAGCCCGGCGGCCTCAGCACGCTGGTGCGGGCCGCCCTGCCAGTGGTGCCGGGCCTCAACCAGCTGCCCGGCGTCCGCAAGGGATCGACGAGCGACTTCACCCCCCTGGCCTACCGCCGCGAGCAGGTCGTCGTCGAGCGCCCCCGCGTCGATGCGTACGCCGCCGTGTGTGGTTTCCCGCGCAAGGACGTCGTGCCGCTCCCCTACCCGCACCTGCTGGCGTTCCCGCTGCACATGGCGATCATGAGCGACCCGGCGTTCCCCTACCCGGCCATCGGCATGGTGCACGTCGAGAACACCATCACCGCCCACCGCCGGATCGGGGTCGGCGAGGCGCTGGAGGTCACCACCGAGTGCGCCGCCCCGCGACCGCACGCGAAGGGCGTGCTCCTCGACTTCGTCACCACCGTCTCGGCCGACGGCGAGACCGCGTGGGAGTCGACCTCGACCTACCTCCGCCGCGGTCGACCGATCGACGGAGCGCCCACGCCGGGCCTCTCGGTCGCGGACGCACCCACGGGTGGCGTCGAGTGGCGGCTCCCCGCCAACCTCGGGCGGACGTACGCCTCGGTGTCCGGCGACGCCAACCCGATCCACCTCTACCCGTTGACGGCCAGGGCGCTGGGCTTCCCGCGCCAGATCGCCCACGGGATGTGGACCCTGGCGCGCTCGGTCGCCGCGATCGAGAACCGGCTGCCCGAGGCCGTCACGGTCGAGGTCGCGTTCAAGAAGCCGGTGTTCCTGCCGGGGACGGTCGCCTTCGCCGCGCGCCGTGAGGACGACGGCTTCACCATCGCCCTCACCAGGCCGAAGGACGGCGCGCCGCACCTGGTGGGTCGTACGACGCCCGCCTGAGCGAACCCTCCCTGCTGACGGGGAGCAGCGATCAGGAGCCCGCGCGTCCGTCGTGGGGCCGGATCAGGCCCTCCTGGGCCACCGTCGCGACGAGCTCGCCGGACTGCGTGAACACCCGGGCGAGCGCCAGCCCGCGCGCGCCCCCGGCGAACGGCGAGAACTGGTCGTAGAGCCACCACTCGTCCGCGCGGAACGGCTTGTGGAACCAGATCGTGTGGTCGAGCGAGGCCGGTTGGATGCGGGGGGAGCCGATGTGGATCCCGTGCGGCACCAGCGCGGCCCCGAGGAGCGTGAGGTCGCTGGCGTAGGTGAAGGCCGCCGCCTGGAGGGTCGGGTCGTCGGACAGCGTGCCGTCGACCTTCGCCCAGAGCCGCGCCTGCGCGGGCTGCAGGTCGTCCACCGGGAGCCCCTGGCCGGAGATGCCGACGTAGCGGAGGTCGAGCGCCGACCACTCGCGCTCCCAGTCCTCGGCGGACTCGGCGCCACGGGCGCGGGCCAGCTCGACCAGCGGCATCCCCTGCTCGGGCGGCACCACCTCGGGCATCCGGTCCTGGTGCTCGAAGCCTTCCTCGGGCACCTGGAAGTTGGCCGTCAGGTAGTAGATCGCCCGGCCGTGCTGGCGCGCCGAGACCCGACGCGTGACGAACGAGCGACCGTCACGGATCCGCTCGACGTCGTAGACGATCGGGACGGAGGTGTCCCCGGGCCGCAGGAAGTAGGAGTGCAGCGAGTGGATGACGAACTCGGGCTCGACGCTGCGGTGGGCCGCGACGACGGCCTGCGCGGCGACCTGGCCACCGAACACGCGTTGGCGCTCCGTCCGGGCCTGGGCGCCGCGGTAGAGGTCGACCTCCAGCCGCTCGAGGTCGAGCAGCGAGGCCAGCTCGTCGGCGCTGCCCGCCATCAGCGGTCCTCCCAGCCGGCGCCGGGCTCGTCGTCGCCCTTGGAGCGGTCGTCGAGGTCGGCGAGGAACGCCTCGAAGTCCCGGCCGATCTCCTCACCCGTGGGCAGCGGTCCGTCGCCGGCGAGCAACGACGTGCCGGCAGCCTCGGCCTCGCGGAAGGAGTCGTACTGCTGCTCGAGACCACGGACGACGTCACCGACCTCGTCGTGGGAGGAGAGGTAGCGGTCGACCTCGGTCTCGGTGATCTCGGCCGCCTCGCGCAGGTCGCTGAGGTCGATCGTCAGCCGGCCGCCGATCTCGAGGTGCTCGAGCAGCACGAGCGCGGCCTGGGGGTATTCCATCTGGGCGAGGTAGTGCGGGATGTGGGCGACGAAGCCCAGGGCGTCGTGCCCCCACTCCCCCAGCCGGAGCTCCAGCAGCGCCTGCGCGCTCGCCGGCACCCGCAGCTCGCCCTGCCAGGGGCTCTCGCCCGGGACCAGGTCGGGGCGGTTGGCGTGCGGGGTGATCGCGATCGGCCGGGTGTGCGGGACCGCCATCGGCACGGCGCCCATGCTCACCACGCGGGAGACGCCGAAGTGCTCGATGACCTCGCGGACGGCGCGCGCGAAGGCCTCCCAGCGGATGTCCGGCTCGGGACCGGTCAGCAGCAGGAACGCGGTGCCACCCGTGTCGCGCAGCGCCCGCACCACCAGCCGCGGTGCCTCGTAGTCGGCGTAGTGGTCGCGGATGAACGACATGGGTGGGCGCCGGGCGCGGTAGTCGTGCAACGAGTCGACGTCGAAGGTCGCGACGACCTTGCCGTCGGCCCCTCCGTCGGCGAGGTCGCCCAGGTGGTTGGCGGCGAGCTCGGCGGACTTGCCGGCGTCGAGGAATCCGGTGAGCACGCAGACGAGCGTGAGGTCACCGGCGTCGGCCAGCACCTCGGCATCGTCGACGATGTGCACGAGTCGTTCGGCCATGGGTCAACCCTAGGCCGTTGGCGCCAGTGACCGGACACACACCCGCCCTGGTGGGCAGGCATTGTTACTGAGGGGTAACCTGATCGCGCCCTGTCCCCTCGAAGCCTGGGAGTAGACCGTGTCCCGTCCACAGCGTGAGGTCGTCTTCGTCGACGGCGTGCGCACACCGTTCGGCAAGGCCAAGGGCCAGTACGCCGAGACGCGCGCAGACGACCTCGTCATCAAGAGCATCCGCGAGCTGATGCGCCGCAACCCGTCCCTCCCGCCCGAGCGGGTCGACGAGGTGGCGATCGCCGCGACGACGCAGATCGGCGACCAGGGGCTGACCCTCGGGCGCACCGCCGCCCTGCTCGCCGGGCTGCCGCAGAGCGTCCCGGGCTACTCCATCGACCGGATGTGCGCCGGCGCCATGACCGCGGTGACCAACACCGCCTCGGGCATCGCCTTCGGCGCCTACGACGTCGCCATCGCCGGCGGCGTGGAGCACATGGGCCGCCACCCCATGGGTGAGGGCGTCGACCCCAACCCGCGCATCCTGTCCGAGCGGATCGTCAACCCCGACGCCCTCGTGATGGGCAAGACGGCCGAGAACCTCCACGACCGCTACCCCACGATCACCAAGCAGCGCGTGGACGCCTACGCCGTCCGCAGCCAGCAGAAGACCCAGGCGGCCTACGACGCCGGCAAGATCCAGCCCGACCTGGTGCCCGTCGCCACCCGCTCGGCCGAGGCCGGCTGGGGCCTGGCCACCACCGACGAGCCGATGCGTCCCGGGACGACCATGGAGTCGCTCGCCGGCCTCAAGACGCCGTTCCGCTCCCACGGCAACGTGACCGCGGGCAACGCGGCCGGCATCAACGACGGCGCCACCGCGGCGCTGCTCGCCGACGAGGAGACCGCGCGCGAGCTCGGCCTGCCCGTCAAGATGCGGCTGGTGACCTACGCCTTCGTCGGCGTCGAGCCCGAGGTGATGGGCGCCGGCCCGATCCCGGCCACCGAGAAGGCCCTCCGGCTGGCGGGTCTCACCATCGACGACATCGACGCGTTCGAGGTCAACGAGGCCTTCGCCGTGCAGGTGCTGGCCTTCCTCGAGCACTACGGCATCGCCGACGACGACGCCCGGGTGAACCCCTACGGCGGCGCGATCGCGATGGGCCACCCGCTCGCCTCGTCCGGCGTACGCCTGATGAACCAGCTCGCTGCCTCCTTCGCGGAGCGCCCCGAGGTCCGCTACGGCCTCACCACCATGTGCATCGGCATCGGCATGGGCGGCACCGTGATCTGGGAGAACCCGCACTGGAACGGAGAGACCAAGTGAGCGACGAAGTGAGCGACCAGTGAGCACCGACATCTACGAGCGCGCCGCGGCGATCGTGTCCGACGCCGAGCGCGTCACGCAGGCGCACCTGCGCACGGTCAGCCTGCCGGGCGCGAGCATCGGCCTGATCACCCTCGACAACGGCGAGGACCACACCAGGCCCAACACGTTCGGGCCCGGCTCCCTGCTGGCACTCAACACGGCGATCGACGCGGCACTGGCCGACGACTCGATCGACGCGATCGCGGTCACCGGCAAGCCGTTCATCCTGGCCGCCGGCGCCGACCTCACCTCGATCCAGGGCGGCGGACCGGGCGCGGTCCGGACCGTCGGCGAGCTGGGGCATGCGGTCTTCCGCAAGCTGGGCCGGTCCGCAGAAGAGGGCGGCAAGCCGTCGTTCGGCCTCATCAACGGCCTCGCGCTCGGTGGCGGCCTCGAGGTCGCGCTGCACTGCACCTACCGCACGGTCATGGACTCGGCTCCCGCGCTGGGCCTGCCCGAGGTCATGCTCGGACTGGTCCCCGGCTGGGGCGGCGCCTACCTCGTGCCCCAGCTCGTCGGCGCCGACAAGGCGGTCACCCTGATCCTCGAGAACCCGCTCAACCAGGGCAAGACGCTGGGCGGGCAGGCGGCCTACGACTTCGGGCTCGCCGACGCGGTCTTCAACGGTGCCGACTTCCTGGAGCAGTCGCTGCTCTGGGCGGCGTCCGTGCTGCGTGGCGAGGTCTCCGTCGAGCGTCCCGAGGTGGACCGCGGCGAGGCCTGGGACGCGGCCATCGCCCGCGCCGAGGCTCTCGTGGCGTCGAAGACCGGGGGCGGATCGCCGGCCGCGAAGAAGGCCGTCGAGCTCATCGCCGCGGCTCGCGACACCGACCGCGACACCGGTTTCGCCGCCGAGGACGACGCCCTGGAGGCGCTGTCGCAGACGGCCGAGCTGCTCGGCGTCGCTCTACTCCTTCGACCTCGTGCAGAAGCGGGCCAAGCGCCCGGCGGGTGCGCCCGACAAGTCCCTCGCGCGGCCCGTCACCAAGGTCGGCATCGTGGGTGCCGGCCTGATGGCGAGCCAGCTCGCGCTCCTCTTCGTACGCCGCCTCGAGGTGCCGGTGGTGCTCACCGACCTCGACCAGGAGCGGGCCGACAAGGGCGTGGCCTACGTCCACGCCGAGATCGACAAGCTGTTGGCCAAGGGTCGGATCAACTCCGACAAGGCCAACCGCCACAAGGCGCTGGTGTCCGGCGAGACCGACAAGCAGGTCGGCTTCGGTGACGCGGACTTCGTGATCGAGGCCGTCTTCGAGGAGATGGCCGTCAAGAAGACCGTCTTCGCCGACGTGGAGAAGGTCGTCTCGCCCGAGTGCGTGCTGGCCACCAACACCTCCTCGCTCTCGATCACCGAGATGGCCGCCGACCTCGAGCACCCCGAGCGGGTCGTGGGCTTCCACTTCTTCAACCCGGTCGCGGTCATGCCGCTCCTGGAGATCGTGAAGGGCGACGCCACCGACGACGCGACGTTGGCCACGGCGTTCGCCACCGGCAAGGCGCTGAAGAAGACGTCGATCCTGGTCAAGGACAGCCCGTCCTTCATCGTGAACAGGCTGCTCGGCCGCTTCATGAGCGAGGTCGGCCGCATCGTCGACGAGGGCACGCCGGTCCAGGTGGCCGACAACGCCTTCGCCGGCATCGCCCCGATGCCGCCGTTCGTGCTGCTCTCGCTGGTCGGCCCGGCCATCGCGCTGCACAACAACGAGACGCTCAAGGGCGCGTTCCCCGACCGGTTCTACGTCTCCCCCGCCCTCGAGCGGATCGTCGCGGCCCGCAAGGGTGCCTACTACGGTCCCGACGGGCAGCTCGACCCCGAGGTCGAGGCGCTGCTCGAGAAGCCGGGGTCGCCGGTGGTCCTGACCGCCGACGAGGTCCGGGAGAAGACGTTGTCAGGCCTGGCCGAGGAGGCCCGACTGATGCTCGACGAGGGCGTCGTGGCGGCCCCGCAGGACATCGACCTGGCGATGATCACCGGCGCCGGGTTCTCGTTCTGGAACGGCGGGCTGACCTTCATGCTCGACGTCGCCGGGATCTCGGAGAAGGCGACCGGCAAGCGGTTCCACTGATCCGCTGATCTCGCCGGGCGGTGTCCCAGCCACATTCCGTACGTCCCGAATGTGGCTGCGGCACCGCCCATCGGCGTGTCGGCGTACGACACTCCGGCGGCCGGTGAGTGACCCACGTGCCGAGGCACCGGAATGTGGGTCACTCACCGCTCCGGGCCGGATCAGTCGCGGGCCGAGTAGTCGCGGGCGGCCTCACCCTCGCCCAGCCCGACGCGGCTGTGGCGGTAGCCGTAGGTGAAGTAGATGAGGAAGCCCAGCGCCATCCAGACCAGGAACCGCAGCCACGTCTCCAGGCTCAGGTTGAGCGCGAGGTAGACGCAGACGAGGGACGCGACGATCGGCAGCACCGGGTTGAACGGCACCTTGAACGCGCGCTCCAGGTCGGGACGGCGCTTGCGCAGGATCGGCACCGCGAGCGAGACCAGGGCGAACGCCGTGAGCGTGCCGATGTTGACCATCTCCTCGAGCTTGCCGATCGGGGTCAGCGACGCCACCACGGCGACCAGGGCGCCGATGGTCAGCGTGATCCGCAGCGGCGTGCCGGTGCGCGGGTTGACCTTGGCGAATCTCGCGCGGGAGCAGGCCGTCGCGGCTCATCGCGAAGAGCACCCGGACCGCGCCGATCATCAGCGTCATCACCACGGTCGTCAGTCCGGCCACCGCGCCCGCCGCGATCAACGTGGCGAAGCCGTCCTTGCCGTTGGCCTGGAACGCCGAGGCCAGTGCCGCCTCGCCGTCGATCTCGTCGTACTTCACCATGCCGGTGATCACCAGGGCGACGGCGATGTAGAGCACCGTGCAGATGACGAGCGAGCCGATGATGCCGCGCGGCAGGTCCTTCTGCGGGTTGCGCGCCTCCTCGGCAGTCGTGGCGACCACGTCGAAGCCGATGTAGGCGAAGAACACCACGGAGGCGCCGGAGACGATGCCGAGCACGCCGTAGGTCTGGGCCTTGATCCCGAAGAGCCACTGGAAGAGCGGCTGGGTGAGGCCGGTGGCCTCCTGCGGGTCGGCGGCCGGCGGCACGAACGGGTGGTAGTTGCCGCCCTTGATGTAGAAGAGGCCGGCCACGATCACGAAGAGGACGATGAACAGCTTGATGCCGACCAGCACGAGGTTGACGCGCAGCGACTCCTTGATGCCGACCGCGATCAGGGCCACCAGCGCCGCGACCAGCACGAACGCGGCCAGGTTGAAGTGGCCGAACCCGGCGTCCTCCGAGGGCCCGAGGCTGTCGGGCCAGCCCAGCCCGATCTCCTCGAGGAAGGTGACGAAGTAGGTGCTCCAGCCCTGGGCGACCACGGACGCCCCCAGCATCAGCTCGAGGATGAGGTCCCACCCGATGATCCAGGCGACCAGCTCGCCCAGCGTGGCGTAGGAGAACGTGTAGGCAGATCCGCTCACCGGAACGGTCGAGGCGAACTCCGCGTAGCACAGCGCGGCGAGGCCGCAGCAGATCGCCGCGATCGCGAAGGAGAACACCACGGCCGGGCCGGCGTAGTCGGCCGCCGCCCTTCCGGTGAGCGTGAAGATGCCGGCACCGATGATCACACCGATGCCGAAGACCATGAGATCGAGCGCCGACAGGTTCTTCTTCAGCTTGAACTCGGCGTCCTCGGTGTCCTCCATCGACTTCTCGACGGACTTGGTGCGCAAGATGTCCATCTCGGCAAACTAGACCCGGCGGACGACCGTGGCGAGGAACCTCCCTCCCTGCGGGTGGGGGCGTGTCGCACGCGCCCGGGACGTCAGGCTGTGTGGTGCTCGACCTCGACCAGCGTGAGCCCCTGGTCGAGGGCCGTCACGTCCTCGACGATGTCGCGCGCGAGGGTCTGCGCGTCGAGGCCGACACGGGCCAGGATCACGTCTCGCTTGGCGTGGTCGAGGAACTCCTGCGGGATGCCGTGCAGCCGGAACGGCGTACGCACGCCCGCGTCGTTGAGGGTCTGGAGCAGCACCGCGCCGCAGCCGCCGATGCGGCCGTTGTCCTCGACACTCACCACGAGCCGGTGCTCGCCGGCGAGCGCGACGATGGCGGGGTCGACCGGCTTGACCCAGCGCGGGTCCACGACGGTCACGCCGATGCCCTGGGCCGTCAGCCGGGCCGCGACCTCGACCGCGGTGGTGCACATCGAGCCGACCGCGACGATGAGGACGTCCTGCTCCCCCTCGCGCACCAGCACGTCGGCGCCGCCGACCCGGTCGATCGCGGGGACGTCCGCGGGCGGCGGCCCCTTGGGGAACCGCACCACCGTGGGGGCGTCGTCGACCTGGACGGCCTCGTCCAGCAGCTCGTGGAGGCGGGCGACGTCGCGCGGCGCGGCCAGCCGGAGGCCGGGCACCACCTGGAGGATCGACATGTCCCACATGCCGTTGTGGCTGGCACCGTCGTCGCCGGTCACGCCGGAGCGGTCGAGGACGAAGGTCACGCCGCACCTGTGCAGCGCGACGTCCATCAGGACCTGGTCGAAGGCGCGGTTGAGGAAGGTCGCGTAGACGGCGAAGACCGGATGCAGTCCACCCATCGCCAGCCCCGCGGCCGAGGTGACGGCGTGCTGCTCGGCGATGCCGACGTCGAAGGTGCGCTCGGGGTAGTGCTGCGCGAAGACGTCGAGCCCGACCGGGTGCATCATCGCGGCGGTGATCGCCACGATGTCCTCGCGCCGGCTGCCGAGGTCGACGATCGCCTCGGAGAAGTGGTCGGTCCAGATCTTGCCCTTGGGCTTCTCCGCACCCGTCTGCACGTCGAACGGGCCGGGCGCGTGGAACTGGTCGGCCTCGTGGCGCATCGCGGGGTCGTAGCCCTGGCCCTTGCGGGTGATGGCGTGCACGATCACGGGACCGCCGAAGCGCTTGGCGTTGGTGAGCGCCGTCTCCATCGCGGCGCGGTCGTGGCCGTCGACGGGTCCGACGTACTTCAGCCCGAGGTCCTCGAACAGCCCCTGCGGGGCGATGGCGTCCTTCATGCCCTTCTTGACCGCGTGCAGCGCGTCGTAGGCCGCGTGCCCGACACCGGGCACCTGGTTGAGGCGCTTCTTGACGAGGTCGAGGACCTGCTCGTAGCGGGGGTTGGTGCGCAGGGACGTCAGCGCAGTGGCCAGGCCGCCGATCGTCGGGGTGTAGGAGCGCTCGTTGTCGTTGACCACGATCACGAGCCGGCTCGACTTCGCGATCGCGATGTTGTTGAGGGCCTCCCAGGCCATCCCGCCGGTCAGCGCGCCGTCGCCGATGACCGCGACGACGTGCCGGTCATCGCCGCGGATCGCATAGGCCTTGGCGAGCCCGTCGGCGTAGGAGAGCGAGGTGGAGGCGTGCGAGTTCTCCACGATGTCGTGCTCGGACTCGGCCTGGCTCGGGTAGCCGCTGACGCCGCCCTCCTTGCGGAGCGTGCCGAAGTCGGCGTGGCGCCCGGTGACGAGCTTGTGGACGTAGGACTGGTGCCCGGTGTCGAAGACGACGCGGTCGCGCGGGGAGTCGAAGACCCGGTGGATCGCGAGGGTCAGCTCGACCACGCCGAGGTTGGGACCGAGGTGTCCGGAGTTCGTGGCGACGGTGCGGATCATCAGGTCGCGGATCTCGGCGGCCACCTGGTCCAGCTGCTCGTCCGAGAGACCGCGGAGGTCGCTCGGGGACGCGATCGAGTCGAGGAGTGCCATAGCGCCCGAGTCTATTTCATGCCAGGTCGTAGACCGCCACCGACGGCTCGTGGAGGCTCCCCATCCACACCTTGCCCTCGTGCTCGCGGACGCCCGTGACCATGTGGAACCCGGGGTGGTCGATGTCGAGGTCGTGCACGAGCCGGCCGTCGGCCGCGAAGGCCTGGACCCGGATCGTGCGCTTCGGCTGCGGCTGCAGTCGCTCGGGGATCTTCGTCACGGCGCGGCGGACGACCATCGGGGCGGAGCCGAGCCGCTCGACGAGGCCGTCGACCGGGCTGCCGATGGTCACCCAGATCAGGCCGTCGCTCCCGCGGCTGATGTTGTCGGGATAGCCGGGGAGGTCGGTGACGAGGTGGTCGCGCTCCCCCGCCCTCGGTCCGGTCAGCCAGTGGCGTACGACGGTGCGTCGACGCGTCTCTGCCACGCAGACGAAGGACTCGTCGGCGGCGAGGGCGACGCCGTTGGCGAAGGCCAGGCCGTCGAGCACCACGGTCACCGTGCCGTCGGGGTCGCGACGCATCAGGCGACCCGTCCGGGTGTCCTGGACGAAGTCGTCCTTCCACTGCTCGATGCCGAAGTGGAGGGAGGAGTCGCTGAACCAGATGGTGCCGTCGGCGGCGACGGCCGCGTTGTTGCAGAACTTCATGGGCGTCCCGTCCACGGCGCCGACCAGGACCTCGACGGCGCCGGTCCCGGGCGAGACCCGCAGCACTCCGCGGTGCGCGTCACACACCAGCAGGTCGCCGCCCATCGACGGGCCGAGCAGCTCGAGGCCGAGCGGGCGCCCACCCGTGTCGGCCACGCGGCGGGTGCGACCGGTGGCGGGGTCGAACGCCCACAGGGCGCCGTCCTCCGTGCCGGTCCAGACCGTGCCGTCGGGGCCGACGAGCACGTCCTCGGCGCCCATGGCCGGGACGGGGTGCACGGTGAACGGGTCGGGAGAGGTCATGGCGCCATCATGCCGTCAGGCCTGCGGTGAGCGCGGCATACAGGTCGCTGCGGAGGAAGGCCGGGACGATGGCCTCGGCACCCTTCGTCAGCGACAGGCCGGGCGTGGTGGCGGGATCGACGAAGACGATCTGACGGCCCTCGTGGCACTCGATGTCGGCATCGGTGAGGTCCACCGCCGCGGCGTAGACCCACATCCGGTCCCAGGTGCCGTAGGACGCCCGGTGGTCGTTGGCGAAGACACCCGCCGCGTGCAGCTGCGAGGGCACCAGGCGTACGCCGGTCTCCTCCTCGAGCTCGCGCAGCGCCCCGGCGGCGGGGTCCTCGCCGTCCTCGAGGTGGCCGCCCGACAGTCCCCAGCAGTCCGGGTCGATGCGTGGGTGCTCGTCGCGCTCCTGGAGCAGGATCCACCCGCGGCGGTCGACCAGGATCACCCCGGCGAACCCGCGCGCGTCATCGGCAGGCACGGGCGTGTGGTCCACGGCCCACGCCCGGAGCGACTCGAGCACCAGCTGGGTCGACGTCACGAGCGGCAGGTGTCGAGGGTGGCGGGGTCGACGAACACGATCTGGCGCCCCTCGCGGCAGTCGACGTCGCCGTTGCCGAGCTCGGTGGGGGCCGCGAACGCGTGGTAGCGGAAGCGCCCGTGGGGCGAGGCCACCTGGAACTCGCCGAGGTCGTGCAGGTCGTCGTCCGCCACCACGATGCCGGTCTCCTCCGCCAGCTCGCGCAGCGCGCCCTGCCGGGGCGTCTCGTCACCCTCGATCCCGCCGCCCGGGAAGCACCACGTGTCGGGCCACACCGGGGCGTGCTCGTCGCGCTCCTGCATGAGGAACCACCCGCGCGGGTCGACGAGCGTCAGGCAGACGAAGTCGCTCCGGGGCTGCCGCTCCGACCAGGCCCACGCGTCAGGCAGGGTCAGGGGCAGGGCCTGGTGCAGGTCGACGTCGCCGATCGCCTCACGGGTGAGGAAGCGCATCTGGCGGCCCTCCCCGCACACCACGTCGTCGTCATCGATGTCGAGCCGCAGGGCGAACAGCTCGAGCTCGTCGACACCACCGCAGCTCTCGCTGCGGAAGCTGTGTCGGCCCAGCGACTCCAGCGCGCTCGGATCGATCCTGAGCCCGGTCTCCTCCTCCAGCTCCCGGACCGCGGCGGACACGAAGTCCTCCCCCGGCTCGAGGTCGCCACCCGGGAAGCCCCAGCGATCGGGGTCGTGGAGGGCGTCCGCACCACGCTCCTGCATGAGCAGGCGGCCGAAGACGTCGAACACGGCGACAGCAGCGAAGCGGTGCATCAGCCGACCCTAGCCAGCGCTCACATCCGCACCCGGTAGCGACGCCCCCGCAGCGCCTCCTCGACCAGGCCGACCTCGCGGCGTACGCCGAGGAGGCGGGCGTCCTCGAGCTGGAAGGTCTGCACGGCCGCCTCGACGACGGCTTCGTTGGCCACGTCCTTCAGGTCCCCGCGGATCTCGCTCAGGCCACGGCGGGTGGCCAGCTGCTGCGCCTCGACGTGCAGCACGGCGAAACGCGCGAGGACCACGACGTGCCGGCGCAGCCCGGCGAACCGCCGGTAGTCGGCCGGGCAGAGGTCGAGCAGCCAGCTGGCCGCGGTGACCTCCCAGTCCGGTGCGTCCGGCGGCCGGACCTGCCGGGGCCAGCCCGGGGGCGCGACGCCGCGATGACCCTGCGGTGGCGTCGGCCCGCTGGTGGGGCTGGGGTACCGGGAACACCGGAGGAGTCTATCGAACACCTGTTCGAGTGATGCACGGTCAGGAGATTCCGAGGGCCGCCTCGACGTCGGCGAGGTCGGGGTCGCGCAGCCCGGTCGAGTCGTGGCGCCACCACACCTCGGGGTAGACCACGCGTCCGGTCAGCCAGTCCGGCTGCTCGTCCAGCAGCACCACCTGGAATGCCGGTGCCGGCACCCGGAGCGACGGCGCCTCGAAGCCGTGGGCCGCCGCGGGCTCGAAGCCGCGACTTCCGTAGAAGGCGGGACTCCCCTCGAGGAAGAGCGCCGGCCGGTCGAGACCGCGGGCCACGTCGATCGCGGCCGCCACCAGTGCTGTGCCGATGCCGTTCCCCTGCTGCCCCGGCGACGTGCTCAGCGGCGAGAGCATGCATGCCGACGCCAGCTCCCGCCGGGCGTCGATCCAGCAGTGGCTGATCCCGACGTGGCCGACGACCTCGCCGTCGAGCACCGCCACCAGCTCGGCGAGCAGGTGTCGCGCCCGCGCGGACCTCGGCCCACAGGTCGGCGACCTGGTCGCCGTGGGCGGCGCTCGTGCGCCCCGAAGGCGTCGCGGATGACGCGCAGGACGGCGTCGGCGTCGGGGTGCTCGACCGGGCGGATCTCGACCGTCACGGCTCAGCCCTCCAGGAAGGACCAGCGCACCTCGCGCTGGCTGTTGTCGACGTTGAGGTCCACCAGGCAGATGCTCTGCCACGTGCCGAGCGCGAGGCGGCCACCGAGCACGGGGACGGTGCAGTGCGGGGGCACGATCGCCGGCATCACGTGCGAGCGTCCGTGACCCGGAGAGCCGTGGCGGTGCCGCCACCGGTCGTCGGCCGGCAACAGGTCGCCGAGCGCGGCGAGCAGGTCGTCGTCGGAGCCGGCTCCGGTCTCGATGATCGCCAGTCCGGCGGTGGCGTGCGGGACGAAGACGTGCAGGAGCCCGTCGCCGCGGTCGGCCACGAAGTCGGCCGCCTCGCGGGTCAGGTCGAGCACGACCTCCTCACCGCCGGTGCGATAGCTGCGGGTCTCGCTGTCCACGCGTCCTCCTCTGGTGACTGCCGCCCACGCTAGCGGCCGGTGCGCTCCCGCAGCCCGGCAGCCAGGCCGACGATGGTGAGCGCGTCGAAGGCGCCACCGACGGTCGCGGCGATCCGCTGGTGGCGTACGGGGCCGAGGCGGAGGCGCAGGTGGAGCCGGGTGCCACCAGAGCCGCGCGGCGTCAGGTGCAGGCACCACGTCAGGTCGGTGCGCCCTCGGCGCGACGTGTAGAGGATCAGCTGCGGCGGCTCGATCGCGGCGAGGGTGAAGGTCGCCGTCGCGCCGCCCCAGTCGGGGATGACGTCGCCGACCTCGTGGTGCAGCAGACCGCCGTCCACGTGCCGGAGGGCACGCCTCGACGGGGGGACGAAGCGCTCGACGGCGCGCGGGAGGTACCACCCGGCGCGACGCTTGCCGAGCTGGACCAGCCACGGCCAGACGACCTCCGGCGCTGCCGGCAGGTCGAACGCCCGGTCCATCACCACGTCTGCGTGCACCAGCTCGTCACCCGGTCGGGTCGCGCGGCGCTCCGCGTCCGTCGCCTCCGCCCAGTCCATGCCGACCACCCTTCAGGGACTCAGTCCCGCAGCGCCTGCTCGATCCGCTCGACCTTCGCCGTCAGCTGGCCGTCGTACCCGGGCCGGATGTCGGCCTTGAGCACCAGCCCGACGCGGGGTGAGACGGCCGCGACCACGTCGACGGCCTGCTTGACGACGGCCATCACCTCGTCCCACTCCCCCTCGATGTTGGTGAACATCGCGTTGGTCTCGTGGGGCAGCCCGGACTCGCGGACCACGCGTACGGCGGCGGCGACCGCCTCGGTGACCGACCCGCTCGGGTCCTGGGCGACGGGCGAGATCGAGAAGGCGACGAGCATGTCGAGGAGGCTATCCCGGCAGCCGGCCACCCCCTCGGGTGGCCCGACCCATCCGTCGGCGTGCCTACGTTCGAAGCACCCGAGAAGGCCTCGACCAGCGGGGCTTCACGAGGAAGGGAACACCCACGTGCCCGACATCACCGCAAGCTCCGGACTCCTCAGCACCACCAAGGTCCACGTCGAGGACTCCGGCGGCCCCGGTCGCCCGGTCGTCCTCATCCACGGCTGGCCCCTCTCCGCCGAGTCGTGGAGCGAGCAGGTCGGCCCGCTCAGCGACGCCGGCTACCGCGTGGTCGCCTACGACCGCCGCGGATTCGGTCGCAGCGACAAGCCCTCGAAGGGCTACGACTACGACACCCTCGCCGACGACCTCGACGGCGTGCTGTCCGAGCTGGAGCTCACCGACGTCACCCTCGTCGGCTTCTCGATGGGTGGCGGCGAGGTCGCCCGCTACATCGCGCGCCACGGCCAGGACCGGGTGCACTCGGCGGTGTTCGCCGCCGCGGTGCCGCCGTTCCTGCTGAAGTCCGACGACAACCCCGACGGCCCCCTCACCGAGGACGCCGCCAACGAGATGGAGGAGGGCCTGAAGGCGGACCGGACGTCGTTCTTCGACGGGTTCACCACCGACTTCTTCACGGCCGGGGACGAGCTGAAGGTCACCGAGGACCAGCGTCAGGACGCCATCGCCCTGGCCCACCAGAGCGACCAGACGGCCGCGCTGGGCTGCATGGAGGCCTTCGGCACCACCGACTTCCGTGACGACCTGACCAAGATCACCGTCCCGACGCTGGTGATCCACGGCGACTCGGACGGCATCGTGCCGCTCGAGGGATCCGGCCAGCGGACGCACCAGGCGGTCGCGGGCTCGGAGCTCGTCGTGGTCGAGGGCGCACCGCACGGCTTCAACGTGAGCCACGCGGACGAGTTCAACCGCGCACTGCTGGAGTTCCTGGCCCGCTGAGCGCGAGCTGCCCGGCGTCAGGCGTTGGTGCCCTCGCCGGGCAGGTCGCCTCCGGGGTCGGGGGTGCCGCCCTGGCAGGAGACGCCGAACTCCGGGGCGGTCTGCCCGTCGCCGTACTCCTCGAGGAACAGGCCGAGTCGCTCGTCGTCGGCGCCGTCGAGCTGCAGCTGGGCACCCCACACGGTGATCACCACAGGTGAGGGCAGGCCGTCGAAGGGCGACATGATCCCGTTGTCGGGCAGCCGGGCCGCCAGGGTCTCGACGTCGTCGGCCGACAGGTCGGGGTCGTAGGTGATCCAGACCGAGCCGTGCTCGAGGTCGTGGACCGCGTTCTCCTCGCGCACCGGCTCGTCGTAGGCGCCGCAGGCCAGCCAGATCGGGGCGTGCGCCCCACCGGCGGGCGGGGTCTGGGGGTAGGTCACGTCGTCGGGGGTGTGGGCCCGGTCGGTGATGTCCCAGGTCTCGACGAGCGTCAGGTCCAGGGCTCGCTGCGCCTCCTCCTCACCACGCAGTGCCTGGTCGACGAGGGGCGCGACCAACGCCGCACCCATCACGAGCACGGCACCGACGGTGGCCAGGACGAGCGGGAGCCTGCGGTTGCCCTCCCGGACCTCCTGGACCACGTCGCCCTCGGGGAGCTCGGAGGCCGGGGCCTCCTCGGGCCGCTCGGGCTGCTCGGGCTGCTCGGGGGCCGGACCGTCCACGTCACTCACGGCGTCAGGCTACCGACGCCCCGCGACAGTGGAGCCCGCGGACCGACCTAGCGTCCGTACGCTCCACTGTCGGGTCGGCCCCATGCAACAACGCGGCCGCGCCCAGGAGTCCTGGACGCGGCCGCGGTGCTCAGCCTGGTGGTGCTGTCAGGCCTTGAGCAGGTTGCGCAGGACGTACTGCATGATCCCGCCGTTGCGGTAGTAGTTCGCCTCGCCGGGGGTGTCGATGCGCACCGTGGCCTCGAACTCGCTGGTCTCGCCGAACGACTGGTCGGTGCCGGGGGCCGGCTCGACCTTGACCGTGACCGTCTTGGGCGTGGTGCCGTCGTTGAGCTCGGTGATGCCGGAGATGCTGATGATCTCGGCACCGGTGAGGCCCAGGTCGTCGGCCGTCTTGCCCGCGGGGAACTGCAGCGGGATGACGCCCATGCCGATCAGGTTGGAGCGGTGGATGCGCTCGTAGGACTCGGCGATGACGGCCTTCACACCCAGCAGCGCGGTGCCCTTGGCGGCCCAGTCGCGCGACGAGCCGGAGCCGTACTCCTTGCCCGCCAGCACGACCAGCGGGGTGCCGGCTGCCTGGTAGTGCTCGCTCGCCTCGAAGACGCTGGTGACCTCGCCGTCGGCGGTGAAGTCGCGCGTCACACCACCCTCGGTGCCGGGCGCGAGCTGGTTGCGCAGGCGGATGTTGGCGAACGTGCCACGGATCATGACCTCGTGGTTGCCGCGGCGCGAGCCGTAGGAGTTGAAGTCCCGCTGCTCGACGCCGTGCTCGGCGAGGTAGTGACCCGCGGGGCTGTCCTTCTTGATCGCACCGGCCGGGCTGATGTGGTCGGTGGTGACCGAGTCGCCGAGCTTGAGCAGCACCCGGGCGGCGACGATGTCGGTGACCGGCTCCGGCTCGTCGGGCATGCCGTCGAAGTAGGGAGGACGGCGGACGTAGGTGGACTCCGGGTCCCACGCGAAGGTGTTGCCCTCCGGCGTGGGCAGGGACTGCCAGCGCTCGTCACCCGCGAAGACGTCCTTGTAGGACTCGTTGAACATCTCGGAGCTGATCGCCTGCGCGATCGTCTCCTCCACCTCCGGCGGGCTCGGCCAGATGTCCTTGAGGAAGACGTCGTTGCCGTCGTGGTCCTTGCCCAGCGAGTCGTTGAACAGGTCGAGGTCCATCGAGCCGGCCAGCGCGTAGGCGACCACGAGCGGCGGCGACGCGAGGTAGTTCATCTTGATGTCGGGGTTGATCCGACCCTCGAAGTTGCGGTTGCCCGACAGCACCGAGACGACCGCGAGGTCCTTCTCGTTGACGGCGGCGCTGACCTCGGGGATGAGCGGCCCGGAGTTGCCGATGCAGGTGGTGCAGCCGTAGCCGACGAGGTTGAAGCCGAGCTTGTCGAGGTACGGCGTGAGGCCGGACTTGTCGTAGTAGTCCGAGACGACCTTGGAGCCGGGCGCCAGCGTGGTCTTGACCCACGGCTTGCGGCGACAGGCCCTTGTCGACGGCGTTCTTGGCGAGCAGGGCCGCACCGATCATCACGCTCGGGTTGGAGGTGTTGGTGCAGGACGTGATGGCCGCGATGGTCACTGCGCCGTGACCGATCTCGAACTCCTGGCCGTCGAGCGCGACGGTCGCCCTCGCGTCCTTGTCCTCGGTGTAGTCGGCCAGCGCCTTCTGGAAGCTCTCCTGGGCCTTGGTGACCTCGACGCGGTCCTGGGGACGCTTCGGGCCGGCCAGCGACGGGACGACGGTGGAGACGTCGAGCTCGAGGCGCTCGCTGTAGCGGGGCTCGGCGCTCGGGTCGTGCCACAGCCCCTGCTCCTTGGCGTAGGTCTCGACGAGGGCGAGCTGCTCCTCGGACCGGCCGGTGAGGCGGAGGTAGTCGACGGTCTGCTCGTCGATCGGGAAGACCGCGATGGTCGAGCCGAACTCGGGGCTCATGTTGCCGATCGTGGCCCGGTTGGCCAGCGGCAGGGCCGACACGCCCTCGCCGTAGAACTCGACGAACTTGCCGACCACGCCGTGCTCGCGCAGCATCTCGGTGATCGTGAGCACCAGGTCGGTGGCGGTCGAGCCCTCGGGGAGCTCGCCGGACAGCTTGAAGCCGACCACGCGCGGGATCAGCATGGAGACCGGCTGGCCGAGCATCGCGGCCTCGGCCTCGATGCCGCCGACGCCCCAGCCGACCACGCCGATGCCGTTGACCATCGTGGTGTGGGAGTCGGTGCCGACGCAGGTGTCGGGGTAGGCGCCCAGCGTGCCGTCAGCCGTCTCGCGCGTCATGACCACGCGGGCCAGGTGCTCGATGTTGACCTGGTGCACGATGCCGGTGCCGGGCGGGACGACCTTGAAGTCGTCGAAGGCGCCCTGGCCCCAGCGGAGGAACTGGTAGCGCTCGCGGTTGCGCTCGTACTCGATCTCGACGTTGCGCTCGAAGGCGGCAGGCGTGCCGAAGACGTCGGCGATGACGGAGTGGTCGATGACCATCTCGGCCGGCGCGAGCGGGTTGATCTTGGTGGCGTCGCCACCGAGCTCGGCCATCGCCTCACGCATGGTGGCGAGGTCGACGACGCACGGCACACCGGTGAAGTCCTGCATGATCACGCGGGCGGGCGTGAACTGGATCTCCTGGTCCGGGTTGGCGCTGGCGTCCCAGCCGGCGATCGCCTTGATGTGCTCGTCGGTGATGTCCGCGCCGTCCTCGGTGCGGAGCAGGTTCTCGAGGAGCACCTTGAGCGAGAACGGCAGGCTCTCGACGTCGAGACCCTCACCCTTCACCGCATCCAGGCGGTAGATCTCGTAGGACTTTCCGTCCACGTCCAGGGTGCCCTTGGCACCGAAGCTGTCCTGACTGGCCATCAGCCACATCTCCTCGGGAGTTCGCGGGTTCGCGTCCATCTTGCCGTCGCAGGGGAAGGGACGGGAAGGAAGGCAACCCTTAGTTCTGACGCTTGGTTATCTTGACATCAAGATATCACACGTGGTCCGGTCGCCCGGCGATCAACCGCTGACCTCGTCGAGGTGCTGCAGCAGGTCGTGGGCCGCGAGCTCGACCTCCTTGTGGCGCCACTCCGAGGCCCGGTAGACGCAGGCGATCAGACCGGTGCGGTGCACCCGGCGCAGGTCGCCGTAGCCGAAGGCGTACCTCGCCTTGGTCTCGTCGTTGGCGCCCTCGGTCAGTCCCAGGTGCCAGGCGGCGTAGTCGTCCCACGAGTGCCGCTCGAGGTAGGCGTTCTGCGCCTCCGCGTCGGGCTGGGACTCGCCCCAGTCGCTGTCCAGGACGTACTGCCGGGCGTCGATCAGCCGGCGGGCGTGGGCGACGGCGGCCTCGTTGACGGCGTAGGTGGCCATGTCGCCACCCTGCCACGATCAGAAGCCCAACAGCTTGCCGAGCGCCGAGAAGATGGCGTCGAACGTCCTGGCGATCGGGTTGCTCGGACCGTCGGTGCTCGACTTCTGCCAGAAGAGTGGATGGTGTCCGGTGAACTCGTCGTCGACGAGGGGTGTCTTGCCGCGGAGGTAGGGCCAGAACACCTCGGTGCGATTGACGCCCACGGCCAAGCGGGAGTCGAAGCCCATCACCAGGTTCTGCTCCATCCTCGTGGACCTTCCCCGGGGGTGCGTCGCCACGACGTCGCCGATGCCCTGCACGATCAGGCTGCCGGCGCCGACGAACATGATGTAGCGCACCTGCCACGTCGCGAAGGACTGGATCCCCCACCGCCAGCGCGTCTCGAGCTCCGGCGTGCCGATGACGCCCACGACGTGCTTCGGGTGGATCACCAGGCCCGGGTGGTCCGTGAAGTCGATGCGCATGAGGTAGGCGTCGGGGTCGTCGGGTGACGCGAGCGTCGCCGAGGTCACCTGCCCGTCTCCCGTGATCCGGCTGAGGAAGTAGAGCCCGGCCGCGAAGCTGATGAACGGCGACGCCCAGTCGTAGAGGAGCCGGCTGCGGATCTCGCCCTGCACGGGACGGACGAACTCCGACCGCGCGGACAACACCTCGTCGGCGCCCAGGTCGATCGTCAACGTGCGCTGGGCCTCGGTCGTGCGCAGGTCTGCCGTCGCGTGGTCCGACCCGGCCGCCAGGTGGATCGGCCGGTGCGCCCGGCTCACCATCGGCATCAGCACGAAGTAGCTGACCGTGCGCAGCGCCCCGGGCAGGACGAGGGCGAGCAGCGCGATGGCGGCCAACCACCTCCACGACTTCGCCCACTGGTCGACGACCCAGCCCACCCCGGACGACTGGGCTTCCTCCAGGCCGTCCTCCTCGGACTTCTTCTGCTGCAGCTCCGACTCCGCGTTGTCGATCTCGCGGTCGACCGGGGCCAGGTCACCGTCCTCGCCGAGCTGGGCCAGCTTCTCCGCGTTGGTCAACGAGGGGTCGGTGAGGACCGCTGCGTCAGCCTCGGCCGTGGCCAGGTTCCCCTCGACGGTGCTCAGCGTGTCTCTCGCCGCCTCGGCTGCACGCTCCTTGAGCTCACACGTGTTCGGCACGACGGGCAGGCTCTCGAGGAGCTTGCGGAGGCGACTGCACTCGTCACGTTCGGCGAGCCGGTCCTCGAGGACCGCCTTCTGGTCCGAGACCGCGCGTCGGCCGCTCTCGATCTCCTCGTCGATGGTGGCCTGCAGGGAGTCGACGGCGCCGATCCGGGACTCCTCGGCCGCGCTTCGCAGCTGCTCGAGGTCCTCCTCCAGGGCCGCTCGTTCCCCGGCGACCTGTTGCAGGCGGTCCCGGTCCGTCACGGCCTCGCGAAGAGCGGGGACCAGGGCCTGGACGAGCAGGTAGCCGAGGAACAGCGACAGGACGACCGCGGCCAGCAGTCCCACCTTCCGCAGCAGGAACCCGAGGACTGCCGCGAGGAGACGCACCTGCGCGATCCTAGTTCGCCGAAGGCCTCCCCGAACCCCACCTGGGGGCGGGTCAGCGAGTCCGCTGCAGCAGGGCCACGCACTCGACGTGGTGAGTCATCGGGAACAGGTCGAAGGCCCGGATCGCGGTGAGCTCGTAGCCGTGCTCGGCGAAGATCGCCACGTCGCGGCCCAGCGCCGCCGGGTCGCAGGCGACGTACGCCACTGCGCGGGGGCGGCGGTCGACGACCTGCTCCACCACGACGCGCTTGGCACCCTCACGGGGCGGGTCGAGGACGACCAGGTCGAACGGCTCGTCGTAGCCGGCCCGGAGGACGCGGTCGGTGGGCCCGCACTCGACGACCGTGCCCTCGAGTCCCGCCAGGTTGGCGCGGGCGTGCTGGCAGGCGGTCCGGTCGGCCTCGACGGCCACCACGCGGGCGCCCGTCTGCTCGCCGACGAACCGGGCGAAGAGGCCGACTCCCGAGTAGAGGTCCAGGGCGCGCTCCCCCGCCGCCGGACGCAGCAGGTCCAGCACGGTCTCGACGAGCACCCGCGGAGCCTCCGGGTGCACCTGCCAGAAGCCGTCGCCCGCGACGCTGAAGGTGTGGGTCCGGCCGGCGGCGGTGACCTCGTGGGTGACCGGGTCTCGTGACGGGCGCTGGACGCCCTCCTCGACCACCGGGTAGCGCCGGGCGCCCTCCTCGGCCACGGGGCCGGCGTGGGGGCGGGCGTCGTCGGTCGCGATCAGGCAGTCGTCGAGGGGCACCAGGTGGTGCGAGCGGTGCGCCCGCATCGCGGGCCGTCCGTCCGGCAGCGCGGCGTAGCGCTGCCGCGTGCGCCAGCGCAGGCCGTCGTCGGGACGGCCCGCGACCGGCACCGCCTCGACGTGGAGACCGGCGACCAGGTCCGAGGCTGCGTCGAGCCGGCCGAGCCGGACCAGCTGCTCGCGGACCACCGAGGTCTTCAGGTCGCGCTGCGTCGGCACGGCCACGTGCTGGAAGTCGCACCCGCCGCACAGCCCGGGGCCGGCGACGGGGCACGGGGCCTCGACCCGGTGCTCGGAGGCTGTCAGGACCGAGACCGCGTCTCCCCGCCAGAACCGGTCGCCGTCGTTGCCCTCGGTGACCTCGAGGACCACCCGCTCCCCCGGGATCGCGTGGCGGACGAACACCACCCGGGCCTCCGGCTCCGGGAGCCGCGCGACGCAGTGTCCGCCGTGCGCGACCGGGCCGACCTCGACCTCGAACCGCTCGCCGACACGCGAGCGACCGCGCGCCTTGCGGGGTCGGTTGGTGCGACTCACGCGCCGCTGCTCGGTCCGGTGCGGTCCCGGTCGGTGACCCGACCGCGGCGCAGGTCACCGGCGTGGACCCGCAGCCCGTCGCGCTGCTCACGCTCCTGCGCGACCTGCGAGGACCGCAGCTGGTAGGGCACGGAGATGACCATGACGCCCGGGGTGAAGAGCAGACGTCCCTTGAGGCGCAGGGCGGTCTGGTTGTGCAGCAGCTGCTCCCACCACTTCCCGACGACGTACTCCGGGATGTAGACCGCGACGACTCCACGCGGGCTGGCCCGGCGGATCTCCTGGGTGTACTCCACGATCGGGCGCACCACCTCGCGGTAGGGCGAGTGCAGCACCTTGAGCGGGATGTCGAGGTTGCGCTCGTCCCACTCCTCCAGCAGCCGGGCGGTGGCCTTGGTGTCGATGCTGACGTAGATCGCCTCGAGCACGTTGGGACGGGTGGCGCGGGCGAACGCCAGCGCCCGCAGGGTCGGCTTGTGCAGCTTGGAGGCGAGCACGATGGCGTGGACCC
Source organism: uncultured Actinomycetota bacterium (assembly GCA_963750445.1). Classification (GTDB taxonomy): domain Bacteria; phylum Actinomycetota; class Actinomycetes; order Propionibacteriales; family Nocardioidaceae; genus Nocardioides. Next base: position 335,779 of record CAVVQR010000016.1, on the reverse strand, counting down.
GGGTGGGCATCACCTTGTCCTGCTCGTCGGCGGCGAGCTCGAGCTCGACCTGGGCGTAGTGGCGACCGATCGCCTTCATCAGCAGGAAGAAGAAGCCCATCGCGAGGATGGTGATCCAGGCGCCCGCGAGGAACTTCGTGATGAGCACGATGACGAGGACGACGGCGGTCATCCCCAGGCCGAAGGTGTTGATCACGCGCGAGCGCAGCATCCGACGGCGCACCGCGGGGTCGCGCTCGGTCTTCAGGTGACGCGTCCAGTGCCGGATCATGCCGAGCTGGCTGAGGTTGAAGGAGACGAAGACGCCCACGATGTAGAGCTGGATGAGCTTGGTGGTCTCGGCGTCGAAGATCCAGATCAGCAGGGCGGACATCGCGGCCAGGAACACGATGCCGTTGCTGTAGGCCAGCCGGTCCCCGCGCGAGCCGAGGGACCGGGGAGCCAGACCGTCCTGCGCGAGGATCGAGCCCAGCACCGGGAAGCCGTTGAAGGCGGTGTTGGCCGCCAGCACCAGGATGATGCCGGTGACGGTGAGGACGAAGTAGAAGCCGGGCGGGAAGTGGTCGAACACCCCGGCCGCGATCTGGGCGATCACCGGGTGCTGCTCGTAGCCGTCCGGCAGCGCGTTGCCGGATGCCGTACGCAGCCGGTCGAGCTCGTGGGGGTCGACGTAGCGGATCGCCATCTGCTTGGCGAGCACGATGACGCTCATCATCATCGAGACCGCGATCAGGCCGAGCAGCAGCAGCGTGGTCGCGGCGTTGCGGCTCTTGGGCTTGCGGAAGGCCGGCACGCCGTTGCTGATCGCCTCGACGCCGGTCAGCGCCGCACAGCCGGACGAGAACGCCCGCGCCAGCAGGAACATCAGGCCGACCTGGGTCAGCGGCTCGTCCCAGCCCGGCTGGGGGGTGATCAGGAGGTGGGCGCTCTCGGCCTCGGGCAGGTCCCCGGCCACCAGCCGGAGCAGTCCGTAGGCGCACATGCCGAGGATGGCGGCCATGAAGAGGTAGGTCGGCACGGCGAAGAACGAGCCGGACTCGCGCACGCCTCGCAGGTTCATCGCCGTCAGCACGACGATCGCGACGACGGCGACCGTCGCCTCGTGCCCGATCAGGCCGTTGACGGCGCCGGCGGCGTACTGCGAGGCGGACGAGATCGACACCGCGACCGTGAGGACGTAGTCGACGAGCAGCGCGCTCGCGACGGTGACGCCGGCGTTGCGGCCGAGGTTGACCGTGGCCACCTCGTAGTCGCCGCCACCGGACGGATAGGCGTGGACCGTCTGCCGGTAGCTCGCCACCACGGTGAGCATCACCAGCGCGACGACGATGCCGATCTTCCACGACCAGACGTAGGTCGAGGCACCGGCGACGGCCAGCATGATGAAGATCTCGTCAGGGGCGTAGGCCACCGAGGACAACGCGTCGCTGGCGAACACTGGCAGCGCGATCCGCTTGGACAACAGGGTCTCGCCCAGCTGGCTGCTGCGCAGCTTGCGGCCCAGCAGGATCCGCTTGGAGACATCACCGACACTCACGTGCGGCAACACTAGACCCGCGCACGCCGAATACCTCGCTGGAGTACGGTTCTGGCGTGCACGTCGTGATCATGGGTTGTGGCCGCGTCGGTTCGACGCTTGCCCGCAGCCTCGAGGACCGCAACCACACCGTCTCCGTCATCGACAGCGAGCCGGACTCGTTCCGGCGCCTGGGTCCTGAGTTCAACGGGGACAAGATCACGGGCTACGGCTTCGACCAGCAGGTCCTGGAGAAGGCCGGCATCCGGAGGGCGGACGCCTTCGCGGCCGTCTCGAGCGGTGACAACTCCAACATCATCGCCGCCCGGGTGGCCCGGGAGACCTTCGGACTCCAGCAGGTCGTCGCCCGCATCTACGACCCCGGCCGCGCCGAGGTCTACCAGCGCCTCGGCATCACCACGGTCGCCACGGTGAAGTGGACGGCCGACCAGGTGCTGCGCCGGATCCTGCCGGCCGGCGCCGAGCCCGACTTCCGCGATCCCTCCGGCACCATCCGCGTCGACCACATCCCGATCCCCGAGGTCTGGGTGGGCAACCGGACCGTGGAGTTCCAGATGCAGTCACGGAGCCGGATCGCCTGGATCGACCGGCTCGGCGAGGGCATGCTCCCGACCCGCGAGACGGTGCTCCAGGAGGGCGACATGCTCCACATCGTGATCCGCGAGGAGAACGCCGCCCACGCCTACGCCGTGCTCGACGCCGGCCCCGAAGACGACTGAAGCCAGGAGCACTGCACACATGCGCGTCGCCATCGCCGGAGCCGGAGCCGTGGGCCGTTCGATCGCCCGCGAGCTGATCGAGAACGGCCACCAGGTCCTGCTCATCGACAAGAACCCGTCCTCGATCCGCCCCGAGCGGGTCCCCAACGCCGACTGGCTGCTGGCCGACTCGTGCGAGCTGTCCTCGCTGGCCGAGGCCCAGCTCGGGAAGTGCGACGTGGTGATCGCGGCCACCGGTGACGACAAGGCCAACCTGGTCACCTCGCTGCTCGCCAAGACCGAGTTCGGCGTGCCGCGCACGGTCGGGCGGGTCAACCACCCCAACAACGAGTGGCTCTTCACCGAGGCCTGGGGCGTCGACGTCAACGTCTCCACGCCGCGCATCATGTCGGCGCTGGTCGAGGAGGCCGTCTCGATCGGCGACCTGGTCCGGCTCTTCACCTTCCGCCAGGGCAACGCCAACCTCGTCGAGATCACCCTCTCCGCCGACTCGCCCTACGTCGGCACGCCGGCCGGGCTGGTGCCGTTCCCGGACAACTGCGCGCTGGTCACCATCCTGCGCGACGGACAGGTCTACACGCCCGAGGCCGAGCAGCCGCTCGAGTCCGGCGACGAGCTGCTCTTCGTCGTCCCGGCCGAGGTGGAGCACGACCTCGAGCAGCTGCTCTCCCCCGGCCACCACTGAGCTCGGGCTGTCGAGGGACAGCGACCACGGACGGTGCCTACGAGGCAGTGGTGGCACTGACCGGGACCGACGCGTGCCCCGGCTGTCGTCCGGCAGGCAGGTCCCGCCCGCTCCGGTAGGGCCCGACGAGCACGGCGAGCCCGACCACGGCGTTGAGCGCGCACATGAGCAGGATCGTCTCGCGCACCCCGATCGTGGTGCCGAGCAGGCCTGCCACCAGGCCGGCGAGCGGCATGGTGCCGAAGTTGAGGACGGCCGATGTCGCCGTGGTCCGACCGAGCAGGTCGGCCGGCACGTAGCGCAGCCGGAACGAGGCCCGCACGACGTTGGCCCCTACCGTCCCGGCGCCCACCAGGAACGAGCCCAACGGGACCAGCACGACGCTGACGCCGGGGTGGGCGAGCGCGATCAGGATCGCCGGCACGCCACCTGCCACCTGGAGCCAGCGCAGCGCCCCGGCGTTGCCCAGCCACCGGCTGACCCTGGTCGCGAGGGTGGCGCCGACGAGGCCCCCGGTGGCCCCGAGCGCGATGACGAGACCGACGGCCGAGGGTGCGAGGTCGAGGTCGCGCACGAGGAAGAGGACCAGGAGGGCGCCATAGCCGGTGAGGGCGAAGTTGCCCAGTCCGCCCTGCACGGTGAAGAACCGGAGGTACGGGTCGTGGGCGACGACCCCGACACCAGCGCGGACCTCGCTCCACAGCGACTCCCGCGTCGCCGACTCCGGGGCTGGGCCGAGGTCCTCGGTGCGCATCCGGGCCAGGCACAGCCACGACGCGAGGTAGCCGACGACGTCGGCCACCACGGCGTACGCCGCCGAGAACAGCTGGACGAGCAGGCCGCCTGCACCGGGGCCGCCGATCTGCATGGCCGACTCCGTGCCATAGATGCGGGAGTTGGCTGCCTCGAGGTCGTCAGTGGCGACGACTCGAGGGAGAAAGGCGGTGTAGGCCGTGCGGAAGAAGACCGTGCAGCAGCCCAGCGCGAGCGCGGCCAGGATGAGGTGAGGGAGGGTGAGCAGGCCGAGGGCCCAGGCGACAGGCACGCTCCCGACCGTGGCGGCGGCCGCGAGGTCCGCACGCATCATCACCCTGCGCGGGTCGGAGCGGTCGACCCAGGCACCGACCAGGAGGCCGAGGACGAGCCACGGCAGCCAGATCGCGCCGGCGAGCAGGCCGAGCCAGAGCGGGCCGGCATCGAACTGGGTGACGGCGATCAGGGGAAAGATCACGGTGGTCGTCATCGAGCCGAGGACGCTGATGCCCTCGCCGAGCCAGAGCAGCTGGAAGTTCCGGTTGCCGGCCAGCGCGGGAGGCGGGGCGACCGGTGCGGTGCGGGCCGTCATGGCTGGGCCGGAAATCCGCGGGCGAACACGAGGACGGACTCACGTTCGACCCCGTCGTCCGAGATCTCCCGTCCGCTCCACCTCAGCAGGACGTCGAGGAGCTCGTCGGCGCACTCGCGCAGCTCGTCGGGCGAGAGGCGTAGCCAGTTCTGGGTCGCGAAGGCAGCCGCGTCCCACTCGGGAACGGTCTCCGCGTTGGCGTTCCACTCCTGGACCCGCTCGAACTGCCGCTGCACGGCGAGCGCCTCCGCGGCGTGGGCCGCCGTGACCGCAGCGGTGTCGGTCGCGAAGTCGGCGCGCGACCACCGGGTGCCCGGGTCGACGAGGCGCCACCAGCGTTCGCGCCGGTCCTTGGCGAGCTCCGGTGCCTCCTCGACGAGGCCGGCCTCGCTCAGCACCTTGAGATGGTGGCTCGCCGAGCCGACGGCCTGACCGGTGCGCCGAGCCAGCGCCGACGCGGTGGACGGCCCGTCGACCTTCAGGGCGTCCATCATCCGCGAGCGGAACGCGTTGGCCATGGCGGAGAGTGCCTTGGCGTCGGTGATCGTGCGGATCCCGTCCGAGGAGCGCCGATCGGGGCTCTGGGGTGTCGTCATGCCATCGACGCTAGACCCACAAGGACTCTTGTGCAACCACTCTTGTACATCTCGGCGCGGCGCCGGTGCCGCGACCGGGCCGACGTCCCGGCCGGGGTTCAGGCAGGTGCCGCGTCGGGCGCGACCGGGGTGCGGTTGCGCGACAGCAGCCACACCATCGAGCCCAGGGCGGCCAGCTGGAGCGGCCATCCGAGCGCGATCTTGAGCACGCCGAGCGCGGCCACGGCCGTGTCGGGGTCCATCGACCCGGAGCTGCCGGCGAGCCAGATCGGCGCCTGGACCGCGACCCGCAGCAGGCAGGGCAGGACCAGCAGCCAGGTGAGCCGGCTGCACAGCTTCACGATCTGGCGGTCGGAGTGCCAGGCCGTCGGGTCACCGGTGATGCTGCCGACCATGAAGCCCACCAGGGGCCACCCGATGAGGCAGGTGAAGGCCAGCACGACGGCGTAGCCGCCGTTGTAGAGCAGGCCGGGCAGGAAGTAGGCCAGGGCCTGGTCCTGCTCCGACCCGCCCGCAGCGGCGGAGCGGTGCACGAAGTACCAGCCGAGGCCGATGCCGAAGAGCGCGTTGACCACGAACTGCACGGTCGAGCGCTGGACGAGCCGGAGGGCGAGCAGCACGAGTGCCGCCCCGATGCTCACCGACAGCGCGAGGTTGAGCTCGCGCATCGTGAGCCAGGTGACGGTGAAGAGGATCGTCGGGACGGCCGCCTCGGCCATGCCTCGGCGCCCACCGAGCGCCTTCGCGAGCTGCTGGCGCACCATGGACTCGACGGTCTCGGTCTCCACGGCCGCGCGCGGAGCCGCCCCGTCCTGCGCCCCGTCCTGCACCTCGCCCTGCACCTCGTCCAGGTCGTCGGGCCTGCCCGGCGTCGGATCGGTCACGGGCGCAGCTCGTAGCGGGGGTTGAACATGAGGGGTACGTCGCCCTGGCGCCCGATGCACCCGGCCACGGTCACGGACCGGCCGGGGTCGACCCCGGAGATCCGGCGGCGGCCGAGCCAGACCACCGTGATCACGCCGGAGCCGTCGTCGAGCTCGGCCTCGAGTGCAGGAACGCCGCCACGAGGCCGGAGGGTCACCGTGCGGAGCACGCCGCTGACGACCACGTGCTCGCGCTCGGGCGCATCGGCGATCGCCACCGACTCGCGGACCGTGTGGGTCTCACGCAGGTCGCGCTGGCGCTGGTCGGAGCTGTCCGCCCACTTCGAGAGGGCCTGGCGCAACCGGCTCTTGTCGGCCACGACTCACCTCACTCTGCGGGCGTCGTCCGGCAGCTGCACGGGCAGCGGCTCGCCGACGGCCATGGCGCCGGTGCCGCGGCGTACGACGACCTGCGCGAGCGCGTCCTCCCACTCCGTGGTGGCCTCCGGCTCGACGGCCGGGCGTCCGAGGAAGGACGCCCGCAGCATCCAGCGGTCGCCGTTGATGCCGACGATGCGTGAGGGCTGGGTCGCGGCCGTGCCGTCCGGACGCTGGACGGGCATCTGGCACACCAGCTCGGTGCCCCACCGCCCCTCGCGCTCGGTGGCCTCGCCGCCGCGGCGCTCCATGTCCTCGGCGATCTGGGGACGGACGTCCGACCAGAGGTCGCCGTTGCGGGGCGCGGCGAAGGCCTGGAACTCGCAGGCGCCGTCGGACCCGGCGAGCATCACCGCTCGCACCTGGCCGCTCTGCTCGTCGACCTGGAGCCGGAGCTCGCGGTCGGCGATGGCCGGGACGAGCACCGAGCCGAGGTCGGCGCGCTCCACGCCGTCACCCTCGACCTGGGACACGTCGAAGGGCCCTGAGGCCGGGTCGACGGAGGTCTCCTGCGACTCGGCAGCGGTGTCGCTCTCCGTGGCAGTCGGGTCTGCCTTGCGGCGGAACTTCACGTCAGCACTCCTTGTAGGTGGACCCTGGATCGGACCGGGTCATGAACGCACACCGGTCCCTGTAGAACCGTAGCCCCCGTCTCCCCGCACGGAGTCGGGGAGCACCCCCACCTCGACGAAACGAGCCCGCTCGAAGCGCTGGATGACCAGCTGGGCGATCCGGTCACCACGACGGAGGGTGACGGCCTCGGCGGGATCGTGGTTGATCAGCAGCACCTTGATCTCGCCGCGGTAGCCCGCATCGACCGTGCCGGGGGCGTTGACGATCGAGATCCCGTGCCGCGCAGCCAGACCCGATCGCGGGTGGACCAGGGCGACGTAGCCGTCGGGAAGGGCGATCGAGAGGCCCGTCGGGACCAGCAGTCGCTCCCCGGGGGCGATCGTCACGTCGATCGTGGTGTGGAGGTCCGCACCGGCGTCACCGGGATGGGCGTAGGACGGCAGGGGCAGGTCGGGATCGAGGCGGACGACGGCGATCTCGAGGTCCGGGTCGAGGTCATGATCAGGCACGGGGAGTGAATCTATAGGCTCTGCGGCGTGGACTACGCCGAACGCCTCACCGTTCCGCTGCGCTGGTGGGTGCAGGGCACGATGCTGGTGGCGTCCCTGTGGCTGGCGGTCCTCGCGGCCACCCCCGAGGTGGTCGCGTGGTCGGTGACGGCCCTCGCGCTCGCCATCCTGGTCGCCCTGATGGTCGGCTACGGCCGCGTCCGGGTGTCGGTCGACCACGGCACCCTCACGGCCGGGCGCGCACACATCGCCCTCGAGCACGTCGGCGAGGTCACCGCCCTCGACGCGGACGGCCTACGCCGCCAGGCGGGCGTGGACGCCGACGCCCGGGCCTACCTGCTGCTGCGGCCCTACCTCAAGCGCGGGGTGCGGGTCGACATCACCGACCCCGCCGACCCGGCGCCGTACTGGCTGATCAGCTCCCGCCGACCGGAGGCCCTCGTCTCAGCCCTTCAGGCGACGCGGACCCCGTAGAGCGCTGGGTAGGGTGACGTCATGGCCTCATCCGACAGCTCGAACAGCAAGTTCTACTCGGTGCTCTCCCTCGTCGCCGCGCTCGGTGCGGCGTCCGTGGTGAAGAAGGGGCTCAACACCTCGTGGCGTGCCGCGACCGGCAAGAACCCCCCGGCCAACCCGGCCGACCCGGACGTGGGCATCGCCGAGGCCGTGATGTGGGCGGCGCTCAGCGGCACCCTGATCCAGGTGGCGCGGATGCTCGCGACCCGACGCGCGGCGAACTACTACACCAAGTCCACCGGTCACCTGCCGCCCCAGCTGGAGAAGGACGGCCAGAGCGCCCGGAAGGCGCCCGCCGCCCAGAGCTGAGCCGGTCCCGGACACACGACAGCGCCCGTCCTCGCGAGAGGAATCGGGCGCTGTGGTGCGTGCTGAGCCCCGTCGGCCCGACCCGGGCGTGGTGCCGGGTCAGATGCAGTCGCGGCAGATGAGCTTCTTCTCGTCGGCCAGCTGCGACCGGTGGTGGACCAGGAAGCAGCTCATGCAGGTGAACTCGTCGTCCTGCCGCGGCATGACCTCCACCGCAAGCTCCTCGTGCGAGAGGTCGGCACCGGGAAGCTCGAACGACTCGGCTGCCTCCGTCTCGTCCTCGTCGACCTTGCCGGAGTTCTTGTCGTGGCGTCGGGCCTTGAGCTCCTCGATGCTCTCCTCGCTCTGGTCCTCCTCGGACTTGCGTGGTGCGTCGTAGTCGGTAGCCATCGAATCCCTCTCCCCATGCTGTGGTTCACGCCTGCCGGATCACGGCTGGCGGATACCGAGTTGTGCACGTCGTCGGCGCCAGATTGTGCACCATGAACCGCCTCCGTGGTGAGGCAGTCCGCAACGTGTCGCATGAACAGTGGGCCACGCCTGCCTATTCCCCGGCCCACGCGTGGTGGCGACCTCCTGGGCGGCCGGGTCCCGGGGCCGGGGCCGGACGTCGACTCAGGCGAGGAACGCCGTGACGCGCAGCACCTCGACGAAGGCGTCCCAGCCCTCGGCCGGAGTGGCCACGACCACGCTCTTCTCGGGCCAGCCCTCGAGCTCCATCGTGCCCGGCAGGACCTCGAGACGACCGCCCGCCTCACGGAGCACGACCGCCGCTGCGGACCAGTCCCAGGGCATCGGTCCCTCCTCGACGTAGGCGTCCCCGGACCCGTCGGCGACGTGGCAGATGTCCAGCGAGCTCGAGCCGATCCGGCGGATGTCGCGGACCTGCGGCAGCAGCCGCGCGAGGCACGCCGACTGGTGGGCGCGGACCTCGGGGCGGTAGCCGAAACCGGTGTGCACGAGCCGCTGGGCCACCGGGGTGTCCGGCCGGACCGAGATCGTCACGCCGTCACGGGTCGCCCCGTGGCCGACGGCAGCGGCGTACTCCACCTCGGCGCCGATGCCGACGACCGCTCCGGCGACCAGGACGCCGTCCTGCTCGGCTGCGACGGAGACCGAGCAGTCGCGCAGGCCGTAGAGGTAGTTGACGGTGCCGTCGATCGGGTCGACGATCCAGCGCACACCGCTGGTGCCCGCGTGGTCGTCCCCCTCCTCGCCGAGGATCGCGTCGTCGGGCCGCAGCTCGAGGAGCCGGCGGCGGAGCAGGTCCTCGACGGCCCGGTCGGCGCGGGTGACCACGTCGGTGGCGCTGGACTTCGTGTCGGCGACGTCGACGCCCTCGTCACGCATCCGACGGGCGAGGGCGGCAGCCTCGCGGCCGACGACGAGCGCGACGTCGCGGAGCTGGTCCGCGGACGCGCTCATGAGTCCGATCCGCACAGTGCCGGGCGGGCGCCCTTGGCGTTGGGGCAGCAGCCGACACCGCAGATGTTCGGTCCGGCGGGCAACGAACCGACCGCAGGCCGTGGCGGGTCCTCGCCGCGCTCGGACGCAGCGCGCTCGAGCACGAGCTCGCGCACCATCGCCACGAAGCGGTCGTCGACCCCGGCGGTGGCGGCACGGACCGCCTGGATGCCGAGCCGCTCGGCCGTGGCGAGGGCCTCGGTGTCGAGGTCGTAGATGACCTCCATGTGGTCGGAGACGAAGCCGATCGGCACCAGCACGACCTGGCTGACGCCGTCGGTCGCGAGCTCCTCGAGGTGGTCGTTGACGTCCGGTTCGAGCCACGGCGTCGAGGGGGCACCTGAGCGGGAGCAGTAGACGAGGTCGTGGCGGTGGGCACGGCCGGTGGCCGCCTTCACCCGTCGGGCCACCTCGTCCACGGCGCTGCGGTGCTGCTTGACGTAGGCCCCGCGCGGCTGACCGGCCGGGTCGTCGGACCCGCTGGTCTCGGCCATCTCGGTCGGGACCGAGTGGGTGACGAAGACCAGTCGTGCCGTGTCGCCCTGGGTGGGCAGCTGCGCCAGCGCCGTCAGGCAGGCCTCGACCATCGGCTCGATGAAGCCCGGGTGGTTGTAGTACTGGCGGAGCTTGTCGAGCCGGGGCGCGCCGGGGGTCTCGGCGACGGCGTCGAAGAGGTTCTCGCGGTACTGCCGGCACGACGACCACGAGGAGTACGCCGACGTGGTGAAGACCGCAGCGCGGCCGACTCCGGCGGCGGTCATCTCGGCCAGCGTGTCGGCGAGGTAGGGATCCCAGTTGCGGTTGCCGAAGTAGATCGGCAGGTCGATGCCCTGGTCGGCGAAGTCCTTCTCCAGCGCCACGATGAGCGCGCGGTTCTGGTCGTTGATCGGGCTCTTGCCGCCGAAGAGGAAGTAGTGCTCCCCCACCTGCGCCAGGCGCTCACGCGGGATGCCTCTCCCCGGGTCACGTTCTCCAGGAACGGGACCACGTCGTCGGGTTTCTCCGGCCCTCCGAAGGAGAGCACCAGGAGGGCGTCATAGGGCTTCACATCGGGGTGGCCCGCGGGATTCATGGGGCAAGCGTAGACAGCCCTACCATCACGCTGATGCTCGACTCCTACCGCCGGGTGCTGGCGCGCCCGGGTGCCCTCGCCTTCAGCAGCGCCGCGCTCGTCGCCCGCCTGCCGATCTCCATGGTCGGGCTCGGCATCGTGCTGCTCGTCGAGCAGCGCACGGGCTCCTACGGACTGGCCGGGACCGTCTCGGCGGTGTTCGTCCTGGCCGAGGCCGCGTTCGCCGTGCTGCACGGCCGGTGGGTCGACCACTTCGGTCAGTCGCGGGTGCTGCCGATCGCCATCTCGGTCTTCGGCGCAGGCCTCGCTCTCATGATGCTGGCCGTCGAGCAGGACTGGCCGCGGGCCTGGACCTACGTCTTCGCCGCGGTCTCCGGGGCCGCGCTCCCCCAGGTCGGCGCGAGCGTCCGCACCCGGTGGTCCCACCTGCTCGACGACTCGGGCGAGAAGCAGACCGCCTTCGCCCTGGAGGCCGTCCTCGACGAGGTGGTGTTCGTCGTCGGTCCCGTGCTGGTCACCCTCCTCGCGACCAGCTGGCACCCGGTCGCCGGCCTCACCTGCGCGTTGGTGAGCGGGGTCGTCGGCACGATGGCCTTCGCCGCCCAGCGGAGCACCGAGCCTCCCGCCGGCCGGAGCAGCAGCACGGGCGGGGTCCGACCGCCGATGCCGTGGCGCCTGGTCCTGCCGCTCGCGCTCGTCTGCCTCAGCCTCGGCGCGCTGTTCGGGGCGGCCGAGGTCACGACCGTCGCCTTCGCCGAGGAGCAGGGCATGCGGTGGGTCGCCGGCTGGCTGCTGGCCGTCTGGTCGTTCGGCAGCCTCGTCGCGGGCCTGGTCACCGGCGCCGTCGCGTGGCGCAGCGGGCCCGACGTCCGACTGCGCTGGGGCTCGGCGGCGATGGCGCTGGCCATGGCGCCGCTGATGTTCATCTCCTCGATCCCGCTGATGGCGGTCGTGCTCCTGGTGGGGGGACTGTCCATCGCCCCCACGATGATCGGCGCGATGACGATGGTCGAGCAGGGCGTCCCGTCGGTCCGGCTCACCGAGGGGATGGCCATCCTGCACACGGGGATCGTCGCGGGGGTCGCGCCCGGCGCGAGCATCGCCGGCTTCGTGGTCGACCACAGCGGCGCGTCCGCGGCCTACGTCGTCGCGCTGGTCGGCGGCATCCTCGGTGCGATCGCCGCCCAGACCGCCCGACCGTCCCCTAGCCTGCGGGCATGACCTCCTCCGTCCAGCCGCATCCAGGTGGCACCGTCTGGCGCAACTGGTCCGGCCTCGAGGAGGCCACCCCGCGGCACGTCGAGACCCCGGCCTCGGTGGACGCGGTCGTCGACGTCGTACGCCGCACGCGCGAGGCCGGCCGGACCGTGAAGATGACCGGCACCGGGCACAGCTTCACCGGGATCGCGGCGCCCGAGCACACCCTGCTGCGGCCCGAGGCCCTCACCGGGATCCTCGAGGTGGACCGGGCGGCGATGACGGTGACCGCGCGGGCCGGCACACCCCTGAAGGACCTCAACCTCGCGCTCGAGCGGCTCGGACTGTCGCTGCACAACATGGGCGACATCGCCGACCAGACGCTCGCGGGCGCCACGTCCACCGGCACGCACGGCACGGGTGGCACGGCGGCCGGGCTCGCGGCCCAGCTGGCCGGACTGGAGCTGGTGACCGGCACCGGCGAGGTGCTCCGCGCGTCCGCACGGGAGAACCCCGACGTGTTCGAGGTGGCCCGGGTCGGGCTGGGCGCGCTCGGGATCCTCACCAGCGTCACCTTCCACGTCGAGCCGCTCTTCGTCATCGAGGCGCACGAGCAGCCGATGACGTGGGACCGCGCGCTCGCGTCCTACGACGAGATGGTCGCCGCGGCGCACCACGTCGACATGTACTGGTTCCCCCACACCGACCGGCTGATGGTGAAGCAGAACGTCCGCACCGACCTCGCCCCCGGCGAGCAGGAGCCGCCGTCGCGCGCCGCCGCGTGGTGGGAGGACGAGCTCATCTCCAACACCGTCTTCGGCGGGCTCTGCCGGGTGGGGTCGCGGGCACCGAGCCTGGTCCCCCGGATCAACCGGATGGCGGGCCGGGCGCTCTCGGAGCGTCGCTACAGCGACCTCGCGCACCGGGTCTTCGTCACGCCACGACGGGTCCGCTTCCGCGAGATGGAGTACGCCGTCCCGCGTGAGGTCGGCCTCGACGTGCTGCGCGAGTGCCGCCGGGTGATCGACGCGAGCGACTGGCGGATCGCGTTCCCGGTCGAGATCCGCACGGCACCCGCCGACGACGTCCCGATGTCCACCGCGCACGGCCGCGACAGCTTCTACCTCGCCTTCCACGTGCCGATGGACACCGACCACACGGCCTACTTCGGCGGCCTCGAGCCGATCCTCCGCGAGGCCGGAGGACGTCCGCACTGGGGCAAGGTCCACACGCGATCTGCCGCGGACCTGGCACCGGCGTACGACCGCTTCGACGACTTCCTCGCGATGCGCGACCGGCTCGACCCGGACCGCCTCTTCGCCAACGCCTACCTCCGGCGGGTGCTGGGCGAGTAGCGACGGGGGCCTTCACGTGGCGGCGGATCCGCAGTACGGTCGAGGTGATTGTTTTGTTACCTCAATGAACTAACTCCGTCTCGGATGCACCCACAGGAGCCCTCATGAGCCATCACGCACCCATCCGCCCCCTGCGCGCGGCGGTCACCGCCGCGGCGGCCACGCTCGCCGTGGCTGCGGGCGTCCTCACCGCGATCGGCGGTCCGTCCCAGGCTGCCGGCACCCAGGCTGCACCCGCAGCCGTCGCGGCCGACCTGCCGGCGCACGTCCTCACCGGCTACTGGCACAACTTCGACAACGGCTCGGGGGTGCTGCGCCTGCGCGACGTCCCCGACGACTACGGCATCGTCGCGGTGGCGTTCGCCGATGCCGTGCCCTCACGCCCGGGAGCGATCGACTTCACCCTCGATCCCGCCGTCACCTCCGCGCTCGGAGGCTACGACGAGGCGGCGTTCAAGGCTGACATCGCCGCCCTCCAGGCCGAGGGACGGAAGGTGGTCATCTCGGTCGGCGGGCAGAACGGCACCGTGCACCTCGACGACACCGCGGCGGGCGCTGCCTTCGCGGAGAGCACCCTCGCGCTGATGGACGAGTTCGGCTTCGACGGCGTCGACATCGACCTCGAGAACGCGCCCAACCTCCAGCACATGACCGAGGCCCTGCGCGCGATCGACGCCCAGCAGCCCGGCTACGTCCTCACCATGGCGCCGGAGACGATCTACGTGCAGCCCGGCGGCTCCTACCTCGCGCTGATCGACCAGGTGAAGGACCTGATCACCGTCGTCAACACGCAGTACTACAACTCCGGCAGCATGATCGGACGCGACGGGAAGGTCTACAGCGCCGGGACCGTCGACTTCCAGACGGCCCTCGCCGACATCCTGCTCGACGGCCACCTCCGTGCCGACCAGGTGGGGCTCGGCCTGCCCGCGATCCCCCAGGCCGCCGGCAGCGGCTACGTCGCGCCCGACGTCGTCAACCAGGCACTCGACTGCCTGGCCACCGGGCAGCGCTGTGGCAGCTACCGGCCCGCGGCGACGTACCCCACGATCCGCGGCGCGATGACGTGGTCGATCAACTGGGACCGCACCAACGGCTACGCCTTCGCCACCACCGTGGGCGGGCACCTGTCCTCGCTCCCCGGGGGCGGCGGCGTCACGACCCCGCCCACCACCCCGCCCACCACCCCGCCGACCACCCCGCCGACCACGCCGCCGACCAGCCCGCCTGCCGGTTGTGCCGGCGTACCTGCCTGGTCGGCCACCGCGGTCTACACCGGCGGCAGCTCGGTGTCCTACGCCGGGCACCGCTGGCAGGCCCAGTGGTGGACGCAGGGCGAGACGCCGCGGGTCCAGGACTGGTACGTCTGGCGCGACCAGGGAGCCTGCTGACCCGCAGGCGGGTGCCGGTCGGGTCGCGCTCTCGGGAAGCGCGGCCCGACCGTCAGACGTTCGCCGGCCCCTGCGGCAGTGGTGCCTGCCAGCCGCGGACGAGGGCGAGCAGCCGCCAGCCGAGGCACGTGCCGAACCCGGCCGCGGCGACGAGGCCGAGCGGTACGCCGGCGCGGTCGAGGAGCACCGCGACCGCGGCGCCCGCGAGGGCCGGGGTGGCGTAGAGCGCACCCTCGAAGATCACCGGGACCCGCCCCGCGAGGAGGTCGCGGATGATCCCTCCCCCGATGCCGGTGACCATGCCCAGGAGGGCCGCCGGCAGCGGCCCGAGTCCGTAGTCGACCGCCTTGAGCGCGCCGGTCACGCAGAACAGCGCGAGCCCGAAGGCGTCGAAGAGGGTCACCACCCGCTCGAGCCGACCGATGGCGGGGTGGAAGAAGAAGGTGAGCAGCCCGGCGGCCGCCGGCACGAGCAGGTAGCGCCAGTCGGCGAGCGCGGCCGGTGGCGTCGCACCGATCAGGACGTCGCGGACGAAGCCGCCACCCAGCCCGGTGACACCGGCCAGGACGGTGGCGGCGAAGAGGTCGAGGTTCTTGCGCACCGCCACCAACGCGCCGGTCACGGCGAACACGAAGATGCCGGTCAGGTCGAGCACGACGAGGGTCGTGGCGAACTCGGTGTCAGGCACCCTCGAAGGCTAGGCCCAGGTGGCCACTGACGGTGCAGGTGGGCGCGTCTCCCACGCCCCGGACGGTGCCCGGCGCGCCGCAGCCGTAACGGTCCCGGGGCACCCCGCTGACGTAGGCTCGAGCGAACGGATGCACGCGTGCATCGACCACCATTCCAGGCAGGAGCCCGCTGTCCATGGCCAAGCTGACGTTCACCGGACGCAGCGGGGACGGCAGGCGCCTGCTGATGGTGGACGAGTCGGGCCAGGAGCACTCCCTGGTGATCGATGCGAAGCTCCGCCGCGCCTTCCCGGGCGCACCTGAAAGCAACGGCCAGTTGGAGATCCCGATGGAATCAACCCTCCGCCCCCGCGACATCCAGATGCGTATCCGCGCCGGCGAGACTCCCGAGTCGGTCGCCCACGCCGCCGGCACGTCCGTCGACAAGATCATGCCGTTCGCCGCACCGGTGATGGCCGAGCGGGCCCACATCGCCCAGCGCGCCCAGCTCTCGTCCGTACGCCGTCGTGCCTCCGAGTCCGGCGCCCGCACCCTGGGCGAGGCCGTCGCGGCCCACCTGCGCTCGCACAACGTCGACCCGGGCCTCGTCGAGTGGGACGCCTGGCGACGCGAGGACGGCCGCTGGACCCTGACCGGCCTGTTCGACGTGTCGGGCCGCTCCGGCATCGCGACCTTCTCCTTCGACCCGCGCGGCAACTTCGCGACGGTGGACGACGACGACGCCCGCTGGCTCGTCGGCGACGCCGCCTCCGCGGCCCCGGTCGAGCCCGCCTCCGACGACCTCGCCGTCGCCCGCCAGCGACGCCTGAGCTCGGTGGACGACGACGCCCCCCTCGGTGACGACGCCATCGACATGGTCGCCGACGAGGACTCCGCAGGCGAGACCACGATGGAGCTGGGCGAGGTCACCCTGGGATCCGAGCAGCCCGTCGAGGCCTACCTCGACGACCCGGCCGACTTCCCGCGACGATGACGATGTCGCCGCTGGTCCGAGCGCCGAGGAGCCGGCCGCCGAGGCTCCCGTCGAGCCGCGCTCACGTCCCGCCAAGAAGCGCGGCCGGGCGTCCGTGCCGAGCTGGGACGAGATCATGTTCGGCGGTCCGAGCGAGCGCGGATGAGCGCAGCGAAGCCGGGCTCACGCGAGGAGGTCGAGCGAGCGGCGCGACCGAGCCTGCGAGGGCGTGCGGTGCGGGTCGAGACCATGAAGAACGACTGAGCGGCTTCCCGTGCGCCTGGTCCAGCTCAACGTCCATCCCCTCAAGTCCGGCGCCATCCGCTCGCTCGACTCGGCGAGCGTGCTGGCCCGCGGGCTCGAGGACGACCGCTCGTGGATGCTCGTCGACCGCGACGGACACCTCGTCTCGGCCCGTGAGGTGCACGGGACCTTCCGCATCGTCGCGGACACCCCGACGACCGATCCGAGCGTGTCGACGGCCCTGCGGCTGCGGGCGCCCGGCCTGACCGACCTCGACCTCGAGGTGCCCGACGGCGAGCCCGTCGCCGTACGTCTCCACTCCCTCGACCTGCACGCCGTGCCCGCTCCGGCTGCGGACGCGTGGATCGCCGAGGTGCTCGGGCGCGACGACCTCCGACTGGTGTGGTGCCACGACCCGACCAGGCGCCGGCTCCAGCCCGGCTTCTCCGAGGAGGCCGACCACACGGCCTTCGCCGACTCGTTCCCGGTCACCGTCGCTTCACTGGCGTCGCTGCGACAGCTCAACGACTGGATCGTCGAGCGCGCGCTGGAGCTCGGGGAGGAGCCGCCCGAGCCGCTGGCGATCGAGCGGTTCCGCGCCAACCTCGTCATCGACGGCCGCGAGCCGTTCGCCGAGGACCACTGGACCACGCTCCACGTCGGCGGTGTCCGTTTCCGGGTCGCCAAGCCGACGAGCCGCTGCGTGATGACCACGATCAACCTGAAGACGCTGACCACGGCCAAGGAGCCGATCCGTTCCCTGGCCCGGCACCGCCTGATCGGGGGCAAGACGATGTTCGCCGCCCACCTGGTGCCGGAGTCGGCCGGCCGGGTCAGCGTCGGCGACGACGTCTGGGCCGACTGATCAGCGGCCCTGCTCGACCGGACGCGAGGGATCGGTGATCCAGCCGCTCCAGCTCCCCGGGTAGAGGGCGGCGTCGATCCCGGCCACCTCCATGGCGAGCAGGTCGTGGGCAGCCGTGACCCCGGAGCCGCAGTAGGCGGCCACCGAGCCGGACGTGTCGGCACCCACCCGGGCGTACGCCGCCCGCAGCCGGTCGGGCGCGAGGAAGCGGCCGCGCTCGTCGAGGTTGTCCGTCGTCGGCACGTTGACGGCGCCGGGGATGTGCCCGGCCACCGGGTCGACCGGCTCGACCTCCCCCGCGAAGCGCTCGGCTGCCCGCGCGTCGATCAGCACGTCGACAGCCAGGACGCCGTCGGCCTCGACCACGGCCTTGCCCTTCTCGCTCGACACCGTGAAGTCGCCCGGCTCCGGGCTCGTCTCCCCCACCTCCGAGGGATGCCCGTCCTCCAGCCACGCGCTCCAGCCGCCGTCGAGGACGCGTACGTCGGGGTGGCCGTGGTGGCGCAGCAGCCACCACGCCCGGGCCGCCGCGCGCCCCTGCCAGTCGTCGTACACCACCACGGGGCGGTCGTTCCGCACCCCTGCGCGACGCATCGCGGCCTCGAAGCGCGCCTCGTCGGGGAGCGGGTGGCGACCACCCGCGCCCGGAGCTGCAGCCAGGTCCTCGTCCAGGTCGACGTAGGCCGCGCCGGGCACGTGGCCGGCGGCGTGCTGCTCGCGTCCGGGCGGGCCGCCCATCAGGTAGCGCACGTCGAGCACGGTGAACCGGTCGAGGTCGTCTGCCAGGTCGTCGGGACTGATCAGCGGTCCGTCACTCATGGCGACACTGTTCCACGGCGCGCGGCTGGCAGGGTGGGTGGAGCTCGACTGGGGCAAGGGCGATGTCATCCTCGTGGACGGCAGGAGGTGGCGCACACTGCCCGGTCGTGGTTCCGCGAGCGGGCCGAGGTGCAGATCGGTCCGGAGCTCTGGAGCTACCGCTCGGCAGGGTGGGGCAGCGGAACGCTCCTCGCGAGCTCGACGGCACCGCCCACTACTCGGCGCGCAGAACAGGGCTCTTCAGCAGGAGGTGGACCTTCGACACCGGGCAGCTCGAGCTCACCCAGGCCGGCTTCCTCAGCTCTCGCTGAGGGTCGGGCGCGGTGGCGCCCAGATCGGCGAGGTCACCCGCTCCGGGATCTTCACGAGCCGTCCCCGGATGACGCTGGCCGAGACCCTCGACGTCCGGGTTGGTTGCTTCGTGCTCTGGATCGCCTACGTCGAGCTCAATCGCCAGTCGAACGACGGCGCCTGAGCCTCAGGCGTCCGCGGCACGGTCGATGGACTCGATCTCCGCGGCAGCCACGGCCGCCACCTGGATCAGCTCGGTGCGACGACGTACGGGATCGGGCTCCGCCAGCGCCTCGAAGACCTCCTCGAGCAGGATCGCGTCCCACGAGTGCGCCCCGGACGCCATCCGCGCGTCGTTGACCGCCTTCCAGCGGGCGACGACGGGGGCGAACGGCTCGGTCCCGGCGGGCCCGACCGACGGATGGTCCTGCCTGCCCCACCGGGTGACCTGGCGGCGCCGCTCGTCGGCGATCTCCCCGGCGATCGCGTCGATCCGGGCAAAGTCCTCGTCCATGTCCGGCACGGTAGTCGCCTCCCCGGACGGTCGCTGTGACAAGATCCCCGGGACATGGCTGAACTGCACTTCTTCACGGGCACGATGGACTCCGGCAAGTCGACGCTGGCGCTCCAGACCAACCACAACCACGCCGCCCGCGGCCGCGTCGGGCGGATCTTCACCACCCACGACCGGTCCGGCCAGGCCGTGCTCTCGAGCCGGCTCGGGCTCACCCACGACGCCCTCGAGGTCGACTCGGGCTTCGACTTCTGGAAGTACGTCGTCGACTCGCTGACCCGCGGCGGCCGCATCGACTACCTCATCTGCGACGAGGCCCAGTTCTATGCCGCCGAGCAGATCGACCAGCTCGCCAAGGTGGTCGACGAGCTCCAGATCGACGTGTTCGCCTTCGGCATCCTCACCGACTTCCGCACCCAGCTCTTCCCCGGCAGCGCCCGGCTCATCGAGCTGGCCGACCGGATGAACGTCCTGCAGGTCGAGGCGCTGTGCTGGTGCGGCAAGCGGGCCACCCACAACGCGCGCACCGAGAACGGCGCCATGGTCGTCGAGGGCGAGGTCATCGTCGTCGGTGACGTCGAGCAGGCCGACGAGCCGCCCGCGGACGTGGCCTACGAGGTGCTCTGCCGCCAGCACCACCGCCGACGCCTCACCGCCGCGCGCGCCAAGGCCGTCAGCCTGGCCCCCGAGCCCCTGCCCTTCGGCTGACGTCGTACTCCTCCGGTCGGCCCGTCGGACAGGACGAACCACAGCACGCGCCGGCCGTCCCGCCCGGCACCCTCGACGACCGCCGGCTTCGTCCTGTCTGACAGGCCGCGCTTGGTTTGAGTCTCCTGGAGACTCAAACCCAAGCGTCGGCCGCGACACGCCCGGGATTCGGCCTTGAGTCTCCTGGAGACTCATTGGCAAGGGGCCCGCGTCAGCCGACGAGGATCGGGATCAGCATCTCGGTCGAGGTGAGCGAGCCGTGCAGGCCGACCAGCGTGTCCTCGTAGGCGAAGTCGCGCGAGGACATGACCGCAGCGTCGTCGTGGCACGCGACCATCACGTCGCCCAGGCGCGGCAGCACGCCGGACTGGACCGCGCCGAACCAGCCGCGACCGATCGCGTCCTCCCGGGTCAGCACCGTCGCCCGGTCCCCCAGCACCTCGCGCCAGGTGGCGACCACGTCGTCGACCGACCCGGCCGAGCAGTAGAGGTGGCGGAAGCGGGCCTCGCCGCCCAGCAGCGCGACGCCGTCGCGCATGCCGTCGACCTCGTCCACGTCGATGCGGGCCTCACGGGGGCTGTCGACCATGCCGTGGTCCGCGACGACCAGCAGCCGGGTCGAGGACGGCAGCGCCTCGCGCAGCTGCTCGGCCTCCGCGTCGACCATCGCGAGCTGCTGGAGCCACGGGGTCGAGGCCACGCCGAACTTGTGTCCGGTCCAGTCGAGGTCGGAGTCGTAGACGTAGGTCAGCGACGGCTCGTGCGCCGACGAGCTCACGGTCGCGGCGATGCGCTCGCCGACCCGGTCCGCGCCGACGTAGGTCGCTCCGCGCTGGGAGGCGACGGTGAGGCCGGAGCCGTCGAAGTCACGCTTGTTGACCGAGGTCACGTGGACGCCCGCCTGCGCCAGCCGGCCGAGCGCCGTCGGGTGCGGCTGCCACTCGACCGGGTCGACGCCCCTGTCCCACGAGAGGTGGTTGAGCAGCCGGTCGGTGCCGGGGATCCGGGCGGTGAAGCCGACCAGCCCGTGCGCGCCGGGCACCAGACCGGTGCCGAGCGAGGTCAGCGACGTGGCGGTCGTGGAGGGCACCCCGGCCGTACCGGTCGTCCCGTCCTCCAGGAGCGAGGAGAGGTAGGGCGCGGAGTGGCCGTAGCGAGCCAGCAGCTCGGCCCCCATCCCGTCGACCAGGAACACGACGTACGACGGCGCGGCCGGCAGCTCCAGCCCGGCGGGGTGGCCGTCCAGCTCGACGCCGAGGGCGCGGCCCACCGAGGGGACGACGTCCGCGAGCGAGCGGTCGCCGTAGGCCGGCGCGGTGAAGGCCGGTCCGACAGGAGCGGTCGTCACCCGCGAGTGCTCGCCGAGAGCGTGTCGGAGAAGGCCAACAGGCTGGCCACCGCGTCCGCCCCTTCGGCGGCGGCGGAGACGCGCAGGGTGTAGTCGTCGCCGGCGAGGGTGCCGGTGTAGCCGTGGTCGGCGTCGCAGCTGGGGTCGGAGCAGACCGCGGGCTCGAGGTCGAGACGGCCCACGCCACCCCAGCCGATCGTCAGCACGGCCTCGGCCGGCGGGGCGACCCCGGCCGTGGGGTTGGCGACCATCCGGGTGACCACGACAGTGCGGATGGAGGTCAGCGTCACGGCTTCGGTGGTGGTCGAGGTGTAGGGCTCGGGGAGCATCTCGTCACCGGGGTGCTCGTCGGTGTGCGCGATCACCAGCCGGCTCGGGGTCAGCAGCAGCGCCGTCAGGTGACGGCGTACTTCCTCGTGGTCGAACGTCGTCTCGTGGTGGACGAAGTAGGCGAGGACCTCTTCGCCGCCGGCTGCGGAGAAGACTCCGTCAGCGACGACCTCGGGGTAGTAGCCGGTGCGGTGGATCGCCTTGCGGAGGTCGTGGGAGACGTCCGCGTCACGGGTGGAGCGGGGCATGCTCGCAAGTCTGTCACGCGGAGCCGCGGCCGTGTCGATCCAGCGGTGGATCAATCGGGACTCGGTCGGGCCCGGCCAGGTCCTCAGTCGGGCAGCGTGTCCCCGGGCATGGTGCTGAGCCGGCGCACGAACCAGTCCGAGCGGGGGTCCTTCACCGGCTCGACCCGGATGGTCGCACCGAGCACGGTCGCCCCGTCGCCGCCCGCGAGCACGAGCGGCAGCTGGAGGGCGCGCACCTGCGGGAGGTCGTGCTGGAGCTGGGCGACCTGGCGCACCAGCCGCTCGATCTCGGCCACGTCGACGATCTCGCTGCCGCGGTAGCCGAAGAGGAGGGGCGAGGCCTTGATCTCGCGCACCATGTCCTGGGCGTCGTGGTCGGCGAGCGGCGGGATCCGGAACGACCGGTCCCCGAGGAGCTCGGTGAGGGGGCCGCTGACCCCGAACGAGAGGACCGGCCCGAAGAGCGGGTCCTCCATGGTGTTGATCTGGATCGGCACGCCGGGCGGCGCGTTGCGCTGGACGACGAAGCCGGCCCGCTCCGGCTCGGTGATGAGCTCGTTGAGCGAGCGCCAGGCGACCTTCATCTCGTCGGCGTTCTCGATGTTGCGCCACACGTGGGCGAGGTCGGGCCGGTCGCGCAGGTGGTCGGCGGTCGCCTTGAGCACCACGTCCCAGCCGAGCGCCTCCCCCGCGGTCATCGCCTCGTCGAGCGTCTCGACGGCGTAGGTGTCCCACAGGTCGATGTCGTAGGCGCTCAACAGGCGGTGCTGCTCGACGAAGTCGAGGTCGCGACCCTCGGGGTGGTTCATCAGCAGCTCGTTGACCAGGTGTCGGGCGTCGTCGCGGTCGTTGGAGCCGACCTCCACGGCCGTCGCCTGCGGCACCCGGAGCCAGACGGCGTACTCCACGACGTGGGCCAGGGCCCGGACGGCTGCCTCGACGGCGGGGTACGACGGCACGGATCCGCGCCCGGCGCTCGAACCGGCGACGTCGGGCACCCGCAGCAGCTCGGGGACACCCTCGGTGCCGAGGAAGGTCGACACGATCGGCTTGTCGGACTGCTCACCGACCGCGGCCAGCACGTTGGCGACGTCCTCGCGGGCGCCGGCGACGTTGAGCGGCGGGATGAAGATCGCCGCGACGGCATCGACCTCGGGGTCGTCGATCGCGGCGTCGAGCGCGTCCTCGAAGTCCTCGGCGGTCGCGTCGGCACCCAGCGCCTCCTGGCGGTTGACCACCAGGCCGACCGAGTTGGCGGCGTCGGCGGCCAGCAGGCCGAGCGCGTCGGAGTTGCCGACGATGGCGACCCGACGACCACGCGGCAGCGGCTGGTGGGCCAGCAGCTGGGCGACGTCGAACATCTCCTCCAGCGACTCGACCTGGATGATCCCGGCCTGCCGGAACATCGCGTCGACGGCCTCGCCGGGCGCGCCGATCTTGCGGACCGCGTGGCCCATCGGCACGCCCTGGGAGCTGCGGCCGGACCGCACCGCGACGATCGGCTTGCGCCGGCTGACCCGTCGGGCGATGCGGGAGAACTTGCGCGGGTTGCCGATCGACTCGAGGTAGAGCAGCACGACCTCGGTGGCGTCGTCCTCCTCCCAGTACTGGAGGAGGTCGTTGCCCGAGACGTCGGCACGGTTGCCGGCGCTGACGAACGTGGTGAGGCCGAGGCCGCGGTTCTGCACCTTCTCCAGGATCGCCGTGCCCAGGGCGCCGGACTGGCAGAAGAAGCCGGCGCGGCCGCGGGGCGGCATCACCGAGGAGAGGGAGGCGTTGAGCGAGACGTCGGGGTCGGTGTTGATGATGCCGAGCGCGTTGGGGCCGATCAGGCGCAGGCCGTAGGAGCGCGACAGGCCGACCAGGCGCCGCTGGCGCATCCGGCCCTCCTCGCCGGTCTCGGCGAAGCCCGACGAGATCACGACGAGCCCGTGCACGCCCTTGGCGGCGCAGTCGAGCACGACGTCCTGCACCGACTCGGCGGGGACGGCGACGATGGCGACGTCGACCTCGCCGGGGATCTCCCCCACCGTCTTCCACGCCGGCATGCCCGCGACGGAGTCGGCGCTCGGGTTGACGACGTGGATGCGGCCGGAGAAGTTGCCGAGCACGAGGTGGCGCACGAGCGCGCGACCGATCGTGTCCTGGCGGCGGCTGGCACCGATGATCGCGACCGACTTCGGCGAGAAGAACCGCTCGATCGAGGCGTACTCGGCGCGGTGCTCGCGCTGCTCCATCACGCCGATCGCGGTGTCGGTCGGATCGATCCGGAACACCAGCTCCATCACGCCGTCCTCGAAGGCGCTCTTCACCTGGTAGCCGGCGTCCTTGAACGTGTGGATCATCGCCTGGTTGTCCGGGAGGATCTCGGCGACGAACTCCTCGACCCCACGCTCGCGGCCGGCCTGGGCGAGGTGCTCGAGCAGGAGCTGCCCGATCCCCCGGCCCTGGTGCTTGTCCTCCACCAGGAAGGCCACCTCGGCGTAACCGGGCCGGACCGTGTCGTAGCGCCCGACCGCGATCATGTGGCCGCCGACCAGCAGGATCATCGCGACCCGGTCGCGGTGGTCGACGCGGGTGAACCGGTCGAGGTCACGCTCGGACAGCTCGGGCATCGGGGAGAAGAACCGGTAGTACTTCGACTCGTCGGAGACCCGGCTGTAGAAGTCGACGAGCAGGTCGCGGTCCTCGGGCTGCATCGGCCGGATGTGAGCCGTCCGCCCGTCCCTCAGCAGGACGTCCGCCTCCCAGTGGCGCGGCGCAGGCGGGATCGTGGGCAGCTCCTCGGCTTCGGCGTCCACGTCGGTCACGGCAGCAATCTATCCGCAGCCCGAGAGGAAAGGGCGAGTGGCCCGCGAGGAACACCCCCGCTGGTCGAGTAGCCCGCGAGGAACGAGCGGCGTATCGAGACCAGCCCTGGTCGAGTAGCCCGCGAGGACGAGCGCGTACGAGCCCGCGAGGAACGAGCGGGCGTATCGAGACCCATCGCCTCGCTGGTCGAGTAGCCCGCGAGGAACGAGCGGGCGTATCGAGACCCCTCACTCCACAGATGTCCGCCAACGTCTGTCGGAGTCGCTTGTCCGCACCCACGCTGGACGAGTGCCTGCCTACGTCTACATGTTGAAGTGCGCCGACGGCTCGCTGTACGTCGGCAGCACGCGCGATCTCCTCGCCCGCCTGCACCAGCACCAGATCGGCATGGGCGCCACCTACACCCAGACCCGCCTGCCCGTCGAGGTCGTCTGGCACGAGGAGCACGAGCACGTCGGTAGCGCGTTTGCGCGCGAGAAGCAGGTCCAGAAGTGGGGCCGCGCGAAGCGCCTGGCCCTGATCCAGGGCGACTACGAGGGCCTCCCCGCCCTCGCCAGGAAGGACTTCTCGCGGCGACGCGCTCCGGACAGACTGAGGGTCTCGATAGCCCACTCGCTGGCGCTCGCCGGCTCTCGACCACCGACCCTCATCTCGCCGAGTCGGAGCGAGCGAGAACGCAGCGCCCCGCGTATCTAGACCCCACCCGCCGAGGGTCTCGATACGCCCACTCGCTGGCGCTCGCCGGCACGACCACCGGCCCCATTCGCTGGTCGAGTAGCGGAGCGAGGAACGAGCGCCGCGTATCGAGACCCACCATCCGAGGGTCTCGATACGCCCACTCGCTGGCGCTCGCCGGCTACTCGACCACCGAGCCCCATCCGCTGGTCGAGTAGCGGAGCGAGGAACGAGCCCCGCGTATCGAGACCCACCATCCGAGGGTCTCGATACGCCCACTCGCTGGCGCTCGCCGGCTACTCGACCACCGGCACCCATTCGCTGGTCGAGTAGCGGAGCGAGGAACGAGCCCCGCGTATCGAGACCCACCGATCCGAGGGTCTCGATACGCCCACTCGCTGGCGCTCGCCGGCTACTCGACCACCGAAGGGACGCGCGCTCGCGGGCCACTCGACCACCGAAGGACGGCCGCTCGCCGGCTACTCGACCAGCGGACCGGGCGCAGATCCCGCGAATGGGCGTGCCCGCCCCGGCGTGCCCCCGTGGGGACAGGCGGGGGCACCGGGGAGAATGGCGCCATGGCACGACGTACGACGAAGCAGCCCCTGCCGGACGACTTCGAGGAGCACATCCTCGACACCGACATCCGCGACGAGATGCAGACGTCGTTCCTGGAGTACGCCTACTCGGTCATCTACTCCCGGGCGCTGCCCGACGCGCGCGACGGCCTCAAGCCCGTGCAGCGACGGATCCTCTACACGATGGACGAGATGTCGCTGCGCCCCGACCGGGGGCACGTCAAGAGCGCCCGCGTGGTCGGCGAGGTGATGGGTCGGTTGCACCCGCACGGTGACGGTGCGATCTACGACGCCCTGGTCCGGATGGCGCAGCCGTGGTCGATGCGGCTGCCGACCGTCGACGGCCACGGCAACTTCGGCTCGCCCGACGACTCCCCCGCCGCCATGCGCTACACCGAGTGCCGGATGGCGCCGGCCGCGGTGGCGATGACGGCCTCGATCGACGAGGACACCGTCGACTTCAAGCCCAACTACGACTCCCGCGAGACGGAGCCGGTGGTCCTCCCCGCCGCCATCCCCCACCTGCTGGTCAACGGATCGGCCGGCATCGCGGTCGGCATGGCGACCAACATCGCGCCGCACAACCTGGTCGAGGTGGTCCAGGCGCTCAAGCACCTGATCACCCACCCCAAGGCCTCGCTCGACGACCTGATGCGGTTCATCCCGGGGCCCGACCTCCCGACCGGCGGCAAGATCGTCGGCCTCGACGGCATCCGCGACGCCTACGAGACCGGACGCGGCACGTTCAAGATGCGGGCCACGGCGCGGATCGAGTCGGTGACCGCGCGCCGCAAGGGCATCGTCGTCACCGAGCTCCCCTACGGCGTCGGCACCGAGCGGGTGATGGACCAGATCAAGAAGCTGGTGCTCGCCAAGAAGCTCCAGGGCATCGCCGACATCAAGGACCTCAGCGACCGCGAGCACGGCCTGCGGCTGGTCATCGAGGTCAAGAACGGCTTCGTGCCCGAGGCGATCCTCGAGCAGCTCTACCGCCAGACCGCGCTCGAGGACTCCTTCGGCATCAACGCCGTCGCCCTGGTGGACGGCCAGCCGCGCACGCTCGGCCTCACCGAGATGCTCGAGGTCTTCATCGGCCACCGCTTCGAGGTCGTACGCCGTCGCTCGACCCACCGCCGCAAGAAGGCCGCCGACCGGCTGCACCTCGTCGACGGCCTGCTCATCGCGATCCTCGACATCGACGAGGTCATCCAGGTCATCCGGTCCTCCGACAACGCCGCGGCCGCCAAGGAGCGCCTGATCTCGGTCTTCGAGCTGTCCGAGGCGCAGGCCGACTACATCCTCGACATGCCGCTGCGCCGACTCACCAAGTTCTCCAAGCTGGAGCTGGACAAGGAGAAGGGCGAGCTCGAGCGCACGATCGAGCACCTCGACGCGATCCTGGCCGACGAGAAGCTGCTCCGGAAGGTCGTCTCCGACGAGCTCACCGACGTCGCCAAGGAGCACGGCACCCCGCGGCGCACCGTCCTGCTCGGCGCACCCGTGGCCGTCACCGCTGCCGCCTCCGTCGAGGTGGCCGACGACCCGTGCTTCGTCCTGCTCTCCTCGACGGGCCTGCTGGCCCGGACCAAGGACGCCGAGCCGCTGGGCGTCGGCGGCGACCGGGCCAACCACGACGTGACCGTCTCCGCCGTGCGTACGACGAAGCGCGGCGAGATCGGCCTCCTCACCAACCGCGGCCGGCTGGTCCGGCTCTCGGTGATCGACATCGGCGCCGAGCTGCCGTCGACGGCCAACGACCCCAACCTCCAGGGCACCCTGCCCCTGAGCGAGATGGTCGCGCTCGACAACGGCGAGCGCGCCCTCGCCCTGACGTCCCTGACGAGCGAGGGGCCGGGCCTCGCGCTCGGCACCCGCGAGGGCGTCGTCAAGCGGGTCAACCCGGAGGTGCTCGGCCGCGACGAGTGGGAGGTCATCGGCCTCAAGGACGGCGACGAGGTCGTCGGCGCCGTCGAGCTGGTCACCGGCGAGGAGGAGCTCTGCTTCATCTCCAGCGACGCCCAGCTGCTCCACTTCCCCGCCAGCGGCGTACGTCCGCAGGGCCGCTCCGGTGGCGGCATGGCCGGCATCAAGCTCGGCGCGGGCCAGCACGTCGCGTTCTTCGGTGCCTTCGACACCACTGACGCCGTCGTGGTCACCGCCTCGGGCTCCTCGACCGCCCTGCCGGGCACGGAGGCGGGTGCGGTGAAGGTCACCCCGTTCAGCGAGTACCCCGGCAAGGGTCGCGCCACCGGCGGCGTGCGCAGCCACCGCTTCCTCAAGGGCGAGGACACCCTGGTGGCGGCCTGGGCCGGCCCCGGACCTGCCCGCGCCGCTGCCGCGAGCGGGGCACCCGTCGACCTGCCCGAGGCCAACGGCCGCCGGGACGGGTCCGGCCTTCCCGCGGCCCAGCCGATCGCGGCCGTCGCCTCGCCGGTCACCGCCCAGCCGGCGACACAGGTCACCGAAGGCACCGCAACGGACGATCCCGCGCCCGCCCCTGTGGAAGGCTGACGCCATGTCTGCCTCCCTGCTCGCGGTCGCCCGCCCGCACCGTCGCCTCGGCGCCGCGGTCGCCACGGTCCTGCTCGCCCTGCCCACGCTCGCCGCATGCTCCGGCGACGACGGCAAGGAGGCCGCCGCCGACAGCAAGTCGCCCGAGGAGGTGCTGGCCGAGGCCTCGACCAAGCTCGCCGAGACGAGCGGCGTCGACCTCACGCTCTCCACCGGCGCCCTCCCCGAAGGCGTGTCCGGCATCGCCAAGGCGGCCGGCACGATCACCAACGCCCCCGCCTTCGACGGGTCCATCACGGTGGTCTTCGCCGGCCAGACGGTCGACGTCCCGGTGATCGCCGTCGACGACACCGTCTACGCCCAGCTCCCGTTCACCAACGGCGACTGGCAGAAGGTCAACCCCAAGGAGTACGGCGCTCCCGACCCGGCCTCGCTCATCGGGGCGGACGGCTTCCCCGGGCTGCTCACCCTCACCGAGTCTCCCGACGCCGGCGAGAGCGTGCGCGGCGGAGCGGACAACTCCGAGGTCCTCACCACCTACTCCGGCACGGTCCCCGGCGATGCGATGGACGCGGTCATCCCGTCCTCGGCCGGCGACTCCTTCGACGTCGAGTGGCAGGTCAACGACGACGGTGAGCTGCGCAAGGCGACGATGACGGGCGTGTTCTACCCCCACACCGACGCGATCACCTACACCGTCGAGTTCGCCGACTACGGCAGCGAGTTGGAGATCGCCGCGCCGTGAGCGAGACCGAGCAGGTCTCGCGCACCTCGCGGCTGCTCCTGGCGATGGCGGCGGTCGCCGTCGCCTTTGCTGCCGCCGACACCTACGTCGTCGTGCTCGCGCTCCCCGACATGATGACCGGCGTCGGGGTGCCGATCGACCAGCTCCAGCGAGCCGCGCCCATCGTGAGCGGCTTCCTGCTCGGCTACGTCGCGATGCTGCCGCTCATCGGCCGGATCGCCGACCTGCGCGGGCGGGTGCCGGTCCTGGTCATGGCGCTCGTGCTGTTCGCCCTGGGCTCGCTGATCACCACGGCTGCCTACGACATGCCCAGCATCGTCGCCGGGCGCTTCCTCCAGGGGGTCGGCGGCGGCGGTCTCGTGCCCGCCACCCTCGCGCTGGTCGCCGACCTCTATCCGGTCGAGCGTCGCGGTATCCCGCTCGGAGTGGTGTCGGCCGTCCAGGAGATCGGCTCGGTGCTCGGGCCGCTCTTCGGTGCCGCCGTCCTGGCGCTCTCCGACTGGCGGGCGATCTTCGCGATCAACCTCGCCGTGGGTCTGGTCCTCGCCGCCGCGATCCGCAGCCTCGCCCCGCGGGAGGCCACGTCGAGCGGGCGGCGCCGTCCGGATGTCGTCGGCATCGTCCTCGCCCTCGCCACCTTCGCCGGTGGTGCCATCGTCTTCCTGCGGCCCCCGACGCTCATGCGCGACCTCACGTGGGGCCAGCTCTTCATCCCGTTCGCGGGCGACGGACGCTGGCTCACCCCGATCGGCGCGATCACGGTCGCCGCGCTGGTCCTGCTCGTCGCCTGGTGCTGGTTCGCCCCGCGACCGCTGCTCGACCTGCGCGGCTGGGGGCGGGTGCTGGTCGAGGCCGACCTGGTCGGGGCGCTGCTGCTCGCGGTCGCCCTCGGCGGCGTCATCCTCGCCTTCGCGACCGCCGACCCCAAGATCGAGGTCTTCTCCCCGCGCGGGCGGTGGTACCTCCTCGGTGCCGCGCTCGCCGCCGCGGTCTTCACCTGGCACGTACGCCGTGCCGCCAACCCGCTGGTGCCCCGCGGCGCCCTGCGACGTACGCCGGCATGGGGCGCGCTGCTGGTCAGCTTCTTCGTCGGCTCCGCGTTGATCGCCGCACTCATCGACATCCCCCTCTTCGCCCGCACCACCGTCTATCCCGACGACCAGCTCCCGGCCGCGCTGGTGCTGGTGCGCTTCCTGCTGGCCCTGCCGGTGGGCGCGGTGGCCGGCGGCTACCTGATCCGGTTCCTCTCCCCCGGGCTCGTCACGGCGGTCGGGATGCTGATGGCCGCCACCGGGTTCGTGCTGATGACCCGCTGGGGGCTCACCACGATCGAGGAGCCCATCGCCAACCTGGCGCTGATCACCGGTGGCCTCGGCTTCGGGCTCGCGCTCGCCCCGGTCAACGCCGCGCTGCTGGCGTTCACCGACGACGACGTGCACGGCGTGGCGACCGCCTTCGTCGTCGTCGCGCGGATGGTGGGCATGCTCATCGGCATCTCCGCCCTGACCACGATCGGCCTGCGTCGCTACTACTCCGAGCAGCTCGCCGTACCTCCCGTGCAGGACGTGTGCGACGGCAAGAGCAGGTGCAAGGCGTTCTCCGACCTGCTCCGGGTGGCCGGGATCGCCCAGGAGCACGCCGTGTTCTGGGGCGCGGCCGGCTGCGCAGTGATCGCTGCCGTCCTGGCGCTGGTGCTCTTCCGGCAGGTGAGGCCCACCCGTCTGGCTGCGCGAGACGTGTTCTCCGGTGGCGCCTGACGGGCGCTAACCTGCGGGACGTGAGCGACTTCGACGACCTGTTGCACGCCAACCGCGAGTTCGCGGCCACCTTCGACCTCGGCGGCTTCGACGGCAAGGCCCATGCGGGCATCGCCCTGGTGACCTGCATGGACTCCCGGATCGACCCGTTGCGGATGCTCGGCCTCCAGCACGGTGACGCCAAGATCTTCCGCAACCCCGGCGGCCGGGTGACGCCCCAGGCGCTCGAGGCGCTCGTGCTCGGCGTGCACCTGCTCAACGTCCAGCGCATCCTGGTGGTGCCCCACACCCGGTGCGCCATGGCGTCCTCCTCCGAGCAGGACCTCCGCGTCCGGGTCGGCGAGTCCGCCGGCATCGACGCCAGCTGGCAGTCCTTCGGCGTCGTCACCGACCAGCTCGAGCAGCTGCGCCAGGACGTCCACAAGGTGCGGTCGCACCCCCTCATCGGCGACCGCGCCACCGTCGGCGGCTTCATGTACGACGTCGACACCGGGCTGCTCACCGAGCACGCCTGAGCTCGCGCGCTCGCCTTGCGGCGTGTCGCCCGTGCACGGACTGACAGTCAGGGAGCTGACAACCCTGCCCAGCGAGCATGCACCCCGCGACGTACGCCTCCTGCGGTGACCTACCTGCATCCAAGGGCCGCCCGATGGGGCCAGACACTGCTGACGCGGCGTGTCTCTCGCGACGCGCCTACTAGCGGTGAGTGAGCCACATTTTGACGGCCCCGACTGTGGCTCACGCACCGCTCGACCGGAGAGCGACCGCCTACGCCGCCCGCCGCGGCTACTTCAGGGTCTGCTTGCTCCCGTGCAGCAGGGTGATGAGCTGGGCGACCTTGCCGTCGGTCGCGGCGTCGCGGGCGAAGGAGGTCAGGTTCATCACGGGCTTGAACTTCTGCCGGGTGATCGCCTTGGCGTAGGTGAACTCCTTGAGACCGTCCGGGCCGTGGATGCGACCGAACCCCGACTGCCCGACCCCGCCGAACGGCAGGCCCGGGACCGCGGCGAAGGCGATCACGGAGTTGACCGACGTCATGCCGGAGCGGATGCGGCGCGCGATCGACATGCCGTTGGCCCGGGAGAAGACCGCGCCGGCGAGTCCGTAGTCGGTCGCGTTGGTCAGCCGAACGGCCTCGTCCATGCTCGAGACCGGGTTGATCGCGAGGGTCGGGCCGAAGGTCTCCTCGGTGATCTCCGTGGAGTCCTCGGGCACGTGGGTCAGGATGGTCGGCTGGACGAAACGCTCACCCACCGCGTCTGCCCCGCCGAGCGCCACCCGCGCGCCCTTGGCGATCGCGTCGTCGATGTGGCTCTTGATGACCCCGAGCTGCGACGGCATCGTGATCGGCCCGATCTGCGCCCCGGCGTCGGCCCCGGCGCGCAGGCCCTTGGCCTGCTCGAGGATCTCGGTCATGAAGGCGTCGAAGACCTTGTCGTGGACGTAGACGCGCTCGGTGCCGATGCACGTCTGACCGGCGTTGGCCATCCCGCCCCACAGCGCGGCCTCGGCCGCCTTCGACAGGTCGGCGTCCTCGTCCACGATCAGCGAGTCCTTCCCGCCGGCCTCGATGATGACCGGGGTGAGGTTCTCGGCGCAGGCGGCCATCACCTTCTTGCCGGTCCGGCCCGAACCGGTGAAGGCCAGCTTGTCGACCTTCGCCGTGCACAGGGCGTTGCCGGTCTCGCCGAGGCCGGTCACGACCTGCAGCACGTCACGCCCGTGCACCACCTCGCGGAGGCTGTCGGCCAGCCACTGGCCGACACCGGGGGTGTACTCGCTCGGCTTGAACACCACCGTGTTGCCGGCGGCCAGTGCGTAGGCGATGGAGCCCATGGGGGTGAAGACGGGGTAGTTCCAGGGTCCGATCACGCCGACGACGCCGAGCGGGTGGTACTCCACGGTCGCCGCCTGGTTGGCCATCAGCAGCCCCGAGGAGACCTTGTGCGGCCCGAGCACCTTCTTGGCATGCTTCGCCGCCCACGCGATGTGGTCGATCGCGAGGACGATCTCGAGCTGGGCGTCACCGTGCGGCTTGCCGGTCTCGCGATGGGACAGGTCGGCCAGCTGCGCGATGCGGCGGGTGATGACGCTGCGCCAGGTCAGCAGGTGCTCGGCGCGCTCGTCGAACGACAGGTTGCCCCACCAGCCGGCCGCCTCGCGGGCGCGTGCGACGGCCGCGTCGACCTCGGACCGGCTCGTGACCGGGTGCGTCCCGACGACGTCCCCGGTGGCCGGGTCGAGGGAGTCGAAGGTCTCGGTCGCCCCGGCGGTGGCGGTCTGCTCGAGCGTGGTGCTCATCGTGACTCCTTGATGAGGTCGGCGCACTTCTCGCCGATCATGATGGTGGGGGCGTTGGTGTTCCCCCGGGGGACGCGGGGCATGACGGAGGCGTCGGCGACCCGGAGGCCCTCGACGCCGTGGACCCTGAGCTCGGGGTCGACGACGCTGCCCTCGACCGTGCCCATCGCGCAGGTCGCGACCGGGTGGTAGAGCGTCTGACCCAGCTGGCCGATCCCGTCGATGATGTCGTCGTCCGTCGGATCGGCCGACGCCGGGATCCACGGCTCGTCGACGTACTTCGCGATCGGGCCCTGGCGCAGGATCTCCAGCGCCGTGCGGAACCCGCCGATCATCGCCTCCAGGTCGGCCCGGTCGTCGAAGTAGCCCGGATCGATCTCGGGATGCCACGTCGGGTCTGCCGAGCGCAGCCGGACGTGGCCCTTGCTCTGGACGTTGACGAGCGTCACGGCCGTCGTCAGCGCACGGCGTACGGGCTCGTGCATGCCGTTGTCGTAGAAGCCGGTCGGCGCGACGTGGAGCTGGATGTCGGGCAGCTCGAGGTCGTCGTGGGACGGGTAGAACGCCCCCGTCTCGGCCACGTTGGAGCTCAACGGACCCTTGCCGGTCGCCTTCCACTTCACCAGGTTGCCCAGGCCGAGCATCTCCGCCACGTCGGTGGTGTCCTTGGTGTAGCTGAGGATGCCGGACACCGGGTGGTCCTGGAGGTTCTGCCCGACGCCCGAGGACTCGACGACGACGTCGACCCCCATGTCGCGCAGGTGAGCGCCCGGGCCGATGCCCGACAGCATGAGCAGCTGCGGGCTGTTGATGGCACCCCCGCTGAGCACGACCTCGGCGTCCGCGCGGGCGACGTGCGACTCGCCGCCGCGGGTGTAGGCCACCCCGACGGCGCGGGTGCCCTCGAGCACGATCCTGGTCACGAACGCCTCGGTGCGGACCGTGAGGTTGGGCCGCTTCTCGGCCGGGTGGATGTAGGCGTCGGCGACCGACCAGCGCCGGCCCTTCTTGCAGGTGACCTGGTAGAGGCCGATGCCGTCCTGCTCGGCGCCGTTGAAGTCGTCGTTGCGCTTGAGCCCGGCGGCGACGCCGGCCTCGATGAACGACGTGCTCAGCTCGTGGTTGTAGGTGCGGTCCTCGACGTGGAGCGGGCCGTCGGTGCCGTGGAACGGACCGCCCAGCCGGGTGTTGCCCTCGGCCTTGGTGAAGTAGGGCAGGACGTCGTCGAAGCCCCACCCGGTGGCGCCGTAGGCGTCGCGCCACTCGTCGTAGTCACCGTGGTTGCCGCGGATGTAGATCATCGCGTTCATCGAGGAGCAACCGCCGAGCGCCTTCATGCGGGGCCAGTAGGCCCGACGCCCGGCGAGGTGCTTCTGCGGCGTCGTCTCGTAGTTCCAGTCCCACTTGGTCTTGAACAGCATCGAGAACGCCAGCGGGATGTGGATGTTGTCGTCGTCGTCGGCCGGACCGGCCTCCAGCAGCAGCACGCTGACGGACGGATCCTCGGTCAGTCGGGCGGCGACGACACCGCCGGCGCTTCCCGATCCGATGACGATGTAGTCGTACTTTTCGTCCGGCATGGTGTTCCTGTCGACGGCCCTGTGACGCGGACCACAAACCTACTGCCGGCCCGGATAGCGACACAACCACTGTCAAGGTGGGACGGCTACGCGTCCAAGGACTCCACGTCGACTTCGTAGGCACCCTGCACGATGAACTCCTTGCGGGGCGCGACGTCGGTGCCCATCAGGAGGTCGAAGACCTTGGCGGCCTCGTCCACGTCGTCGATGGTGAGCTTGCGCAGGGTGCGGTGGCGGGGGTCCATCGTGGTCTCGGCCAGCTGGTCGGCATCCATCTCGCCCAGGCCCTTGTAGCGCTGGATGGGCTCCTTCCAGCGCACGTTCTTGCGCTTGAGGTCGGCGAGCCGGCGCTGCAGCTCCGCGTCGGAGTAGGTGTAGATGTACTTGTCCATGCCCTTCTTGGGGTTGGACAGCTCGATGCGGTGGAGCGGAGGGACGGCCGAGTAGAGGCGGCCGTCGCGCACCAGCTCGGGCATGTACTTGAAGAACAGCGTCGCCAGCAGGCAGCGGATGTGCGCACCGTCGGAGTCGGCGTCGGCCATCAGGATGATCCGGCCGTAGCGCGCGGCCTCGAGGTCGAACGTACGACCCGATCCGGCACCGACGACCTGGATGATCGAGGCGCACTCGGTGTTCTTGAGCATGTCGCCGACGGTGGCCTTCTGGACGTTGAGGATCTTGCCCCGGATCGGCAGCAGCGCCTGGAACTCGCTGCTGCGGGCCGCCTTGGCGGTGCCCATCGCCGAGTCGCCCTCGACGATGAAGAGCTCGGTGCGATCGGTGTCGGTGCTGCGGCAGTCGAACAGCTTGGCCGGCAGCGCGGAGGACTCGAGCGCGTTCTTGCGGCGCTGGTTCTCCTTGTGCTGGCGCGCGGCCAGGCGGGTCTTGGACGCGCCGGCGACCTTCTCCATCAGCAGCTTGGCCTGGGCCTTCTCGGCCCGCTTGGTGGAGGTGAGGAACGCCTTGAGCTCGCCGGCCACCACCTTGCGTACGACGCCGCGCGCAGCAGGCGTGCCGAGGATCTCCTTGGTCTGGCCCTCGAACTGCGGCTCGGCCAGGCGCACCGTCACCACGGCCGTCAGGCCCTCGAGCACGTCGTCCTTGATCACGTCGGTGTCGGCGGCCTTGAGCACCTTGGCGGCGCGCATCGCGTCGTTGAAGGTCTTGGTGAGAGCGGCGTCGAAGCCGCTGACGTGGGTGCCGCCCTTGGGCGTCGCGATCACGTTGACGAACGAGCGCAGCTCGGTCTCGTAGGCGGTGTCCCACCGCACGGCGACGTCGACGGTCAGCTCGCGCTCGACCTCCTGGGGCGTCATGTGCCCCTTGTCGTCGAGCAACGGCACGGTCTCGGTGAACGTGTCGGTGCCCTGCAGCCGCAGGATGTCGGTCACGGGCTCGCCGTGGGAGAGGTAGTCGACGAACTCCGCGATGCCGCCGTCGTGGCGGAACTTCTCCTCGACCATCTCGGTGGCGCGCTGGTCGCGGATCACCAGCTCGAGCCCCGGCACGATGTAGGACGTCTGGCGGGCGCGGCCGATCAGGCCCTCCATCTCGAAGCGCGCGTCCTTGGTGAAGATCTGGCGGTCCGGCCAGAACCGGATCCGGGTGCCGGTCCTCCCCTTGGCCACCCGCTTGCCCTTGCGGGTCAGCCCGGAGGTCGGGGTGAACGGCGCGGACGGGCCCTCCCCGTCGAAGACACCGGGCACACCTCGCTGGAACGACAGTCCCTGCTGGCTGGGTGAGCGGTCGACATCGATGTCCATGCGCGAGGAGAGCGCGTTGACCACCGACAGGCCGACGCCGTGCAGGCCGCCGGTCGCGACGTAGGAGCCGCCACCGAACTTGCCGCCCGCGTGCAGCTTGGTGGCCACGACCTCGACGCCGGAGAGCCCGGTCTTGGGCTCCTTGTCGGTCGGGATGCCGCGCCCGTCGTCGAACACCTCGACGGAACCGTCGTCGTGCAGCGTCACCTCGACCAGGTGCGCGACGCCGGCGAGGGCCTCGTCCACGCCGTTGTCGATGATCTCCCAGAGGCAGTGCATCAGACCGCGTGTGTCGGTCGAGCCGATGTACATGCCGGGGCGCTTGCGCACGGCGTCGAGGCCCTCGAGGACCAGGAGGTGCGCTGCGTTGTAGGTGTTGTCCGCGGGTGCTGCCACGAGAGGAAAATCTACCCGCGACACGCCGTGGAGCCGTGCAGGGCACGCTGCCGAGCAGCGGAACTCAGCCGTACTAGCGTGCTCCGCAACCGATCAGCAATCCGAACGGCCGCAACGCTTCGAACAACTCATGCGTCCCACGGTTGGGGGTAACCCCTTCAGGGAAGCACGATCAGTGATTGACTGGAGCCAAGTCCCACCCCGATCGCACCCTCGGGAATCTTTGACCCGGTGGCTACGTTGGGCCAGACACCGAACGACAAGAAATGAGGCTGACGTGACCACTGCCACCGCACCCTCCCAGGCCGTCCTCACGGCCATGGACCGCTGCGACCGCTGCGGCGCCCAGGCCTACCTGCGCGTGGAGCTCCAGACCGGTGGTGAGCTGCTCTTCTGCGCCCACCACGCTCGCGAGCACGGCGAGAAGCTGCGCGAGATCGCGGCCAACGTCCACGACGAGACGCACAAGCTCGACACCCCGGCCACCCCGGCCGCGGACAACGAGGCCTGAGCAGCACCCCGCACACCTCCACCCAGACGACAACTTCCAGAACGGCCCCGGACAGCTCTCCGGGGCCGTTCTGCGTCCGCAGGCGGGTCTGGGAGGCTGTCCCCGTGAGCGCCACCGAGATCCTCGTCGCCCTTGCGATCGCCGTCGGCATCGTGGGCATCATCGTCCCTGTCCTGCCCGGCACGGTGCTGGTGCTGGGCGCGATCCTCGTGTGGGCCCTCCAGATCGGTACGTCGGCGGG
The DNA here is from genome assembly GCA_963750445.1 of uncultured Actinomycetota bacterium. Lineage (GTDB taxonomy): Bacteria > Actinomycetota > Actinomycetes > Propionibacteriales > Nocardioidaceae > Nocardioides. Next base: position 298,334 of record CAVVQR010000016.1, on the reverse strand, counting down.
CTGGGTCGTGTTCGCCCTCGCCACGGTCCTGCTGGCGGGGGGCACGGTCGTGAAGTACCTCGTCCCCGGCCGACAGCTCAAGGCGTCCGGCGTACCCAACCGGACGCTCCTCATCGGCGCCCTCCTGGCGTTCATCGGCTTCTTCGTGATCCCGGTCGTCGGCATGTTCATCGGGTTCCCCCTCGGGGTCTACCTGGCCGAGCGCGCGCGGGTCGGCGGCGCACAGGCGTGGCCGTCGACCGTGAGCGCGCTCAAGGCGGTCGGGGTCTCGATCCTCATCGAGCTGGTGGCGGCAGGTCTGGCGGCCCTCACCTGGGTCGTCGGCGTCGTGGTCACCTGATGGCGGTCCTGCTCTCCCTGACAGCCGCGCTGGCCTACGGCCTGTCCGACTTCATCGGCGGCCTCGCCTCGCGTCGTACGTCGGCCTGGCCGGTCGCGTTCGTCGGCACGCTCGCCGCGTTCGCGAGCGCCGTCGTCCTGGCCCTCGCGACCGACGGCTCCCCCACGACCGCCGACCTGTGGTGGGGCGCCCTCGCCGGGATCGGCAGCGGCGCGGGCGGGGCGTTCCTCTACCGCGGCCTCGCCGCCGGCCGGATGGGCGTGGTCGCCCCCATCTCCGCCGTCGGTGCGGCGCTGCTCCCGGTGTGTGTCGGCGTCGCGACCGGTGAGCGACCCGCGCTGCTGGTCTGGCTGGGGATCGCAGCGGCGGTCCCCGGTATCTGGCTCGTCAGTCGCGAGCCCGGAGGCACTGGCGACCTGGCGGCCGGGATCCTCGACGGCGTCCTGGCGGGACTCGGGTTCGGCCTGCTGTTCGCCGCCATGGGCCAGGTGCCCGAGGAGGCCGGGTTCACGCCGCTCGCGGTCGCCCAGGGCGTCGGCGTCGTCGCCGTGGCCCTGACGGCCTCGGCGCTGCGCGGCCGCTGGATCCCCTACGACCGCTCCCAGGCCTGGGGCATCGCCTCGGGCGTGCTGGCGACCGCGGCGGCGGCGGCGTTCCTGGTCGCGACCCAGTCCGGCCTGCTGACCATCGCCTCCGTCGTGACGTCGCTCTACCCCGCGATCACCATCGCGCTGGCCGCCGTCGTCCTGCGCGAGCGGATCCACGGCTCGCAGGGCCTGGGCCTGCTGCTCTGCGGGATCGCTGTCGGACTCGTGGCAGCGGGCTGATCCGGCGGCTGAGGGTCGGCTCAGACTCCCAGGCCCGAGGCCACCGGCAGGCTCCAGCGGTGTCGCTTCGGCACCCAGTCGACGACCGGGTGTGAGCCGTCGGCCTCGTCGACCATCTTCACCGAGACCCGGACCGAGGCGGCGTCGTCGAAGCAGTCGCGACTGATCAGCGCCCGGAACACGTCGTTGCCCCACTTCGGTCGGGCCGAGTAGTCGCAGCTGATCCGCTGGTCACTGCCGCGCCACCGGTCCGCCTGCATCAGGACGTAGTCGGTGCCGTCGCCGAGCCCGCTGCTGAGGACGTACTCCGGGCCCTTCACGTCACGGATCGGTGTCGAAGAACACCGAGACGCCGGCGGCGCTCGAGCGCATCAGCTCGTTGAAGCGCACCTTGACCAGCACGTTGTTGCCCCCGTGGTTGACCTGGAGGCCGTAGATGTCGGTCAGCGACGCGCTGGCGTCGTCCGGGTCGTCGACGCTGAAGAACTCCGCCTGCGCCGGAGCAGCCGTGAGGGCGGCGAGGACGAGCGCAGCACCGGCGGCGAGGGCGATCCGAGTTCTCATGCCACGAGTGTGGCACCCCCGACCCCCTCCGCGTCCACCCACTTGCGGGGGTGCCTCGTGCCACAATCCGGGCATGAGGCCAGGGGTCCGCACCGTCGCGGCCCTCGCCGCCGCCGCGCTCGTCCTGTCCGGCTGTACGTCGACACCCGATCCCCGGCCCACGACCGCGGTGCCGTCCACCGCTCCCACCACTCCCACCGCGCCGCCACGCCCCAGCTCCACCGACAAGCCCACGCGCCGCCCGATCCGGATCGCCGTCGCGGGTGACGTGCACTTCGAGGGGCCGCTGGCCGATCGGCTCCGTGAGCCCGTCACCGCCCTGACGCCGGCGACAAGGGCGCTTGCCGACGCCGACCTGGCCATCGTCAACCTGGAGACCTCGGTCGGCACCGGCGGGCGTCCCGAGCCGGGCAAGCGGTTCACCTTCTCCGCCGGCCCCGCGGCGTTCACCGCGCTGGCCGCAGCCGGGATCGACGTCGCCACGATGGCCAACAACCACGCCCTCGACTTCGGACGTTCCCGGCTGCCCAGCACCCTCCGTGCTGCCCGGTCCGCCGCGGACGCCGACCCCTCGCTCGACGTCATCGGGATCGGCCGCGACGCGGACGAGGCGTTCCGGCCGGCGACCAGCACGATCGACGGCACGGTCGTGGCGACGATCGCAGCATCGGTGGCCGACCAGGACCCGACGGCGGACCCGACCGGCCAGTGGGCAGCCACCCGCAGCCGCTCAGGGGTCGCCGACGCGATCGACCCGGCTCGGCTGCTCGCCACGGTCCGGCGAGCCGACCGGGAGGCCGACGTGGTCGTCGCCTACCTCCACTGGGGAGTCCAGGGCGAGCGGTGCCCGAGCCCCGACCAGCGGACGCTCGCCCGTCGCCTGGTCGAAGCCGGCGCCGACGTCGTCGTCGGCACCCACGCCCACCTGCTGCAGGGCGACGGGCGCCTGGGGCAGGGCTACGTCGCCTACGGGCTCGGCAACTTCGCGTGGTACTCCCCCGGCCCCACCGGGGTGCTCACGCTCACCGTGCAGCCGCCACGGGAGCGGTCGGCACGCGCCCGGGTGGTCCGCTCGGAGTGGTGGCGGGCCGAGATCGGGACCGACGGACTGGCTCGGCGGGTCACCGGCGACGCAGCGGTCGCCTTCGACGCGAACCGCGCCTCGCTCCGGGCGTGCGCCGGGCTCGGCGGCTGACCCCTACCGGGGCGCCAGCCAGGCCAGCACGAGGCGCCCGACGCGCGCCAGCTGGGCGGGCGAGACGACTGCCGGTACGTCGCCGGCCGAGTGGTAGCCGGCGTAGGGCGTCGAGCCCAGCCGCGCGGCCGGCAGGCCCGCGCGGACGAACGACCAGTGGTCACTGCTGCGCTCGTCGGCCTCGGCGACGACCGGCACCCCGGCCCGTCGGGCGGCTGCCAGCAGGCTGCGCTGCACCGGGTCGGAGTCCTCGGCCGAGCCGACCGGCACCCGGTCACCGACGCCGACCCGGTCGAGCGAGACCATGCCGCGCATCGCGCGCCGCTCCCCCGGCGTCAGCAGGGCGACGTAGCGCTTCGAGCCGTAGTGGTGGGCGTCGCCCGGGCCGCGCGGCTCCTCGGCCCCGAAGGCCACGAACACCACCGGCAGGCGCGTACGACGTTGCGCCACCGCCTCGGCGGCCGCCAGCACGACGCCGACACCCGACGCGTTGTCCTCGGCCCCGGGTGCCTGGGCAACGGTGTCGAGGTGGGCGCCGACCACGAGGTGCGGCTCTGCCGGCTCGAAGCCGGGCGGGGTCGCGACGACGTTGACCGACTCCCCGGCCGGGACCGCGACGCCCTGCCACGACTGCCCCGCTGGCACCTCGACGCGCTGTCGCTCGACGTCGTAGCCGAGCCGGGCGACCTCGCGGGCGAACCAGTCGGCGGCCCGGGCGAAGGACCTCCCGGTCGCCTCGCGTGGCCCGATCTCGCCCGCGAGGTGCCGGACCGCCTGCACGGCGATCGTGCGGTCGAGGTCGTCCGGCGACAGCGGCTCCGACACAGGTGTGGGCTCCGGTGACGCGCTGTCCTCGGGCTCCGGGGTCGGGGTGGAGGTGTCGCTCGACGTCGGCGACACGGGTGTCGACGGGTCCGCAGGTCGCTCGCCCGAGCACGCGCTCAGCGCGAGGACGGCCGACACCACGGCGGCGGAGCGGTGCGGGCGACCCATGTCCGTCACCGTAGCCGGGCGGCGAGGTAGGCCCGGAGCATCACCTCCACCTCGGCCAGCGACGCTTCCCGCCCCGGGTCGCCTGCCGGGTGCCGGGCCAGGGTGTGGCGGACCGTCTCGATGCAGAGCTCCACGACCCCGCGCAGCTCGTCCGCCGGGGTGGCGACGCCCGCGTTGCGCAGGGCCGTGGAGAACAGCCCGATCAGGTGCTCGCGCACCGAGTTGGCCGGCGAGTCCCCGCGCTCCGGCGCGAGGTCCTCGGTCAGCCGGTAGTAGCCCGGGTGCTGCGTCTGGAGGTCCGCCGCCCGTCGCACCAGCTCGCCGAGCACGGTGTCGAGGTCCGCCACCGACGAGACTCCCGCGACGGCATCGGCGTACGCCGGGCTGACCGCCTCGAGGTAGCGCTCGGCGAGTGCGTCGGCGATCGCTGACTTGTCGTGGAAGAACCGGTAGAGCGCCCCCACCGACAGCCCGGCGCGCGTGGCGATCCGCGTGGTGCTGGCGCCCGACAGGCCCCGCTCGCCGATCTCCTGGTCGGCGGCGAGCAGGATCCGGTCGACCGTCTCCTGGGATCGCACCTGCTGCGGTCGGGCCCTCACTGGACCAGCACGGCTCCCGACGTGTTGCGCACGCAGCTCACGGTCGCCCGCGGCCCGGTCCAGGCTCCGCTCAGGCACTGGCCCAGCACCTGCTGACCCGCCGCGTTGGGGTGCCACGACTCCTGGCAGGTCTGGTAGTAGTCCGAGCACGTGTCGGTGACCCGCTTGATGTCGAGCTTGTCGAAGGGCGCGAAGCTCTGGATGTGGACCCCGCTCGGCCCGTCCATCACCCGCAGCGGCGTGGCCAGGGCGTTGCCCGGGCTGCCCGGGCTCTCGCACAGCCGTGCGCCGTCGAAGGCGCGCTGGACGTTGAGGTAGGTGATGCTCGCACCGGGTCGCTCGGCCTGGAGCGTGGACGCGGCCCCGGACACGATGGTGCCGAGGTTCTGGCTGAACCGGTGTGCCGGGGCCAGGGAGTCGATGTCGGCGGGGCAGCCGGCGGCGTACCTCTCGTCGACGAGCGCGCGGTACTTGTCCCGGGTGTCGCTGCGGCCGTCCTCGGTGCGGTACTGCTCGGCGTAGGCCTCCGGCAGCGGGTTGGTGTAGTCCTGCAGCACGACCTGGTGCTGGCCGTCGGCGTCGATCTCGTCCAGGACGTCGAGCACCTGGCGCACCGCGGCGGTCGTCTCCGCCGTGGCGGCGGCGACCTGGGCGCCCGTGGCGAAGTCGGCGTCGGAGCACGCGCGCTCGTTGAGCTCGGTCCCGGTCACCCAGTTGATGAAGTGGATCCAGACCTCCCACCAGCCGGTGTAGCCGTCCGCGACGAAGCGACCGGCGCACTCGGCGGCGACTCCGCCGAAGGTGAACTGGCTGTTGTTGGAGCCCAGTCCGAGCAGGACCAGGTCGATGTCGCCGGTCTGGGCGACGGCGCGGAGCTGGTCGATCTGGGCAGCGACCGTACGACCTGCCGGGCGCGCGCTGGAGGCCGTGGCCATGTCGGCGGGCTGGGCGCCCGAGCAGGCCAGGTTGACCCGCTGCGAGATGCCCGGCAGGGCGGCCACCTGGATGGACGCGTTGGCCGAGCGGTGGCAGAAGTAGGGGTTGCTGTTGGCGGCCGACCACCCGGGGAAGCCCTGGGCGACACCGGACTGGTCCGTCACGGCCTGGTAGGCGCCGCCGCCCTCGCCGCTGATGAAGCTGTCGCCCATCGCCACGGCGGTCGGCGGCAGGGGGTCCGCCTGCGCCGGTGGCGCGAGCGCCGCCAGGGCCGCCGTGGCCAGGAGCAGGGCACCGGCCAGGGCCGGCGTACGCGTGGGTGGTCCGAGCAGTCGTCCGAGCATCTGTGCCTCCCGAGAAGGAAACGCGAAAGAGGATTCGCGTTTCGATCCTGCGCCTGTCCGCCCGTCGCGTCAAGGGCGGGGAGAGAAATGACGAACAGCGCCGCCCCGGAGGGCGACGCTGCTCGGCGTGGGTGCTGGGTGACTCAGTCCAGGTATCAGTCCAGGTAGTCGCGCAGGACCTGCGAACGGCTCGGGTGGCGCAGCTTGGACATCGTCTTCGACTCGATCTGGCGGATCCGCTCGCGGGTCACGCCGTAGACCTTGCCGATCTCGTCGAGGGTCTTGGGCTGACCGTCGGTGAGGCCGAACCGCATCGACACCACACCGGCCTCGCGCTCGGAGAGCGTGTCGAGGACCGCGTGCAGCTGCTCCTGCAGGAGCGTGAACGAGACCGCGTCGGCCGGGACGATCGCCTCGGAGTCCTCGATCAGGTCACCGAACTCGGAGTCGCCGTCCTCGCCGAGGGGCGTGTGCAGCGAGATCGGCTCGCGGCCGTACTTCTGGACCTCGATGACCTTCTCGGGGGTCATGTCGAGCTCCTTGGCCAGCTCCTCCGGGGTGGGCTCGCGGCCCAGGTCCTGGAGCATCTGGCGCTGGACGCGCGCGAGCTTGTTGATGACCTCGACCATGTGCACCGGGATCCGGATGGTGCGGGCCTGGTCGGCCATGGCGCGGGTGATCGCCTGGCGGATCCACCACGTGGCGTAGGTCGAGAACTTGTAGCCCTTGGTGTAGTCGAACTTCTCGACCGCGCGGATCAGGCCGAGGTTGCCCTCCTGGATCAGGTCGAGGAAGAGCATGCCGCGACCGGTGTAGCGCTTGGCGAGCGACACCACGAGGCGGAGGTTGGCCTCGAGGAGGTGGTTCTTGGCGCGACGGCCGTCCTCAGAGATCCACTCGTACTCCTCGAGCATCTTGGGGCTGATCCGGCCGCCCTTGCCGAGCTTCTCCTCGGAGAACAGGCCGGCCTCGATGCGCTTGGCGAGCTCGACCTCCATCTCGGCGTTGAGGAGGGGGACCTTGCCGATCTGCTTGAGGTAGTCCTTGACCGGGTCGGCGGTGGCGCCGGCCACCATGACCTGCTGCTCGGGCTCGTCGGTCTCGTCGGCCGCGGAGACGGTGAAGGCCTGCTTCTCGTCCTCCTTGATCGTCGGGTCCTTGGCGACGTCCTTCTCGAAGACCTCGTCGGGGATGTCCGGGAGCAGCTTCTTGCCGTCGGGGCCGACGACCGCGGCCTCGGCCGCACCCAGGTCGACGACCGCGTCGGCGGCCGCCTTCTTGGTGGTGGTCTTCTTCGCCGCGGCCTTCTTGGCCGGAGCCTCGGCGGTCTTCGCGGTCGCCTTGGCGGCGGCGGCCTTCTTGGCGGGCGCCTCCGCGGTCGTGGCCGCGGCCTTCTTCGCCGGCGCCTTCTTGGCAGCCGACGAGGTGGCGGCGCGCTTGCTGGTCGCAGCGACCGCACGCAGGCTGGTGGCGTCCACCTGGACGGAGATGCCGAGACCGCTCAGGTGACCCAGGAGCGCCTTCAGGTGCCGGGGCTCGACACCAGCCTCGTCACTGGCACGACGTACGTGCTCGGGAGACACGGTGCCGGTGGGGGTGCCGCTGGCGACCAGAGCGGTGATGGAGGGGTGCGACAGCACCTCAGCGGGGAGCAACTTGCGTGCGTGTGAGGACACGAACACCTCTCGTCAAACGACTTCGGGGCGCGGCGAGGCCCGGTGACGTCAAGAGCCGCGTCGTCATTCTGCCACGGCTTCCCACACCACCCTGCATCCCCCTCCGGGAGCGGCAGGCGCTGCAGGTCACCACACGGTCAGCACACGGTCAGGGAGCGGTCCTGGCCGCTGCCTTCGCGGCCTTCTTGAAGTCGCGCACCTTCTGCAGCGACTCGGCATCCACGACGTCGGCGACCGACCGGTGGCCCTCCAGCGCGTAGTCGCCGACCGCGGCCTCCCAGCCGTCGGGACGTACGTCGAGCTGCTTGGCCAGCAGCGCCACGAAGATCTGCGCCTTCTGCTTGCCGAAGCCCGGCAGCGCCATCACGCGCTTGAGGAGGTCCTTGCCGTCGGCGGCCTCGGTCCAGAGCCGCGAGGCGTCGCCGCCGTAGGTCTCCTCGACGATGCCGGCCAGCTCCTGCAGTCGCGCGGCCATGGAGCCCGGGAACCGGTGGATCGCGGGCGGTGTCGAGGCCATCGCCGCGAACTGCTCGGGGTCCGCCGCCGCGATCGCGTCGGGCTCGAACGTCCCCAGCCGGTCGAGCACCTTGGCGGGGCCGCGGAACGCGTGCTCCATGGGGTACTGCTGGTCCAGCATCATCCCGGCGAGCAGGGCGAAGGCGGAGTCGTCGAGCACCTTGTCGGCGGCGGGGTCACCGGTGATCTGGAAGGGCATGGGCACATCTTGCCGCAGACCCCTGCCACGTCCTACGAACGGAGCGGCCAGCTGCTACTGGGCCTTCACCGCGAGCACCGGGCAGGGCGCGTCGAGCAGCACGCGCTGGGCATTGCTGCCGAGGATCAGCTTGCCGACGGGCGAGCGACGGCGCAGGCCGATGACCAGGAGCTCGGCGTTGTTGGCCTCCGCGATGCTGATCAGGTCCTCGGCGGGCTCGAAGCCCCGCACCAGCTGGCGGACCTCGTGCTCGACCCCGGCCTCGTCGAGCTTGGCCTTGATGCCGGAGAGGTCGTCCTCGGCGGCGCGGGCCTTCGGGCCGTCGAACTCCTGACCTCCCCGGTGGGAGTTCACCACGACCAGCTTGCTGCCCCGCAGCTTCGCCTCGTTGATGCCAGCGGCCAGAGCGGCCTCGCCCTCCGGCTTGGGGACGTATCCGACGACGACGGTGCCCATGGTGTCTCCTCTCGTGGCCTGCAGCGCCTCGCCGCAAGCCTGCTGGCACCGTAACGGAAACCCGCTGCCTTGGGCAGCCTGTGGAGAGGTGCGTCCGACGCGCGGGACTGCGGCAGGGTGGGTCCGTGGCACCGCAGCCAGCACCCAGGCCGGTCCAGGCACCCATCGACCGGCACACGCACCGGGTGCTCCGCGCTGCCACGATCGAGCTGGTCGAGGACGAGAGCCGACGCCACTTCCCCACGGTGATCCATGCCGGCGAGCCCGGCCGGAGCGTGCGCCACGTCGACGACCCGCTGCTGCCCGACTCCGGGCTGCGGACCGATGTCGTGCTGTCGATGCTGCGTCACGCCTCGGGGCTCACGCCCCGTCCGTTCCTGTGGTTGACCCGCCCCGGCGAGCTGACGCCGCACGACGACGACCTCCGGTGGCTGGGACCTGCAGGGTGGGCCGCAGGAGCCCTCGGCCTCCCCGTGGGGTTGGTGGTGGTGACGCGCCGCGGGTGGTTCGACCCGGTGAGCGACGTACGCCGTGAGTGGCGACGGCTGCGACGGCGACCGGCCGGCTAGGGCCGGACGCCCGGGTGCGCGCGCCTCCGGGTCAGTCCCACAGGTGCACGGGCTCGTTGCTGTGCATCCGGTCGCGGTAGTCCAGCAGCGTGGCGCGCAGTGCGTCGTAGCGGTCCTCTCCCCCACGCTGGCGGACCCGCTCGACGAACCAGGCGGCGCCGCTGGTCTCGTTGAGGCAGCGCTGCTCGATGATCCCGAGGTAGCGGTCGCTCTCCTCGGCCGGGACGCCCCACGCATCGAGACCGGCACGGGCCATCGGCAGCAGCCGACGCAGCACGAGCTCGGTGGCACGGACCTGCCCGACCCCCGGCCAGTAGACCTGGGCATCGACCCCCATCTGGGCGGCCACGTGGAAGTTCTCCTCGGCGGCCGAGAACGACATCTGCGACCACAGCGGTCGCTCGCTCTCGGCGAGGTAGCGGACCAGCCCGAACCACAGGGCCGCGTTGGCGATGGTGTCGGCGACCGTCGGGCCGGCGGCGAGCAACCGGTTCTCCACGCGGAGGTGCGGAACGCCGTCCGAGATGTCGTAGACCGGACGGTTCCACCGGTAGACGGTGCCGTTGTGCAGGCGCAGCTCGTGGAGCGTCGGGGTGCCCCCCGACTCGAGCACCTCGAGCGGGTCCTCCTCGTCGGTGACCGGCAGCAGGGCCGGGAAGTAGCGGACGTTCTCCTCGAACAGGTCGAAGACCGAGGTGATCCACCGTTCGCCGAACCACACGCGGGGCCGGACGCCCTGGGCCTTCAGCTCCTCGCTGCGGGTGTCGGTCGCCTGCTCGAAGAGCGGGATGCGCGTCTCGCGCCACAGCTCCTTGCCCAGCAGGAACGGCGAGTTGGCGGAGACCGCCACCTGGATCCCGGCGATCGCCTGGGCGGCGTTCCAGTAGGCGGCGAACTGGTCGGGTGAGGTCTGGACGTGGAACTGGGTGCTGGTGCAGGCCGCCTCGGGGACGATCGAGTCGGCCGTCGTGGTCAGCCGCTCCCGACCGGAGATGCTGATCGTGATGTCCTCGCCCCGGGCGTCCAGGATCTGCTCCGACAGCAGCTTGTAGCGCGGGTTGGCGCTCAGTGACTCCAGGGTCATGTGGCCCTCGGCGAGGGTCGGCAGGATCCCGATCATCACCTGGTGGGCACCGACCTTGGCGGCCTTCTCCTCGGCGTCGTTGAGCGAGCGACGCAAGCTGTTCTCGAAGGTCGAGAGGCCGCCCTCGCGCAGCTTGGCCGGCGCGAGGTTGATCTCGATGTTGAACTGCCCCAGCTCGGTCTGGAAGTCGGGGTCGGCGATGGCCTCGAGGACCTCGGCGTTCTTGAGGGCCGGGTCTCCCGCGTCGTCGATGAGGTTGAGCTCCATCTCGAGACCGGTCATCGGGTCGTCGGTGTCGAACGCCGCCTCGCGCAGCATCCGGGCGAACACGTCGAGGTTGCGGCGCACCTTCTCGCGGTGCCGCGTCCGGTCGGCCCGGCTGAACTCCTGTTGCGCGACCTCTTCACCCATGTCGGCACCCTAGCCACGGCGAACCATCGCGGGAACCGCCCGCAGGGCTGGTCTCAGGCGGCGGGATCGCCGCTGCCGAGCCCGGGGCGCAGCTCCTCCCACCTGTCGGGCGAGGTCGCGGACTCGAGGAGCGTCGCCACCAGGTCGGCCAGCGAGTGCGTCGGCTCTGCCTCACGGCACCGGTCCAGGGCGCACCACGCCAGGGCCCCGTCGCCGACGAGCCACGCGGCGAACGCGAGGACCGCGGCCGGTGCGGCGACGTGCGAGGACGGCAGCCGGCGCACGGCGTCGGACCAGAGGTCGACCGCACCGCGGGCCTCGGCCCGGCAGAGCCACACCCACGCCTCGTCCCGACGGGCACCCGAGGTGAGGGCGAGCGCCACCGAGGCGAGGTCGGGCGTGGAGAAGGGAGAGCCGCGGTCGAGGTGGCGGCGCACCAGCGCGGCGACCCCTCCCGGAGGCAGCGGACCGGCCGACACCAGGTCAGGGGCGGTGCGGGCCACCGCTGCCGCATCGGGGGCGATCGTCGCCCGGAGGGCCTCGCGGCTGGTGTGGGTGACGCGTCCTTCGAAGACGCCCTGGGCGGTGAAGGCGTGCTCGGCGAGCGTGAACCGGACGCCCTGGTAGGCCGCGAGCGGTGCGCCCGGGAGGACGGCGTACCAGTGGTCGTCGTGGACGCGCAGCACCTCGCGCACCTCGATGCCTGCGGCGGTGAACTCCTCGTGGATCGACCACGCGGCCTCGTCGGCGACCGTGGTGTCGTCGTCGTAGACCACCACGATGACGTCGCGGACGTGGTTGAGCCGGGCAGGACGCAGGAGGGCCTCGACCACGTCGTCGACGTCATCGGGGTCGTGGGGCAGGTCGACGCGGGCATGCATGCCGCCCGCTGCGCCGACGCTGACCATCACCACGGATCGCTCGGGCACGAACCCGAGCGCGAGCGGCACGAACGCCGCGATGTCGGCGGGCGTGCGGGCCTGCAACCTGGTGGGAGTGCTGGTGGGAGTGGTGATGGGTGTGGGAGCTGGGATGCGGTGAGTGGGGTCCATGTCGAGGACGTTTCCCGCGCCCACCGACGGCGCATGCCACCCTCGTCGCCGGGCTGTGGAGAACGCTCCCTTGACCACACCTGTGGACGGTTCCTGGTCGCGGAACGGACCGGCGGTGACTCCGACGTACCCGGGAAGTGGCCGCCGGCCGCGTTGCGGGGGCCTGCGAGAATGACGGGGTGCGCACCACCGCGTCGATCCTCCACCTGGACCTGGACGCCTTCTTCGCCGCCGTCGAGCAGCGCGACAAGCCGTCGCTCCGCGGCAAGCCCGTCATCGTCGGCGGGACGGGCGGTCGCGGCGTGGTCGCCACGGCGTCCTACGAGGCGCGGACCTTCGGCGTCGGGTCGGCCATGTCGGGGCGGGAGGCACGCGCCCGCTGTCCGCACGCCGCCTTCCTGAGCGGCCGGTTCCACGCCTACCGCGAGGCCAGCAAGGGCGTCATGCAGGTGCTGCGCGACCTCTCACCGCTGGTCGAGCCCCTGTCGCTCGACGAGGCGTTCGTCGACCTGGCCGCGGCGGGGCTGCCCGACCTGGAGGTCGCCACGGTCACCGAGGTCGGAGAGCGGCTGCGCCAGCAGGTCCACGAGGTCACCGGAGGACTGACCGCGACGGTGGGGATCGCGTCGTCGAAGTTCATGGCGAAGGTCGCGAGCGAGCTCGACAAGCCCGACGGGATGACCGTCGTCCCGCCCGGCACCGAGCTCGACCTGCTGCGCCCGATGAAGGTCACGGTCATCCCCGGCGTCGGCCCCGCCACGGCCGAACGTCTCAGGCGCTCGGGCATCCACACCATCGCCGAGCTCGAGCTCATCAGCGAGGACGAGCTCGTCCGGCTGCTGGGCCAGGCGCACGGGCAGGGCCTGTGGCAGCTCGCGCGCGCCCGGGACTCGCGCTCCGTGGTCGCCGAGCGCGAGGCCAAGTCGATCAGCGTCGAGGGCACCTACGACACCGACCTGACCGACCGCCGCCTGATGGAGGGCCTGCTGACCCGGCAGGCCAAGGAGGTCGGCACCAGGATGCGCAAGAACGGGTCCTCCGGCCGCACCGTCTCGATCAAGGTGCGGCTGCACGACTTCACGACGCTCAGCCGCTCCAGCACGATCTCCAGCCCCACCGACGACGGCGCCACCATCGCCCGGGTGGCCCGGTCGCTGCTCGGTGACCTCGACACGACGGGCGGCGTCCGGCTCCTCGGTGTCGGCGTCTCCGGGCTGGCCGACTGGGTGCAGGAGGACCTGTTCGGCGAGGCCCCGGACGATGACGAGGCCGAGGACGTCGTGCTGCCCGAGCCGGCGCGACGTACGTGGCCGCCGGGGGCCGACGTGGTGCACGACGAGATGGGCGCCGGATGGGTGTGGGGCTCGGGCGCCGGGGTGGTCACGGTGAGGTTCGAGACCGCGGAGACGCCACCGGGACCGGTGCGCAGCTATCGGGCCGACGACCCGGCCCTGCACCGCTACGAACCACCCGTCGAGGACTGAGCGCGAGTTCGCGTCGCGGCCGCCGGGAGTTCACCGCAGCCGGGTTGCCCACCCGGGGTCTTCCTTGGCAGCCTTCGTGGAGCAAATAGGTGAGGGGCTCCCGATGGTATGAGCATCAGGAGCCCCTCGATTTGATCGGGATGGTGACGTCCGACCCACCGCACCGGCGCCCTGTCCCCGCCGACCCCGTCACCGGGCCTGCGCAGCGAGCGAGCTCGCCGGGTGGAACTGTTCTTCCGATGCGATCCCCGGATCCGCAAGCGGTTCCGGTAGGAGAGTTCTATGCCCCGCGGGGTTCCACCCGCAAGGGGTTGCCTCGACAAACCCGCGGTCCCACAGGGTTCCCCACAGAAGTGGTCCCGTGCTCCACAGACCGGGCCGGTCCCTCCACAGGGAGCCGCCGGGCCTGTGGAGGACTGACCACATGCTCCCCCGCCTCTCTGGGTACTGCATCCAGGAGGCGGGAACACCCCTGAGAAGTCCCTGAGAGTTCGCGGATCGTGCAACTCCCGGGACCGCTGGCTCGTCAAGGCAGATGAAGGCGCAGACGAAGGCACCGCCATCCGATCGGGAATCCCGCGTCGAACACAGGTGTTGGAACAGGTGTGCGACACGGGGTGGTCGCACGAGGAGCAGGAGGACGAAGATGAGCACTGCACAGGCAAAGCGCACCACCACGACTCGTGAGATCGAGGGCCGCGACAGCGTCGGTCTCTACCTGGACGAGATCGCCCGCACCCCCTTGCTCGACGCCGAGACCGAGGTCGAGCTCTCCAAGACCATCGAGGCGGGCCTGCTGGCCCAGCACCTGCTCGACACCGGCCGGATCGGCCGCCGCAAGGGCGGAGCGCCGATGAGCGCCAGCGAGGACGAGCTCGAGTGGCTCGCCGAGCAGGGCCAGGCCGCGATCGACCGGTTCATCGAGGCCAACCTGCGGCTGGTGGTCTCGATCGCCCGCAAGTACGGCCGCTCCCAGATGCCGATGCTCGACCTGATCCAGGAGGGCAACACCGGCCTGATCCGCGCGGTCGAGAAGTTCGACTACACCAAGGGCTACAAGTTCTCGACCTACGCCACCTGGTGGGTGCGTCAGGCGATCACCCGCGGCATCGCGCAGCAGGCTCGCGTCGTACGCCTCCCCGTCCACGTGGTCGAGGAGCTCAACCAGGTCGGCAGTGCCCGTCGCACCCTCGAGCGCCAGCTGGGCCGTGACCCGGAGCCGCACGAGATCGCCACCGAGCTCGGCATGGACATCGACCGCGTGCTCGACCTGATGAGCTGGGGTCGCGACCACGTGTCGCTGGACACCCCGGTCGACGAGGACGGCGACACCTCGCTCGGTGACCTGATGGCCCAGGAGACCGCTCCCGGTCCGGACCTCAACGTCCTGGACGCCGAGGCCCGCCAGCGGCTCGACGACCTCGTCGGGATCCTGGACGACCGCTCCGCCGACATCGTCCGGGCCCGCTACGGCCTGGCCGACGGTCGCCAGCACAAGCTCGCCGACATCGGCGCCCGCCACGGCATCTCCGCCGAGCGCGTGCGCCAGCTCGAGCGGGAGGCGCTGCAGAAGCTCCGCCGCGCCGGCGACCCCGACCTCGCAGCCTGATCAGTACGCCGCGGCCAACAGGGCCGCACTCGCGGCCTGTGCCCGTCCGACCACGTCGGCGGGCACGGGCCGTTGTGCTGCCAGCCGGGCCTGCCACATCTGGACGGCCACCACGCGAGCCGCGGCCTCCTCGACCCGCTCGCGCGAGACCTCGCCGGACGTGATGCCGTCGACCACGATCTGGTGGGTGGTCGCGTTGTCCACCGGCATCAGGAGCAGGTCGGCGCCGGCGATGAGGGCCTGGAGCGCCGGCTTCGGCCGACCCGCGACCGCTCCCATGCCGAGGGAGTCGGTGATCGTGACACCCTCGAAGCCGAGGTCGTCACGCAGCAGCGAGTAGACCTCGGGGGCCATGCTGGCCGGCACGTCCGGTGCGATCGAGGTCAGGTCGAGGTGGCTCATCATCACCGCCGGTGCGGCGTGGCCGATCGCCGCCTCGAACGGCGGCAGGTCGTGCTCCTCGATCTCGGCGAGCGTCGAGTCGACGACCGGAAGCGTGTCGTGGCTGTCGGTCGTCGCGGTGCCGTGCCCCGGGAAGTGCTTCACGGTCGAGACGATGCCGGCGTCGTCGTAGCCCTTGATCGCCGCGCCGATCGCCTGGGAGGCGACCTTCGGGTCCTCCGACGAGGACCGGGCCCCGATGGTCGGGTCGGCGGCACCGATGGTGACGTCGGCGACCGGGGCGAAGACCCAGGTGAAGCCCAGGCCCCGCAGCTCGAGCCCCGTGGTGAGGGCCGCGGCACGCGTCACCCGGCGCCCCAGCCGGGCGTCGGCCTGGATCGCCAGGCCGGCGGACTGGAACTCCGGGAAGTCGGTCGCGATGCCGCGCAGGTGGGAGACGTAGCCACCCTCCTGGTCCACCCCGATCACGGGCGGGAAGGTGCGGCCGTCGTCGGAGGCCGCCTGCGCGATCGCGGACGTCATCGCGCGCACCTGGGGCTCGTCGACCACGTTGTCCGCGGTCACCGAGACGCCCGCGAGGTGCAGGTCGCGCACCATCTGCGCCGGCTCCTGGGGGTCGGTGCCGTGGAAGCGCCCGACGATGACCCCGCCGGCCAGCTGGTCGTTGCTCCAGGTGCTCACCAGGGCCTGGGCGTCCTCGAGCTCGCCGAGCGTGGGCCCCCAGGACGTCGGCGTGTCCGGGTCCTCCGGTGTCTCGGTGGCCTCAGGAGTGCTCGGGGTCGCCGACGGGCTGCTGGAGGACGTCGCGGGCGCAGTGTCGTCCGGGCCGGAGGAGAGGCTCGCGCATCCGCTGACGAGCAGGATCCCTGCTGCGACCACGGCCAGGCGGGGACGGATCGGGAGCACGCCCGGAGGCTACCGGCCCGACCCTCGCATCCGGGAAATGTCAGCCCCGAGCCCGCAGGGAGGCGAAGATCGACTCGACCTGCTCGCGGAGGTGGTCCAGCGTGCCGGTGTTGTCGACGACGTGGGTCGCGATCGCCAGCCGCTGCTCCCGGGTGGCCTGCGCGGCGATCCGGGACTGCGCCTCCTCACGCGACCAGCCGCGGTCCTCGACCATCCGCGAGACCTGGAGCTCGGTCGGCGCGTCGACCACGATCACCGCGTCGAAGGTGCCGTCGCGTCCGACCTCGGCCAGGAGCGGGATGTCGTGCACGACGACCGCGTCCGGATCTGCGGCCGCCTCCAGCTCGGCACTGCGCTGGTGGACGAGCGGGTGGATGATCGACTCGAGCCGCTTGCGCGCGCCCGGATCGGCGAAGACCAGGGCGCCCATCGCGGGTCGGTCGAGGTCGCCGTCCGCGGTCAGCAGGTCGGGGCCGAACTCGGCGACGACGGCAGCGAGGCCGGACGTGCCGCGCGCCACGACCTCGCGGGCGATCAGGTCGGCGTCGATGACGACCGCCCCCAGCTCGGCGAGGATCGCCGACACGGTGCTCTTGCCCGAGGCGACGCCTCCGGTCAGGCCGACCCGCATGCTCACTGCTCCTCCTCCAGGACGACGGTCAGGATCTCGTGGAGCGTACGACGCTGGTCGGAGGTGAGCACGTCCAGGACCCGGGCCGAGGCCTGTCGTCGTACGTCGTCGATCGCCGCCACCAGCTCGCGGCCGTCCTCGGTGAGGGTGAGCACGGTGGCCCGGCGGTCGGTCGGGTCGGCGCCGCGCTGCACCCAGCCGCGCTCCTCCAGCCCGTCGACCACCTCCGTCGCCGACCGCGGCGCGATGTGCAGCTCGTCGGCCAGCGCGGAGGGCCGCATCCCGTCGGCGTGGCCCAGCACGCGCAGTGCCCGGGACTGCGACGGCGTGACCTGCCACTCGGCCAGCGCCTCGGCGAAGGAGCGTCGCACCCGGCGAGCCAGCGCCATCACCAGGTCGCCCGTGTCCGCGCCATCGGCGTGAGGGTGGTGCTCGTGCTGGTCCACGGGAATATCTCCGACTCGACTGCGGTTGTTACCTCATAGTGAGGTTACCTCACATCATTCGGACTTTCCAGAGAGGAGCTGGTCGCATGGCAGACCACCTCGACACCCCCTCGCCCCGCGGCCGTGGGCGCGGCTCCGGCCGCCCCGACCCCGCCGACCTCCGCCAGCTGGCGGACTCCCCCGTGTCCCTGCGACGCATCGCCCGCCTCTTCGCGCCCCACCGGGCCACGCTGGCCGTCGTCGTCGCCCTGATCGTGCTCAGCTCGGCCGTCGGGCTCGCCCAGCCGTTCCTGGTGCGGCACGTCATCGACGAGGCACTCCCCCGCCAGGACGTGCGGCTCCTGCTGCTCCTGGTCGCCGCGATGCTCGGCGTCGCCGTCGTCACCGCCGTCATCGGCGTCGTGCAGACCTGGCTCTCCACCGCTGTGGGCCAGCGCGTCATGCACCGCCTGCGCAGCGACCTGTTCGCCCACCTCCAGCGCCAGTCGCTGGGCTTCTTCACCCGCACCCGCGGCGGCGAGGTCCAGTCGCGCCTGGTCAACGACATCGGCAGCATGCAGGGTGTCGTCACCCAGACGGCGACCTCGATCGCCGCCAACCTCACCGTCGTGGTCGGCACCGCCGTCGCGATGGTCGCCCTGAGCTGGCGCCTTGCGCTGCTCTCGCTCGTCGTCCTGCCGCCTGCGGTCCTGCTCACCCGCCAGGTCGCGCGGATGCGCCACCAGGTCACGGGCGAGCGCCAGCGGCGCCTGGCCGACCTGCACGTCCAGATCGAGGAGGGACTGTCCGTCAGCGGAGTGCTGCTGACCAAGACCCTCGGCGCCTCACCGCGGCTGACCGCGCGGTTCGAGGAGACGTCCGCCGACCTCGTCGGCCTCGAGATCCGCTCGCGGCTCGCCGGCCGCTGGCGGATGGCCACCATGAACATCGTCTTCGCCGCAGTGCCGGCCGCCATCTACCTCGCGGCGGGCCTGCCCGCGACCTCCGGCCAGATGACCATCGGCACGCTGGTGGCCTTCATCGCGCTGCAGGGCAACCTGTTCCGGCCGCTGATGGGCCTGCTCAACGTGGGCGTCGACATCACCGCCTCGATGGCGCTGTTCAGCCGCATCTTCGAGTACGCCGACCTGCCGGTCGAGATCGCCGAGCCGACCGAGCCCTCGCGCCTCGAGCGGGCCACGGCCCGCGGCGAGGTCCGGTTCGAGGCCGTCGGTTTCGCGTACGACGCCGACCGGCCGGTGCTGACCGACATCGACCTGCGCGTCCCCGCGGGCGGCACGCTGGCCCTCGTCGGCGAGACCGGCAGCGGCAAGTCCACCCTCGCCTCGCTGGTCCCCCGCCTCCACGACGTGACGACCGGACGGGTGAGCATCGACGGCGTCGACGTCCGCGACCTGGCCCTGACCGACCTCGCCGACCTCGTCGGGGTCGTCACCCAGGAGACCTACCTGATGCACGCCAGCGTCCGCGACAACCTGCGGCACGCCCGACCCGACGCCACCGACGCCCAGATCGAGCAGGCCTGTCGCGATGCCCGGATCCACGAGCTCATCAGCGAGCTGCCCGACGGCTACGACACCGTGGTCGGCTCCCGCGGCCACCGGTTCTCCGGCGGGGAGCAGCAGCGCCTGGCCATCGCCCGCACCCTGCTGCGCGACCCCGCCGTGCTCGTCCTGGACGAGGCGACGAGCGCGCTGGACAACGAGACCGAGCGGTCGATCCTGACCACGCTCGAGGACCTCAGCCGCACCCGCACCACGATCACCATCGCCCACCGGCTCTCGACGGTCCGCAACGCCGACCAGATCGCGGTGCTCCACCGCGGCCGGGTGGTCGAGCACGGCACCCACGAGGAGCTCCTGCTCCTCGGCGGGCGCTACGCCGCCCTCGTGCGCGGCGGTCTCGGCGCCGACCGCATCGCCGCCTGACCGGGCGGTTCTTCCCCGTCCCGCGCACCGACCGGGCAGTTCTTCCCCGTCCCGCGCACCGACCGGGCGGTTCTTCCCCGTCCCGCGCACCGACCGGGCGGTTCTTCCCCGTCCCGGCTCACCGTCCCTGACGGGGAGGAAGTGCCCGCTCACCGTCCCTGACGGGGAGGAAGTGCCCGCTCACCGTCCCTGACGGGGAGGAAGTGCCCGGTCAGCGGGTCAGGCTGACGACTTCTCCGCCGCGGCCAGCAGCACGCAGGTCGCCACGGCCTCCATGGCCGCCGTGACCTCGTCCACCGGCGGCATGGTGGGCGCCAGCCGGATGTTGGTGTCCTCGGGGTCCTGCTTGTAGGGGAACGACGACCCCGCCGGCGTCAGCGCGACCCCGACCGCCTTGGCCAGCTCCACCACCCGGCTCGCCGTGCCGGGTACGACGTCGAGGTTGACGAAGTAGCCGCCGGACGGGGTGTTCCACGTCGCCACACCGCGACCGCCGAGCCGCTCGGTGAGGACCCGGTCCACCTCGGCGAACTTCGGCGCGATGATGTCGCGGTGCTTGGCCATGTGGTCGCGCACGCCCTGCGGCGAGCCGAAGAACTCGACGTGGCGCAGGTGGTTGACCTTGTCCGGGCCGATCGAGCCGTTGGCCAGGTGCCCGAGGTACCACGCCACGTTGGCCGTGGAGGCGGCCAGGAAGGCCACGCCCGCGCCGGCGAAGGTGATCTTCGACGTCGAGGCGAACATGATCGGCCGGTGGGGGTGACCCGCGGCCGAGGCCAGGGTGAGGATGTCGGCGCTCTTGGCCTCCTCCTCGGTCAGGTGGTGCAGCGCGTAGGCGTTGTCCCAGAAGATCTTGAAGTCGGGCGCGGCAGCCGGCATCGCGGCGAGCCGGGCGGCCACGTCCTGGCTCACGATCGAGCCCGACGGGTTGGCGTAGGTCGGCACGATCCAGATGCCCTTGATGCTGGGGTCGTCCGCCACCAGCGCGGCGACGGCGTCCACGTCGGGGCCGTCGTCCTGCATCGGCACGGTCACCATCTCGATGCCGAGGCTCTCCAGCAGCGTGAAGTGGCGGTCGTAGCCGGGCACCGGGCACACGAACCGGACCGTGTCCTCCTGGCCCCAGGGGCGCTCGGAGTCGACGCCACCGAAGAGCGTCAGGTAGAAGAGGCAGTCGCGCATCATGGTGAGGCTGGAGCTGCCGCCGGCGACGACCTGCTCGGGCTCGACCCACAGCAGGTCGGCGAACATCTCGCGCAGGTCGGCCAGGCCCTCGAGCCCGCCGTAGTTGCGGACGTCGACGCCCTTCGAGTCCTTCGTCGACGTCGGCAGCCGGAGCAGCTCGTCCGCGAGGTCGAGCTGCTGGGCCGAGGGCTTGCCCCGCGTCAGGTCCAGCTTCAGGCCACGCGTCTTCAGCTCCTCGTAGGCCGCACGCTGCTCCTCGAGCAGGGCGGTGAGGTCGTCGGCGGACAGGTCGGCCAGCGGAGTCGCGTTCACGCAGCCAAGGCTACCGAGCGCCGGGACGGACTCAGGCAGGCGTCCGGAAGGTGCGCCGGTACTCCTGCGGGCTGACGCCACGCGAGCGCCCGAAGTGGTGGCGCAGGGTGGCCGCGTTGCCGAAGCCGACCTCCCCGGCGACCCAGTCGATCGAGTGGTCGGTCTGCTCGAGCAGCTCCTGCGCGGCCCGCACCCGCTCACCGAGGATCCAGCTGTAGGGCGTCGTACCGGTCTCCTCCTTGAAGCGCCGGGCGAACGTGCGCCCGGACATGTGCATCTGACGCGCCAGCGTCTCCACGTCGAGCTCGTCGGAGAGGTTCGTGCTGATCCACGCCAGCAGCGGGGCCAGCGCCTCGGACTCGCACACCGGGACGGGCCGGGCGATGAACTGGGCCTGACCTCCGTCGCGGTGCGGAGGCACGACCATCCGGCGCGCGGTGTTGGCGGCGACCTTGGCACCGAAGTGCTGGCGCATGACGTGCAGCGCGGCGTCGAGACCGGCAGCGGAGCCGGCACCGGTGACGATGGACCCGTCCTGGACGTAGAGCACGTTGCCGTCGATCGTCGCCTCGGGGTAGAGCTCGGCCAGGCGGTCGACGTGGCGCCAGTGGGTGGTGGCGCGGCGCCCGTCGAGCAGTCCGGCCTCGCCGAGCATGAACGCCGCGGTGCAGTGTGCGAAGACCTGCGCGCCCCGGTCGTGCGCCGAGCGGACCAGCTCCACGACCTCGGGCGAGGGCTCGAGGTAGCCACGCTTGGGGATCAGGCAGATCAGGTCGGCGTCGGCCGCGTCGGCCAGCGAGTGGTCGACGTGCAGGTCGTAGCCGGTCGCACCGGCGACGCGGCCGGGACGGGGCGTGGCGACGATGAAGTCGAAGACCGGGTTGTCGTCCTCCGGGTGGTAGGGCTCGCCCCACACCTCGCACATCGAGCCGAGCCCGAACGGCTCGGCGCCGTCCTGCACCACAGCGGCCACCTTCTTCATGTCGCCAGCGTGCACCACCGGTGGCAGTAAATCAACTATCACTGTCATTCCTGCCACTGGTGGCAGGAACTGGATGGGCGGAGACTTACTGCCATGAACACCATCGTCGTCATCCTGGTCCTGGCCACCCTCGTCTCCCTGCTGGTCAGCTACGCACGTCACGACCGGTTCGCCGGCCCCTCGGCCTCCGCCCACCCCTTCGACGAGCTCGGCCCCGTCGAGGAGCGCCGCCACCTCGTGCCCCGCGGCTGAGACGGCACAATGCCCGGATGGGCGACGTCGAGCTGACCGAGGGATCCCGGGTCGCGCTGCTGGTCCCCGGCTCCACGTCGTACGTCGACCTGGTGCTGTCGCTGCTGGCCGACGGGATCTTCCCGGTCCCGCTCGACCCGGCGCTGACGGACGCCGAGCGCGATCGCATCCTCGGCCCGATCGAGCCCGACCTCCTGGTCACCCGCCAGGAGGAGGTCGACCGCCTGCTGGCCGCGCGTCCGGGGCGCGCGCGGGCACTTCCCCGCGGCCGGCCGATCCACTGCACGAGCGGCACGACCGGGACACCCAAGGGCGTCTGGTCCGGGCTCCTGGACGAGGCCGACGCCGCGGACCTGGTGGCCGAGGAACGCGACCTGTGGCGCTTCTCCCCCGACGACCTCAACCTGGTCCTCAGCCCGCTGCACCACTCGGCTCCCCTGCGCTTCGCGATGGGCACGCTGCTCGCCGGCGGTCGGATCGCGGCGCCCGGCAGGTTCGACCCGGCCCGCGACCAGCGAGGTCATCGCGCGCGAGCGCCCCACCACCATGTTCTGCGTGCCGACGCACCTCCAGCGCCTCTTCGCCCACTGGGACGCCGTCGGGGTGCCCGACCTCTCCTCGTTCCGGCTCGTCGCCCACGCGGGCGCGCCCTGCCCGCCGAGCGTGAAGCAGCGGCTCGTCGAGCTGTTCCCGGCCGGCACGACGTGGGAGTTCTACGGCTCCACCGAGGGCCAGTTCACCGCCTGCCGGTCCGAGGAGTGGCGCGAGCACCCCGGCACCGTGGGTCGGGCACGACCGGGACGCACCCTCAGCACCGACGAGGACGGCCGGATCTGGTGCGCAGTCCCACCGCACGCCCGGTTCACCTACCTCGGCGCGCCGGAGCAGACCGCCGCTGCCTGGCGCGAGACGCCCGACGGACCGGCCTTCACCGTGGGTGACGTCGGCCGACTCGATGCCGAGGGCTACCTCCACCTCGACGGCCGGCGGACCGACCTGATCATCTCCGGCGGGGTCAACGTCTACCCGCTCGAGGTGGAGAACGCCCTGCGCGAGGTGCCCGGCGTCGACCGACGTTGCCGTGTTCGGCGTGCCAGACCCCGACTGGGGCCAGCGGGTCTGCGCGGTCATCGTCGGCGACCGCCTCCGACGAGGCGCTCGTCGGGCACGCCCGTGCGGTCCTCGCCCCGGCCAAGCGGCCGAAGGACTACGTCCGCGCCTCCGAGCTGCCGATGACGCCGACCGGCAAGGTGCGCCGCGACGGCGCTGGCCGACCTGGTGCCCTGAGCCGTCAGGCGGTCCAGACGTGCGCGCATCTCGTCCACGAGACCCCGGGACTGGCGCAACCCGGCCTTCGCCGCGTCCCCGCGCTTGTCGGGGTCCAGCAGGTTCTTGCCGAACGCCGCCAGCGCCTCGGGGTCCGGGGTCACCACGGACCACTCCCGCGGCGCCAGGCCCTCCAGCTGGGCCCTGATCGAGGTCTTCCTGCTGAACGACCGGGGCAGCGGCGCCAGTACGACGACGCGCTCGGCACCGCGGGCCACGTCGACGTTGGCCGTCGATCGCATCCCGCCGTCCATGTAGGTCCTGCCCCCGATCTCGACCGGCGGCCACACCGTGGG
This sequence comes from uncultured Actinomycetota bacterium, assembly GCA_963750445.1. Lineage (GTDB taxonomy): Bacteria > Actinomycetota > Actinomycetes > Propionibacteriales > Nocardioidaceae > Nocardioides. The sequence goes on along the minus strand of CAVVQR010000016.1, from coordinate 274,814 downwards.
GACGGCGCAGCTGGCGGCGACGGCGGAGACGACGTCCACGCCGGACTCCGCGGTGAAGACGGTGAACTCACCGCTCACGGCGTCGACCGCCGTGATCCGCAGGTCGCGCTCGGGCCAGTGGTGGACGGGCAACCGGGCGCGGATGACGGCCTCACGGTCGATGCTGCCGGGTGCGTGGGCCGCCCTGGCCACGCGTCCGACCCGGGCCAGCTTGGTCCGGCCGCTGCCGGGCAGCAGGAGAGGCGGCACCAGCTTGAGTGCGGCGATCCGGGAGAGCCGGCCACCGAGCTCGGCGTCGGGTGGCTCGAGCTGGGAGGCGTACAGGTCCGCCAGAGGCGTGCCCGTGGTGATCTGGGCACCGACCACCGAACCGGCCGACGTGCCGATCACGACGTCGGCGTCGGTGAGGTCGATCCCCGACTCGGCGAGGCCGGCCAGGATGCCGAGCTCCCAGGCGATGCCGGTGATCCCGCCGCCGCCGAGGACCAGTGCCGTACGGCCGTGTTCTCCCATGCGGCAGTTCTACCTGACGGTCCCGCAGCCGCGCTGGGTGCAACGAGCACGACGGCCCGCCGGGATTCCCGGCGGGCCGTCGTGGTGGTGCGTGTCAGGTGCTCAGGCGATCAGGCCTGGCCACCCGTCAGCTTCTCGCGAAGCGCCTGCAGCGCCTCGTCGGACGCCAGCGAGCCGCCGGTCTCGCCACCGGTCTCGGTGTCGGTGTCGGCACTGGTCTCGCCACCGGAGGAGTAGGACGTGGCCTCGCCGGCCTCGACCTCGGCCTGCCTTGGCCTCCTCCTGCTGCTTGACGTGGGCCTCCCAGCGGGCGTGCGCCTTGGCGTACTGGTCCTCCCAGACACGCGCGCTGCTCGTCGAAGCCCTCGAGCCACTCGCCCGTCTCGGGGTCGAAGCCCTCGGGGTAGACGTAGTTGCCCTGCTCGTCGTAGGTGGCCGTCATGCCGTAGAGCGTGGGGTCGAACTCCTCCACGTCGGCGGCGGCGGCGGTCTCGTTGGCCTGCTTGAGCGACAGCGAGATCCGGCGACGCTCGAGGTCGATGTCGATGATCTTGACCATGACGTCGTCGTTGACCTGGACGACCTGCTCGGGGATCTCGACGTGACGCTCGGCGAGCTCGGAGATGTGCACCAGGCCCTCGATGCCCTCCTCGACGCGGACGAACGAACCGAAGGGCACCAGCTTGGTGACCTTGCCCGGGACGATCTGACCGATCTGGTGGGTGCGGGCGAAGTGCTGCCACGGGTCCTCCTGCGTCGCCTTCAGCGACAGGGAGACACGCTCGCGGTCCATGTCCACGTCGAGGACCTCGACGGTGACCTCGTCGCCCACGGCGACGACCTCGGACGGGTGGTCGATGTGCTTCCAGGAGAGCTCGGAGACGTGGACGAGGCCGTCGACGCCGCCCAGGTCCACGAACGCACCGAAGTTGACGATCGAGGAGACGACACCCTTGCGGATCTGACCCTTCTGGAGCTGGGTCAGGAAGCCGTGGCGAACCTCGGACTGGGTCTGCTCGAGCCAGGCACGGCGCGACAGGACCACGTTGTTGCGGTTCTTGTCGAGCTCGATGATCTTGGCCTCGAGGACCTGGCCGACGTAGGGCTGCAGGTCGCGGACGCGACGCATCTCGACCAGCGACGCGGGCAGGAAGCCGCGCAGGCCGATGTCGATGATGAGACCGCCCTTGACGACCTCGATGACGGTGCCCTCGACGACGCCGTCCTCCTCCTTGACCTGCTCGATGGTGCCCCAGGCGCGCTCGTACTGGGCGCGCTTCTTGGACAGGATCAGGCGGCCTTCCTTGTCCTCCTTCTGGAGGACCAGGGCCTCGACCACGTCGCCCACGGAAACGACCTCGTTGGGGTCGACGTCGTGCTTGATCGACAGCTCACGCGAGGGGATGACGCCCTCGGTCTTGTAGCCGATGTCGAGGAGGACCTCGTCGCGGTCCACCTTGACGATGGTGCCCTCGACGATGTCGCCGTCGTTGAAGTACTTGATGGTCGCGTCGATTGCCGCGAGGAAGTCCTCTTCGGACCCGATGTCGTTGACAGCCACCTGGGGGGCGTCGTAGTCCGGAAGAGTGGAGAGGGTGCTCGTCATATGGAAGAAGATTCCTTGGATGGATGGAGTCGTGCGGACGCGCGCAGCCGGCTGTTTCACAGGTCCTCGTCGATGACTGGTCACTGACGAAGGACACGGCGAGCCCGGGTTCGCTCGGTATGGAAGCCGGGCAGACGTCTGGCGCAATCGACAAGACTACGCGCCCGCAAAGGTCCACGTCCAACCGGGGACCCACGCTCGGACCACGCTCAGACCACTGCCGTCGGCGCGGGGTCGGCGAGGTCCCCCTCGACCCCCTCTCCCGGCGTGACGAACCCACCCCTCGGCAGGGGGATCCCGGCGATCTGCAGACAGGGGCGCCGCATCCTCGTTACCGTTCCGTTGATCTCTCGTTGATCGATACACAGGGTCCCGCGGGGCCAACCGTGACTCCTAGGGGGAAGTCCACATGTCATCTCGTCGTCAGACAGGCCGGCTGCTGCCGGCCTTCGCCGCGCTGGTCCTGGTGCCCGGGTCCGTGCTCGCGCTCGGCCAGGTGCCCGTCGCGGCCGCGCCGGCTGCGCCCGCCGCGGTCGTACCCACCACGGCCACTGCCTCCACCTCGGCCGGCCTGCTCGGCCTCACGGTGGCCGACGTCGGCCTGCCTGCGCCCCTGCCGCGCATCCGGGCCGCACGCGTGGACGTGGCCCCCACGACCGGATCACTCGGCAGCGGTACGCCGCGGGTGAGGGCCAGCTCGTCGAACCTCGGCGCGAACGCGCTCGGCATCGACCTGTCGGGCATCCTGTCGCAGGCCCAGCAGACCGCACCGCCCGATCACGAGTCCCCGACGAACGGCCCGGAGATCGCGACGCTGTCGGCGCCGCCCATCATCAACGCCGGCGTGTCCACCACCTCGGCCCACGCCAGGCTCGCGGCCGACGGCAGCTGCCCGGCCCCCGGCACGGCCCTGAGCACCTCGACGACGACGACGGCGAACGTCTCGGTCCTCGACCTCGGTGCGGCGGGCTCGCTCCTCAAGGCGCCCGGCACTGTCAGCACGACACAGTCGGTGGAGCTGACGACGATCCCGCAGGGCGGTGACTCCCGCGCGGTCACGTCGACGGCCAGGAGCAACCTGGCCAGCCTGCAGCTCCTCGGCAACGTCACGGTCGGGATCAGCCAGGCCCCCCGGATGGTCGCGACGGCCTCGGGTCGCCCCGGCGGCGCCAGCGTGACCTACAGCCAGCCCGTGGTCACGGTCACGGCCCCGGGCGTCGCTGGATCTCCGTTCGTGCTCGACCAGGCCGACGAGAGCGTGCGCCTCGGCGTGCCCGGCAACCCGCTGCTCAAGCTGGACCTGTCGCTCGGCGCCCTCACCTCCCAGGTGGCGCCCAACGGCACCAGCGCGAGCGGCAGCGCCGCGCTCCTGCGGGTCGAGCTCAACCTGCTGCCCATCATCGGCAACGGCATCAACGTCGCCACGGTCGACGTGGCCCCTCTCTCCGCGGCTGCGGGCGCACCCGCCGGCGGGATCAGCTGCCCCGCTCCCGTGGTCGACTCCGACGGTGACGGCCTCAGCGATGCCCAGGAGGGCGAGCTCGGCACCGACCCCCAGGACAGTGACTCCGACGACGACGGACTCACCGACGGCGCCGAGGTCAACACCACCGACACCGACCCGCTGGACGACGACTCCGACGACGACGGACTGCTCGACGGCGCCGAGGTCAACACCCACGGCACCGACCCCAACGACGCCGACACCGACGACGGTGGCGTCAACGACGGCGACGAGGTGGCTGCCACCACCGACCCCCTCGACGGCACCGACGACGACTCCGACGGCGACGGCCTGCCCAACGCCCAGGAGCAGACCCTCGGGACCAACCCGAACGACTCCGACTCCGATGACGACGGACTCACCGACGGCGCCGAGGTCAACACCACCGACACCGACCCGCTGGACGACGACTCCGACGACGACGGACTGCTCGACGGCGCCGAGGTCAACACCCACGGCACCGACCCCAACGACGCCGACACCGACGACGGTGGCGTCAACGACGGCACCGAGGTCAATCGCGGCACGGACCCCCTCGACGGCACCGACGACGACACGGGTCCGGAGCCCGGCACGGACACCGACAACGACGGTCTGACGGACGACCAGGAGTCGGAGCTCGGCACCGACCCCGAGAACCCGGACACCGACGGCGACGGGCTCACCGACGGCGCCGAGGTCAACACCCACGGCACCGACCCGCACTGACCCCGACACCGACGACGGTGGCGTCAACGACGGCGACGAGGTCAACGGCACCACGGACCCGCTCGACGGCACCGACGACGACTCCGACGGCGACGGCCTGCCCAACGCCCAGGAGCAGACCCTCGGCACCAACCCGAACGACACCGACTCCGATGACGACGGACTCACCGACGGCGCCGAGGTCAACACCACCGACACCGACCCCCTCGACGACGACTCCGACGACGACGGACTGCTCGACGGCGCCGAGGTCAACACCCACGGCACCGACCCCAACGACGCCGACACCGACGACGGTGGCGTCAACGACGGCGACGAGGTGGCCGCCACCACCGACCCGCTCGACGGCACCGACGACGACTCCGACGGCGACGGCCTGCCCAACGCCCAGGAGGACGAGCTCGGCACCGACCCCGACAACGCCGACACCGACGGCGACGGCCTGAACGACGGCGACGAGGTCAACACCACCGACACCGACCCGCTCGACGACGACTCCGACGACGACGGACTGCTCGACGGCGCCGAGGTCAACACCCACGGCACCGACCCGAACGACGCCGACACCGACGACGGTGGGGTCGACGACGGCGACGAGGTGGACGGCGGGACCGACCCGCTCGACGGCACCGACGACGACTCCGACGGCGACGGCCTGCCCAACGCCCAGGAGGACGAGCTCGGCACCGACCCCGACAACCCCGACACCGACGGCGACGGGCTCACTGACGGCGACGAGGTCAACACCCACGACACCGACCCCAACGACCCTGACACCGACGCCGGCGGCGTGAACGACGGCGACGAGGTCAACGGCAACACCAACCCCCTCGACGGCACCGACGACGACTCCGACGGCGACGGCCTGCCCAACCTGCAGGAGGACGAGCTCGGCACCGACCCGGACGACACCGACACCGACGACGACGGGCTCACTGACGGCGCCGAGGTCAACATCCACGAGACCGACCCCCTCGACGCCGACAGCGACGACGACGGGCTCACCGACGGCCAGGAGGTCAACACCTACTCGACCGACCCGCTCGTGGCGGACACGGACGACGGTGGCGTCAACGACGGCGACGAGGTCGACAAGGGGACCAACCCTCTCGACCCGAGCGATGACACGGCCCCGGGCCCGGTCGACCCCGACCGGGACCACGACGGCCTCACCAACGTCCAGGAAGCGCAGCTGGGCACCAACCCGGACAACCCGGACACCGACGGCGACGGCCTCACCGACGGCGCCGAGGTCAACGTCCACGCGACCAACCCGCTGAAGGCGGACACCGACGGAGGTGGCGTCGGCGACGGGATCGAGGTCGCTCGGGGTAGCAACCCCAAGGGACCCCTCGGACGACAACCCGGCGCCGGGACCGGTGAACGGCGACGTCGACGGGGACGGCCTGACTGCGGAGCAGGAGACCCTGGCGGGCACCGACCCGACCAAGGCCGACACCGACGGCGACGGACTCACCGACGGCGTCGAGGTCACGGGCGTGACGATCAAGGAGCGCTTCGAGGTCTGCGGAGCGGACAGGCTCGGCAGGTCCAGCACCGTGAAGACCGATCCGCTGCGCACGGACACCGACAAGGACGGGCTGAACGACCGCCAGGAGATCAAGGGCTACAAGATCAAGCAGCGCGTCGTCCTGGCCCGTGGCAAGACCATGGTCATCGGGCAAACCCGGTCCGACCCGACGAAGAAGGACACCGACCGCGACGGCCTGACCGACAAGCAGGAGACGACCGGTTCGGCCAACAAGCGCTTCGGCAAGCACAAGAGCGATCCGTCGAAGTGCGACACCGACCGCGGTGGTGTCAGCGACGGGACCGAGGTCAAGCGGAAGTCGGATCCGTCCGACTACCGGTCCGGCCCGAACAGCCGGGGCAACCGCCGGATGCAGGCAGCCGGCGAGGCGCCGCGCAGCGTGGGCTGACCCCTCCCACAGATGGTCCCCGGCCGGCGACGGCCGGGGACCATCGTCCGTCCTCGCCCGCCCGGGGTCACCGGTCGCCGAACGGCCACGTGTGCAGGTCGCCCGTGCGGGCGATGGCCCGGAGCAGGACGTCCGCCCGACCAGCGACCGGGTGGGCACCGGCACGCGACGCGAGGTCGACCAGCGCCCAGAGGTCGGCCGCCCTGGCGCCGTCGAGCAGGGCAGCGGGGCTCCCGCCACGCAGACCGGTCCACGTCTCCAGCACCGCATCGACGTAGGCCGGGTGCCGCTCGAAGCGCACCAGGTTGCCCACGTCCGTCCACGGGTGTCCGGCGTGGGCGAACTCCCAGTCGAGCACCGCGGTGAGCTCGAGGGACCTCGGGTCCACGAGCACGTTCTTGGGGTTGAGGTCGCTGTGCACGAGGCACGCCCGTCCCACGGAGTCGAGGAGGTCCTGGGCGGGCTCGACGACCCGCGCCAGCCGCGACCGCTCCGCCTCGGACCAGGCGGTCAGTCGCCGCTCGACCCACTCGGGCAGGCCGTCGTCCGGGAAGGTGCCCACCGTCAGGTCGGCGTCGAGGAAGGGTCCCGGGTGCAGCGCAGGCATCCCGGCCAGGGTGGCTGCCACGCGTCCCATCGCCCGCCCGAATCGCTGCAGGCCGTCGGGGTCGAGGCCGGGGAGCACCAGGTCGCCCCGCTCCCCCGGCACCCAGGACGTCACCAGCAGACCGGGCTGACCGGTGGCCGCGTGCTCGCGGCGTACTTCCGCCACGTCGGGCACGGGCAGCAGTCCGCGGACGAGCTGCAGCACGGCGTGGTCGATCTCGGGAGCGGCCGCGCCTCGGGGGTCGCCCGGCGGATAGAGCCGCACCACGGCCCGTTCGCCTGCCACCTCACCGACGAAGGTGCGGCCGGAGTGACCACCGTCCAGCGGGCTCATCACACCGGGTTCGCGCACCCGTCGATGCTTGCACGACCCCGCCCGGACCAGACCACGACACCCGATCTCACCCTTTTGAGGATCAATTTCGTGACTTCCCCGCGGCCTGTTCGTTGCTTTTGTTAGATCTCTTGTTGCAGGTTTGTACATGTCTCGTGGATCTTCTGAAACATCACGTCACTATGGGGGTACGACAGATGAACCAGCACACCTTGCGCCGGCCTACGCGCCGGCTCTCCACCACCGCGGCGGTCGCCCTGACCGTCGTCCTGCCGGGAGCGATGCTCGGCCTCACCCAGGCGCCGGCCTCGGCTGCGCCACTTCCGGCGACCTACTCCGCCAGCGCCACCTCCGACATCCTGAACCTGGGCGTCGACGCACTCGGGGGGTCGTTGGCCGACGCCCAGATCGGTCACAGCGCGAGCCAGGTCACCAGCTCCGGGGCCTCCGGCGGCAGCTCGACCTCTGAGTCGGCCAACCTCGCAGCCGAGCTGCTGGGATCCATCCCCGCACCGGTGGACAGCGTCACCAGGACCGCGCCTCCGTCCGCGGAGGCGGCGCGCACGCTCGTGCCGCTGAACCTCGCACCGGTCGCGAACGTCGGTGCGATCGGCGGCTCGGTCAAGTCGGTGTGGGCCGGCGCCAACACCTGCGTGCCCAACGAGACGGTGGGCGCAGAGTCCGTGCGGACGCTCTCCCGGTCGAGCACGACGCTCGCCGACACGACCGTCGCCACGTTGCCCGTGCTGGGGTCCCTGGCGGACGTCGAGGCCTCCTCGACCAGCACGCACACCTTCCTCGACGACACCGGCGCGAGCTCCGACGTCGTCTCCCGCGCGACCACCACCGTGGGTGATGTCAACATCCTCGGCGGCCAGGTCGCGATCCGGGTCACCAGCCCGGTCGTCATGGAGGCCCGTTCCAACGGCTCGGTCGGCACGGCCGGCTTCTCCAGCCCCCCGACGATCGTGGCCGTGGTCGGCGCACAGCAGATCCCGATCCCGCTCAACGACACGCCCCAGACCATCGGCGTGCCGGGCAACCCGCTGCTCGACCTCACCGTCACCGCGTTCACCCCGGACGACCAGTCGAGCGGTGCCACCGGGCAGTCCACGCTCGACGCGCTGTTCCGCGTCGACCTCTCCCTGCTCCAGGTCGTCGGGCCTCCCGTGGCCCAGGTCGGACTCGAGGTCGCCCCGATGGCCGTGAGTGCCACCGCGCCGGCAGGCGGTGTCCAGTGCGGCACCACCGACCCCCAGCCCGGCTCGATCGCCCCGCCCGACATCACCTCGCCGACGCAGGGTTCCACGACCGTCGACTCCACCCCGCCGGTCTCCGGCACCGGCCAGCCCGGCGCCACCGTGACGGTCCGCGAGGGCGGGGCGGTCCTGTGCCGCGCCGTCGTCGACTCGAACGGTCGCTGGACCTGCTCCCCGTCCACCCCGCTGGCTGCCGGTCCGCACACGGTCACGGCCACCCAGAGCGACGGCAACGGCAACACGAGTGCCGCCGACTCGGTGACGTTCACCGTGGTCCCGGATCCCGACGACCCGGACGGTGACGGCCTGCCCAACGGCCAGGAGACCCAGCAGGGCACCGACCCCAACAACCCCGACACCGACGGCGACGGCCTCACCGACGGCAACGAGGTCAACGTCCACGGCACCGACCCGACCAACCCGGACACCGACGGTGACGGCCTCACCGACGGCCAGGAGGTCAACGGCGTCAAGATCCGCGAGCGCTTCGAGGTCTGCGGCAAGAAGGCCCGCAAGTCCATCACCGTCACGACCAACCCGCTGCGCAAGGACACCGACAAGGACGGTCTGAGCGACGGCAAGGAGGTCAAGGGCTACAAGATCAAGCAGAAGGTGAAGACCGGCAAGAAGACCTTCACCATCGGCAGGACCCGGTCCAACCCGACGAAGAAGGACACCGACCGCGACGGCCTGAAGGACAAGGTCGAGAAGACCGGCAAGGCCAACAAGCGCTTCGGCAAGGCCAAGACCGACCCCACCAAGTGCGACACCGACAAGGGTGGTGTCTCCGACGGTGCCGAGGTCAAGGCCCGTTCCAACCCCGCTGACGTGCGATCCGGCCCGCGCCGGCCCGGCGGTCGATCGGGACGCATCTCCGGCTGACCTCCCCACGGGGTCGCCTACCTGAAGGGTGCCGGCGTCCGGACAGTCCCACAGTCCGGACGCCGGCACCGTTGCGTCCTGGCACTACGCTCCGGGACGTGGAGGATCACCAGCCCCAGTCGGTCCGTGTCGAGCGACGGCCGGTCTCCGAGGAGGAGTCGCGCCGGGCCAACGGGCCCGACTGGGACCGCTACGCCGACGAGTACCAGGCCACGCACGGAGCCTTCCTCGGCGACGCCGGGTTCGTCTGGGGTCCCGAGGGCCACACCGAGGACGAGCTGCAGGTGCTCGGCGACGTCACCGGGCTCGACGTGCTCGAGGTCGGCAGCGGCGCGGGCCAGTGCTCGCGGTGGGTCCGCACCCACGGCGGGCGCGGATTCGGCCTCGACCTCTCCCACCGGCAGCTCCAGCACTCCCTGCGGCTCGACGAGGAGACCGGCGTGGCGGTCCCGTCCGTGCGGGGCACCGCCACCGACCTCCCGTTCGCCGCCGCCAGCTTCGACGTCGTCTTCTGCTCCTTCGGAGCACTCCAGTTCGTCCGCGAGATCGACGAGGCCGTGGCCGAGGTGTCGCGGGTCCTGCGTCCCGGCGGCCGCTTCGCGTTCTCGATCACCCACCCGACGAGGTGGATGTTCCCCGACGACCCGGGCGAGCCCGGCCTGACCGCGACCCAGTCCTACTGGGACCGCACGCCCTACGTCGAGATCGACGACGCCAGCGGAGTGGTGTCCTACGTCGAGCACCACCGCACGCTCGGCGACTGGGTGCGGCTGCTGGCAGCGGCAGGGTTCCGGCTGGCCGACCTGGTCGAGCCGGAGTGGCCCGCGGACCACGACCGGGTGTGGGGCGGCTGGTCACGCACCCGCGGGATGCTGACGCCGGGCACGGCGATCTTCGTGGCGCACCGGGCGATCGCCTGACCCGTCGCGCGAGCGACTGCGGGCCCAGCCCGCGAGCAGGGACGCGGGGTTGAGCAGCGCCCACACCCGGTGGCGTACGTCGACCGCGCGGAGGAGGTCGTGCCGCAGCTCCTGGCAGTCACGCCAGAACGCGCGGCCGTCGTCACCCGGAGACTCCCCCGGTGCGAAGACCGCTGCGTCAGCGCGCCGCGCCAGGTCGAGCCCCACCCCGAGCTCGCGGGCCTGGGAGGTCCGGCTCCACGCGTCCGGGACCGGGGTGCCCCGGTCGCGAGCCGCGTCGAGCACCTCCTGCCACCCGTGGACGTAGGCGCCCGTCCACGAGGACGTACGCCGGCGGCGCGCCCGGCGCACCGTCTTCGCCACCGGGACCAGCAGCAGCGCGAGGAGCGCCGCCGCCAGGACGACACCGACGGCCCGGAGGCCCACGCGTGAAGGTGCGGCCGCGTCGGGATCCTCGGACTCCTCGTCGACCGTCGTCGACTGCTCCTGCCCATCACCGGTGCTCCCGGTCGGGTCCGTAGGCGTCCCGTCCAGCAGGTCCGCCACGAACCCTCCCGCGTCGTCCACGGGCGGGTCCGGGTCGTCGTCGCGGACGAGCTCTCCCCCGACGTATCGCCTGGGCTCGAGCGTGCTCCACGTGCCGTCGTCGAGCTGCAGCTCGACCCACACCCCGACGTCCTTGTGCTCGACGATCCCCCTGCGCCCGGGTGCGGCTCCGGTGACCAGTCGCGCCGGGACGCCGAGCCGCGACGCCCCCAGTGCCATCAGCGCGGCGTACTGGAACGGCGTACCGGTCATGTCGCGGGAGCCCAGCATGCCCCGCCCGAGGTCGTCCGGCCCCTGGAGTGACTCCCCGGTGAAGCGCGTGGCGCCATGGGTCCGGAGGTAGCGCGCCAGCAGCAGCACGCGCTGGACGGGCGAGAGCTCGTCGCGGACGAACGGCGCGAGGTAGGGGTCGAGGAACTCGCCGGCAGGCTGGCGTTGATCGGCTGTCGCGACCCGCATCCGGTCGTCGCCCGTGAGGCCGTCGTCGAGCAGCACTGCGGAGAAGGTGTAGTCGTCACGTGGGTCGACCCCGCCGACGACGAGTGCGGTCGAGGTGGTCGGGTTGTAGCGGACGTCCTCGAGCTGGGTGCGGCCGTCGAACTCCTCGAGGTCGAGGCTGGTGAGCTCGCCCAGCAACGGCAGCCAGTCGGCGGCGTAGCCGGGCCGCATCTGGACGTGCACCTGGATCAGCTGGCCGTCGTGGGCAGCCTCGACCTCGCTCACCGATGCGCTTGAAGGTGCCGAAGCCGTCCGTGCCCGGCGACACGTCGGCGGGCGCCCACAGGTAGCCGTCGTAGCTGTCCAGCACCGCGAGGCGTAGCCGCCGACCCTCAGGCACCCCGGTGGCACGGAAGAGCTGCTGCCGGGCCCGACCCGGTCGGGCAGGACCGAGTCGCGGCCCCCGACACCAGGTCGCTGTCGCCGTCGCCCCGCAGCAGCACCCGGTCGTCCTGCACGCGGTCGGGCACGACAGGCTCGGCCGCGAACGACACCAGCGTCACGACGGCAGCAGCGGTCACCGCGGCGGCGACGACCCACGCGTCCGCCCGACCAGCGCCTCGCGCCGCCGGGCCCGGGCCGCCGCCCAGACGACGAGCACGATCGCGAACACGATGCCGCGCGGCACGAGCACCGTCGGCACGAGCACGCCCACCGGGATCGTCGCCGCCGAGCGCGAGGACCAGCGGCACCGCAGGTCCGAGCGGACTCGTCGTCCCCAGTGCCAGCCAGGCGGCGGAAGCCCGCGCCGAAGAAGCCGATCAGGAACGGCACGAGCATGACCTGGCCCGTCGGTGTCCACCGGGGGCACGGTGCTGACCAGAGCGCGGGGCGGTGACCGACTCGCCCAGCACCCGGCTCATCGTCTCCAGGGTCGGCAGCAGGTAGGGGCCGGGCCGGCGCAGGGCGGACAGCGCACCGACCGGCGCGAAGGCAGGACCGCACCCAGGGCGTAACACCACACCGCCCTCGTGGAGCCCGCGGGCGACGAGCGCCAGCACGACCAGCACGCACGCCCGGCGCCAGACCGGCGACGAGGTAGCTGCGGTCGGCGAAGGTGTCGTCGAGGATGGACAGGGTCACCGCCATCAGCAGCAGGACCACGACGACGTCGACGACGGCCCGCCGCGCCGCCGGTGTCATCGCATGCCCCGCGCCAGCAGCTCCTGGAGCCGAGCCAGGTCCGGCACCGAGATCTCGCGCAGCGAGCCGTTGTCGCGCAGCCGCGCCTCGTGCCCGCTGTCGGCGCGTACGACGATCCAGTCGGCGCCGCGGTCGAAGCGGTGCGCCGCCGCGTCGAGCTGCGACCAGGTCGCGCGCCGCGCCGGTCACCTGCACGACGAGCCCCGTGCCGGTGACCGCCGCGGCGGCAGCGGCGGCCTGCGCGAGGTAGTCGTCGTCGCCGGCCACGAAACGGCAGGCGGCGTCGGTCATCGCGACGGCGCTCGCGCCCGCGGGCCAGGTACGGACCGCAGCGGAGGTAGGTGTCGAAGTCGTCGCGCACCGCGCGCAGGGCGATCGACGTCGCGACCGAGACCGCCAGCTCGAAGTCGCGCGGCCGCGGGTAGGACGACGGCGCGCGTCGTCGAGCAGCACGGTGACGTGGCCGCGCCGGGTCTCGTGGTACTGCCGCACCAGCAGCTCGCCGGCCTTGGCCGAGGAGCGCCAGTGCACGTGGCGCAGGTCGTCGCCCGGGACGTACTCGCGCAGCGCGTGGAAGGCCAGGTCGCTCATCGAGAGCTGCTGGCTGGTGGCGCCGTCGAGGTCGTTGGTGAGGCCGCCGGCGAAGACCGGACAGATCGGTGACCCGCGGCGCCACGAGCAGCTCGACGCGCCCCGCCGATCTCGAACCGCCGGGCCACCAGGCCGACCGGGTCGGTCTTCTCGTAGGTCACCGGCCCGACCCGGTGGACCCCGCGGGGCAGTCGCGGCAGGCGGAACCGACTCGGTGTGCCGCGCGAAGGGCGCGAGGAAGGGCAGCCGGAGCGCGACGCTGCGGCGCCCGACCGGGACGGTGAGCTTGGGGAACAGCATCGGCGCGGCGCCGGCCTGCACGCTCGAGGGTCGCCGTGCGGCGGCGCGCTGCCCTCGACCAGCCGCTGCGGGACGGAGGGTCAGCACGGCGGCCGGCGTGCCGGGCAGCACCTGCCACAGCAGCGCCGAGCACCAGCAGGCCGAAGGCCACGACGCCGAGCTGGGTGAACTCCTGCCAGTGGAGCCGACGCCAGACCGCGCACGACAGCCAGCGCCGAGCGACGCCGCGCCCGAGCGGGTGAGCAGCCGCAGCGGCGCCAGCGACCGCGCAGCGCGAGCGAGCGATGCCGGCGACGCGGGTCGCTCACGCGCGGTCGCGGGGCACCGGGACCTGCGCCAGCAGGCCGTCGATGACCTCGTCGGGCGTGACCCCGCCGAACGCGGCCCCCGAGGCCATCAGCAGCCGGTGGCCCAGCACCGGGTGGGCGAGGGTCGCGACGTCCTCGGGCACGACGTGGCCCCGGCCCTCGGCCAGCGCCCACGCCTTGGCCGACCGGATCCAGGCCAGCGCGCCGCGGGTCGAGAGGCCGATGCGCACGTCGGGGACCTCGCGCGAGGCCTCGGCGAGGCGGCGTACGTAGCTGATGATCGCCGCGGTCGACGTGCACCATGTCGGCGAGCTGGCCCATCTGCGGCGAGCTCGGTCGCCGCCGACGACCGGGGTCAGTCCGGCGGCGCGGTCGCGCACCTGCGACTGCGCGAGCAGCGCCTCGGTCGACTCGGCGTCGGGGTGCCCGACGCTGGTGCGCATCAGGAAGCGGTCGAGCTGGGCCTCGGGCAGCTGGTAGGTGCCGGCCTGCTCGATCGGGTTCTGGGTGGCGATCACCATGAACGGCCGCCCGACGTCGTGGGTCTGGCCGTCGACGGTGACGTGCCCCTCCTCCATCACCTCGAGCAGCGCCGACTGGGTCTTGGGCGAGGCGCGGTTGATCTCGTCGGCCAGGACCACGCTGTGGAAGATCGGTCCGGGGTGGAAGGAGAACTCGCCGTGCGCCTGGTCGTAGACCGTGACGCCCGTGACGTCGGAGGGCAGCAGGTCGGGCGTGAACTGGATGCGGGCGAACGAGCAGTCCAGCGACTTCGCCAGCGCGCGCGCCAGCATCGTCTTGCCGGTGCCCGGCAGGTCCTCGAGCAGCAGGTGGCCGCCGGAGACCAGGCAGGTCAGCGCCAGCCGGACGACGTGCCGCTTGCCGAGCACCGCCGACTCCACGTTGTGCACGACCCGGTCGAACGTGTCGGCGTACCACCGGACGTCGTCGGCGTGGACGGTCGCGATGTCAGCCATGCGGTCGCAGCACTACCTCTCAGCGAGTCGGCGTCGGTCGCGGTCAGGCGCCGCCGAGCGGCGGCGCATGACCTGCAGCGCGATGCCGATCAGCAGCGCCGGGATGCCGACGATCCAGCCGATCAGCGGCACCGTGCTCGGTGACCAGGTTGAGGCTGCCGGCGTTGCTCTTCGCGTCTCGGCGTTGTCGGCGATCTGCTCGTCGGTGAAGCCGAAGTCCAGGGCCAGGAAGGCGTTGCCGTCGCCGTCGAGGCGCTCCTGCGTCTCGAACTGGTTGACGATCGCGCCGGTGGTCGGGTCGACCCAGATCTCTTGTCGCGTGGAGTAGGTGCCCTGGACACCGTCGCTGACCTCGATCGGCGCGTCGTCGACGACGACCTTGTAGACGTAGGTCTCGAGGCCGTCGACGTCTCGGTGCGGTCGTAGGTGGCGTCGACCGCCTCACCGGCGAAGCCGTCCCAGTACGGGTAGGTCTTCTTCTCGGCGTCGAAGGGCCACTTGTTGACCAGGCCCTCCTTCTCCTCGGCGCTCGGCGGGAGGTACTTCGGGTCGTTGACCGCCTCGCCGGTGCGGCGGTCGGTGGCGAAGTTGTCGGTGCTCGCGGAGAGCAGCCGCTCCTCGCGGGTCGCCGGCGCTGACGCACTCGTCGATCTCGCCCTCGTCCTTGACCAGGCAGCTGGAGTTCTGGAAGACGATGACGTCGCCGTCGGAGCGCTCGGAGTCGGCGCGCGTGATGCTGAAGGCCTTCATCGGGAACTCGTCGGTGCCGCCGGTGCCGTCGGACAGCTCGGCGGCGCCGTCCAGCAGCGTCGGGCTGTCGGTGTCGAGCGGCGTCTTCATCAGCTGTCCGGGCGCCCAGAACTGGGCCAGGACAGCCAGGGTCACCAGGAACCCGCCCAGCACTGTCAAACCGATGCCGAATCCCTTCGCATCGGTGTTCCTCCCGCTCGCCCACGAAGTCGGGGCGACTGTAGCAGCGAAGTGACTCCTGGGTAGCCAATCCTTCGCCGAGTTCAGCGTGACCACGTCCGCACGGTGCGGGCCGGTGAGTCCCCGCTCATGTCTCCCATGCACACCTGCCGCGACCTCACGGCCCCGGCGCCGTCGGTGATGCGGTCGCGCTCGACGCTGCTCGACGGCCTGCGCGGCATCGCCATCGTGCTGGTCGTCCTGTCCCACGGCTGGCATGCTCTGGCCCACCGAGCGATCGACGAGACGCCGTGGATGCGGCCGCTCTTCCGCAGCGGCAACTTCGCTGTCACGGTCTTCCTCGTCGCGGCGGCTACCTCCCTACGTCACGCTCGCCGCCCGACCGGCTGGCGCGCGTACGCCGGGGGTCACGCTTCGTGCGCCGGGTGCTGCGGGTCGGGCCGAGCCTGTGGCTGTTGCTGCTCGTGCTCACCCTCGTGTCCGCCCTCGACAGCACCGACCGACGACCTCGGGCTAGACAACGCCGACGTCCTTCGTCACGTGCTCACCTACACGTGGAACTGGTACGTCCAGGGCAACCTGGTCACGTCGCGCCCCGACTTTGGCCACCTCTGGTACCTCTCGGTCGACATGCAGGCCTTCGTCATCGTGGCCGTCATGCTCTACCTGCTGCGCCGCCGCCCGGTCGCGCTGCTCGTGGCCCTGGTCGGGCCTTCTGCTCCTGCTCACCTGGTGGCGCTTCCACGTCGCCGACACCGAGTTCCGTCTTCCAGGTGCTGGTGCGCACGACCGCCCGGATCGACCCGTTCGTCGCCGGCGTGCTGCCGCCGCCGCGCTCGCCCTCCTGCGCCGACGTCGACTCCGGTTCAGGCCCGACCGTCGACGGTCGGCTGGCCGCGACGCCGCTGGTCGCGCTGGTCCCGCTGCTGTAGTTCTGCGTCGCACGACGCCCGCTTCCTCGGTTGGGGCGTCACCCTGCTCGAGCTCGATCGCGGCGCTGCTCTTCGGGGCGGTCGCCCTCGGCGCGGCCGCGCCGCGGCCGCTGCGGCTCGGGGCCGCTCGCGTTCCTTGGCCGCAACTCGCTGCGCTCTACATCTGGCACTACCCGGTGTTCGTCGTTCGTCACGCGGCACACCGAGACTGGGCGTGGCCGTGCGCGCTGCCGTCGCGCTCGTGCTCACCGTGGTGCTCTGCCTGGCCGCCCACCGCCTCGAGCGCCACACCGCGACTGATGCGCCACCCGGGTGGCACGCTTCGACAACGCGTCGCCGACGGGTGGCGCGCTGCGTTCGTGGCGGCGCGGCGCGACGGTTCGCCTCGAGCCCGACCGGACCACCCCCGTCTGACGTCGCGACGAGGCGGCTAGCCGCGGCAGACGGTGTAGCGCCCGCCGGCTGTCGAAGGTGACCCGCAGCTTCGACGTCCTTCGCCGTGGTCGCGAGGTGGACGTCTCGCCCGGGTCACCTGCCAGGCGACCGGGCCGCTGATCTCGCCGTCACGGGTGACGACCACGGTGACGCGTCCGTGCTGGCGCTCTCGACCGCGACCTGGCCCCTCGAAGCTGCCGCATCGAGATCTGCGGAGTGCCGGTCGCCGCCGTGGACGACCTGGCAGCCGAGCTCCGCCTGCAGCGGCTCGGGCGAACGAGTGGAGTCGAGCCGCGCGGGCGCCGACCCCGTCGTCTTCGGCGTGACGGCCGACGAAGAGGCGCCGACTCGGCGGCCAGCCGCTGCCCGGGCGTCGGCCGCAGCGCCTCCGAGCGGCGCCGCGACGTGCGCCGAGGGTGCTCGATGTCGTCCCCGCTGACGTGAACCCGCACGGTCGGGGTCGAGCATCCGCTCGCCCAAGGCAGCGCCGCGACCCCGCCGGTCGTCAGGTCCCCTTGCGGGTCTCGCCCGGGTCGTCGCCAGGTCGCGCGCTGTGGCTGCGGCCCGTTGACCAGGCACCACGCCGAGAGCACGCGCCACGACGAGCACCGGAGCAGCCACGTGCGCGCCGGGCCGCGCGGCGCCGGCGCGACCCGGCGGGCCAGCCTCGCGCAGCGCCACGTGACCAGCGGCGGGGAGCAGGTAGCCAGCACGACGTAGCTGGTAGCGACCGGTCAGCACCTGCGCCCATGCCGACGTGCAGCTGGGCGACGGCGCTGAGGAAGGCCTGGCGCCCGCGGCCGCGACAGCCCGCCCAGCGCGACGCCGCGCAGGCCGCGCGGCACCGCCGGGCGACGAGGCGACGGACGACCAGCGCCGATCAGGACCGCGCGCCGAGCCCGGCACCGCGACGACGTCGCCGAAGGGCGCGATGAGCACGACGCGGCGGCGCCGGGACGCCGAGAGGTCGTCGCCGTGGAGGCGGCCGCGCCTCGCGTCGCGGCCGACCCGCGTACCAGACGACGTAGACCGAGGCGCGGGACGCCGACCAGCGACAGCCGCCGGACCACCGCGACGGGCAGCGAAGACCACCGACGCACAGCGGCCACCACGACGCCGCCGATGGACATCATGACCGCCGACGAGGAGGAGGACCCCGACCGCCAGGCTGCGGCGGGAGAGTCGGGCACGACGAGCACGGACCGCGATCGACGTCCGAGCAGGACGGCGTCGGGTCAGCGCGACCGGGGCCTCGACGAGGAACGCCTCGGAGCCGGCACCGAAGAGGCGAGCACGAGCGAGCGCGGCGCACGCGGAGCCCACGTCGCGCCCAGCCGCACGAGCAGGCAGGTAGAGCACAGCGCACGAGCACGAGGTGCACCAGGACGCGGGCAGGACGTAGGGCAGGTAGCTGCCCAGCCCGAAGATCTCGAACAGCATCCGGTAGACCGAGGACGAGCAGCGAGCTGCCAGTGACCGCGTGGGGCTCCTTCAGCGCCTCGGTCCCGCCGGTCAGCCACCGCGCTCGGCGAAGTAGTGGATGACGTCGCCGCTGAACCACCCGCTGCCCGACCCGCAGCCAGCAGCACGGCTCCCTGCGCCGGCGACCAGCGACGACCGCAGGCGAGCCGGGGCGCGCGGGCGGCGGGCGAGGGTCAGCCGTGCGGCCGCTCGCCAGAGCGCTCGCGCATCGGTCGTCAGTCGTCTTGCCGCGGATCCGCGCAGGCCCTCGAGCACCCTGTGCGCGAGCTCGTCGGAGACGCCCAGGCGGCGCTTGAGCCGGTCGTAGACGTCGAGCGCCGTGCGGTCGGCGGCGATCGCGGCCTTCTTCGCGCGCGCCTCCTCGGGACGGGCCTGGTAGTTGGTCGACCGGCGGACCGGCGCGCTCCTCCTCGGTGAAGTAGTAGAGCGCCATCGAGCGCCGGGCCACGTCGGGCGGGCAGGTCAGCCCGTCGGGGTGGCCGTGGAAGGTGTCGAAGGCGGTGGTGAAGACCAGCATCCGGTTGCCGGCCGGGGTCACCCGTGCCCTGGCAGGCCGTCATGTCCGTGTCCCAGAGCTCGAGCTTGCCGCCCCACTCGTCGTGCCACTCCTCGTTGAGGTAGAGCAGGATGTTGACCCGGCGCGCCCAGTTCTCGTGGGTGTGGTGGGTGGTGAAGTCGGCGTGGATGTTGAGGTGGCCGCCGCGCAGCGTCTGGTGCAGGCCGCCGCCGTCCATCGTCCAGTCGGGGATCAGGTCGTCGATGCCGGTCAGCTTCTCCAGGTAGGCCACGAACTCCGGCGAGCAGAACTCCTGCGGCCACGTCTGCAGGCTCGGCGGCCCAGGTGTCGGGCTGGGTGTTGCAGTACTTCGTCTCGTTGACGTGGAGGTAGCCCTTCCAGAACTCGTCGTCGATGCCCGGGAAGTCGCGCACCGCGGCCTGCGAACGCCTCGGGCGTCAGGACGTCGTCGAGGACGATGTGCGGGAAGGGCTGCGCCGACTGGTACTGCCGCGGCCTTGCGCGTCGAGGTCGGCCGTCGAGGCGCGCCATGTCGACGAGCTGGAGGGCGGTCTCCATGGCGCGCATCATGCCACCGAGGCGACCCACGCTGCCGGGCCTGACGCGATAGCATCTCCGACGTGCGGCTCCTCGCAGTTATGCTTCCGGCGGCCGTGACAGGCCGGTTCACTGGGCGCGGTCATCGCCGCTCGCTGCGCGCCGGAGGGAGAGCCGTGCATGCGCACCGAGCGTCGACCACGGCCGACGGCGCCGCGACCGCGCGCCGCGCGTCGGCGTGCTCGTCGTCGCCTACAACGCCGCGACCACGCTCGGCGCGACCCTCGCCCGGCTGCCCGAGTCCTTCGCTCGACACCGTCGACCACGTGCTGGTCTGCGACGACGCCAGCGCCGACGACACCTACGAGGTCGGGCTCCGCTTCCGCGCCGGCTCGCCGCTTCCCGTCACCGTGGTCAGGCACGAGCAGAACCTCGGCTACGGCGGCAACCAGAAGGCCGGCTACGCGCTGGGCCATCGAGCACGGCCTCGACGTCGTCGTGCTGCTCCACGGCGACGGCCAGTACGCCCCCGAGCGGATCGAGGACCTCGTCGCGCCGCTGGTCAGCGGCGAGGCCGACGCGGTGTTCGGCTCGCGGATGCTCGACGCGGGCGGCGCCCGCGCGGGCGGCATGCCGCTCTACAAGTACGTCGGCAACAAGATCCTGACCACGTTCCAGAACGGCCTCACCGGGCTGCGCCTCACGCGAGTGGCACTGCGGCTACCGCGCCTACCGCGTCGACGCGCTGGCCGACCTCGACCTCGCGTCGTACTCCGACGGCTTCGACTTCGACACCGAGATCATCCTGGGCCTGGTCACGCGCCGGGAAGCGGATCGTCGAGGTCCCGATCCCGACCTACTACGGCGACGAGATCTGCTACGTCAACGGCATGAAGTACGCCAAGGACGTCACCGGCGACGTGGTGCGGCACTGGGCCGACGAGCGCGGCTTCGGCGGCGGCGTCTGCTCGGCCGAGACCGACGCCTACGAGCTCAAGGTCGAGCACGGCTCGCACGGCGTGCTGCTGCGCTGGCTCGCGCGACGCGCGCCCGCGCGCGGGTCCTCGACGTCGGGCTGCTCCGACGGCCGGTTCGCCGACCTCGCCCGGCGCGCTGGGCCACCACGTCACCGGCGTCGACCGTCGTCAAGCACGAGGGCGTGGCCGACCGGGTCGACGCGCTTCATCGAGGCCGACCTCAACCAGCCGCTGCCCGACGACGCTCGGCGCCGACTTCGACGTCATCGTCGCCGGCGACGTGCTCGAGCACGTCGTCGAGCCGCACCTGCTGCTCGCGCGACCTGGCGGCCGGCTCGCGCCCGGGCGGCGAGGTGCTCGTCTCGGTGCCCGAACTTCGGCCACTGGTACCCCCGCGGCCGGTCGCGATCGGCAAGTTCGACTACGACCAGCGCGGCCCGCTCGACCGCGGCCACATCCGGTTCTTCACCCGCACGAGCATCGAGCGCCTCATCGCGCGAGTCCGGGCTGCGCATCGTGGAGCGCGCGACCGTCGGGCACGCCGTTCGACATCTCGCCGACGCGCGCGCGACGACGCCGCCGGTCGCGCTGGTCGCGCGGCGTCGACGCGCGCCGACCGGGCGCGACCGGGCGTGGCCCCGCCTGTTCGGCTACCAGTTCCTCTACCGGCTGGAGGTCGCGTGAGCCGCTGACGCCGACCACCGGCGTCGTCGGCACGTCGCCACCGCCGCGGGCTCGGCGCGTCGGCGGTACTCGCGCTACTTCCTGACGCTGCTCGACTTCGGCACCGACCTGACCGCGCACCGCCATCGGCCCGGGTCTTCTCGAACTTCTTCGACCTCCAGGCCCGGGCGCTCCTCGA
Organism: uncultured Actinomycetota bacterium; assembly: GCA_963750445.1. GTDB lineage: Bacteria > Actinomycetota > Actinomycetes > Propionibacteriales > Nocardioidaceae > Nocardioides. Next base: position 253,507 of record CAVVQR010000016.1, on the reverse strand, counting down.
CGGCCACGTCTACGTGCCCGACCGGCAGCCTCGGCATCGAGGGCTTCGTCCACGACGGCAAGACCTACATGTACTTCCCGCCGTTCCCGGCGCTGCTGCGGATCCCGGTCCTGCTGACGACGCACCACTTCGACGGCCGGCTGACGCTGCTCTCGATGGCGCTGGCGTGGGTCGTGCTTCGCCGTCGTGGTCGACCAAGCTCGCTCTGGCTGCGTGCGCGACCTGATGACCGCGGCACCGAGGTCAGCCCGGCCCGGCGCGTCGCTCGTCGGCCGTCTTCCTCGCCGGCTGCCACCGGCGGCACGTTCCTCACCTTCGACGCCTCGCTCCCGTGGGTCTACCACGAGGTCTACGCTGTGGGCGGTCGCCGTCGCGATCGGTGCGCTCTACTGGATGCTGCGCGCCGCTGCGCGCGCCCGACGCGCCGCGCCGCTCGCGCTGGCTGTTCTGTTCGCGCTCGGTCGCCGTCGGCACCCGCGCCACCGAGGGCTGGGCGGTCTGCCTCGGCATGCTCGCGCTCGGCGCCTGGATGCGCTCGGTCGGCCCGCGCACCGCCGAGCACCGGCGCTGTGGTGGCGGGTCGCTGCTCGGCCGGCGTCGTCGCCGCTCGGCGCTCGCGATCGCGCTCAACCTCTACAAGTTCGACACGCCTACCTGTTCCCCCTCAGGACCAGGTCTGGACCGAGATCAACCCGCACCGGCGCGAGGCGCTGGCCGCCAACGGCGGGACCCTCACCGGGCCGCAGTTCTTCCCCACCTCGTTCATGGCCTACTTCCGGCCCGACGGCATCCGCTTCGTCGACTACTTCCCGTGGATCACGCTGCCCGCGCACCCGGCGCCGGCCTACGACGGCGCCGTTCGTCGACCAGACCTACCGCACCGGCAGCGTCACGCCTTCATGCCGCTGTTCTGCTCGCTGCCGTCGTCGCGGCCGTGCTCGCTTCCGGCCGCGGCGCCGAGCCGAGCGCCGGTGCTGCGGGCTCCCGCTCGTGGCCGGCGTGCTCGTCACCGGCGGCGTGATGGCCTACGGCTACTTCGCCATCCGCTACACCTGCGAGTTCGTCCCGGCGCTGGTGCTCGGTGGCGCCGTCGGCACCGCCCTGCTCGCGCGGTGCTGCGCCGGCCGCCACGCTGGCTGTCGCCGTGCCGGTCGTCGGCTGCCGTCGCGCTCGCGGCGTTCTCGATCGCCGCCCAGATGGCCACCGGCGCTACGCCGGCCGCGACCACGGCGCGCGGCGACGCAGCTCGAGCGCTACCTCTGCTGCAGCAGCGCCTCACCCGCCGGCGCAGGCCGGCTCGTCACCCCGTCGACGACCTTCCCGACCGGCGGGCAGCACCGACGACCTGGCCGATCCGCGGCGACTGCGACGCGCTCTACCTCAACACCGGCGACGACGCTACGAGCCCTGGCTGCCGGTCGAGCGAGCGCGACCGTGGTCGTCGCGCCTCGAGCGCGACGGCACGCTCGGCCCGGACGGTCCCGCTGCTCGCGCGTCGACACGAAGCCGCGGACGCCGGCGTCGACCTCGAGACCGACGGCGACGGCCAGGTCCGCTTCGTGCTCATCACGACAGCGGCGACGCCGTCCGGGCGACTGGTTCGACCTGCCCGCCCGACGGGCGTCGTCCGCATCGGCGTCCGCGACCTGACCGACTGGGCGGCTACCGAGATCGACAGCTCGCCCGGGCGGCGTCGTCGGGCTGCCTCGCGCTACCTCGAGAGGACGGCGACGACCGCTCCCGACGCTCGGTCGATCGCCGACCGACCTCGCCGACGCTGGCCGCGCTCGGGCTGGACGTGACGACCAGCGGCAGCCGCCGACGCTGTGCGCGCGGCTCGCCGCGCGCGCCGGGCTCGCGCGAGCGAGCCTGACGTGCGCGTCGCGTTCCTGACCTGGCGCGACTCGACCCACCCCGACGGCGGCGGGTCGGAGGTGTTCGTCGAGGCGGTCGCCCGCGAGCTGGTCCGCCGCGGCCACGAGGTCACGATGCTGTGCGCGCGCCACCCGGGCGTCGGCCGCGCGCGAGGACCTCGACGGCGTACGGTGCGTGCGCCGCGGCGGCCGGCTGACGGTCTACCCCCGGGCGCTGGCCTGGCTGGCTGCGCCACCGCCGCGCACGTCGACGTCGGTCGTCGACGTGGTCAACGGGCTGCCCTTCGGCGCGCCGCTGGTCCGCCGGCGCGGCGTCGTGGCGCTCGTGCACCACGTGCACGCGCGGCAGTGGCAGATCATCTACCCCGGCCTGGCGGCCGGCTCGGCTGGTTCGTCGAGCGCCGCGTCGTGCCGCGGCTCTACCGGGGCCGTCCCCTCCTGACCGTCTCCGACGCCTCCGCGCGACGACCTGGCCGCGATCGGCGTCGACCGCGCCGCGATCAGCGTCGTCCGCAACGGCCGTCGACGTGCCCGGCCGTCGCCGGCCGCGCTCCCCGACGCCGCGGCTGTCGCGTGCTGGCCCGGCTCGTGCCGCACAAGCAGATCGAGCACGCCTTCGCGGTCGTGCAGCGGCTGCGCGCCGGAGCTTCCCCGACCTGCACCTCGACGTGATCGGCGAGGGCTGGTGGCACGACGAGCTGGTCGACGGCCGCGCGGACCTCGGGGTCGCGGACCGGGTCGACCTTCCACGGCCACGTCGCCGACGCCCGAGCGCGACCGGCTGCTCGCGCGGCGCCTGGGTGATGCTGCTGCCCTCGGTCAAGGAGGGCTGGGGCCTGGCGGTGATGGAGGCGGGCGCGCAGGGCACGCCGAGCGTCGCCTACCGCGACGCCGGCGGGGTGACCGAGTCGGTCGTCGACGGCGAGACCGGCCTGCTGGTCGACGACCTCGACGAGCTGGTCGACGGCGCGTCGGCCGACTGCTCAGCGACGACGCCGCAGCGCAGCGCGCTCGGCGCGGCGGCACGGGCAGGGCGCGGACGCTCACGTGGGATGCGTGCGCGGCCCGGGTCGAGAGGGTGCTCCGGACGGTGCCGCAGCGCGGGGGGATCAGTCGCCGTAGACGAGGATCGGCTGGCTGGCCGGGTTGGTGTCCGGGCGCCTGGGTCTGGGAGTAGACGAGTCCGACCAGCAGGCGGCGCCGCCGACGACGCCGCCGACGAGGACAGGCAGGATGACCGAGACCAGGAGGCCGCCGATGAGCTCCGACCTGCGGCGCCGGTGCCCGGGTTGCTCACTGCATGTCTCCCTCTGACGAAGTTACCGAGCGTTAGGTTACACCACCCCGGTCGCGCGTCTCGCTCTCGGCGCGCCAGGATCCGTGTCGCCGACCGCGCGCCAGCGGCGACCAGCAGCGCGAGCAGGTGTGCCGCCCACACGGCCAGCCTCCCGGCCGCCGCCCCGGACGTCCTCGGGGACCGGCCGCCCCGGGCACGCGGTAGAGGTCGACGACGGGCGTCTGCAGGACCGGCTCGAGGCCCGTGGTGTCGACCTGCGCCGCCTCGCGGTCGTCGGGGTAGAGCACGACCCAGGTCACGCCGAGCGCGGGCAGCGTCTCGGCCGGCGGGCCCTGCCTCCAGGGCCGGCCCGATCTCGGCGGCCAGCGAGCTCTCCCCCGGCACCAGCACGACCCCACCTGGAGCGAGTCGCTGGTGACCACGTCCGCGTCGAACATCCGCATCGCCGGGTCGGAGGCGGTCTGCCCGGGTCGGGCCCAGTCGAAGACCCGGTAGGCGCGCCACGGCAGCGTCACCACCACGCCCGGCTCGCCGCGAGCAGGCCTCGGCCGCCGCGGTCGAGGTCGTCGGGGAACGCCACCGGGCGACACCGTCGGCCAGGTCTCGGTCGTCGCGTCGGGCAGCAGCAGGACGGGTGCGGCGACCAGGACGCAGCGCCGCCAGCGGGCGCAGCGTCGCTGCAGGCGACGGCCCGGCAGCACCCGCGCGGCGCGGCGCCGAACGCCGCGGCGACGAGCACCGCGGCCGGCGCCAGGAGCTTCTGGGTGTCGCGCAGCAGGCCGGCGCCCGGGCACGCGTCTCGACCAGCCGGACCAGGACGTCCGCTCCCCCACGGCGTGGCGGCGGCGAGCGCCAGCGCCGCCGGGCAGCCCGGCGAGCACCGCCCACCGCACCGTGTCGCCGGTGCCCCAGGCCCGCCGCAGGACCGGGCAGCCCGACGACGAGGGCCACGACGACGACGGCCGCCGCGACCAGGGCCAGCCACGTCGTCCGGGTGCGCGGGCTCGGACCCGCGCGTCCCAGATCCCACCGAGGCCGAGCAGCGCGACCAGCGGCCCGTACGGCCGACTCGGTGTCCGGCGCGAACACGGCCACCCCGGCGGCGTCGGACACGTGCCGCCGGGCCGGTCAGCGCGGCGACCACCCACGGCGCCTGGAGCAGCCAGCGCCGGCGGCCAGCAGCACCGCGAGCCGGCGGACGCGGGGCAGGCATGCCGGCCACCGAGCAGGCCGGCCAGCGAGCAGCCCGCCGGTCGGGGTCAGCGACGCGAGCGCGGTCCACCCGACGGCAGCGGCCAGGTCGCACGGTCCGGCCGTCCCGGCGGTAGCGCATCGCGGCCGCCACCAGCCACGGCAGCGCGGCGCAGCCCAGGACGAGCGCCCACTGCCCCAGCGCCAGCCGCTCGACGACGAACGCGTTCCAGACCGCGAAGCCCGAGCCGGCCAGCTGGGCCGTGCGTCCCGAGCGGCGCCAGCAGGCGGGCCACGCCCCAGCCCGAGCAGCGCCAGGGCCAGCGGCAGCACGATCCGCGCCAGCACTCCCCCGTCGACGACGTGCGTCAGCGCGGCGACCACCGAGTCGAGCGGCACCGCGCGGGGCGCGACGTCGCCGAGGCCCCACGTGGCGTCGGTGAACGGCTGGCGCGGCACGAAGACGAGGTCGCGGGCCAGCGGGTGACCGCGGTCGGGTGAGCAGCGGGAGCACCAGCACGACCGCCAGCAGCGGCGGCCACAGGACGACGAGCCAGTCCTGCCACGGCCGACTGCTCACCCTGCGCGCCGGCACCACGCGGCCAGCCTATGCTGTGCCGCGTGCCAGACCCGACCGACGCGGCCCTCGACTTCGACGCCGCCTGGCGCGTCGCCAGCACGGTCGACGGGTGGCTCACCGAGGCCCAGGCGCGGGCGCTCTACGACGCCGCGGCGCGCGGTGGCCCCGGGACCGGTCGTCGAGATCGGCAGCCACCTCGGCCGCTCCACCATCGTGCTCGCCGCGACCGGCGGCGGCGGTCACCGCGATCGACCCGTTCCCCGACGACTGGCGCTACGGCCGGCCCGACACCGAGCAGCGCTTCCGCGCCCACCTCGGCCGAGGCCGGGCGTCGACGCGCGCGTCGACGTGCCGCGTCGCGACCAGCCAGGCGGTGCGCGAGGCCTGGGACCGCCCGGTCCGCCTGGTCTACGTCGACGGCAAGCACGACATGTGGTCGCTGCCTCGACGACCTGCGGTGGAGCGCACTTCCTGCAGCCCGGCGACACGGTGCTGGTCCACGACGCGTTCTCCTCCCTCGGCGTGACCCTCGCCGCTGCTGCGCGACGGGCTCACCACCGGCCGGCACCGCTACGTCGGCCGCACCGGCTCGCTCGCCCGCTTCGAGGTCGGCCGACCCGCCGCCCGCGACCGGCTGCGGGTGCTGCGGCGAGCTGCCGTGGTTCGCGCGCAACCTGGTCGTCAAGGTGCTGCTGCGCCTGCGGCTCCGCCCGGTGGCGGCCCTGCTCGGCCACCACGACACGGCCGACCCCTACTGGCGACCGGTGTCGGGCGCGGCGCCGCGCGGTGCCTAGGATGCGGCAGGTGAGAGGCCCCGAAGATCGTGCGCACCAGCCGCACGTTCGACGGCAGCGCGGTCGCCGTGGCCACCAGCGTCATGAACGTGGCGACCTACGGCTACACCATCCTGGCCGCGCGGATCATCGGTCCCAGCCAGTACGGCGCCTTCGTCGCGTGCCTCAGCCTCATCATCGTGGTGCAGACCGTGGCGCTCGGCCTCCAGGCGACGGCCGCGCGTCGGATCGCCGTCGACCGCGACAACGTCGCGTGCCATCGAGCGCGCGATCCTGGCCCTGTCGCTCAAGGTCTCACTCGGCGTCGGTCTCCTGATGTGCCTGCTCACGCCGGTCATCGACGCAGCTGCTCAACCTCGACAGCCTGGCCACGGCCGCCGTGGTCGCCCTCGCCGACGATCCCGCTCACCCTGGCCGGCGGCCAGGCCGGCATCCTGCAGGGCGAGCGGCGGTGGCGCGCGCTCGCCGTGTTCTACCTGGCGAGCGGCATCCCCCGCCTGCTGATCGGCACCGCGATCATCCTCTGGCGCCCGAACGCGACCAGCGCCATCCTCGGCGTCGGGATCGGCCTCCTCTTCCCGCTCGTGGTCGGGTGGTGGGTGCTGCGCGACCGGCGTACTCCCGAGCAGGCGGCGCCCGAGCACTCGGTGCGATCGATGCTGTCCGAGAGCTTCACCAACACCCAGGTCCTCTTCGCCTACTTCGCGCTCTCCAGCGTCGACATCGTGATCGCGCGGCAGGTGCTCGACGCCCACGTCGCCGGGCTCTACGCCGCCGGGCTGATCATGGCGAAGGTGCTGCTGTTCCTGCCGCAGTTCGTCGTCGTCATCGCCTTCCCGGACATGGCGACGCCCGACCACCGTCAGCGCGCCCTCGTCCGGAGCCTGCTCGCCATCGGCGTCCTCGGCGTCCTCGCCGTGGGCGCCGCCAAGGTGCTCTCGGGCGTCGCGATGATCTTCGTCGGAGGCTCCGACTTCGGCGAGGTCGAGGACCTGCTGTGGGTCTTCGCCGCGCTGGGCACGGTGCTGGCGATGCTCCAGCTCCAGGTGTACGCCGTGCTGGCCCGGCAGGGTCGCCGCTCCGTGCTGCTGGTCTGGGCCGCCCTCGTCGCCCTCGTCGTCCTCGGCCTGCAGGCCGAGTCGCTGGGCGGGCTGGTCACCGTGGTGCTGTCCGTCGACACCGCCCTGCTGGTCGTGCTCACCCTCACCAGCCTGCGGATCGCCAGGAATCGCCGCGCCGACCACGAGCGACGTGCCGGGCTGACGGCCCGGCGCCGCCTCAGTGGGCGGCGTCGTGCCAGCTGCGACCGGTGCCGATGGACACGTCGAGCGGCACCGCGAGGTCGGCGGCGCCGCCCATCTCGGTGCGGACCAGCTCGGCCAGCGCGTCGCCCTCCCCCGGCGCCACCTCGAACACGAGCTCGTCGTGCACCTGCAGCAGCATCCGCGAGCGCAGCCCCTGCTCGTCGAGCGCCCGCTCGACACCGAGCATCGCGACCTTCACCAGGTCGGCCGCCGAGCCCTGGATCGGGGCGTTGAGCGCCATCCGCTCGGCCGTCTCGCGTCGTTGGCGGTTGTCGCTCGTGAGGTCGGGCAGGTAGCGGCGTCGGCCGAGGATGGTCTCGGTGAACCCCGACTTGCGGGCCTCGTCGACGATGCCGCCGAGGTAGTCGCGGACCCCGCCGAAGGTCTCGAAGTACTCCTCCATCAGCCCCGCCGCCTCGCCGGTGCTGATGCGGAGCTGCTGCGACAGGCCGAACGCGGACAGGCCGTAGGCCAGGCCGTAGTTCATCGCCTTGATCTTGGCGCGCTGCTCGACGCTCACCGCGCCGGCGTCCACGCCGAACACCCGGGCTGCCGTGATCGAGTGGAAGTCCTGGCCGGACCTGAACGCCTCGATGAGCAGCTCGTCCTCGGACAGGTGCGCCATGATCCGCATCTCGACCTGGCTGTAGTCGGCGGTCAGCAGCGACTCGTTGCCCTCACCCACCACGAACCCCTCGCGGATCCGGCGACCGGCCTCGGTGCGGATCGGGATGTTCTGGAGGTTGGGATCGGTGCTGGAGAGTCGACCGGTCGCCGCGATGATCTGGTTGTAGGTCGTGTGGATGCGGCCGTCGGAGGCGACGGTCTTGAGCAGTCCCTCGACGGTCTGACGCAGCCGGATCACGTCGCGGTGGCGCAGCAGGTGCTGCAGGAACGGGTGCTCGGTCTTCTCGAAGAGCTGCTGCAGCGCGTCGGCGTCGGTCGTGTAGCCGGTCTTGGTGCGCTTGGTCTTGGGCATGTCGAGCTCGTCGAAGAGCACGACCTGCAGCTGCTTGGGCGAGCCGAGGTTGATCTCCTTGCCGATCACGTCGTAGGCGTCGGTCGCCGCGGCCCGGACCTGCTCGCCGAACTCGGACTCGAGGCCCTCGAGGTAGTCGGTGTCGACGGCGATCCCGACCTGCTCCATCCGGACCAGGGTGCCGATGAGCGGCAGCTCGACGTCGCTCAGCAGGCGGGTGCCGCCGTGCTCCTCGACGGCCCCGTCGAGCGCCTCGGCGAGGTCGAGGACAGCCTTGGCGGTGAGCATGGCCGTGTCGCTCGCGGTCGTGTCGTCGAGCGCGTCCAGGGTGAGCTGGTCGGCGTCGGCGGTGTCCTGGCGGAGCTCGCGCTTGAGGTAGCGCAGGGTCAGGTCGGCCAGGGCGTAGGAGCGCTGGTCGGGCTGCACGAGGTAGGCGGCGAGCGCGGTGTCGACCGCGAGACCGCCGAGCTCCCACCCACGGGCGGCGAGGGCGAGGCTCGGACCGTTGGCGTCGTGGACCGCCTTGGGACGCGCGGGATCGGCGAGCCATGCCGCCACGGCTGCGTCGTCCTCGGGACCGATGTCGGCCACGTCGATCCAGGCTGCCAGCCCGTCGCCGGTGGCGACCGCGACCGACTGGACCTCGCCGGTGCCGGCGCGCCACGTGCCCTGCACCGCGACACCGACCCGTACGCCGGTCGGTGCGTGCTCCTCGAGCCAGGAGGCGGCCTCGCCGGCAGCCAGGCGTCGGCCGTCGAGGTCGAAGCCGGCCTCGGCAGTCAGCTCCTCGGCGGGTGCGGGGTCGATCGTGTCGAGCAGGCGGGTGCGCAGCTCGCCGCGGAACTCCAGCTCGTCGAGCAGCTCGAGACCGGCCGTGCGGTCCCACGGACGGCGACCCAGGTCGTTGACGTGGACCGAGAGGCTCAGGTCGCGGATCAGGGCGTTGAGCTGGCGGTTGCGGATCACGTCACCGAGGTGCTCGCGCAGCGACTCACCCTTCTTGCCGGTGATCTCGTCGGCGCGGGCGATGACGTTGTCCAGGCCGTCGAACTGGTTGATCCACTTGGCTGCATAGCCCTGGCCCACGCCGGGGACGCCGGGGAGGTTGTCGGAGACCTCGCCGACGATCGCCGCGAGCTCGGGATAGCGCTCCGGCGGGACGGCGTACTTCTCCAGCACCGAGGCAGGGGTCAGCCGGGCCAGGTCGCTCACCCCGCGCATCGGGTAGAGCACGGTGGAGCTGTCGGTGACCAGCTGGATGGAGTCGCGGTCACCGGTGAGGATCAGCACCTCCATCCCCTCGGCCAGGGCGTTGGTCACCAGCGTGGCGATGATGTCGTCGGCCTCGTAGCCGTCGAGCTCGAGGTGGGTGATCTGGAGCGCGTCGAGGACCCGCTGGATCAGCGGCAGCTGGCTGCGGAACTCGTCGGGCGTCTTGTTGCGCTTGGCCTTGTAGTCGGAGTACTGCTCGAGGCGGAACGTCTGCCGCGACTTGTCGAACGCCACGGCGACGTGGGTCGGGACCTCGTCGCGCAGGACGTTGACCAGCATCGAGGTGAAGCCGTAGACGGCGTTGGTGTGCTGTCCCGTGGCGGTCGCGAAGTTTTCCACCGGCAGGGCGAAGAACGCCCGATAGGCCAGCGAATGACCGTCGAGCAACAGGAGACGGGGACGGGACTGCTCACTCGTTCCAGGCACTCGCCGACTCTAGCGGTCGGGTCCGACACTGCGACGACGGCCGGCATCGGTGACAATCGGTGCATGAGTGACCTGAAGCTGCCACTGACCGGCCAGTCGATCGAGGAGTTCGTGGCGTTGATGCCCCAGGGCATGGGCGCCCTCAACGACAAGATGGGGATCGTCATCACCGAGATCAGCGAGGACCGCCTCGTGGCCACCATGCCGGTGGAGGGCAACACCCAGCCCTACGGCCTGCTGCACGGCGGCGCCTCGGTCGTGCTGGCCGAGTCGCTGGGATCGATGGGCTCGGCCATCCACGCCCATCCGGACAAGGTCCCGGTCGGTGTCGACATCAACGCCACCCACCACCGGGCGGCCACGTCCGGTCTCGTCACCGGCACGGCCAGGCCGATCCACCTGGGCCGCACCACGACGGCCTTCGAGATCGTGATCACCAACGAGGCGGGCAAGCGCGTGTGCACCTCGCGGATCACGTGCGCGCTCGTGCCCGTGCCGGCCGGCTGAGCCTCCGGGTCGGGTCAGCCGGGGACGCGCTCGCGCCGGATCCGGCGTGCCGCCAGGACCCGGTCGATCCGCTGCTTGCTGGTGGCGGCCGGGGTGACCTGGCGCGACTGCGGGAGCCGCGCACGCACCGCGCTGGTGGTCGCGGCGCGCAGCATCGCCTGCGGAGCGAACGACAGCCGCGCCATGAAGCGGTTGGCGTCACGTGCCTCCGCTGCCGCCGCCGTCTGGAGGTGGGCGATCCCGTGCTGCTCGGCGAACCGGCAGGCGGCCTCCATCAAGGCACTCCCGACGCCCTTGCGACGGAACTGCGGGAGGACGTGGGGCGAGACGGCCAGCACGGCGGGCTCGAGGTTGAGCGGCGTCAACGTCGACGCCTCGAGGTAGACCGCGCCCGCGACCTCGCCGTCGATCTCGGCCACGGCCACGCACCGCATCTCGTGGTCGGCGGCATCGGCGACGATCCGACCGACGTCGGCGAGCTGCTCGTCGAGGCCACCCTTGCGCAGGATGTCGCTCCACAGCTCACGCAGTGTTGCGACGTCCGACGGCTCTGCTGCGCGTACGGTCACCGGCGTTCGACTCATCGACCCACCACTTCCTCGAGCACCCACAGTGGCCCCCAGCCGACTCGATGCGGCCCCACACCGGGCGACCCTATCGCCCGGCCCCTCTCCACCGCTATGCCGGATCAGGCTACGCCGAGATAGGCCTCGCGCACGGAGGGATCGTCGAGGAGCTCGGCACCCGTGCCCGTCTTCACGATGCTCCCCGTCTCCAGGACGTAGGCGCGGTCGCTGCGGGTGAGCGCCTGCTTGGCGTTCTGCTCCACGACCAGGATGGTGGTGCCCTGCTGGGAGATCTCGACGATGATGTCGAAGATCTGCTGGATCAGCATCGGCGCCAACCCCATCGAGGGCTCGTCGAGCATCAGGAGCTTGGGCCGTGACATCAGGGCACGCCCGATCGCCAGCATCTGCTGCTCACCACCGGACATGGTGCCGGCGACCTGCTTCTTGCGCTCCAGGAGTCGCGGGAACAGGTCGAAGACGCGCTCGTAGTCCTCGTCGATGGCCGCCTTGTCCTTGCGGGTGTAGGCGCCCATGTTGAGGTTCTCGGTGACGGTCATGCCGGGGAAGATGCCGCGACCCTCGGGGCAGAGCACCAGTCCCTTGCGCAACCGCTGGTCGGCTCGCAGCCTGGTGACGTCCTCGCCGTTGAAGACGACCTTGCCCGACGCCAGGCCACGGACACCGGACAGTGCACGCATCGTCGAGGTCTTGCCGGCGCCGTTGGCGCCGATCAGGGAGACCACCTCGCCCTCGTTGACCTGCACGCTGATGCCGTGGAGGGCCTCGATCTTGCCGTAGTTGAGAACGGCATCGTTGAGCTCAAGCAACATCGTCATCGTCAGGCTCTCCCAGGTAGGCGGCAATGACCTTCGGGTTGCGGGCGACCTCGTCGGGGCTGCCCTCGGCGATCTTCTGGCCGAACTCGAGCACCACGATGCGGTCCGTGACTCCCAGGACCAGCTTCATGTCGTGCTCGATCACCAGCACCGTGTGTCCCAGGTCGCGGATACGGCGAATGAGGTCCATGAGGTCCTCCTTCTCCGCGGGGTTGAAGCCGGCGGCCGGCTCGTCCAGGCAGAGCAGCTGGGGCTCGGTGGCCAGCGCCCGGGCGATCTCGAGGCGACGCTGGTAGCCGTAGGGCAGGTTGCGTGCGAGCTCGTGGGCCCGGTCGGCGATGCCGACGAACTTCAGCAGCTCCATGCTCTTGCGCCGCCCGCTGCGCTCCTCCACGGTGTGCCGGCTGATGCCGAACACCTTGGCGAAGCTGCGCCTCATCGGGCTGCTGGGCATGTCCGCCTCGTCCGGACGCACCCGGTAGGCCCGGAACAGGGCCCCCAGCACGCTGGTCTTGTGGCGCGCGTCGCAGCCGACCAGGACGTTCTCCATGGCCGTCATCTCCGGGAACAGCCGGATGTTCTGGAACGTACGAGCGATGCCGAGCGCGTTGATCTTGTGCGGCTGGGTGCCGCTGATCTCACGGCCGTTGAGGCGCACCTCGCCGGACGTGGGGGTGTAGACGCCGGTCATCACGTTGAAGCAGGTGGTCTTGCCGGCGCCGTTGGGGCCGATGAGACCGAGGATCTCGCCACGCTTGATGGAGAAGTCCACGTCGTTGAGAGCGACGACACCGCCGAACCGCAGCGTGACGTGGTCGATCTCGAGCAGGGTCTCGCCCTCGGCGCCGACGTCGATGCTCAGCAGGTCGTGGTCGGACGTGTCCGGCGCGACGGTGAGCGGCTCGTCCGTCCCGGCGCCAGGGGTGGTGGTCGGATCAGGCATCGGCGGCAGCCTCCTCGGCTTCGACCTTTCGGTCCTCGAATTCCTTGGCTCGTCTTCGGCTCGGGACCAGGCCCTGCGGGCGCAGGATCATGACCGCGACCAGCGCGACGCCGAAGGCGAACGGACGCCAGTCGACGAACTCACGGAACCGCTCGGGCAGGTAGGTCAGGAGGAAGGCTCCGAGGAGCACTCCCGAGATGTTGCCGGAGCCGCCGATGACGACCATGGCGACGAACAGGAACGACAGGTTGAGCATGAAGCCGTTGGGCTCGACGTAGGTCTGCTTGCTGCCGAACAGCAGCCCGGCCATGCCACCGACCGAGGCGCCGATGGCGAAGGCCCACAGCTTGTACTTGAAGGCAGCCACACCCATGATCGCTGCGGCGTCCTCGTCCTCGCGGATCGCCAGCCACGCACGCCCGACCCGGCTGTTCTCGAGGCGACGCGCCATCAGGATCAGCAGGATCAGCACCACGAGGGCGAGCCAGTACCAGCGCTCGGGCTCGGTCACGTTGAAGAACGCGCGTCCGTCCGTCTCCGGTCCCGGCGGCGGGGGCACGTTGGTGATGCCGGCCGCGCCGTTGGTGACGTTGTCCAGGTTGCGGGCGCAGATGCGGATGATCTCGCCGAAGCCCATCGTCACGATGGCGAGGTAGTCACCGCGCAGACGCAGGGTCGGCGCACCGAGGATCACGCCGGCGACCAGGGCCATCGCGATCGCGATCGGCACGCAGATCGCGAACGGGACCGCCCAGTCCTCCGACAGCCCGAACCGCGACTGCAGCCCCTTGACCACCGGGGAGGAGGTCGAGCCGAACAGGGCGACCGAGTAGGCGCCGAGCGCGTAGAACCCGACGTAGCCGAGGTCGAGCAGCCCCGCGAGGCCGATCACGATGTTGAGCCCGACCGCCACGATCATGTAGATCACGACGAGGAAGAGCACGCTCCCCCAGTCCGAGCCCGAGGCACTCAGGTCGGTGCGGATGTAGGCGAACGGGAGGATGTTGAGGTAGGGCAGGTAGAACGCGAAGGCCACGAGCAGCAGCATGCCGAGTCCCCGCACCCACGCGGGCACTCCGCCGAGGCGGTCGCGCAGCTGGTCGGTGTAGTGAGTGATCGTGCTCATGCGCGCGCCTTTCCGAGGGATTCACCGAGCAGGCCGGTGGGCCGGAACATGAGCACCAGGACGAGCACCACGAACGCGGTGACGTCGGCCCAGCTCGAGTCCCAGATCGTGGAGGCGTAGACCTCGACGATGCCGAGCAGCAAGCCGCCGACGAGGGCGCCGCGCAGGTTGCCGATGCCTCCGAGCACCGCTGCGGTGAACGCCTTGACCCCGATGATGAATCCCACGTCGAACTTGGTGAGGTCGTACTGGATCGTGAAGAGCAGCGCGGCCACTCCGGCCATCGCACCGCCGAGGACGAAGACGAGCATGATCACGCGGTCCTGGTTGACACCCATGAGCGACGCCGTGTCGGGGTCCTGGGCCACGGCCCGGACGCCGCGACCGAGGCGGCTCTTGTTCACGAACGTGTCGAGCGCCAGCATCATGCCGATCGCGCCGATGATGATGAGCAGTCGCGTGTTGGTGATGTCCAGGTCGAGACCGGGGATCGTGAAGACCACCTTGGTCTGCAGGACCGAGGGGATGTTGATCGCGACCCGGCCGAAGGGCGGGCCGAAGAAGAACTTGAGGACCTGGCCGAAGACCTCCACGAGCACCATGGAGCAGCCGATGCCGGTGATCAGGAAGATCAGCGGCGGGGCGCCCTTCTTGCGCAGCGGCCGGTAGGCGATGCGCTCGACCGCGAGCGCGGTGCCCGCCGAGGCGAGCATCGCGGCGAGGAGCGCCAGCAGGGTGGCACCGATGACCACTCCGAGGCTGGCTCCGGACGAGACGCCGAGGACGGTGTAGGTCCCGAGCACCGCCCAGGTGCCGACCATGAACACTTCGGAGTGAGCGAAGTTGATCAGCTTCATCACGCCGTACACCATGGTGTAGCCGAGCGCGACGAGCGCGTAGATGGATCCGCGGGTGATGCCGTCAAGCGTGTGACGGTCCAATCCACTGATCAGGGCGTCGAAGTCCACTCAGGACCCTCCCAGATAGCGGCCCGCGCAGGGCCATGGATCGGGGGCGGCCGGACTTTCCCGACCGCCCCCGTTGTGCATGATCAATCCGTGAGGATCAGCCCGCCGGGCTGACCTCGACGTCCGGCACGAGCGTGCCGTCCTCGTTCTTGTAGGCCCAGTAGGAGACCTTGTCCTTCGGAACGTCACCGTTCTCGTCGAAGGAGATCTCCTTGCTGATGCCGTCGCCCGAGTACGCCGTCGACGAACGCCTCGACGTCCTCACGCGTGCGGGCACCGTCGTCCAGCGCGGCGAGGAAGACGCTCATCGCGTCGAAGCCCTCGGCGGCGTAGGCGCCGGGAGCCTTGCCGAACTCCGTCCTGGTAGTCGGCAGCGAAGGTGCTGTCGTCCGTCGATCGGGGCGCAGGGGCACATCACGATGGCACCCTCGCCGGCGTCGCCGACGGCGTTGCCGAAGTCGGAGCCGTAGAGGCCGTCACCACCGATGAAGGTGGCGTCGATGCCGGCGTCGCGCATCTGCTTGAGCAGCGGCGCGGCCTCGGCGATGTAGCCACCGTAGAAGACGGCGTCGGGCTCGGCCGACTCCATCTTGGAGATGGTCGGCGCGAAGTCGGTCTGGCCGACCTGCGTCTTGTCGCGCTGCGACCATCGCGTCGCCGAGGGTCTCCTCGACACGGTCGGCCAGGGGCTCGCCGTAGGCCTCGGAGTTGTCGACGACGAACACCTTGGTGGCGCCGACCTCGTCGGTGAGGTACTGGGCGATGGCCGCACCCTGGTAGTCGTCGTAGGGGACGATGCGGTGGAAGACCGGCGACGGGTCGTCCTGGGTGAGGTCGGTCGCGGTGGCCGACTGGCTGATCATGGTGACGCCTGCGTCGCCGAAGATGGCCTTCGTCGCGCGGGTCTCACCGGAGAACGCGCCACCCATGACACCGATGAACGAGTCGTCACCGGCGATCTGGGTCGCGACCGGGGTCGCCTTGGCCGGGTCGCCCTCGGTGTCGAACTTCTCGACCGACACCGTGCAGTCCTCGTTGTCCCACTGCTTGACCGCGAGCTCGGCGCCGTCGACGGACGGGAGCACGATGCTGGCGTTGGCACCGGAGAGCGCGCCCATCACACCGATCTTGAAGTTGCAGTCCGCGGCGGCGTCGTCGCCACCACCGCCGGTGTCGGTCGTGCCACAGGCGCTGAGCGCCAGGCCGGCTGCCGCGGTCACGGCCAGTGCCTGCCACGTCTTGGATGAGCGGATCATGGATCCCTCCATAGTTCGTTGGGCTGTCCACCTCGGCAGCCTCGTGGCGGGAACCTAACACCATGGATGTGGCCCGGGACACGATTGAGCGCCTCGACTTGCCCGCCGTTGCCGATTCGTGACCAACTGGTCTGCACCGGAAACGAATCCGAAACCTGAGCGGCCATTCGGCGGGGGAATCAGGACCCGTCGCTCGGCGGCCCGTCCGCCCCGCTCACGGCACCGAGACCGGCCACGCCGTGCTCCACCACACCGTCGGACACCTGCTTCATCGACAGCCGCAGATCCATCGCGGTCTTCTGGATCCACCGGAACGCATCGGGCTCGCTGAGGCCGAGCTTCTCCTGCAGCACGCCCTTGGCCCGGTCGACCGACTTGCGGGTCGCGAGCGACTCCTGGAGGTCGGACACCTCGCGCTCGAGCACGCTGATCTCGCCGTAGCGGCTGACCGCCATCTCGATCGCGGGCACCAGGTCGCCGCGCTGGAACGGCTTGACGAGGTAGGCCATCGCGCCGGCGTCGCGCGCCCTGGCGACGAGGTCGCGCTGGGAGAAGGCGGTGAGGATCACGACCGGGGCGATCCGCTCGCTCGCGATCGCCTCGGCGGCCGCGATGCCGTCGAGCACCGGCATCTTCACGTCGAGGATGACGAGGTCGGGGCGCAGCTCGCGGGCGAGCTCGATCGCCTTCTGACCGTCTCCGGCCTGGCCGACCACCTCGTAGCCCTCCTCGCCGAGCATCTCGGCGAGGTCCATCCGGATCAGGGCCTCGTCCTCGGCGATCACGACGCGTCGGGCGACCGTCGCCGGACGACGGGGCGGTGCTGGAGTCCACGGGCTGCGTCACGGGAGCAAGGCTAGTCGGGTACGGTTTCCCCGCGTTTGGCCCCGGTAGCCCAACGGCAGAGGCGATGCTCTCAAACAGCATTCAGTGTGAGTTCGAATCTCACCCGGGGCACCGGCTGCACCGTGTCGCATCAGCCGCAGCGGTGAGCCCAGCCACACTCCTGCGCACCCAGGAATGTGGCGTCACGCACCGCTCGCCCGGTCGCGACACGCCGGCCGCCGCCGCGAGCGGTGAGCTCAGCGCACCATCCTGACGCACCAGGAATGTGGCGTCACGCACGGCGCTCGAGGTCAGCGAGGCGCGGCTCAGCGAGCGCGGCGGTAGGCCGGGGCTGCCCCGTCGATGGCGTCGCCCATCCGGTGGATCCGCAGCGCGTTGGTGGAGCCGGGGATGCCGGGCGGGCTGCCGGCGATGATGACCACGAGGTCGCCCTTGTCGACGCGACCGATGTGGAGGAGCGCCTCGTCGACCTGGCGGACCATCTCGTCGGTGTGCTCGACGTCGGCGCCGAGGAAGGTCTCCACGCCCCACGTCAGCGCGAGCTGCGAGCGCGTGCGGGCCGCGGGCGTGAAGGCGAGGATCGGGACCGGGCCGCGATAGCGCGAGAGGCGCTTGGCCGAGTCGCCGCTGACGGTGAAGGCGACGACGTACTTGGCACTGACCGCCTCGGCCACCTCGGCTGCGGCCTTGGCGATGATCCCGCCGCGGGTGTGCGGCTGCCAGGTCACGGCGGCCATGTGGCTCAGGCCGTGGTCCTCGGTGGAGGCCACGATCCGGGCCATCGTCTCGACCGCGACGATGGGGTACTCCCCCACGCTCGTCTCGCCGGACAGCATCACCGCGTCGGCGCCGTCGAGCACCGCGTTGGCCACGTCGCTCGCCTCGGCGCGCGTCGGGGCCGGCGAGGTGATCATCGACTCGAGCATCTGGGTCGCCACGATGACCGGCTTGGCGTTGCGACGGGCCTTGTCGATGATCAGCTTCTGGTGGATCGGCACGTCCTCGAGCGGGCACTCCACGCCGAGGTCTCCGCGGGCGACCATGATGCCGTCGAAGGCGTCGACGATCTCGTCGATGTTGGCGATGGCCTGCGGCTTCTCGATCTTGGCGATCACCGGCAGGTTGATGCCCTCCTCGCGCATGATCACGCGCACGTCCTCGGCGTCCTGCGCGTTGCGCACGAAGCTGAGGGCGATGAAGTCGACGCCCAGGTGCAGGGCCCAGCGCAGGTCCTCGGTGTCCTTCTCCGACAGCGCCGGCACGGAGACCGCGACGCCGGGCAGGTTGATGCCCTTGTTGTTGGAGACCTTGCCGGGCACGACGACCTCGGTCACCACGTCGGTGGCGTCGACCGACGTCACGCGCAGGCGCACCTTGCCGTCGTCGATGAGCAGCGGGTCGCCGGGCTTCACGTCACCGGGCAGACCCTTGTAGGTCGTGCCGCACTGGTCCACGTCACCGACGACGTCACGCGTGGTGATCGTGAAGGTCGCGCCCTTCTTCAGCTTGACCGGTCCGTCACCGAACCGCTCGAGGCGGATCTTGGGGCCCTGGAGGTCCGCGAACACGCCGATGGCGTGACCGGTGTCGTCCGAGGCCTGGCGGACCAGGCGGTAGGCGGCTTCATGGTCGGAGTAGGCACCGTGGCTCATGTTGAGTCGGGCGATGTTCATGCCCGCTTCGACGAGTGCTCGGATCCCCTCCGGGGTGTTCACCGCGGGGCCGAGGGTGCAAACGATCTTGGCTCTACGCACGTGCTTCACCCTATCGGAAGTTGGATCGTTCCAAAGCCTGTTCGACCCCCCGGTCGCCGGCTGGGGCGGATTCATTACTGCAGGACCCGCACCACCCAGCGCTCAGACGACGAGCGGCCGCTCGTGGGGCTTGATCGGGGCGGGCAGCGTGGTCGAGCCCGTGAGGTAGGCGTCGACCGAGGCGGCCGCGCTGCGACCCTCGGCGATCGCCCACACGATCAGCGACTGGCCACGACCCACGTCGCCCGCGACGTAGACGCCCGGCACCGAGGCGGCGTAGGACCCGTCGCGCTTGACGTTGCCGCGGTCGTCGAGGTCGACGCCGAGCTGCTCGATCAGGCCCGACTTCTCGGGTCCCACGAAGCCCATGGCGAGCAGCACGAGCTGCGCCGGGATCTCGCGCTCGGTGCCCTCGACGGGCTGGAACTTCCCGTCCACCTCGACCAGCTTGAGCGAGGCGACGTTGCCGTCGGCGTCACCGACGAACTCCTGCGTCGAGACGGCGTAGACCCGGTCGCCGCCCTCCTCGTGGGCCGAGGAGACCCGGAAGAGCATGGGGTACGTCGGCCACGGCTGGCCCGCGGGCCGCTCGCCCGTCGGCTGGGGCATGATCTCCAGCTGCGTGATCGAGCGCGCCCCCTGGCGGATCGACGTACCGAGGCAGTCGGCTCCGGTGTCGCCGCCACCGATGATGACGACGTCCTTGTCGGTCGCGACGATCTGGTCGGCGACCTCCTCGCCGAGGGAGGCCCGGTTGGACTGGGGCAGGAACTCCATCGCCTGGTGGATGCCGCCGAGCTCGCGACCGGTGGCCGGCAGGTCGCGGGCGTCGGTGGCGCCCATCGCCAGCACCACGGCGTCGTAGCGCTTGAGCAGCTGGGGTCCGGTGAGCTCGCCGCCCACGTTGACGCCCGCGCGGAACACGGTGCCCTCGCGGCGCATCTGGTCCAGCCGCCGGTCGAGGTGCTTCTTCTCCATCTTGAACTCGGGGATGCCGTAGCGCATCAGCCCGCCGATCTTGTCGGCCCGCTCGTAGACCGCGACGGTGTGGCCGGCGCGGGTGAGCTGCTGGGCTGCGGCCAGTCCGGCAGGCCCGGAGCCGATGACCGCGACCGTCTTGCCCGACAACCACTCCGGCGGCTGCGGCCGGACGTAGCCCGAGCCCCAGGCGCGGTCGATGATCGAGACCTCGACGTTCTTGATGGTCACCGGGTCCTGGTTGATGCCCAGCACGCAGGAGGTCTCGCACGGCGCCGGGCACAGCCGCCCGGTGAACTCCGGGAAGTTGTTGGTCGCGTGGAGCCGGTCCATCGCGCCGTCCCAGTCGTCGCGCCAGACCAGGTCGTTCCACTCCGGGATGATGTTGCCCAGCGGGCAGCCCTGGTGGCAGAACGGGATGCCGCAGTCCATGCAGCGACCGGCCTGGGTGTTGATGATCGGGAGGAGCGCGCGGCCGATGCCGTCGGGGTAGACCTCGTCCCAGTCCTGGACGCGCTCGGCGACCTCGCGGCGGGACGCGACCTCGCGGCCGCTCTTCAGAAAGCCCTTGGGGTCAGCCATGCAGCACCTCCATGATCCGTGCGTCCGCCTCGTCCTCGGTGAGGCCCTCCTCGAGGGCCTCCTCCTTGGCCTCGAGCACGCGCTTGAAGTCGCTGGGCATCACTTCGGTGAAGCGTGCCAGCGAGGTGTCCCAGTCGGCGAGCAGTGCCGTGGCGACGGCGGAACCGGTCTCCTCGGCGTGCTCCTCGACCAGTGACCTGAGCTCGTCCACGGCCTTGCCCGTGATCGGAGCCAGCTCGACCAGCTCGGGGTTGACCCGCGACTCGTCGAGGTCCAGCACGAACGCGTAGCCACCGGACATGCCGGCCGCGAAGTTGCGTCCCGTCGGACCGAGCACGACCACGACACCGCCGGTCATGTACTCGCAGCCGTGGTCGCCGACGCCCTCCACGACCGCGCTCGCGCCGGAGTTGCGGACGCAGAAGCGCTCGCCGACCCGTCCGCTGAGGAAGATCTGGCCCGACGTGGCGCCGTAGCCGATCGTGTTGCCGGCGATGATCTGGTCCGCCGCCTCGAACTGCGCAGCCCGGTCGGGGCGTACGACGATGCGGCCACCCGACAGGCCCTTGCCGACGTAGTCGTTGGCGTCGCCCTCGAGCCGCAGGGTCATCCCGCGCGGCACGAACGCGCCGAACGACTGGCCGGCCGAGCCGGTCAGGGTGATGTCGATGGTGCCGTCGGGCAGGCCCTCACCGCGGTAGCGCTTGGTGACCTCGTGGCCGAGCATCGTGCCGACCGTCCGGTTGACGTTGCGGATCGCGACCTGGGCGCGCACCGGCTCACCGGACTCCAGCGCCGGAGCGGCGATGGCGATGAGCTCGTTGTCGAGCGCCTTGTCGAGGCCGTGGTCCTGCGACTTGGTGTTGCGCAGGTCCTGGTCCTCGAACTGGCCGAACTCACCGTGCGCGGAGGCCTGGTGCAGGATCGGCGTCAGGTCGAGGCCGGAGGCCTTCCAGTGGTCGACCGCCTCGGCGATGTCGAGGGTGCCGACCTGGCCGATCGCCTCGGCAAGGCTGCGGAAGCCCAGCTCGGCGAGCAGCTCGCGGACCTCCTGCGCGATGAACTCGAAGAAGTTCACGACGTACTCGGCCTTGCCGCTGTAGCGCTCGCGCAGGACCGGGTTCTGGGTCGCCACGCCCACCGGGCACGTGTCGAGGTGGCAGACCCGCATCATGATGCAGCCGCTGACCACGAGCGGCGCCGTGGCGAAGCCGAACTCCTCGGCACCGAGCAGCGCGGCGATGATGACGTCGCGGCCGGTCTTGAGCTGGCCGTCGGCCTGCACCACGATCCGGTCACGGAGGCCGTTGAGCAGCAGCGTCTGCTGGGTCTCGGCGAGACCGAGCTCCCACGGGCCACCCGCGTGCTTCAACGAGGTCAGTGGCGAGGCACCGGTGCCGCCGTCGTGCCCGGAGACGAGCACCACGTCGGCGTGGGCCTTGGAGACTCCGGCCGCGACCGTGCCGATGCCGACCTCGGACACGAGCTTCACGTGGACGCGCGCGGACGGGTTGGCGTTCTTGAGGTCGTGGATCAGCTGCGCCAGGTCCTCGATCGAGTAGATGTCGTGGTGCGGCGGCGGGCTGATCAGGCCCACGCCCGGCGTCGAGTGCCGGGTCTTGGCCACCCACGGGTAGACCTTGTGGCCGGGCAGCTGGCCGCCCTCGCCGGGCTTGGCGCCCTGCGCCATCTTGATCTGGATGTCGTCGGCGTTGGTGAGGTATTCCGACGTGACGCCGAACCGGCCGGACGCGACCTGCTTGATCGAGGAGCGCCGCTGGGGGTCGTAGAGCCGCTCGGCGTCCTCGCCGCCCTCACCGGTGTTGGACTTGCCGCCCAGCTGGTTCATGGCGATCGCGAGGGTCTCGTGCGCCTCCATGCTGATCGAGCCGTAGGACATCGCTCCGGTGGAGAAGCGCTTGACGATCTCGGAGACGGGCTCGACCTCGTCGATGTCGACGGGCTCGCGAGCGTCGCCCTTGAACGTGAACAGCCCGCGCAGCGTCATCAGGCGCTGCGACTGCTCGTTCACGCGGTCGGTGTACTGCTTGAAGATGTCGTAGCTGCCGGTGCGCGTGGAGTGCTGGAGCCGGAACACCGTCTCGGGGTCGAACAGGTGCGGCTCGCCCTCGCGACGCCACTGGTACTCGCCGCCGATGCTCAGCTCGCGGTGCGCCGGGGAGATCCCACCTCGGGGGTACGCCAGCGCGTGACGGCGGGCGACCTCCTCGGCGATCGTGCCGAGCTCGATGCCGCCGAGCTTGGACGCGGTCCCGGTGAAGTAGCGGTCGATGACGGCCTGCGACAGACCGACCGACTCGAAGATCTTGGCGCCGGTGTAGGACGCCACCGTGGAGACGCCCATCTTGGACATCACCTTCAGCACGCCCTTGCCGAGCGCCTTGATCAGGTTGGCGACGGCCTTCTCGGCGTCGACCGTGACGTAGTAGGCCTCGCGGGCGAGGTCCTCCACCGACTCCATGGCGAGGTAGGGGTTGACCGCGGCCGCGCCGTAGCCGACCAGCAGCGCCACGTGGTGCACCTCGCGGACGTCACCGGCCTCGACCAGCAGGCCGACCTGGGTGCGGGTCTTCTCCCGGACCAGGTGGTGGTGGACCGCGCCGGTGAGCAGCAGCGACGGGATCGGGGCCAGGTCGGCGGTCGCGTGGCGGTCGGACAGCACGATGATCCGTGCCCCGTCGGCGATCGCGGCGGACACCTCCGCGCACAGCTCGTCGAGCCGCGCGGCGAGGGCCTCCCCTCCCCCGGCGACCTCGTAGAGACCGCGCACGATGTGGACCTGGAAGCCCGGCATGTCGCCGTTGCGGTTGATGTGCCGGATCTTGGCCAGGTCGTCGTTGGAGAAGACCGGGAACGGCAGCACGATCTGGCGGCACGAGGCCGGGCTCGGGTCGAGGAGGTTGGCCTCGGGCCCGATCGAGCCGCTGAGGGAGGTCACCAGCTCCTCGCGGATCGCGTCGAGCGGCGGGTTGGTGACCTGGGCGAACAGCTGCGAGAAGTAGTCGAACAGCATCCGCGGCTTGTCGCTGAGCGCGGCGATGGGGGTGTCGGTGCCCATCGAGCCGAGCGCCTCACCACCGGTGTTGGCCATCGGGCTGAGCAGGACCCGCAGCTCCTCCTCGGTGTAGCCGAAGATCTGCTGGCGACGGGTGACCGACGCGTGCGTGTGCACGATGTGCTCGAGGTCGTCGATGTCGTCGAGGTGGATCTGGCCGGCGTGCAGCCACTCGTCGTAGGGCTGCTCCGCGGCGAGCTGGCTCTTGACCTCCTCGTCCTCGATGATGCGGTGCTCCTCGGTGTCGACGAGGAACATGCGGCCCGGCTGGAGCCGGCCCTTGCGCACCACGGTGGCGGGGTCGAGGTCGAGCACGCCGACCTCGGAGGCCAGCACGACGAGACCGTCGTCGGTGACCCAGTAGCGCGACGGGCGCAGGCCGTTGCGGTCGAGGACCGCGCCGATCTGGGTGCCGTCGGTGAACACGACGCAGGCCGGGCCGTCCCACGGCTCCATCAGCATCGAGTGGAACTCGTAGAACGCGCGACGCTTGGCGTCCATCTCGCGGTGGTTCTCCCAGGCCTCCGGGATCATCATCAGCACGGCGTGCGGCAGCGACCGGCCGGTGAGGTGCAGCAGCTCGAGGACCTCGTCGAACGACGCCGAGTCGGACGCGCCGGGCGTGCAGATCGGGAAGAGCCGCTCGAGGTCACCCGGGATCAGGTCGCTCTCGAGGAGCGCCTCGCGGGCCCGCATCCAGTTGCGGTTGCCCATCACGGTGTTGATCTCGCCGTTGTGGGCGATGAACCGGAACGGGTGCGCCAGCGGCCAGCTCGGGAACGTGTTGGTGGAGAAGCGCGAGTGCACGACCGCCATCGCCGAGGCGACCCGCTCGTCGGTCAGGTCGGGGAAGACCTGGTCGAGCTGGTCGGTCGTGAGCATGCCCTTGTAGGCCAGGGTGCGCGAGGACAGCGACGGGAAGTAGACGTCGGTCTCGGACTCGGAGCGCTTGCGCAGGCAGAAGGCCAGGCGCTCGAGCGCCATGCCGCTGATGCGGGAGCCCTTGCCGGCCACGAAGAGCTGGGCGAAGTGCGGCATCACGCTGCGCGCGGTCGCGCCGAGGGTGGAGTCGTCGACCGGGACCTCGCGCCAGCCGAGCACGGCGAGGCCCTCCTCGTCGGCGATCTCCTCGATCCGCTGACGGGTCTTGGCCACCGTCTCGTCGTCGCCCGGCAGGAACGCGGTGCCGACGGCGTACGCACGCGCCGGGGGCAGCTCGAAGTCGGTGACGTCGCGCAGGAACGCGTCGGGCACCTGGAGCAGGATCCCGGCGCCGTCGCCGGAGTTCACCTCGGCGCCGGCGGCCCCGCGGTGGTCGAGGTTGCGCAGGGCGGTGAGTGCCTTGGCCACGATGTCGTGGCTGGCCTCACCGGTGAGGGTCGCGACCATGGCGACACCACAGGCGTCCTTCTCGTAGCGCGGGTCGTAGAGACCCTGCGGAGGAGGGAAGTTCGGCGGGAACGCGTGCGTCAGAGACACTGGTTCTCCCGTCGTCGTCGCGACTCACCCGGGCGTGGAGCCCGGGCATGCTGCGGGGTGGGCGTTTCCGCTGGGGACGACGTTGGCCCGAGCGAGACGGAATCTATCACCGGCGTCGGTCGCCGGGGCGCTGCGTTTCAGGCCGTGGGATCGGCGCTCGTGCGGTCCCCTGCGTCGTCGGAGGACTCGACGTCCGGTGCGCGCTCGGCTGTGGCCTCCGGCGTGTCGTCGCCCGCCGCGTCACTGTCGGGCTCACGCGTGCGGACCGTCTCCTCGCGCCCGGGGTGGCGCCGCGCCGACCACACGAAGAACGCGGACGCCAGGACGAACAGCACGATCGAGGTCCACACGTTGAACCGCAGGCCGAGGACGTTGTTGAGCTGGACGTCGTCGATGCGCATGTTCTCGATCCACCCGCGCCCGAGCGTGTAGAGCATCACGTAGAGGGCGACCACCCGGCCGTGGCCGAGCTTGTAGCGCCGGTCGAGCCAGATCAGGATCGCGAAGGCGCCGAGGTTCCAGAGGCACTCGTAGAGGAACGTCGGGTGGTAGGTCGCCACGTCGAGGTATTGCGTCGGCCGGTGGGCGACGTCGATCTCGAGCCCCCACGGCAGGTCGGTCGGTCCGCCGTAGAGCTCCTGGTTGAACCAGTTGCCCCACCGTCCCATCGCCTGCGCCACCAGCACGCCGGGCGCGAGTGCGTCCAGGAGCGGGAGCAGCTTGATGCCACGGGAGCGCGCGCCGAGCCAGATCCCCACGGCACCGAGCGCGATGGCGCCCCAGATGCCGAGGCCGCCGCGCCAGACGTAGAGCGCGGTGACCGGGTTCTTGCCCTCGCCGAAGTAGAGCTCCCAGTCGGTGGCCACGTGGTAGAGCCGGCCGCCGACCAGGCCGAACGGCACGGCCCAGATCGCCAGGTCGCTGACCTCGCCGGCGATGCCGCCGCGGGCGATCCAGCGCCGCTCGCCGATCCAGATGGCGAGGACGATCCCCAGGATGATGCAGAGCGCGTAGCCCCGGAGCGGGACGGGACCGAGGTGCCAGACCCCGTTGGCGGGGCTGGGGATGGACATCAGCGTCACGAGCGGCGCCTGCACAGACAACATGGGGAGCATCATCCTTCGTCGAGCAACAGGGTGACATCGTGGGCCAGCTGGGCCTGGGAGACGTCCTGGCTCCACATCATCGGCGACTGGTCGTCGCCGTCGACGGCATAGACCCGCGTGCCGTGCGTGACGTCGTAGCCGCCACTGGCCATCTTCTCGCCCTGGTCGATCCCGACCGCCAGGCTCCGGCCGACCTCGACGATGTCGTCGAGGTCGCCCGTCAGGCCGATGATGCTGGGGTCGAACGCATCGACGTAGTCCTTCACCGTGGCCTCGTCGTCGCGGGCGGGGTCGGTGGTCACGAAGACCACGTCCAGCCGCTCCTTCTGCGCGTCGTCGAGCCGGGTGAGGGTGCCGGCCAGCGTCGCCATCACCTGCCCGCAGATGTCGGGACAGTTGGTGTAGCCGAAGAAGACCAGCGTCAGGTCCTTGTCGGTGTCGTCGGTGAGGCTGTAGGCCGAGCCGTCGGTGTCGACCAGCGGGGTCGAGGAGACGTCGAACGGCGGGTCGAGCACCGTGCCGGTGAAGTCCGTCGAGTCAGCGCCCGCACCGCCACCGCAGGCGGTCGCCAGCAGCATGAGCGGGACTGCGAGGAGGGCCCTACCTCGCGCCACGTCGTACGCCCTCGGCCAGGTCGGTGGTCAGGGTCCGCAGCGCGTCGAGGCCGGCGGCCTCGTCGTCCGGGTGGTCGAGCAGGCACCGGACGAAGGCCGAGCCCACGATCACGCCGTCGGCGAATCCGGCCACCTCGGCGGCCTGGTCGCCGTTGCTGACGCCGATGCCCACTGCGACGGGGATGTCACCCGTGGCCCGGACCCGTCCGACCAGGGGGCCGGCGAGGTCGGAGCTGGCGTCACGGGCGCCGGTCACGCCCATGACCGCTGCGGCGTAGACGAAGCCGCGGCTCTCCGCGGCCGTCATCGCGATCCGCTCGTCGGTGGACGAGGGGGCGACGAGGAAGACCTTGTCGAGGTCGTGGGCGTCGGCGGCGGCGATCCACGCGGAGCCGTGGTCGGGGGTGATGTCGGGCGTGATCATGCCCGCTCCCCCGGCCGCGGCCAGGTCGGCGGCCCACCGTTCCACGCCGTAGCGCTCGATGGGGTTCCAGTAGGTCATCACCAGGGTGGGCACGCCGGTCTCGGCGACCGCCTCGACGACCGCGACCACGTCGGAGGTGCGGACACCGCTCTCGAGCGCCTGCTGGGCAGCGGCCTGGATGGTGGGCCCGTCCATCACCGGGTCGCTGTAGGGCAGGCCGATCTCGATGACGTCGCAGCCGGCCTCGACCATGGTGCGCATGGCCCTGATCGACCCCTCGACGCTCGGGAAGCCCGCGGGGAGGTAGCCGACGAGGGCGGACCGGCCCTCGGCGTGTGCCTTCTCGAAGGCGGCAGCGGTGGACGGCATCAGGACTCCTCGCCCGGCGCCGTGGCGATGACGGGCTCGGCCTCGCCATCGGCGTCGCCGAGGCCGAACCACTCGATGGCCGTGCCCATGTCCTTGTCGCCGCGACCGCTCAGGTTGATGATCACCGTCGCGTCGGGGCCCTTCTCCTCGCCGAGGCGACGCGCCACGTCGAGCGCGCCGTAGACGGCGTGGGCGGACTCGATCGCCGGGATGATGCCCTCGGTGCGGCTCAGCAGCGCCATCGCCTCCATCGCCTGGGCATCGGTCACGGGCGTGTACGTCGCCCGCCCGGCGGCCGCGAGCCACGAGTGCTGCGGGCCGACGCCGGGGTAGTCGAGGCCGGCGGAGATCGAGTGGGACTCCACCGTCTGGCCGTCCTCGTCCTGGAGGACGTAGGTGCGGGCGCCGTGCAGCACACCGGCCTCGCCGGCGTGGATGGTGGCGGCGTGGCGGCCGGTCTCGACGCCGTCGCCACCGGGCTCGAAGCCGTGGATCTCGACGCCCTCGTCCTCGAGGAACGCGGTGAACAGGCCGATCGCGTTGGAACCGCCGCCCACGCACGCCGCGACCGCGTCCGGCAGGACGCCGTACTGGTCGAGGCACTGCTGACGCGCCTCGTCGCCGATGCCCGCGGCAGAAGTCGCGGACCATGCTCGGGAACGGGTGCGGGCCGGCCGCGGTGCCGAAGAGGTAGGCGGTGTGGTCGACGCTCGCGACCCAGTCGCGCATGGCCTCGTTGATGGCGTCCTTCAGCGTCGCGCTGCCGGACTCGACCGGCACCACCTTGGCGCCGAGGAGCTGCATCCGGGCGACGTTGAGGGCCTGGCGACGGGTGTCCACCGCCCCCATGTAGACGGTGCAGTCGAGGTCGAACCAGGCGGCGGCGGTCGCGCTCGCGACGCCGTGCTGCCCGGCGCCGGTCTCGGCGATCACGCGCGTCTTGCCCATCCGCTTGGTGAGCAGCGCCTGGCCCATCACGTTGCGGATCTTGTGGGCGCCGGTGTGGTTGAGGTCCTCGCGCTTGAGCAGCACGCGGGCGCCGACGCTGCTTCGAGAGCCGTTCCGCGTGGTAGAGCCGGCTGGGCGTGCCGGCGTAGTCGCGCAGCACCCGCTCGAACTCGGAGACGAACGCGGCGTCGGCCATCGCGTCCTGCCAGGCAGCGGTCAGCTCGTCGAGCGCCGAGACGAGGGCCTCGGGCATGAAGCGCCCGCCCCAGGTCTCACCGAAGTAGCCGCGGTCGTCGGCGTCGTACTTCACGGGCTGTGCGGTCTGCTGGCTCACGGTGCAGTCACTCCTGTCATGCTGCGTACGGCGGCCTCGGGGTCGCCGTCCTTGACCAGTGCCTCGCCGACCAGCACCACGCCTGCTCCCTCGGAGACGAAGCGCTGGACGTCGGGGACGCCGGTGATGCCGCTCTCGGCGACCTTCACCACGTCGTCGTGGATCTGGGGCGCGAGGCGACCGAACACGTCCGGGTCGACCTCGAGGGTCTTGAGGTTGCGGCTGTTGACGCCGATCAGCTCGGCGTCGAGTGCCAGGGCCCGCTCGGTCTCGGCCTCGTCGTGCACCTCGACCAGGACGGTGAGGCCGAGCTCGCCCGCCTCGTCGTGGAGGCGGCGCAGGGTGTCGTCGTCGAGGGCGGCGACGATCAGCAGCGCGAGGTCGGCGCCCGCGGCACGGGCCTCGACGAGCTGGTAGGTCTCGACGATGAAGTCCTTGCGCAGGAGCGGGCGTCTGCACGGCGGCGCGGACGGCGCGCAGGTCCGCGAGGCTGCCGCCGAAGCGACGCTCCTCGGTGAGGACCGAGATCGCGGCAGCACCACCACGGGCGTAGGCCGCAGCCAGCTCGGCCGGGTCGGGGATGTCGGCCAGGTCGCCCTTGCTCGGGCTGCGCCGCTTGACCTCGGCGATCACGCTCGACCCGCGCGCACGGAAGTGCGGCATCGGGTCGCGCGGAGCCGGGGCGTCGGCGAGGTGCGCGAGCAGCTCGTTGAGCGGGAGCGCGGCCTCGCGGCGCGCGAGGTCCTCTCGTACTCCGGCGACGATGTCGTCGAGCACGGAACCGGTCGCAGGCATGCGTTCAGCCTCTCACCCGGGCCCAGCCCGCTCGGGGCCGGTGCCCAGCGGGCGGACTCGGTGGTCCGGGGCAGGGACGGGGCTCAGTGCTCGGAGGTGTTGAAGCCGAGCTTCGAGAGGACCAGGAAGAGCGGGAACGCCACGACCGCGACGATGATGCCGATCCACAGCATGGTCATCTGGGTCGGCACCTGGAGCAGGGCGATGCTGCCCACCACGAAGCCGAGCATCGCGACCGACACGGCGGTCCATGCGGCGGGGGTGTTTCCGTGGCCTGCAGCCATCGTGGGGCTCCTTCGTCGACTCGAGCACTTGCTGCGCAGAGTCTAGGCGGTGGGGTCGCGCCCCTCGTCGAGGGCCTTCCAGATGTCGATGTTGTCCGTGGGCACCGGCGCCTCCTCGCCCGACGGACGTGCGCCGGGAGCGTCGTAGCGCGTGCCCATCTCGGGCCACGACCGCACCCGCAGCACGGCGGCCAGCGTGGCGACCACGCTGAGGACCGCTCCGACCAGCGCGGCGGCGTACCAGCCGGTGAAGGAGGTGCTGACCGTGTCGGTCCCGGAGACCTCGACGAGCGAGTCGGCGAGCTTGTCGGGCAGGCTCCAGAAACCCTCGGCGGTGGCGGCGGCCAGCCCGACCGCGGCGACGAGCGCCAGCACGGCGACGCCCCGGCGGAAGAGTCCGCGGGTCACGAGCAGGACGCCCCAGCACGCGAGCACCGCCAGGGCGAGCGCGGCCGCCAGGGGTGACTCCCGTGCGCCGTCGATGTTGAGGATGGACGCCATGGCCGAGGTGCTGTCCACGGACGTGTCGATGTCGCCCGACGTGCCGGTGACCCAGGGCTTGCTCCCGGCCACGGCCGCGAGCGCTCCTGCGGCCAGCCCGAGCAGGACGATCGGCCCGAAGGAGCTCCGCGGGCTCCGCGCGTCAGCCATCGACCCGGTGCACGAGGTCTGCGTCGAAGCAGGTGCGGTCCCCCGTGTGGCAGGCGGAGCCGACCTGGTCGACCGTGAAGAGCAGCGTGTCCCCGTCGCAGTCCAGCCGGATCTCCTTGACCCACTGCACGTGTCCCGAGGTGTCGCCCTTGGCCCAGTACTCCCGGCGGGACCGCGACCAGTAGGTGGCCCGACCGGTGTCGATCGTGCGCGACAGCGCCTCGTCGTCGACCCACGCGAGCATCAGCACCTCGCCGGAGCCGTCCTGCTGCACGACGACGGGCACGAGACCCTCCGCGGTGTGGCGCAGGCGCTCGGCGATCGCCGGGTCGAGGGCGGAGTCGGAGGTGGAGGTCACGGGTCCAGTGTCTCAGCCTCGCGGTCGGCCCACGTCTGCGCACAGCGCTCGGTGACCGGACCGGGCGTCGGCAGGTCGCGTCCGTCCCACCGGGAGATCGCCTGGACGTCGCGGGTCGTGGACGCCAGGAACGCCTCGCTCGCGCCGGCCACGACGTCGGTGAGCGGCTCGTCGACCTCGCGCGCACCGCACCAGTCGATGACGAGCGCACGGGTGACTCCGGCCAGGCAGCCCGCGGCGAGGCTGGGCGTGCGCAGCTCGCCGTCGAGGACGTAGAACACGTTGGTCCCGGTGCCCTCGCAGAGGTTGCCGGCGGTGTTCGCGAAGATCGCCTCGCTCCCGCCGTGCTCGGCGGCGTGGGCCAGCGCGATCACGTTGTCGGCGTAGGACGTGGTCTTGAGGCCGGCCGTGGCGCCGTTCTCGTTGCGCGTCCACGGGACGGTGACCACGGATGCGGAGCCGGCGGCGACGTCGATGGCGCTGTAGGCCACGACCAGCGTCGGCGGACCGCCGCCGCGACCGGAGCCCATCGGGTGCGGACCGGCCGTGTAGGTGATCCGGAGCCGACCGATCGGGTCGTCCTGCCCGCTGACGACCGCCTCGACCCCACGGCGTACGTCGTCGAGGTCGGGGGCAGGCAGCCCGAGGCCTGCGGCACTCCGCTCGAGGCGGGCCAGGTGCCGGGTCAGCGCGAAGGGCCGGCCGCCGAGGGTCTTGACCGCCTCGAAGACCCCGTCCCCCACCGTGAACCCGTGGTCGGTGACCGCGACGGCCCCCTGGGTCGGATCGGTCATCAGGTCACCGTTGAGCCACGCGCGCATGCCGTCACTCTAGGGTCGGTGGCGCGCGGAATCTCGCAGGAGTCGCGCGGACGAACACGCTGGACAGGGGCCGATTTTGGACCCTCGCAAGCCATGTACTACTGTTCCACTCGCACTTGACGCCGGTGAAACGGCGACAAAATGCAGGCGGACATAGCTCAGTTGGTAGAGCGCAACCTTGCCAAGGTTGAGGTCGCGAGTTCGAGTCTCGTTGTCCGCTCGGAAGGTCTCCCCCGTTCATTCTGGAACCTCCACGGTGGGTTGGCCGAGAGGCGAGGCAACGGACTGCAAATCCGTCTACACGGGTTCAAATCCCGTACCCACCTCGCAGCACACAACTCAAGACCCGGGCGATTGGCGCAGCGGTAGCGCGCTTCCTTGACACGGAAGAGGTCACTGGTTCAAACCCAGTATCGCCCACCATTTCCAGCCACAGACCCTGTTTTCCCTCCGGAGAACGGGGTCTCGTCGCATCATGCCTCGAGGCGTCCGGCGCGGAGCCGTCGTCGAGACGAGACATGAAGAGTGTGGGGGACGTGGAAGCTACGACCTGGCGTGACCGCCTGCGGTACCGGTTCGACACCTGGATGGCACGTGGCACCGTGGCGATCATGGCGCTGCTCGGGGCGGCGACACTCGCCTTCGTGCTCGTGGTTGCCCTCGTTGTCGGGGTGTTCGAGGCCTATCCCGACCAGACGGACACCGGCTTCTGGGACATCGCCTGGGGCAACCTCATGCGCACGTTGGACCCCGGCACGATGGGTGGTGACAGTGGCTGGCGCTTCCGGGTGCTCATGTTGACCGTGACGATCGGAGGGCTGGTCATCGTGGCCAGCCTCATCGGCATCGTCTCGGGCGCCTTCGACGACAAGATGATCGAGCTGCGCAAGGGTCGGAGCCGGGTGATCGAGAGCGACCACACCGTGATCCTGGGATGGAACAACCAGCTCTTCACCATCTTGTCCGAGCTCTGCCAGGCGAATGCATCGAGGCGCCGCAGCACCATCGTCGTCCTCGCCGACCTCGACAAGGTCGAGATGGAGGACGAGATCCGCGCGAAGGTCACGGACACCGGCAACACCTCGATCATCTGTCGCCGTGGCAACCCGCACGCCCCGCTCGACGTCGAGCTGACGAGCCCCACCACAGCACGCAGCATCGTGGTGCTCCCCAGCGACGACGACCGGCACCCGGACATGACCGCCATCAAGTCAGTACTGGCCCTCACCCAGGTGTCGGCTGACGTCGGACCGACCGTCATCGCCGAGCTGCGGGACGCCTCGAACCTCGATGCCGCGCGCGTGGCCGGAAGAGGGCGGGCGCGCTGGGTACTGGCTGGTCAGCTCATCAATCGCATGACTGTCCAGACGTGCCTCCAGCCAGGCCTCAGCGCAGTGTGCACCGAGCTGCTCGACTTCGCGGGCGACGAGATCTACTTCACCCGACAGCCTGACCTCGACGGTTCGACCTACCTCGACGCCCAGCTGTCCCTCGCCGACTCTGCACTTATCGGGATCGCACGCGAGGACAAGATCTTCCTCAACCCGCCCGGCGGCGACTTCCTGGAGGCCGGTGACCAGCTCATCGTCATTGCCACCGACAACGCCGCCATCTCCGTCTCCTCTCCCGGCGTTCCCGACGCATCCGTGTTGGCACCCGTACACGACGTACCGGCGCAGCCCGAGCGGACGCTGGTCCTCGGCTACAACCACAACATCCAGGGAATGCTCGAGGACCTCGCTGGCTACGTCTCACCCGGATCATCAGTGACTTT
Source organism: uncultured Actinomycetota bacterium (assembly GCA_963750445.1). GTDB lineage: Bacteria > Actinomycetota > Actinomycetes > Propionibacteriales > Nocardioidaceae > Nocardioides. Next base: position 220,392 of record CAVVQR010000016.1, on the reverse strand, counting down.
GGTCGCCGATGTGGACGACCCGGTCATCCACGAGCCGGAGGGACTGATGGTGGAGACGTTGCGTGCAGACACGGCCAACCGCAGGACTCTCGAAGCACTCCAGGTCGAGACCTTCGACCACATCCTCGTCCTGGCGTACCGCGACCTGCTGGACGCGCAGTCGGCCGACGCAAAGACTCTCGTGACGCTGCTACATCTGCGCGACATAGCGGATCGGGGAGGCTTCCACCTCAGCATCGTCAGCGAGATGCTCGACGACCGGAACCGCGAGCTGGCCGAGGTGACCCGGCCGGACGACTTCATCGTCAGCGACCGTCTGGCGAGCCTCATGATCGCGCAGGTGAGCGAGAACCGATCGCTGATCAGCGTGTTCGAGCAGCTCTTCACCAGCGGGGGCAGCGAGGTCTACCTCCGCCCTGCCGAGCACTTCGTGACGACGGGAGCCGAGACCGACTTCTACAGCGTGGTCGCGGCGGCTTCGCGACGAGGAGAGACGGCCATCGGCTATCGGGTCGAGGCCGACGTCCATTCGCGGCACAAGGGCTACGGCGTGCACCTGAACCCCGACAAGCGCGATCGTCGGACCTTCGCCCGCGGCGACTCCGTCATCCTGCTCGCGGAGCAGTCCTGACCCGGACCTTCTTCCAGGCACTCGAACCGCCACCGCCCAGCGATCGCACGGCGCAGGACCTCGAACTCGCCCGCAGGAAGGTCCGCCTGCCCGAGACTGTGGTCCTCTGAGCCCCGCACCTCACCCGGTAGGCCTCGGCCCAGCGCACCCTCTGCCACGTCACCTTCACCCGGGCGTCGTGGCGCGTGGCCCGGATCCGGCGCGGCGGTCGCGGGGACTTCTGCTGTGGCTGGGGAGCGATCGCGACCGGCGGCGGGGTCGGGACAGTGGTGACTGGGGACGGCGAGACGGTCACCGGCGCGTATGGGCCGGCAGATCCGGTGAGAAGCGCATGGAGCGGCGCGCCGACCATGCCCGCGATCTTCGCCTGCCCCGACAGGTTGGGGTGTATCCGGTCGAAGGTGTCCGCCTCGGGCGAATAGGGCTCGGTCATGGTCGCCACCAGGATGCGAGAGGCGTCGGTGCTGAGCTCGACTGCCAGGTCGCCCAGCAGGGCGTTGAAGGCAGTCACCTCGCCGTCGTAGAGCCACGTCTGCGACAAGCGTCCGATGACGAAGTCGACGTCCGGCTTCACCGACCGCGCCTCGGCGATCCAGGCCCGGTAGCTGGCGATCAGCTCGGCCGGCCCCTGGTCGTCGTCGGAGAGGTCATTGATGCCCCACATCGAGACGATCACGTCGGGTTGCTGCTCCTGCACCTGCGGGGCGAAGGGGACGTAGAACCAGTTGTTGTGCTGCCCCAGCCGCCCGCCGTACCAGGCTCCGTGGTCCTGGTCGAAGTCCGCGTCGGCGTAGGCGTCCTCGCCACGGTAGTCCCAGTCGTACTGGCCGTCCGGGTGGAGGTAGAAGGGGCCCTTGCGCGGGCCGACGAAGTCGACGCTGTCGCCGGCATCCCGCAAGGCGTGCCAGAGGAAGTAGCGCCAAGTGACGTCACCCCGGTAGCCCTGGGTGACCGAGTCCCCCACGATCATCACCCTGGTCGGACCGTCGGCGGCGTGCGCGGTCACCGGCGCGAGGGTGAGCGTGGCCAGAACGACCGCGAGCGCGGCTGCCAGGCGTCTGGTCATGTGTGGTGCTCCCCCGTCGGTGCTGAGGCTCGAGGGTAGACGTCGCCCGTGAGCAGTCGTCGCCGAACCCGCGGATCGAGGGCGCCGTGGGCTACCGGCCCTGACCGACGACCACCGGGCCCCGGCTAGAACTCGTAGCCGAACTCGCGGATGGTCCGGGCGAACCTCTCGGCCACGATCTCGGCGTCACCCGCGCCGTAGAGCTCGCGGTAGTGCGCGCCGGTGCCCTGCTTGGCGTGCGGGAGGTCGAGCGGGAGGCCGAGGCGGGTGGAGATGTCCTCGATCGCGGCGGGCAGCTCCTCGTAGCGGTAGACCTCGTCGACGATCACCCGGCCGCCCATCCGGTAGAGCCGCTCGTTGAGCGCCAGGCGCTCCATCCGCTTCGGGGTCCGCACGAACTCGGCGAACGTCTTGGTGAAGCTCGGCTTGCGGGCGCTGTAGCGGTAGGACGAGGCCACCACGTCGAAGGGGTTCCGCTCGACGGCGAAGGTGAAGTAGTCGTCCCACGTCTCGCGACCGAGCACCTCGATGACGCGGCGCGCACCCATGTGGGCGTAGGACGTCGGCGAGGTCTCGTCGTGCTGCGGTCCCACTCCCCCGGCGGCCGCGCGCAGCTCCTCGTCGGCAGGGCTGATCCGGGTGATGACGTCGTCGGGGCCGCAGTGGCGCGACAGCGCGATCTCGAGGCTGGTGCCGGCGGTCTTGCGCGTCTTGATGAAGACGAACCGGTGCGCGTGTGAGGCGATCACCGGATCAGTCGTCGTCCTCGGCCAGCTCCTCGCCGTGCGTGCCCGGGCGCGGCGCCCACGGCAGCTCCTTGGCGGGGCGTACGACGATGAGGCGGTCGCCGCGGGCGAGGAGCGAGACCACCGGGTCGAAGTAGCGGTAGACCTTCTCGTCGCGGATCACGGCGATGACCTGGTCGGGCAGGGACTGCGGCTGCTTGCCGACCTCGTTGACCAGCAGGTCGCGCTCGGCGACCTCGAGGCCCTCGCCGTAGGTCATCAGGTCCTCCATCACCGAGCCGAGCATCGGCGACATCGACGAGAGGCCGAGCAGCCGGCCCACCGCGTCGGAGGACGTGATCACCGAGTTGGCGCCGGACTGACGCATCAGCGGCACGTTCTCGTGCTCGCGCACTGCGGCGACGATCCAGGCGTCGGGGTTGAGCTGGCGCACGGTGAGCGTCACCAGCACGTTGGAGTCGTCGCGGTCGGTGGTGATGATGACGTGGGTGGCCTTCTCGACGCCCGCCTGGCGCAGGACTCCGCGGCGGGTGGCGTCGCCGGCGATGCCGACGAGCTGGTCGCGGTTGGCCTCCTCCATCGCGACGGTGCCGGGGTCGACCACGACGATCGAGTCGCGGTCGTAGCCGTTGCTGATGAGGGTCTCGATCGCGCTGCGGCCCTTGGTGCCGTAGCCGACGACGACGACGTGCTGGTCCATCTTCTTCCTCCACCGGGCGACCCGGAACATCTCGCGTCCCTGCGAGGCGAGGACCTCGAGGGTGGTGCCGATCAGCAGGACCAGGAAGGCGATGCGGGCCGGCGTGATGACGATGGCGTTGACCAGCCGGGCCTGGTCCGTGAACGGTGCGATGTCGCCGTAGCCGGTCGTGCTGAGCGTGACGGTCGTGTAGTAGAACGAGTCGAGCAGGCTCAGCGTGTTGGTCGGGTCGTTGCCGTCGACGTAGCCGTCCCGGTCGAAGTAGACCAGCAGGACGGTGCCGACCAGGATCGCCAGCGCGGCCAGCACCCGACGTCCGAGCTCCCACCACGGCGACCGCTGGCGGTCGGGCAGGGACACCCGCCCCACGCTGGGGTGGTTGCTGGCGGGTTGCACGGTCAGGAGTCTCGCACGCTGATCCGCTCGCGCAGGCGCTGCACCAGCTCGAGTCGGGCACGCGTCGTGTTCTTCTGCGGGAACACCGTGTCGAAGGCCGCGTTGACCGCGGCGCCGATGAGCACGGCCAGGGCGAGCAGGTAGAGCCACAGCAGCACCGCGATCGGTGCGGCCAGCGGTCCGTAGATCGACCGCGACTCGGCCGCGGTCACCGTCAGCACCCACCGGAGGGCGTACGAGCCGGCGATCCAGCAGAACAGCGCGAACGTCGCGCCGGGGAGGTTGAAGCTCCAGTTGGTCCGCACCGGGACGGACACGTGGTAGAGCGTGGCCAGGAAGCAGATGCACACCAGCAGCACGATCGGCCAGTAGAGGCTGTTCATGAAGTCCAGCCTGGGTGGCAGGAGCCGGTCCACCAGGCTCGGACCGGCGACCACGAGCGGCAGGCTCACCGCTCCGGTGACCATGGCGAGGACGTAGAGGACGAACGAGAGGGCGCGGGTCGCGACGATCCCGCGGTGCCCGCCGAGGCCGTGCATGATCGTGATGGTGTCGACGAAGACGTTGAGCGCGCGCGAGCCCGACCAGAGCGCGAGGATGAACCCGATCGAGATCACGTCGTAGCGGCCGCCGTCGAGCACGGTGTCGATCGTGGGCCGGATGATGCTGTTGACGGCCTTCTCGGTCAGCGCCTGCCGCGAGATCTCGAGGACGGCGTTGCGGACGTCCTCGATCTGCGTCGCGGTGAAGCGGTCGCTCACGAAGCCGATCGCGCCCGCGAGGGCGAAGACCAGCGGCGGCACGGACAGCACGGCGAAGAACGCCGCCTCGGCGGCCAGGCCGGTCACCCGGTGGCGCAGGCACGATCCGACGGCCGTGACGATGATGCGCCAGAGGTGGTCGCGCCAGCGTCGGGCGAGGACCACGGCCCGGGCCGGGGCGGGCTCCTCCTCGCTCGCCTCGGACATGGCGCCACGGTATCCACTGCGACACCCGTCGAGGCGCATCCGTGCCGCGGGTCTCCCCACCCCGGCGGGCAGGTAGCGTCACCGCATGTCCCGCCGTCGCCGCACCCGCGCCTCCGTCCTCGCCACCGTGGCCGTCCTCAGCACCAGCGTGCTGACCATCTCGTTGCTGGCCGCACCGGCCGAGGCGGCGCCCCGTCGTACGCGCGTCTCCGGCACGCTGAGCGCCACCGTCAGCAATCCCGGTGGAGTCGTCGCCATGTCGGGCTACGTCAAGGGCGCGGGCAAGAAGACGCGCACGGTCGTGCTGGAGCAGAAGATCGCGGGCGGCTGGCGCAAGGTGGCCAAGGCGAAGTCCGACGCGTCGGGCGCCTACGCCCTCGCGGTGCCGACCTCGTGGTTCTACTCCTCCAAGCTGCGCACCCGCGTCGTGAAGAACCGCAAGGCACGCGGGGCCACGTCGCGCGCCCACCGGATGAGCGTGGTGCCGGCCTACACCCCGTTGGGCTCCCCCAGCTCGTGGGTCAAGATCCGCAAGTACGGCGACCGCTACAACCCGTGCAGGACGGTCACCTACGGCATCAACACCTCCCGGGCCACCCCCGATGCCGGCACCGTCACGACCGGCATCCAGAACACCCTCGCCCTGGTGTCGCAGGCGACCGGCGTGCGCTTCAAGTTCGTCGGCGAGACCAAGGCGGCGCCGTTCGACAAGAAGTTCCGTCGCAAGGAGCCGAAGATGGTCTTCGCGTTCACCACCGACGCCGACACCCCGCTCGACCTCGGTCCCTCGGTCGCCGCCCGCGGCGGCTCCGACAAGACCAGGTGGGCGCGCAACGCCCGCGGCCAGCGGATCCTCGAGACCGTGCAGGGCGGCGTGCTCTTCGACCTCGACGACACCCGCACGATGACGGCCGCGCAGTTCCAGCAGCTCACCATGCACGAGGTGGGCCACGTGATGGGCCTGGGCCACGTCAAGCCCACCGACCAGTACATGACCGCCGGGGCGGAGCTCTACAACCTGCCGATCAGCTACCAGGCAGGCGACCTCAACGGGCTCAGCAAGGTCGGCCTCCAGGCCGGCTGCATCCGTCCACTGCGCGGCAACCGCAAGCCTGTCCTCGGCCGCGTCCCGGCACCGGTCGGCGTCACGCTCGACTGACGTCGGCGCCTACGGTGGGGCCCATGACCGACCCCCACGATCCCCGGGTGGCGACCAACCAGGCGCCGCCGCTGGTCGGCCACAACGTGGTCACCTCCGACCTCGCGCTGACCGAGGCGATCTCCCGTCACGGATCGCCGGAGATCGTCGAGGAGCTCGCCCCGCTCGGGGCCGAGGCCGGCACCGCCGAGGCCCGCGAGCACGGCATGCTCGCCAACCGCCACCACCCCGAGCTGATGACCTACGACCGCTGGGGCAACCGGGTCGACGAGGTCGAGTTCCACCCCTCGTGGCACTGGTTGATGGAGCGGGCGGTGGGCCACGGCCTGCAGGCCGCGCCCTGGGAGCAGCAGGAGGACGGCGCTCCTCATGCCCACCTCCGGCGCGCGGCCGGCTTCTTCGCGTGGTCGCAGACCGAGCCGGGTCACGGCTGCCCGATCTCGATGACGTACGCCGCCGTGCCGGCGCTGCGGGCCGACGAGGCGATCGCCCGGGAGTGGACGCCGCTGCTCGCGGCGCGGTCCTACGACCCGGGCGTCCGGGCCAGGTCGACGAAGGTCGGCGCGCTCGCGGGCATGGGCATGACCGAGAAGCAGGGCGGATCCGACGTCCGCGCCAACCAGACGCGCGCGGTGCCGACCGCCGAGGACGGCTGGTACACGCTGCACGGGCACAAGTGGTTCACCTCGGCGCCCGATGAACGACCTCTTCCTGGTGCTCGCCCAGACCGCCGGCGGGGTGACCTGCTTCGTCGTGCCGCGGGTGCTCGCCGACGGCACCCGCAACCGGATCGACGTGGTGCGCCTCAAGGACAAGCTCGGCAACCGCTCCAACGCCTCCAGCGAGCTCGAGCTCGACGGCACGCTGGCCCAGCGCCTCGGCGACGAGGGACGAGGCGTCCGGACGATCATCGAGATGGTCGCCGCGACCCGGCTCGACTGTGTCATCGGCTCCGCCGCCCTGATGCGCCACGCGCTCGCCGAGGCCTCGTGGCACGTCGCGCACCGGTCGGCCTTCGGTGGCCTGCTGGTCGACAAGCCGCTCATGCAGAACGTCGTGGCCGACCTCGCGGTCGAGTCCGAGGCGGCCACGGCGCTCGCCATGCGCCTGGCGTCCGCCGTCGACCGACCGGACGACGCCCACGAGGCGGCGCTGCGCAGGATCGCGCTGCCGCTCGCGAAGTTCTGGGTCTGCAAGCGGACACCGGCGATGGTGGCCGAGGCGCTGGAGTGCCTGGGCGGCAACGGCTACGTCGAGGAGTCCGGCCTGCCCCTGATGTTCCGGGAGTCGCCGCTCAACTCCGTCTGGGAGGGCTCGGGCAACGTCAACGCGCTCGACGTGCTCCGCGCCCTGGGCCGCGAGCCCGAGGTGCTGCACGCCTGGATCACCGAGGTCGGCGCCGCTCGCGGTGGCGACGAACGCCTGGACCGGGCCGTCGACGACACGCTGGCCCTCCTCGGCGACACGTCGGGGCAGGAGGCCGGCGCCCGTCGCCTCGCCGGACAGATGGCTGCCTGCCTCCAGGGGTCGCTCCTGGTGCGCTTCGCGCCGGCGGAGGTGGCCGATGCCTTCTGCGGCAGCAGGTTCGGGACGTCCTACGGCGGCACGTTCGGCATGCTCACCACCGGGTCGCTGCGCGAGGTCGTCGACCGGGCGACGCCGACCGGTCCGGCCTGACCGGTCCACACCAGTCGGCCCGATTTTCGGACGGACCCTCAAGGTTGTCCGAAGTCCTCCACGACTGTTGACCCAGCACGTCGCCGAGGCACCTCAGCCGGCATAGGTTCGCGCCATTCATACCTGGTGGGGAGGTAGGCGTGACGAAGATGTCGAGCACGATGCTCAGTGTGGGGACGCTGCTCCGGCGTGCCGAGGAGACGGGTGCGCCCGTCCGCGTCCTCGTGGAGGGCTGCTGGCTCGACGGCCGGGTGATCGGCTGCGACGGGCTCGGCGCCGTCCTCGACGACGACAACGGCCAGCAGGCGCTGGTCCGACTCGACTCGGTCGCGGCCGTCACCTTCTCGCGGGCCCAGCTGGACGACGAGACGGACACGGGCGCGTGGCACCACAGCCACCAGCAGCGCGAGCCGATCGCGGCCGGTCCGGTGACCAGCCCGGTGTCGGTGCCGGCCCCCTCGACCGGCGCCTTCCCGTTCGTCAGCCCAGCGCGCTAGCCACGACCTCCCGCGCCTCGTCCTGCACCTGGGCCAGGTGCTCGGGACCCTGGAACGACTCGGCGTAGATCTTGTAGACGTCCTCGGTGCCGCTGGGCCGCGCAGCGAACCACGCGGACTCGGTGGTGACCTTGAGGCCGCCGATCTTCGCGCCGTTGCCGGGCGCCTCGGTGAGCTTGCCGGTGATGGGCTCCCCCGCCAACATCGTCGCGCTGACGTCCTCGGGCGAGAGCGCCCCCAGCTTGGCCTTCTCCTCGCGGGTCGCCGCGGCGTCGATGCGCGCGTAGGCCGGGTCGCCGTGCTGGGCGACGAGGTCGGCGTAGTGCTGGCTGGGCGTCTTGCCGGTCGCACCGAGGATCTCGCTCGCCAGCAGCGCCAGCAGGAGGCCGTCCTTGTCGGTGGTCCAGGTCGAGCCGTCACGGCGCAGGAAGGACGCGCCGGCCGACTCCTCGCCGCCGAAGCCGAACGAGCCGTCCATCAGGCCCGGCACGAACCACTTGAAGCCGACCGGCACCTCGACGAGCGGCTTGTCGATCGACGCGGCCACGCGGTCGATCATCGAGCTCGACACCAGGGTCTTGCCGATCCGGGCGGACGCGGGCCAGTCGGGCCGCGCGCCACCGAACAGGTGCGCGATCGCCACGGCCAGGAAGTGGTTGGGGTTCATCAGCCCGGCGTCGGGCGTCACGATGCCGTGCCGGTCCGCGTCGGCGTCGTTGCCCGTGGCGATGTCGTAGTCGTCCTTGCGGCCGACCAGGGACGCCATCGCATAGGGCGAGGAGCAGTCCATCCGGATCTTGCCGTCCCAGTCGAGCGTCATGAACCGCCACGTCGGGTCGGTCAGCGGGTTGACCACGGTGAGGTCGAGCCTGTGGCGGTCGGCGATCTCGCCCCAGTAGGCGACGCTCGCCCCACCCAGCGGGTCGGCGCCGATGCGCACCCCGGCGTCGCGGACCACGTCGAGGTCGAGGACGGACGGCAGGTCGTCGACGTAGGTCCCGAGGAAGTCATAGCTGCCGACCGCCGCGCGGGCCTTGGCGAAGGTGACCCGCTTGACGCCCTCGACGTTGCCGCGGATCAGCTCGTTGGCGCGCGCCGCGATGACCGACGTCGCGTCGGAGTCGGCCGGGCCGCCGTGCGGCGGGTTGTACTTGAAGCCGCCGTCCTGCGGCGGGTTGTGCGACGGGGTGACCACGATCCCGTCGGCGAGCCCCGCGCCGGTCGTACGTCCCTGGTTGGCGCGCAGGATCGCGTGGCTCACCGCCGGGGTGGGGGTGAAGCCGTCGCGGTCGTCGACGAGCACGGTGACGTCGTTGGCGACGAGCACCTCCAACGCCGTGGCCCACGCAGGCTCGGAGAGCGCGTGCGTGTCGCGCCCGATGAAGAGCGGGCCGTCATAGCCCTGGTCCCTGCGGTAGTCGCAGATCGCCTGCGTCGTGGCGGCGATGTGGATCTCGTTGAAGGACGTGGTGAGCGACGTGCCGCGGTGCCCGCTGGTGCCGAAGGCGACCTGCTGGGACACCTCGTCCGGATCGGGCTCCAGGTCGAAGTAGGCCGTCACCAGGTGGGAGACGTCCACCAGGTCCTCGGTGCGTGCGGGCTGTCCGGCTCGTTCGTGGGTGGCCATGGCTCCATCTTGGTGTCTGCGGCAAGCCGCGTCGAGAAAGGGTCACCTCGACTGTCGAATCGGGCAGGGTTGGTCCGTCAGAGTGGTGAGGCCGCACTTCGGCGGCCGGACATCCCAGGAGGAGAAACTCACCGATGAGCCGATACATGATCCTGCTCCCTGCACCGGAGGCCGAGTGGGCCGAGCTCCCCGCGTCCGAGCACGAGAAGGGGATGCGCTCGCACGAGCAGTTCCACGCCGACCTGCGGGCGGGCGGCCACGCCATCGTGGTCGGCGGCCCGCTCGAGGCGTCGGCACAGGCGACGTCGATGCGACCGGGTCCCGACGGGGAGCCGCTCGTCACGGACGGGCCGTTCTCGGAGACGGCCGAGCAGGTCGTGGGCTTCTACCTCGTCGAGACCGATGACGAGGCCGACCTGCGGGCGGCGTGCCAGCGCTTCGCCGGCCGCGGCGAGCACATCGAGTTCCGCCGAATGGCCGAGTGAAGGGACTGATGACCATGAAGTACCTGGTGCTGCTGATCGGGGACGGGGCGGAGAAGCCCTGGTCCGACCAGACCGAGGACGAGCAAGCCGCTGCCATGGCGAGGTTCGGCGAGTTCGCCGCGGCCTGCGCGGCCCGCGACGGCGTCGAGCTCCTCACCGGCGAGGCGCTCAGCGACTCGCGCGACGCCACGGTGATGCGGACGACAGGTGGGCAGGTGCAGCTCACCGACGGTCCCTACACCGAGGTCATCGAGGGGATGGGCGGGTTCTACCTGCTCGAGGCACCCGACCTCGACGTGGTCGTCGAGCTGCTGAGGGTGCTCCCGCCCTACGACATCCAGATCCACCCGACCGTCGACGTGACGCCCTGAGCCAGCAGGCAGACGACCTGGAGCAGGTCGTACGACAGGAGTGGGGCCGCCTCGTGGCCCTGCTCCTGTCACAGTTCCGTCGGCTCGACCTGGTCGAGGACGCGCTGGGCGACGCGGTCGAGTCGGCGAGCCGCACCTGGCCGGTCGACGGCAGTCCCGACAACCCTGCGGGCTGGCTGATGACGGCCGCGCGCCGCCGGGTCCTCGACCGGCTGCGCACCGAGGAGGTGGCGCGGCGCAAGCTGCCCGTCCTCCTCACCGACGTCGAACGCCACCAGGAAGGCGCCCGCACGATGGCCGACAGCGGCAGCCTCGTGGAGGACGACGTGCTCCGGCTGGTGCTGATGTGCGCCCACCCCGCACTCGCTCCGGAGTCGGCGAGCGCGCTGACCCTGCGCCTGGTGATGGGCGTGCCGACGGTCGACATCGCGCGCCTCTTCCTGGTGCCCGAGCCGACCATGGCGGCGCGGATCACCCGGGCCAAGAAGCGCATCGTCGGCGCGGGCATCCCGTTCGCCGTCCCGGACGCATCGGTGCTGCCGGACCGCCTCGACATCGTCGCGCAGACCGCCTACCTCGCCTTCACGGCCGGCTACTCCCCCGGCTCCGGACCCGACCTGCTGCGCGCCGACCTGTCCGGCGAGGCGATCCGCCTGGTGCGGGTCGTGCTCGGCCTGCGCCCCGACGAGCCGACTCTCGTCGCCCTGCTCGCCCTGATGCTGCTCCAGCACTCCCGGCGCGACGCACGCGTGCGCGACGCTCGCCTGGTGCTCCTCGCCGACCAGGACCGCACCCGCTGGCACCACGACGAGATCGCCGAGGGCACCGGCCTGCTCGGACACCCCGGGCTGACCGGGCCGCTGACGGCGCGCGCGGCGTCCTACGTCGTGCAGGCACGGATCGCCGCCGAGCACGCCACCGCACCGTCGCCCGACGACACGCGCTGGGACCGCATCGTGGGCTGGTACGACGTGCTGCTCCAGGTCGCACCCTCCCCCTCGGCGCGGCTCGCCCGCGCCGTCGCCGTCGCGGAGGACCGGGGAGCCGCGGCCGGCCTCGCCGCGCTCGAAGGACTCGAGATCCCCGACAGCCACCGTCCCGCCGCCGTACGGGCCGAGCTGCTCTCCCGGGCCGGCGACGTCGACGCGGCCCGGGCGGCCTACGACCAGGCCATCGCGGCGTGCCGCAACGACGTGGAGCGGCACTTCCTGGTCGCGCGTCGCGCGGAGCTCGCCTGAGGCTCAGGCCTCGCTTCAGCTCTCCGGGACGGGCTGCTGCTTGGCCAGGACGGTGAGACCCTCGTCGACGACGAACCCGCGGGCCAGGTCGGCCTCCTTGTCGACACCGATCTGCACGCCCGGCGGGACGACGACGCCCTTGTCGATGATGGCGTTGCGGATGACCGCGCCCTCACCGATCCGTACGCCGTCCATCAGCACCGAGTCGGACACCTCGGCGCCGTCCTTGACCCACACCGCGGGCGAGAGCACCGAGTGGTTGACCGTGCCGCCGCTGACGACGACTCCCGGGGACAGGATCGAGTTGAAGGTCGAGACCTTCTCGCCGCCGGCGCCCGCCACCAGCTTGGCCGGCGGGTGCGGGCCGTAGCTGGTGTAGATCGGCCAGGCGTTGTTGTAGAGGTTGAAGACCGGCAGCGGCGAGACGAGGTCCATGTGGGCGTCGTAGTAGGAGCGCATCGTCCCGACGTCGCGCCAGTAGCCGCGGTCGCGGTCGGTCGAGCCCGGCACCTCGTTGTCCTTGTAGTCGTAGACCGACGACTCCGACTTGTCGACGAACCACGGCACGATGTCGCCGCCCATGTCGTGCTTGGAGCCCTCGAGCTCGGCGTCGCGGGTGACGGCGTCGCGGAGCGCGTCGGCGGTGAAGACGTAGTTGCCCATGCTGGCCAGCACCTCGTCGGGCGAGTCGGGCAGGCCCACGGGATCGGTCGGCTTCTCGAGGAAGGCGCGGATCTTCTGGGGGTTCGTGGGGTCGACGTCGATGACGCCGAACTGGTCGGCCAGGCTGATCGGCTGGCGGATCGCCGCCACCGTGCAGCCGGCGCCGGACTCGACGTGGTCGGCGACCATCTGCGAGAAGTCCATGCGGTAGACGTGGTCCGCGCCGACCACCACGACGATGTCGGGCTGCTCGTCGGTGAGCAGGTTGAGCGACTGGAAGATCGCGTCCGCACTGCCGAGGTACCACCTCTTGCCCACGCGCTGCTGGGCCGGCACCGGGGTGACGTAGTTGCCCAGCAGGTTGCTCATCCGCCAGGTCGTGGTGACGTGGCGGTCCAGGCTGTGCGACTTGTACTGCGTCAGCACGACCACCTTGAGGTAGCCGGAGTTCACGACGTTGGAGAGGGCGAAGTCGATCAGGCGGTAGATGCCGCCGAACGGCACGGCAGGTTTCGCTCGATCCGCTGTCAGTGGCATGAGTCGCTTGCCCTCGCCGCCTGCCAGGACGACAGCGAGGACCTTCTTGCGCGGGGGCGTGATGGCCATGTGTCGAAACTAGCCGTCCGCGGGGGCGCGGTCGACCTTCCCTCGGGTGTGGATGGCCCCTAGGTTCGGCTCATGCGCATCGACATCCTCAGCAAGGAGTACCCACCGGAGGTCTACGGAGGAGCCGGCGTGCACGTCGCGGAGCTGGTCCGTGCCCTGCGCGTCCTGCCCGACATGGATGCCCGCGTGCGCTGCTTCGGCGCCCCGCGGTCGGAGCCCGGCACCACGGCCTACGCCGAGCCGGAGTCGCTGTCCGGCGCCAACCCCGCCATCCGCACCCTCGGCGTCGACCTGGCGATGGTCGACGACTGCGCCGGTGCCGACCTCGTGCACTCGCACACCTGGTACGCCAACATGGCCGGGCACCTCGCCGGCCTGATGCACGGCATCCCCCACGTCGTCAGCGCCCACTCGCTGGAGCCGATGCGTCCGTGGAAGGCCGAGCAGCTCGGCGGCGGCTACGCGCTGTCCAGCTGGGCCGAGCGGACGGCCTACGAGGGTGCGGCCGGGATCGTCGCGGTGAGCGCGGCCATGCGCGACGACGTGCTGCGCAGCTATCCCTCGGTCGACCCGGATCGCGTGCACGTGGTGCACAACGGCATCGACACCACCGAGTGGTCGCCGCTCGCCAATCCCGACCGGGTGCGCGAGCTCGGCGTCGACCCCGACCGCCCGAGCGTGATCTTCGTCGGCCGGATCACCCGCCAGAAGGGGCTTCCGCTGTTCCTGCGCGCAGCTGCCGCGCTGCCGCCCGACGTGCAGCTCGTGCTGTGCGCCGGCGCTCCGGACACCCCGGAGATCGAGGCCGAGGTGCGTGGCCTCGTCGAGGAGCTGGCGGCCACCCGGTCCGGCGTGGTCTGGATCGCCGAGATGCTCCCCCGTCCCGACGTGGTCGCGCTGCTGACCGCCGCGACGGTCTTCGCGTGCCCGTCGATCTACGAGCCGCTCGGCATCGTCAACCTCGAGGCGATGGCCTGCGAGACCGCCGTCGTCGCGACCGCCACCGGCGGGATCCCCGAGGTCGTCGTCCACGGCGAGACCGGGTGGCTGGTCCCGATCGAGCAGGCCACCGACGGCACCGGCACCCCGCTCGACCCCGAGCGCTACGTCGCCGACCTCGGCCAGGCCCTCACCGACGCGGTCAGCGACCCCGACCGCGCCCGCGCCTTCGGCCGGGCCGGCCGCCGTCGGGCCGAGGAGTCCTTCAGCTGGGGCTCGATCGCCGGGCGCACGATCGACCTGTACGCCTCGCTCACCTGACCGGCCGACGGACCGAACAACTCGCCGACCACACCGGCGTACGCGGTGGAGCTCCGTCGGGCGGCGCGTTCGGTCCGCTCGTCGGCCTGTGGATGAGCCACGCGCGGATGGCGTGATCGTGGGCAGGCTGGGCGCATGGAGATCGCGACGCTCATGCCCGTGCTCGGAGGAGTGGCTACCCGGCAGATGCTGGTCCGCCTCACGTCGCGACGCGCACTGGATGAGGCGCTCGAGGCCGGCCAGTCGTCCGGGTCGCCCGGGGCAGGTACGGCGTGCCGGACGTCCACGAGCACCGAGCTGGCGCTGAAGGTCGCCGGCCACGTGGTGGGGCACGGCCCACGGAAGGTGAGCTGGTCCGACCTCGAGAAGCCGGCCAAGGACGCCGCATCGGCGCGGCCACCAGGCCCGATGGACCTCAGCTCGATCGACCTGCGCGACGACCAGATCGAGGGGCTGGCCACCGACGCTGCGACCACGCTCGAGATGTGCGGCCGTCGGCTGCCCTTCGACGAAGCCCTGGCCATCGCCGACTCCGCCCTCAGGGACGGCTCGGCCGCGGCAGCTGAGCCTCGCCGATGCGGCGAAGGGGCCGAGGTCGGCGCGGCTGCGCCGCATCGCCGCCCACGCAGACGCCCGTGCGGCCAACCCCTTCGAGTCGGTGCTCCGCGCGATCGCGCTGGACGTTCCGGGACTCCGCGTGGTGCCACAGGCGCGCGTCCGCGGCGGGCTGGGGCTCGACGTACGCCCGGACCTGGTCGACCGCGAGCTGCGCATCGTGCTCGAGGCCGACTCGTTCGAGTGGCACGGGGATCGGGCTGCCCTGAGGCGCGATGCCCGTCGCTACGACCTGCTGACCGCCAACGGCTGGCACGTCCTGCGATTCGCGTGGGAGGACGTGATGCACGAGCCGGAGTGGGTGCGCTCGGTCATCGGTGCCTTGGTCGACGAACGGACCGAACGACTGACCCGGCCGGCCGCTCAGGCGTGAGCGGCCGGCCGGGCTCGTCGGTTCGGTCCGTCGGTCGGTCAGCGACCCGCGGGCTCCAGCTCGGAGTCGGCGGACGGCGGAGCGGCGGGGCCGTGGTCGTCGTCCACCATCGTCGACTCGTCGAACTGGTCCTCACCGCTGAGCACCCGGTCGAGCTGGGCGTGGTCGAGGGTGTTGGTCCAGTGGCCGACCAGGATGGTGGCCACCGAGTTGCCGGCGAAGTTGGTGACCGCGCGGGCCTCGGACATGAACCGGTCGATGCCGACGATCAGGCCGACGCCGTCGAGGAGCTCGGGACGGTGCGAGGACAGGCCGCCCGCGAGGGTGGCCAGGCCGGCGCCGGTGACACCGGCGGCGCCCTTGGACGCGATGACCATGAACAGCAGGAGCGAGACCTGCTCGCCGATGCTGAGCGGCTTGTCGAGGGCGTCGGCGATGAAGATCGAGGCCATCGTCAGGTAGATCGCGGTGCCGTCGAGGTTGAAGGAGTATCCCGTCGGTACGACGACGCCGACCGTGGTCTTCTCGACGCCGGCGTGGTTCATCTTCGCGATCAGGCGGGGCAGCGCCGACTCCGAGGACGAGGTCGAGACGATCAGCAGGAACTCTCGGGCGAGGTACTTGAAGAGCAGGAAGATGTTCACGCCCGTCGCCAGCTTGAGGATCGTGCCGAGGATGATCACGACGAACAGGAAGCAGGTGATGTAGAAGGCGATCATGATCGTGAAGAGGCTCTTCAGCGCATCGACACCGGTCTCGCCGACCACGGCGGCGATCGCGGCGAACGCGCCGATCGGGGCGGCCCACATGATCATCGCGAGCACCCGGAAGACGAGGCGCTGGAGGTGGCCGATGGCGTTGAGGATCGGCTCGCCCGTCCGCCCCATGGCCTGGATGGCGAAGCCGACCAGCAGCGCGACGAGCAGCGTCTGCAGGACCTCTCCGGACGTGAGGGACGAGAAGAGCGAGTCGGGCACGATGCCGGTGATGAACTCCGTGGTGGAGCCCGCACCCTCGGCGGCCTGCTCCTTGCCGATCCCGGCGACGTCGTCGTCGAGGTGGAGGCCCTTGCCCGGGTCGAGCAGGTTGCCCACGACCATGCCGATGGCCAGCGCGACGGTCGACATCGTGAGGAAGTAGCCCAGCGCGAGGCCGCCGACCTTGCCGACGCTGGCGGCACTGCGCACGGAGCCGACGCCCAGCACGAGCGTGCAGAAGATGACCGGCTGGATCATCATCTTGATCAGCGCCACGAACGTGGTGCCGATCCACTTCAGCCCGACGGCGAAGTCCGGGAAGACGAGGCCGGTGATGGCCCCGAGCACGACCGCGACGATCACCGCGATGTAGAGGTAGTGCGTGCGGTCCCGCTTCTGCGGGGCCGACACCGGGGGTGTGGTGCTCATCTGGTCCTCCTGCGCTCCTGGGTGCCGACGGTCGTCCGCCCCGCCCACCAGACTGGGCGCTGTTGTGACGCCAGTCACCGTTTCGTGCGTTGTGTTCGCCGTCACATCGCGCGCCGGGCGTGGTGCACAATGCGGCCATGACGCGACGCGCCGACGGCGAGAGCCCGGTGGCCCGCCAGATCCTGCTGCTGCAGGTCGGTGTCGTCGTGGTGCTCGTCGTCACCGCGGTCGCCCTGGCCGCGTGGGACGCCCGCCGCGACCTGCGCGACGCGGCGCGCGAGCAGGCGACCGCGGTCGCCCGGTCGGTGGCCGACTCCCCCTTCGTGCGGGAGGAGGTGGCCACCTCGGACCCGACTCCCCTGCTCCAGCCGTTCGCGGAGGAGGTGCGGATCGACACCGGCACCGACTTCGTCGTCATCATGGGCACCGACCGGATCCGCTTCACCCACCCCGACACGACCCAGATCGGCCGCGAGTTCGTCGGCTCCGTGGGCGGACGCACCGGAGGGCAAGGTCGTTCACCCAGGTGTACGCCGGCACGCTGGGGCCGTCGATGCGAGCCGTCGTACCCGTCACGGACGACGGCGACGTGGTGGCGCTCGTGGCGGTCGGCATCAAGGTCGACCGGCTCGACGAGCGACTGCGCGAGGACCTCCCGGGCATCGGCCTCGCTGCGGGCGCGACCCTGCTCGCAGGACTCCTCGGCGCCTGGTTGATCGCCCGGCGGCTGCGTCGCCAGACGCACGGGATGGGCGAGCGCGAGATCACCCGGATGTACGAGTACTACCGCGCCGTCCTCGGCGCGGTCCGCGAGGGCCTGCTGCTGGTGGACTCCGACCTCAGGGTCCAGCTGGTCAACGACGAAGCGGTCCGCCTGCTGGCACTGCCGGAGCCGGTGGAGGGGCAGTCGCTGACCGAGCTGGGCCTGCCTCCCGGCCTGGTGGCAGCGGTCGAGCAGCGCTCCGCGGCCGCCGACCAGACCTACGTCATGGGACAGCAGGTGCTCGTCTTCAGCACGTCGCCCGCCTACTGGCACCAGGCCGAGGTCGGTGCGGTCGTCACGGTCCGTGACCGGACCGAGCTGCAGGCGGTCACCGGTGAGCTCGACCTGGTCCGCGGACTCACCGAGTCGCTGCGCGCGCAGAGCCACGAGGCGGCCAACCGGCTGCACACGATCGTGTCGCTCGTCGAGATGGGCCGCACCGAGCAGGCCGTCGAGTTCGCCACCTCGGAGCTGCACGTCGCCCAGGGCTTCGCCGACGAGCTGGTGACGGCGGTCGAGGAGCCGGTGCTGGCGGCGCTCCTGCTCGGCAAGACCGCGCAGGCCGCGGAGCGCGGCATCGTCCTCGACATCGAGGGCGACCTGCCCGCCGACCTGCCCGTCGACTCCCGCGACCTCGTGACGCTGATGGGCAACCTCGTCGACAACGCCTTCGACGCCGTCGCGGGCACCCGCGCCACCCGACCGCAGCGGGTGCGCGTCGCCCTCCGGGGCGGCAGCGACCGCCTCCACATCGAGGTCGACGACTCGGGACCCGGCATCGCCGCCGAGGACCGCGCGCACGTGCTCGACCGGGGCTGGTCGAGCAAGGCCGACGAGGGACGCGGGCTGGGCCTGGCGATCGTCACCCAGGTCATCTCCCGCCACGGCGGCACGATCGAGGTGACGGACTCGCCCCTGGGCGGAGCCCGCTTCGTGCTCGACGTCGAGGAGACGCCGTGAGCGTCCGGGTGCTCGTCGTCGAGGACGAGGAGGTCGCCGCCGAGGCGCATGCGACCTACGTCGGCCGCGTGGCGGGCTTCGAGCTCGCCGGGGTCGCCCGGTCCGCCGGCGAGGCCCTGCGCCTGCTCCGTGCCGACCACACGATCGACCTGATGCTCCTCGACATGCACCTGCCCGACGGCCACGGCCTCGGGCTCCTCCAGCGGGTGCGGGCCGAGGGCAGGCCGGTCGACGTGATCGCCGTGACGTCCGCCCGCGACACCGAGGTGGTCCGGCGAGCGGTCTCGCAGGGCGTGGTGCTCTACCTGCTGAAGCCGTTCACCTTCGTCGCCTTCCGCGGCAAGCTCGAGCAGTACGCCGAGTTCCGCACGCGGCTGGAGAGCTCCCCGACCGACGTGGTCCAGGACGACGTCGACCAGCTCTTCGGCGCGCTCCGGACCCGGCCGACCGGCGAGAGCCTCCCCAAGGGGATGAGCCTGGACTCGCTCCGCGCCGTGGTCGAGGTGCTGCGCGAGCGCCCGGAGGGACTCTCCGCCACCGAGGCGGGCGCGGCGATCGGCGTCTCCCGCGTCACCGCGCGGCGCTACCTCGAGCACCTCGCCGACGAGGGTCGGGTGACGCGCTCGCCCCGCTACGGCGGCGCCGGACGCCCCGAGGTCGGCTACGTCTGGACCAGCAGCGACGTCAGCTGAGGACCAGGCCCGGGTAGAGCGGGTGCTTGTCGAGCATCTCGGCCGACTGCGACGTGACGCGGTCGGCGACTCCGTCGCCCAGGACGTACGACGCCTTGCTGGGCCCACCGGCCTTCGTCGTGCCGGCCTCGGTGTGGGCGAGCACGTCGACGATGAGCTCCGCGACCTTGTCGAACTCGTCGTGGCCGAAGCCGCGCGTGGTGAGCGCGGGGGTGCCGAGCCGGACGCCGGAGGTGTACCAGGCGCCGTTGGGGTCCTGCGGGACCGAGTTGCGGTTGGTGACCACGCCGGCATCGAGCAGCGCGGACTCGGCCTGGCGACCGGTGAGGCCGAACGACGACACGTCGAGCAGCACGATGTGGTTGTCGGTGCCGCCGGTGACGAGGTCGGCGCCGCGGGTCAGGAAGCCCTCGGCGAGCGACTTGGCGTTGTCGGCGACCTTCTGGGCATAGGTCTGGAACGACGGCTGGCGGGCCTCGGCGAAGGCCACGGCCTTGGCAGCCATCACGTGCGAGAGCGGGCCGCCGAGCACCATCGGGCAGCCGCGGTCGACGTCGGCCGCGAACTCCTCCTGGGCGAGCACCATGCCGCCGCGCGGTCCGCGCAGCGACTTGTGGGTCGTCGTCGTGGTGATGTGGGCGTAGGGAACCGGGTTCTCCTCGCCGGTGAAGACCTTGCCCGCGACCAGCCCGGCGAAGTGGGCCATGTCGACCATCAGCACCGCGCCGACCTCGTCGGCGATCTCGCGCATCTTGGCGAAGTTCACCCGACGCGGGTAGGCGGAGTAGCCGGCGACCAGCACGAGCGGCTTGAACTCGCGGGCCTTGGCGGCCACCGCGTCGTAGTCGAGCAGGCCCGTCCCCGGGTCGGTGCCGTACTGCTGCTGGTGGAACATCTTGCCGCTGATGTTGGGGCGGAAGCCGTGCGTGAGGTGACCGCCGGCGTCGAGGGACATGCCCAGCAGTCGCTGGTTGCCGAACTCGTGGCGCAACGTCTCCCAGTCGGCCTCGGTGAGCTCGTTGACGTTCTTCGCCTGCATCTTGGCGAGGTAGGGCGTCTCGACCCGGTTGGCGAGGATCGACCAGAAGGCGACGAGGTTGGCGTCGATGCCCGAGTGCGGCTGGACGTAGGCGTAGGGAGCCCCGAAGAGCTCACGCGCGTGCTCGGCGGCGAGCGACTCGACGGTGTCGACGTTCTGGCAGCCGGCGTAGAAGCGGTGACCGACCGTGCCCTCGGCGTACTTGTCGCTGAACCAGGTGCCCATGGTCATCAGCACGGCCGGGGACGCGTAGTTCTCCGACGCGATCAGCTTGAGCGAGGCCCGCTGGTCGGTCAGCTCCTGGCGGGTCGCCTCGGCGATTCGCGGCTCGACCGATGCGATGACCTCGAGTGCCTGCGAGTACGCGCTGCTGATGAGGGAGTCCGTCATGGGCGACAGCCTAGAGGCCGTCGTCCTACGCCGGGCTGCGCCCCGCGGGCGCTGGACACCGGGGGCCGGGGAACGTTGCGGCAGCCCGGTCCGTTGGACCTCCGTGGCTCTCCCCTCGCTCCTCGACCAGGCCGAGCGGCTCGTGCGCCTCGGCGTCCACGACCTCGCCGACCTCCCGGCCGAGCGCCTGCTCGCGGTGGCCGGGACGGCTGCTTCCGGCGGCCTGCTCGTCACCGGTGCGCCGGCCTCCGCCCTCGCCCCACTGCTGTCCCGGGCGGACAAGCCGGGCTTCGTCGTGGAGGACCTGGACGATGTCGACGCCTTCGCCCCGACCGAGGACTCCCCCGTCCCCGCGACGCCCTACGTCGTGACGGGGCTGGACCGTGGGGACGCGTTCCTCGACCGCACCCCCGCCGAGGCGGTGCCCGAGATCCTGGCCGCCGGCCGGTCACCGCTGACCCTTGAAGAGGGCCTGCACTGGGTCCTGTCCGACCCCGACGTGCTCGAGCGCAACGCCTGCTTCATGACGACCGGCTCACGCCTGCGCAAGCCCAACGGTGCGTACGACGCCCGCACGCCGGCGCTGTGGATCAGCAACGGCACCGGCCGGGACGGACGCGAGCGCCGCGACGCGCCGAAGCTCGGCTGGTGCTGGTGGGGCAACCGCCACACCTGGCTCGGCATCGCCTCCTGCGCCGCGCGAGCCTGAGCCTTGCAGGTGTGACCTGGACCGCATCCGGGGTCGTCGAGCAGGCGTACCGGCGCGCGACCCATCTCATATTCTGGCCGCTCGTCTCACATAACAAGATTTCGCCTTGTGGAACAGGTGTCCATTCCCTGAGACTTGTTGACATGGTCTCCGCTTGCACCCACACGCACCTGGTGGTCCGACGTCACGTCGACCTCATGCGCGTGGGCAGCGCGACCTGTTGGCATCGCTGACGCCGCCCCAGAAGTCCCTTCCGCGCTCAACGTCGCGCGCGGCACTCCTCAGCGAACAGGAATTTCCTGATCATGCCCGACCTCCGGTTCCAGCCCCAGGCCGCCCAGAACACCGAGATCCCGCGCCCCAAGCGCGCCGAGGGTCAGTGGGCGCTCGGCTACACCGAGCCGCTCAACAAGAACGAGCAGAGCAAGAAGGACGACGACCCGCTCAACGTGCGGGACCGGATCCTCTACACCTACTCGCGTCGCGGCTTCGACTCGATCGACCCCGCGGACCTGCGCGGCCGCTTCCGCTGGATGGGCCTCTACACGCAGCGCGCTCCCGGCTTCGACGGCGGCAAGACCGCCCAGCTCGAGGAGGAGGAGCTCGACGACAGCTTCTTCATGATGCGCGTGCGCACCGACGGCGCGATCCTCGACGCACCGGCCCTGCGCGCGCTCGGCGAGGTGTCGACGGCCTACGCCCGCGACACCGCTGACATCACCGACCGCAACAACATCCAGTACCACTGGATCGAGATCGAGGACGTCCCGGCGATCTGGGAGCGGCTCGAGGGCGTCGGCCTGACCACGCTCGAGGCGTGCGGCGACAGCCCGCGCCCGTTCCTCGGCTCCCCCGTCGCGGGCATCGCCAAGGACGAGATCATCGACGGCTCGGCGGCGCTCGACGAGATCAAGCGGCGCATCCTCGGCAACCCCGAGTTCTCCAACCTGCCGCGCAAGTTCAAGACCGCGCTGACCGGCCACCCGAGCCACGACGTGGCGCCCGAGGTCAACGACGTCGCGTTCGTCGGCACGGTCCACCCCGAGCACGGCCCCGGCTTCGACCTCTGGGTCGGCGGCGGCCTGTCGACCAACCCGATGCTCGCCCACAAGCTGGGCGTCTGGATCTCGGTCGACGACGTGGCCGACACCTGGGAGGGCGTCGCCGGCATCTTCCGCGACTACGGCTACCGCCGACTGCGCTCCAAGGCCCGCCTGAAGTTCCTGCTGGCCGACTGGGGCAAGGAGAAGTTCCGCGAGGTCCTGGAGAACGAGTACCTCCACCGCACGCTCGTCGACAACCCCTCCCCCGAGTCGCCCGTCACGCCCGGTGACCACATCGGCATCCACGAGCAGAAGGACGGCAAGTTCTACGTCGGCGCCGCTCCCACCGTGGGCCGGATCGACGGCACCACGCTCAGTGCGCTGGGCGACCTCGTGGAGCAGTACGGCGCTGCCGGCGCGCGGCTGACGGCCTACCAGAAGCTGGTGGTGATCGGCGTCGCCGCCGAGGACACCGCCGCCTTCGCCGACGACCTCGAGAAGATCGGCCTCACCGCCCGGCCGAGCAACTGGCGCCGGTCCACGATGGCCTGCACCGGCATCGAGTTCTGCAAGCTGGCGATCGTCGACACCAAGGAACGCGCCCGCAGCCTGGTCACCGAGCTCGAGAAGCGCTTCCCCGACCTCGACACCGACATCACGGTCAACGTCAACGGCTGCCCCAACGCCTGCGCCCGCACCCAGGTCGCCGACATCGGGCTCAAGGGCCAGCTCGTCATGGACGCCGACGGTCAGCAGGTCGAGGGCTTCCAGGTGCACCTCGGCGGTGGACTCGCGCTCGGCGCCAACTTCGGTCGCAAGCTGCGGGCCCACAAGGTCACCAGCGCCGACCTCGACGACTACATCACCGCAGTCGTCTCGGCCTACCTCACCGACCGCACCGAGGGCGAGCGCTTCGCCGCCTGGGTCGCGCGCGCCGACGAGCAGCTGCTCCGCGGCGAGCCGGAGCCGGTGAACGCCTGATGAGCGAGCGCGCGCAGCCCTTCCACTGCCCCTACTGCGGGGACGAGAACCTCTTCCCCCGCGAGGGTGCAGGTGCCTGGGAGTGCCGCTCGTGCCTGCGCAGCTTCACCGTCCAGATGACCGGCATGATCC
Organism: uncultured Actinomycetota bacterium; assembly: GCA_963750445.1. Classification (GTDB taxonomy): domain Bacteria; phylum Actinomycetota; class Actinomycetes; order Propionibacteriales; family Nocardioidaceae; genus Nocardioides. Next base: position 197,199 of record CAVVQR010000016.1, on the reverse strand, counting down.
GACCCCCCTCCACGAGCGGAGGAACCACCGCATGAGCCTCTCGACCCGCGCCGCCCGCGACTTCAAGGGCACCCACACCGAGGGACGTACGCCCGAGGAGCTGCGCGAGCTGGTCTCCCACGTCGGCGCCGAGCTCGAGCTCGCCCCGGCCGAGGTGATCATCGAGTGGGCCGTCGCCACCTTCGGCGACCGGTTCGCGATCACCTCCTCGATGGGTGACGCCGTCCTGGCCCACCTGGCATCGTCGGTCGCACCCGGCATCGACGTGGTCTTCCTCGACACCGGCTACCACTTCGTGGAGACCATCGGCACCCGCGACGCCGTCGAGGCCACGCTGCCGGTCAACCTGCGGACCGTCAGCACCTCGCTCACGGTCGCCGAGCAGGACGAGCAGTACGGCAAGGACCTCTACAAGACCGACCCCGACCTCTGCTGCGCGCTCCGCAAGGTCAAGCCGCTCGCCGACACGCTCGCGGAGTACGACGCCTGGGCCACCGGCCTGCGTCGCGCCGAGACCCACAACCGGGTGATCGCGCCCGTCGTCGGCTGGGACGCCCGCAAGGGCAAGGTCAAGGTCTCCCCGCTCGCTCGCTGGAGCGACGAGCAGATCGAGACCTACATCAACGACAACGGTGTCCTGGTCAACCCGCTCGTCCATGACGGCTACCCCAGCATCGGCTGCTGGCCCTGCACCCGCCGCGTGGCGCCGGGCGACGACCCGCGCAGCGGCCGGTGGGCCGGCACCAGCAAGACCGAGTGCGGCATCCATGCCTAGGTCATCCCACGACGTTCGTCCCCACCGCGACAACGAGGTCGCACCCGCAGCACCCCACACGAAGCACGACCGCACCACTACGCATGATCGGAGGCACCTCTGATGGCTGCTCCTGCTCTGGTTGCCCTGGCCCACGGAAGCCGGGACCCGCGCTCGGCCGCAACGATCAAGGCGCTCGTCGCCGAGGTCAAGGCCATGCGCCCCGACCTCCGGGTCGAGACGGCCTTCCTCGACCTCTCCAAGCCGGGCTTCGACACGGTCGTCGACCGGCTCGTGAAGGCCGGCTTCGACGAGATCGTCGTCGTGCCGCTCCTGCTCACCGAGGCCTACCACGCCAAGGTCGACGTCCCCGAGGCCATCGCCTCCGCCATGGCACGCCACGAGGGCGTGAAGATCCAGGCCAGCCGGATCCTCGGCATGGAGGCGGCGTTCCTCGAGGTGCTCGACGTCCGCCTGCGCGAGGCGCTCAGGTCCGCCCGGGTCCGCGAGCTCGACGCCCTGGTCCTGGCCGCGGCCGGTTCGTCCGACCCGCTGGCCAACCAGGCGGTGGCCCGCATCGCCCGCACCTGGGGCGCACGGCACAAGCTGCCCGTCACCGCGGCCTACGCCTCCGCTGCTCCCCCGGCCACCGGGGAGGCCGTCCGGGCCTTCCGCGCCGAGGGCAAGCGCCACATCGCGGTCGCGTCGTTCTTCCTCGCGCCGGGCAAGCTCCCCGACCGTGCTGGTGAGCTCGCCGTCGAGGCCGGCGCCATCGCCGTGTCCGACCCGCTGGGCGCCCACCCGGCCGTGGCGCGCGCGATCCTGGCCCGCTACGCGGTCGGAGCGGTCGAGCTCGTCCCCGTCTGAAGAGCAGCGTGCTTGAGGCGCCTCGCCGGCGGGAGAGTCCGCTGAGCCGGTCGGAGTGGGTCCGGACGAAGGTCCGGACCCACTCCGCGTCCGTGCGGGCGTGCTGCCGTAGCGCCCAGCCGAGCGCCTTGCGGATGAAGAACTCCCGGCCGAACGTCGTGTCGTCGAGGTTGGCGACCAGGGCCCGCGCGAGGAGGTCGGTGTCGGTGCGCTCCGCGTGGCGCAGCTGCGCCAGCATCGCCGTACGACGGATCCAGAGGGACTCGGGGTCGACGGACCAGGCGTCCATCACCGGGGTCACCGGGGTGCGGTGGTCCAGCAGGACCTGGCCGACGAGGTGCCCCGCGACCTCGTCGACCACGTCCCACCACGCCCCCTCGCGGACCAGGTGCTCGAGCAGCGGCAACAGGTCCGGGTCGAGCCACTGGCCGTAGGACCGGTGCCGCAGCAGGGCGATCGCGGCGTACCACTCCTCGCGGTGCGTCGCGTCGTCCCACAGCTCCCGGACCGCGTCCTCCCACTGGGCACGGTCGATGAAGCGGTGCTCGGCCAGCAGCGGCTTCAGCGAGCGCCCTGAGCGCCGGCGCCGTCGAGCCCGACGTAGGGCAGCTCCGACTTCATGTACGCCTGCTGCCGCGCCGCCAGCGCCGGGTCGCCGGCGCCGGCCAGGGAGGCCCGGACGGCGCCGACGTAGGTCATGCGCGGCATCCTGTCAGGACGGGACTACGGACGCGCCTCGTAGACGTTGTTGAACGGGGTGTCCGCCACCTTGCGGAACCGGGTGAACCCGGCGTCGGTCACGACCTGCCGGATCGCGGCCTGCCCGGCCTGCGCACCGAGCGCGTAGCCGCCCGGCTGGGAGACCGCGTTGGGCACGCACAGGAAGGTGGAGAAGCCGTAGAACACCCGGCCCACCGGGTTGAGGTTCTCCGCGACGGTGTCCCCTGCGGCCGGCTCGACGATCATCCACGTGCCGTCGCCCGCCAGTGACCGGCGGACGTGCTGGGCGGCACCGAGCGGGTCGCCCATGTCGTGCAGGCAGTCGAAGGTCGTCACGAGGTCCAGGTCGTGATCGTCGAGGGCCTGCGCCCCCGCGACGTCGAACCGCACCCGGTCGCCGAGACCGGCGTCCGCGGCCCGCTGCTCGGGCCGACTCGATGGACCCCTCGTGGTAGTCCGAGCCGACGAACGTGCTCGCCGGGAAGGCCTCGGCCATCAGGACGGTCGAGGCGCCGTGGCCGCAGCCCAGGTCGGCGACGCGAGCGCCGCTCTCGAGCTTGGCGGTGACGCCGTCGAGGGCCGGGATCCACTCGGTGAGGAGGTGCATCAGGTAGCCCGGGCGGAAGAACCGCTCGCAGCCGCTGAAGACGTCCTCGTCGTGCTCGTGCCAGCCGTAGCCGGCCCCCGTGCGGAACGCGTGCTCGATCTCGGGGAGCGCCTTGAGCGCCCCGATCGCGAGCTCGAAGGCGCCGGGCAGGAAGAGCGGCCCCTCGGGGTCGGTGAGCGCGAACGCCTTCTCGGGCGTCATCGAGTACGTCGCTGCGCCGGCGTCGTACTCGACGTAGCCGCCGGCGGCCTGCCCGCGCAGCCACTCGTCGACGTAGCGCGGGTCGGTGCCGGTGGCGGCGGCGAGCGCCCGGGCGTCGGCCGGCCCGGCGGCGAGCGCCCGGTAGAGCCCGAGCCGGTCGCCGAGCAGCACGTTGCCGGCGCCGACGGTCGCGCCGAGGTCCCCGACGAACGCGCCGACGAACTGCATCAGCACGTCCATGTCGACGGTGGGTTGCTCCTGCTCGGCTGCCGCCGTGCCGGACGGTGTCTGGTCGATGGTGGTCATGGGGTCTCCCTCTCGTGGCGTCCCGGGTGGATGCTGTGCGGAGACGTTGTCCCGGCGCGCTTGCAGGCCGATTGCAACGCCGCTGCAACCGGGACCGTGGAGGGTGACGACATGAGGGCACGAGAGCCAGACAGCGACGGGTTCGTCGAGGTCGACGGTGTCCGCCTCGCGTGGGAGTCGTTCAACGACACCGGCGAGACCACGGTGGTCTTCGTGCCGATCGACACGTGCGTGCACAGCGGCGCCTGGAAGGGTCAGGTGGCCTACCTCGCGCAGCACTTCCGCGTCGTGACCGTCGACCCGCCGGGCAACGGGCGGTCCGGACGCGCCCTCGACCCCGATGCCTACGGCGACCTGGCGATGGTCGAGTCGACGCTGACCGTGATGGACCACCTCGGCATCGAGCAGGCCGTGCTGGTCGGCATCTGTGTCAGCGCCTGGCAGGCGTTGCTCGTCGCGGCGCTGCACGCCGAGCGGGTCACCGGGGTGGTCGCGGTCGGACCGTGGGCCCGCGACCGCACCTCGCCGTTCCCCGTACGGCTCGAGTCGGCGCTGCACTTCGAGGACGAGCTCGACGACTACTCCGGGTGGATGGGCAACAACCGCAACTACCTGCCGGACCACTGGCCGGAGTTCGCCGAGTTCTTCTTCGACCAGATGCTCCCCGAACCGCACTCCACCAAGCAGCTCGAGGACATCGTCGGCTACACCTGCCAGACCACGGGGGCGGTGATCCTGGCCGAGAACGCCGCGCCACGCTTCCCCGACACCGCCGACGAGGCCGAGGCACTGCTGCGCGGGATCACCGCACCCGTGCTGGTCGTGCAGGGCACCGCCGACCTGTGCCAGCCACAGGGACGGGGTCGATCGATCGTCGAGTGGACCGGTGCCGAGCTCCTGCTGCTCGAGGGCTCGGGACACCTGCCGATGGCGCGGCACCCGGTGATCGTCAACCGGGCGATCAAGGCGCTCGTGGATCGCACGACCACGGCGGTCCCGGTGCCTCGCCCCCGCAGGCACGGCCGTGGCCGGCCGCGCGTGCTCTACCTCTCCTCCCCCATCGGCCTGGGCCACGTGCGCCGCGACCTGGCGATCGCGGACGCGATGCGCGAGCAGCGGCCGGACCTCGAGGTCGAGTGGCTCACCCAGTCGCCGGTCGCCGAGTTCCTGGAGAAGCGCGGCGAGGTGGTGCACCCGGCCTCGCGACTGCTGGCGAGCGAGTCGGGCCACTTCGAGGCGGAGTCCGGCGAGCACGACCTCCACGCCTTCGACGCCGTACGCCGCATGGACGAGGTGCTGGTCAACAACTTCATGGTGTTCGACGACCTGGTCGAGCGCGAGTCGTTCGACCTGTGGGTCGGCGACGAGGCGTGGGACCTCGACCACTTCCTGCACGAGCACCCGTCCCTCAAGCGGGCACCCTTCGTGTGGATGACCGACTTCGTCGGCTGGGTGCCGATGCCCGACGGTGGCGAACGGGAAGCGTTCCTGACCGCCGACTACAACGCCGAGATGGTCGAGCACGTCGCCCGCTCGCCCGGGCTGCGGGACCGGTCCGTCTTCGTCGGCGACCCGGAGGACGTGACCGACCTGCCGCTGGGACCCGGGCTGCCGACGGCGCGGGAGTGGACCGAGCAGCACTTCGACTTCGCCGGCTACGTCATGGGTGAGCGGCCCGACCCGCGCCGCCGCGACGAGCTGCGCGAGCGACTCGGCTACGCCCCCGACGACGTGGTCTGCGTCGTCTCCGTGGGCGGGTCCGGGGTGGGCCACCACCTGCTGCGCCGGGTCGCGCAGGCCTACGGCCCCGCCGCCGACCGGATCCCGGGGCTGCGGATGGTCGTGGTCGCCGGGCCGCGCATCGACGGTGGCAGTCTCCGGCTGCCCGACGGCGTGGAGCCGCACGGCTTCCTGCCCGACCTCGACCTGCACCACGCGGCCTGCGACGTGGCGGTCGTGCAGGGTGGGCTGAGCACGACGATGGAGCTCACCGCCGCGCGCCGGCCCTTCCTCTACGTCCCGCTCGAGCACCACTTCGAGCAGCAGGTGCACGTCCGGCACCGCCTGGAGCGACACCGGGCGGGTCGGGCCCTGGCCTACGCCGACACCGATCCCGACCGGATCGCCGACGAGCTGGTGGCCGCGCTGCGCCAGCGGGTCGACTACGTGCCGGTGCCCTCCGACGGCGCCGAGCGCGCGGCACGGCTGACGCTGGAGGCGCTCTGAGAGACGGCCTCGACGCGCCGTCGGATCGCCGGCCAGGAGCTCGTCGTCGCCTCCCGGAGCGGAGCCAGCAGGCGGGCCGCGCCGATGTCGTCACCGCGCGCGGTCGCCGCACCCGCCAGGAGGAGGTACGCATCGGCGCCGAGCACCCACGCGCGCCCCGGTGGGCAGTCGAGCCGAGCCATCGCGTCCGTGGCGCCCCGGGTCAGCTCGCCCGTGACCGCGGCCAGCGCGGCCGCGCACAGCAGACGCCCGGGGCGCGACGTCCCGCGCAGCGCCGCCAACCCCGCCCGGGCCACCGTCTGGGCCTCGGCGTCGTCGCCGGTCTCGACGAGGGTGGCGGCCAGCAGCCCGGCTGCCCAGGAGTGCCACCACGGGTGGTCCACCGCGGAGGTCGCCTCCACGGCGCGCCGGCCCAGGGTGCGTGCCTCGTCGCTGTCACCGGCGAGCCTGGCCAGCCACCCCTCGTAGGCGAGGAGGTAGCCGGCGTAGGCGGGGAATCCGCTGCGGACGTTCAGGTCGCGCGCCTCGTGCAGCAGTCCCCGCGCGGTCTCCCAGTCGTCGCGGGCTGCGGGGACGAACGCCGACTCGAACACCACCCACTGGATCAGCCACGCGTCGTTGCGGGCACGCACCAGCGGCTCCAGCTCGTGCAGGGCGTCCTCCAGCGCGTCGGCGTCACCGAGGTACCAGGCCACGGTCTTGATCCCGTCGAGGGCGAGCACCACGCCGTCCTCCGACCCCGACGCCCGCGCCCGGGCCAGGACCCGCTCGGCCCGCACGGTCGCGTCGGTCAGCCGCAGCCGGCTGGCCTCGAGCACGGCCATCCGGGTCCCGAAGTCGGCCTCGGCCCGCCGGTCACCGAGCTCGGCGGCCAGTCGCGCACCGTCCTCCAGCGGACCGATCAGCTCGTCGGTGGTGAGCTGGGCGCCGACGGCCGCGTCACCGCCGCGGGCGCGGAGGGCGGCCAGCTCGAGTCGTCGTTCGCCGCTGCTGCGCGCCCAGGCCAGCGCGGCGTCGATGTCCTGGATCGCGGCGGCCCACGACGTGCCTGCCTCGTGCACCCGGCCCCGGACCAGCAGCGCCCGCGCCCGGGTCTCCCCCGCCAGCTCCGGGATCGCGAGGCAGCGCTCGACCAGGGTGCGCGCGTCCTCGACGGCCGCCCGCCGCAACGCCTCCTCGCCGGCGAGCAGCCACCCGCGGGCAGCGCGGGTGTCGTCGCCGACGGCGTGGGCGTGGGCCGCCATCACCTCGGGCCGGTCGCTGGTCAGGTCGGCCGCCCGCCGGTGGTAGGCCACCGCGACCGCCTCCGGCAGCGCGGCGTACACGCACTCCTGGAAGAGGTCGTTGGCGAACTCGTAGACCGCGCCGCTCCGGACGAACAGCCCGGTGCGCGCCAGCTCCTCGCCGTAGCGGGTCACCGACACCTCGGAGAGCTCACTCAGTCCGGCCAGCAGGCGCGGGTCCAGGCGTCGGCGGAGCACCGCGCCCGCCTCGACGACGGACCGGCACTCGGTCCCGAGCCGGTCCACCCGCGCGAGCACGCCCTGGGCGAGCGAGCCGGGGACGCCGGTCTCGCCGCTGCTCAGGGCTCGCAGGGACTCCACCACGCTGAGCGTGTGCCCGGCGGTGCGGGCCATCACCTGCTCGCTGCGGTTGCCCAGGCCGGCCGCGGCGGCGAGCGCGTCGACCGCCTCCGTGCCGAGCGGACCCAGCCGGACCTGCGTCACGCGCTCACCGAGCCGCTCGACGACGGCCGCGTCCTCGCTGCGGACGGCGCCCACGAGCAGGACCCGGGCCCCGGCGAGCTGGCGGGACAGGTAGCCGAGCAGGTCGATCGTGGCGGCCCCGGCGTCCTGGAGGTCGTCGAGCACGAGCACGACCGGGCGAGCCGCCGAGAGGCGGCGCAGGGTCGCGGCCATGCCGTCGTAGGTCGCCCTCCGCAGCAGGTCCCGGTCGGCGGGCGGGGGCGGTGCACCGGTGAGCACCGCGGCGAGGTCGGGCACGAGGGCGACCCAGGCGGCCTCGTGGTCACGCACCACCGCCACCAGCTGGTCACGTCGCAGCGCAGCCAGGGCAGGACGGAGGGAGTCGACGTAGGGCTGGAGGAACAGGGAGCGCTCCGAGGGGTGGCACCGGCCCCGCAGCACCTGGCCACCGGTCGCCGTGCCGATGTCGGCGACCGCGTCGAGGAGCCGGGTCTTGCCGATGCCGCCCTCGCCGACCACCAGCACCAGGCCCACCTCGCCACCTGCGGCGACCGTCGCCCAGGCGCTGCGGAACAGGGCCAGCTCGTCCTCGCGGCCGACGAGCGTCGAGTCGCCGGACACCGGTGCGGGACCGGATGCCTCGGGCTCGGCGACCACCTCGGTCTCGCGCAGCAGGGCCAGGTGCAGGTCGGCGGTCGCCCGGTCGGGGTCGGTGCCGAGGTCCTCGCGCAGGGTGGCGACGAGACTGTCGTACGCCGCCAGCGCCGCGGACACCCGCCCGTCCGCGGCGAGCGCCCGCATCAGGTCACGCACCGCCCGCTCGTCGTAGGGGTCCGACGCCAGGCCTTCGGCGCGACCCCGACCGCGCTGGAGGCGTCGATCTCCAGCAGCGCGGCGACCCGGTGGTGCCGGGCGTTGCGGCGGAGGTCCTCGACCTGACGGCGGACGTGGCGCACCCACTCGTCATCGGCCTCGTCGAGCAGGGCCGGCCCGGACCCCAGCAGCAGCTGGGCGGCCGAGGCCGCGGCCTCGGCGAGGGCGTGGTCCCCCGAGGCCAGGCGGGCGGTGGCCTCGGCGTTCCACTGCTCGGCCTCGACCAGGTCCAGGGACCACTCGCCACCCAGGGCGTAGGCGCCCGGCAGGCCGACCACGAGGGCCTGGCCCAGGCTCCGGCGTACGCGGCTGACGAGGGTCGCGATGTTGGCGGCCGGGTCCGCAGGTGGATCGTCGTGCCACAGCGACTCGACGAGGTGGTCGGTGGCCACCGGGCGGCCACGCGACGCCGCGAGCAGCGCCAGCAGGGTGCGGGCCTTGCGGCTGCCGAGCTCACGACCCGAGCGCGCGCCGGCTCCCGTGTCCACCGCCAGGGTGGACGCGAGCCGGAACCGGGTGGCGCCGTCGGGCGAGGTCACGCCTCGAGTATCCGCCCCACGCCCCGTCCCGGACACCGCGCGATCAGCCGATCAGGCGCTCGCGCAGGTGCTCGAGCTGGCGAGCCGGGTCCTCGGTCACACCACCGTGCACCGGCCCGGGCTGCAGCACCGTGCTGCGCGGCGCCTTGAGGAAGCCGAACCGCTGGCCGAGGGACTGCCGCGCCGCCTCTCCCGCGCGCTCGTCGCCGCGACAGACCCGGTCGACGAAGGTCAGCGCGTCGCAGACCTGGTCGACGTCGATCCCGGCGTGCAGCGCCCGCAACCGGTCGGCGTCGACGGTCCAGCTCGCGTCGAGGAAGTCGGCCGACTGGCAGTGCAGGACCACGCCGACGTTGAGGAACTCCTCGCGGTCGGGTCGCGGCACGCAGCGGAGCACGACGTACTGGTAGGCCAGCTTGGCGGTCGGGCTCACGACGAGGCCTCGGGCAGCCACTGCCGGGTGCCGAGGCGCGCGGTGAGGAAGTCGACGTAGGCCGCCCGCAGTGCGTCGGGCCCCAGCTCATCGGCACCGTCCGCGCCGGGCACCGGCTCGAGCCACACGTCCGGCACCCCGGCCAGGATCTCGGTGAAGACCTCCCGGCCCAGCGGCGCCGAGATCTCCGCGTCCAGCTCGACGGCCCGGCCGGCGCAGGTCTCGAACACGTGTCCGGTGGGATCCCACGGCTGGGCGGCGAACCTCGCGGGATCGGTGACGCCCGAGCTCCAGCCGTGGTGGAAGTAGAGCGAGGCGCCGTGGTCGATGACCCACAGGTCCCCGTGCCAGAGCAGGAGGTTGGGGTTGCGCCAGGAGCGGTCGACGTTGGCGGTGAACGCGTCGAGCCAGAGCACCCGCGCTCCCTCGTCGTCGGCGGCGCTGACCTGGCCGTCGACACCGAACGAGCCCGGGAGGAAGTCGATGCCGAGGTTGGCGCCGACGCTCGCGTTGAGCAGGTCCTGCACCTCCTCGTCGGCCTCGTAGCGGGCCAGCTCGGGGTCCAGGTCGAGCACGACCAGCCGCGGGGTGCGCAGACCGATCCGGGTGGCGAGGGCGCTGACGATGACCTCGGCGACGAGCACCTTGGCGCCCTGGCCGGCACCGCGGAACTTGCAGACATAGGTGCCGAGGTCGTCACCCTCGACGACGCCGGGCAGGCTGCCGCCCTCGCGCAGGGGCGTGACGTACCTGGTGACCGTCACCAGGGGCAGACCGGTGGACGTCACTGGACCGGGGACTCCTCCGTGAGGCGCGTGGTCTCGGCCTCGACGTCGAAGTCGGCCTGCGGCCACTGCAGGTCGAGCCCGCGCAGCGCGTCGAGCAGGAGCTGGCCGACGGCGAGGTTGCGGAACCACTTCTTGTCCGACGGGATGACGTGCCACGGCGCGATCTGCGTGCTGGTGCGCTCGAGAGCGACCTGGTAGGCCTCGCGGTAGGCCGGCCAGTGGGCACGCTCGTCGAGGTCGCCGGGGTTGTACTTCCAGTGCTTCTCGGGGTTGGCGAGCCGTGCCGCCAGCCGGGACTTCTGCTCGTCGGCGCTGATGTGGAGCATGCACTTGACGATCGAGACGCCCTCGTCGGCCAGCCGTGCCTCGAAGTCGTTGATCGCGCCGTAGCGCCGCTCGATCTCGTCGGGCTCGGCGAAGCCGCGCACCCGCGCGATCAGCACGTCCTCGTAGTGCGACCGGTCGAAGACCCCGATGTAGCCCGCGGGCGGGAGCCCCTTCTCGATCCGCCACAGGAAGTCGTGGGCGAGCTCCTCCTCGGTCGGCGCCTTGAAGCTGGTGATCCGGACGCCCTGGGGGTCCACCAGCCCGATGGTGTGGCGCAGCACGCCACCCTTGCCGCTGGTGTCCATGCCCTGGAGCACCACCAGCACCCGTCGCTCGGAGCCCACGGTCCGCTGGGCCCACAACCGCTCCTGCAGGTCGGACAGCTCGGCCCCCATCTCGAACAGGGCAGCCTGGCCGTCGGCCTTCTTGCCGTCGAAGCCGGGCGCAGCATCGGTCTCGATCGAGGCCAGGTCGACCGGGCCGGCGGGGAGGCGCAGGGCGGTGGCGATCTCGGAGGTCGTCATGAGCACATCATGGCCCACGGCTCAGCCGAGGACGCGTCGTACGTCGAGCGTGCACCCCACGACCGTGTGCACCGACCCGTCCGCCTGCGGCTGGTCGAACCACGTCCCGGGCTGGAAACCGGCCTTGGCCAGGATCCGCAGCGAGGCGCGGTTGCGGTGGTCGGGCGCGGCGAAGTAGGCCGTCGCGTCGGGGAGACGCCGACGCGCGGCGAGCATCCACGTCCAGAGGATCGCCGCTCCCAGGCCCCGGCCGCGCCACTCGTCGGCGCCGATGGCGTAGTCGACGCCGATCGCGTCGGGATCCGGCGCGAGCACGGCATAGTCCGGGTAGTCGCCGACCCGGTAGTCCTGCACGAAGCCGACCGAGCGACCGTTGACCTCGACCACCCACATCCGGGTCGGCGTCAGGCCGTCCACCCGCTCGGCGTACATCTGCCGGATCTGCTCGGCGGTCTGCTCGTGGCCGGCCTCCCACCACTGCCTCACCGCGGGCGTGGCACGCCACGTCGTCATCAGGTCGAGGTCGCCGGGCGTCATCGCCCGCAACGCGATGACCCGGTCACGGTCGATGGCGAACCGCTTGACCTCACCCGAGAGGTCGTCGGCGACGGGGGTCCCGATGACCGCAGCGCAGGTCCGCTCGGCCGCCTCGCGCCACGACTCGTCGGGTCGTACGACACCCGAGAGCTCGACGTCGGCCGAGCGGATCGTCAGGTGGGTGGGGTCCACGACACCCACTCTGTCAGGCCGGCGCGGTCAGTGCGCGAGCCCACCGCCGACGACGGGCGGGAGCACCGACCACGGGAAGTCGATCCAGAGGTCGGTGCGACGCCAGGCGTAGTCGGGCTTGATCACGGTGGTGGGCTTCTCGTAGACCACGACGGTGCGGGCCTCGGCCACGTGACCCTCGCAGAACTCGTGGACGAGCTCGAGGGTGCGCCCGGTGTCGGCGACGTCGTCGGCGATCAGGACCTTGAGCCCGGACAGGTCGACGGCGGCCGGGGTCGGCGGCAGCATGATCGGCACGTCGAGGCGCTGGTCGACGCCGGTGTAGAACTCGACGTTGATCACCGACAGGTTCTTCACGGCCAGCGCGTAGCCGAGCCCCATGCCGAGCGCGAGCCCACCGCGCGCGATGGCCAGGACCATGTCGGGCTCGAACCCCGAGTCGGCCACCTGCTGGGCCAGCTCGCGGGTGGCCGTGCCGAACAGGTCGTAGGTGAGGACCTCGCGCTCGTTGCTCACGAGCACATCCCACCAGAGCCCGACGGCGCGGCGGAAGGGGCCCTCAGTCCTCGGGCGGCTCGATGAGGTCGGTCACGTGAACGTCGTCACCCTCGCGCTCGTCGTCGGCCAGCGCCTCGCGCACCACCGAGAACGCGAGGCCCGCGGAGTAGCCCTTGCGGGCCAGCAGGCCGGCGAGCCGCCGGGTGGCGACCTGGGAGTCGAGCGACCGCATCGAGCGGAGCTTCTTGTCGACCAGGGCCCGCGCCGCGGTGCGCTGGTCGTCCTCGTCGATCTGCTCCAGCGCCGCCTTGGTCTCCTCGTCGCCCACGCCCTTGCGGCGCAGCTCCTGGGCCAGCGCCCGTGGAGCCAGTCCACGACTGCGGTGGCGGCTCTCCACCCACTGCCGGGCGTAGGTCGCGTCGTCGATGAGCCCGACCTCGGTGAAGCGGTCGAGCAGCTCGGCGGCCAGGTCGTCGGGAACGCCGCGCTTGGCGAGCTTGTCGCCCAGCTCCTGCCGGGTCCGGGCCTGGCCGGTGAGCGCGTCGAGCAGGATCCTGCGCGCCACGGCCTCGGGATCCGCCTCGACCTCCGCGGCCGCGGCCTCGGCCCGGGCGACCCTGGCCGCCTCGCGCTCGGCGGGCGTCTTGGTCCGCTTCCGCTCCCGGGGCTTCGCACGCCCCTTGGCACCACGACGGCCCGACGGGTGGCGCTCGAACGGCTCGTCCGGCGTGGATGGGGTCTCCCCCACCCACGCCCGGACGCCGAGGCCGACGTCGCCGGCCCAGTCGGGGGCCGGGCGTGACTCGGACATCAGAAGTCGTTGACCCCGATGGGCTCGTCGCTCAGGTCGTCGGCAGGCTTGTCGACGCTCGGAGTGACGCCCAGCTTCTCCAGGATCAGCTTCTCGATCTCGTTGGCGAGGTCGGGGTTGTCCTTGAGGAAGTTGCGCGAGTTCTCCTTGCCCTGGCCGAGCTGGTCGCCCTCGTAGGTGTACCAGGCGCCGGCCTTGCGGATGATGCCTGCTTCGACGCCGACGTCGATCAGGCCACCCTCGCGGCTGATGCCCTTGCCGTACATGATGTCGAACTCGGCCTGCTTGAACGGCGGGGCCACCTTGTTCTTGACGACCTTGACGCGGGTGCGGTTGCCGACCATGTCGGTGCCGTCCTTGAGCGTCTCGATGCGTCGCACGTCGAGGCGGACCGAGGAGTAGAACTTCAGCGCGCGACCACCGGTCGTGGTCTCGGGCGAGCCGAACATCACGCCGATCTTCTCGCGCAGCTGGTTGATGAAGATCGCGGTGGTGTTGGAGTTGTTGAGGGCACCGGTCATCTTGCGCAGCGCCTGGCTCATCAGGCGGGCCTGGAGGCCGACGTGGCTGTCGCCCATCTCGCCCTCGATCTCGGCGCGGGGCACCAGGGCGGCCACGGAGTCGATGACGATGAGGGACAGCGCACCGGAGCGGATCAGCATGTCGGCGATCTCGAGCGCCTGCTCACCGGAGTCGGGCTGGGAGACCAGCAGCGCATCGGTGTCGACGCCGAGGTTCTTCGCGTAGTCGGGGTCGAGCGCGTGCTCGGCGTCGATGAAGGCGACGATGCCGCCGGCCGCCTGGGCGCTGGCCACCGCGTGGAGGGCGACCGTCGTCTTTCCCGAGGACTCCGGACCGTAGATCTCCACGACCCGGCCGCGCGGGAGCCCGCCGAGGCCGAGGGCCACGTCGAGGGCGATCGACCCGGTGGGGATCACCTCGAGCGGGGCACGCGTCTCGTCGCCCAGTCGCATGACCGAGCCCTTGCCGAACTGCTTCTCCACCTGTGCGAGCGCGGCATCAAGGGCCTTCTCGCGGTCTGCACCAGCCATGGCTGTGTCCCGTTCTCTCGTCGTGTGTGTCGGTACGTCTGCGACGCTAGGACGAGCCACCGACAGTCCCTGATCAGGACCCTCACCTGCTGTGGAGAACCTCGCCCACCGTCGTACCTGTGGATGCACAGTAGCCCGAACAGGTGTTCGAGGGTGCGTTCGAGCACGGCGTGTCGCGGTCGAGAACCTGCCGTGCGCGACGAGGGGTCAGGACGACCGGCGGGTGAGGCGTCCGGCGACCACGACCGTGCCGGCCAGCAGCGCCGCGAAGGTCGCCAGGGCGGAGTAGCCGAGCCCGCCGACGATCACCCCGGCCAGGGCACCGCCACCCGCTGCGGTGAGCGCCATGGCCATGTCGGAGGTGCCCTGCACGTCGGTGCGCGACTCGATCGGCGTGCGGTCGGCGATCACCGTGGATGCGGCGACGGTGGCGCACGACCAGCCCAGCCCGAGCAGGAACAGGCCCGCGAAGATCTGCCAGGACGTGCCCTCGGGCGAGAGTCCGCACAGCACGAGCGAGACCAGCAGCACCAGTCCCCCGGTCACCAGCACGGCGCTGCGCCCGAACCGGTCGGCAGCCCAGCCGACCACCGGGGAGAACGCGAACATGCCGAGCACGTGGATCGAGATGACGAAGCCGATGACCTCCAGGTGCGCGCCACCGTGCTCCATGTGGAGCGGGGTCATGATCATCACCGTCACCATCGCGGCGTGGGCGCAGGCCATGGCCACCACGGCAGCGCCGACGGCGGGCACCTCGCGGACGACCGCGACGAAACGGCCCCACGACCGACCGCCCGGCTCCGGCCCGGAGGCGGGGACGAGTCCGGCGGTCTCCTGCGCCAGCAGCAACGGGTCGGGTCGCAGCCGCAGCCAGACCCAGCCGGCGGCCAGGACGAGCACGACCGCACCGATCGCGAAGCCACCCGTCAGCTCGGGGATCCCGACCGCACGCGCCGTCGTCCCGCCCACGCCGACGAGGTTGGGGCCCGCCACCGCGCCGATCGTCGTCGCCCACACCACGACCGAGAGCGCCCGCGCCCGGTGCTCCTCGGTCGCGAGGTCGGTGGCGGCGTAGCGCGACCCGCTGTTGACCGCGGAGGTCGCGCCGAGGAGGACGGCTCCGAGGAGCAGGACGAGCATCGAGTCGACCACGCCGGCGACGACCGCGAGGACGGCACCGGTGGCGCCGATCAGGTAGCCGGAGACCAGGCCGACGCGTCGCCCGCGCCGGCGCATCACCCGCGCCAGTCCGTAGGCCGCAGCGGCCGTGCCGAGCACCTGGAAGGTCTGCGCGAGCCCGGCCATGGTCTCGCTGCCGGAGATGTCGCGGGCCAGCAGCGACGCGGTCGTCACGCCGATCGTCACGCCGACCGCACCGACCGCCTGCGAGACGACGAGGGTGCGGATCGTGTGGCGCTGGACGGCCTCGAGGTCGACGACCCCCGGCGCGGTGCGGGTGCTCACTTCTCGGTGTCCGGCAGCTCGAGCTGGCGCCAGACCGCGGCCCACACCTGCTTGGGCGGCACCCCGGCGTCCAGCGCCTCGCGGGTCGTCCGTCCGTCGAGGTCGCGCACCACCGTGAGCTCGGCCCAGGTGCGCGAGTAGGCGCGCCCCAGGGCGTGGTCGAGCCGCGCCCAGAACTCGGTGTGCCTCATCCGCGCACCGCCGACAGCTCGAGCCACGTCTCGGAGCCCTTGCCGGCGATCCCCGAGCGGATCGCGACGTCGGTCCAGCCCGCGCCGAGCACCGCGTCACGCAGCGCCTCGGCGCGCCAGTAGGTGAAGTGGCGCGCGTCGGGGACCGAGCCGTGGGTCGACCACCCGTCCCCGTCGCCCTCCTTGACGGCGATCCGGAGACTCCCCCCGGCGCGGGTGACCTCGGCCAGCCGAGCGAGGACGGTCGGCAGGTCGGCCCGCGCGACGTGCAGCAGGGAGGCGTTGGCCCAGACGGCGTCGTAGGGACCCTCCGGGGACCCGAGGTCGTCGACGAGCGGGTCGACGACGTCGGCGTCGTGGCCCTGGTCGCGCAGGAGGGCGACGAAGCCGGGTGTGATGTCCGTACGCCGCACCCGCAGGCCGAGCGACTCCATCAGGGCGGCGTCGCGTCCGCCGCCGGACCCGATCTCCAGCACCCGCGCACCCGGCCCGACCCGGTCCGCGAGCTCCTCGAGGCCGCGACGCACCTCGTCGGTCATCGCCGCGGTGCCGGCTGCGTAGGCGGCCGCGTGGCGGTCGTAGGCCCGGACCGTCTCGTCCACCTGCCTCACCCCGCCGCCACGTCGTGCAGGTGGTGGACGACGTCGTGGAGGTGGTAGCTGCCGAGGGACTCGACGGTGAACTGGTCGCCGTTGGACCGCAGCCCACGGCGGTCCTTGGTCGCGGTGGTGACGGTCGCGTAGATGCCCGCCACGGTGCCCGCCGCCTCGATCAGCTCGACCGCGACGACGTCGGCGTCCTGGCCGGCGTAGTCGCGCTCGAGCGCGGTCGCGTCCTGGTCCCAGCTGGCGAAGGTCGGCTCGTCCTCGTCGAGCATCAGCCGCACCCGCTGCCCGAAGAGGGCGTGCACGTCGCGGACGTGGCAGCCGTACTCCAGCGGGGCCCAGACCCCGGGCGCCGGGCGCTCGCCGACGTCGGCGCGGGCGAGCACCTGCGACCACGCCATCGCGGTGTCGTGGATCAGGCCGGGCAGGTCGGCCAGCTCCTGCGCACCCGGGTCGAAGCCGCACTCGGGGCAGCGGCGCTCCAGGACCCACGTCCAGTCCTTGGTGTCGGGAACGATCCCTCTGGGGTCATCGGGCACAGCGCTCATGCCCGCCATCCAACCAGCCTCGCTGCCGAGGACAATGTGGGGAATGGACATCCGCCGTGCACTTCCCGCCGACCTGCCCGCGGTGGCCGAGATCTACGGTCGCGAGGCCCGAGAGGGCCACGCCACGTTCGACCACGAGCCACGCCCGATGGAGCTGTGGGAGCAGCGGCTCGCCGCCACGGGCGTGGGTGAGCACTTCCTCGTCGCGGAGCACGAGGGCGCCGTGGTCGGCTACGCCACCTCGGTGCACTACCGACCCAAGCCGGCCTACGGCCACACCCGGGAGAGCACGGTCTACGTCGCGCCCGGGCACCAGGGCCTCGGCGTCGGTCGTGGCCTGTACGACGCCCTGCTGGCGCTGCTGGCCGACGACGGGATGCACCTGGTCGTGGCCGCCGTCGCCCTGCCCAACCCCGGCAGCCTCGCCCTCCACCGCGCGTGCGGCTTCGAGGACGTCGGCACCATGCGTGAGGTCGGTCGGAAGTTCGACCGGTGGATCGACGTGGTCTGGCTGCAGAGAGTGCTGGGTTGAGCCGCCCGTAGGGTGCGCGCATGACCACAGCCCGCACCGTCGCGGTGACCACCGAGATGGACGGCGACGAGCTCGACGCGGAGGACGCCTGGCACCTGGCGCGTCACCACGGACTGCGTCGCATCCTGCTCGAGTCAGCAGTGCGCTTCCGCTACGGCGACGGGTTCACCAACAGCCGCGCGCTGGCCCTCCAGACGTGCCTGGCGGTGGTGCCGTTCCTGATCGCCGTGATGGGGCTTGCCGCCGACATCGACGACGACCGTCCCGCCAGCGTCGTCGCAGCCACGGTCAACGCCGTGTCCCCCGCCAGCGGGGACGACGACGCGCTCGCCCAGGCCCTGACCTCCGGGTCGGAGGGCACGGGCGAGGTCGCGCTGGTCCTGGGCCTGCTCTTCGCCCTGGTCTCGATGACGACGGCGATGGCGCAGGTCGAGCGCGGCGGCAACCGCATCTACGGCATCCGGCGCGACCGGCCGGCGCTCCACAAGTACGGCCGCGCCGCCGTCTTCACCGCGCTGCTCGCAGGCCCCGTGGGACTCGGTTTCCTCGCCCTGGTGGCCGGAGGAGCGTTCGGAGACGCGATGGTCGACTCCTACGGCTGGTCCGAGGGGGCGCGCCTCACCTGGGAGTGGGTGCGGTGGCCCGCCGGTCTCGTGGCGCTCGTCGGGTCGATCGCGGTGCTCTTCGACCACGCGCCGCGACGACGGCAACCGGCGCTGTCGTGGCTGGCCCTGGGCTCGGCCGTCACGGTGCTGGGCAGCATGGCCGCCGCGGCCGGGCTGGCGGCCTACGTCAACCTCAGCGGGTCGTTCAGCAGCACCTACGGCCCGCTGGCCGGGGTGTTCGCCCTGCTGCTGTGGAGCCTGCTGTCGTCCATCTCGCTGTTCTACGGACTGGCGGTCTGCGCGCAGCTCGAGGCCCTCCGCGCCGGCGAGGGCGAGCCGGCCTACGACGACCCGGGCCGCCCGCACCACCAGGTGGTCGACGCCTGAGCCGAGGTCAGGTCAGACCGAGCTCCTTGGTCGACACCTCGCGCATCTCCACCTTGCGGACCTTGCCGGTCACGGTCATCGGGAACTCCTCGACGACCATGACGTAGCGCGGGATCTTGTAGTGCGCGAGCCTGCCGGTGGCGAACGCGCGCACACCGTCGGCGTCGAGCGGTTCGGTGCCGGGACGCATCCGCAGCCACGCGCAGAGCTCCTCGCCGTACTTCGCGTCCGGGACGCCGACGACCTGGACGTCCTCGATGTCGGGGTGGGTGTAGAGGAACTCCTCGATCTCGCGCGGGTAGATGTTCTCCCCGCCGCGGATCACCATGTCCTTGATCCGGCCGGTGATCCGGACGTAGCCGTCGTCGTCCATCACCCCGAGGTCGCCGGTGTGCATCCACCCACCGGCGTCGATCGCCTCGTCGGTCTTCTCCTCGTCCTGCCAGTAGCCGAGCATCACGGAGTAGCCGCGGGTGCAGAACTCGCCCGCCTCGCCGCGCGGCACCGTGTCGCCGCTGACGGGGTCGACGATCTTGACCTCCAGGTGCGGGCACACCCGGCCGACCGTGCCGACCTTGCGCTCGAGCGAGTCGTCGGTGCGCGTGTGCGTCGAGACCGGTGACGTCTCGGTCATGCCGTAGGCGATCGTCATCTCGTCGATGCCGGCCGCGATGAGCTTCTTCATCATCTCCTCGGGGCACGGCGAGCCGGCCATGATGCCGGTCCGCACCGAGGACAGGTCGTAGGACCCGATGTCCGGGCAGCGCCCACTCGGCGATGAACATCGTCGGCACGCCGTAGAGCGAGGTGCACGACTCCTCGGAGACCGCCTTCAGGGTCAGCGCCGGGTCGAAGCCGGGCGCCGGGATCACCATCGCGGCCCCGTGCGAGGAGCACGCCAGGTTGCCCATGACCATCCCGAAGCAGTGGTAGAAGGGCACCGGGATGCAGACCCGGTCCGCCTCGGTGTAGTGGCAGACCTCGCCGACGAGGTAGCCGTTGTTGAGGATGTTGCGGTGGCTCAGGGTGGCGCCCTTGGGGAACCCGGTGGTGCCGGACGTGTACTGGATGTTGATCGGGTCGGTCGCCTCCAGCGTCGCCGACCGGGCGCGCAGGTCGTCGACGCTGACCCCGTCGCCGTCGGCCAGCAGCCCGGCCCAGCTCTCCTGGTCGTCGAGGTAGACCACCCGCTCCAGGGTGTCGTTGCGCTCGGCCGTCTCCTCGACCATCCCGCGGTAGTCGCTGGTCTTGAACGACGTCGCGCACACGAGCATCCGCATGCCCGACTGGTGGGCGACGTAGGAGAACTCGTGGGTGCGGTAGGACGGGTTGACGTTGACCAGGATGGCGCCGATCTTGGCCGTCGCGAACTGCACCAGCGTCCACTCGGCACTGTTCGGCCCCCAGATGCCGACGCGGTCGCCCTTCTCGATGCCCGCGCCGATCAGGCCGCGGGCCAGGGCGTCGACGTCGCGGTCGAGCTCGGCCCAGGTCCAGCGGCGCCCGCTCACGCACTCGACCAGCGCCTCGCGATCGGCGTACGACGCCACCGTCCGCTCGAAGTTGGCGCCGATCGTCTCCTCCAGCAGTGCCGGAGTCGTCTCGCCCTTGGCGTAGGAGTCCATGCCCGGCAACCTAGGACGGCCACCGCCGCGTTGGCCAGTGGTTGGTCCCGGGGCGCAGGCCTCCGGACCTCAGGTCAGCAGCAGCTTGTCGAGCCGGCGGCGTACGACGAGCAGGCCGAGGACGCCCATCGCGACGAGGTAGACCACCGACACCGCCGACTCCCAGGTCACCACGCCCGTCGTGAGCTCGCGGCACAGCACGACGCCGCGGTAGAGCGGCGTCACCTCCACGATCCAGCGCATCACGCCGTCGCCGAAGGCCTCGACCGGGAAGAACGTCGCCGAGAAGAGGAAGAGCGGCATCTGCGCGAGCGTGATCTTGTCGAAGTCCTGCCAGGACTTCATCCACGTCGTCAGCGCCATGCAGACGGCCGAGAAGGCAAAGGCGATCAACACCGCGGCGGGGAGCGCCAGGACCGCCCACCACGACTCGACCAGGCCCATCACGACCATCACGACGAGGAAGGCCGCGGAGTAGACGGACCCGCGGATCAGTCCCCAGGCGATCTCGCCGCGAGCGATGTCGCCGGTCGTCAGGGGCGTGGCGAGCATCTGGTCGTAGAGCTTCTCGTACTTGAGCTTGAAGAAGACGTTGAAGGTCGAGTCGAGGAGTGCGCCGTTGAAGGCGGACGTGGCCAGCATCGCGGGCGCCACGAACGCCGCATAGGGCACCTGCTCGCCGTGGAACTCGAAGCTGTCGATCAGCTGGCCGACGCCGATGCCGATCGAGAAGAGGTAGAGCACGGGCTCGAGGAAGCCGGTGAGGAAGAGCTTCCAGGCCGACTTGTAGACCACGAAGTTGCGCAGCACCAGCAGGCGGGCGGCGTGCACCGGCGTCAGCGGTGCGGGGATCGAGGTCGGGACCACCTTCGTGACCGCGCTCGGGACCAGGCTGGCCACCTCAGACCTCCAGCCGCTTGTCGAGGCCGGTGACGGCCCAGAACCAGCCGGCCACGGAGAGCCCCACGAGCACCGCGAGGTTGACTGCCGCGAGGGGCCAGTCGACGGTGTCGAGGCAGAACATCCGCGACAACGAGACGCCGTGCCACAGCGGGGTCAGGCGGGCCACCCACTCGAGCACCGGCCCGAGGTTGGTGATCGGGAAGAACGCGCCGGAGAACAGGGTCAGGGGCAGCACGCCGAGGCGGAACAGGACGCCGAACCCCTCCTCGGACTTCAGCCGCGCCGAGTAGCCGAAGGCGAGCAGCGAGAAGGCGCTGCCGACGAGCACCTGGGAGACCCACGCGAGGATCGGCCCCCACCAGCTCTCGAAGACGCCGAACGGCGCGAGGACGAGCATGAAGACCGCGCACGCCGACGCGACCCGGAAGACCACGAAGCAGACGAACGCGTTGACCAGGTCGCGCACCGCCAGTGGCGTGGCGAGCTGGGCGAAGAAGGTCTTGTGCCACTTGATCGCGCCCATGACGGGGTAGGTCGACTCGCTGACCGCGATCGTCATCGCGTGCGAGGCGACCAGGCCGGGCACGACGAAGGCGAGGTAGGAGGTCGCGCCCTCCAGCCGCTCGGGGTCGGCGTCGATGAAGCCACCGAGCAGGACGCCCATCGCGACGACGTAGAACAGAGGAGTGGCGAACGAGCTGACCACTCCCCCGCGCCAGGTGCGCTTGTAGACGGTCAGCCAGTAGTCGTACTGCCGGACGAGGCCCTCCCGGGCGCTCAGGGTGCCGGCGGGTCGGGTCGCCGGACGCGTGTCCGGGCGGGGTTCGGTGGTCGCCATCAGTCCGCCAGGCTCCGGCCGGTGAGGCGCAGGAAGACGTCCTCGAGCGTCGATCGGCGTACGAGCGTCGCGATCGGCTCCAGCCCGCGGGCGAGCACGGCCTTGACGACCTCCTCGCCGTGGTCGCTGTAGACGAGGAGTCGGTCGGGCAGCACCTCCACGCGCTCGCCGAGGTCCTCGACCTTCTCCGCCAGCGCCTCGTGCTCACCGACGCCGAAGCGGAGCTCGGCGACCTCGCGGCTGGAGTGGGCGTCGATCAGCTCGCGCGGCGACCCCTCCGCCGCGATCAGGCCCTTGTCCATGACGACGAGCCGGTCGCAGAGCTGCTCCGCCTCGTCCATGTAGTGGGTGGTGATCACCAGGGTCACGCCGGCCTGCTTGAGGCGGAACAGCTGGTCCCACAGCACGTGGCGCGCCTGCGGGTCGAGGCCGGTGGTCGGCTCGTCGAGGAGCAGCACCTCGGGGTTGTTGATCAGGCTGCGGGCGATCGTGAGGCGCCGCTTCATCCCGCCGGACAGGTCCTCGACCTTGGACTTCGCCTTCTCGGTGATCTGGGCGAACTCGAGCAGCTCGTGGGCCCGCGTGCGGCAGGTGGCGCGGTCGATGCCGAAGTAGCGGCCGTAGATGTAGAGGTTGTCGAAGACGTTGAGCTCGTTGTCGAGGGTGTCCTCCTGCGGGCAGACGCCGAGGCGACCGCGGATGGCCGGACCGTCGGTGGCCGGGTCCATGCCGAGGATCCGCAGCTCGCCGGACGTCACCGGACTGACCGAGGCGATCATCCGCATCGTGCTCGACTTGCCGGCGCCGTTGGGCCCGAGGAAGCCGAACGCCTCGCCCTTGCGGACGTCGACGTCGATGCCCTTCACCGCCTCGAAGTCACCGAAGGACTTGCGCAGTCCACGCGCCGAGATCATGGAGTCCGTCACATCAGCGCACCCTAGTTGAGATTCGAACGTCACGGGAAAGCAGTGAGCCCGACCGGCGCGTGGTCCCCACCGGTGCGACCACGCCGCCCCACCGACCACGGTGACACCGAGCTGCGCGAGGATGGACGTCGTGCAGATCGAGGAGGCCCTGCGGAGCGCGCAGGAGGCCGCGGCGCCCGAGGTGGGGCGCGGCCGACCGGCCGAGTACATCCCCAGCCTGGCCGCGGTCGACCCGAACCAGTTCGGCATGGCCATCGCCTCGTGCGACGGCCAGGTGCATGTCGTCGGCGACGCGGACGTGCGCTTCTCGGTGCAGAGCATCAGCAAGGTGTTCACCCTCGCCCTGGTCATGGCGGCCGGAGGTGAGGACATCTGGCGCCGGGTGTCGCGAGAGCCGTCGGGCAACCCGTTCAACTCCCTGCTCCAGCTCGACCAGGAGGCGGGCCGCCCGCGCAACCCGTTCATCAATGCAGGCGCACTGGTCGTGACGGACGCGCTCCACGAGCTGACGGGCGACGCGTCCGGAGCCCTGCGCGATCTCGTCGGCCGCGAGAGTGGCCGCGCCGACGTCGCCAGCGACCCGGAGGTGGCCCGGTCGGAGCTCGAGGCGGGCCATCGCAACTCCGCGCTCGCACACCTGCTGGCCAGCTACGGCAACCTGCAGTGCTCCGTCGACGCGGTGATCGCCGAGTACGTCGCCCAGTGCGCGCTCTCGATGACGTGTCGCGAGCTGGCCCTCGCCGGACTCTTCCTGGCCCGCGACGGCGTGCTCTCCGACACCACTCGGCTGCTGAGCGTTCGGCAGACCAAGCGCGTCAACGCGGTGATGCTGACGTGCGGGACCTACGACTCCGCTGGCGAGTTCGCCTACCGCGTCGGGCTACCGGCCAAGAGCGGCGTCGGCGGCGGCATCCTCGCCGTCATCCCCGATCGGGGCGTCGCCTGCGTGTGGAGTCCAGCGCTCGGCCCATCCGGCAGCTCGGCCGCCGGACTGGCCGCGCTCGACGCGTTCACCACCTACTCGGACTGGACGGTCTTCTGACGCCGCCCGCCTACCCGCGACCGCCTACGCTGGACGCGTGAACGACCCGGTCGTCGAGCCCGTCTCACCCGAGGCTCCGGCGCTGACTGGCCCGGTGATGATGACCCAGTCGTGGCGCGACCTGACCTTCCTGCACTGGGCCGTCGACCCGATCGAGGTCGCCCACCGGATGCCGCCGGGCGTGCGTCCCGACACCCTCGACGGCGTCACCTACGTCGGGCTGATCCCCTTCCGGATGGTGGGTGCGGGCGTGGGCCGCGGCCCCGCCGTCCCGTGGCTCGGGTCGTTCCTGGAGACCAACGTGCGGCTCTACTCCGTCGACCGGACCGGGCGCCGCGGCATCGTGTTCCTCAGCCTCGACACCGACCGGTCCGCCGTGGTGCTGGGCGCTCGCGCGGCCCTGCGCCTGCCGTACCGCTGGGCACGGATGCGTCACGTCCGCGATGGCGACGTGCACACCTACGACGCCCGCCTCCGCACCCCCGGCAGCCGGGCCGCCAGCCACGTCGTCGTACGGACCGGGGCGCCGCGCGCGAGCACCGCACTCGACCACTTCCTCAGCGCGCGGTGGGGGTTGCACGTGCGCGCGTGGGGCCGGACCCTCTACGTCCCCAACACGCACGAGCCCTGGCCGGTCCACGACGCCGAGGTGCTGGCGCTGGACGACGGCCTGATGGCCTCGGTCGGGCTGCCCGGCCTGGCCGGTCGGGCGCCGGACCACGTGGGCTTCAGCCCCGGGGTGTCCACGACGTTCGGTCTGCCCGCGACGGCGACCCGGCCGCGCCGGGCCTGAGGTTCAGGACCTCATGAAGTCCGCGACGACCCGGCCGAGCTCCTCCCCTGCGTCCTCCTGGAGGAAGTGGCCGGCACCTGCGATCGTCGGGTGGTCGAGCCCGCGGGTGCCGGGGACGAGCTTGCGCAGGATCGGAGCCATCGCCCCCGTGATCGGGTCGCCGTCGCTGAACGCGGTGAGGAACGGCAGCTCGCTGGCCGACAGCACCTGCCACGCTGCGCGGTTGGCCTCGCCGGCCGGGTCGTCGGGTCGGGTCGGCACCAGGCCGGGCAGCGCCCGCACTCCCCCCTTGGCTCGCTCCTCGGGAAACGGCGCGTCATAGGCCGCCCGTACGTCGTCGGCGACAGGCCGCACGCAGCCGGCCGTGACCAGCCGGGCCACGTCGAGCTCCACGGTGCCCTGGACCGCGCGCCGGAACTGCCACCACACCTCGGGCATGTCGAAGTCGCCCGTCGGGAGTCCGGTGTTGGCGGCCACTACCCGGACGAAGCGGTCCTGGTGCTCGGCGAGGAGCCTCAACCCGACCAGTCCGCCCCAGTCCTGTGCGACCAGGGTGACCTCACGGAGGTCGAGGTGGTCGAAGACGAGCTCTCGCGTCCACTCGACGAGCCGGGCGTAGGAGTAGTCGGCCTGCGCGACCGGCTTGTCCGACCGGCCGAAGCCGATCAGGTCGGGCACGACGCACCGGACTCCCTCGGCTGCGAGCACGCGTACGACGTGCCTGTAGAGGAACGACCACGACGGCTCGCCGTGCAGCAGCAGTGCCACGGGGCCGTCCGCGGGGCCCGCCTCGACGAACGCCATCCGCAGGGTGCCGCCGTCGGGGTCGGCCACCTCGGCGTAGGCCGGCTCCCAAGGGAACTCGGGCAGGGATCCGAAGGCACTGTCAGGGGTCCGGTAGACGTCCATCCGGGCGAGTCTGGCACGACCGCCGAGAACGTCGGCGGGGCGAGTCGCAGACGACGCTCGGGCCCAGCTGGTGAGGATCGTTCCGGATGGCCCTCGTCGCGTCCTGCTGCGCGAAGGCTGGGTCAGGAGGCGGCCGGCGTCAGGCGGAGCAGCCGACCCGCACCCGCGTCCTCCAGGAGCCAGATCGCGCCGTCAGGACCCTGCTCGACCGCACGGATCCTCTCCCCCAGGTCGAAGACCTCGACGTCGCCGGCGGTCGTGCCGTCCAGGTCGACGCGCACCAGGGCCTCGCCCGAGAGCGCGCCGAGGAACGCGTCGCCCTGCCAGTCCGCGAACATCTCCCCGCCGTAGAGCATCAGGCTGCCCGGGGAGATGCTCGGCGTCCACGACATCACCGGCGGGGCGAAGCCGTCGCCGTCCGCGTGGTCGGGGATCTCGCCGCCGCCGTAGTCGCTGCCGTTGGACACCTGCGGCCAGCCGTAGTTCGACCCGGCCTCGACGAGGTTGAGCTCGTCGCCACCTTCCGGACCCATCTCGGAGGACCACAGGGTCCCGTCGGGGGCGAACTCCAGACCGAGCGGGTTGCGGTGGCCCCAGCTCCAGATCTGCGCGGTGACGCCGCCCTCGTCCGCCATCGGGTTGCCCGGGGCCGGCTCGCCGTCGAGGGTCAGCCGGACGATCGAGCCGAGGTTGTTGCTGGTGTCCTGGGCCGGGGCACCCTGCTGCCGCTCGCCGGACGACACGAAGAGGTGCTCCCCGTCGGGTGAGAACGCCAGCCGGTGGCTGAAGTGTCCGTCGCCGCTGACCTTGGGGGTCTGCCGCCAGATCACCTCCAGGTCCTCCAGCGCCGGCCCGTCGCCGGACGTGTCGAGCCGACCGCGGCCCACCACGGCACCCGTGCCGCCGTCGCCGGCCTCGACCCAGCTGAGGTAGACCATCGCGTCCTCGGCGTACGTCGGCCCCGGCAGCACGTCGCCGAGCCCGCCCTGCCCGGCGTCGACCACCGTCGGCGTGCCGCCGACCTCGACCCGCTCGCCGGTGTCGCCGTCACGCAGGTGGAGCGTGCCGCTGCGCTCGGTGACCAGCAGGTCGCCGTCCGGCAGGAACGCCATCGCCCAGGGCTCGTCGAAGTCGTCGACCTCCTCGACGCGGAACGGCCAGGCGTCGTCGTCCTCGCCCGTGGTCGGCCCGAGCCGCCCGGAGCTCGCGGAGTCGGCCGAGCACGCCGCGGTGAGTGCGACGACGAGCCCGGCCGCCGCCGTACCGAGTGCTGCTGTGGTCTTCGACAACATGTGCCCATCCTCCGCGAGGGCGCCAAGCGACGCGCTCAGGCGAACAGCGGGCGCAGGTGGTCGTTGAGGAACAGGCCCTGCGGGTCGAGCTCGCGGCGGATCGCGATGAAGTCGTCCGCACGCGGATAGAGCTCGTGCAGCCGCTCGGGCGTGAGGAAGTGCAGCTTGCCCCAGTGCACCCGCGCACTGAAGTCGGCGAGCAGCGCGTCGACCGAGCGCAGGTAGGCCCAGTAGTCGGTGCCCGGCTTGCCCGACACCGAGATGACGCACGTCGCCGTGTCGTGCTGCGAGGAGAGGAACGCCTCGTCCGGCCCGACGGTCCGCACCTCGAGCGGGTAGACCGAGTCGGGCAGGCTCGTCCGCATCAGCTCCCGCATCGCGTGCAGCGCCTGCGGGGCGCGCTCGAGCGGCACGAAGTACTCGAGCTCGTGGAAGTTGGCGTCGTAGACCATCGGGAAGATCCGGTAGCACCGGTCGACGCGACGACCGACGGTGTCGCTGTCGGCGACCTCGGGACCGACCTCGTCGTAGACCTTGACGTAGCACTGGTCGGCCAGCCGCTCACCGTGGCCGTCGAGGTTGTAGAGGGCGCCGGACTCCTCGGTCGGCAGCCAGAACATCCCGAAGTGGCGGTGCTCGGAGACGAGCTCGTCCCAGTGCTCCATCACGTCGTCCCACGAGCGGAGGCTGACGTGCTCGCGCAGGCGGTAGGCGTCCGTCACGGCCAGGTCGACCTGGGTGACGACGCCGAGCATCCCGACCGACACCTGCGCCGCGCGCAGCAGGTCGGGCTGGTCCTCCCCGATGTCGAGCACCTCACCGCTGGCGGTGACGAGCCGCAGGCCACGCACCGCTCCCGACAGGCTCGTGTAGCCCGTCCCCGAGCCGTGGGTGCCCGTGGCGACCGCTCCCGCGATCTGCTGGGTGTCGATGTCGCCCTGGTTGCGCAGCGCGAGGCCGGCCTCCCACAGCGGCTCGTAGAAGTCGTGGATCCGCGTCCCGGACAGCGCCGTCGCGCGCCTGCGGACGGCGTCGGTCGACAGGACGCCCCGCATCGCGGAGAGGTCGAGGCGCAGGCCGCTGGTCTCGACGACGGGTGTGAACGAGTGCCCGGCGCCCGCAACACGTACGCCGACGCCGCGCTCGGCAGCCTGGCGCACGAGCGCGACGACCTCCGCCTCGTCACGCGGTGCGGCGGTGAAGGCCGGGGTGAACGACTGGTTGCCGACCCAGTTGGTCCAGGTCGTTCCCGGGAGGGCGTCGAGCGTGTTCGGGGCCATGGATCCTCCAGCGGTCGGTGGGCCTGGGGCCAGACTGGCAGAAAATAGTTCCGATGCGATGTCGAAGACCTCCGCGGCCGTTCGACGTACGTGCGCACGTGCACATCACAGCAGCAACCCACCAGCAACCAGTAGGAGTGATCCGACATGCCGCGTTTCATGGGCTTCGTGAGGATGGAAGAGAACATCGGCACCCCGCCGCAGTCGCTGTTCGACGCGATGGACGTGCACATCGGCGAGCGCGCCGCGTCAGGCGTGTTCCTCGACGGCGGCGGCCTCTACGGCACCGAGGACGCCGTCAACTACGTCGTGCGCAACGGCGAGGTCACCCGCGTCGACGGCCCCTACGCCGAGGGCAAGGAGGTCGTCGGCGGCTGGTCGATCCTGGAGTACGCCACCCTCGAGGAGGCCGTCGCCGACCAGCGGGAGTTCGCCGAGCTGCACGCCAAGCACTGGCCCGAGGTCACCGTGGTGTCGACCCTGCGCCAGATCTCGACCGGGCCGGAGGCCCCTGGCGAGTGACGCTGACTGCCTACGCTGGGGGCGTGGAGACACCGACCCCCGGCGAGGCGATCGTCGCCGCGTGGCGGGCCGAGTCGGCCCGCCTCGTCGGCGCCCTCACCCGGATGACCCGCGACGTGGGTCTCGCCGAGGACCTCGCCCAGGACGCGCTCGTGGCTGCCCTCGAGCAGTGGCCGGGCACGGGCGTCCCGGACAAGCCGGGCGCGTGGTTGATGACCACCGCGAAGCGACGCGCCGTCGACCACTTCCGGCGCGCCGACACCCTGCGCCGCAAGATCGCCGAGCTCGACCACGCCGCCGGAGGACCTGGGGGAAGGGAGGACGAGATGCCGGACCTCGACGCCCAGGTCGACCACATCGAGGACGACGTCCTGCGGCTGGTCTTCCTGTCCTGCCACCCCTCCCTGAGCGCCGAGTCGCGGGCCGCGCTCACGCTGCGGCTGGTCGGCGGGCTCACCACGGGCGAGATCGCCCGCGCGTTGTTCACGACCGAGTCGACGATGGGCCAGCGCATCTCGCGGGCGAAGAAGACGCTGTCCGAGGCTCGTGCCGAGTTCGAGCTGCCCACCGGGGCGGAGCGGACCGCGCGCCTCGACGACGTGATGTCGGTGATCTACCTGATCTTCAACGAGGGCTACACCGCCACCGCCGGCGAGGACTGGATGCGCCCCGACCTCGCGCACGAGGCGATGCGCCTGGCCCGGATGCTCGCCGACCTCGCTCCCGACGAGGTCGACGTGCTCGGGCTGCAGGCGCTGCTGGAGATCCAGGGCTCGCGGATGGGCGCCCGGCTCGACGCCGACGGCGTACCCGTCCTCCTCGAGGCACAGGACCGCAGCCGGTGGGACCAGCTGCTGATCCGGCGCGGGCTGGCTGCCCTGGCGCGGGCCGAGCGGCTTGCCGCGCGCGGGGAGCCCGTCGGGACCTACTTCCTGCAGGCCGCGATCGCCGCGGAGCATGCCCGTGCGCCGCGCGCCGAGGACACCGACTGGCGGCGGATCGCCGCGTTGTACGACGTGCTGGCGCAGGCCGCGCCGGGACCCGTGGTCGAGGTGAACCGGGCCGTCGCGCACGGTCGGGCCTTCGGTCCGCGGGCGGGGCTCGCCGTGCTCGACGCGGTGGACGCGGGAGCCCTCGGCGACTCGCCGCTGGTGCCGAGCGTGCGCGGTGACCTGCTCGAGCGAGCCGGGCAGCACGCCGCGGCGACCGCGGCCTTCGACGACGCCGTGACACGCACCAGGAACGAGGGCGAGCAGGCGGTGCTCCGCCGTCGGGCGGACGACAACCGCGCCCGTGTCGTATCCGTGCCACCCCGTTCGTAGGACAGGTATGACGACGACTACCGCCCGCAGGATGTTCGACCTCACCGAACCGATCTGCCTGGTCAACTTCTTCTCCGACGAGCCCAACGAGGCGATGGCCGCCCTCGGCTTCAGCAACTACTGGGACGGCTACTTCGCCGGACGGTCCGCACCGCTCGGTCGCGTCCCGGCCGAGGTGGTCGACGCGGCCTTCTACAACTTCGGGCCCGGCGAGGTCGCGCGCCACATCCCCTCGGTCTGGGAGACCACGACGCCCGAGGACGCGCACGCCGCCCGCCAGCGCGGCTGCGTCGCCGCGCTGCGTCGGATCCTGGGCGACCTCGTCGACTCCCCCGGGCTCGCCCGCGCCGCGGAGCTCCTGACCACGGCTGCGACCGGAGCACCCGTCGAGGGCCGGATGATGTACGCCGCCCTCCGCTCGCTCCCGGTGCCCGAGGAGCCCGTGGCCCGGCTGTGGCACGCGGCCAACATGCTGCGCGAGCACCGCGGGGACGGGCACATCGCCGCGCTGGTGACCGAGCAGGTCGACCGCACCGAGTGCCACGTCCTCCTCGCCATCGACGCCGGGATCCTGCCCGCCGAGTCGTTCGGCCGCATCCACCAGCTGCCGAAGCCCTACCTGGCGAAGGTGATGGCCGGCCTGCGCCGACGTGGCCTGGTCGACGACGCCGGAGTCTTCACCGATGCCGGCCGCGCGACCAAGGACCGGATCGAGGCGCTGACCGACACCCTCGCCGAGCCGCCGTACGCCGCGCTGGACCCGGCCGACCTCGACGAGCTGGTCTCCTGTCTCGAGCCGATCGCGAGCCGCCTGAGGGAGACAGGGTCGCAGTAGCCGGTCAGAGCCTGGACGCCGTCCGCACCAGTCCCGCCACGCCGGCCGAGGTGCTGTGGGGCGGCCACGCGATCACCGTGGTGACCTGCTGCGCGTCCGAGAGGGGTACGACGGCGAGGCCGTCGCGCAGGTTGGCGCGGACCGACTCCGGCAGCACGAGCGCCGTCCGCCCCAGCCGGACGAGCTGCATCACCTGGGTGAGGTCGCGCAGCTCGGGGCCCGGGCCGTCGGGGTAGGAGCCGTCGAGGTCGGGCCAGCGCGGCAGCGGCAGGTCCGGGATCGAGGTCGCCTCGGCGACGGTCATCGACTCGCGCCCGGTCGCGGGGTGCCCGGCCGGCAGGATCAGCACCTGGTCCTCGACCGACAGCACGTCGGCGTCGAAGCCGCTCAGGTCGTCGAAGGGACGGTGGAGGATCGCCACGTCGGCACGCCCGTCGCGCAGCATCGGAGCCTGGTGGCCCGGCGCGCTGAGCACCACCTCGACGTCGACGGCGTCCGGCTCGGCGGCGTACGCATCGAGCAGCTTGGCCATCAGCTCGCTCGAGGCTCCCGCCTTGGCGGTGAGCACGACCCGCGGGCCGCTGACCTCCACGGTCCGGCGGGTGCGGCGCTCGGCTGCCTCGACGGCCGCGAGCGCGACGCGACCCTCGCGCAGGAGGGTCTCACCGGCGATGGTGAGCGCCATGCCCCGCGGGGTGCGGACGAAGAGGTCGGCCCCGAGACGGCGCTCGAGCTGGGCGATCGCCCGCGACAGCGGCGGCTGGGCCATCCCGAGGCGCTCGGCGGCACGGCCGACGTGCGACTCCTCGGCGACAGCGACGAAGTAGCGCAGCTCTCGGGTCTCCACACCTCGAGCGTACGCCGCTGACCTGCAGGCATACCTGCGCGGTATCAGGCCCGACCCGATCGGTCTTTGATCCGCCCGACCTGGCCGACGCACGATCGAGGCATGTCAGACAACACCACTCAGAAGAAGACAGCGCTGGTCACCGGCGCCAACAAGGGCATCGGCTACGAGATCGCTGCAGGCCTGTCCCGCCTCGGCTTCAGGGTCGCCGTCGGCGCCCGCGACGAGGGCCGCCGCACCGCGGCGGTCGAGAAGCTGCAGGCCGACGGGCACGACGTGTTCGGCGTCGCCCTCGACGTGACCGACGACGCGAGCGTCGCAGCAGCCGCCGACCTCATCGAGCAGGAGGCCGGCGGCCTCGACGTGCTCGTCAACAACGCCGCCATCACCGGCGGGATGCCGCAGGAGCCGACGAAGGTCAGCGCCGAGCAGGTCCTCCAGGTCGTCGACACCAACGTCGTCGGCGTCATCCGGGTCACCAACGCGGTGCTGCCGATGCTGCGCCGCTCGTCGTCGCCGCGGATCGTCAACGTGTCCAGCACGGTCGGCTCGCTGACGCTGCAGACCGCCCAGGCCGACGCAGTCGGGCCGATCTCGGCGGCGTACTCCCCCACGAAGTCCTACCTCAACGCGATCACGATCCAGTACGCCAAGGAGCTCGCCGGCAGCGGCGTCCTCGTCAACGCGGGCTGCCCGGGCTACGTCGCGACCGACCTCAACAACTACCAGGGCTTCCGTACGCCCGAGCAGGGCGCCGCGATCTTCCTCGAGCTCGCGACGCTCCCCGACGACGGCCCGTCCGGGACCTTCCGCGACGAGACCGGCGTCCAGCCCTGGTGAGTTCGTCCGTCGGGCTCCGGCTCCTCTCCCTGACGCCCGCTGTTGCTTCCGCGACGGCGGGCGTTCGGGCATGCGCGGCAATAGGACGCGCTCAGTGAGGGTGGGGCGGGAGCGTCCTCTCTGCGACGGGCGGCTCGGACCTAGTCGCTGCTTACCTGCGGCAGGTCTAGGTCGTGCTCATCGATGAACGCGTCGATGTCAGCCTGCGTGGTCTGACCGTCTGACAATGCCTTCTTGGCGGCAATCAGGTGCTCATTGGGAGCCGACAGTTCGAGCGCGATGTTGTCTGGGTCGCGGAAGTTGAGGTGGTAGCCGAATTCCATGTCGCGGATGGGCGTGTAGGTGACGCCCAGGTCGTCGAAACGGCGCTCCCACTCCTCCAGCTCGTCGCGTGATGCGGCGGTCAGACCGAGGTGGTCGAGACCGGTCGTGAGCTCGGTGAAGGCGCCGCCAGTCGCTTCCTCGTGCTTGATCAGCGAAAGCGTGAAGCCGGTGCCGGGATGCATGAAGATGCGTCCGTAGCCGACGTTCAGCACCATCACGAAGTCGAGCACGGTGGTGTAGAAGTGCTGGCTCCTGTCGAGGTCCGACACGGTGAACGACACGTGGTCGACTCCAGCAAAGGTCACCATGACCCCACCATCCAATCCGCGGCTGGCGGCCACCGTGACCGCCGCCAACTCCCAGACTCATCATCCTCCGTCGGCAGGCTCGCGACTAGATTCAGTTTCGGCCGCGATGCCCGATACGGGTTGGCGAACTCGCCTGCGCCGACAGGCGGTGGAATGGGCTAGTTCGGGGCGTCACTCTGAAGCCATCGCCTTGTCTCAGGTCCTAGCACTGCAGCTGAGGTTTTGTGGCCGGTCGGTCCGCCAGAGTCGTCAGCACGAGTTGGCACCGTCGGTGAGGACGTTCGTGCCGCGCACGACACAAGCCGCGAGCATTGAGCGGACGGAGAGCGACGGATCTACCAGGTCAGGGGAGCGGCTCGCCAGAAGTCGAGGTGCTCGGCGGCTTCCACCACCTCCGGGCTCGTGGTGCTGTCAAGGAGGGGGTCTTGGGCGGCGTCGATGAGGTCGTCGACGTCGATGGGCAACTTCGCGGTGCGCGGGTCCTCGAGGATGAGCGCACCGTACAGCGCGACCTGGACAGTCGTGTCTCCCTTGACCACCGTGATCTTGACGGAACCTGGGTCCTCGCCGTAGCTGTACAGCGTCCAGATCATCGTGCCGCCGCCGTTCAGGTCGACGCAGTTGTCGTCCTGGTAGGACGTGGAGCACTGTGCCCAGTTCTCGTGCAGGAACTCGGTGCCGACAAGCACTTGCACTTGGGTTTCGGTCGCACCGGGCGGCGGATCCGGTGTCGGGAAGCCCAAGGTGGTCTTGGTGAGCTCGCCTTGGAACTCCGACGCCATTCCGTACGCCTGGGCGACGGCGTACGACGGTTTACCGACGTGCTCGGCAGCGACCATGGCTGCCGCCCGGCTGGTGATCTCGACCTCGGCCGGCCTGCACCCGGCGAGTGGGAGCAACGCAGTCACGCCAAGCAGAGCGACCACCGAGCGACCGGACATGCTGCCATCATGCCCCGCCGATCTCCTGAGGAACCTTGACTGCCGGAGTCGTAGTGCGGCCAGGGATGGCGCCCTGTACGGGCCGCCATGGGGGTCTGCTTGTGCCCGAAGACGCGACCGCGTTCTCCCGCCGCTGTTGTCCAGCACATCGTGCCCGAGGTCGAGTCCGCCGCCGACCTCGCCGGCCCGCCTTCGTGATCTTATCGCGTCGCCAGCGCACGAATTAGGATCGCAGCGACCGCACTGACTGCGTCGCTGCGAAGACAATCTGTGTGGACGCGATCGGATGTCCCCGACAGGCGACGGTTCGCAGCGATTCGGGCGCTGCACGGTGTGCGCTCCACCGCTTCTCGGATCCACTGTCGGTGGCCTCCCCTAGAGTTCGAACACACATTCGAAGGCGGACTGGAAGGGGCAGACCTGATGACAACCGTTGCCACCGAGCCCACGCCCCAGTGGACCGCCCGCGAGCTTCACGCCCTTGCCGACGAGCTCATCCTCGCAACCGATTCCCTCGACCCCGTCGAGCTGCTCGACCAGCTCGACGCGTTGGAGCGCCTCAAGTCCGCGACTGCCGCCGCACAGGTCACGGCAACGGCCCGCCTCGCAGAAGTGACGAAGGACGACGATCCCAGCGACGGGCGCCGACGACCGCGGCGCTCCGCGTCGATCGGGGCGGAGATCGGCCTCGCCGTGCGGACGAGCCCCTACCAGGGCGAGCAGCGCCTGCTGCTATCCCGCCGTCTCCACGACGACCTCCCCGGCGTGCACGCCAGCCTCGCCCGCGGCGAGATCAACGAGGCCCAGGCCCTCGCGATCACACGTCAGGTCGCGCACCTCGACCCTCGGCAGCGTGGACTCGTCGACACCGACATCACCGGAGGTGACTCCGGGCTGGCCGGGCTCGGCGACGAGAAGCTCCGCAGGCGCGTCCGCCGCTCGTGCCTCACGGTGGCCGCCGACGCCGAGACCCGACGCTACGAGCGCGCCCGGGCTGACCGCCACGTCACGGCACGCCAGCTCGACGACGGAACCGGTCGGATCACTGCCGTCGTGCCGATCGAGCACCTCGCCGCGGTGCGGGCCCGCCTGAGCCAGGCGGCCGCCACCGCGCGAGCCGCTGGAGACGAGCGCACCAGCAGCCAGGTGCGCGCCGACACGCTCGTGGAGCGGATCACCGGTCACGACCCTGCCACTCCCCTGCCGGTCCGGGTCAACCTGGTCATCAGCGTCGAGTCACTGCTCGGCGACGGTGACGAGCCCGGCGACCTGGACGGTGTCGGCTGGCTGCCTGCCGCGCTGTGCACCGATCTCGTGCGTCGTGCGTCCGCGGCCGCCAAGGCAGGCCTGCGCAGGCTCTTCGTCGAGCCGGCAGAGCGCCACCTCGTTGCGCTCGAGTCCCGCAGTCGCGCGTTCCCCGCCGGGCTTGCCGAGCTCCTCACCCTCCGCGACGGAGGCACCTGCCGCACTCCGGGCTGCAGTGCACCCGTCCGCCACCGCGACCACGTCGTCCGCGACAGCGACGGTGGGCCGACCTCGGCATACAACGGCCAAGGGCTCTGCGAGCGCTGCAACTACGCCAAGGAGACTCCGGGCTGGGCCAGCTGGACGGCCTCCCCAGTCGGCGCACGACATGAGGTCCACGGCGTCACCGAGCACCTCCGCATCTTCCGGTCCACCTCGCCACCGCTGCCAGGAGGGCCACGAAGGACGAGGCCCGCGCACTCACCAGGTGAGCTGCACGTCCTCCGAGCCCTGACGCTCGCGGCGTGACACGTCGTCGGAAGCCGCACCTATCCGAAAGCCCGGTACGGACGGGAGATGACGCCCAGGGTCGCGCCCATGAGCGGGCAGCGGTGGCGTACCTGCCTCGCGACCATCTCACCGACCTGGTCATCGAGTCCGGAACCGGCGACTGCGTGGTGACGTCAGGGACCCTCGACGACCCCTGCACCGCGACGATCATCGACTTCGTGCGCGGCGACGGCGACGCCGCCACCTGGCTCCCGCCGAACAAGGCGTTCCGGCGTGCGTACGTCGCCCGCCAGGTCGGCGTGAAGGAGAAGTACGGCCTCTGGCTGACGCCACCGGAGCTCGCGTCGGTCGAGCGCGTGTTTGTCGGCCTGCCCCAACCAGGTCGCCGTATCCGACTCCGGCGCGCCGCTGGTCGTCGACCACGACATCTCCGATCCCGGCCCGCCGTCCTGAGGGCGGTCGCCGTCCTAGGGTGGTCGGCATGAGCCAGCCCCACGACGTCGGCCCGTTCTTCCACGGCACGAAGGCCGACCTGCAGGTGGGCGACCTCCTCGTGGCGGGCCGACGGTCGAACTACCGGCCCGAGGTCGTGATGAACCACATCTACTTCACCGCGCTCCCGGACGGCGCGGGCCTCGCAGCCGAGCTCGCGGCGGGCGAGGCCGAGCCGCGTGTGTACGTCGTCGAGCCGACCGGGGCGTTCGAGGACGACCCCAACGTGACCGACAAGAAGTTCCCCGGCAACCCCACCCGCTCCTACCGCAGCAGCGAGCCGATCCGGGTGGTGGGCGAGAAGACCGACTGGACCCGGCTCACGCCCGAGGCCCTCCAGGCGTGGCGCGACCGGCTGGCGGAGCTGGCCGCGGACGACCGCGGCGAGATCATCAACTGAGGGCGACCGGATGACCTGGGCACCCACGGGGTAAGAAGAGTCATGCGCATCTTCTTCACCGGCGGCAGCGGCAAGGCCGGCAAGCACGTCGCGCCCTACCTCGCCGACCAGGGCCACCACGTCACCAACGCCGACCTCGTCCCGCTGGGGCACCCCGACATCGCGGACCTCCGCGTCGACCTCACCGACGCGGGCGAGGTCTACTCGGCGCTCGCCGGGCTGGCGACCTTCGACGAGCTCGACCTGCCGGAGAAGCCGACCTACGACGCGGTCGTCCACTTCGCCGCGGTGCCCGCGATCCTGCTCACCTCGGACGCCGCGACCTACGCGACCAACGTGCTCAGCACCTACAACGTGCTCGAGGCAGCGACCCGCCTCGGCATCCGCAAGGTCATCTTCGCCTCGTCGGAGACGACCTACGGCGTCTGCTTCGCCCAGGGTGAGCGCAAGCCGCTCTACGTGCCGGTCGACGAGGAGCACCCGACGGTCCCCGAGGACTCCTACGCGATGTCGAAGGTGGCCAGCGAGGTGACCGCGCGCGGGTTCCACGCCCGCACCGGGGCGGACATCTACGGCCTGCGGATCAACAACGTCATCGAGCCGCACGAGTACGCCGAGCTGTTCCCCGACTTCCTCACCGACCCGTCGCTCCGGCGGCGCAACATCTTCGCCTACATCGACGTCCGCGACCTCGGCCAGATGGTGCAGCGCTGCCTCGAGACCGACGGGCTCGGCTACGAGGTCTTCAACGTCGCCAACGCCGACATGTCCGTGGCCGCGACGACCGACGAGGTCATCGACCGCTTCTACGACGGGGTCGAGGTACGCCGCGAGATGGGCCGCGACGAGACCTTCTACGCGATCGACAAGGCGCGGGAGCTGGTGGGCTTCGACCCCCAGCACACCTGGCGTGACGTGCTGGACGATCCCGCGCGAGGCTGACGCCCGGCCCGGCCACGGCTCACGGGATGATGCGGGCCTCGCGGTACTGCCGGGCGTAGTCGAAGAACGCTGCCCTCGTGTCGCGGGTGGCGGAGAAGCCGGCGGTGCGGCTCTTGTTCATGTCCGTCACGACCTCCATCTCGCGCCCGAGGTCGGCGTCGGAGTGCCACCACGACGCGACGCGGGAGAGGTCCGGCTCGACGAGACCGTGCGTGGTCGGCCAGCTGCCGCCACACCGGCTCCATGTCGGCCATGGACGCCTCCAGCGTGCGCGGGGCGTCGGCGTACCCCTCCCACTCCAGGTCGAACCACTCCGCGACCTGGGGCCACAGCCAGCGCCACCGGAAGACGTCGCCGTTGGCGGTGTTGAACGCCTCGTCCTGGCCCGCCGGCGTGGTCGCCGCCCACGTCATCTGCTCGGCGAGCAGGTCGGCGTCCGTGACGTCGGTGAGCCCGTTCCACTGCTGCTCGGACCCGGGGAAGACGAACGGCTTGCCCGTCTCCCGGCAGAGCGCGGCGTAGGCGCACAGCGTGGCGACCATGTTCATCGCGTTGCCGGTGGCGAAGCCGAAGACCGTGTGCGAGCGGTGCACGCTCCAGGTGAACCCGTCGCGCTCCGCGGCGGCGAAGAGCTCGTCCTCCTGCGCGTAGTAGAAGTTCGGGTAGGGCAGCCGCTTCTCGTCCTCGTGGAAGGGCGTGTCGGGCATCTCGCCCTGGCCGTAGGCCTCGAACGGTCCGAGGTAGTGCTTCAGCCCGGTCATCAGCGCGACGTGCTTCAGCGACCCGGCCGGGGACAACGCCGCCAGCAGGTCGCGCACGGCGCCGCCGTTGACCCGGATGTTCTCGGCCTCGGTCTCCATCCGGGTCCACGCGGTGATCGCGACGAAGTCCGGAGCCACGTCGGCGAGCGCCTCGGCCAGGCCGGCAGGGTCGCTCAGGTCGGCGCGCACGGGCCGTACGTCGGGGTGGGGCGAGGTGCCGCTGCGCGAGAGTCCGTAGGTCTCCCAGCCCTCCGCGACGAGCCGCCGCGCGACCGCCTGCCCGACGATCCCGGTGGCTCCCACGACCAGTGCGCGGCCGGGCGAGGTGATCGGTGACTCGGACAAGAGAGGTTCCTTCCAGCGACGACCGGCCGCCGTCCGACGGCCACCACTCGACACTACGGACCGGGTGATGCCGGGCGCAGCCTCGGCCTCGACAGCGGGGCTGTCGACGGAATGAAGCCCCTGTCGGTGGAGTTGCAGTGCACATGACAACAGTTGGCCTGATCGGCAGTGGACACATCGGCAGCACCGTGGCTCGGCTCGCCCTGGCGGGCGGTCACGACGTCGTGCTGAGCAACAGTCGCGGACCGGAGACGTTGGCCGAGCTGGTCGCCGAGCTCGGTGACGGTGCGCGGGCCGCGACCGCCGCGGAGGCTGCCGCGGCCGGCGACATCGTGGTCGTCACCGTCCCTTTGAAGGCCTACCGGCAGGTCCCGGTCGAGGAGCTGCGCGGCAAGGTCGTGATCGACACCAACAACTACTACCCCGACCGGGACGGGCACATCGCCGAGCTCGACGACGAGTCGACCACGACCTCCGAGCTGCTCCAGGCACATCTGCCCGAGTCCTCGGTCGTGAAGGCCTTCAACAACATCTACTTCACCCACCTGGGCAGCCTGCAGCGGCCCGCCGGTGATGCCGAGCGCTCCGTGCTCGCGATCGCCGGCGACGACCCCGCCGCCAAGGTGACGGTGTCCGAGTTCCTCGACTCCATCGGCTACGACAGCCATGACGTAGGCCCGCTGGCCGAGGGCTGGCGCTACCAGCGCGACACCGCGGCCTACGTCGTCCCCTACGCCGCACCGGGCCCCGACTTCCCGACCGGGCCGGGCCAGCAGGTCACGGCCGCCGACCTGGAGCGCGGGCTGGAGGCTGCGGTCCGCTATCGCGACATGTGACGGACGCGTGGATCAGCAGCTTCCGTCGCTGCCACCGCCGCAGTCGCCCCCGCCGACCGAGACACCGATCGCGGCAGCTGCGGAGCCGCGCGAGCCTGCCCCGACCCGCGAGCTCGGGCCGCGCTCGAACGGCGCCGTGATGGCGTCCAGGGTGAGGCCCGCGAGCAACACCAGGGTCAGGCCGCTGACGAGGACCACCAGCACGGGTCCCCAGCTCTGCGTCACCACGGCGACGAGGGCGCACGAAGCAAGGACGGCCACGGCGGCAGTCGCACCGAAGGTCTTCCACGACACACGTCGAGCGGCCGTACGGATGTCACGACTGAGGCTCATGACGTGAGTATGCCGCACTCCGGCCGCAGCGGGACGGCTCCAGATCGGGTCCGCGATGCCTGCCCGTGACCTCGGCGCACCCTGGGGAGGTGCATGGACGAGGATGACGAAGGTGACCCGACTCCACGACCCGGCCCTCCGCGGCTTCGCCTCGGACAACTACGCAGGTGCGCACCCCGAGGTCCTCGCGGCGATCGCCGACGCCAACGGCGGCCACCAGGTGGCCTACGGCGAGGACGTCTACACCGCCCGACTGCAGGAGGTCATGAAGGACCACTTCGGCAGCTCGGCCGAGGCCTTCCCGGTGTTCAACGGCACCGGCGCCAACGTGACCGCCCTGACCAGCATGCTCCCGCGGTGGGGAGCCGTCATCACGGCGCGGACCGCTCACGTCCACACGGACGAGAACGGTGCCCCTGAGCGGATCAGCGGCCTCAAGCTGCTGACCGTCGACACCCCCGACGGCAAGCTCACCCCGGACCTCATCGACCAGGAGGCATGGGGCTGGGGCGACGAGCACCGTGCCCAGCCGCTCGCGGTGAGCATCACCAACACGACCGAGCTCGGCACGCTCTACTCGGTCGACGAGATCGCTGCGATCGCCGACCACGCCCACGCGAAGGGCATGCTCGTCCACCTGGACGGCGCCCGGATCGCCAACGCCGCTGCGGCGCTCGGCCTCACGCTCGGAGAGTTCACCACCGAGGCAGGCGTCGACGTCGTCAGCTTCGGCGGCACCAAGAACGGTCTCCTCTACGGCGAGGCGATCGTGGTCCTCGACCCGTCGGCCTCGGAGGGTCTGTCGTTCCTGCGCAAGATCAACATGCAGCTCGCCTCGAAGATGCGGTTCGTGTCCGCCCAGCTCATCGCGCTCCTCACCGACGACCTCTACCTGCACTCCGCCACCCACGCCAACGCGATGGCCACCCGGCTCCGCGACACCCTCGAGCAGCGCGACCTGCCGGGACTCGAGTTCACCCAGGCCACGCAGGCCAACGCCGTGTTCGCCGTCCTCCCACCCGGTGTCGCCGACTCCCTTCGCGAGCGCTTCCGCTTCTACGACTGGGACGCAGCCACCCGGGAGGTGCGGTGGATGACCGCCTTCGACACCACGGAGGAGGACGTCGACGAGTTCGCAGACGCCATCACCACGGCCCTGGCGCCGGCGTGACTGCCTGAGCCGAGCCGTCAGGCGCCGTCCTCGGTCAACGACGTGGACGGCAGCCAGTCGGCTCCGAGGAGCTCGGCGAGGGAGGTCAGGCCCGTGGTGTCGCTTCCCACTGTGTCGGAGGCCGCGGCGATCCGCTCCACCATCACCCTGCCGACCTGTTCCTCGACGGTGCCCTCGGCGTAGGCGATGTGCCAGGGCGAGACCTGGTGGTCGCGGTGGGTGCGTCCGGTGACCTGCCGTGCGGCGATCCCCGAGAAGCGGGCCTGGTGGAAGATGCCGACACGGGGTTCGGTGCTCGCCCGGCGGCCCTCGGTGAGGGTCTCGCCGGCGTGCAGGCTGATCGAGGCGACCGTCGTGAAGACGCAGACCTTCGCCTGGCCCGTCTGGAACCGGAGCCGCTCGGCCTCGGGGTCGAACCGGTCACGGCCGTAGATCGTGGCCACCTCGATGCCGGAGTCCCGCAGCCGGTCGGCGATCGGGTCGGCCGCGGTCGCGACGAACTCGACCGAGCACGCCACCTGTCGCTCCGCCTGGACCTGCTGGGCGATCCAGGCGACCGTCGAGTCGACGCGGATCAGGCCGGCCTTCTGCCGGAAGCGCAGGAGCGCGGCACGCCCCTGTGCCAGGTTGCGGCCGCGTCGGGCGATGTCCATCTCACGGCAGAACTCGCCCCACTCCGCCTCGTACGACGTGCGCTCCGCCGGGGTCAGCGCGACCGGCATGCCGGAGATCGGCACCGGCCCCCACGGCGCGGCACGGTGCAGCATCGCCGGGGGTCGCTCCTCGTCGAGCCAGCTGCGCACGAGCTTGAGGTCCGCGGCGCGCCGCGCAGGATCGGTGGTCCAGGTCGCGCCGTGGCGCCCCCGTTCCACCCCGACCCCGTGGCGCTCGAGCGCGGTGGCGAACGCGTCGGCGGGCTGGGTGGCAGAGGTCCATGCCTGCATCGGCTCGCCGAGGACCTGCGCATAGGCGGGAGCGAGATAGGGCAGC
This sequence comes from uncultured Actinomycetota bacterium, assembly GCA_963750445.1. Taxonomy (GTDB): domain Bacteria; phylum Actinomycetota; class Actinomycetes; order Propionibacteriales; family Nocardioidaceae; genus Nocardioides. Next base: position 155,331 of record CAVVQR010000016.1, on the reverse strand, counting down.
TCGAGCGGAGTGTGTCCGGGCGTCGCCGTGGTCGCGATGACGAACGGCGCCGCGTCGTGCGGGCGGCCGTGTCCGGAGATCCGCGCCCACAGCTTCCACCGCTTCGTCGTCGTACGCCGCAGGGCGTGGGCCTCGTCGGCGATGATCACGTCCCAGGCGTGGTCCTTGACCTTCTCCAGCCGGTCCCAGGTGATCACCACCCACTCGAGACCACCGTCGCCCAGGGCCGTGATCGTGCGGCACCAGTGGCCGATGGTGATCGCGGCGGGTCGGTCGGCGACGACGAGCACGCGTCGCGCATCCCGGAGGTCTCCCACCGCCGTCGCCCCGAGGACCGCAGCGATCGTCTTGCCCACGCCCGGCTCGTCGGCCAGCAGGAACTGCCGTCCGCCCGCCGCGGCGCGCTCCGCGATCGCGTCGGCCGCTTCGTACTGGATCCGGCGTGGCTCGAGCGCGAAGGTCGGCTCCGGGGCGGGCGTCGGATCGTCGGGGTTGAGGGTGTTCTCGACGAACCGACCGAGCGTGTGGGGCCCCGGGGAGTACGGCGCGAGGTGGGCCGGCAGGGCACGCCCGACGTAGAGGTGGGTCCGGACGGCCGAGTGCCAGGAGGCGCCGTCGACGTCGGTCCCGTAGGGCACGTCGAGGACCCACAGCCTCTCCCCCGGCCCGGTGACCGGCAACGGCCGCGGCGCCTGCCGCGTCCCGCCCCGGCGCGACGATCCGCCACGCCGACGAGCACCGGATCGACGAGGGCTGGCCACCCCCGGACGTTAACGGGGTCTCCTCCCCGAACGGCGTCGCCTCGCCCGGACCGGCCGGGCCTCGCGACTATCCGCGCGACGGGATGGTGACGGTCGAGCGCGCGACTGCTGGTCCCACGAGATCGGTCCCCGCATAGCGCACGACCACAGGCTTCGTGCCGGGACGCAGGTCGCGGATGACGACCCGGGCCTTCCCTCGGACGACCTGGACCTCCACCGTGCGTCGTCCCACGCTGACGGTCATCGCACCCTCCGGCCTGGACGCTCCGGGAGCGCGCACGCGCACGTCCACTGCGACACGCTTCTTCGTGGCGTCGGCGCGCACCTTCACCTCGGGCACGGTCGTCACGGGCGCGGGCACGGCGACGGACTCGGTGGTGCTGCGGAAGTGGCGTCGAGCCAGCGTGATCTGGACGGACAGGCTGTGGCCGACGTCCCCCTTGCGGACGGTGTACGTGGGCTTCGTGGCCTTGGCGATGCGCCGACCGTCCCGGAGCCAGGCGTAGGTGGCCGATGCGTCAGTGGGACGTACGGTCCCGGCCTTGGCGACGAGGCGGCGACCCACCTGGGGCGTGCCCTTCACCCGCGACGGGCTGGTGATCGCGACGGACTTGGCGAGAACGGTCGCGGTCGCGGCCGTGGTCGACCTCGACTTGCGGTAGCCGCCGGCGCTCGCGGTGGTGCGGGCCGTGATCGTCGTGCCGACGTGGTCCCGCGTGAGGACGAGCGAGGCGCCCGTGGCCTTGGGAAGGGCAACACCGTCGGCGTACCACTGGGTCGTGACCTTCGCGGGCTGCGGCGACCACGACGGGGTCGTGAGGGTCAGCGTCTGGCCGACCTCCGCGACGCCCTGGATCGTCGGCTGAGCCGTGGGCTGGAACACGCCAGGCGCCACGGGAGCGGTGGCGAGCACTGCTCGTCCGGCGGTGTAGCCGCTCAGCTCGGCCGTCACCTCGGCGGTGAGGGTCTTGCCCTTCACGCTGGCCGTGGGCACGTAGCCGGGCGCGGTGGCGCCCGGGATGGCGGCACCGTCGGCGAGCCAGCGGATGGTGACGCTGGTGGGAGTCGGCGTCCACGCCCCGGTCGCCACCTCCAGCGGTGCACCGACCGCAGGCGATCCGACGATGGCCGGAGCCGTCGTGGGCGCGACGACGCGGTCGTTGAAGTGGATGAAGCCCGAGGGCCAGCCCCCGCCGGTCTTGGTGACGCGGCGCCAGTGGAAGTCCCCGCCCCAGTAGTCCTCCGAGACGATGATCTCGGAGTCGGAGATGACCTGCTCCACGATGGCGACGTGGCCGTTCGAACCGGCCGGGGACACGTTCGACTTGTACCAGGCGACGGACCCGACGGTGGGGGTCTGGTCGGTGATGCTGGCCATCGCCACGCCCCAGTTCGAGGCGTTGCCGTTGCCCTGCCAGGGGCGGAGGTCCGCCATGCCGGACTGGACCAGCCGGTAGGCCACGTAGTTGGTGCAGTTGTGCCCGACGTACATCTGCCAGTACGACGTCCCCGACGCCTGGCGGTAGCCGGCGTTCCCGTAGCCGGCAGCCTGGCAGCCGGCGTACCCCGAGCAGAGGTACGTCGACGTGGCCAGGCTGGTCTTGCCGACTGTGGCCGGCATGACGAGCATGACCAGCGCCAGCACGCCGACGATCAGCTTGGTCGCGTGACCGGCACGTCGTACGACGCGCTGGAGCGATGGCAGGGCTGCACGGAAGCGCTGTGACGCTTGTGACCAATGAGGCTGTTGTTGCACGATGAGAGATCGTATGGGCGATGTGTCAAGCCCGCCACGCCGTTGAGTGAAGATCAATCGTGTAATTCATCGGCTCAGGCGTAACGGTCGGCGAAACGAGGCTGCGACGAGCCGCCCAAGGCCGCCTCAACGGGTGCGTTCGAACGTTTCGACGCCGTCAGGATGGTCTGCTGCGCGAGCGCGCACCAGCCGTACGCCGGTCGCCAGCAGCCACACGAGCCACGCGGCGTAGCCGGGCAGTCCCACGAACAGGAGCGGCGAGCCGTCCGCGATCGCGAGGCTGGCTCCCCCCGCGGCGATCATCAGGCCTCCCCCGGCCACGCCGAGCAGACGCTGCCACGGCGGCGTCAGCCCGCTCGCGTGCGCTGCCAGCGCGGCGCCGATGAAGGTGGTGCCGAGCGCCGGCAGCGCCAGCGCGAACGCTGCTGCGTGCAGCTGCCAGACGAGCTCGAGCACGGGGCTCGGCTCGGTGAGCCCGTCGGCGGACAGCACGACACCGTTCCAGAGGACGGCGTAGAGGGCGAAGACCGCCGAGAGAGCCGCACCCGCGGCCACTGCGAGGCGCGACCAGTCCGCTCCGGCACCCCCGCGGCGCCCGACGAGCCCGTGGAGACCGATCAGGAACCCGAGCAGCAGCGGGAGGTTCAGCGCCTCCAGGCCGACCGCGATCTCGACGGCGACCCGGTTCTCCGCGTGCCAGGCGAGCACCTCCGTGATCGGGTCGGCGTAGCTCGGAGATCCCGTCCAGACCACCACCGCGTTCTGGATCGCGATCGACGCTGCCAACCCGATGGCGGTCGCGCCCACCGGCACGTGCAGGGACCTCAGGGCGGCGGTCTTCTGCGGTGGTCTCATCCCTTGCTCCTTCGTGGCGATCGGTGAGTCCACGATGGCCGCCTTCGGCGCCGGGCAGATCGGCTTCGAGGCTCGTGTGGGCTCGGCCGGTCGGCCGACCGGTCTCGTGCTTTCGGCCGACCCGCCGACGACTCCGTCATCCAGCGGCGACGCCCACGCTCCAGGTCACGCCGAAGCGGTCGGTGAGCATGCCGAAGCCCGGGCTCCACGCGGTCGCGGCAAGGGGCTCGACGACGCTGGCGCCCTCGGCGAGCTTGTCCCAGTACGCCTGTGCCTCGTCGAGGGTGTCCGCGTTGACCGAGACGAACAGTGCCTGGTCGGTGATGGTGGTGTTGTTCTCGCGGCGGGTGGAGGTGCCGCCCACGATCGTGCCGCCGGACTCACCCGGAACGTCGTAGGCCATGACCCGGAACCCGTCGTCCGAGGCGACGACGCCGAAGACGACGTTGTCGGCGCCGGGGATCTCCTGCGGCATGCCGAAGTCCGCGTAGGTGTTGATGACGGTGTGCCCGCCGAACACCGACTGGTAGAAGCCGAGCGCTGCCCGCGCGTCCCCGCGGAAGTTGAGGTGGGTGGTCGTCTGGATGGTCATTCCTGCTCCTTGTTCGTACGTGGCCGGGAGGCCTTGCAGGAGCAACTGTCGTCGCCCGTGTAGGTCAGTTCGTGTCCTACACCCGGACTAGTCTGCGGGAATGACGACGACGACCTCCCGGCTGCTGAGCCTGTTGTCGCTGCTGCAGACCCGACGCGACTGGCCGGGCCCGCTCCTCGCGCAGCGACTGCTCACCAGCACGCGGACGGTGCGCCGGGACATCGACCGACTCCGGGAGATGGGCTACACCATCGAGACGACGATGGGGCCGGACGGCGGCTACCGGCTGGGTGCTGGCAGCGAGCTTCCTCCCCTCCTGTTCGACGACGACCAGGTGATCGCGGTCGCGGTCGCGTTGCAGACCGCACCTGCAGCCGGAGTCGGCATCGAGGAAGGAGCGATCCGGGCGCTCGCGACCGTGCGACAGGTGATGCCCTCCCGCTTGCGCCACCGGTTCGACGCGCTCCAGGTCACCGCCATCACGAGGGGCTCGGGCAGCGGGACTCCCTCAACGGTGTCCGCCGACGTGCTCGTCTCGCTGGCCGGCACCATCCGTGCGCACGAGGTGCTGCGCTTCGACTACGCGGCCCGCGACGTACGCCACGAGGCACGGACCCCGTCGCCACCGCGGCGCGTGGAGCCGCACCACATCGTCACGTCCACGGGTCGCTGGTACCTCCTGGCCTGGGACCTCGACCGTGAGGACTGGCGCCTCTTCAGCGTCGACCGGATCGCGCCCCGCACACCGAACGGCCCGCGCTTCACGCCGAGGGAAGTGCCCGGTGGCGACGTGCACGAGTTCGTCTCCGCCCGCTTCAAGGGCCGCGACGTCAACGAGTGGCCCTGTCGCGGCACCGTGATCCTCGACCTGCCCGCCCGGGACGTCCTGCCCTTCGCGGGAGAGGGAACGGTCCGCGCCATCGACGAGGACCGGTGCAGCCTGGAGACCGGCTCGTGGTCCTGGGGGTCACTCGCCGCCGGCTTCGGCCGCTTCGAGGTCACCATGGAGGTGGTGGAACCCCCGGAGCTCGTCGCCGCATTCGCCGTGCTGGCGGAGCGGTACGGCGCGACGGGGCGTGGCGCTGGTCAGCGAACGAGCGGGCCTGCCGCGGCGTCCTGACCTGGCCGCGGCGAGGACCGTCTACTCCTAGGCGCAGTCGGCACAGAGGTCGACGCCGGGCGAGGACCGTCGAGACACGTGCTGCACGAGGAAGCACGACGTGCAGGTGAACTCGTCCGCCTGCTTGGGCACGACCTCGACGGAGAGGCTCTCGTGCGAGAGATCAGCGCCGGGGAGCTCGTAGGACTCGGCCAGCTCGTTCTCGTCCTCGTCCAGCTTCCCTGAGGTCTTGTCCTGCTCGCCCGAGGTCAGGCGGCGGGCCTCCAGGCTTTCTTCCTTCTGCTCCTCTTCCGTCTTGCGCGATGCGTCGTAGTCAGTAGCCATGTACAGGTCCTCTCGGGGCGGATCGCGAATCCTAGGCTGCGTGTCCTCGGCGCCCCACAGAGGAGGGGTCAAGTGGACGGGCCAGGAGGAAGGGCTAGGAGGGTGCGGCAGGGCCGTGGTGGTCGCGCCACTGACTGCGCTCGAGCCTGTGCAGCCGGCTCTCACCCTCGTACCACGGATCAGGACCCACTCCGATGAAGGGAAGTCCCAGCCGTTCCGCGACCCTGCGAGACGACTCTTCGGCAGGACGTTCCCTCACCAGGTGAGTGTGCACCGTCCGCGTTGCGGCGAGGCGCAGGCACGCACCGAAGCGGCGGGGGTCGCTTGGGGCGGCGGGGAGGATGACGAGGTGACACCTCCGGACAAGACCTGCGCCTCGTGTGGGCGTCGGATCGAGTGGCGCAAGAAGTGGGAGCGGGACTGGGAGCAGGTGCGCTACTGCTCCAGCACGTGTCGGAGGCGCGGAGTGACGCCGATCGACCGGGCTCTCGAGGACGCGCTCCTCGAGCTCTCGAGGGCTGCGGGCGCCCGGCCTGTCGATGTGAACGAGGCCGCGGACGCAGTGTCTGCAGCCACCGGGAAGTCGCGCCGCGAGCTGGACGAGCCGGCCCGACGGGCCGCTCGACGCCTCGTCGAACGCGGCGAGGTCACCATCGTCCAAGGTGGGAAGGTGGTGGACCCGTCCACGGCCAAGGGGCCGATGAGCGTCCGCCTCACCCGATAGAACGTCACCGACGGTGCCCATCCTTTCGCGATCCTCGCGCTCATACTGAGCCAACAGCCGCAGCCACCCAGAAGAGGCGACCATGGCCCACACCGTTCCGTGGACCGACGGATCCTGGACGAACGAACCCGCCGACGTCAGGTCCGATGCCGACGGCCTCCACGTCACCGCCCGCGAAGGCAGTGACGCCTGGCGCCTCACGTCCTACGGCTTCATCCACTCCACAGAGCACGCGCTGCTGACCACGCTGGAGCCCGAGTCGGCACTCGAGGTGCAGTTCCGCCTCGACTTCACCGACCAGTTCGACCAGGCCGGCATCTTCGTCAAGGTCGACGACGAATCATGGATCAAGGCCGGCGTCGAGCTGAGCGACGGAGAAGAGAGTCTCGGCGCTGTCGTCACCCGGGGCCACTCGGACTGGTCCCTGTCCCCCGTGCCGAGCTGGGCGGGACGACTGGTGACCGTTCGCGGCAGCTGGTCGGGCAACGCCCTCACGGTGCGCGCGCGTGTCGACGACGAACCCTGGCGGCTCGTACGCGTCGCTCCCCTGGAAGCGGCCGCAGATGTCACCGCAGGGCCGTTCTGCTGCGCGCCGACCCGGGCCGGGCTCACGGTCCACTTCACGTCATGGCGGATCACCCCGCCAGACGCCGGGCTGCACCCGGACGCCTGAGCCTCCTTCGCAGGGGTGCGCGATTGTCGAGTGCGATCGTGGCGTTGGACCCGGCGCCCATGGGACGGCTCGCTTAGCATCGCGGTCGTGTTCACCATGGCTCAGATCGACGACATCCACGCTCAGCTCGGCAATGCCGACTCGCTGGCTGACTACCTGCGGGCCTTGGCGACGATCGGTGTCGTTCGATTCGATTCCTACGTCGCTGACGGCCACTCGGAGTTCTTCGACGCAGACGGTGAGCGTGTCGCCTCGTCCGCTCATCACGACGTTCTGGCGATAGCCGAATCGAGCGATCGCGACGCCCTTCTGGAGAGCCTCCGACTTCACCACGACGGCAAGACCTCGTACGTAGAAATGTCTGAAGCCCTGGCGGACAGCGGGATCGAGAAGTGGGTGGCGGACACGTCGCACATGACCATGACCTACGTCGATCGAGCCGGGGAGGCGCTCCTCGTCGAACGCGTCGAGTAGCTGTCTGCGATCGCCGGCCGCGACCGTCTCGCGAGCTTGCTGACGATCTGACTTCGGGGACACGAATTGAGGCTAGTGCGGATTGCGGGGCGATTGCAGCCGCCCTCAAAGCGGCAGATGCGGATGGTTCAGTGCACATGCCTCACTGCAGTTCGCGGCTCGACCAGTCGGGTGCAACTGGTTGAGAACGCCGGGCGATCGCTCGTACGGTGGTTCCTCCATCACCGTGGTGCATCCGTCGCCGACGGACTCGTGCAGCGGCGAGGTTCGAGCTCGGGAGGAACAGGACGTGGGGAAGATCGTGGTGTGCACGATGCTCAGCGTCGATGGGTACACGGAGGGCTCCGATGGCGACGTGATGGCGATGCCGATGGATGCGGCGTTCGCCGAGCACAACTCTGATCGCGCCCGTACCGCGTCCTCGTTCCTGTTCGGGGCGACGACCTATCGCGGAGCGTTGACCTACTGGCCGCAGCAGCACGACAACCCGGAAGCATCGCCGCTCGATCGGTACATCGCACAGCGGTACGCCGACGGGATACCGATCACGGTCGTCTCGGACACGTTGTCCGAGGACGAAACGGGACCTTGGCGCGACCAGACGACGATCGTGCGTCGGCAGGACACGCACCGGGCTGTCGCTGCGTTGCGTGACCAGAACGGTGACGCGCTGATGTTCGGCAGCCAAGCTCTGTGGACCGACCTGCTGCGGCACGGTCTGGTCGATGAACTGCATCTAATGATCGGCCCGAAACTCGTCGCGGGCGACCGGCGCGCGTTCGAGGGCGTGCCCGCGGCCGATCTTGAACTGCTCGGCGTCCGCACGTGGGGTGAGTCCGGCAACGTCGTTCTGAGTTACCGGGTCACCGGGACTGAGTGAGTGATGACCAGCAGTCAATGGCCCCACGGCGCGCCGTTCTGGGCCGCACAGCTCGGCCCGGACGTGGAAGGAGCGAAAGCGTTCTACGGCGCGCTCTTCGGTTGGTCGTTCGAGAACATCGCTGGAGCCGACGCACCGCCGTTCTACATCGCCTCGGCCGACGGTGTGCGGGTCGCGAGCCTGACCGGTCCACAGGACCCGGCCGTGTGGATCGTGGCCGTGGCAGTGTCCGACCTCGATCAGGCACGGCGCGACGCAGCAGGTTCGGGCGGAACCGCTCCCGGAGAGTCCGTCGACATCGACACCCTGGGCAGGTTCCACCGTCTCCACGACCCAGCCGGAGCAGAGATACATGTCGCGAGTCCTCTGGAGCGGAGCAACACGGCTCGCTCCAGCGCACCTGGGACCTGGTCCTCGGTCTCTCTCAACGTCGAGGACTGGTCCACGGTCGCGTCGTTCTACGAGACCCTCTTCGGCTGGCGTGCACACGCGTCGGGCACAACGACCGCCGTCATCCGCCACCCCGACCACGTGCCTTCCGCACAGGCCGTCGGCATCGCGGTCGAAGCGCCCAACTCGCCTACCGCACCCGCATCGACTGGGTGGATACCCGCCTTTCGAGTGGCTGATGTAGATGTCTCGGTGAGGACTGCGCTGGCCAACGGTGGTCGCCAGGTCGCGGACGTGACGACGAGTGCCAATACGCGGTCTGCGCTGGTCGCAGACCCGAACGGAGCAGAGTTCGCGATCGAGCAACGCCATCATCAGTGACGAGGGCCCCTCATCGACACGAGCAGACGCACGGGTCGCGCAGATCCGGGTGGTCACGTCGCGTGCTGCCAATTCGTGCACACGTGTCCGACTTGTCGCCCTTCGCTCAGCAGTTCCAAGGCAGCATCTCGGACACGTGTACGACGCTCGCGCGTTGAAGCCCCGGCGGTATGGCTCACCGCGGCGGATCCGCGCACTGTCATCGGCAGTTGCGGGCGTTGTGCGTGCGAGCGACCATCAGTCATGAACTTCTACTGGCCAGCGGACGACGCGGTAGCGGTCGTCCGCTCGCGCTTCGACCGGATGAACTGGGAGTCGCTGGTCGTGGCCTACCGCCCGGTGGAGGTCGCGACGGACGGAAGCGACCTGGTGATCCGGTTCCGCTACGAAGGGCATGCCGAGTTGTTCGCTGTTCGGTTCTCTCTTGCCCGTATGCCTGAGGGACCGCAGACCGGCGAGGTGTGCGAATCCCTCGATGACTGGGCTGAAGAGGTTGGCTGGGTTCTCGACGAGGAACTGAACACCCGCATGGTGGAGACAGCCGAGCGGACCGTCGCGGACGACGGGGTGGTCACCCTGCGGTGGCGAAACCCGTCGGGTACTCGCTGAGCACTCGCCCACAGGCGGCGCAGACTGCCCGCTCATCGGCAGATCCGGTAAGTCGGACGCACGCCGACAGGCGGCGGAGTGCAGCGCCTTCGAAGCAGACCGTGATCGGGCACGGCGACTGCGGCTCGACCCCTGTCATCTTGACGAACCGTTGATCCGTTCTCTGAGGTATTCGAACACTTGTTCGTGCCACAATGACTCATGGCACTCGGACAGCTCACTCACCCAGCGGCGGTTGACGCCTGGCTGGACGAGCTCGTCAGTCGGGAGCCCGGATCCTTCAGTGATGCCGAGCAGACCGAGCTGGTCAAAGACCTCCAGCGCATCGAGCGACGCGTGGTGGCCGCCCGGCTCAAGGTGCTTGCCGAGGCCGAGCGATGCCGGACCGCCAGGCGCAGCGGAGCAGCGAGCACCAGCGCCTGGGCAGCCACGCTGACGCAGTCGGACCCTCAGCAGGCCTTCCGCGAGGTGCGACTCGCGACGGACATCGAGGACTCCCCCGCAGTCGGGCGTTCGCTTGCCAGTGGACACATCTCACCCGCCCATGCTGCGGTCATCGTCGACGCCAGTCGCAAGCTGCCGGGCGGAGTCACACCCGACCAGCGACAGATGGTCGAGGAGAGCCTCGTCGCGAAGGCGCGCGACATGTCGCCCTCCCGGCTGCGCAAGGCAGCGCGCAGAGCACTCGGTGCGATCGAGCCAGACGAGCAGGCCGTCGACGCCCATGAGGACGCGCTCCTCACCGACGAGGAGACCAGCGCTCGGGCTCGCACCTCGCTGAGCTTCCGCGACAACGGCGACGGCACCGTGACCGGGCGATTCACCGTGCCGGTCCTCCAGGGCCACCTGCTCCGCAAGATCATCGAGGCGATGACGGCTCCTCGGCGTGGTCGGACCGGAGCCTCCCGGGCGCAGACCGGCACCCCTGCTGACACCGACTGGGACCACGCCCGCGGCCTGGCCTTCGCCGAGCTGATCGAGCACGTGCCGACCGACCACCTCCACCCCGCCACTGCCGCGACGATCCTGGTCACCCTCGACGAGGCCGTGCTGCGCGAGCAGCTGAAGGCTGCAGGGCTCGACACCGGCGGCAAGATCTCCGCTGGGCAGGCCCGTCGCCTCGCGTGCAACGCCGGGATCGTGCCGGCCGTGCTCGGCGGCGCCTCACTCCCCCTCGACCTCGGCCGCAAGGCCCGCCTGTTCAACGACCCGCAGCGGGTCGCGCTCTCGACGCGGCACGACACCTGCGCTGCCGACGGCTGCGAGCGGCCCTACTCCTGGTGCGAGCTGCACCACTGGGACCCGTGGAAACGAGGAGGTCGCACCGACCTCCGCGACGCCGTACCTCTCTGTCACTTCCACCACCAACGGGTCCACGACACCGGGTTCCTGCACGTCCGGTTGGCGGACGGATCCGTCCGATTCAGTCGGCGGACGTGAGGAGACGTCGCCCCTTGAGGCGGGGCGAGTGTCGTACGCCGGTGACAGACTGCAGGACATGACCGCCCTCGACCGCTTCAGCGCGCCCACCCGGGCGTGGTTCGAGGCGTCGTTCGCCGGGCCCACCCCGGCGCAGGACGGTGCGTGGGAGGCCATCGCGGACGGCCACCACGCGCTCGTGGTGGCGCCGACCGGCAGCGGCAAGACCCTGAGTGCCTTCCTGCACGCCATCGACCGGCTGCTCAGCACCGAGCGGCCCGACGACAAGACCAGGCGCACGCGGGTCCTCTACATCTCCCCGCTCAAGGCGCTCGGCGTCGACGTCGAGCGCAACCTCCGCGCCCCGCTGACCGGCATCCGCAACACGGCCGAGCGCCTCGAGACGAAGGTCCCCGAGGTGACCGTCGGCCTGCGCTCGGGCGACACCAGCCCCGCCGACCGTCGCAAGCTCGGCACCACCCCGCCCGACATCCTGATCACCACGCCCGAGTCGCTCTTCCTCATGCTGACCAGCCAGGCGCGCGAGACCCTGCGCGGCGTCGACACCGTGATCATCGACGAGGTGCACGCCGTCGCCGGCACCAAGCGCGGCGCCCACCTCGGCATCAGCCTCGAGCGGCTCGACGCGCTCCTCGACAAGCCCGCACAGCGGATCGGCCTCAGCGCGACCGTGCGTCCGCTGGACGAGGTGGCGCGCTTCCTCGGCGGCACGCAACCCGTCGAGATCGTCTCCCCGCCCAGCACCAAGGAGTGGGACCTGCGGGTCGTGGTGCCGGTCGAGGACATGACGATGCCGGGCGAGTACGACGAGGAGTCGGGCGATCCCGGACGGGCCACCAGCATCTGGCCCCACGTCGAGGAGCACGTCGTCGACCTCGTCGAGCAGCACCGCTCGACCATCGTCTTCGCCAACTCCCGCCGCCTGGCCGAGCGGCTGACCGCCCGCCTCAACGAGATCGCGACCGAGCGTGCGGAGCGGGCTGCCGACGAGGACCCGGGTCTCGTGACGGGCGCGGAGGCCCCTCCTCGACCAACGGGTGCCGCCCCGGCGCAGATCATGGCCCAGTCGGGCCAGAGCAGCGGCGCCGGGACGATCATCGCCAAGGCCCACCACGGCTCGGTCTCCAAGGAGCAGCGGGCGATCATCGAGGACGACCTCAAGCGTGGGCGGTTGCCCGCGGTCGTCGCGACCAGCAGCCTCGAGCTCGGCATCGACATGGGTGCGGTCGACCTCGTCATCCAGATCGAGTCGCCGCCCAGCGTCGCGAGCGCCCTCCAGCGCGTCGGCCGGGCCGGACACCAGGTCGGCGAGACCAGCCGGGGCGTGCTGTTCCCCAAGCACCGTGGCGACCTCGCGCAGACCGCGGTCGCCGTCGAGCGGATGCGCACCGGGGCCATCGAGAAGCTCTCCGTGCCCGCCAACCCGCTCGACGTCCTCGCCCAGCAGGTCGTCGCGATGCTCGCGATGGAGGAGTGGGACGTCGACGAGATGTTCGCGCTCTTCACGCGCGCCGCCTCCTACTCCCAGCTCCCGCGTGCCGCCTACGACGCGACCCTCGACCTGCTCAGCGGTCGCTACCCCAGCGACGAGTTCGCCGAGCTCCGCCCGCGCATCGTCTGGGACCGGGTGACCGGCACCCTCAGCGGCCGCCCCGGCGCGCAGCGCCTCGCGGTCACCAGCGGCGGCACCATCCCCGACCGTGGGCTCTTCGGCGTCTTCCTCGTGGGCGAGAAGGCCAGCCGGGTCGGCGAGCTCGACGAGGAGATGGTCTACGAGTCGCGGGTCGGCGACGTCTTCGCGCTCGGCGCCACCAGCTGGCGGATCGAGGACATCACCCACGACCGGGTGCTCGTCACCCCGGCACCGGGCATCCCCGGCCGGCTGCCCTTCTGGAAGGGCGACGCCCTCGGCCGTCCCGCCGAGCTGGGCGCCGCGGTCGGCGCGTTCACCCGCGAGCTGGCCGCGCTGCCGCACGCCAAGGCCGTCGCCTCGGTCCGCGAGCGCGGTCTCGACGCCAACGCCGCCTCCAACCTCGTCACCTACATCGGCGAGCAGCGCGAGGCGACGCAGGTCGTCCCGCACGACACCCAGATCCTGGTCGAGCGCTTCCGTGACGAGCTCGGCGACTGGCGCCTGGTGGTCCACTCCCCCTACGGCACCCCCGTCCACGCGCCCTGGGCGCTGGCGATCAACGCCCGGCTGCGCGAGCGCTACGACGTCGACGGGCAGGCCGTGGCCTCCGACGACGGCATCGTGATCCGGATCCCCGACACCGACGCCGAGCCGCCCACCGGCGAGGTGATCGTCTTCGAGCCCGAGGAGATCGAGCAGGTCGTCACCCAGGAGGTCGGCGGGTCGGCCCTCTTCGCCAGCCGCTTCCGCGAGTGCGCCGCGCGCGCCCTCCTGCTCCCCCGCCGCGACCCGGGTCGGCGCAGCCCGCTGTGGCAGCAGCGCCAACGCAGCGCGCAGCTGCTCCAGGTGGCCTCGCAATACCCCGCCTTCCCGATCGTGCTCGAGGCCGTGCGCGAGTGCCTCCAGGACGTCTACGACCTGCCCGCGCTCGTGGCCCTGCTGGGCCGCGTCCAGCGACGCGAGGTCACCGTCGTCGACGTCTCCACCACCCAGCCCAGCCCGTTCGCCCGCAGCCTGCTCTTCGGCTACGTCGCCCAGTTCGTCTACGAGGGCGACTCCCCCATCGCCGAGCGCCGCGCGGCCGCGCTGTCGCTCGACCAGGGACTGCTGGCCGAGCTGCTCGGACGCGCCGAGCTGCGCGAGCTGCTCGATCCCGAGGTCCTGGCCGAGGTGGAGGCCGAGCTCCAGTGGCTCGCCGACGACCGGCGCGCGCGCGACGCCGAGGCGGTCGCCGACCTGCTGCGGCTCGTCGGACCGCTGACCGTCGACGAGATCCGTGCGCGCTCGGTCGAGGGCGCCGACGTCGCCGGCTGGATGGCCTCGCTCGCCGACGTACGCCGCGTGGTCGAGGTCCGGATGGCCGGCGAGGACCGCTTCACCGCCATCGAGGACATCGGCCGACTGCGCGACGGGCTCGGCGTACCCGTCCCGGTCGGCACGCCCGACGCGTTCCTCCAGCTGCCCGAGGATCCGCTGGGCGACCTCGTCTCGCGCTACGCCCGCAGCCACGGCCCGTTCACGACCGCCGAGGTCGCGGCCCGGCTCGGCCTCGGTGAGGCCGTCGCGCGCCAGACCCTGCAACGGCTGGCGCACCGCGGTCGGGTGCTCGACGGCGAGTTCCGCCCCTCGGGAGCCGGCAGCGAGTGGTGCGACGCCGAGGTGCTGCGCAAGCTCCGCCGCCGGTCGCTCGCCCGGCTCCGCCAGGAGATCGAGCCGGTCAGCCACGACGCGGTCGCCCGCTTCCTCCCGGCGTGGCAGCGGGTCGGCGGCGCGCTGCGCGGGCGTGGACGGCGTGGTCGCCGCCATCGACCAGCTCGCCGGCTGCCCGGTCCCGGCCAGCGCCCTCGAGCCGCTGGTGCTGGCCTCGCGAGTGCGTGACTACGAGCCCTCGATGCTCGACGAGCTCACCGCCTCGGGCGAGGTCATCTGGACCGGCCACTCCCCGCTCCCCGGCAGCGACGGCTGGGTCAGCCTCCACCTCGCCGACCAGGCCCACCTCACCCTGCCCGAGACCGAGGGCGACGAGCCCGACGGTCTCCAGCGGGCGGTGCTCGACGCGCTCGACCCGGGCGGCGCGTGGTTCTTCCGCCAGCTCGCCGACCGGGTGGGCCCGACGACCGACGCCGAGCTCAGCGCCGCCCTGTGGGCGCTGGTCTGGCGCGGGCTCGTCACCAACGACACCCTCACGCCGCTGCGCGCCCTGGTCCGCAGCGGCACCCCCTCGCACCGCACCCGACGTACGCCGCCACGCATGGGCCGGACGACGCGCGGGCGGATGCCCGCGCGCACCGGTCCGCCCGAGACCGGCGGCCGCTGGGCGATCCTGCCGGAGCGCGACGGCGACCCGACCCGGCGCGCACACGCCCGCGCCGAGCACCTGCTCGAGCGGCACGGCGTGGTCACCCGCGGTGCGGTGATGAGCGAGCGCGTGGTCGGCGGGTTCGCCGGCGTCTACAAGGTGCTGAGCGCCTTCGAGGACACCGGTCGCTGCCGTCGCGGCTACTTCATCGACGGGCTCGGGGCCGCGCAGTTCGGCAGCGCCGGGGCCATCGACCGGTTGCGCACCTTCTCCGAGCCCGACAGCAGCCAGGGCGGCCACAAGGCCGCCGTCGTGGCGCTCGCCGCGACCGATCCCGCCAACGTCTTCGGTGCCGCGCTCCCGTGGCCGGAGGCGCTCAACGAGTCGTCGGGCCACCGGCCCGGGCGCAAGGCGGGCGCGCTGGTCGTGCTGGTCGACGGCGCGCTCACCGTCTACGTCGAGCGCGGTGGCCGCACGCTGCTGACCTGGAGCGAGGACCAGGAGGTCCTCACCCCGGCGATGACGGCACTGGCCGACGCGGCCCGACGCGGCGCCCTGGGCCGGCTCACGGTCGAGAAGGCCGACGGCCAGGCACTGATCGGCAACGGCGGCGAGACCCCGGTCCGACTAGCCTTGTCCGCGGCCGGGTTCCTGGCCACCCCGAAAGGACTGAGGCTGCGTGCCTGAGGGAGACACCGTCTATCGAGCGGCAGCCATGCTGGACCGCGCGCTCACGGGCCACCGGCTCACGACCACCGACATGCGGGTCCCCGCCTTCGCGACCCTCGACCTGACCGGCGGCACCGTGGTGCGCACGCTGGCCCGCGGCAAGCACCTGCTCACCCGGATCGACCACGACCGGGCGTGGACGCTGCACACCCACCTGAAGATGGAGGGGTCGTGGCAGATCTACGCCCCCGGTGACAAGTGGCGGCGACCGGCCGACCAGGCCCGGGTCGTGCTCGGCATCGACGGCCGATCGGCGGTCGGCTTCTCTCTCGGCGTGGTCGAGGTCGTCGCACGGCAGGAGGAGGCCGCCCTGGTCGCCCACCTCGGCCCAGACCTGCTCGGCCCCGACTGGGACCCCGACGAGGCGCTGTCCCGGCTCCGCGGCCAACCCGAGCGTCCGATCGGCCAGGCCCTGCTCGACCAGCGCAACCTCGCCGGCATCGGCAACATGTACATGGCCGAGCTCTGCTTCACCAGCGGCGTCCATCCCGGCTCGCCGATCGGCACGGTCGACGACCTGCCCCGACTGGTCCACCGCGCCCACCTGATGCTCGAGGCCAACAAGGAACGAGCCATCCAGTCGACGACCGGTGACCTCCGTCCTCGCGAGCGGCTGTGGGTCTACCGTCGCGACAAGTCACCGTGCCGTCGGTGCGGCACGCCCGTCGCGGTCGCCATGCTCGGCGAGCCCGGCCGCGAGCGCGCGGCCTACTGGTGCCCGAGCTGCCAGCCGGCAGCCTGAGAGCACGCGGGTCCGCTCAGGCGGCGGAGGCGACCACGTCGCCGGCAGGACGCACGGCCGTGATCGGCGTGCGGGCGATCAGACCGATCGCGGCCTCCTCGACGGCGACCGCGTCGGCGACGTCGCGGAGCACGTCCGAGAGCGGCAGGTCCATCGCCTGGCACAACGACGCCAGGAGCTCGGAGGACGCTTCCTTCTGGCCGCGCTCGATCTCGGAGATGTAGCCCAGGCTCACCCGAGCCTCGGCCGAGAGCTCGCGCAAGGTCATCCCGCGCTGCATCCGGGCACCGCGCAGCACATCGCCGAGCAGTCTTCGGAAGAGCACCATGCGCGAGGTCCTTCTGTCTCGATGGAATGAGGCGAGGGGGAAGTCGTCTGGCCCAACGCTACCCGAGGCCTCCTTCTTCCCGGGCGAGGATGCCCCGTTCTGGTCGCGATCGGGCCGATCAGGCACCCAGCAGGGTCTCGAGGAGGGCGAGCACGGCGTCGCACGAGGCCCCCCTGATCGCCGTACCGGTCACCGTCCAGGGCCAGCAGTCGTGCCTCGTCGACGCCCGGACCCGCCACGGCGACCCAGACCGTGCCGACGGGGCGACCCTCCTGCTCGTCGGGGCCTGCCACTCCCGTGGTCGCCAGGCCCCATGTCGCGCCCAGCCGGGAGCGCGCTCCCCGCGCCATCGCGAGAGCACACTCCTCGGAGATGACGCCGTGCTGCTCGACCACCTCGGAGGGGACGTCGAGGGCCGAGACCTTGACGCGGGTCGCGTAGGACACCACCCCGCCGACGAAGCTGCGCGAGGCACCGGGGATGTCCGTGAGTCGCGCGGAGAGCAGTCCTCCGGTCAGCGACTCGGCGGTCGCGACGGTCTCGCTGCGGACGGCGAGCGACTCCAGGACGCGCCGCGCCACGCCTTCCTCGCGGGGCTCCATCCACATGTCGGCGACACTAGCCGCATGGCACTCCCCATCGAGGACTACGCCCTCATCGGCGATCGCGGCACGGCCGCCCTGGTCGGCAAGGACGGTTCGATCGACTGGCTGTGCCTGCCGCGCTTCGACTCCCCCGCCTGCTTCGCCGCGTTGCTCGGCACCGAGGACAACGGCCGCTGGCTGCTGGCTCCCGCCGACGAGGTGGTGGCGACGAGCCGTCGCTACGTGGACGGCACTGCCCTGCTGGAGACGACGTTCACCACCGCCGAGGGCGAGCTGGTCCTGCTCGACGTGATGCCGACGGGCGACGACCGCGCGGACGTCGTACGACGACTCACGTGCACGCGCGGGACGGTGCGGGTCCGGCACGACTGGGTGGTCCGCACCGACTACGGCAAGGTCCGTCCGTGGGTCACCCGCGACACGGCCCACGGCAACGAGGTCGTGGTCGCCATCGCCGGGCCCGACAAGTTCGTCCTGCGCGGGCCGCGGCTCCCCCGTGGCCACGACGGGCCACCACAGCGACGAGTTCGACATGGGCGAGGGCGACGAGGCCACCTTCTCCATGACGTGGGTGCGGTCGTGGCGCGACGTGCCCGAGCCCAAGGGGTTCGACGAACGGATCGAGGCGACCACCGCGCAGCAGCGCGCCTGGTCCGAGCGCTCGCCCTCCGACGTGCCGCACGCCGACATGGTGAAACGCAGCCTGGTCACCCTGATGCTGATGACCCACGCCGAGACCGGCGGGATCGTGGCAGCGCCGACGACCTCGCTGCCGGAGGACTTCGGCGGCGAGCGCAACTGGGACTACCGCTTCTGCTGGCTGCGCGACGCTGCGCTGACCCTCGAGTCGCTGCTCGGCGCCGGCTATGCCGAGGAGGCGCACCAGTGGCGGCGCTGGTTGCTGCGGGCGGTCGCCGGAGACCCGGCCGACCTGCAGATCATGTACACCATCGACGGCGGCCGTCAGCTGCCCGAGCGCGAGCTCCCGCACCTGCCCGGCTACGCCGACAGCCGTCCCGTGCGGATCGGCAACGGCGCGGTCTCGCAGCGGCAGAACGACGTGCTGGGCGAGGTGATGATCGCCCTCGAGCTGGCCCGGCACAACGGCCTCGAGGAGACGCGCAACTCCTGGTCGCTGCAGCGGTCCCTGGTCGAGGAGCTGGCCGACCACTGGGACGAGCCGGACAACGGGCTGTGGGAGATCCGTGGCCCCGAGCGGCACTTCACGCACTCCCGGGTCATGGTCTGGGTCGCGTTCGACCGAGCCGTCCACGCCATCGAGAAGCACGGCCTGGAGGGGCCGGTGGAGCGCTGGCGCGAGCTGCGGGACCGGGTGCGCGAGGAGATCCTCGACAAGGGCTTCGACGCCGAGCGCGGGACCTTCACCCAGCACTACGACACCCGCGAGGTGGACGCCTCGCTCCTGACCATCCCGCTCGTCGGGTTCCTGCCACCGGACGACCCCCGGGTGCTCGGCACCATCGACGCGGTCATGGAGGACCTGCTGCGCGACGGCCTGCTGCTGCGCTACCGCACCCAGAGCGGCGTCGACGGCCTCTCGGGCGACGAGCACCCGTTCCTGGCGTGCTCGTTCTGGCTGGTCTCCGCGCTCGCCGGAGCGGGTCGGCGCGACGAGGCCGAAGAGCTGATGGACCGGCTCTGCGGCCTGGCCAACGACGTGGGCCTGCTCTCGGAGGAGTACGACCCGCAGGCTGGGCGGATGGTCGGCAACTTCCCCCAGGCCTTCAGCCACCTCGCCCTCGTGCAAGCGGCCCTCGCCCTGCGGTGAGCAGGACGAGGGCCGCGAGCTGGTGCTGCGTTGCGGTGTGTCAGGTGATCAGCGGCGCTTGACCTTGATCTTGACGGTCGTCGCCTTGGTGCGGACCTTGCCGCTTCCGGCGTACTTCACCTTGACCCGCTTGGTGCCGGTCTTGGTGAAGCGGTCGAGGCGGATGATCGCCTTGCCCTTCTTCAGCTTGGCGGTGTACTTCTTGCCGCCGACCTTCACGACCACCTTGCCGGACACGGCCTTGATGCCGAGCGCGGAGGCCTTCACCTTGATCCGCGCCCGGGTCTTGCCCTTGACGACGCGGCCCGGCTTGACGCGAGCCTTGAGCTCGGGCTTGGCCTTGCGCACGTCGATCGGCAGCGAGAACGTCGTGCCGGTCGTGGGTCCGGTGAAGGTCAGCATCTGCTTGCCCTTGCGGACCTTGCCCTTGAGCTTCGACCGACACCGCGCTCTTGCCGGACTCGTCGAACGGCGTCGGGCCCACGGTGTTGTCGACGGCCGACGGAGTCGCGACCGGCGTCGCCGACCTTGACTGCCGAGCGTGGCGTCCTTGGCGTCGGCCGCCGTGCTCATGGCGAGCGAGGAGAGGCTGAGCTCGACCTCCTGGCCGAGGCGGTAGAAGCGCGGTGCGTTGGCCGGCAAGGTGACGCCGACCTGGCGCTGCGCCTTGTTGACCGGGAGCGGCGTGGTGGCGGCCTTGGCTGCCATGTAGTCGACCATCGCCTGCAGGTCGACCTTGCCGGTGTCGCGCTTGGCGGTGCCGGCCGTTGAAGGCCGCGGAAGTTGTCGCCGCCGCTGGCGAGGAACGAGTTCACCGTGACCGAGTAGGACGCAGCCGGGTCGATCGCCTTGCCGTTGAGCGACATGCTGGTGACGCGGTTGCCCTCGGCCTTGGTCGGGTCGTAGGTGGAGAAGAAGCCCTCCGAGACGCCGAGGCGCAGGAACGGCGCGTGACGGGACGTTGCCGGCCGCCGTCACGCTGCCACTGCTGCTCGAGGACGGTCTTGATCTGCGCGCCGGTCATCTTCATGTTGACCAGCGTGTTGGCGAACGGCTGGACGACGGCCGCCTGCTTGTAGCTGAGGCTGCCGTTGGTGCCGGCCATGTCGGTGCGCAGTCCGCCCGGGTTCATGAAGGCGATCTGTGCGGCACCGGCCTCCGGGGTGGAGGTGGCCCAGCGCTGCACCTCGGCGACGAGGTTGCCGAGGGTCGACTCGCCACCGCGGTTCTCGGTATGCCGTCGGCGAGCTTCGCCCGGTTGAACGGGCCGCCGAGCTTGCCGAGCACCTTCGGCGCCGAGCACGTCGGCCTGCGCGACGGCGGCGTCGACGATGGCCTTGCACCTCGGCCTTCTTGTCGATCGCCGCCTCGGGTCGGTGAGCGTGACGGTGTTGGCCGGACGATGGCGTGCCGAGTCGATGGTGACCGTGTCCGTGTCGGTGTTCGACGGTGAAGATCAGCTCGTTGAGGTTCGTGCCGTACTGGCCGGCGGAGACCACCGGGCGCCGCCGATCATCGTAGTTGTAGGCCAGGTGGGTGTGGCCGGAGATGATCGCGTTGACGTTGGCGTCCGACGCCCGTTGACGATCCGGCCGAAGGCGTTGTCGTTGCTCGAGGCGCGAGGCCAGCGTGGTGTCGGGCGCACCCTCGTGGACCAGCAGGATGACGATGTCGGCGCCGTTGGGGCCGGCCTTGAGCGCGGCAGCGCGGCCTTGGTCTCGTTGACGATGCGAGATGACCTTGAGGTCGGCGATGCCACCAGGGCTCACCAGCGACGGGCAGGTCCTCGGTGACCCCACCGATGAAGCCGACCTTGATGCCGGTCGACGGTGGTCGTCCACGTGCCACCGTCGGAGCGTGCCGGGGTCCGGCGTGCGCGACGTGACGTCGGGCAGGGCGTAGGAGTTGTCCGACTTCTTGCGGACGTTGGCGGCGATGTACTGCCAGTTCGCGCCGCCCTCGGGGTTGGTGGTGGCGTCGTAGGCGCCCATCGACGCGGTTGACGAGGTCGTTGTAGCCGGCGTCGAACTCGTGGTTGCCGGCCGCGGACACGTCGAGCCCAGCGCGTTCATGCGCGTCGATCGTCGGCTTGTCCGCTGGATGAACGACTCGAAGGTCGATGCGCCGATCAGGTCACCGGCAGCGGCGAAGATCGGCCGGGCCGATGGTGCGTCGGCCGCGTACTGCTCGATGGCGCCGGCGAACTGCGCAGCGCCGGCGCCGGCGCGTTGCGTGGTGCCTCCGCCACGAGGCGGCCGTGGAAGTCGTTGGTGCCGAGGATCTGGATGTGGCGGTCGCGGCGTGGGCCGGAGCCGCCGTCGACACGACGGCGAGTGGGGCTGCGAGCAGCCCCGTCAGGGTGGCGGCAAGCGCGACCTTGCGACCGGGTCGTGTTGCTGACACGAGGTGGCCTTTCGGTAAGTGATATGTGAGTCGGCTCACCCTAACCCGGGATCAGGACCCGCCATCTCGAGGTGACGGGCGACTGCCGGGCTGGGTGTGCCAGCGGTGGGAGGTTGGCCCGGCCACCCCGCGAGGGGCGACCGGGCCGGGAGGTGGAGCGGACGTCAGCGACGCTCGATCAGCGTCGCTCGACCTTGATCGTGATGCGCTTGCTGTCTGACTCGGTGGTGGCGTCGCCTGCGTAGACGACCTTCGCCGTGTACTTCCCAGGCTTCTTGAACGTCTTGAGCCGCACGACCGCCTTGCCCTTCTTCACCGTGGCCCGGTAGGTCCTGCCTGCGACCTTGACCGTCACCTTGCCCGTGGGCGTGAAGCCCACCGCGTCGAGGGTCACCGTGACCTTGGCCCGGGTCTTCTTGGCCTTGATCGTCTTCGGCCTGACCTTCGTGGTGATCGAGACCTTCGCCTTGCTCACCACCACCGTGACCGTGCCGGTCGACGGCTTGTGCGTCGCGTCGCCGGAGTAGGCGAGGGTCAGCGTGTGCGTGCCGACGGGCAGTGACTTCGCGGCGAGGGCGATGGTGCCCTGCCCCGCGACCAGCGTCGTCGAGCCCGCGCGGACGGCGCCCAAGGACGCGACGACCGTGCCGGTGGCGGTCGCCGGGGCGACCTTGACCGCGATCGAACCGGCCTTGCCGTAGACCACCGCTCCGGCGGTCCCGGTGACTGCGGTGTCGACGACGACCGGCGGGTCGACCTTGCCCGTGTTGATCCCGACGAGCTCCGGGCTGTGGTCGGAGGAGCGGAACGGGTTCGCGGTGTAGAGGTTGGTGATGTTGGTGTTGAAGCGGGAGTACTCGTAGTAGACCGACTCGTAGCCGTTGATGTCCCAGATGTCGACGGCGTTGACGTCGGCGAGGGCTGGTCCGTTGGCCAGCACGTGGTCGAGCGAACCGATCTGGCCGTCGAAGTTGTAGGTCTCCTCGTCGGGCTTGCTGCTCGACTCCAGGTTGGTGTAGCCGGCCGCCTTGAGGACCTGGATCGGGTCCTCCTCGGAGTAGGCGTTGAAGTCACCGGCCAGGAAGACGCGCGTGATCCCGCGCGCGGTCTTGAACTCGTCGGCGAAGGTCACGAGCGCGTTGGCCTGGAGGACACGACGGTCGTTGGCATTTCCCTGACCGTCGGGGTCCGGAGTGCCCGAGCCCTTGGACTTGAAGTGGTTGACGATCACCGCGAAGGCGTCGGCGTCGGGGGTGCCGACCTGCTTGAAGGCCTGGGCGACCGGCTCCCGGGCGTCAGCGAAGGCCTCGGTCCCGGTGGACTGGTCGGCAAGGACGTCGGAGGCACCGACCAGCGTGACGTTGGCCGGCTGGTAGATGAACCCGTTGCGGATGACGTCCTGCTCGCTCAGCGGCGGCAGCTCGCTCGCGTCCGGGGACGGAACGGCGGCCCAGGTGCCCGCACCAGCGTCGGCGTTGAGGGCCGTGACGAGCGCGTTGATCGCGAAGTCGCGGTCCTTGCCGAACTGCACCGAGTTCTCGAGCTCCTCCAGGGAGACGATGTCGGCGTCGGCGGTGTTGATGGCTGCGACGATCTTGTCCCGTTGGCGCACGAGGTTGGCCGCGTTGGCGGCACCCCGAGGACCGTTGGGGTTGCACTGGTTGTTGGAGATCGGGTTGCCCGTACGGTCGTTGAAGAAGCTGCACGTGCGTCCGCCGCCGAGGGCGACGAACTCCTCGCCGGTGGTCGGGAAGAAGTTCAGCACGTTGAAGGTCGCGAGCTTGACGTCCCCGCCCACGTTCTCGGGGGCAGCCGGGCGGGTCTGCGCGAAGTCGATCGTGCCGGTGGAGTCACCGGTGACCTGGGCCTGCGGCAGGATCCGCCACGCGTTGAAGCCGAAGGTGAAGATGACCGGCTTGGGGAACGTGATGGCAGCACCGACGCGCACGGTGTGGTCCGCGGTGAACCACGGGAACGCCTTGTCGCTGTTGGCGCTGGTGGAGTACGTCAGGCTCGACGCGTCGTCGAGGATGATCCGGTGCGCGTCGTTGTAGCTTCTTGCGCTCCGCGACGAGGGCAGTGGCCTGGGCGTCGATCACTTCGGTCGGGGCCACCAGCGCCTTGGTGCTGTTGGCCACCACGCCGAGCTCGCCGCGGAAGGCGGAGGAGTTCGAGCCGTCGCTGTAGTACGGGCCGCCGTCATAGACGTCGGTCGCCGTCCAGGGGGCGGTCGGCTGGAACAGCTCGCCCTCGGAGACCTCACGGGCCTCGTCGAGCGCGGCACCGGCCAGGCAGGCAGTGCCCGGCAAGGCGCAGTCGGTGCCGGGGATGACCGTCTTGGCGGTCACGGTGCCGAGCGCGGGCATGACAGCCGTGACGCCGGCGTCGTCGGAGATGATCTGCGTGGCACCCGAGAACTCGGCCGCCTGACCCGTCACCTCGACGGAGTCACCCACGGCCGGGTAGGTCGGCGAAGCCGCCGCCCCCGCCGTAGACGAAGACTGCGTCGGACGCGTCGGGGGTGTCGGCGCCGGGGGTCTGGATGTAGAACCCGTTGAGGCCACCGGTCGGGTACGACGCGGTGACGACACCCTGGGTGGTGACGGTCAATCCGTCGAAGGGGGTGGTGGTTCCCGGTGCCCTGGACCTGGGCGATCGGCGTGACCGTGCCGGCTGCCGGGCTCACCGCGATGGTGAACTCGGTCGAACCGGTGGCGTCGTCGTCGTCGGTCGACCGTGACGGTGACCGTCGGAGATGCCTACAGCCGTCGGGGTGCCGGAGATCTCGCCGGTCGCCGCGTCGATGCTCAGGCCGGCCGGACAGACCGGCAGCGGACCATGCGTAGGGCGTCGCGCCGTCGGTGGCCGTGACCGTGAACGGCGTGATCGCCTCGTCCACGGAGAACGACTTGTCGGCCACGGTCCCCACCACCGGAGCGTCGGGGTCGACGGGGACCGAGGAGTTCTCGGGGCTGGGGGCTGCAGAGCCCGAACTCCAGGTTGTTCTTGTCGTCGTCGGCGGCTGTCCGGTTCACCGAGCTCGTCGCGGTCCCGGCGACGGTCGCTGCCGCGGTCTCGAAGCTGGTTGCTCCGGTGACCCCGACCATGTCGATGATGCCGGCGACGCCGGCCTGGTTGCCCAGTGGTCGTGATCGCTGTCGCGTTGTCCAGCAGGAAGACCTGACCGCCTGCGGCCGCCATGGCGAAGGAGGCCGCGGCTGGCGTCAGGGGTCGGCAGGGCCGCACCGACCGGCACCCGTGGCGCTCATCTGGATGAGGTAGTGGCCGCCGGCGGGAATCGACCCCGTGAGGGCGACGCGTGGACCCTCCGCTGCCGCCAGCCCCGGAGCGGTAGTGGATGTACTTCCCCGCCAGGCCGACGGGAGCGCCCGTGGGGTTCGACAGCTCGACGAAGTCGCGCGTTGTAGACGCGCGTTGGCATTGCCGCCCGCGCCGTAGACCTCGGAGATGACGATGTCGGGCCAGCTGACTTGCCTGAGCTGCAAGGGGGGTGAGTCCGGCGGCGAGAAGGGCCAGGCCGGCTCCGAAAGCGATACGACGCGGGAATGACAGCGCGGGTGTGCGCATGGATGCTCCGAGGGTCAGATGTATGTGACCGCGTGCATCCTCACCTGAAACCCTGGTGATGCGCGAAGGCGGAGCCAGTGAATTCCTGGCATTGTTGACGAAAGTTCACTGCCAATTTTGTGAAGTCTAGTCTGACCGGCCGGCTGCGCTCTCGCTGCTTCCAGACGTCGCGGAAGAACTCGTAGCCCGACCACATCGTCATCACGACGGCGGCAGCGAGCATCGCCTGGGCGAGGTAGAACAGCACCTCGCCCGGCGGTCCGGGCCAGAAGTCGAAGGCACCGCCGTGGGCGTCACCGTGCGGCAGCGGCCAGGTCAGCCCGGACAGTGCGAAGGCCTGGAGGACCGTCTTGATCTTGCCGCTCTGCGCGGCGGCGATCACGACGTCCTTGAGGATCGAGAGCCGGAGCAGCGTGACGCTCCACTCGCGCAGCAGCACGACGATCGTCACCCACCACCAGATGTCGCCGACGATCGAGAGGCCGATGAGGGCCATGCCGGTGATGGCCTTGTCGGCGATCGGGTCGGCGATCTTGCCGAAGTCGGTGACCAGGTCGTACTTGCGGGCCAGGTCGCCGTCGATCTTGTCGGTGATCATCGCGACCGCGAACAGCGCGAACGCCACCCAGCGCCACAGCGGGTCGTTGCCGCCGTCGTGGAGCAGCGCCCACCCGAAGAAGGGCACCATCACGATCCGCAGGGTCGTGAGGATGTTGGCGATGTTGAAGTTCGAGACCTGGCGCGGACTCGGCGGTCATGCCCGGGCTCCGTCCACGCGCGCGATCAGGTCCACTCCGTCGGTCCCCGTCACGGTCGCGGTCAGCAGGTCGCCGACGCGCGCCTCGGTCGCGCCGGTCAGCGTCGTCGTACCGTCCACCTCGGGGCCCTGGTGCGCCGCGCGGCCCTCGACCGCGCCGTCCTCGACGGACTCCACGAGCACCACGACCTCCTCGCCGATCCGCTCCTCGGCCCGCTGGGCGTTGAGCTCCTCGACGAGGGCGGTGACGTGCTCGGTGCGGGCGCGGATCTCGTCGTCGTCGAGCTTGAGGTCGTCGGTGAAGCCGGCCGCCTCGGTGCCGTCCTCGTCGGAGTAGCCGAAGACGCCGGTGACGTCCATCCGGGCGGCCTCGAGGAAGTCGCAGAGGACCTGCAGGTCGTCCTCGGTCTCACCCGGGAAGCCGACGATGACGTTGGACCGTACGCCGGCGAGCGGGGCGAGGCCGCGGATGCTGTCCAGCAGGCCGAGGAAGCTGTCGGGGTCGCCGAAGCGGCGCATCCGGCGCAGCACCGTGGCGCTGGCGTGCTGGAAGGACAGGTCGAAGTAGGGGACGACGCCGGGCGTCGAGGCGATCGCCTCGATCAGGCCGGGACGGGTCTCGGCGGGCTGCAGGTAGGAGACCCGGACCCGTTCGATGCCGTCGATGCCGGACAGCTCGGGCAGCATCGTCTCGAGCAGCCGCAGGTCGCCGAGGTCCTTGCCGTAGGAGGTGGAGTTCTCGCTGACCAGGAAGAGCTCCTTGACGCCCTGCGTCGCGAGCCACTGGGCCTCGTGGACGACGTCGCTGGGGCGGCGGCTGACGAACGAGCCGCGGAAGCTGGGGATCGCGCAGAAGGAGCAGCGCCGGTCACACCCGCTGGCCAGCTTGAGCGGCGCCATCGGGCCGGCGTCGAGGCGACGGCGTACGGCACGGGGGCCGGTCGCGGGCGCACCGGAACCGATCTCGGTGACGTCACCGACCTCCGGAGCGTCCTGGTGCCCCGGCACCGAGATGCCGGACGCGTCGCGGTCGACCGGGGAGATCGGCAGCAGCCGGCGGCGGTCGGACGGGGTGTGCGGGTGGTGGACCTCCCCCGCCACGATCGAGCGCAGCTTGGCCGCGATGTCGGGGTAGTCGTCGAAGCCGAGCACGGCGTCGGCCTCGGGCAGCGACTCGGCCAGGTCCTTGCCGTACCTCTCGGCGAGGCAGCCGACGGCGACGACGGCCTGCGCCTTCCCGCCGTGGCCGGCCGAGGCCTTGAGGTCGGCGGCCTCCAGCAGCGTGTCGACGGAGTCCTTCTTGGCGGCCTCGACGAAGCCGCAGGTGTTGACGACGACCGTGTCGGCGTCCTCGGGGTCGTCGACGAGCACGAAGCCACCGGCCTCGAGCCGTCCGGCGAGCTCCTCGGAGTCGACCTCGTTGCGCGCACAGCCCAGGGTCACGACGGCGACCTGGAGGGGGGAGGCAGGCTCGAGGGCGGTCTCGGGGGCAGCATCAGTGGTGGTCATCGCACCGTGAGTATGCCGGTTCAGGCGTCCACTTCCCCCATTCGGGCCTTCCCCGTGCCGTCCTCCGTCGGGTAGACATTGCGCACCGGCGAGCGGAGCTCCAGTGACGGACAAGTGACGGACACACGTGCAGAGCAGGGTGAGCTGAAGGCGGGAGCCATCGGCTTCGTGGACGCGCTCGTGATCGGGCTCGCCTCCACCTCACCGGCCTACTCCCTCGCGGCCATCATCGGCGCGGTGACCGCGCTGGCCGGGGTGAACGCCCCGGGCATCCTGCTGGCGTCGTTCGTCCCGATGGCCCTGATCGCCGCCGCCTTCCTCTACCTCAACCGCGTCGACCCCGACTGCGGTACGACGTTCAGCTGGGTGACCCGCGCGATGGGTCCGTGGTTCGGCTGGCTCGGCGGCTGGGCGATCATGATGACCGGCGTGCTGATCGTCGGCTCGCTGGCCGACGTCGGGGTGCGCTTCGGCCTCTACGGCGTCGGTGAGCTGGTCCGCAGCGACGCCCTCGTCGAGGCCGGCGACAACGCGTGGATCCGGATGCCCGCCGCGATCGTGCTGGTGCTGGTGATGACGTGGATCTGCGTGCTCGGCACGGACGTCTCGGCGCGACTGCAGAACCTCCTGATCATCGTCCAGGTCGTGTCGCTGCTCGTCTTCGCCGTGGTCGCGATCATCCGCGCGGCCCGTGGCGACAGCCCGCTCGACGAGATCACGCCCAGCATCGGCTGGCTCAACCCGTTCGGTGCCGGAGGCGCCGCGCTGAGCTCGGGCCTGCTCCTCGGGGTCTTCGCCTACTGGGGCTGGGAGTCGGCGGTGAACCTCAGCGAGGAGACGACCGACGGCGACAAGACGCCCGGGCGCGCGGCGATGCTGTCCACCGTCGTGCTGCTGGTGACCTACGTCGCCGTGGCCGTCGCGGTCGTGTCGTTCGCCGGCACCCAGTGGCTCACCGACAACGCCGGCGAGGAGGAGGCGGTCTTCTACGCCCTGGCCACCGAGGTGCTCGGCGGGTGGGGCTGGATCCTGCTGCTGTCGGTGTCGACGGCGGCGATCGCCTCGACGCAGACGACGATCATCCCGGCGTCCCGCACCGGCCTCTCCATGGCACGCCGCGCCGCCATCCCGCCCCGGCTCGGCCACATCCACCCCCAGCACCGCACGCCCGACGTCAGCACCTGGACCGTCGCCGCGATCGCGCTCGTCTGGTACGTCGGGATGTACCTCGTCAGCGAGAACGCGCTCTTCGACTCGCTGACCGCGCTGGCCCTCCTCATCGCCTTCTACTACGCGCTCACGGGCGTCGCCTGCGCGATCTACTACCGCAAGCACCTGACCGAGAGCGTCCGCAACTTCGTCCTCATCGGGGTCGGCCCCGTGGTGGGGGCCCTGATGCTCGTCTGGCTGCTCGTCCTGTCGGTCCGCGACCAGTCCGACCCGGAGCAACTCCTACAGCGGCCAGGCGTGGTTCGGTGTCGGTCCGCCGCTGGTCATCGGGGTCGCGGTCTTCCTGGTCGGCGTGGTCTTCATGTTCGTCTGGCGTGCGCAGGATGCCCGCTACTGGGCCGAGCGGCCCTCGCTCCCCGACCCCGACGTCGTGCACGGGCTCAAGCCGGCACGGCCCGATCCCGACGGACTGGAAGGCTGAGTCCCATGACCGTGCTCCTGGGCTACGACGAGTCGGCAGGCTCGGAGACCGCGCTCGACGCGGCGATCGAGGTGGCGACCAAGTGGGGCGAGGACCTCGTGCTCGTCTACGGCGCCGCGCCGCCCGGCGGGATGGGCGAGGAAGCCTCGTCGCACCGCGAGGCCCTCATGGAGATGGGTCGCACGGCCACCGCGCACGCCCTCGACCGGGCCACCGCCGCGGGGGTCGCGACCACCGTCCGGCTGGTCAACGCCAAGCCGGCCGAGGCGCTCGTGCAGGTGGGTGACGAGCTCGACGCCACGGTCATCGTGGTCGGCACGGCCGGCGACAGCCCGTTCCGCGGAGCCCTCCTCGGCTCGACACCCCACAAGCTCCTCCACCTCTCCAACCGCCCCGTCCTCTGCGTCCCGGCGCGCTGAACCACGGCACTCGTTGGTCGAGGAGCGCCGCGAGGAACGAGCGGAGCGTATCGAGACCCAGGCACCACGAGGTCTCGATACATCTCCTCGCGACGCTCGTGGGCACGTCGACCACCGAAAGTCCGTGACAGGCGCCGAGCGCCTTCGACCACCGGGCGATCCGCCTGAACCTTCGATGGTTGAGGAGGGACGAAGTCCCGTCACGAAACCCGGTCACCCGGCCACACAGGTCTCGTGACAGGCGCCAGAGCGCCTTCCTCGACCACCGAGCAGAGCTCCACCTCTCGCTGGTCGAGTAGCCCGCGAGGGACGAGCGGGCGTATCGAGACCCCAGGCACAACGAGGTCTCGATACACCTCCTCGCTGGCGCTCGTCGGCACTCGACCACCGAAGAGAGCATCGCGCTCGTCGGCACTCGACCAAAGCCACCCGGTGGTTGAGGAGGGACGAAGTCCCGTCACGAAACCCTGGGCGACGTCAGTCGACGACGAACGTCCCCTGACCGGCGACGCCGGGCTCACCGACGGCGCGGGTCTCGCCGCCCGCGAGCGACACCGTGACGGCACCGTCCGTGGACTGCACGCGGACCGGCGGGGATGCCTTGAGCTCGCGGGTCTGGCCGACGGCGAGGTTGCCCTTGAAGACGACCTCGCCCGCCCCGTCGCGTACGACGACCTGGGCACCACCCGACGCCGCGGACACCACGACCGGCACCGCGTCGGCCGGCGGAGCATTGCCGCCACCCTGGGGACCACCGGAGCCGTTGAGGACCGGGGTGGCACCGCGCAGCTCGGGCGGGGTGTCCATCACCAGTCGGGCGATCGACCAGGCCAGGACCAGCGCCATCACGACGGCGACGAGCACCGACCAGTTGGGACCGCCACGGGTGCCGCGGATCGAGCCGTTCGCACCGGTCGCCAGCTCCGCCTCGAAGACGCGGCGCGGGTTGATCGGGGCGTGGGCGTAGCGCTCGTCGTAGGACGCCAGCAGCGGCGCCACGTCGATGCCGAGCACGCGGGCCAGGGTGCGCAGGTGGCCGCGGGCGTAGAAGTCGCCACCGCAGGGCTCGAAGTCGTCGACCTCGACGGCCTCGATCACGTGCGGGCGGATCCGGGTGCGCTCGGCGAGCTGGTCGACCGTGAGGCCGAGGCGCGTGCGGGAGGCGGCCAGCTCGGGACCGATGACCGGGTCCTCGGCGGGCTCCACCTCGAAGTCGTCGAGCACGAGCGGCTCGACAGGGTCTCCGGGGCGGGCGATGGCGCGGACGCGGTCGCCCCACGACTGGGTCTCCTCGACCAGGTTGACGCGGCCGGGGCTGCGCAGCTCGCGGCCCTCCAGCTCGTCCTCCTCGGTGCCGACGAAGTCACGGCTGACCTCCGAGCGACGCGCGACGCCCGTCTCCCGCAGGGCTGCGGGCGTCGGGCTGGCGACGATCACGGCCTCGGGCTCGACGGCGACGTCCTCGACGAGGTCATCGGTGGGGTCATCGGTGGGGTCATCGGTGAGGTCTCGTCGGCCACGTCCTGGTCGTCCGCCGCGAGCACGACGATCTGGCTGGCGTCCCGTGCCACCCGGCCGAGGGCGACGGTGAGGTCGTCACCTGCACCGACGACCCGCGTCGACAGGCCCAGCGGCACCGCGAAGGGCGCGCCGTGGAGCAGCCGGGAGACGCTCGTGTGGCGCTTGCCGGCACCGGTCAGCTCGGCCTCGATCAGCTCGAGGTTGTGCGGCACCACGACCAGCCGGCCGTCGCGCAGCAGGCCCCGGCGCGGGGTGTGCTCGACGTGGTGGACCGCGGTCCACGGCAGGCCGCGCCAGGTGCGGCCCAGCCGGATCCGGATGCCCTGCGCGTCGGCGACGAGCAGCGGGGTGCGGGAGTCCACGAGGCCGACGAGCCAGTAGGCACCGAGGAGGCCCATCGCGGCGACGAAGGCCCAGTCCAGGGCGGAGCCGCTCTGCGTGGCGCGGCCGAAGTAGGCGATGGCCACGGCCGAGGCGGTCAGGCCGACACCGGCCGCGACGCCGGCATGGCGTCGTACCTCCACCGCGTCGGGCGTGAGGCCGAGGACCTCGCCGTGCTCCTCGTCCGACTCGTCGCGGACCTCGTTGTCGTGCATGACAGTGCTCATCAGGCTCCCCCCTCCAACGTGGCGATCACGGAATCGAGCTCGTCCGGCTTGACCAGGACGTCGCGGGCCTTGGACCCCTCGCTGGGCCCGACCACGCCGCGGCTCTCCATGATGTCCATCAGCCGGCCGGCCTTCGCGAAGCCGACCCGCAGCTTGCGCTGGAGCATCGAGGTCGAGCCGAACTGGGTGGACACGACGAGCTCGACGGCCTGGATGACGAGCTCCATGTCGTCACCGATGTCGTCGTCGATCTCGCGCTTGGACTGCTGCGGAGCCGTGACGTCCTCGATGTAGGTCGGCTCGAGCTGCTTCTTGCAGTGGTTGACGACCTGGTGGATCTCGGCCTCGGTGACCCACGCACCCTGCACACGCACCGGCTTGCTCGCGCCCATCGGCAGGAAGAGCCCGTCACCCTGTCCGACCAGCTTCTCGGCACCGGGGGTGTCGAGGATGACGCGGCTGTCGGTGACGCTCGAGGTGGCGAACGCCAGCCGCGACGGCACGTTGGCCTTGATCAGGCCGGTCACGACGTCCACCGAGGGCCGCTGCGTGGCGAGCACCAGGTGGATGCCGGCGGCGCGGGCGAGCTGGGTGATGCGGACGACGGCGTCCTCGACGTCACGCGGGGCGATCATCATCAGGTCGGCGAGCTCGTCGACCACGACCAGGAGGTACGGGTACGGCGACAGCGTGCGCTCGCTGCCCGCCGGGAGCTCGACCTTGCCCGCGCGGACGGCCTTGTTGAAGTCGTCGACGTGACGGAAGCCGAAGTTGGCCAGGTCGTCGTAGCGCATGTCCATCTCGCGCACGACCCAGGCCAGCGCCTCGGCGGCCTTCTTGGGGTTGGTGATGATCGGCGTGATCAGGTGCGGGATGCCTTCGTAGGCGTTGAGCTCGACCCGCTTGGGGTCGACCAGGATCATCCGCACCTCGTCGGGGGTGGAGCGCATCAGGATCGAGGTGATCATCGAGTTGATGAACGACGACTTTCCGGATCCGGTGGCACCCGCGACCAGCAGGTGCGGCATCTTCGCCAGGTTGGCGACCACGAAGCCGCCCTCGACGTCCTTGCCGAGCCCCGACACCATCGGGTGGTGGTCCGAGCGGGCGGTGTTGGAGCGGAGCACGTCACCGAGGGAGACGATCTCCTTGTCGATGTTGGGGATCTCGATGCCGATCGCGGACTTGCCGGGGATCGGGCTGAGGATGCGCACGTCGGCCGACGCCACGGCGTAGGCGATGTTCTTCGACAGCGCGGTGACCTTCTCCACCTTGACCGCGGGGCCGAGCTCGACCTCGTAGCGGGTGACGGTCGGGCCGCGGGTGTAGCCGGTGACGGCGGCGTCGATGTTGAACTCCTCCATCACCTGCATCAGCCGCTCGACGACCGCGTCGCTGGCCTTCGAGCGCGCCTTGTGCGGCGAGCCCGGCTTGAGCGCGGAGTTGTCGGGCAGGGAGTAGGTGATGTCGCCCGACAGTGCGAGCTGCTCCACCCGCGCCGGGAGCGGGGTGTGCGGCGGCGGCTCGACCGAGCCGGTGTCGGCGTCCCTGCTTCCGGGGATGGCTCCGGGGACGGCGCCGGGGATGCCGACCGCGGGGGTGACCTCGGTCGGCGCGTCGGCGAACAGGTCGATGCCGAAGTCCTCGACGGGCTCCTCGTCGACCTTCTTCCTGCGGCGCTTCTTCAGCTCGCGGTCGGCGAGGACCGGGCTGTCGTAGGCCGGGTCGCCCATCTCGGGGTCGACCTCGTCGTCGAGCATCGAGCGCCGACGCGTGCGCACCGGCCGGGTCGCGTCCTCCACCTCGGCCTCGGCGTCGGACTCGGTGGCGGGCGTGCGGCCCAGGGCCTTGTCGCGGAGCTCGGCCATCTTGACCGGGATCTGGTAGACCGGCGTGGCGGTGATGATGAGGACCCCGAAGGTCGCCAGCAGCGCGAGCAGCGGCACCACGACGTACGACGTCTGCATCAGGTCGAGCAGCAGGCTCGAGGTCACGTAGCCGACCGCTCCCCCGGCCTCCTGGAGGTTGCTGGCGTCGCCCAGCACGGGCTGCGGGTTGCCGTTGGCGATGTGCACGATCCCGAGCAGGCCGAGCGCGAAGGCGGCCCAGCCGATGACCTGGCGGCCTGCGGGGCCGTTGCGCTCGGGGTCGCGCAGGGTGCGCCAGCCGGCGTAGACGAGGAAGAGCGGGACGAGCCAGCCGACCTTGCCGACCGCGCCGGACGTCACCGAGCGCGCGAAGTCCATCACCCCACCGGGCAGCTGCCACCACACGGCGGCGGCGGCGACCGTGGCGAGACCGAAGAGGAAGAGCCCGACTCCGTCGCGGCGGTGCTCGGGGTCGAGGTCGCGCGCCGACTGCCCGATCGACCGGGCGACCGCACCGAGGGCGTGGGCGATGCCCAGCCACACGGTCGCGACGCCGCGTCCGATCGCACCGAAGGTCCGCGCGACCGGTCCCGAGCCGTTGCGCACGGCGCGAGGCGCCGGACGCGAGGCGGGACGGCGCTTGGACGCGGTGGAGCGGCTCCGGCCCTTCGCAGAGCTGCTGCGAGGGGCGGGGCGCTTGCTGGTACTCCGTGATCGGGTGCTCGAACCCTTGGCCTTGCTGGATCCAGACGTGCTCGAGCTCCGCGACCCCGGCGGGGAAGACGTACGGGTCGCCATGGTCGGAACACTACGGGTCAGTCACATCCGTCACACGGACCACACGAGTGCGTGTCGCACCGCGTCCGGTCCATGTGACGACCGCCGCAGAAGTTCCCGACTTTCGTCCACGTTGCGGAAAATCCGCCTCTGGGGTCTTCCTGACCGATCGGACAGGTGCCTATGGTGACCCGGGTCACCCGGCCACGGGGCCGGGTGACAGACCATATGGAGGAAACCCACGTGAAGCTCCTCAACAGGGGGCTTGCTCTCGCGGTGGTGGGTGCTGGCCTTGCGGCCATCCCCACGCTCGCGACGCAAGCAACAGCGGCACCCAGTGCCGACGGATCGCTGCTCGCGCAGATGCGCGACCAGGCGGACAAGTCCGTCACCATCACCGACCAGGCCGCCACCGGCGAGGTCGGCTTCGTCCGCACCAACGGGCGACCTGATGCCGAGCGTGTCGGCCAAGAACGCGACGAGCGCCGCGAGCAAGGCCGACGCCTACCTCGACAAGTACGCCTCGCTGTTCGGCGCGCGCGCCGACGAGCTGAAGCAGTCGCGTGTCGCGACCACGCCGTTCGGCTGGACCGTGACCTACGACCAGGCCTACCAGGGCGTCCCCGTGTGGGCCGGCCAGCTGAAGGCCCACGTCTCCGAGGACGGCGACCTCACCGCGGTCACCGGATACGCCGCACCTGACCTCTCGCTGGACGTCACCCCGGCCAAGAGCGCCGCGGCCGCCGCGGCGCGTGCCCTGCGGGCGGTCAAGGCCGACCCGGCGAAGGACGCAGCCGGCAAGGCGGTCTCCACCGCCGGGCTCAAGGTCGCCTCCAACGACCTCGTCATCTACCGCGAGGGCCTGGTCAAGGGCGAGCAGGGCGACGACGTCCTGGCCTACGACCTCGAGGTCTCCAACATCACCAAGGACAGCGGCACCATCCGCGACCGGGTGATCCTGGACGCCAACACCCTCAAGCCGCTCAACCGCTACTCGATGATGAACGACGGCCTCGACCGGACCCTCTACACGACCAACTACAACCCGGGCCCGCCGCCGAGTGGCGGCACCCCCACGCGCATCTGGAAGGAGGGCGACCCGTTCCCGGGCACGCTCGACGAGGACCAGCAGAACCTGCTGTCGTCCTCGGCCGACTCCTACTGGATGCACATGAACACGTTCGGCATGCGACTCCTACGACGGCGCGGGCGGCGAGCGCATCACCATCCACAACCGTCCCGACGCCTGCCCGAACGCGTCGTGGAACGGCTCCTACACCAGCTACTGCGACGGCGTCTACGCCGACGACGTGGTGGCACACGAGTGGGGCCACGCCTACACCGAGTACGCAGACCGGCCTCATCTACCAGTGGCAGTCGGGCGCGCTCAACGAGTCCTACTCCGACATCTGGGGCGAGACCGTCGACCTGCTCAACGGCCGCGAGGACGAGGGCGAGGGCGACCTCACCGTCGTGCGGACCGACCAGAAGTGCTCCACGCACTCCCCCGCCATCCCCGTGCTGTCGATCAACGCACCGTCGCAGATCGCGAAGGACTGCTTCACCGGTGGCGCGTCGTTCGGCCAGCCGCTCTCCGGCACCGGCATCACCGGTGACGTGGCCGCGCCGACCGACGCGGTCGAGGCGGGCGGCACCGCCCTCGACGGCTGCTCGCCCTACGACCAGGACGTCACCGGCAAGATCGTGATCGTCGACCGCGGCCTGTGCGGCTTCGAGGAGAAGGCGGCAGTCGCCACCGACGAGGGCGCCGCGGCGCTCATCATCGGCAACCGCGACGAGGCGCCGATCGGCATGTCCGGCGCCGACACGAGCCTGGTCAGCACCGTCTCCATCGGTCTGACCGACCGTGAGTCGATCCGCACCGCGATCAACAGCGGCCAGACCGTCAACGTCACGATGAAGGACGTCGGCGGCGACCGCACGGACACCTACCGCTGGCTGATCGGCGAGCAGTCCACTGCCTTCGGCGGGGCGATCCGTGACATGTGGAACCCCACCTGCCACGGCGACCCGGGCAAGGTCTCCGACGCCGAGTACAAGTGCTCCTCCGACGACAGTGGCGGCGTGCACGGCAACTCGGGTGTGCCGAACCACGGCTACGCCCTGCTCGTCGACGGTGGCGCCTTCAACGGCCAGACGGTGGAGGGACTCGGCATCGACAAGGCCGCGAACCTCTACTTCTACGCCCAGAACTACATGGGCCCGACGTCGGACTTCGTCGACCACGCCGACTCGCTCGAGCAGGCGTGTGCCGACCTGACCGGCGAGCCGATCAAGGAGCTGAGCTTCACCGCGGGCGCTGCTCCGGCCAACGCCGACCCGATCACGGCCGCGGACTGCGACCAGGTCACCAAGATGATCGCCGCGGTCGAGTTCCGTCTCGACCCGACGGTCCAGTGCGCCTGGAAGCCCCTGCTCGACAAGGGTCCCGCCCCCGCGCTCTGCGGTGACGGGTTCACCAGCCGCGTCGTCTTCAGCGACAACTTCGACGACGGCCTCAGCGCCTGGACCGACGACCAGGAGGTCGTGTTCGACGGAGGCCTCGACTACCCGTGGCGCTCCACCGCCGTCTACCCGGGCAGGGACAACGTGGGCCGCGTGGCCTACGGTGCCGCGCCCGACGAGGGTGACTGTGCGCGCCGAGCGACATCTCCAGCAGCGACTCGATCACCAGCCCGGCGGTCCTCGTGCCCGCCGGCAAGGCGCTGCGCCTGTCGTTCGACCACTACGTCTCCACCGAGGCGGGCTACGACGGCGGCAACGTCAAGCTGAGCATCAATGGCGGCGACTTCGCGCCGATCCCGACAGCGGCCTACGTCTTCAACGCACCGAACACGACGCTCACCGTCCGACGCGACCAACACCAGCCCGCTCGCGGGCCAGCCCGGCTTCAGCGGCACCAACCCGGGCCGGGCCACCGGCTCGTGGGGCAACTCGCAGGTCAACCTCGAGGCTGCTGGTGCCAAGGCGGGCGACACCATCGAGATCCAGTTCGACATGGGTCGAGACGGTTGTGGCGGCGTCGACGGCTGGTACGTCGACAACGTCGCGGTGACGGTCTGTGACGACACCAACACCACGGTGACCGCGACGCACACCCCGGAGCCCTCGGTCTTCGGCACCGCGTCCAAGGTCGACGTCACGGTGGCGGCGGCCGCGGGCGGCACGCCCACCGGCACCGTCGAGGTGCTCAAGGCCGACAAGACCAAGGTCGCGTCCGGCACCCTGGCCGGCGGCAAGGCGTCCATCGCCCTGCCTGCCGACCTGCCGGTCGGCACGCACGTGCTGACGGTCAACTACGCCGGCAGCGGTGGCTTCAAGGCCTCGTCCGGCACCGTCACGGTGACGGTCAAGGCGGCGGAGCCGGCTGTCAAGGCCGACTCCAAGACCGTCGTGAAGGTGAAGCCCGGCACGCCGAAGGCCGGCAAGAAGGTCTCCTTCAAGATCAAGGTCAAGGCCAAGGGCGAGGACGTCACGGGCAAGGTCAAGGTCAAGGTCGACGGCAAGAAGTACACGGTCAAGCTGAAGAACGGCAAGGCCAAGCTGACGATCAAGAAGGGCCTGAAGGCCGGCAAGCACAAGGTGAAGGTCAAGTACCTCGGGTCCGACACCGTGAAGCGCAGCAACGACACCGCGAAGTTCACGGTGAAGCGACGCTGATCACCGGCTGAGCACCACCCAGCAACACACAGCAACAAGCAGCACCAAGACGAAGGCCCCGGCGGAGCGATCCGCCGGGGCCTTCGGCGTGCTCGGAGTCAACCGGCCGGGGTCACTGCCCGCGCAGGCCGGTGAGCCAGGGCAGCACGACCAGCAGCGTCGGCAGGGCCAGGATCCCAGCCGCGAGCAGCGTCACCACCGCGGCCTGGACCCGGTGCTCACGGGTGTCGCCCAGGACCTCGACCCGAGCCGCGAGCGACGACCCGGCCGAGCCGAGTGAGCCCGCGGGAGCAGCGGACCCGGCCAGCGTGACCAGCGCGGCCAGGAGCGCACGACGGTCGCCCGTGCGTACGGCGGCGCGGTCGGCGAGCACCTCGACCAGCACCTCGACCTCGTGGCGAGCAGACCCGCTGGCCACCCAGCGCGGGAAGGCGAGGTGGAGGACGGCGAACGCCTCCAGCACGAGGTCGTGGCGGGCCCGCAGGTGGGAGCGCTCGTGGTCGAGCACCGCAGCGAGCTCCGCCGCCGAGAGGCTGGTGAGGGTGGACCTCGAGACGACGATGCGCGACCCCGTCATGCCGGGCACGCAGTAGGCGACGGGCAGGTCGTGCTCGAGCACCGACACTCCCCCGTCGACCCGCGCCACCAGGTCGACGCGCTCGCGGTGGAGGCGTCGCATCCGGCGGAGTGAGGTCCCGGTGCGGTGCCCGCTCAGCAGCAGGCGCGCGACCACGACGACGGTCACCGCGCCGGCGAGCGACGCGACCACGACGTCACCTGCCGCCACGGGCGGCTCCCAGAGCCGGTCGGTGGCCAGGGACAGCCCGGCGCCGAGGGCGGCCAGGACCGCGGCCAGTGCGGTGCTCTGCCACAGCAGCATCGCCGCGGCCGGCGTACGCCTCAGTCCGGACCACCGTGACAGCGCCCACGGGAGCGGACCGGCGAGCAGCACCGCCAGCGCCCCGAGGACGAGCGGGGTCAGCACCGTCAGGCCAGGTCGGCGAGCGCGCGGCGCAGGGCCGCGAGGTCCTCGGGACTGGCCTCGCCCACGAAGGACACGAGCGCCTGGTCGCGGTCGGCGCCGGTCACCTCGAGCGCCTCGCGCATCAGGTCGGCGGTCATCGCCGCCCGGGTGCGCCGCGGGGCGTAGCGGAAGGCACGGCCGTCACGCTCGCGGGCCACGACGTCCTTGGCCACGAGGCGGTCGAGCACCGTCATCACGGTCGTGTAGGCCAGGTCGCGGCCGACGAGCCTGTCGTGGACCTCGCGACCGCTGGCTCCCGGGGCCTTCTTCCCGGACTCCTCGGCGTCGAGGTCCCACAGGGCCTCCAGCACCGCCTGCTCGAGCTCTCCCATCCGGGACCTTGGACTCATGGGACGGGAGTCTAGGGGCCCTGTCCGAGGAAGTACGACACGGCGTAGTATCTACTACAATCTGTAGTAAGTGCCGCGCCGCGGTGCCGGCCAACGCAAGGGGTAGTGCCCATGGACGTCCTCGACATCGCCCGGTGGCAGTTCGGGATCATCACCGTCTACCACTTCCTGTTCGTCCCGCTGACGATCGGCCTCACCGCGGTCATCGCCGGCCTGGAGACCGCGTGGGTGCGGACCGGCAAGGAGGACTACCTCCGGCTCACCAAGTTCTTCGGCAAGCTCTTCCTCATCAACTTCGCCATCGGCGTGGTCACCGGCATCGTCCAGGAGTTCCAGTTCGGGATGAACTGGTCGGACTACTCCCGCTTCGTCGGCGACGTGTTCGGCGCACCGCTGGCCATCGAGGGCCTGCTCGCGTTCTTCCTCGAGTCGACCTTCCTCGGCCTCTGGATCTTCGGCTGGGACAAGCTCCCCCGCGGCCTGCACGCAGCCTGCAT
This sequence comes from uncultured Actinomycetota bacterium, assembly GCA_963750445.1. GTDB lineage: Bacteria > Actinomycetota > Actinomycetes > Propionibacteriales > Nocardioidaceae > Nocardioides. The sequence continues at coordinate 115,574 of CAVVQR010000016.1, read as the reverse complement.
GTGGCTGGTCCACCTCGGCACGCTGGCGTCGTCCTACTTCATCCTCGCCGCCAACTCGTGGATGCAGCACCCCGTCGGCTACCGCTTCAACCCCGAGTCGGGCCGCGCCGAGCTGACGGACTTCTGGGCGGTGATGTTCAACAAGGTCCAGGTGGTGACGTTCCCGCACGTCATCTTCGCGGCCTACATGACCGCCGGCGCCTTCCTGCTCGGCGTCTCGGCCTACCTCTACATGAAGAAGAGGCACGAGGCCGACCGCCCGATGTACCACCGCGCCATCCGCATCGGCGCTGCCGTCACGCTGCTCGCCGGGCTGGGGGTGGGGATCACCGGCGACTTCCAGGGCAAGGTGATGACCGAGGTGCAGCCGATGAAGATGGCCGCGGCCGAGGGGCTCTACGAGACCAGTGAGGGCTGTGCGCCGTTCTCGGTCTTCACCCTCGGCACTCCCGACGGCAGCGAGGAGAAGTTCGCCGTCACCGTCCCCTGCCTCCTCTCCTTCCTCGGCACCGGCTCCTTCGACGGCACCGTGCAGGGCATCAACCCGCTCAAGGAGGACTACGCCGAGACCTACGGCCAGCTCGACAGCGCCGACCCCGCCCATCGCGCGGACGACTACGTGCCGATCATCCCGGTGACCTACTGGTCGTTCCGCTTCATGATGGGTCTCGGCTTCTTCGCCGCCGGCGGCGCCGCCCTCATCCTGTGGCTGACCCGCAAGGGGCGTACGCCCGGCGTCCGCTGGCTCGGCGCGCTGGGGCTGTCCCTGCCGATCGCCGTGACGTTCGCGAGCTCGTGGGGCTGGATCTTCACCGAGATGGGTCGCCAGCCGTGGGTCGTCTTCGGCCTGATGACCACCGAGTCCGGCGTCTCCCCCGGCGTCTCGGTCTTCGAGGCGGCGACCTCGCTCATCGTGCTGACCGCGCTCTACGCCGTGCTGGCCGTGATCGAGGTCAGGCTCCTCATCACCTACGTGAAGAAGGGCGCCGAGCCCTATCTGGAGCCGCCGGACGTCGGCCGCGACGGCACCGACCACGACGCGCCGCTGACCTTCGCCTACTGACCACCACGACTGACCAAGAGGAGATCGACATGGAACTGACCACCGTCTGGTTCGCCCTGATCGCCGTGCTGTGGGTCGGCTACTTCTGCCTGGAGGGCTTCGACTTCGGCGTCGGGATGCTGCTGCCCGTGCTGGCCCGCAACGACACCGAGCGCCGCGTCATGATCAACACGGTCGGCCCGGTGTGGGACGGCAACGAGGTGTGGGTGCTCGTGGCGGGCGGCGCGACGTTCGCCGCCTTCCCGGAGTGGTACGCCACCCTCTTCAGCGGGTTCTACCTGCCGCTGCTGATGATCCTGGTCGCCCTGATCGTCCGCGGCCTGTCCTTCGAGTACCGGCACAAGCGCGACGACGTCGAGTGGAAGGGACGCTGGGACCTCGCCCTGATCATCGGCTCGGTCGTGCCGGCGCTGCTCTGGGGCGTCGCGTTCGCCAACATCGTCGCCGGGGTGCCGATCGACGCCGACAAGGAGTTCACCGGCACCCTGTTCACGCTGCTCAACCCGTTCGGGCTGCTCGGCGGCCTGGTGACGCTGACGCTGTTCGCGGCCCACGGAGCGATGTTCGTGGCGCTCAAGACCGACGGTGAGATCCGGCACCGGGCCCGCGCCCTGGCCGTGCGGATCGGAGTGGTCGCCGCGGTCCTCGCCGTGGTGTTCCTGTCGTGGACGCAGGCGAAGACCGGCACTGCCGTCACGGCGGTCGTCTTCACCGTGGCCGCCCTCGCCCTGGTGGGCGGACTGGTCGCCGCGCGCGCCGGCCGAGAGGGCTGGGCGTTCGTCGGCACCTTCCTGACCATCGGCCTCGCCGTGGCGGGGCTGTTCCTCGCGCTGTTCCCCGACGTGATGCCGTCGACCACCGACCCGGCGTTCTCCCTGAACACCACCAACGCGGCCGCGACGGCCTACACGCTCAAGGTGATGACGTGGGTCGCCGTGCTGTTCACGCCGATCGTCCTGGGCTACCAGGCCTGGACCTACTGGGTCTTCCGCAAGCGGATCTCGGTGCACCACATCCCGAGCCGAGCACGGGCGGCCCAGCGGACGCGGTCCGGTGAGGACTCCTTCGCTGCCCGTCCAGCACCTCCGGCCCGCCCGAGGGGCGCTGGCGCTGGTCGTCGTCGCCGGGGTCCTCGGCGGCCTGGCCACGGTCGCGCAGGCGTTCGCCCTGGGGGCACTGGTGGTCGCCGCGGTGACGTCGACGAGCTGGCAGGGCCCGGCCTGGTGGCTCGCCGGCCTGGTCCTGCTGCGCACCGTCACGGCGTACGTCGGCCAGCGGGCCGCCGTCCGCGCGGCGAGCGAGGTCTCCGGCGCCCTGCGGCTCCGGCTGCTCGAGGCGGCCCGGCACACCGACGTCCCTGCCTCACGCCTGACCGTGCTCGCCACCCGCGGCGTGGCCGGGGTCGAGCCCTACGTCACGCGCTACCTGCCCTCGCTCGTCCCCGCGACGCTCCTGCCGGTGGCGACGCTGGTCGCGATCACCTGGCTCGACCCGCTCTCCGGCCTCGTGGTCGCCCTGACCCTTCCGCTGGTGCCGGTCTTCGCGGTGCTCGTCGGCCTCACCACCCGCGACCGCGCCCGCACCCAGTGGCGGGCCCTCGAGGCGCTGTCCGGCCACTTCCTCGACGTGGTCCGCGGCCTGCCGACGCTGGTCGCCGCCCGGCGCGCCGAGGCACAGGTCGGCACCATCCGGTCGGTCACCCACCGCTACCGCCGGGCGACCGTCGACACGCTCAAGGTCGCCTTCGCCTCGTCGTCGGTGCTGGAGCTGGTCGCCACCCTCTCCGTCGCACTGGTGGCCGTGACGGTCGGGCTCCGACTGGCGTCGGGGTCTGTGGACTTCCAGGTCGCCCTCACCGTGCTGCTGCTCGCCCCCGAGGCCTACTGGCCACTGCGCCGGGTCGGGGCGGAGTTCCACGCCGCGGCCGAGGGCGCCGCAGCCCTCGCCGACGCCGACGACCTGCTGGACCGGTCAGCCGCCCGTGCGACCGGGACGAAGCGCCCTGCGTCCACCACGCTCACCCTCGCCGGGCTGGAGATCGGCTACGACGCCGCCCTGACCGCGCCGCTCGACCTCGACCTGCCGGAGCGCGGGCTGGTGGCGATCGCCGGGCCGTCGGGCTGCGGCAAGTCGACGCTGCTGGCCACGCTGCGCGGCGAGCTGCCCGCCCGCGCCGGTCACGTGCTCGTGGGTGACGTCCCCCTGACCGAGGTCGACCCGGACTGGTGGCGCGGGCGCGTCGCGTGGGCGCCCCAGCGGCCGTGGCTCCTCGCCGACACCGTGGCGGCCAACGTCCGCATCGGCCGTCCCTCCGCGGGTGATGACGAGGTGTGGGAGGCGTTGCGCAGCGTCGGGCTCGCCGAGGTCGTCCGCGCACTCCCCCACGGCATCGCCACGCCCCTCGGCGAGGACGGTGCCGGGCTCTCCGCCGGCCAGCGCGCGCGCGTCGCCCTCGCGCGGGTGGTCCTCGCGGCCCGACCGGTGGTCCTGCTCGACGAGCCGAGCGCGCACCTGGACGAGGAGACCGAGCAGGTGCTGCTCGACACCATCGCCCTCCTCGCCCGCACCAGCCTCGTCCTGGTGGTCGCCCACCGCCCGGCCGTCCTCGCCGCCGCTGACCGGGTGGTCACCCTGTCCGCGCGGCCCGCGGAGGTGGCGGCGTACGACACCGGATCCGCTCCGGACGATGTCGTCCGCCGCCAGCCTGTCGCGGCGCCGGCCGTGGTCGCACCCGAGGAGGCCGACCCACGTCCGCGCTGGGGCCTGCGCACGGCGACGCTGCTCGGCGCCCTCTCCACCGCCTCCGGCGTGGCCCTCACCGCGACGGCCGGGTGGCTCATCACCCGTGCCAGCGAGCAGCCGCCCGTGCTCCACCTGATGGTCGCCATCGTCGGCGTCCGGCTGTTCGGCCTCGCCCGGCCCGTCCTCCGGCACGCCGAGCGGGTGCTCAGCCACGACGTGGTGCTGCGCGAGCTCGCCGAACGTCGGGCCCAGGTCTACGCCGACCTCGTCCCGCTCGTGCCGGGCCGGCTCGGCCCCCGTCGCGGTGACCTGCTCACCCGCGTGGTGGACGACGTCGACGCGCTGCTGGACGACCGTCTCCGGGTGCGACAGCCGATCGCGACGGCCGTCCTGGTCGGGCTCGGCGCCGTGGTGCTCACCGGCGTGGTCGACCTGCGGGCCGGCGCCGTGGTGCTCGCCGTGACTGCCACCGGGGCGGTCGCGTTCCTCGTCGGTCGTCGCGGTGCCGCTGTCGCCGAGCCCCTGGTGGTCGGCCACCGGGCATCGCTCTCGACCCGGGTCGAGGAGGTGGCCGCCGGCCTGCGCGACCTCGAGCAGTGGGGCGGCACCGACCGGGCGATCACGGCCGTGGACATCGAGTCGCGCGCCCTCGCCGACGCCGTACGCCGCTCCTCCCGCGCGGTCGCCGCCGGGAACGCGCTCACCAGCGCTGCCGCCGGATCGGGCGTGGTCGCCATCGCTGCGCTCGTCCAGCCCGGCGCGGTCAGCCCCGCACTCCTCGCCCTGCTCCTCCTGGTGCCCCTCGCCCTGGCCGACGTCACCGCCGGCCTGGCCGACGCCGGCGCCCTCTCGGTGCGGACGAGGGCGGCCCGGGCCCGGCTCGACCAGCTGCGCCGGACGACTCCTGCGGTCACCGAGCCCGCAGGCCCGGCGCCGCTCCCGGGCAGCCACGACCTGCAGCTGCACCAGGTCGGCCTGGGCTGGACCGACCGTCAGGTCCTCGGCCTCGAGCACCTCTGCCTGCGACCCGGCGAGCACCTCGGCATCACCGGCCCCTCCGGCTCGGGGAAGTCGACGCTGGCCGCCACCCTGGTGAGGTTCATCGACCCGGTCGTCGGCGAGGTGCGGCTCGGCGGCACCGACCTGCGCGGCCTCTCGCTCGACGACGTACGTCGCACGGTGGGGCTCGTCGACGACGACCCGCACGTGTTCGCCTCGACGGTCGCGGAGAACGTCCGCCTGGCTCGTCCCGACGCGACCGACGACGAGGTCCGCTCGGTCCTGGTCCGAGCCCGCCTCGGCGCCTGGGTGGACGACCTGCCTGCGGGGATCCACACCCACGTCGGCGCAGGTCAGCGCGAGGTGTCGGGCGGCGAGCGGGCCAGGCTCGCACTGGCCCGGTCCCTGCTGGCGGATCCCCCGGTCCTCGTCCTCGACGAGCCCACTGCCCACCTGGACGGAGCGACGGCACGGGAGGTGGCGGCGGAGATGCTGGACTCCGCCACACGGGCCGGACGTTCGATCGTCTGGATCACGCACGGCACCGTCGGGCTGGAGGCGATGGATCGCGTGGTCCGGCTCGACGGCGGGTCGCCGACCGGGGTCAGTCGCTCTCTCGTGGGGACCGCAGCGGCATCGTGAACCGGAAGGTGCTCCCCGTGCCGAGCTCGGAGGTCACCGAGAGCGTGCCGCCGTGGGACTCCGCGATGCGCTGGGCGATCGGCAGCCCGAGGCCCGTGCCGGGCACGGACAGCGCGTTGGGGTTGGTCGAGCGGTGGAAGGCGGAGAAGACGTGGCTCTGGTCCGCGGGCGAGATGCCGAGGCCGGTGTCGGCGACGTCGACGCTGACCTCCTCGGCGGTGGCGCTCATCGACACGGTGACCGTGCCGTCCTCGGGGGTGTACTTCACGGCGTTGTCCACCATGTTGTCGATCACCCGGGCCAGCTCCTCCGGGTCGCCGAACACCACGACGGGCGCCGTCCCCGAAGGCGTGAAGCTCAGCCGGACGCCGGCCTGCTTGGCCCGGATGTCCAGCAGGTCGACGCTGGCCTCGCACAGCTCGGCGAGGTCGACCGCGCGGCGTACGGTCTCGCGCCGGCCCTGGATCCGGGAGTAGTGCAGCAGGTTGGCGACCAGGTTGTTGAGGCGGCCGGCGTTGCGGATGATCGCGTCGATCGAGGTGAGGTCGGGCTGCCGGTCCGCGATGAGCTCGGCGTGGCCGAGGATCGCCGTCAGCGGGGTCTTGAGCTCGTGGGAGATCGTCGCGATCAGCTCGCTGCGGTAGCGGGCGAGCTCGCGCAGCTCCTGGACCAGGCGCTGCTCGGTCTCGAGCACGCGGGAGGCCCGGACGATCTGGCCGAGCAGCCGGCCGACCTCGAGCACGGCGTCGGCCTCGCCCGGCGTGAGGGGGCGCGAGCTGCGGGAGAAGGCGAGCACGAGGTAGCCGACGAGGTCCTGGGAGACGAGCGGGCACACGATCACCCGGTCGGAGCGCATGCCGCGCATCAGCTGCTGCAAGCGCTCGGCGCTGCGCGGCAGCCGGGGTGAGCCGGGGTCGCCGACACCGAGCTCGATGAGCACCGGGAGGTCCTGGATCGCGGTGAGCTCCTCGCGGAGCTCGGGCAGGTCGTGCTCGGGCAGGAAGGGGCGCGGCGCCCCCATGCCCAGCTGGCTCCCCTGCGCGTCGCTGGGGAAGGTCCGCACCCACGCCTGCACGGTGTCGAGCGAGTCGGCGACCGCGGCCACGGCGGTGCCGAGCGACTGGGAGAGGCTGTGCTGGGTCGCCGCACCCGCCACGGCCGTCAGCATCCGGTCCAGGCGTACGCGGTCGGTGAGCCGGTCACGCTCGCGGGCGTTGGACAGAGCCACTCCGGCCTGCACGGCGAACATCTCGAGCAGCTCACGGTCGGCCCCGTCGGGCACCCGACCGTCGGAGGGCAGGTCGACGGCCATGTTGCCGAGGAGCTCGCCACTGGCGGAGTAGAGCGGGGCGTAGAGGGCGTGCTCGGGGTGCCAGGTGTCGGGATCGTCGTGCGGCTCGAACTCCGGCACCCAGGCGGCCTGCAGGCGCTCCTGCGACATCCGCCCGGCCGGGACGAAGCGGAGGATGCCCCACTTGTCGGCCTCGCGGAACTCGTCGAGGATCTGCTCGGCGGGAGTGCGGCGGTGGAGGATCTGCGCCACCACCTCCGGCGGCCCGGCGACGTTGGTCATCACCAGCACGTCGCCCTCGAGCCGGGCGATCGCCACGACGCCGTAGCCCAGCACGTCGACGACGCCGTGCGCGATCTCCTCGAGGATGTCCTCGGTGTCGCTGGAGGAGTTGACCCGACGCATGAGCTCGGCCAGTCGGCTCAACGCACCCTGGTTGCGCGGCATGCCCACCTCCCCCGGGTCCAGCGAACGATCGAGCTCCTGCGTCGAGTCTAGGACCGTCAGGCCTCGATCACGACCGGAACGATCATCGGCCGGCGGCGGTGCGCGCGGTTGACCCAGCGGCCCACGACACGGCGGATGGTCTGCTGGAGCTGGTAGGAGTCGTGGGCGCCGTCCGAGATCGCCGCGTTGATCGCATCGATGATCGGCTGGCGGATCTCCTCGAAGGTGTTCTCGTCCTCCGCGAAGCCCCTGGCGTGGATCTCCGGGCCCGAGACGACCTTGCCGGTCACCGAGTCGACGACCACGATCACCGACAGGAAGCCCTCCTCGCCGAGGATCCGACGGTCCTTCATCGAGGCCTCGGAGATGTCGCCGATGGTCGTGCCGTCGACGAAGACGTAGCCCACCTCGACCTTGCCGACGATCTTCGCGACCCCGTCGACGAGGTCGACGACGACGCCGTCCTCGGCCAGCACGACGTTCTCGACGCCCGTGGCGCGGGCCAGGTCGGCGTTGGCCCGCATGTGGCGGATCTCGCCGTGGACCGGCATCACGTTGCGCGGCTTGACGATGTTGTAGCAGTAGAGGAGCTCGCCGGCGCTGGCGTGGCCGGAGACGTGCACCAGCGCGTTGCCCTTGTGCACGACGTTGGCGCCGAGGCGCGCGAGGCCGTTGATCACGCGGTAGACGGCGTTCTCGTTGCCGGGGATGAGCGAGCTGGCGAGGACGACGGTGTCGCCCTCCTCGAGGTGCACGAAGGAGTGGCTGCGCTGGGCGATCCGGCTCAGCGCGGACATCGGCTCGCCCTGCGAGCCGGTCGAGACCAGCACCTGCTTGTGCGGCGGCAGGTCGGCGAGCTCCTTGGCCTCGACCATCACGCCCGGCGGCACCGTCAGGTAGCCGAGCTCCTGGGCGATCGCCATGTTGCGCACCATCGAGCGGCCGACGTAGCCGACCTTGCGTCCGTGGGCGGCGGCCGCGTCGAGCACCTGCTGGACGCGGTGCACGTGGGAGGCGAAGCAGGCGACGATGATGCGCTGGTCGCTCTTGGCGAAGACCCGGTCCAGGACCGGGGAGATGTCCTTCTCGGACGTGGTGAAGCCCGGCACCTCGGCGTTGGTGGAGTCGGTGAGGAACAGGTCGACACCCTCGTCGCCCAGCCGGGCGAACTCGTTGAGGTCGGTGATCCGGCCGTCGAGCGGCAGCTGGTCCATCTTGAAGTCACCGGTGTGCAGCACCACGCCCGCGCCGGTGCGGATCACGACCGCGAGGGCGTCGGGGATGGAGTGGTTGACCGCGACGAACTCGAGCACGAACGGACCGAAGGTGATCGTCTGGCCCTCGGCGACCTCGTAGTGCACCGTCTCCTTGAGCCGGTGCTCGCGCAGCTTGGAGCCGAGCAGCGCGAGGGTGAGCTTGGAGCCCACCAGCGGGATGTCGCCCCGCTCGCGCAGGAGGTAGGGGGTCGCGCCGATGTGGTCCTCGTGGCCGTGGGTCAGGACCAGTGCCTCGACGGCGTCGAGGCGGTCCCGGATCGGCTCGAAGTCGGGGAGGATCAGGTCGACACCGGGGTGGTGGTCCTCGGGGAACAGCACGCCGCAGTCGACGAGCAGCAACCTGCCGTCGTACTCGAACACGGTCATGTTGCGCCCGACCTCGCCGAGCCCGCCGAGCGGGATGACCCGCAGGCCTCCTGCCGCGAGGGGGGCGGGCGCACTCAGGTCAGGGTGGGGATGGCTCAAGGGGTTCCTCGGTTCGTCGGAAAGGTGGGTCTCACAGGACGCCGGCGGAGGCGAGGCCGGCGCGCAGCGCCGCGACCTCGTCGTCGGCCAGGGCGACCAGCGGGCCGCGGACGCGGCGGTTGTCGAGCACGCCGAGCAGCTCCAGGGCTGCCTTGGCGGTGGTGGCTCCGTAGTTGGAGACACCCATCACGGCACTGAATGCCGGTAGCAGGGAGGTGTGGATGCGCAGCGCCTCGGCGTGGTCGCCCCGCACCCAGGCGTCGATCATCGCGGCGAGCTGGTCGCCGGCGGCGTGCGCGACCACGGAGACCAGGCCGACTCCGCCGTAGGCGAGGTAGCCCAGCGTGGCCTCGTCGTCGCCGGAGTAGACCGCGTAGCCCAGGTCGACCAGCTGCGCGGTGCGCGAGAGGAGACCGGAGGCCTCCTTGACGGAGAAGACGTGGTCGTAGCGGCGCATCGCCTCGTAGGTGTCGAGCTCGATCAGCGAGGCGGTGCGGCCGGGGACGTCGTAGAGCATCACCGGGAGGTCGGTCGCCTCGGCCACGGTGGAGAAGTGGTGGCGCAGGCCGACCTGGCCGGGCTTGTTGTAGTAGGGGCTGACGAGCAGGACGCCGTCGACGCCGACCTTCTCGGCCTGCCGGGCCAGCTCGACCGAGTGCGCCGTGGCGTTGGTGCCGACGCCCGCGATCACGGTGGCGCGGTCGCCGACCGCGTCCTGCACCGCGCGCAGGATGTCGCCGTCCTCGGCGACCGACGTCGTGGGGCTCTCCCCCGTCGTGCCGCTGACGACGACTCCGTCGTTGCCGTGGTCGACCAGGTGGGCCGCGATCCTCGCGGTGCCGTCGAGGTCGACGGAACCGTCCTCGTGGAACGCGGTGGCCATCGCCGTGAGCAGGCGGCCGAACGGGACGTCGACACTCATGGCCCAAGGTTATCGCTCCCGCTCCCCCGAGTCGTCAGCGCCGAGCCACATCGCGGTGTCCGTGCTCTGGGGCATGCTGGGGGGATGGCCTACGACGAGGTGCTCGCACGACGGATCCACGACCTGCTCGACGGCGAGCCGGGGTTGACGTCGAGGAAGATGTTCGGCGGCCTCGGCTTCATGCTCGACGGCCACATGGCGGTGGCCGCAGGCAGCTCGGGCTCGTTGATGGTGCGCGCCGACCCCGCGCAGTGCGAGGAGTGGGTCGACGGCGAGTCGGTCAATCCGATGGAGATGCGCGGTGCTCCGATGGCAGGCTGGCTGCTGGTCTCCGCCGAGGCGCTGACCGACGACGAGCAGCTGCAGCTGTGGGTCGACCGCGGTGCCGCCTACGTGCGGGGCCTCCCGCCCAAGGAGAAGTAAGTGCCCGACCTCGTCCTGCCCGCGTGGCTGACCCCCGCCCAGGAGGAGGCGATCACCGCCCTCGGCGAGCGCAACGACGCCGCTCACGGCGACCACCTGCTCGGCCTCGTGCTCAGCGGGTCGGCGGCGCGCGACTGCGCCACCGAGCACTCCGACCTCGACGTGATCGTCGTGCTGACCGACGAGGCCGCCGCCGGTCGCCACACGGACAAGTCCCCCGACCTCGACGAGATCGTCGACTCGTGGTCCGAGACCGTCACCATCGCGCCCTTCGGCACCGAGCACTGGTGGTACCGCTGGTCCTATGCCTGGGCACCCGTGCTGCTCGACCGCACCGGCGGCGAGCTCGCGCGTGCCGTGCACCGCCAGGCCACGCTGTCGCCGGAGGAGGCCGACGGGGTGCTGATCGAGCACGACCGCCTCGACGGGTGGGTCAACTTCGCCTACCGGGCGCTCAAGAACGACCGCGACGGTCGGGCGCTCGAGGCCCGGCTCGATGCCGCCGAGTCCGTGCCGTGGCTGCTCGACGTGGTCTTCGCGATCGCCGGGCGGGTCCGCCCCTACAACAAGTACCTGCCCTGGGAGCTGCGCACGCACCCGGTCGACGGCTGGCCCGCCGACGTCCTGCTCGGTCTCGTCCGGCGCTCGCTCGACGGCGACGTCTCCGCGGTCCGGGAGACCTTCTGGCTGGTCCGCGACGCGTGCGCGGCCTACGACACGGGCCGCGGGCACACCCGCACCATCGACATGATCGACGGCTGGGGCCGCGAGCTGGCGCTCTTCGGCCGGCCCGGCGACAACTAGCGCACGATCAGGCGGAACTGCTGGCGCAGGGACATGTCCTGGCCGGACAGGATCGTCGCAAAACGGCTCTTCGTCCTCGTGGCGACCTTGCCGGTGATCACGATGCGGTTGCCGGCGACGCGCCACTTCAGCCCCTGCGGCAGGCGCCAGTCGACCCGGGCCTCGGACACCGGACCGGAGAACCGGATCTGCGCGCGGTACTTCTTGCCGACGCGGGCGGTGGGCAGCTTGGTGGTCACGAAGGAGAGCTGCGGCCGTGCGTCGGCCCCCGAGCCCGTCGTCGTGGACGGCGAGCCCACGGAGTGGGTGGTCGTCGTGGGCGTCGCGGCGTCGTCACGGTCGCGACGGGGGGCGCGGGGGCCAGGCCGGTGACGATCGACAGGGTGTACGCACCGATCGAGCCGTAGTCGGTGTAGCGGCCCGCAACCTTCGGGTCACCGGTGCCCACGCCGTCGACGACCACCGTGTAGCTCGCTGCCGGGCTCGGGAGCTCGGCGGACCAGGTGGCCGACATGGACTCGTCGGACGCCACGTCGGCGACCGGGTCGATCGTGGCCACCTTGGTGCCGACCGAGTTGTAGAGGGTGGCCTGCACGTCGAGGTTCGAGTAGCCGGCCGGCCCGGCCACCGTCAGGGTGACGTCACCGCTCGCGGTGAAGGTGAACGCGTCGGTGTCGGTGCGCGAGGTGATGGTGCCCTCGGTCGAGCTGCCCACGGTGACCTGGGTGGCGTTGCCCTGGATGCCGGCGTGGTCGTCGGCGAGCACCGGGGCGTTCCTGGCGATGATCGCCACGTCGTCCTCGGGGTTGTTGGCGTCGGCGTAGTCGCCGCTCGACCAGTGGGAGGCCCGCTGGCTGTAGGAGGAGCCCATGATCGGGGCCCAGCCCTTGGCGCCGGCGTAGTAGGAGGTCTGGCTGGTGCCGTCGTGGCTGAGGCCGAAGGTGTGGCCCACCTCGTGGCTGATCACCTGACCCATGTTGTAGCCGCCGGTGCCCGAGCCCTGGGTGAAGATCCAGGTCGGTTGGGCGTCGTTGGCCTTGACGTTGCCGAAGGCACCGACGTAGGCCAGTCCGCCGCAGCTGCAGCCGGTGGCCACCGAGTTGGTCGGGGTGATCACGACGGGCATGCCGTAGGTCTGGTCCGCGGCGTTCGTGCGCGTCAGGGCCGAGGGTGCCGGGAGGCGGGTCGTCACGTTGACGTCGAAGGGGGCGAAGTCCTCGGACACGACCTGCCAGGCCAGGTAGATCTGCGCACGCTCGGTCTCGTTGAACGTCGCAGGGTCGGAGTCGATGGAGTAGGCGGGAGAGACGATCTCCTGGCCGTTCTTCCACCGGGTGCCGGTGTAGGTGGCACCGTCGAAGTCGAGGTAGATCGTGCGGTTGGAGCCCGGCCGGGAGGAGAGGTCGAAGACGTCGTTCGGCACCTGGGCCGGGGTCGCGTCGGCGACGACCTGCTGGCCGGCGGGGGCTGCCTCGTCGACGACGTAGACCTTGGCGCACGGGTCGAGCCAGGTGGTGTCGTCCTCGACCATGTGGTGCCACTGCTCGACGGAGAGGTCGTTCGCCGAGCGCACCACCGCCGAGCTGACCCCCGCGGCCACGGCGTCGACCAGGGGCACCGGCGTGGTCAGGGGCGTGACGGCGCAGAGGAGGTCGTCCACGGTGCCGGCCTGCGCGGACGTGGCCGCACCGAGGCTCGATGCGGCCAGCGCGGCGACGACGAGGGCGCGAGCGGCGAGGGCTGAGCGTGACGACGGAACGGACACGGAGACGGTTTCCTAGCAAGTGATTTCGAGGTCCCGGGTGGACAGGAACCATGAAACCGACCGTTCGTTCTCTTATTGGCCACAGAGCGGTGTCGCTAAGTCATTGAACGGTAAACATGATGCGGATCACAGGAAGCACGTGGAATTCGAGCATCGGGGCGAGGTCGTCCGGGTGGTCCTCGAGCGGGGTCCAGCGGACCTCGGCGATCTCCGCAGAGGCCACCGGGTCGGCGTCGGACTCGACCCAGAACACCGTCGAGTGCAGCGTGTGACCGGGCTCGTTGGCGGCCTCGGAGAGGAACTCGCCCAGGAGCGTGGCCGACTCGATGTGGAGCCCCACCTCCTCGAGCGTCTCGCGCAGGGCGGCCTCGCGGGCGGACTCCCCCGGCTCGAGCTTGCCGCCCACCAGCATGAACCGCTGGGTGCCGCGCTTGCGCACGGTCAGCACGCACCCGTCGCGGACCAGGACGACGGCCGCCACGACGATGTGCTTGTCGCTGACCGGCTCCATGACCTCGACCCTGCCACGGACGGACCGGACAGCACGAAGCCACCCTGACCGGGGCTTACCCGGCGGGTGGCTTCGCGATGCTGCTCGCTGGCCCGTCAGCCGCCTCTCGGCAGAAGGCCGCTCGTAGCGGCGAAGGTTGAGGCCCGGGGGTCTGATACGGAACCAGCTGTCCGGTCCAACGGACGAGGCACCCGGATCATTCCCGCGCCACCCGATGGTCGAGGAAGGCGCCCTGGCGCCCGCCGATGGTCGAGGAAGGCGCCCGCGCCCCGGTGGTCGAGGAAGGCGCCCTGGCGCCTGTCACGAGACCCACACCGGCCCAGCGCCCAGGCTCAGGGGTTTCGTGACGCGACTTCGTCACTCCTCAACCACCGGAGTGCCCGGCCACCCAGCGGCCGGCCTCAGCCGAGTGCGGCCACCAGCGCGGCGTACGTGCCGTCCTCGTCGCCCTCCACCGAGTCGACCACCAGCGTCGAGGGCCGGGCGGCCACGAGCGCGTCGAGCCTGCGGGCGTAGTCATCGAGCACGGCGTCGCCGCCAGCCTCGGCGACCAGCTGCTGCACCTCGGCGTGCCAGGGGTCGTCACCGGTCCGCCGGCGGAACCGCTGTCCCGGACTGCCGGCCGAGTCGCGGAGCACGACGTGCGCGAACGATGCGCCCGCGGAGGTGGCCACGGAGGCGAAGGAGTCGAGCTCGACCTCGTTGGCGATCAGCTGCGGCAGCACCACGTCGCCGGAGGAGAGGTAGGCGCCGATGAGTGCCTGGGCCGCCGGGCGGATCGCGGCTCCCACCTCGACGAAGGAGGAGCGCCAGCCGCCCACCCAGGTCCGGAGCAGGTCGATGTCGCAGACCAGCGTGCCGGGATGCTCAGCCGCCCAGCGCCGGGCCAGCGTCGACTTCCCGACACCGGGAGCGCCGTTGAGCAGCACCAGCCGGGTCACGGCCCCGTCACCCGCGCAGCGCCCGGCGTACGGCGTCGAGCGCGTCGTCGTCCGAGAGGCCGAGCGACCGCACCGACGAGACGTAGTCGGCGGCAGCGGAGCGGACCGACCGCTCCACCCCGCGTCCGGCGACGAACGTCCCGGCACGACCGCGGGTCTCGACGACACCCAGTGCCTCGAGCTCCTTGTAGGCGCGGGCGACCGTGTTGGCCGCCAGGTCCAGCGACGCGGCGAGGGTGCGCACGGGCGGCAGCCGGAAACCGGGCGCCAGGGTGCCGTCGTCGACCTGCGAGCGGATGCCCTCGCGCACCTGCTCGAAGGGCGGCACGCCCGAGGTCTCGTCGACGGAGAGCTTCACGCGGCGGGGTCCATCCGCTCGAGCCACACCCACTGGCAGCCCTCCCCGGTGTCGCGGCGTACCTCTGCCCACTCGTCGACGGCGTAGTCCGGGTAGAACGCGTCGCCCTCCGGCTCGAGGTCGACCTCGGTCAGCACCTGGTGCGTGGCGTAGGGCAGGGCGAGCGCGTAGATCTCGCCGCCGCCCGCCACCATCACGTCACCGGGCAGCTCGGCCGCCAGCGCGAAGGCCGCGTCGAGCGAGTGCGCGACCAGCACGCCTTCGAAGCCGGGATCGAACGACTCGTCGCGCGTGACCACGATCGTGGCCCGGCCGGGCAGCGGGCGCCCGATCGAGTCCCACGTACGCCGTCCCATCACCAGCGTGTGACCCAGCGTCTCGCGCTTGAAGTGGGCGAAGTCGTGCGGCAGGTGCCACGGGATGTCGCCGCCGTTGCCGATCACCCGGTTGCGGGCGTGGGCGGCGACGAGCACGACCCGCTGGTCGGGGCGAAGTCCGGTCACACCGCCACCTCAGACAGCAATGGGCGCCTTGATGCCCGGGTGCGGGTCGTAGCCCTCGACGGCGATGTCCTCGAGGTCGAAGCCGTCGATCTCGGTGATGTCCGGGTTGAGCACGAGCGTCGGCAGCGACCGGGGCTCCCGGGTCAGCTGGAGCCGCGCCTGGTCGACGTGGTTGGTGTAGAGGTGCGCGTCGCCGATCGAGTGCACGAAGTCGCCGACCTCGAGGCCGGTGACCTGGGCGACCATGTGGGTCAGCAGGGCGTAGGACGCGATGTTGAAGGGCACGCCCAGGAACGTGTCGGCGGAGCGTTGGTAGAGCTGGCAGCTGAGCTTGCCGGGCCCGTCCTCGGCGGGCGCGACGTAGAACTGGAACATCGTGTGGCACGGCGGCAGCGCCATGTCGTCGACGTCGGCGACGTTCCAGGCCGAGACGATGTGACGACGCGAGTCGGGATTCGTGCGGATGCCCTCGACGAGCCGCGCGACCTGGTCGACGTGGCGACCGTCGGGCGTCGGCCAGGAGCGCCACTGGTAGCCGTAGACCGGCCCGAGGTCGCCGTTGTCGTCGGCCCACTCGTCCCAGATCGTGATGCCCCGGTCCTGGAGCCACTTCACGTTGGTGTCGCCGCGCAGGAACCACAGCAGCTCACCGAAGACGGAGCGCGTGTGCACCTTCTTGGTCGTCACCAGCGGGAAGCCCTCGGCCAGGTCGAAGCGCATCTGGTGGCCGAAGACGCTCAGCGTGCCGGTCCCGGTCCGGTCGGTCTTCTCCACGCCCTCGTCGAGGATCCGCTGGAGCAGGTCGAGGTAGGCGCGCACGGGACGACTCTACGACCTCGGCACCCGCGCCTCGACCGACACGCACTCGACGTCGAAGGCGAACCCGTCGCCGTCGCGCCACGGCTCGGCCAGGTCGTCGTACGCCGTCCGCAGGCGGCCTTGCACGTCGTCGGACTGGACCCGCCAGAGGACGCCGAAGTTGCCGATCGAGGTGAGGCCCGCCCACAGGTCGGCGGGCGTGGCGCGCCACTGCCAGGACAGCGTCGTCGCGTCGGTCACGGCGAGGCCGGCCTCGACCAGGAGGCCGGCCAGCCCGTGCGGCGAGCGCTCGAAGTCACGGTCCGCAGGCAGTCGCGGCGACGGCGGCCTCTCCGCGCCCACCCGGTCGAGCAAGCCGTTCCACATCACCGCCTGCGGGGGCGGGGTGCTCCCCCAGATCGTCGCCCGGACGACCCCGCCGGGCGCGGCGACCCGGGCCAGCTCGCGGGCTCCGGCCCGCGGGTCGTCGACGTGGTTGAGCACGAAGTTGGCCGTCACCGCGTCGAAGCCGTCGTCGGCGAACGGCAGGTCGGGCAGCCCGGCGACGGTCACGTCGACCCCGAGCAGCGACTCGGCCAGCTCCGCCATGTCGGGGTCGGGCTCGACGGCGACGGTTTCGACCCCGGCCTCGCGTGCGGCGAGCACCAGAGCCCCGGTGCCGCAGCCGACGTCCAGCAACCGGCCGCCGCTGGGCAGACCCGCGACCATGGTCGGCACCGAACCGGCGCACAGGCCGGCGAAGCTGCGCGCGTAGGCCTCGGCCACATCCGTCCACAACGTTTCAGCCACGGGACGCGACCCTACGGGTCGACACACGTGTCCGAGATCTGGCCCTGCGTCGCCCGGATCGAGGGCGACATGTCGGACACGTGTGCGGCTGCGGAGCCGCCGTTCACCTCAGTCGGATCGAGCCGTCCGCGCCGACGATCGTGACAGGCTCCTCGCAGACGGACTCCGAGGTGCACACCACCAGCGCCCGGCGACCCGTCTCGGACTGGCGCAGGGCGTCCTGGGCGACGCTGCGGCGCGAGGAGTCGAGCAGGTAGGCCCAGCCGCCGCCGGGCACGGGCGCGCTCTGGACGACGTTGTCGTACTGCGTGAAGGCGATGAACCTCGGTGCCTCGGGCGGGTCGTCCAGGGCGTCCGTGGCATCGGCGGCCTCCACCTCGCCGTCGGCGGTCACGCGCACCACCGTGCCCGAGCGGAGCCGGGCGACGACCTCGGGCCCGGCTGCGGCGAACTCCTCGATGCCGGGCAGCGTGACCACCACCTCGTCGAGGTGGAGCTCGCCCTGGGCGTACCAGACGACGGGCAGCTGGTTCGCCTCCTCACGCACCTCGGCGTCGGGGGGCCTCGAGGCCCACCACTGCCATCCGGTCGCGAGCACCGCGAGCACCAGCACCCCGGCAGCTCCGCGCTTCAGGTTGCGCCGACGCCGCTCACCGCGCAGCGCCTCGGCCCTGGCGAACCACTCGTCCGGGGTGTCGCGTGCGTCGAAGGGACGTACGCCGTGGGGTGCCGTCGTGCCGGGCCTGGCGGCCAGCGCGACGCGCTCACGGACCTCGGCCCACAGGACGACGTCGATCTGCTCGTCGCGGACCCGGCGCGACCAGCCACGTCGGCTCGCGAGCAGGGTCTCGGCCACGGCCAGCCGGGCGTCGTCGGCCGGGACGCCCTCGTCCTCGAGGCCGCCGACGAGGTCCGCCCACCGGGCGTCGACATAGCGCGTGAAGTCGGAGTGACCCGCCATCCCCACCACCATCTCCACCACCGTCCAGCCGACTCTCTCGACCAGTCCTTCGGAGCAGTCGGGGCCGACGGATGCCCCGCGACGTGCCTAGGCGCTGAGCGACATCGGGCCGTAGACCTGGCGCTCGACCTCGAAGAGCGTCACTGCGGCCACGCCGTGCTCGGCCAGCTCGGCCCAGATCTCCCCGACCCACGACTCGGCGTCGCCCTGCGTGGAGAACCTCTGGTCGGCGTACGCGTCGACGTCGACCGGCTCACCGGAGGCGTCCTCGAGGCGCCACCACCACGGCCGCTCCGAGGCGGACGGCGTGCGGAAGGTCGAGGGCTGGCCGGGCAGCACGTCAGGACTCCTTGACCGACGGGTCGACGAACGGCGGCTTCACGAGCTGGAAGATCTCGCGCCGGCCGCGGACGTCGACGCCGACCTCGGCGTCCTCGGCGACCATCGTCGGGATCAGCGCGAGGCCGATGCCCTTCTTCAGCGTCGGGGAGAAGGTGCCCGAGGTGATGTCCGCGAGGGGTACGTCCTGGGTGAGGGTCACGCCCATCCCGGGGCGCGGGATGCCGCGACCGACCGCGACGAGCCCGCGCAACCGGCGCTTCGGCCCCTCCTCCTTGACCTTGGTGACCGCATCGCGGCCCCAGTAGGTGTCCTTCTTCCAGCCGACCGCCCACGACAGCCCGGCCTCGACCGGGTTGGTGGCGAGGCTGATGTCCTGGCCGTGGAGCGGGTAGCCCATCTCGGTGCGGAGGGTGTCGCGCGAGCCGAGGCCGCACGCCGCGATGTCGTAGTCCTCGCCGGCCGCCATCAACGCGTCCCAGAGGTCACCGGCGGCCGAGTTGGCGACGACGAGCTCGTAACCACGCTCGCCGGTGTAGCCGGTGCGGCACACGACGACACCCAGGCCGTCGCCGTCGAAGCTCGCCGACTCGAAGGGTGCCTCGACGAACGACATGTACTCGTGACCGGTCGGCAGGCCGACCTTGCGCAGCACGTCGTCGGAGCGCGTCCCCTGGACCGCCAGCACGGCGTAGTCCTCGTGGTGGTCGACGACCTTGACGCCCTCGGGCGCCTCGGCCTGCATCCGACGGACGACCTCGGCGGTGTTGGCCGCGTTGGGGATCAGGAGCACGTGCTCGTCGTCGTGCCAGTAGGCGATCAGGTCGTCGACGATGCCGCCCGACTCGTCGAGGCAGAGCGTGTACTGCGCCTTGCCCGGACGGATCTTGTCGAGGTCGTTGGAGAGGGTCGCGTTGACGAAGTGGACGGCCTGCGGGCCCGACACCATGGCCTTGCCGAGGTGGCTGACGTCGAAGATGCCGACGGACTCGCGGACGGCCGTGTGCTCCTTCACGACACCGGTCGGGTACTCGAGGGGCATGGACCATCCGCCGAACTCGGCGAACTTCGCTCCGAGGGCCTCGTGACGGTCATGGAGGGGCGACTGCTTGAGCGTTGCGGCCATGCGCGGAAACCTACCTCAGCAGGTGAGGTGGGCCCGCTCCCCCGGCGCTCGCCTAGCATGCGCGGGTGACCTCGTACTCCTTGCGCAGTGCCAGCCCCGCCAAGACCCGTGCCGACGCCGTCGTCGTGGGAGTCGTGGCGGGCCCGAAGGGTCCACGGCTGTGTGACGCCGCCGAGGACGTCAGCCGGGCCTACGGCCGCCGGCTGGGTGCGTTCCTCTCCACGATGGGTGTCACCGGCAAGGCCGGCGAGGCGGTCAAGGCCCCCACCCGCGACGAGGTCAACGCACCGCTGCTGGTCTTCGTCGGCCTCGGCGAGGACCCGACCGACCCCATCGCCGTACGTCGTGCCGCGGGCGTCGCGGCCCGCAGCGTCGCCAACGCGGCCTCGGTCGCGCTGGCCCTGCCGAGCGAGACGCCCGAGCTGATCGAGGCAGTGGTCGAGGGACACCGCCTGGGTGGCTACACCTTCACCGCCTACAAGTCGGGCAAGAAGGAGTCCACCGAACCCACCGACGTCGTGGTCCTCAGCGCCATCGCCCGCCGCACCGAGGCGACCGCCGCCCTCGAGCGCGGGGAGATCCTGGCCGACGCCGTGGCCCTGTGCCGCGACTGGGTCAACACCCCGCCCCAGGACTGCACTCCCCCGCTGCTCGCCGACCTGGTGAGCGCCGCGCACAAGGAGGTCACCAAGGGCCGGGGCGCCCCGAAGGTCGCGATCGAGGTCTTCGACCACGAGCAGCTGGCCGAGATGGGTTGCGGCGGCATCCTCAGCGTCGGCGACTCCTCCGTCGCACCGTCCCGCCTGGTCAAGCTGACCTGGGCGCCCAAGAACGCGGTCGCGCACCTCGCGCTGGTCGGCAAGGGCGTCACCTTCGACTCCGGCGGGCTCACCATCAAGCCGTCGTCGAGCATGGTCAACATGAAGGGCGACATGGCCGGCGCGGCCAGCGTCGTGACGGCCACCCTCGCCATCGCGCGGCTCGGCCTGCCGATCAAGGTGACCACCTTCGCGCCGATGGCCGAGAACATGGTCTCGGCCACCTCGACCCGCCCCGGCGACGTGATCACCATGCACAACGGCACGACGGTCGAGATCGCCAACACCGACGCCGAGGGCCGGATGCTCCTGGGCGACGCGCTCTCGCTGGCGGTCGGCGAGGAGCCCGACGTCCTGGTCGACATCGCCACCCTCACCGGTCACATGCAGCTCGCGCTCGGCGACAAGGTCGGTGCCGTGATGGGCACCGACGACCAGGTCCCGATCGTCCTCGCGGCCGGCGCCGCCGCCGGTGAGCAGCACTGGCGGATGCCGATCCCCGAGGAGATGTCCGAGCGGATCGGCAGCTCCAAGGTCGCCGACCTGCTCCAGCACGACTGGGTGCGCTGGGGCGGCGGGCTCTACGCCGCCGCGTTCCTGCGCGAGTTCACCAGCGGGCTGCCGTGGGCGCACCTCGACATCGCCGGCAAGGAGATGAACACCGGCGGCCCCTACGGCCACGTCCCCTCGGGGGCGACCGGCTTCGGCGTCACCACGCTCGTCGAGCTCGCCCGGGCGCTGTCCCTCGCCGGTGAGTGACGAGGGCTAGATGCCCCCGGCCTTCTTGCGCCGGTTGTAGTCGCGCATCCGCTGCGGCACGCCCACGACCGCGGCGTCGTAGGACGGCACGCGGTGGCGGTTGGCGAAGTCGTGGGCCCACTTCACGCTGGGCACCCGGCGCCGCGTCCACTCGCCGTCGTGCGCGACCAGCAGGATCGTCACGTCGCTGACCGCGGTGCGCGGCTCCACGAAGCCCTCGACGCCCTGTCGCGTCGTGACGAAGTTCTCGAGGTGGCGTACGTCCTCGCCGTCGGATGCGCGGACGCGGGTGGACCCGGTGCGCGTGGCATCCTGCGCCGGACCACTGGTGCGCCCCTTGCGCCGGAATCGATCGAACATACCCATGGCCGACATTCTGCCGGGAGTGCCCACATCTCGCCCACCGTTCGCCCCGACCCGACGCGATGACCCGGTGTGGACAGCCTCACGAAGAGTGCAAAGATGGATGCGCCCAAGGTCGGTGAGCGAGTCGAAGTGGTGGAGGGACATCTGTGGCGGACGGTGAGTACGACGTACTCGTCCTCGGGGCTGGTTCGGGCGGTTACGCCTGTGCCCTGCGAGCGGCGCAGCTCGGACTGAAGGTCGGGCTGGTCGAGAAGGGCAACCTCGGCGGCACCTGCCTCCACGTGGGCTGCATCCCGACGAAGGCCCTCCTCCACGCCGCAGAGGTCGCCGACTCGGCGCGCGAGGCCGGCCAGTTCGGCGTCAGCGCCACGCTCGACGGCATCGACATGCCGGGCGTCAACGCCTACAAGGACAAGGTCGTCGACCGGCTGTTCAAGGGCCTCACCGGCCTGATCAAGTCGCGCGGCATCACCGTCATCGAGGGCACCGGCACCCTGACCGGCCCGCACGAGGTCACCGTGGACGGCACGGCCTACACGGCCGGCAGCGTGGTGCTCGCCTCCGGCTCCTACAGCAAGAGCCTGCCGGGCCTCGAGGTCGACGGCGAGAAGGTCCTCACCTCCGAGCACGCCCTGCGGCTCGACCGCGTCCCCGCCTCCGTGATCGTGCTCGGCGGCGGCGTCATCGGTTGCGAGTTCGCCAGCGTCTGGAAGTCCTTCGGCGCCGACGTCACCATCATCGAGGCCCTCCCGCGGCTCGTGGCCGCCGAGGACGAGGCGTCCTCCAAGGCGCTCGAGCGTGCCTTCCGCAAGCGCAAGATCAACTTCCTCACCGGCACGCGCTTCCAGAGCGTCACGACCTCCGACACCGGCGTCGCCGTCACGGTCGAGGGCGCCAACGGCGAGCAGAGCGTCGTCGAGGCCGAGATGATGCTCGTGGCGGTCGGTCGCGGCCCGTCGACCGACGGTCTGGGCTACGCCGAGCAGGGCGTCGCGATGGACCGTGGCTTCGTGCTCGCAGACGAGCGCTGCCGCACCAACGTCGAGGGCGTCTACGCCGTCGGTGACATCGTCCCCGGGCTCCAGCTCGCCCACCGCGGCTTCCAGCAGGGCATCTTCGTCGCCGAGGAGATCGCCGGCCTCGAGCCCCACCCGGTCGACGACGCCGGCATCCCGCGGGTGACGTACTCCCACCCCGAGATCGCCTCGGTCGGCCTCGACGAGGCGACGGCGCGCGAGCTGCACGGCGACGCGGTCACCACCGTCACCTACGACCTCGGCGGCAACGGCAAGAGCCAGATCCTGCAGACCCAGGGGTTCGTCAAGCTCGTCGGCCTGACCGACGGCCCGGTGCTCGGCGTCCACATGGTGGGCGATCGGGTCGGCGAGCTCATCGGCGAGGCGCAGCTGATCTACAACTGGGAGGCACACGCCGACGACGTCGCGCCGCTCGTGCACGCCCACCCCACCCAGAACGAAGCGCTCGGCGAGGCCCACCTGGCCCTCGCCGGCAAGCCGCTCCACGCACACTCCTGACCCCACCCCACCACCTGCGAGCGAAGGAACATTCATGGCCTCCGAAGTCACTCTCCCCGCCCTCGGCGAGTCCGTCACCGAGGGCACCGTCACGCGCTGGCTCAAGCAGGTCGGTGACACGGTCGCCGTCGACGAGCCGCTGCTGGAGGTCTCCACCGACAAGGTCGACACCGAGATCCCCTCCCCCGTGGCCGGCACCCTGCTGGAGATCAAGGCCAACGAGGACGACACCGTCGAGGTCGGCGCGGTGCTCGGCGTGATCGGCGAGGAGGGCGAGTCCTCCGGTGACGCGTCCGACACCGCAGAGCCCGAGGCCCAGCCCGTCGACGACGGCGAGTCGGAGAAGAAGGCCGAGCAGGAGGAGCAGATCGCCGAGGAGACCGGCAGCCTGCCGGCCGGCGACGAGACCCCCGAGTCCGAGAAGGACGACGCCCCGGCCCAGGAGGAGCCCGCCGCCGAGGCGGCCTCGAGCGGTTCCTCCGACAGTGGCAGTGGTGGCAGCGGCGGTGGCGGTGGCGGTACGGCCGTGACCCTCCCCGCGCTCGGCGAGTCCGTCACCGAGGGCACCGTCACCCGCTGGCTCAAGAAGGTCGGCGACGAGGTCGCCGTCGACGAGCCGCTGCTCGAGGTCTCCACCGACAAGGTCGACACCGAGATCCCCTCCCCCGTCGCCGGCACGCTGCTGGAGATCAAGGCCGAGGAGGACGAGACCGTCGAGGTCGGTGCCGAGCTGGCCATCATCGGGTCCGGCGACGCCGCTCCCGCCCAGTCCGAGCCGGAGCCCGAGCCGGCTGCCGAGCCGGAGCCCGAGCCGGAGGCGGAGCCGGAGCCGGAGCCCGCCGCCGAGCCGGAGCCCCAGGAAGAGCCGAAGCAGGAAGCACCGGCCGCTCGCCGCTCCGGCCGCTCCGGCAGGCGCCCTGCCGCCGCTGCTGCTCCCGCAGCCCCTGCTGCCCCGCGCTGCCGCCCAGCCCCGGCCAGCCCCGGCCGCCAGCGAGGGCGGCCGCGACCAGACGGCCTACGTCACCCCGCTGGTGCGCAAGATGGCCGACCAGCACGGCGTGGACCTCGGTTCGCTGACGGGCACCGGCGTCGGTGGCCGGATCCGCAAGCAGGACGTCCTCGACGCAGCCGCTGCTGCCCAGGCCGCGGCCGCTCCGGCAGCCGCAGCGCCCGCTGCTGCCGCGGCCCCCGGCGCTGCGCCGGCCGCTGCCGCGCCGAGCGCGCCTGCGGCGTCGCCGTTGCGGGGCACCACCGAGCCGCTCTCGCGGCTGCGCAAGGTGATCGCCAAGCGGATGGTCGAGTCGCTCCAGGAGGCCGCCCAGCTGACCCAGGTCATGGAGGTCGACGTCACCGCGATCGCTCGCATGCGTGAGGCCGCCAAGGCCGACTTCCTGGCCCGCGAGGGCGTGAAGCTGACCTACCTGCCGTTCTTCGCCAAGGCCGCGGTCGACGCGCTCAAGCTGCACCCCAAGCTCAACGCGGCGATCGATGCCGAGAAGGGCGAGGTGACCTACTTCGACCGCGAGAACATCGCGTTCGCCGTGGACACCGAGAAGGGGCTGCTGACGCCCGTCGTCAAGGAGGCCGGTGACCTCTCGATCGCCGGTCTGGCCAAGAAGATCGCCGATGTCGCCGAGCGGACCCGCACCAACAAGGTCACGCCCGACGAGCTCTCCGGTGGCACCTTCACGATCACCAACCTCGGCAGCTTCGGGGCCCTGTTCGACACCCCGATCATCAACAAGCCGCAGGTCGCGATCCTCGGCCCGGGTGCCGTCGTGAAGCGTCCCGTCGTGATCGACGACCCCAACCTGGGCGAGACGATCGCGGTGCGCCACATGGTCTACGTGTCGCTGACCTACGACCACCGCCTGGTGGACGGCGCCGACGCCGGCCGCTTCCTCCAGGAGGTCAAGAAGCGCCTCGAGTCCGGCCAGTTCGAGATCTGAGCCGACTCAGCCAGCAAGCCGCTCGTACGACGCCCCGTCCGCCGTTGCGGCGGGGCGTCTGCCATCCCAGCCCCGGTCTGCATCATGGGTCCGCTATCAGGAAGCACGTCCACGCGGCGTGTCGACGTGCTTGCTGATGCGGACTACCGGCGACCGGGCCTCACGGAAAACCGGGGGCACGATGTCGGTGCCACGACCTAGCCTGAAGGCACCGTGACAGCCACAGACCTGACCGCGCACACCTCCGCGGGACCCACCTCTGACTCACCCGACCCGATCCCGGGCCGGGTCCCGGTCGACTGGCACCGGGTCCGCCGCCCGCTGACCTACCTCTGCTTCTCGATGTCGCTCGTCGGCGCGATCGCCGCCTCGCTCGGCTCGCTGGTGGCCGGCCGGCTCGCCGAGGGCCCGACCGAGACCCTGCTCCTCCTGCTGGGCCTCTGCGTGGTCGGCGGCGCGATCATCGACACCGCCGCCAAGACCATCTGGGCCACGATCTGCGACCGTGCCGAGGGCCAGCTGCGCTCCGACCTGCTCGACGCCGCGATGGCCCAGCCGCTCGCGGAGCTCTCCGAGCAGGCAGTGGGCGAGGTCCTCGACCGCATCGACGACGACACCTGGGAGGTCGGCCAGCTGATGCGGTGGGGCGTGTGGCAGGCCGCGCGCACCTTCCTCGCCTCCGGCCCGCTGTGGGTGGTCGCGAGCTTCACGTGGTGGCCCGCGACGTTCCTGTTCCCGATCACCGCGGCCGCCGCCTACCTCGTCGTACGACGCCTCCTGCCGCAGGTCGCGCAGACGAAGGTGATCGAGGAGGCCGCCTGGACCGACCACGCTGCCTCCACCGAGGAAGGAGTCGCCGCGCGCGACGACCTCCGCACGTCGCTCGGCCAGGCCCACGTGCTGCGCCGCAACGCCCAGCTCGCCGCCATCGTCCACCGCACCCTCGACGTCGTGCTCGCGGTCGAGGCGCGGATCACCCGCCGCAGCGGCGGGCTCCTCCACGGCGCCCTGGCCGCGGTGGGTGTGGTCGGCGTCGCGCTCGTCCTCTCCGGCGACCTGTCGACGGCCCGTCTCGTCACGCTCTTCCTCGTCACGACGATGTTCGTCGGCGGCGTCGACATGCTCGCCCGTCACCTGCCCGACCTCCAGGAGGGCTTCGGGGCCGTCCTGCGGCTGCGCTCGATGATGGCCTCGCCCGCCGAGCCGACGGGTGGTCGAGCGGTCCCCGACGGTCCCCTCGACGTCGAGTTCCGCCACCTCGAGTTCACCTACGGCACGGGCAACTTCGCCCTGCGTGACGTCGACCTCCTCCTCACCGCCGGTCACACCTGCGCCCTCGTCGGGCGCACGGGGTCGGGCAAGTCGACGCTGGCGTCGCTGCTCTCCCGGGCCGTCGAGCCGCCTCGCGGCACGGTCTTCCTCGGTGGGATCGACGTCCTCGACCTCGACCTCCAGCAACTGCGGTCGGCGGTGGGCGTGGTCACCCAACGCACCGAGGTCCTGGCCGGCAGCCTCGCCGACAACATCACGCTCTTCGACGACGTGCCCCGCGCGAAGGTCGAGGCGGCGGTCGCCGAGCTCGGCCTCACCGACTGGGTCGCGGCCCTGCCCGAGGGCCTCGACACCGTCCTCGGTCCCGGCGGCACCAGTCTTTCCGCCGGGGAGGAGCAGCTCGTCGCCTTCGCCCGCCTGCTGGTCCGCGACGTGAGCGTCGTCGTCCTCGACGAGGCCACCGCCCGGATGGACCCGGTCACGGAGGCCCGTGTCGTGCGTGCCGCCGACCGACTCATCTCCGGGCGCACCGGCATCCTCGTCGCCCACCGGCTGTCGACGACCGAGCGCGCCGAGCAGGTGGCCGTGCTCGAGTCCGGCCGCGTCGTCCAGCAAGGTCCCCGCCACGGCGTCGCCGCCGAGGAGGGCCCGTTCCGCCGGCTCCTCGAGGCCGCTGCCCACGAGGCCGTCGTCGAGGAGCACCACCACGACGACTCGGTGATCGGCTCGGTGCGCCGCAGCACGACTCCCCCGCCGCCGCCCGAGCTCGCACCCACGCCGAGCCTCACCCGGCAGGTCCTCCACACAGTCAGCATCCAGCCCCAGTGGGGCCTGCTGGGCGCGTTCCTGTTCCTGCTGGCCTCGCTCACTGGCGCGTTCGGCGCAGCGACCGGATGGATCTGGGGCCACATCATCACCGACCTCCAGCAGGGCGAGCGTCCGGGATGGCTGGTCCTCGCTCTGGTCGTGTCGCTGGTGGTCGCGCCGTTCCTGCTCGCGCAGGCCTTCCGCACCTACCCCCACTGGTGGGTCGAGGTCCGGCTGCGAGTCCGTGCCTCGGTCCTGCACGGCCAGACGTCCCAGCGACGACTCGTCCGGACGCCGCCGGGCGAGGTCGTCGCGCGCACCATGGACGCCGATCGGCTGGCGCGCTACACCGACCGCTGGGTGGACTTCGTCAACGGCCTGGTGGTGGCGGCGATGACCGCCCTCATCGCGCAGACCTGGCTCGCCGGGGCCGTCCTGATCACCGTCATGGTGGTCTCCGCCCTCGCCTCGACCCTCGGCCGCCGCGTGGCCGGCCGTTCGGCCGCCGCCGCATCCACCGCCCGCGCCCGCTTCGGGCAGAACCTCGTCTCCGCGCTCGAGTCGGTCCGCACCGTCAAGCTCGCCGCCGCCACTCCGCAGGTGCACCAGCACCTGCGCGAGGTCGACGGCGGACGGGTCGACGCCGCTGTCCGCGAGCACCGCGTGCAGGCGCTGCTCGACGGCGTGCCGGTCGTCATGGTGCAGCTCGGCGTCGTCGCGGCCTGGGGCGGCCTGCTCAGCGGCCAGTGGGGGCTCGCGACCGCCCTGCTCGTCGCCAACGCGGTGAGCGGCTTCGACTGGTTCGGCCGCGTCGCCGGCTCCGTCGTGACCGAGGCCCCGGGAGTGCGCGCCTGGATGAACGCCACCAGCCGACTCGCGGGTGGTGGCGACCTGATGGACCTCCCGCCGGGCGTCGACCTGATCCGCGGCACCGGCCCGGACCCGGCCACCCCCGAGCACGACCCGCTCCGCACCCTCGAGCTCCGCGACGTCTACGCCGTGCACGACGACGGCACCCTCGGCGTGCAGGGCGTCGACCTCGAGGTCGGTGCCGGCGAGCTGGTCCTCCTGCTGGGCCAGGTCGGCTCGGGCAAGTCCAGCCTGCTGAGCGCCCTCGCCGGACTCGTGACCAGCACGGGCGAGATCCGCTGGAACGACCAGCCGGTCACCGATCCCCAGACCGTCCTGCGACCTGCCCGGGTCGCGCACGTGGCCCAGGTGCCGCGCGTCCTGTCGGGCTCGTTCATGGGCAACGTCGGGCTCGACCACCCCCAGCGACCTGTCGTGCCGGCCCTCGAGGCAGCGCGCATGGGGCGCGACGTGTCCGAGGCGGGTGGGCCCGACGCCCTCGTCGGCCACCGCGGCGTACGCCTCTCCGGTGGTCAGGTGCAGCGTCTCGCGCTGGCCCGGGCCCTCGCGACCGATGCCGACGTGCTCCTCGCCGACGACGTCTCCTCGGCGCTCGACGCCGCGACCGAGGTCGAGCTGTGGCAGGCGCTGCGCGAGCGTGGTGCCACGGTGATCGGCGCCACCAGCAAGGCGGCGGCGCTGGCCCAGGCCGACACGGTCGTGGTGCTCGACTCCGGACGCGTGGTCGACCACGGACCGTGGCACGAGCTCTCGGCCCGCTGGGCGCACCTGGCCGGCTGACGCCGGACGGTGCCCTTGGGCCGCATGGTTGGGTGGTGGCATGCGTGTCGTCATCGCCGGTGCCTCGGGCTTCCTCGGCACCCACCTGTCCGACCACCTACGGGTGCACGGGCACGAGGTGACCGCCCTCGTCCGCCGTGCACCCACATCACCGCACGAGTCGCAGTGGGACCCGAGCACCGGCACCGTCGATGCCGCGGTCGTGCAGCGGGCGGAGGCCGTGGTCAACCTCGCCGGCGCGAGCATCGCCGGCAACCCGCACTCGGCCACGTGGGCCAAGGAGGTCCTGGACTCCAGGATCTCGACCACCCGACTGCTCGCCGAGACGATCGCCTCCAGCGAGCGCCCTGCCGCGTTCCTCGCCGGCAACGGCATCAGCTACTACGGCGACCACGGCAGCGCGACGCTCACCGAGGACTCCGACAGCATCGGCGACGCGTTCCTCACCCGGGTCGCCCGCGAGTGGGCCGACGCGACCGACGCCGCGCACCAGGCCGGCGCCCGGGTCTGCCTGCTGCGCACCGCACCCGTGATGGACCGGACCTCCCCGCCGCTCAAGCAGCTGCGCCTGCTGTTCCAGGCCGGTGGCGGCGCGCGTCTCGGCTCGGGCGAGCAGTACATGCCGATGATCTCGCTGCGCGACTGGGTCGGCGCGGTGACCTTCCTGATCGGGTCGCGCGACCTGTCCGGGGCCTTCAACCTGTGCTGCCCGCGGCCGCCGACCAACGCCGAGTTCACCCAGGCCCTCGCGGCCGCCGTGCACCGCAAGGCGTTCCTCGCCGTGCCCTCGGCCCTGCTCAAGGTCGCTGCCGGCGACATGGCACCCGAGCTGCTCGGGTCGGTCAACGCCCGCCCCGCCGCCCTCGAGCGGGCCGGCTACGACTTCGAGGACGAGGACGTCCGCGAGGTGCTGGCCGCCGCACTGGCCTGATCGCGCGCCTCGGCCACCCGCCACCTCTCCCCCGCACGCACCAGCACGACCCGACGGGTGGACGCCCGGTCCGCGGGCAGTGCGACCGGCGTCGCACCGCCGACCGCCCGTCCGCCCACGACCCGGTCCGTCACCAGCAGGACCAGCCGCTCCGCACTCCGCTCGACCACGTGCAGGGCGAGGACCTGCGTGGTCAGCGCCTCCACGGTGAGCCCGCGGCGGCGGTAGTCGCGCAGCAGCCCCACGTCGGCCGATCCGCTGCGGGAGCCGTCGACGTACAACGCCTCCAACGCCTCGACATCGCCCTCGGCCCACGCCCGAGCGCGCTGCGCGTCCCAGTCGGCCAGGATCGAGGCCGGTCCGCGCTGCCCAGCATCGGGGGCGACGGGCCCTGACGACTCGCGACGAGACCCCTCGGGGTCGGGACGCGCGAGAGTGACGATCAGGGTCGCCACCACGCAGGCGCAGGCGACGGCCGCGAGGACGGGGAGCAGGCGACGAGGATCCACCCCGCCACCCTCGCCGATCCCGGCCGGCGCCGTCGGTGCTCATCCACAGGCCCGACGGACGGGACGGTCGGCGTAGGCTCGACCCATGCCGCAGGAGCACCCGCTGGACTACGAGATCGCCGGTCTCGGCGACGACGCCGTCGACTACCTCACCGCCTGGGACGTCCAGCGCGGCGTGCACGAGGCGGTCTCCGGCGGCACCCGCCCCGACACCGTGCTGCTCCTCGAGCACCCGCCGGTCTTCACCGCCGGCAAGCGCACCGACGCGCACGAGCGCCCGCTCGACCCGGGCGGCGCGCCGGTCATCGACGTCGACCGCGGCGGCAAGATCACCTTCCACGGCCCCGGCCAGCTGGTCGGCTATCCCGATCGTGCGGCTGCCCGACCACGTCAAGGTCGTCGACTACGTCCGCCGGGTCGAGGAGGCGCTGATCGCGGTCTGCGCCGACTTCGGGGTCACCACCGCCCGCATCCCCGGCCGCAGCGGTGTCTGGCTCCGCGCCGACGAGCGCGGCCCGGAGCGCAAGATCGCCGCCATCGGCATCCGCGTCGCCCGCGGCGTCACCATGCACGGGTTCTCCCTCAACTGCGACGTCGACCTCGGCTGGTACGACCGGTTCGTCGCCTGTGGCATCGACGACGCTGGGGTGACCTCGCTGTCGCAGGAGCTGGGGCGCGACGTCACCGTCCACGACGTGCTGCCGAGCGTCCGCGCGCACCTGTCGACCTACCTCGCCTGGGAGCCCTACGTCGCGACGCCCGACTACGACGCGCGTCCCGAGCCCGCCCACGGCCCTCGCATCCAGCTCGTCACGCCCGGTCGCTGACCTGCCCCGCGCCGAGGGGTGAGGCGTCCCGCCGGGGGGCTCTGCTTGGCTGGTGGGATGAGTCGGCTCCCTGTGAACGTGACCGTCAACGGCGATGCCCACGCGGTGGAGGTGGACACGCGTCGCTCCCTGCTCGACCTGCTGCGCGACACCCTCGGCCTCACCGGCACCCAGAAGGGATGCGACCAGGGCGCCTGCGGTGCCTGCACGGTCCACCTCGACGGGAAGCGGGTGCTGTCGTGCCTCACCCTCGCGGCGCAGGTCGACGGCCGGGAGGTCACGACCGTGGAGGGCATCGGCACCGCCGACGCGCTCCACCCCGTGCAGCAGGCCTTCATCGAGTGCGACGCCTTCCAGTGCGGCGCCTGCACCGCGGGACAGGTGATGTCTGCGGTCGCCCTGCTCGACGAGGACGGCTGGGAGTCGCGGGACGACGTGCGCGAGCTGATGAGCGGCAACCTCTGCCGGTGCGGTGCCTATCCCCGCATCGTCGACGCCGTCCTCTCCGCCCGCAGCGCACAGGAGGCCTGACATGCACCCCTTCACCTACACGCGCGTCGACGACGTGGCGGCCGCCAGCGCCGCGATCACGACGGATGCCGTCTCCCGTGCCGTGCAGGGGCCGGACGACACGGTCTTCATCGCGGGCGGGACCACCCAGCTCGACCTGATGCGCGACGGCGTGTGGTCACCCGGCACGCTGGTGGACATCAGCCGGCTCCCCCTCACCGAGGTGGAGCTCGCCGACGGAGTCCTGCTCGTCGGCGCGGCAGTGACGATGGCCGACCTGGCCCGGCACCCGGAGGTCACGCGGTGCGCGGTGCTGCGCGACTCGCTGCTGCTCGCGGCCTCGCCGCAGCTGCGCACGATGGCCACGGTCGGGGGCAACGTCCTGCAGCGCACCCGGTGCCGCTACTTCCGCGACCCGGCCGTCACCCAGTGCAACAAGCGGGTGCCGGGCAGCGGCTGCGCCGCGATCGAGGGCACCGCCCGCACCCACGCCGTCCTCGGGGTCGACGCCGGCTGCATCGCCCTGCACGCCTCCGACCTCGCCGTCGCGCTGGTCGCGCTCGACGCGCGCGTCCGGCTCCACGGCCCGGACGGGACGCGGACGGTCCGGGTCGCCGACCTGCACGTCCGCGCCGACGACGACCCCACCCGCGACAACGTCCTGCGGTCCGGCGAGCTGGTCACCCACCTGGAGATACCGGTGCCGGACGCCCGGTCGGGCTACCTCAAGGTGCGCGACCGGGCGTCGTACGAGTTCGCGCTGACGTCGGCCGCGGTCGTGGCCCGGATCGAGGACGGCGTCCTGGCGCACGTGTCCATCGCGCTGGGCGGAGTGGGCTCCGTCCCGTGGCGGGCCACGCAGGCCGAGGAGGTGCTCCTCGGCAAGGCCCCGTCACTCGCGTTGTTCGAGGAGGCAGCGGCGGCCGAGCTCGCCGACGCCTTCACCGTGCCCGGCACCGCGTTCAAGCCGGAGCTCGCCCGTCGCACCCTCGTCCGCCAGCTCCGCGACGTCACGGAGGTGACCGCATGACCACCACGACAGATGCACCCACCACCGGCACCCCCGTCATCGGCGCAGGGGTCACCCGGGTCGACGGCCCCCTGAAGGTCACCGGCGCGGTGCCCTACGCCGACGACCTCGCGCCCCGCGACGCCCTGGTGGGCGTGCTCGTCGGCGCCACGATCGCCTCCGGCGAGATCTCCCTGGTCGACAAGAGCGACGCGCTCGCCGCGCCCGGCGTGGTGGCGGTGCTGTCCCACCACGACGCACCCGCCGTCGTCCGGCCCAACGAGGCCTCGGCCGACGAGCGCGCCCCGCTGCCGCCGTTCCAGGACGCCACGGTCCGCTTCCACGGGGACTACGTCGCCATGGTCGTCGCCCAGACCCGGGAGGAGGCGCTGCACGCCGCGACGCTGCTGCACGTGACCTACGACGTCGCGGAGCCGGTCGTCGACCTCAACGACCCCCGGGCCGCCCGCGAGGAGGACGACCCGGCCGGGGCGGACAGCCTGCGCGGGGACCTGGAGCGCGGGCTGGCCGAGGCCGACGTGGTGGTCGAGGCCGACTACGTCACCGGCGACAACACCAACAACCCGCTCGGCCTCTTCTCCGCGTGTGCGGAGTGGGACGGGGAGTCCCTCCACATGTGGGCGACCACCCAGTGGCCGTTCAACACCGCCGACTGCCTCGCCGAGGCGTGGGGCATCCCGCGCGAGGACGTCCGGGTCGAGTGTCCCTACCTCGGCGGCGGCTTCGGCTCCGGTCTGCGGCCGTGGCCCTACATCCACGCGGCGGCGATGGCCGCGAAGGTCGTCGGCCAGCCCGTGCGCGTGGTGCTCAGCCGGCCGCAGATGTTCACCGGCGTGGGGCACCGGCCCGAGACCGTCCAGCGCGTGCGGCTCGGCGCGCGGCGCGACGGCACGCTCACCGCGGTCGAGCACACCGCGACCATCCCGGTGGCGGTCGACGACGACAACCCCGAGAACGTCGTCTCCGGCACGCGACAGGGCTACGCCGTCGAGCACCTGCGCGCCGACGTCGACCAGGTGCGGCTGCACATCTCACCCCCCGGCTCGATGCGGGCCCCCGGTGAGGCGCAGGGCAACTTCGCGCTGGAGACGGCGCTCGACGAGCTCGCCGTGGAGCTGGGCCTCGACCCGGTCGAGCTGCGGCTGCGCAACGACGCCGTGACCAATCCCGACCAGGACGACCTGCCGTGGTCGAGCAAGGCGCTGGACCAGTGCCTGCGCCGTGGCGCCGAGATCATCGGCTGGGACGACCGCGATCCCGCCCCGCGCTCGATGCGCGAGGGCGACCAGCTGATCGGCTACGGCATGGCGGCCGTCTCGTTCTTCTACTTCCAGCAGCCGTGCACGGTGCGCGTCGTCGTACGTCGCGACGGGACAGCGGCGGTGCACTGCGCCGCGATGGACATCGGCACCGGCACCTACACCGTGGTCACGCAGGTGGCCGCGGAGCGCCTGGGACTGGACCTGGCCGACGTCGAGGTCGTGCTCGGCGACAGCTCGCTGCCCGCCTCTCCCCCGGCCGGCGGATCCGGGTTGGCGACGGCGATCTCCAACGCGGTGGCCCTGGCCGTCACGGCAGTCCTCGACGACCTCGGCCTCTCCGGCCCGCAGGACCGCTCGGCCCTGTCCGCCGCGGTCGGTGACCGCGACGAGGTCGCTGCGGAGGCCACGGCCGACCAGCCCGACCCCGCCGAGCTGGGGATGTCGCCGTCGGGCGCCTTCGGGGCGAAGTTCGCCAAGGTGCGCGTGGATGCCGACCTCGGACTCGTGCGCGTCGAGCGCCTGGTGTCCGTCATCGACTGCGGCCAGGTGCTCAACGAGCGGACGGCTCGCAGCCAGGTCGTGGGCGGCGCCGTCGGCGGCATCGGGCACGCACTGCTGGAGCACACCGTCACCGACCTGCACGCGGGTCCCCAGACGGGCCGCATCACCAACGCGCACATGGCCGACTACCTGATGGCCGTCAACGCCGACGTCCCCGACCTCGAGGTCGAGTTCGTCGGAGGTCCCGACCGGCTCAACCCGGTCGGGGTCAAGGGCGTGGGCGAGGTCGGCCTGTGCGGTGTCGCGGCCGCGATCGGCAACGCGGTGTTCCACGCGACCGGACGGCGGATCCGCCGGTTGCCGATCACACCCGACCTCCTGCTCTGACACGGGTCGCCGGGGCCCGCGCTCTGCCGCACCTGAGTTGGGACGGCCGACACGCCGTCGTAGAGTGAGGCACGTGACGACCGCTCCCGCACCCGAAGGACGCAAGCTTCTCCGACTGGAGATCCGCAACGCGGAGACGCCGATCGAGAAGAAGCCGGAGTGGATCAAGACCAAAGCCAGGATGGGCCCCGAATACACCGCCCTCCAGGAGCTGGTGAAGGGCGAGGGCCTGCACACGGTCTGCCAGTCCGCCGGCTGCCCCAACATCTTCGAGTGCTGGGAGGACCGCGAGGCCACGTTCCTCATCGGCGGCGACCAGTGCACGCGACGCTGCGACTTCTGCCAGATCGACACCGGCAAGCCGCAGCCGCTCGACCGTGACGAGCCGCGCCGCGTGGCCGAGTCGGTGCAGAAGATGGAGCTGAAGTACGCCACCATCACCGGCGTCGCGCGCGACGACCTCCCCGACGGCGGTGCCTGGCTCTACGCCGAGACCGTGCGCGCCATCCACGAGCTCAACCCCGGCACCGGTGTCGAGAACCTGATCCCCGACTTCAACGGCAAGCCGGACCTCCTCACCGAGGTCTTCGAGAGCCGTCCCGAGGTGCTGGCCCACAACGTCGAGACCGTGCCGCGGATCTTCAAGCGGATCCGTCCGGCCTTCCGCTACGACCGCTCGCTCGACGTGATCACCCAGGCCCGCGACTTCGGCCTGGTCACCAAGTCCAACCTGATCCTCGGCATGGGCGAGACCCGCGACGAGGTCAGCCAGGCCCTGCGCGACCTCCACGAGGCGGGCTGCGAGCTGATCACCATCACGCAGTACCTCCGCCCCTCCCCGCGGCACCACCCCGTCGAGCGCTGGGTCAAGCCCGAGGAGTTCGTCGAGCTCAAGGCCGAGGCCGACGAGATCGGCTTCGCCGGCGCCCTCTCCGGCCCGCTCGTCCGCTCGTCCTACCGCGCCGGTCGGCTGTACGGTCAGGCCATGGACGCGCGCGCCGCCGCGATCGCCTGACCCGCACCACCTCCACGTCACCACCACTGGACAAGGCCACCGACATGTCGACCCCAGCCTCCACGCCGACCTCGCGCCGTGGGCAGATCATGCAGACCTACACGATGGCCAAGCGGAGCGACCCGCGCATCGGCTGGATCATCCTGGGCGTCTTCGTGGTGGGCGCCGCAGTCGGCTTCGGCCTCATGTCGCTGGTGCCGGGCACCGGCACCGTCTCGCTGATCATCTCGATCGTCGGCGGCGTGATGATCGGCATCCTGTGCGCGCTGCTGGTCTTCGGCCGGCGCGCCCAGCGGGCGGCCTACACCCAGATGGAGGGCCAGCCCGCGGCCGCCGCCGGAGCGCTCCAGATGCTGCGCCGTGGCTGGAAGGTCGACCCGGTCGTCGGCTTCACCAAGCAGCAGGACGTCGTGCACCGCGTCGTCGGTCCTCCCGGGATCGTCCTGGTCGGTGAGGGCTCGAGCCACGCCCGGGTCAAGCAGCTGATGGTCAACGAGCGTCGCAAGCACGAGCGCGTCGCCTCCGAGGTGCCGATCCACGAGATCGTCTGCGGCCGCGGCGACGGCGAGGTGCCGCTGCCCAAGCTCGTGCGCCACGTCCAGAAGCTGGGCCGCGCGGTCAAGCCCGCCGAGATGACCGACATCCTCCAGCGGCTCAAGGCGCTCGACGCCCAGCGCGGCAAGCTCCCGCTGCCCAAGGGCCCGGTCCCCACCTCGATGAAGGGCATGCGCTCGCAGCAGCGCGGCCGCTGACCCCCCCGCTGGTCGAGATCGCCGGCCCCCGGTGGTCGAGGAGGTCGCCCAGCGACCGTCACGAGACCCCGGTCAGATCGAGATCGTCCGCGTCCCCGCGGCCATGTCGTGCAGCCCGCGGCCGTCGAAGGTGAGCAGCGGCGGCACGAGCAGCGCGACGAGCACGGAGCGCACCAGCGCCTGGAGCAGCGACACCGGCCTGCCCGAGCCGTCATGGCGTACGACCCGGATCCGGGTGGCGAGCTTGCCGAACGACGCCCCGGTGAACGCCGTGAAGAGCGTGGACTCGATCACGAAGAGCGCCAACGTGCCCACGCCGTTGGGGTTGCTCGCGAGGATCCCGGCGGCGACGAGGCCCTCGACCACGGCCAGGCAGGCCACCCAGTCGACGAACAGGGCCAGGATCCGCCGACCCCAGGTGGCCGGCTGGAGGTCCGGTGTTACAGCGCTGGTCACGTGCCAAGCCTAGGCAGGCCCGGAAGGGGCTCCAGCAGCCGGTCGCTTGTAACACGCCCGAAACAAACGGGATACGGTCTAGAAACTGCTCCCCCCTAGCGTGAGCGGCACGGTGCAACGAGGCCCCGTTCCGTGACGCTGCAACTTCGACGCGCGCTGGCCGCCGTCAAGGAGGACCGAATGTTCAACACATCCGATGAGCTGCTCAAGTTCATCAAGGACGAGGGCGTCGAGATGATCGACGTCCGCTTCTGCGACCTGCCGGGGATCATGCAGCACTTCACCGTGCCGGCGTCGTCCTTCGACCAGAGCGTCTTCGATGACGGCCTCGGCTTCGACGGCTCCTCGATCCGCGGCTTCCAGGCGATCAACGAGTCCGACATGTCGCTGTTCCCGGACCCGACGACGGCCTACCTCGACCCGTTCCGCAAGTCCAAGACGCTCAACGTCAACTTCTTCATCCACGACCCGATCACCGGTGAGGCCTACAGCCGCGACCCGCGCAACGTCGCCCGCAAGGCGCTGGCCTACCTCGACTCGACCGGCATCGCGGACACCGCCTTCTTCGCCCCCGAGGCCGAGTTCTACATCTTCGACAGCGTGCGTTACAGCACCGGCGTCAACGAGGGCTTCTACCACATCGACTCCGTCGAGGGCTGGTGGAACTCCGGCAAGGAGGGCGACGACAACCTCGGCTACAAGACCCGCCTCAAGGGCGGCTACTTCCCCGTCGAGCCCTACGACCACTACAGCGACCTGCGCGCCGACATGGTCAAGAACCTCGAGGCCAGCGGCCTCCTCGTCGAGCGGGCCCACCACGAGGTCGGCACCGCCGGCCAGGCGGAGATCAACTACCGCTTCGACACGCTGCTCAAGGCCGCGGACGACGTGATGAAGTTCAAGTACCTCATCAAGAACACCGCCTGGGAGCAGGGCAAGTCGGTCACCTTCATGCCGAAGCCGATCTTCGGTGACAACGGCTCGGGCATGCACGTGCACCAGTCGCTGTGGAAGGACGGCGAGCCGCTGTTCTTCGACGAGACCGGTTATGCCGGCCTGTCCGACATGGCCCGCTGGTACATCGGCGGCATCCTGA
Source organism: uncultured Actinomycetota bacterium (assembly GCA_963750445.1). GTDB lineage: Bacteria > Actinomycetota > Actinomycetes > Propionibacteriales > Nocardioidaceae > Nocardioides. The sequence continues at coordinate 77,955 of CAVVQR010000016.1, read as the reverse complement.
AGCACGCGCCGTCGCTGCTGGCGTTCACCAACCCGACGGTGAACTCCTACCACCGCCTGGTGCCGGGCTACGAGGCGCCGATCTCGCTGGTCTACTCCTCGCGCAACCGCTCCGCCTCGGTCCGCATCCCGATCACGGGTGCCAACCCCAAGGCCAAGCGCGTCGAGACCCGCTTCCCCGACCCGTCGGCGAACCCCTACCTCGCCTTCGCGGCGCTCATGCTCGCCGGCCTCGACGGTGTCCAGAACAAGATCGAGCCCGCCGCTCCGATCGACAAGGACATCTACGAGCTGCCGCCGGACGAGATGGCCGAGATCGACCAGGTGCCGACCAGCCTCGGCGCCGTGCTCGACGCCCTCGAGGCGGACCACGAGTACCTGACGGCCGGCGGTGTCTTCACCGACGACCTGATCGAGACGTGGATCCACTTCAAGCGGACCCAGGAGATCGCCCCGGTCCAGCTGCGGCCGCACCCGCACGAGTTCGAGCTCTACTACGACATCTGAGTCGCGCTCCGCGCTGATCTGCGACGACGTCCCCGGACACCTGATGGTGTCCGGGACGTTTCCGTTCTCAGGTGCCAACGATGTCGCATGGAGTCGTCGCACCGTTGATGCTCCCGGTGTGGCCCCCCGGCCCGGTGCTCACGGTCCAGGCGATCGGCCGGCTAGCTCCGCAGCCGGGTCAGCTTGTCGGGCACCATGACCCAGCGCAGCTGCTCGATGCCGTCGGCGGAGGCGTCGATGCTGAGGACCGCGACGTGTTCCCCGTGCTGGCTGATGAGCACCGACGGGGCGCCGTTGGTGGTCAGCCATGCCAGCGTCGTGTCCGTCCAGAAGAAGTCGGCGAAGCCGGCGACGAACCGGGCGACCCTGTCGCGGCCGACGACCGGGCGGCGGGCGGCCCGGGCGACCATCCCGGCGCCGTCGGACACGCTCACCACGTCCTCGGCGAGGATGCGCTCCAGCGCCGGCGAGGTCGCCTGAGCGGGCTGCCACGAGGAACGCCTCGAGCAGTGCCCGGACCTGCTCGGCGTCGACCGGCGCGCGTCGCTCGCTCGCGAGATGCTTCTTGGCGCGGCTGACGTACTGCCTGACGTTGGTCTCGGTCGTCTCGAGGATCGTGGCGATCGTCGCGTAGTCGTAGTCGAAGGCCTCACGCAGCACGTACGCCGCTCGCTCGCGGGCGGGGAGCCGTTCGAGGAGCACCAGGACCGCGGCCTCGATGGCCTCGGCGCTCTCGGCGCCCAGCGTCGGGTCGGCGCTGGTGTCGACCGGCTCCGGCAGCCACGGCCCGACGTACGTCTCGCGTCGCATGCGGGCGGAGTCCGCGGTGTTGATCGCGAGGCGGGTCGTCATCGTCGTCAGGAACCCGCCGGGGTTGCGGACCGCCGACCGGTCGGTCTGCTGCCAGCGGAGCCAGGCCTCCTGGACGATGTCCTCGGCCTCGACGACGCTGCCGAGCATCCGGTAGGCGATGCCGAACATCCGTGGCCGGCAGTCATCGAAGATGCTCAGTGCCTGGTCGGCCTCCGAAGAGCTCATCTCGTCCTCATCCGTCTCATTGTGCTTCTGTTCATCCATGGCTTCGACTGGCACCTCAGGGGCTGGGTTGCGGGTGTCAGCCGCGTGCATGGCTGTGCAGCCACTCGTGGAAGGAGCGTCCGGCGATGACGGCGTCCGGCCCCGGGATCAGCAGACCCTCGGTCAGTGCCTTGCTTGCCGGCACGGACCGGATCTCCTGGTCGTCGAAGTAGTAGTCGGAGAACTCCCGGGCGAGGTCGACGAGTCCCTCCACCCGGGGACCGGCGACCTCCAGCAGCGGCTCATCGCGTCGACCGGTGGCCAGGTCGATCAGGAGGTCGGCCACCGCCGAGAGCTCCACCGGCTGGACCGGCATGTCGCTGACCAGTGCCGACCGCCGACTCGGCCGCTCGTCCGAGGACCTGTCCGACGAAGTTGTGGAACGGCGCCGATCGCACGATGTGCACGTCTGCGGCGCTGGCCCGGGTCAGCCGCTCCTGGGTGTACTTCGCGCGGTAGTAGCCCTCGGTCGTGGCCGGACCAGGGTCGGCGTCAGGTGAGGACGCCGCCTCGTCGACGCCGATGATCGAGAGCAGCACGACCCGCTGCACGTGGCTGTCGAGCATGCCTCGGCCAGTCGGTGGTGGTCGCCTCGAAGAATTCCGCTGGCGGCCGCTCGTCCAGGTCCGGACACTGCAGGACGTTGATGACGGCGACGACACCCGGTGAGGACCTCGACAAGATCGTCGCTGCCGAGGCCATCCGGCCGACCTGTCCGGTCACGATGGTCGCGAAGGTCGTGGCCGAGGCTCCGTGAGACGCCGACGGTCTCGTGGCCCTGTTGCTGGGCCTGCGCGACCAGCTGGGACCCGACGAGCCCGGTCGCGCCGATGACCCCGATCCTCACGATGCTCTGGGCCCCGATCCGTGCGGGGCAGCATGGCGGCCCGGAGGTTGCGCAGCTCCGCGGCGTAGTAGCCGATCTCCGGATCGGACGGATCGTCGGCAGGCTGCTGCCGCGACGCGCGCAGGCTGGCGTCGATGCCGGCGACGTCCCTCATGCAGCTCGGCGACGGAGGCGCGGGGTGCTGGTCGGGAAGCACGGCTCAGCCCGCCGCGGCGGCCTGGGCGGCCGCCCAGTCCTCGTAGGTGGTGACGCCGAGGTGTGCGTCGGGTCCGGGGACGAGCTCCTCGCCGGTCAGCACGGCCCCGAAGTACGTCGCCTGCGCGTCGGCCACGACGGTACGGGGGTCGCCCTTGGCGGCCAGGGCCGCAGCGACGAAGTCGCTCATCCGGGCCTTCACCGGTCCGCCGATCTCCTGGATCCCGGCGAGCGGGGCGCCGACGACGATCGGGCCCGAGCGCTGCGGCGACGTCGTCGGCCGCCATCGGCTGGAAGTAGCCCGTGGACAGGTGGACCTCGTCGCCGACGGTCGCGGCTTGGGCGATCGCGTCGGTGAACTCGTAGAACTGGGTCGCGTGCACGATCGAGAACGGCACCCCGCCGTCGCGGATCAGCTCCTCCTGGGCGACCTTGGCGCGCAAGTAGCCGCTCGCCGGGAGACGGTCGGTGCCCACGATCGACAGCGCGACGTGGTGTCCGACCCCGGCCACCTTCTCGGCAGCGAGGAGGTTGGCCGTCGAGCGCGAGAAGAAGTCCAGGACGTCGTCGTCGGCGAACGACGGCGAGTTCGAGACGTCGACGACGACGTCCGCGCCGACGAGCACCTCGGCGAGCCCCTCCCCGGTCAGGGTGTTCACCCCGGTGTTCGGCGCCGCAGCGACGCCCTCGTGCCCGTGCTCCTGGAGCCGGGCGATGAGCTTGGAGCCGATCAGGCCGGTGCCGCCGATCACGACGATCTTCATGGTGATGCCTTCCGTAGGTGGGTTCCGTGGTCGTTCACCAGCAATGACCGAGCACCCACCCTCGTTGTGACATCTCCTCGTAGATCCCGCTACGGCAGTGGACTTGACCTGTAGCGCGCTACAGAATCCAGCATGGATTCTGTGCGACCCACTCTGCTCCCCGTCGTCGCGGTGGAGGTGCCCGAGGAGGGCTTGTCGATCGGCGAGGCCTCGCGCGTCACCGGGGTCGGGATCGAGGCGCTGCGCTACTACGAGCGCGAAGGGCTGCTTCTCGACCCCGCGCCACGCAACGCCGGAGGTCGGCGCCGCTACGCCACTAACGACCTGGCCTGGATCGCCGGGCTGGTGATGTTACGCGAGACCGGCATGCCGATCGCCAACATCCGTGAGATGGCCCGGCTCAGCCGCGTGCCGGGCAATGAGGCCGAACGGCTGGTGCTCCTCGAGCAGCATCGGGTGCGGGTCCTGGCGGAGATGGAACGCACGACAGGGCCACTTGATGGCCATCGACAGCAAGATCGCCACCTACCGCGAGATAGTGGCAGCGAGGAAGTGAAGATCCATGAAGCAATCCACCTGAGCTGACGGCCTGGACCGTGCCGGCCATGGGACTCGGCGCGATGGGTATGAGCGCCTTCTACGGCGCCAGCGACGAACGCGAGTCGATCGCGACCCTGCGGCACGCTGTCGACCTCGGCGTCACGTTTATCGACACCGCCGAGGCCTACGGCCCGTTCGACAACGAGATCCTCATTGCCAAGGCGCTGGGCCACCGCCGCGACGAGGTGATCCTCGCGACCAAAGCCTCCGCCGAGACCGACGACGACGGCACCGTCCACGGCCGTAACGGGACTCCGGCCTACATCCGCAAGGCCGCCGAGCGCTCCCTGCGCCACCTCGGCACCGACCACATCGACCTCTACTACCTGCACCGCGTCGACCCCGACGTTCCGATCGAGGAGATCGGTTGGCGCCATGTCCGACCTCGTCGCCGAGGGCAAGGTCCGCCACCTCGGCCTGTCCGAAGCCTCCGAGACCACCATCCGACGCGCGCACGCCGTCCACCCGCTCGCCGCGGTGCAGTCCGAGCTGTCGTTGTTCGCCCGCGACATCCTCCACAACGGCGAGAAGGCCGCGCTCGACGAGCTCGGGATCGGTCTGGTCGCGTTCTCCCCACTGGGACGCGGCGTCCTCACCGACAGCGTCCGGTCGCTCGACGACCTGGATCCCGACGACGCCCGGCGCACGCTCCCGCGCTTCCAACCCGCCGCTTTCGAAGCCAACCGGCGCCTGGTCCAGCGGGTTGAAGCCATCGCCGCTGAAACCGGCGCATCGGTGGCCCAGGTCGCGCTGGCTTGGGTGATTAGCGAAGGAGTCGTACCCATCCCGGGAACGCGTCGACGCTCTCGCCTCGAAGAGAACCTCGGCGCCGTCGACCTGCTACTTAGCGACCCCCAGCGAACCGCGCTGGTCTCTGCGTTGCCGGACGACCAAATAGTCGGACACCGCGACTACCTCGAGGTCCCCGCCGGCATCGACCGCTAAATCGAACTCTTCCAGTCAGCGGGTCGGCAGGGCGCGGCGGAGCAGCGTCTTTCCGCCGCCTACGATCGCACCACGCTGCCACGTCTACCCGAACCTGGACGATGCAACTCTCCGTAGAGCCCATCGCATCCAGCAGGTCACAGCCGTCCCAGGCCGTACTCGGCGACGAGGCGTCCGAGCTCCGAGCCGACCTCGTCGCTGGTGCGGAAGTGGATGCCGGCCCAGACCCGGGCGTCCTCGTTCTCGTCGACGGCCTGCTGCCACGTCGTGTAGGTCCGCGGGTTGTCGTCCGAGCTGGCGGCTGTCGACGACCAGCGGGCGTGCGGGTGCGGGTCCGAGGAAGTGCTCCAGGACCGACCGCGGCCGCGGCGGCGTACACGGTGTGGGCGCTGGGGTAGTCCGGGTGCCCGGGTGTCCTGATCAGCGGATTCCAGTCGCTGATCCTGCGGCGTGCTCGGGTCGCCGTCGTCGTCGACCTGGAGCGCTGTGATGGGGCGCCAGTCGAAGTAGGTGTACTTCGCGTCGAAGGCCGCGATCTCGGCGTCGGCGGTGATCCGGTGGAATGCCGACAGCAGCCGGGCACCCTCGGCGGTGGACAGTCCCGATGCCTGCATGGCCTCCCGGACCAACCGCACCTGCACCGCCAGCTCCGAGCCGGCCCAGAACAGCGCGACCTCGGTCTGCTCGGGCGTGCGCGCGGAGTCCTCGTCGCGGCCGAGCTCGCGGACCTCGGCGAGGTCGCGACGGTAGAGCGGAGTGCCAGGCGCGCGGTGGCGGCCCGGGGCGGAGCTGGTCGGCGGACTGCAGGAGGAACGGGGTGGCGTCGGGCATCCCGGCCTGCCGGGGCTCCTGGAAGTCCGGGGGCGTGGGTCGCCAGACGCCCGGCGCCGGCGCCGGCACCGTCACGACCCCCTCGGCCGACTCGGCTGTCGAGCCCGTCGTCCGCGCGCAGGGCCAGCACCTCGGCCGCCGCCTTGCTCCCGGCGGCCGAGCCCGCCTCGTCGCGCGTCGTCGTCGAGGGCGTCGTCCAGCTCGTCCTCGCGCTCCGGCACGAGGGCCACCAGCACGTCGTGCACGGCCGACGCCACGGCGGCATCGACGAAGGGGCCGTCCTCCCGGCCGGCGATGGCGCGGTCGGCCGCCCACCAGGCCAGCGCCCAGGTGCGGGCCGCGACCGGGTCCGGCGGCGGTCCCTGGGCCGCGACCGCCTCGTCGGTCTGCTCGTACCACGTGGACAGCACGCTCTCGTCGGAGTCGCTCGAGCGGCTGGTGCACCCGGCCAGCGCGGCCGCGCTCACGACGGTCACGACCATCAGCCAGGCCGAGCAGTCGTCGTTGCACGAGGCGAATCGTCCCACGCACGACAGTGCGCGCGACCGAACCACGCGTCATGCCAGCGCGAGCGGCAAGGTCTTCATCCATGTCGAGCGCAGCTCGAGCAGGTTGACGTCGAGGACCAGCTCGTCGCTGGAGACCTTGAGCACGTCGCCCCCGGTGGTGCCGAGCTCGGTCACCGGCACGCCGTGGTCGGCGGCCAGCTCGATGAGGGTGTCGACGTCGTCGTGGGGCACGGTCACCAGGCAGCGGGCCGTCGACTCGGAGAAGAGCGCGACGAACGGGTCCTCGACCACCGACATCAGGTCGACGCTCACGCCGCACATGTGGCGCATCGCCGACTCGGCCAGCGCCTGCGCGAGCCCGCCGTCGGAGAGGTCGTGGGCGCTCGTGACCAGACCCGACGGCGGCGTGCAGCAGCTCGGCCAGAGAGCGCTCGGCGGCGAGGTCGACCTCGCGGCGGCAGCCCGCCGAGGTGGCCGTGCACGACGTGCGCCCACTCCGAGCCCGACAGCTCCTCGCGCGTGGTGCCGAGCAGCACGACGGTCTCGCCCGGGTCGTCGCCCTCGACCGCGCGCCAGCCGGTCGGCGTACGACGGGTGACGTCCTCGATGACGCCGAGCACGGCGACGACCGGCGTGGGCAGGATCGCGGTCTCGCCGGTCTGGTTGTAGAGGCTGACGTTGCCGCCGGTGACCGGGATGCCGAGCTCGAGGCAGGCGTCCTTGAGGCCGCGGCAGGCCTCGGCGAACTGCCACATCACGTCGGGGTCCTCGGGCGAGCCGAAGTTGAGGCAGTCGGAGATCGCCAGCGGCACGGCGCCGCCGGTGGCGACGTTGCGGTAGGACTCGGCCAGCGCGAGCTGGGCACCGGCGTACGGGTCGAGCTTGGCGAAGCGGCCGTTGCAGTCGGTGGAGACCGCGACCCCGAGGTTGGTCTGCTCGTCGACGCGGATCATCCCCGAGTCCGACGGCTGCGAGAGGACGGTGTTGCCGCGCACGTAGCGGTCGTACTGGTCGGTGATCCACGACTTGTCGCACAGGTTGGGGCTGCCGACGAGGCGCAGCAGGGTCTCGCGCAGCTCCTCGGCGGTCTCGGGGCGCGGCAGGTCCTCCGCGGCGTCGGCCTGGAGGGCGTCCTGCCAGGCCGGCCGGGCGAACGGGCGGGAGTACTCCGGTCCGTCGTGGGCGACCGAGCGCGGCGGGACGTCGACGACGCGCTCGCCGTGCCAGTCGATCTCGAGCCGGCCGACCTCACCCTCGGGGTCCGGGTGACCTCGCCGATCACCACCGCCTCGACGTCCCACTTCGCGCAGATGGTCATGAACGCAGCCACGTCGTCGGGCTCGACGACGGCCATCATCCGCTCCTGGCTCTCGCTCATCAGGATCTCCTCGGGCGCGAGCGAGGAGTCGCGCAGCGGCACCCGGTCGAGCTCGACGTGCATGCCGCCGTCGCCGGCGCTCGGCGAGCTCGGAGGTCGCGCAGGACAGCCCGGCGCCGCCGAGGTCCTGGATGCCGGCGACGATGCCGGCCGCGAAGAGCTCGAGGGTGCACTCGATGAGCAGCTTCTCCATGAACGGGTCGCCGACCTGCACGCTGGGCCGCTTGGCCGGGCCGGTGTCCTCGAAGGTCTCGCTGGCCAGGATCGAGACGCCGCCGATCCCGTCGCCGCCGGTGCGCGCGCCGTACAGGATGACCTGGTTGCCGGCGCCGCTCGCCTTGGCGAGGTGGAGGTCCTCGTGGCGCAGCACGCCGACGCACAGCGCGTTGACGAGCGGGTTGCCGAGGTAGGTGGCGTCGAAGACGGCCTCGCCGCCGATGTTGGGCAGGCCGAGCATGTTGCCGTAGCCGCCGACGCCGGCGACGATCCCGGGCAGCACCCGGCGGGTGTCGGGAGCGTCGAGCGGGCCGAAGCGGAGCGGGTCCATGACGGCGACCGGCCGCGCGCCCATGGCGAGGATGTCGCGCACGATGCCGCCGACGCCGGTCGCAGCGCCCTGGTAGGGCTCGACGTACGACGGGTGGTTGTGGCTCTCGACCTTGAACGTCACCGCGTAGCCCTGGCCGATGTCGAGGACGCCGGCGTTCTCGCCGATGCCCGCGAGCATCTTGCCGACCGGCGTCGCCTGGGGGATCTCGCCGAACTGCTTGAGGTGCACCTTGGTCGACTTGTAGGAGCAGTGCTCGCTCCACATGACGGAGTACATCGCCAGCTCGCTGCTCGTGGGGCGACGGCCCAGGATCTCGCGGATCGACTGGTACTCGTCGGCCTTGAGGCCGAGGTCGGCCCACGGCTGCTCGCGGCCTGGGTCGGAGGCCGCGACGGTGACGGTGTCGAGACCGGCCGGGACCGGCGTGGGCGTGTCTTCAGCGAGAGGCTCGGGCACGCCCGCAATCTACCGGCCGCGCTCGCCCACCCCGACGCCGAGTCGGCGCGGTCAGGCCGGGACGAGGAGTCCGTCGGCGACGACCTCGAGGAGGGGTCGTACGACGGGCGCGTCCAGCGCGGCGTTGTCGGCGACCGTGGCGACGCCGCCCACGAGCCGGCAGATCTGTACGGCGTCGACGCCGTCGCGCAGGACACCGCGCTCGCCGAGCAGGTCGACGACGCGCTGGCTGGCCCCGCTCAGCACCTGGCACTTGCTCAGGATCGGTGAGCCCGGGTCGCCCATGGCGCTGGTGATCTTGGCCGGACCGCCCTTGTGCAGGCTGATCAGCGCGACGTAGGTCTCGAACCACTGGATCAGCAGCTCGCGGTCACCGCCCTCGAAGGCGAGGACCTTCTCGGTCGCCTCCGTCACGCGGTCGACCCACGTCTGCATGATCGCGTCGAGCAGGACCTCGCGGCTCGAGAAGTGGCGGTAGAGCGTGCCCGGCCCGACGCCGGCTCGCTTGGCGACCTCGTCCAGCGAGGCGTCGTACCCCTGCTCACGGAAGACCTCGCGGGCGCTGTCGATGATCCGGTCGCGGTTGCGTTGGGCGTCGGCGCGCATGAGGGGTCGGATCCTTCCACTTGCTAAACGGAGACTGTCTCCGTATTGTTCTTCGAGAACCGGAGAGCTTCTCCAGTAAAGCCTACGTCGGCCGCTCGCGCCAGAACAGGACGTACACCGTGTCCTCGCCCACCATCACCTCGTCGAACCATCGCTCCACTCCCCCGACTCCCCCGACCCCGATCACGCTCCCCACCGAGCTGCCGCCCCACGCGGGCCGCGCCGCCGCGGGGATCGCCCTGGTCCTCGTCGCCCAGCTGATGCTCATCCTCGACGCGACCGTCGTCAACGTCGCCCTGCCGCACATCGACGACGACCTCGGCTTCGGCCCGGCGTCGCTGTCGTGGGTGCTCAACGGCTACACCCTCGCCTTCGGCGGGCTGCTCCTCCTCGGCGGACGTCTCGGCGACGTCTTCGGCCGCCGCCGGATGTTCGAGGCCGGCCTCGCCGTCTTCACCCTCGCCTCCCTCGTCGGCGGCTTCGCCCAGTCGCCCGCCATGCTCGTCGGCGCCCGCGCCGTGCAGGGTGTCGGCGCCGCCATGGCCGCCCCCGGCGTGCTCGCCCTGCTCACCACCGTCGGCCCCCGACGCGGCCGCCCGCAACCGGGCCCTCGCACTCTTCGGCGCGGTCTCGTCCGGCGGTATGTCGATCGGCCTGCTGCTCGGCGGCTTCCTCACCGACATCGGCTCGTGGCGCTGGACCCTCTTCATCAACGTGCCGATCGGCCTCGTCGTGCTCGCCCTGACCCGCCGGGTGCTGGACGAGACCCCGCGCCGGCCCGGCCGCTTCGACGTCGTCGGAGCCGTGAGCGCCACCGGCGGCGCGGTCGCGATCGTCTACTCGTTGATCAGCGCTCCCGAGCACGGCTGGGGCTCGGCGCGCACCATCGGCGGCCTGGCGCTCGGCGCGGCCCTGATCGCCCTGCTGGCCCGCACCGAGCTGCGCGTCGCGCACCCCATGCTGCGTCCCGAGCTGCTCCGCAACCCGCGCCGGGTCGGCGGTCTCGCCTCGATGGCCCTGGTCGTCGGCGGCCAGCTCTCGATGTTCTTCCTGGCCGTGCAGTTCATCGAGGGCGAGCTCGACTTCGGCCCGATGGCGTCCGGGCTCGCGTTCCTCCCACTGACCCTCGGCATCTTCGGGATGTCCCGTGTGACCCCGCGCCTGCTCGCCCGCTTCGGACCGACGCGGATGATCATGACCGGAGCCGCCGGCCTGACCGTGAGCTTCGCCCTGCTGAGCACGCTCTCGGCCGGCGACACCTACTGGACCGGCGTCTTCGCCGCCATGCTGCTCAACGGCCTCTCGGCGGGCCTCGCCTTCATGCCGATCACCGTCCTCATCCTGGCCGACGTCGAGCCCGAGCACGCCGGATCCGCCTCCGGACTGCTGCAGACGTTCCAGCAGCTCGGTGGCGCGATCGGTCTGGCCGTCATCGTCTCGGTGTACGCCGCCGGCTCGGTCCCGGGCTCGTTCCTGCCCGGCGCGCAGGCAGCATTCCTCACCTCGGCCGGCTTCGCGGCGATCGCCTTCGCCGTCGCGCTGGCGCTGCACCTGCGGGGACGGGCTGCGGTCGACGCGGCCCGGTCGGAGGGCGAGAGTCTGAGGGAGTGAAGGGGGAAAGTCGCACACGCGGAGGGCGACACGCCGAACTACATGCTTGTAGTTCGGCGGATCCTCTGTTACTGGAGTGACTTCTGAGGTTAGGGTGACGCGTCGCCCCGGGCGACAGACGGAATCGCCCACCTTCCCCCTCCCCTGGAGTTCCGCCACATGAGCTCGTCCTTCCCCCTCCGCCCCCTCCGCCCACTCCGCGGTCTGCGCGCCGGCACGGTCGCGGTGTCCCTCGGCGCCCTGCTGGCCGTCGGTCTCCCGGCCGCCACCTCCACGGCGACGCCGCCGGCAGCGGATGTGGCCTCCGGTGCGACCGTGGGCGTGGCCGCGAAGCGCGCCCCCGCACCCAACCCCGTCACGCCGGGTGACTTCACCGGCTACGGCTTCGACCAGTGCGTGACCCCGACCCAGTCGATGATGAACACCTGGCTGCGCACCTCACCCTTCCTGGCCGTGGGCATCTACATCAGCGGCGACTCGCGCGCCTGCCGCGACCAGCCGAACCTGACGCCGACCTGGGTGCGCAAGCAGCTGCGCAAGGGCTGGCGCCTGATGCCGATCACGCTCGGCCCGCAGGCCTCCTGCCAGCCGCGCTTCCCTCGCTACGCCGACGACTTCACCATCAGCCCCAAGCCCGGCAAGAAGGGCATCTACGGCAAGGCCCGCGGGATGGGTCAGGCCTCTGCCGACAGCACCCTCGCCGACGCCCGCGCCCTCGGCATCGTCGAGGGCAGCACGCTCTGGTACGACCTCGAGGGCTTCGACTCCGCCAACACCGACTGCCGCGAGTCGGCCCTGTCGTTCCTCACCGCGTGGAACCGCAAGGTCTCCGCAGCCGGCTACGTCACCGGCGTCTACTCCAGCGCCGGCTCCGGGATCAAGGTCCTCGACGACGCACGGGTCCAGCGCCCCGAGGCCTACACGATGCCCGACCGGATCTGGGTCGCCCGCTGGGACGGCGTGGCCAACACGTCCACGTCCTACATCCGCGAGGACGGGTGGCGGCCGGGCGGTCGCATCAAGCAGTACCAGGGCGGCCACGACGAGGTGCACGGCGGCGTACGGATCAACATCGACAGCAACTTCCTCGACGTCGGCGAGGGCTCGGTCGCCCCGCGCGAGGAGCACTGCGGCGGCGTGATGGTCGCCTCGCGCGACTACCCCGCTCTCCGCGCCTCGTCGGAGGGCTACAAGCCGGCGAAGCGGATGGTCAAGGCCCTCCAGTGCTTCCTGTCCGAGCGCGGCCTCTACGCCGGTGCCTTCCACGGCAAGTACGGCCCGGAGACGGTCAAGGCGGCCAACGCCTGGCAGGCCAAGATGGGCAACACCCCCGACCCGCTGTGGGTCCGTCGCGACTGGATGAGCCTGCTGAGCTTCGGCAAGAAGCCCGTGCTCAAGGTCGGCTCGGCCGGCTACTACGTACGGCGGCTGCAGCGCGCGCTGAACGCGGCCGGCCTCGGCTCCAGCGTGAAGATCGACGGCGTCTACTCCACGACGACGACCGCCCTGGTCACGACGTACCAGTCACGGGTGGCGCTGCCGAGCGACCGGTGTGGCGGACGCAGCCACCTGGCGCAAGCTGATGGCCGGCAAGCGGAGCTGACGCCGCTCAGCCCGCCCGACCGGCGGACCGACCAGCAGAGCCACCACGGTCAGCACCGCCACGGCGGCCGACGCCCGCGAGCGCGCCCTGACCCGGGTGGCGCAACAGCCACGCCACCGGACGGTCGAGCCCGCCCTCGGGGGCACCCGACGTCAGCCGCCACGTCGGGGCGAAGGCGCCGCGCCGCTCGGCCAGCGACCTCGAAGAGCACGGTGAAGAACGGCGGGATCGCGGCGAGCAGCGCCAGAGCGGTGCGACCGCCCGACCAGCGCTGGTCGACGGCGACGACGACCGCGGTCAGGCAGTAGGCGATGAAGACGACGCCGTGGAGCATCCCGAAGACGCTGACGGCGACGTCGGTGGTCTCGGTGACGTACTTGAGGAACATCCCGACCAGCAACAGGGCCCAGGTGACCGCCTCGGCGACGGCGACGCGCGCGGAAGAGCCGCAGCGGGCTCACGAGAACGTCGAGGCGGTGAGCGAGACCAGGCCCGGCAGCGACGTGAAGAAGCCCAGACCGTCGGTGCCGGCACCGGTGAGCTCCTCGACGGCGTGCTCGGGGTGCGGCATCAGCCCGACCACGTTGCCGCGCTCGTTGGTGATGCCGGCGATGTCGCGCAGCGAGCCGTTGGGGTTGAGGTCGAGGTAGCGCGCGACGACGCGGCCCTCCCCCTCCAGCCGGTCGAGGGTCTCGGCGTCGGCGACGAAGCCACCCTCGCCGTTCTTCAGCACGATCGTGACCTCCTGGCCCTGCGTGTAGGCGGAGGTCCACGGCGTCGAGGCGTTCTCGATGCGCAGCCGCTGGTCACGGCACACGAACTTCTGGTGGTCGTTGCGGATCAGCGCCCCCGGCAGCAGGTGCGACTCGCACAGGATCTGGAAGCCGTTGCAGATGCCGAGCACGGGCAGGCCCTTGCCGGCAGCGTCGACGACCTCGGTCATCACCGGCGAGAAGCGCGAGATCGCCCCGCAGCGCAGGTAGTCGCCGTAGGAGAACCCGCCGGGCAGCACGACGGCGTCGACGCCGTGCAGGTCGTGGTCGCCGTGCCAGAGCGGTACGACGTCGTGCCCGGCGAGCCGGGCCGCGCGCTGCGCGTCGGCGTCGTCGAGCGACCCGGGGAAGGTGACGACCCCGACCCTCATCCGGCGATCTCCGGATCGAGCACGCGCACGGCGTAGTTCTCGATCACCGGGTTGGACAGCAGGGTCTCGGCCATCTCGCGCACCTGCGCGAGGACCTCGTCGGTCACCTCGCCGGCCACCTCGAGCTCGAACCGCTTGCCCTGGCGCACCTCGGTGACACCGCTGAACCCCAAGCGGGGCAGGGCACCGAGCACCGCCTTCCCCTGCGGATCGAGGATCTCGGGCTTGGGCATCACGTCCACGACGACCTTGGGCACGGCACCGATCATATGGGTGACGACTGGGCCACCCACCAGCGACCGGGCAGACTGGACCCATGAGCATGTCCTCCGCGTCCGGCCGACGCAGCCCGATGTCACCCCTGCACCTGGAGTTCCCGCAGTCCCTGGCGGTCTACGACGACTACGCCGCCGCGCAGAAGGCCGTCGACTTCCTCTCCGACGAGGAGTTCCCCGTCGAGAACTGCCTCATCGTCGGCACCGACCTCAAGCGGATCGAGAAGATCACCGGCCGGCTGACCAACAGCCGCGTCGCCCTCGGCGGTGCCGCCTCCGGCGCGTGGCTCGGCCTGTTCATCGGCGTCCTGTTCACGATCTTCACCGAGGAGAGCGCGATCGCGACGATCCTGTCGACCATGCTCTTCGGCGCGGCCTTCGGCATCGTGTGGGCCCTGCTGGGCTACGCCGCCACGCGCGGGCAGCGCGACTTCCAGTCCGTGACCCAGGTCGTGGCCACGCGCTACGAGGTGCTCGTCGAGCACAAGGTGGCCGCGCAGGCGCGCGAGATCCTCACCCGGCTCCCCGGCGCGCTGCCCAACGCGTTCGAGTAGTCCGCCCTAGTCGGTCGCCGGCGTCCGGACGGTGCTGCAGCCCAGCGCCCCCGCTCCGAGCAGGCACGCCACGCCGACCAGCGCCGCGCCCACGCCGTACGTGCCGGCCGACACCGACGCCATCAGAGCAGCAGCAGCCCGGCAGCCGCCGTGGAGAGCAGCCACAGCACCAGCCGTACGACGAGCGCGGAGCCGCCGCGGGCGGGCGCCATCGCCAGCAGCACCCACGGGCCAACGGCAGCAGCAGCACGACGAACCCTGCTGCCGCCGGGATGCCGAGCACGCCGGTGCGCAACGCCCCGCCGACCTCGAGCGGGCTGACGTGCGACAGCGCGCCCGGCGCGAAACCACGGCACCAGCATCGCCACGGTCCAGGCGAGCGCGGCGCCGGCCCACAGGGCGGCGCCGAGGAGCTCGCGCCCGCGTCGGTCGTCGCCGGTCGCCGGCTCGAGGACACCTCGGCACCTCGCCGACCCGGCGAGTCACGGCGACCCCGACGCAGGTCGTCGGCGCTCGCCTCGAGGCTGACGAACCAGCGGCCCTCGACCTCGACGGCGACCAGGTAGGCGACGATCTCCTCCCGGCCGCGCCGCCAGCCCTCGGCGAGCGCCATGTCGTAGCCGGCTGCTCCGGTGGAGATGCCGCCGTCGACGACCGCCCCGTCCGGGAGTCGGCTCGGGTCGACGGTCAGCGCGAGGTCGCCGCCGAAGAGGTAGACGCGGGCGGTGCTCTCGTCGACCTGCTGGGTCCGGAGGTCGAGGGCGCTCAGGTCGAGGTCGACCGCCGACAGGACGGCGATCGAGGACCGGCTGAACGATCCCGACAGCTGGTCCTCGGCGGCGGCCAGCACCCGGTCGACCTCGACGGGCGGCACCTCACCGATCCGCACGACCCGGTCCTGGAGCCGCGCGTAGGCCGCGTCCGCACGGTCGGCGTCGGCCACCTCGGCCGGTGCGACGACCCCCACGATGGCGGGCCCGTCGAGGTCGGCGATCCCCTGGATCAGCTCGGCGACCGCGGCCTCCGGGCGTCTCCGCACCGGGCTGGTCGAGCACCAGCGCGACCACCAGGGCCGCGGCGAGCACGAGGCTGAGGCCGACGCAGGCACCCTGCAGGAGCCTGCGGCCACGGCCGCCCCACAGCCGCACGACGGGCCGCTCACGATCCGAGCCCGCCCTGAGGGACGTGGGCGACACCGGCTCGGCGTAGTCGAGACCTCCGGGCAGGTCCGTGGGCGGGGTCGGGTCCGGCACGTCCATGGCACCGACCCTACGAACGGCCCGAAACGCAGGCCTCTCCGTCAGGACGAGCGGCGGAAGGCCGTCATCGCGAGCGCCACCCCGAGGCCGGCCACGATCGGTCCGATCACGGCCCAGACCTCGACGTCACTCATCGACGACCCGTCGATGTAGCCCAGCCCCTGGAAGGTCCACAGCGCTCCCACCGCGACCAGCAGGGCGGCGAACGCCAGCAGCAGTCCCCGGCGTACGCGCGCCCCCACGGGTCAGGACAGCTCGCGCTTGAGGATCTTGCCGGTCGCGGTCATCGGCAGGTCGTCGACGATCTCGACCATGCGGGGGTACTTGTAGGAGGCCATCTGCTCCTTGCCCCAGGCGACCAGCTCCTCCTCGGTCACCTCCGCGCCCTTCTCGAGGATGACCACGGCCTTGATCTCCTCGCCGTGGCTCTCGTGGGGCACCCCGATGACCGCGGCCAGCGAGATGTCGGGGTGCGTCAGCAGGACTTCCTCGATCTCGCGCGGGTAGACGTTGTAGCCGCCGCGGATGATCATGTCCTTCGAGCGGTCGACGATGTAGTACCAGCCGTCGTCGTCCTTGCGCCCGAGGTCGCCGGAGCGGAACCAGCCGTCCTGGATCGACTCGTCGGTCGCGTCCTGACGGCCGTAGTAGCCCTTCATGATGTTGTGGCCCTTGATGGCGATCTCGCCGATCTCGTCGTCGGGACTCGATCTCGTCCCAGCTGTCGGGCTGGAGCAGCTTCATCTCGACGCCGGGGATGGGGGTGCCGATCGAGCCGACGCGGGGATCCTCACCGAACTTGCTGAAGCTCGCGACCGGCGAGGTCTCGGAGAGGCCGTAGCCCTCGAGGATCGTGACGCCGAACCGCTTGGCGAACTCCTTGTGCACCTCGACCGGCAGGGCCGAGCCGCCGGCAGCGGCCACGCGCAGGTTGCGCGGCCAGCTTCTTGACGTCGATGCCGGAGTCGTCGAGCGCGCCGAGCAGGCCCCAGTACATCGTCGGGACGCCGGCGAAGAACGTGACCTCCTCCTTGGCCATCAGCTTCAGGGCCGCGTCGGCCTCGAAGCGGGGCAGCATCACGACGGTGCCACCGAAGGCGAAGGCGCCGTTCTGGACGACGGTCTGGCCGAAGGAGTGGAACAGCGGCAGCACGCAGAGGTAGGTGTCGGGCTCGTCGGTGGTGCCGGCGCCGAAGAGGTCCTTGCCCGAGAGCGCGTTGTCGCGCATGTTGCGGTGGCGCAGCTCGGCGCCCTTGGGCTGACCGGTCGTGCCGGAGGTGTAGAGGATGACGGCGGTGTCGTCCTCGTCGGTGGCGACCGTGTCGAACGTCGCCGCGAGCTTGCCCATGGCCGCGGCCATCGTCTCGGTGCCCTCGACCGGCGAGTCGCCGCTCGGGTCGGCGGTGATCATGAAGAAGTGCTCGCAGGCCTCGGCCTCGGTAGAACCCGGCGTGACCCTCGGTGCCGATCGGCAGCTCGGCGGTGCCCTCGAAGCAGAAGTAGGCCTTCGCGTCGGAGTCGCCGAGGTGGTAGGCGACCTCACGGCCCTTGAGCAGCACGTTGAGCGGCACGACGGCCGCTCCGGCCTTGAGGATCCCGTAGTAGACGATCGTGAAGTAGGGCAGGTTGGCGCAGCTGAGCGCGACCTTGTCGCCCGGCTCGATCCCGCGCTCGACGAGCAGGTTGGCGACCTGGTTGGCGGCACCGTTGACCTCGGCGTAGCTCAGGCGGGTGTCGCCGAAGACGATCGCCTCGCGCTCGGGGTGCTCCGCGGTGGTGTCCTCGAGGAGGCTGGCCAAGTTGAAGGTGGTCACGCCCCCAACCTAAGCAGAGGGCGGTGACGTGCGCCACGTCCCGGGGGAGGCGACGCCGCTGGAACCGGCCGCGGAACGACTCCGACCGAGGGCAGGGGTCAGGACGCCAGGAGCTTCGCGGCGCGCTTGAGGTCGTCGCGCACGGCGAGCGGCGCGAGGCGGTTGACGACCACCCCGACCGGCTTGAGCAGTCCGGTCGCGCGCACCTCCATGTCGGCGGCGACCTCGCAGTGGTGCTCCCCCAGCGCGGTGAACGTCAGGGTCAGGATCGCCGCGAAGCCCCGCCAGGTGCCGCGCTCGGACCAGCGGTGCGGCCGATCGGCGTCGGTGAGCTCCATGCGGGGCTTGATGCCGGCACTGGTCAGGTCGGTCCACGACTGCCCCACGACGCCGTCGGCGCCCGATGACGTCGTCGACGCCCTTGAGGCTCGACTGCCAGGCGGCCCGGTTGTCGGGGGCGACGAGGTAGTCGTAGGCGACCTCGCACGAGACCGCGAAGGGGACCGCCTTGGCGCTCACCAGCTCTCCCCGTCAGCAGCTCGTAGGCCTCGAGGTAGCGGCCCGGGTCAGGTCGATGACCTCCTGGGGCAGCGCGGGTGGCGCCTCGCCGGAGGAGCGGTCCCAGCCGGAGTCGCCCGAGAGGGCCCAGTCACGCACGATCTGCTTGTCGTAGGACGCCTGGGCCCGCCCCGGCTCCCAGTCGTCGGCCGGCCAGAACCGCGAGGAGTCGGGCGTCAGCACCTCGTCGCCGAGCACGATCTCGCCCGACCCGTCGCCGTCGACGGCGCGCCCGAACTCCAGCTTGGTGTCGGCCAGGATGATCCCGCGCTCGCGGGCGATCTGCTCGGCGCGGGCGTAGACCGCCAGCGTCAGGTCGCGCACCTCCGCGGCGGTCTCGGCGCCGACCTCGGCCTCGACCGCGACGTAGGAGACGTTCTCGTCGTGGTCGCCGAGCGCCGCCTTCGTCGCCGGGGTGAAGATCGGCTCGGGCAGCCGGCTGCCGTCGACCAGGCCCGGCGCGGCAGGGCGATCCCGCACACCTCGCCGGTGGCGCGGTAGTCGAGCAGGCCGGAGCCGGTGAGGTAGCCGCGGGCGACGCACTCGACGGGGAGCATGTCGAGCCGCTCGCAGATCACCGCGCGCCCGCGGACGGCCTCGGGCACGTCGGTCGACAGCACGTGGCTCGGCACCAGGTCGCGCAGCTGCTCGAACCACCACAGCGACATCCGGGTGAGGATCTCGCCCTTGTCGGGGATGGTCGTGTCGAGCACGAAGTCGAAGATCGAGATCCGGTCGCTGGCGACCATCAGCAGCTCGCCCGCGTGCGGGCCGTCGGCGAGCTCGTAGAGGTCGCGCACCTTGCCCGAGTGGAGATGGCGGGTGCCCTCGACGGCCGGGGCTGCGGGGATGTTGAGCACGCACCGAGTCTAGGGAGGTCCGGCCCCGACGCGCGTCCACCCCGTGGTGCGGCCACCCCGCGCGCGGGAGGCACGGTCCCGCAGTGGCACAGTTCAGCCATGCCCGAATCAGCTGAAGAGGTCTACGCCAGGGTCGTCGCCGCCGTCGGCGCCGACGGCCACCTGCCGATGCCCCCCTCGGGCGAGTGGGACATCTTCCCGTGGGAGGTGGTCGACGGACAGATCGTGCCGCGCACCCTGCAGCCACCGTCCGACGAGCCCGCACGCTGGGGCGAGAGCGACGACAAGCCGTGCGGTGCCTGCGCCGACGGCTTCCCGGCCGAGCGCATCGTCTGGGAGGACGAGGTGTGGGTGCTCACCCACCACGGCGCCCCCTCGGGACTCCCCCTCGTGCTGACGCTGCACACGCGCGACCACGTCGACATGGGCACCCTCGACGACGAGCAGGCCTCCCAGCTCGGGCGCATCACCAACCGGCTCGTGCGGATCATCGAGAACCTCCCCGAGATCGGGCGGGTCCACGTCAACCGCTACGGCGACGGCGGGTCCCACTTCCACCAGTGGTTCTTCGCGCGCACCGCACGGCTCACCAACGTGCTCGGCTCCCCCACCCTCGAGTGGGACGAGATCCTCCCGGCCGCGCCGGAGGACGTCTGGCGCGCCGACCTCGCGACCGTCGCCGAGAAGCTCGCCAACTGGGGCGGCGACGCCCGCGCCTGAGCGGGGAGCGACATGAGCGGGCCAGTCGTGGACGACGGGAAGGATCGAGGCTCCTCACCGGGTTCACCGGACGTGGACACCACCGCACCGCCGCTCGCGCACGACGTACGTCGTCGGGCGGACGCGTTCCAGGCGTGGGTCGAGCCCGAGATCGCCGTCCTGCTGCGTGTCGCGCACACCCTGACCGGGTCGTGGGCCGATGCCGAGGACGTGGTGCAGGACACCCTCGTCCGCGCCTACCGGGGCCTCGACGGCTTCGACGGACGGCACCCGCGTGCGTGGCTCCTGACGATCCTGCGCCGCACCCACCTCAACAGCCTGCGCCGGACGCGTCCGGACCTCGTCGACGACCTCGCCCTCGAGCGGCGTCGCCCCGCCTTCGGCGGCCCCGCCGCGGCCGCCTCGCCGGAAGAGCTCGTCGACGAACGGCTCCTCCACGACGACGTGGCCGTCGCGCTGGGCGCCCTCGACGAGCGCTTCCGCACCGCCGTGCTGCTCGTCGACGTCGACCAGCTCACCTACGCCGAGGCCGCCGGGGTGCTCGACATCCCGGTCGGCACGCTGATGTCGCGCCTGAGCCGTGGTCGTGCGCGCCTGCGCAAGCAGCTGCGGCATCGTCAGCCGACCGCCCGCCGCGCGTTGCGCGCGCCACGAGCGACCCGCCCCGGAGAGGAGGGCTCGCGATGGACCTGACCACCTGCTGGTGGGCGGCGCGCCGTCTCGACCGCTACCTCGACGCCGACCCGGCAGCGGTGCTGAGCGACTCCGACGTACGGCGCCTCGAGCGGCACGCGTCGACCTGTCGCCGCTGCGCCGCCGATCTCGCCGAGCGACGCGAGGTCCGGGAGAAGCTGCGCCGACACCGGGATCGCTCGGCCCCCGACGTGTCGGCGCTCCGTCGCCTCGACGCCCTCGCCGACCACCTGCGCACGAGAGGAAAGCCCGCATGAGCATCAGCACGCACACGCTCGCCGGTGGGGAGACGTGGACCTCGGACTCCCTCACCGCCGCCGACGGACGCCCCTGGGACCTGTTGATCGTCGGAGGCGGTACGGCGGGCCTGGTCGCCGCCCACACCGCGGCCGGCTTCGGCGCGACCACCCTGCTCGTCGAGCGCGAGCGCACCGGCGGCGACTGCCTGTGGACCGGGTGCGTGCCGAGCAAGTCGCTCCTCGCCGCCGCCCACGCGGTCGGCGACGCGCGCGACGCCGCCGCGCTCGGGGTCCACGTCGGGTCGGTGTCGGTCGACTTCGCCGCCGTGATGGAGCACGTGCGCTCGACGATCACCTCCATCGAGCCGGTCGACTCCCCCGACCGCGATCCGTGCGGCCGGCGCCTCGGTGGCGCAGGGCAGCGTCCTGTTCACCGGGCCGCACGCGGCGACCGTGGACGGGGTCGAGGTGTCGTTCACCCAGGCCCTCGTGGCCACCGGGTCGGCGCCGATCGTGCCCGACCTGCCCGGTCTCGCCGACGTCGACCCGCTCACCTCCGACTCGCTCTGGTCGCTCACCGAGCTGCCCGGCCGGCTCCTGGTGCTCGGCGGTGGACCGATCGGGTGCGAGCTCGGCCAGGGCTTCTCGCGCCTGGGCTCGCAGGTCACGATCGTGGAGGCGGCGGACCGGTTGATCCCCGGCGAGACGTCGCCCGCCTCGGACGTGCTGGCGCGCGCCCTCGACCGCGACGGGATCGACGTACGCACCGGGGTGAAGCTCGTGTCGATCGACCCCGACCGTGACGGTCGCCGCGTGGCCGTGCTCGACGACGGGTCGGAGGTCGACTTCGACGTCGTCCTCGTCTCGGTCGGTCGCCGCGCGCGCACCTCCGACCTGGGCCTGGAGGCGGCCGGCGTGGCGCTGACGGAGTCCGGGCACATCGAGGTCAGCGAGTCGTTGCGCACCACGAACCCGCGGATCTGGGCGGCCGGCGACCTGACGGGCTACGCGCCGTTCACCCACGTCGCCGGCAACCACGGCAGCCTCGCCGCGAGCAACGCGGTGCTCGGCCTGCGCCGCAAGGTCGCCCCCGACCTCATCCCGCGGGTCACCTACACCTCGCCCGAGGTCGCCTCCTTCGGCGTCGCCGCCGACTCGCGGCCCGGACTGATCGTGCACACCGTGCCCCACTCCGAGGTCGACCGCGCCGAGACCGAGGGCCAGACCCACGGCTACTCCCAGCTCGTGCTCGACTCGAAGGGGACGATCGTCGGCGCCTCGATCGTCGGTCCCCGTGCCGGCGAGTCGCTGGCCGAGGCGCTGCTCGCCGCCCAGCAGGGGCTCAAGGCACGCGCCATGGCCGGCGCCATCCACGCCTACCCGACGTGGTCCGACGGCATCTGGAAGGCCGCCCTGGCCCAGGGCCGCAACGACCTCGCCGCCACCCCCACCAAGCAGGTCACCACCGCCCTCGCCAAGCTCCGCCGCGCCTGGCTCGCCAGCAGTTTCTCCGCTTGAGCGGAGAAACTGCCGCTTCTGTCACGAACCTTCATGACAG
Source organism: uncultured Actinomycetota bacterium (assembly GCA_963750445.1). GTDB lineage: Bacteria > Actinomycetota > Actinomycetes > Propionibacteriales > Nocardioidaceae > Nocardioides. The sequence continues at coordinate 55,803 of CAVVQR010000016.1, read as the reverse complement.
AAGCAGCAGTTTCGTCAGTCGGCCGCCCCGGCGTCATCGCTCGCGTGGCGGCGCGAGCGCACGAGGCCGATGACGGTCAGCAGGACCAGGGCGCCGATGGCGAGCAGGAACGGCGGTGAGCCGGGCTCGGCGCCGTACGCCCCGACCGCGACGTAGACCGCCGTGCCCGGCACGATGCCCAGCACCGTCGCCGAGGGCGTACGGCGCCAGCGGCACCGACGTCAGCCCGAAGGCGTAGTTGGCCGTGGTGAAGGGGATCAGCGGCACGAGCCGCGCCAGCAGCACCGCGCCGAACCCGCTGCTCGCTCACCCGGGCGTCGAGCGCGCGCACCCGCTCGTTGCTCACGCCCTGCACCGCCGCCCGCCCCAGCGACCGGCTGATCAGGAACGCCAGCGACCGCCGCCGTGATCGCGGCCACCAGCACCGACGGCAAGCGCGACCGCGAACCCGAGCAGCGCCCCGCCCACGATGCGTCAGCAGCCCGCTCGGGCCGACCGGCAGCAGCGAGGCGACGACGTACAGCGCGATGAAGCGCCGGGACCGCGCACCCGCCCGAGCCCGTCGAGCGACGACTGCAGCTCGTCGCGGGTCGGCAGCCCCACCGACAGCTGGAGCGACGACCGCCGCGACGACGAGGGCGAGGAAGACGCCGGCCTTGACGTACGTCGAGCGCGTCACGGCGCGCCCGCCTCCCCCGGTGCCACGCCGAACACGGTGCAGCGCTGCGGCGCGAGCCCGAGCAGCAGCCGGTCGCCGACCGCGAGGCGCGGTGCCGATCGGCACGCGCACCCGCAGCGGCTGTCCGTCGGGCAGGGTGGTGTCGACGAGCACGTCGGAGCCCGGCGAACCGGGTGGCCGCCACGCACCGCCGGCACGTCGCCGTCGAGCCCGACGGCCTCCGGCCGCACCACGAGCACGGCGGTCCCGTCGACCCGCCGACGTCGGCACCGCAGGACCCCCGGCCGCGTCGGAAGGTCCCCGCCTCGACGACCGCCGCGCACCTCGTTGGTCGCCCCGAAGAAGCGGGCCGCCGCCAGCGAGGGCGGGCCGGTGTAGAACGACTCGGGCGTGCCCAGGCCCGCGAGACGCCCGTCGAGCATCAGCGCCACCCGGTCGGCCAGCTCGACCGCCTCGTCCTGGTCGTGGGTGACGAAGAGCGTGGTCAGCGTCGGTCTCGTCGTGCAGCTCGCGCACCAGGCGCCGCATCTCGGCGCGCAGGTCGGCGTCGAGCTGGGAGAACGGCTCGTCGAGCAGCAGCACCCGCGGGCGCAGCACCAGCGCGCGGGCCAGCGAGACCCGCTGCTCCTGCCCGCCCGACAGCTCGCCGACACGGCGGCCGCCCGAGCCCGCCGAGCCGCACCCGCTCGAGCATCTCGGCGACCTCGGCCGGCGATCGCCGGCGCGAGCGCGCGCCGCCCGCGCGCACCCGCAGGCCGTAGGCGACGTTCTGCTCGACGCTGAGGTGCGGGAAGAGCAGCGGCTTCTGGAAGACCAGCGAGACCGGGCGTCGCTCCGCGGGCGTCGCCAGCAGCGACGACCCGTCGAGCAGCACGTCGCCCGCGGTGGGGGCGAGCAGGCCGGCGATCATCGCCAGCGTGGTGCTCTTGCCGCAGCCCGAGGGTCCGAGCAGCGCGGTGAACGAGCCCGGCTCGAGCGTGAGGTCGAGCGCCGTCGACGGCCGTCACGTCGCCGAAACGGGCGCGTCAGACCCCGCGCCGGCTCGACCCGGCCGTCGGCCGCCGCGGTCGCTCAGCCACGGGCCAGCCCCACCCAGGCGTCCTCGCGGCCGCGCAGCCGGCGGGCCACGGCCAGCACGATCACGACCGGCGGCACCACGACGAGCAGGCCGAGCGCGGCGGCCGCCGTGCGGTCGGAGGACCCGATCGCGGCGAACAGCAGCAGCGGCAGCGTCGTGACCTGCCCGCCGCCGATCAGCAGCGTCAGGATGTACTCGCTCCACGAGATCAGGAACGTCAGCAGCGCGGCCGTCACCAGCGCCGGGCGCAGCAGCGGCAGGGTCACGGTGACGAACGTGCGCAGCGGCCCGGCGCCCGAGCGAGCGGGCCTGCCGCTCGTAGTCGACGTCGAGGTTGGCGTACGCCGCCGCCGAGCAGCGTCGCGGCGTACGGCACGGTCGGCATCAGCTGCACGAGCACCACGCCCAGCGCGGTGTCGGACAGCCCGTAGCGCACGAAGAACACCTGGATGCCCAGCGTCACCGCGAGCCCCGGCACGATCACCGGCGCCAGCAGCAGGAACTGCACGAGCCGCCGGCCGCGGAAGCGGTGCAGCCCGATCGCCCGCCCGGCGCCGAGCCCGATCGGCGCAGGCCAGCAACGCCACCGCGGTCGCGATCAGCAGCGAGGTGAGGGTCGCGCCGACCACCTCCCCGTCGAGCAGCAGGTCGAGGCCACGCCTGCTGAACCGACCCGGCACGACGTCGGGGTAGCGCCACGTGCCGGCCACGCTCCACACGACCAGCGGCACGAGGGGCAGCAGCAGCGCGACGACCACGGCGGCGACCGCGAGCCGGCCCCTCACGGCGCCGCTTCACAGCGCCCTCCGGCTGAGGCGGGTGACGAGCAGGAGGTAGGCCGAGACCAGGACCAGGCTGAGCACCGCGATGATCGTCGCCACCGCCATCGCCTGGGGCCGCACGAGCAGGTCGGTGTCCTGGAAGCGCTGGAGGGCGACGACGGGAAGCGTGGCCGGGAAGCTCTGGCCGAGCAGCCGCGGCACCTCGTAGGACGCCGCGGCGAACGACGCGACGAGCACCGAGGCGGCCGCCACGGAGGGCGCGATCATCGGCAGCGTCACCGTGGAGAAGCGGCGCGCGGCACCGGCGCCGAGCGTGCGGGCGGCGCCCTCGAGGTCGCGCACCTGGGGTGTCAGCGCGGCCAGGGCCACCACGGCGATGAAGGGCGCCTCCTTCCACGTGTACTCCGCGATGATCCCCCAGCCGAAGGAGTCGTTGGTCAGCACCGGGAAGTCCTGCGCCCCGTCGACCAGCCCGACGCCTGAGCCGAGCCGCGACACGAAGCCCGACGGCGACAGGAGCAGCCCGATGCACAGCGCACCGACCAGGTGGGGCACCGCCAGGGTGCTCTGGAGCAGGGTCGTCAGCGGGCCGCGGGCGTGGCGTCGTACGAGCAGGGCGACGGCGACACCGAGGCCGGTCGCGAACGCCGTCGACAGCACCACCACCCGCAGGGTCAGGGTGAGCGAGGCGCGGAAGGCGGGGTCGGCGAACGTCGCCCGGTAGGCGTCGAGGGACCAGTCGGTCTCGCCGAGGAACGGCTGGCGCCCCAGGCTCTGGAGCACGGCCTGGCCGACGCCGCCCACGAAGAAGACGCCCACGACCAGCAGCGCCGGGGCCAGCAGGAGGACGAGCCCCAGCTGCTCGGAGACCCGGCGGGGCAGGACGCGCATCACTGAGCCCTACTTCTGCTGGACCTCGGCGACCCAGCCGTCCTCGATGGCCGCGAGGTAGGCGCTGGCGAGCTCGGGCTGGGCGTCGGCGAGGAGCTCGGCCAGCGGCAGCACCGACGGGCTGGTCTCGACGGCGGCGAAGGCGTCCTGCACGTCCTGCGGCGTGGTCGCCACGTCGATGGCCGGGTAGACACCGTTGGCCTCGAAGAGCGCCAGCTGCACCTCGGGCTCCTGGAGCACGTTGGCCAGCACCAGCGCCGCGGCCTGGTGCTCGGCGTTGGCCGGGATGGTCAGGAAGCTGACGTTGGAGATGTTGCCGATGTCGAGCACGGCCTCACGGGTCGTGTCGGGGTAGACCCCGTCGGTCACCTTCGGACCCACCGCGCCGGGGCCGTAGGTGAAGAACGCGCTGATCTCGCCGTCGGAGTAGAGCTTCTCGACGTCGTCCTGGGTCTGCGGGTAGGTCTCGCCGCCGCGCCACAGGCTCGGCTCGAGGTCGTTGAGCCGCTGGAAGGTCTGCTCGGTCGCGTCGGTGAACGTCGACGACGTGGTGTCGGGCTCGCCCTCGAGCAGCGAGTCGGGCCCGCCGATCGTGTCGTAGAGCATCGTGCGCACCGCCATCGACCCGAAGAAGTCGGGCGGGGCCGGGTAGGTGAAGCGACCGGGGTTGTCCTCGGCCCAGGCGAACAGGTCGTCGAGGCTGGCCACGTCGGACTCGTCGAGGGCGGCGGAGTCGTAGACGAGCGCGGAGTTGGCCTGCTGCCACGCCGACTCGCAGCCGTCGACCGGGGTGCCGAAGTCGGTGGTCACCTCGGGAGCCTCGAGGTCGACGTACTGCGCGTTGGGCAGGTCCTGCGACCAGCCGCAGCGCCACAGGTCGGCCTGGACGCCGGTCGCGAAGTTCTCGCCGTTGATCCAGATCGCGTCCACCGCGCCGCCCTCGGTGCGCCCGGCCTGCTTCTCCCCGAGGACCTTGTTGACGGCCTCGGCGGTGTCGTCGATGCGCACCTGGTTGAGGGTCACCCCGAGGGCGTCGAGGCGCGGGGCGACCACGTCGTCGACGAAGGTGTTGAGGAGGTCGTCGCCGCCGTACATGTACCAGTTGACGCTCTGGCCGTCGGCCTCGGCGAGCACGGCGTCCCAGTCGGAGGCCTCCGCGGTCGCGCTCCGGTCCCCGCTGTTCGAGCCGGCCGACTCGTCGCTGCCGCACCCGGCCAGGGCCAGGGCGGTCGCGGCCCCGGCGAGTACGGCGGTCAGCCGGCGGGTGGCGGTGGTGGGACGGGTCATCGGTGCTCCTCGGTGGTGCTGATGGGCTGGTCGGCCGGGATCGGCGTGGTGGCGCGGGAGGACCCGCGCAGCAGGTGGATCCCCAGCGCGATGCGCTGCACGGCGGTGATCGCGACGGCGGCGGCGAAGACCCAGGCGATCACGCTCAGGTGCTGGGGCAGCAGGCAGATCAGGACGTAGGCGACCACGGTCTCGGTGCCCTCGGCGAGCCCGCCGACGAAGAGCAGCGAGCGGCCGTCGGACAGGCCCTCACGCGCCTCGGTGCGATCGGCCTCGCCGCGGCGCTCGAGCACCGAGGACAGGGCGAGGAACGCGGTGCCGGAGAGGTAGTAGGTGCCGAGCAGCACCAGGCAGGCGACGCGGGCGTCGGGCTCGGCGATCGCGGCGGCGACGACGAAGCCGCCGTAGATGCTGAAGTCGGCGACGATGTCGAGGAAGCCGCCCAGGTCGGTCGACCCGGTCTGGCGCGCGAGCGGGCCGTCGAGCCCGTCGAGGACCCGGTTGAGCAGCCACGCCGACCAGGGCGAGGTGCCAGTGCCCGGTCGCGGCGAGCACGCAGGCCCCCACGCCGACCAGCCACCCGGCGATCGTCAGCGAGGTGGCCCGCAGCCCGAGGCGGGCGAGCGCCGCGGCGACGGCGTCGAGGGACGGCTCGAGCGCACGGCGTACGGGCGCGTCGAGCATGGGCGGTCCTCACGGGTCGGCGGGGTGGGCGGGCGGGTCACGCGGGAAACACGGTGACCCGGCACCATCCTTCCCGACGGCTCGCGACGAGCCGCAGCCTACGAGGCCGCCCGCTCCGGCGCGCGACGACCGGCGCGGGTCCAGGGAGCCGCCTGCCCCTGGAGCCACCACTGCATCGTGCGGGTGATCCACGGCAGGGCGACGTAGGTCATCACCGGCGTCATCACCAGGACCGTGGCGAGCACCCGCAGCGGCAGGACGACGCCGCCGAGCAGCTCGCGCGCCAGGTAGTTGGCGGCGATGCTCAGGGGGAAGAACACCAGGAAGATCGTGCACGCCTGCTTCCAGCGCGGCGGCGGCTTCGGAGTCGCGACCGGGCGCCGCGCCCTCCACGACGAGGGTCGACTGCGGTACGTCGAACCAGCCCTCGATGCCGGTGCGCTTCTCCACGCGCGCCTCCACGACCCCGAGGCCGGAGGCCGACGAGCGCCACCAGGCCCGCTGCGAGGAGTGCTCCCACTGCTGGAGGGAGTCGTGGTCGGCGAAGCGGTAGAGCATGTGCCACTCGGTCGAGTCGGCCTCGGGGCGCACCCACCCGGCGCCGAGGAAGCCGGGGAAGCGCTCGGCGAGGTGGATGCCGGCGTTCAGCCAGCTGACCATCTCGGCCTCGTGGCCGCCCTCGAGGCGACGGGTGATCGCGACGGTGACGGGATCGCTCATGGGTCGAGTCTCGCGCCTCACCGACCTGGCGGCACATCCCCGATCCGGCCCGCCGCCTGGCGTGTGGCGGGTCTCACGCGAGACCACCGTCCTCGCGACTCCCGATCCCCGCCGTGGGAGGTCCTGTCCGGCGGCCCCGCCGTCGCCGCGCGCTGACCCGGCACTCATCCGGCACCCATTCGGACCCTGCCGTGACTCCCCCTCGGGCGCTGGCCGTCCTAGCGTCGGCTCGACCCTCTCCTCCTGTCGTTGGGACCCCGCCATGCCCGCTGCCCGCCCGTCGTACGCCAACGTCATGTCCACCGTCGCGGTGGTCCTCGCGCTGACCACCGGGACGGCGTACGCCGCCGGCCTGGGGCGCAACAGCGTGAAGTCGCGTCACATCGCGAGCAACGCGGTGGTCGAGCGGCACATCTCCAGCAACGCCGTGCGCGAGCGCCAGCTCGCCGCCGATGCCGTCACCGCCCGCCAGCTCGCCGACGGCTCGGTGCAGGGCCCCGACCTCGCGAACGACTCGGTGTCGTCGCGGGCGGTGGCGGACGGGTCGCTGAGCGCCGACGACCTCGGCGCCAACTCCGTGGGCAAGAGCGAGCTCAAGGCCGACACCGTCGACTCCTCGCGCATCCAGAACGGCCAGGTGCGGCCCGACGACATCGCCGACGGGGCGATCAACAACACCAAGCTCTCCAGCGGCGTACGGCGCCTGATGTACGACGCCGGCGCGCTGGCGGTCAACCAGACCTACGCCGACGTGACCGTCAGCAACAGTGCCTGGCCCGGCGGCGCACCCTCGAGCGGTGCTCAGCTGAGCGGGACGTGGACGCAGCCGATCAACTCGCTCGACATCGTCTCGATGACGGCTCGCGTGGAGTACCCGTCGGGGTGCTCGGCGACCGCCGGCACGCCGCGCGGCTTCGACGTCAAGATCACCGACGGCAGCGACCGGGTCATCTCGGCGAGCAGCCCCGAGCGCACCGGCTCGGTCAACTACAACGGCAACGGCTTCTGGAACCAGCAGGTCGACCTGCCCGGCGTCTCCTTCCGCGCTCCCAGCGGCTCCGACCTCGCCGACTCCCCGGCCGCCTTCATCGACTACATCCACCTGCCGTTCGAGATGGCCGAGCAGGTCACCGGCTCGTCGGCGGCCACCCGCACCGTGCGCGTCTTCCTCAAGCGCAACAGCTCCAGCTGCAGCCCGGTCATCACCGACGCACGGCTGCTGGTCTACCGGTTCGCGAACGGCTGATCGGCAGGGGCTAGAGGATCGCGCCGGGCGAGTAGGTCGCGGCGGCTGGGTGCCGCTCGGCCAGCGCGGCGACCGCGCGGCAGACGGCCTGCGTCTGCGCGACCGCGGCGCCGGTGAAGGTGATCGGCTCGGCGACGAGCGCGGCCAGCTGCGCCTCGGTGAGTCCCAGGCGCGGGTCGGCGGCCAGCTTGGCGAAGACGTCGTTCTCGGCCTGGCCCTGCCGGACCGCGAGGGCGGTGCCGACGGCGGCCTCCTTGATCGCCTCGTGGGCGGTCTCGCGGCCGACGCCGTTGCGCACCGCGCTCATCAGCACCTTGGTGGTGGCCAGGTAGGGCAGGTAGCGGTCGAGCTCGCGCTGGATGACGGCCGGGAACGCGCCGAACTCGTCGAGGACCGTGAGGAACGTCTGGAAGAGCCCGTCGGCGGCGAAGAACGCGTCGGGCAGGGCGACACGGCGTACGACGGAGCAGGAGACGTCGCCCTCGTTCCACTGGTCGCCGGCGAGCTCGCCGACCATCGAGAGGTAGCCGCGGGTGACGACCGCGAGGCCGTTGACCCGCTCGCAGGAGCGGGTGTTCATCTTGTGGGGCATCGCCGACGAGCCGACCTGCCCCTCCTTGAAGCCCTCGGTGACGATCTCGTTGCCGGCCATCAGCCGGATCGTCGTGGCGAGGTTGGACGGCGCCGCGACGAGCTGGACGACGGCCGACAGGACGTCGAAGTCGAGGCTGCGCGGGTAGACCTGGCCGACGCTGGTCAGCACCCGCTCGAAGCCGAGGTGGGCCGCGACGCGCTGCTCGAGGTCGGCCAGCTTGGCCTCGTCGCCGTCGAGGAGGTCGAGCATGTCCTGGGCGGTGCCCATCGGCCCCTTGATGCCGCGCAGCGGGTAGCGCGCGAGGAGCTGCTCGATGCGCTCGACGCCGATCATCAGCTCGTCGGCGATGGTGGCGAACCGCTTGCCGAGGGTGGTCGCCTGGGCGGCGACGTTGTGGGAGCGCCCCGCCATCACGGTGGTCTCGTGCTCGGCGGCCAGGCGCGCGAGCCGGACGAGAGCGGCGACCGCCCGGTCGCGCAGCAGCTCGAGGGACTGCTTGAGCTGGAGCTGCTCGACGTTCTCGGTGAGGTCGCGGCTCGTCATTCCCTTGTGGATGTGCTCGTGGCCGGCGAGGGCGGAGAACTCCTCGATGCGCGCCTTCACGTCGTGGCGGGTGACCCGCTCACGGGCGGCGATGCTCGCGAGGTCGACGCCCTGCTCGCCCCGGTCGACGACGGCCTCGTAGGCCTCGACGACGCCCTCGGGCACGTCGATGCCGAGGTCGCGCTGGGCCTTGAGCACCGCGACCCACAGCTGCCGCTCCAGCACGATCTTGTGCTCGGGCGACCAGATCTCGGCGAGGTCGGCGCCGGCGTAGCGGGTGGCGAGAACATTGGGGACGTTGGGGACGGTCACGGCGGCCATTGTCCCCCGGCAGCGTCGAGGTCTGTCAGATCGGGATGATCTCGCGCGAGGTCGAGGCGTACGACGCCGTGCTCGCCGACGGCGACCTCGCCCGTCGTGGTCGCGTCGTCGAGGCGGAGGAGCGTCTCCCAGGCACCGTCGACGTTGCGCAGCACCTCGATGACCCGCGCCTCGGGGTCGACGACCCAGTACTGCCCCGCCCCGCCCTCGGCGTACTCGACGGACTTGCGCACCAGGTCCTCCAGGCGCGTGCTCGGCGAGAGGACCTCGACGACCAGGACGGGAGGTTCGGTGACCCATGTCGTCGTCGGCCGGCGCTCCACGACCATCAGGTCCGGAGCACGCAGCCGGTTGCGCGGGAGCTGCAGACCGATCTCTCCGGCCACCAGCAGGCCGGGAAGTCCGACGCGCAGAGCCTGGGACAGCGCGGAGGTGGCGATCCCGTGCGGGAAGGCTCACACCGTCGGCAGGTTGTCGCGACCGCTCCTCCACAGGGCGCCCGCGAGCCCCGGAACTCGCGTGCGGTGTCCGTGGCCGGTCGACATGATGGGTGCGTGCCCACGCTCGCCGACCTGACCTGGCCGCACCTCACCGACCGCCTCCTGCTCCGCCTGGCCACCCCCGCCGACGCGGACGCCGTGTGGACCTACCGCCGCCTCCCCGCGACCGCCGAGTGGCTCGGCCTCGCGCCCACCGACCGGGACGCCTGGGACGAGGCCTTCGGCGAGCCCGACCGGATGACGAAGACGGTCATCATCGAGGCCGACGGCGAGGTGGTCGGCGACGTGATGGTGGCGCTCCGCGACGCCTGGGCGCAGCGCGAGGTCCTCGAGCAGGCGCGGGCGACCGAGGCGGAGCTCGGGTGGACGCTGCACCCCGACCACACCGGGCAGGGCTATGCCACCGAGGCGGTGCGGGCAGCCATCGCGCTGTGCTTCACACCGACCGTGTCAGGCGGGCTCGGGCTACGACGGGTGACCGCCGCCTGCTTCGCGACCAACGAGGCCTCGTGGCGGCTGATGGAGCGGGTCGGGATGCGGCGCGAGCAGCACGGCGTACGCGACTCGCTGCACCGCGACCACGGCTGGCTGGACGGCGTGACCTACGCGCTGCTGGCTGACGAGTGGAGGGCGATGTCGGAGCGCGACTGAGCGCCCTCGAAGGCGATCTCCCCCACCCCGCGTACGCCGACGCACGCGCGGCCGCGATGTCGGCACCGGTCGCGATCACCGCCAGCACCCGCCCGCCGGCGGTGACCAGCTCGTCCTCGCCGGGACCGCCGAGCGCGGTCCCGGCGTGGATGACGTGCACGTCGGGCAGGGCCTCGGCCGCCTCGACCCCGGTGATCACGTCACCGGACGACGAGGACTCCGGGTAGCCGGCGCTCGCCATCACGACGGCGACCGCCGCGCCGGACTTCCAGCACCGGCGGCGCGACGTCGGCGAGCGTGCCGGTCGCCGCACCGAGCAGCAGGGGTGAGAGCGGAGACTCGAGAAGGGCCAGCAGGGGCTGGGTCTCGGGGTCGCCGAAGCGGGCGTTGAACTCGATGACGCGGGTGCCGCGCGAGGTCAGCGCGAGGCCGGCGTACAGAAGTCCCGTGAAGGGGGTGCCGCGTCGCGCGAGCTCGTCGACCGTCGGCTGGAGCACGTCGCGCAGCACCTCGTCGACGAGACCGGGCGGCGCCCAGGGCAGCGGCGTGTAGGCGCCCATGCCACCGGTGTTGGGGCCGGCGTCGCCGTCGAAGATCCGCTTGAAGTCCTGGGCGGGCTGCAAGGGGTAGACCGTCGTGCCGTCGGCCTCGTTCCAGCCGCAGAGCGCGAACAGCGAGACCTCCGGACCGTCGAGGAACTCCTCGATCACCACCCGGTCGCACGCGGCCGCATGGGCGAGGGCCTCGGCCCGGTCGTCGGTCACGACGACCCCCTTGCCCGCGGCGAGCCCGTCGGCCTTGACGACGTACGTCGGTCCGAACTCGTCGAGCGCGGCGGCCGCCTCCTCGGGGGTGGTGCACGTGTGGGCGCGCGCGGTCGGGACACCGGCCGCCGTCATCACGTCCTTGGCGAACGTCTTGGAGCCCTCGAGCCGCGCCGCGGCCGCGCTCGGCCCGAAGACCGGGATCCCGCGCGCCGCGACGACGTCGGCCACCCCTGCGACGAGTGGCGCCTCCGGCCCGACGACGACCAGTCCGGCGCCGAGCCGTTCGGCGAGGTCGGCCACGGCCTCCCCGTCGAGCGGGTCGACGGGGTGCAGGGTCGCGACCGCCGCGATGCCGGGGTTGCCGGGCGCCACGTGCACCTCGGTGACCGCCGGGTCGAGGGACAGTGCTCGGGCCAGGGCGTGCTCGCGCCCACCGGTGCCGATGACGAGGGTCTTCACGGGCGCTCAGCCTACGACGCCCCCGACGACGGGAGCGGGCGTCCCACGTGGCGTCCCGGAGCACCCGTGAGGGATGGTTGAGACCGTCCCGGGCAGGGAAGGACAAGACTTTCCGCCCGCACCGCCTGGAAGGACCGATCTCCGTTGGTCGCACTGCCGAACGTCGGTGACCTCTTCGGTCGCTACCGCATCGACTCGCAGATCGGCGAGGGCGGCATGGGCGTGGTCTTCCTCGCCACCGACACCGTCATGGCCGCGACAGGTGGCCCTCAAGGTCGTCTCGTCGGCCGTCGGCGACACGGCCGAGTTCCGCCGCCGCTTCGAGCGGGAGGCGGCCGTCCTGGCGCGCCTCGACTCGCCCCACATCATCAAGATCTACGAGTACGGCACCGAGGCCGGGTGCCCCTTCATCGCCACCCAGTACGTCGCCGGCGGTGACCTCGGCGGGCTGATCGGCGCGTGGGGTGCGATGCCACCGGCCCTCGCGCTGCGGGTGTGCGCGCAGATCGCCGATGCGCTGCAGGACGCCCACCGCGTCGGGGTGGTCCACCGCGACGTGAAGCCGAGCAACGTCCTGCTGCGCGACTCCCGCGCCGCCGAGCCACATGCCTACCTGTGCGACTTCGGCATCGCCCGCGGCGCCCAGGACGGACTGACCGCCCCAGGTGCGGTGGCCGGCACGTGGAGCTACCTCGCGCCGGAGTGCGGTCGCGGCGAGCCCGGTGGCCCGGCCTCCGACGTGTACGCCCTCGGCTGCCTGCTGTGGGCGGGCATCACCGGCCGGGCGCCGTACGTCGGCACCGACGTCGAGATCGCCGTCGCCCACCAGCGCGCACCGCTGCCCGTGCTCGACGGCGACGACCCCCTGAGCCTCGCCCTCAACCAGGTGATGGCCCGCACGATGGCCAAGGACCCGGCCGACCGCTACGACGACCTCGAGGAGCTGCGTGGCGACCTGCTCGCGGCCGCCGCGCTGCCGACCGCGACGCTGCACCCCCGCGTCGAGCAACCGGTCGCCCCCGAGGCGACAGCCGGCTCGTCCCACCCCTCGCTCCCGCCGGCCGGCATGTCGGCTGCCGCGGGCACCGGGTCGCCCGAGCGACTGCGCCGCGCAGGCGCGGCCTGCTCGCCGCCGGCATCGTCGCCGCCGTCCTGGTGCTCGGCGGATCCACGGTGCGGGGTCCTCGCCCTGACCGGCGGCGACGACCCCGAGCCGGGTGGCGACGACCCGACCTCCGCCGCCCCGTCGCCCGACGAGCCGACCACGGGCTCCGACACGCAGACCAGCGCCCCCGAGCCCCAGCGGGTCGACGAAGGTGGCCCGATCAGCGGCGACATCGACGGCGACGGCCTCGGCGACGTCGCGCTCGTCTTCCAGACCCGCCCGATGGAGCGGCGCGACAACGGCAAGGCGATCCGGCGCTCGGCCGACATCACCGACTTCACCTCCGACGGCTCGAGCTTCACCGAGGGCAGGCGGGTCAGCGACGACCCGCCGCGCGGCTACCGGCAGGACACCATCGCCGGCGACTTCGACGGGGACGACGCCTACGAACGGATCACCGTCAGCACGACCAACGCCCGCACCGAGGGCTTCCAGCTGGTCTCCGACCTCAGCTCGGGCGGGCAGGTCGATGCCGAGTTCGACCGGGTCGAGGGCAGTGGGCAGCTCGGCCTCGGGGCGTGCGACGTCGACGGCAACGGCTCCGACGACCTCCTGATCCAGGCGACCGACCCCGAGGCGCGGGGACCGGGCGCCGCGGACGCCACGCGCCTCGACGTCGCCCTCATGACCGACGGGCAGGCCTCCCCCGCCCAGGAGTTCTTCACCACCACCGCGGTGGGGGCCAAGACGCGGCTCGACGACTTCGACGGTGACGGGCTCTGCGACGTGGCCCAGGTCGTGCCCGGTGAGATCGACGGCGCCGAGCGGGAGTTCGACGTACGCCTGTTCCTCAACGACGGCGAGGGTGGCACCGAGCCGGGACCGACCACGACCTACAGCAGCCGCTTCGACCCGATCGTGCTCGACGCCGACCTCGACGGCGACGAGGACGCCGAGCTCGTCGTCGTCGGCTACCTCGCCGGCACCGACATCGCCTCGATCGACCTCGCCGACGGCCGGCTCACCGACCTCACCGTGGCCGGGGACTTCCGCACCGGTGGGCTCAACACACCCTCGGTGACCGTCTCGGACGTCGACGGCGACGGCCTCGACGACCTGGTCGCCGTCGCCGTCCGGGGGAAGTCCGAGGCGCGCCTGATCACCGCCCGCAACGGCGGCGGGGGCGGCTTCAGCATCACCCGCTGGGCGGTCTGGGACCGCGACCTGCACCCCGAGGGGTTCTACCTGGGCCTCGCGTTCCTCGGTGGGACCCTGTCGTGAGGCACCTGTCGTGAGGCTTCTGCGGTGAGCGGCCCGGCGCGGCAGCCCCAGGTGGGCGACGTGATCGCCCACTACCGGCTCGACCACGTCATCGGCATCGGCGGCATGGGCCAGGTCTTCGGCGCCGAGGACCTGACCCTGGGCCGCCAGGTCGCCCTCAAGGTGATGCTGGGCCAGTACGACGCCTCCACCGACTTCGTCCGCCGCTTCCAGCGCGAGGCCGAGACCCTCTCGCGCCTCGACTCACCCCACATCGTGTCGATCTACGACCACGGCGAGCACGAGGGCCGTCCCTTCATCGTGACCCAGTACGCGACCGGCGGCGACCTCGGACGGCTCCTGCGCGAGCGCGGCCGGATGCCGGTCGAGCTGGCGATCCGGGTGTGCGCCCAGCTCGCCGACGGCCTCCAGGACGCCCACGCCGTCGGGGTCGTCCACCGCGACGTCAAGCCCGCCAACGTGCTGGTGCGCGACGACCGGATCGACCGCATCCACGTCTACCTCTGCGACTTCGGCATCGCCCTGACCGAGGGCGGTGGCCTGACCACCCCGGGCGCCGTGGCGGGCACGTGGAACTACCTCGCCCCCGAGCGCGGCACCGGCGACCCCGGGTCGGCGGCCAGCGACCTGTACGCCGTGGGAAGCCTGCTGTGGGAGCTGGTCACCGGCGGGCCGCCGTACGCCGGCTCGGACGTCGAGATCGCGATGCAGCACCTGGAGGCACCGGTGCCGCAGCTGCCCGAGGTCACGCCCGACGGCCGGCGCGACCCGGCGAACGTCGAGCTCAACCGGATCCTGCGGCGCAGTCTCGCCAAGCAGCCGGCCGATCGCTACGCGAGCGCCGCGGCGCTGCGCGACGACCTGCGTCGCCAGCTGCCGGAGCCGTCCAGACCCGGGCTCTCGACCGGCGCCACCTCCCTGACCGGGCCCACCGCGCCCCGCCGTCGGCGCCGGCGTCGTGGTGGCCGCTGCGGCCGTGGCCCTCGCACTGGTCGCCGGAGGGGTGGCCGCGGTCGTGCTCACCGGCGGCGACGACCCGTCGCCGGGGCAGACGGCGAATCCCACCGACGGGCCGACCGACGGGCAGACGGACGGGCAGACGGACGGGCCGACCGACGGGTCGGGCACCGCCACACCGATCCTGGGCGACCTCGACGGCGACGGCTTCGGCGACCTGGCGCTCCACGACCTGAGCACGACCTACGTCGCGGGGTCGACCGGCACGTCCTTCGAGCCCGCGCGCGAGCGTCGGATCGACGGCACCTACACGTTGAGCGGCGACACCGACGGCGACGGCGTCACCGACCTGGTGCGGGTGGAGTCCTACCCGCCGTCCTACACCGTGACCTCGATCCCCAGCGACGGCGCACGCGTGACCTCGAGCGTCACGTCGCCGGTGCCGAGCAACGACGACCTCGAGTACACCGACGACCTGGTGCTGGCCGACCTCGACGGCGACGGCACCGACGACCTCGTGGTGGCGAGCCCGGACGGCGACGGCCTGGAGATGACCGTCGCCCTCAACCGCGGGGACGGCTCCTTCGCGCCGTCCAGCACCTGGCTGCGCACCGACCTGGCGTGGCGCTACGTCGCGTGGGCGGTCGCCGACGTCGACGGCGACGGCGTCGACGAGCTCGTGCACGTCCGCTCCGGCGCGTTCGACGCGGGGCGCGAGCCCGGTCGCGCCACCGTCCTCGACCTCGACCGGCACCGAGCTGGAGGAGTCGTCGACCGCTCTCGAGCTGCCGAACTCCGTCAGCGACACCTTCCCCGCCCTGGCGGAGTTCAGTGCCGGCGACGTCGACGGCGACGGCGCACCCGACCTCGTGGCGCACTACCCCTACGCCTACGCCGCGCTGGTGTGGCTCGGCAACGGGGACGGCTTCGACGACCCCGTGGTCTGGGCCGACACCCCGAAGCCGTCGGACGGCGGGGAGAACCTCCACTCGACCCTCGTCGACGTCGACGGCGACGGACGCGCCGACGTCGTCAGCGCCGGCGTCGAGCAGGTGCACGTCCACCTCTCGACCGGCGACGCGTTCGTCTACGCCCCCGAGTGGGACGTCGCCTCCGACCTCCCGGTCGACCCCGTCAGCCGGGTCGGGCTCGGGTCCTACTGACCCGCGACGGGCGTCGGCCGGGTCGGAGCGGCCGGGTCAGAGCAGCTCGTGCCGCACGATCGTGGCCGCCCGCGACGGTCCCACGCCGATCACCGAGATCCGCGACCCCGACATCTTCTCGACCGCCTCGACGTAGGCCCGGGCGTTGGCCGGGAGCTCCTCGAAGGTGCGGCACTCGGAGATGTCCTCCCACCAGCCGGGGAGGTTCTCGTAGATCGGCACGGCGTGGTGGAAGTCGCTCTGGTTGACCGGCATCTCGTCGTGGCGGGTGCCGTTGACGTCGTAGGCGACGCAGACGGGCACCTGGTCGAGCCCGGTCAGCACGTCGAGCTTGGTGAGGACGAAGTCGGTGACGCCGTTGACGCGGGCGGCGTAGCGCGCGATCACGGCGTCGTACCAGCCGCAGCGACGCGGACGGCCGGTCGTCGTGCCGTACTCCGCGCCGACCTTGCGCAGGTGCTCGCCGGCGTCGTCGTGCAGCTCGGTCGGGAACGGCCCCTCGCCGACGCGGGTCGTGTAGGCCTTGACGATGCCGATCACCTGGTCGAGGCGCATCGGTGGGATGCCCGAGCCGGTGCAGGCGCCGCCGGCGGTCGCCGAGGACGACGTCACGAACGGGTAGGTGCCGTGGTCGACGTCGAGCAGCGTGGCCTGGCCGGCCTCGAGGAGCACGATGTCGCCGGCGTCGAGGGCCTCGTTGAGGAACAGCCCGGTGTCGCAGACCATCGGGCGCAACCGCTCGGCGTGGGTGAGCAGCTCGGTGACGATCTCGTCGACCTCGGCCGCGCGGCGGTTGTAGACCTTCGTCAGGATCTGGTTCTTCAGCTCGAGCGCACCGGTGACCTTGGCCGTCAGGATCTTCTCGTCGAAGAGGTCCTGGACGCGGATGCCGATGCGGTTCATCTTGTCGGCGTACGTCGGTCCGATGCCGCGCCCGGTCGTGCCGAGGCGCCGCGAGCCGAGGAACCGCTCGGTGACCTTGTCGAGCGCGCGGTTGTAGCTCGGGATGATGTGCGCGCTGGCGCTGACCTTGAGCTTGGAGGTGTCGACCCCGCGCGCCTCGAGGCCGTCGATCTCCTCGAAGAGCACGTCGATGTCGACGACGACGCCGTTGCCGATGACGGGGGTGCAGTTGGGGCTGAGGATCCCGCTCGGGCAGCAGGTGCAGGGCGTACTTCTCGCTGCTCCCGTCGGGCTGACCGATCACCACCGTGTGGCCGGCGTTGTTGCCGCCGTTGAACTTCACCACGTGGTCGACGCGGCTGCCGAGCAGGTCGGTGGCCTTGCCCTTGCCCTCGTCGCCCCACTGGGCCCCGATGATCGCGATGGCCGGCATCGTCACTCCCTAGGTCGTTCGACTGTCGTTCGTCGTCCTGCGCCGCCCGGGAGGCGTGACCCCGGGCACGAAAAGACCCCGGGGCAACAGCGCCGGGGCTCTTGCGACCCCACGCTACCAACAATCGTGACCCGTGGTGGTCTTGGCGCCGATCACCCCGAGGACCCGGGGGCTCGCACCCGTAGGGTCGGGGCATGTCCGAACCCCTCCTCGTGATCACCAACGGCGACGCCGGGACCTCCGACGAGGAATCCCTCGACCTCGCACTGGCGGTGCTGCGCGAGCAGGCCTCGGTGGAGGTGCAGGCGACGACCGACCCCGGCGAGCTCGACGGCGTCCTGCACCGCGCCGGGTCGCGGCGCATCGTGGTGGCCGGCGGCGACGGCAGCCTGCACGCCATCGTCTCGGCGCTCTACCGCCGCCACGACCTCGAGGGCACCACGCTCGGCCTGCTCCCCCTCGGCACCGGCAACGACTTCGCCCGCGGCACCGGCATCCCGCTCGACATCGAGGAAGCCGCGCGGGTGATCCTCGACGGCACGCCCGTGCCGATGGACCTGCTGGTCGACGAGGTCGGCGAGATCGTGGTCAACGGCGTCCATGTCGGCGCCGGCGCGGCCGCGAGCCGCCGGTCGCACCGGTGGAAGCATCGGCTCGGCTCGATCGGCTACAAGAAGGTCAACCTCGGCAAGCTCGGCTACCCGATCGGCGCCGCGATCACCGCCTGGAACCCGCCCGTCGTACGGCTGCGGGTCGAGGTCGACGGCGAGGTCGTCGCCGACTTCGACGCCCCCATCCTCCAGGTCGCCATCGGCAACGGCGCCTCGGTGGGCGGCGGCACCGGCTCACCCCGGACGCCGACCCCGGCGACGGTCGCGCCGACGTGATGATCTCCCGGGCCACCGGACCGGTCTCGCGCCTCATCTACGCCGCGCGGCTGGCGGTCGGCACCCACCCCGAGCACGCCGACGTCGAGTACGCGCCGCGCGCCTGCAGGTGACGATCAGCGGCGAGGAGTTCTGGATCAGCGCCGACGGCGAGATCAGCGGTCCCGAGCGGCACCGGAGCTGGCGGCTGCAGCCGGCGGCGTACTCGATGGTGCTGCCCGCCCAGAACTCGAGTGGCGGCCCTCGATAGCGTGGGCGGCGTGGCACGAGGACGAGGCAACGACCAAGACGGACCCGTCGACTGGGTGACGCGCGCAGCCGACGACGCGATCCGGCACGCCGGCGAGGGCGCCGAGCTCATCACCTGCGCCTCCGGAGCCAGCCCCTCGGGGCCGGTCCACCTCGGCAACCTGCGCGAGTTCCTCACGGTGCACTTCGTGGCCGAGGAGATCCGTCGCCGCGGGCTGCCCGTGCGGCACCTGCACAGCTGGGACGACTACGACCGCTTCCGCAAGGTGCCGGCCGGGGTCGACCCGTCGTGGGCCGACCACATCGGTCGACCGCTCTCGGCGGTGCCCGACCCGGACGGCTGCCACGTCTCGTGGGCCGAGCACTACAAGGAGCCGCTCGTCGCCTCGCTGCGCGAGATGGGCGTGGAGATGGAGGAGGTCTCCCAGACCGCGATGTACACCTCCGGCGCCTACCGGTCGCAGGTCCTGCACGCGGTCTCGCTGCGCGACGACATCGAGACGGTGATGGACCGGTTCCGCACCAAGGCGCCTGCGACCGAGGCCGACGGCGAGGCGACGGGGAGGTCGACGGCGAGGTCGAGGGCGGCGCACCTGACGCGCTGGCCCGCTTCCCCTACAAGCCCTACTGCCGCCAGTGCGGACGCGACACCGTCGAGCTCACGGCGTACGACGACGACACCACCGACCTGTCCTACACCTGCGCGTCGTGCGTCGTTCGTCGGCGTCACCAACCTCGCGACCCAGGACGAGGGCAAGCTGGTGTGGAAGGTCGACTGGCCGATGCGCTGGGCCTTCGAGAAGGTCGACTTCGAGCCCGGCGGCGACGACCACGCGACGCCCGGGCTCGTCGTACACCGTCGGCAAGGAGCTCGTGCAGCCGACGTTCGGGTGGCGCGCGCCGTCGTTCGTGGCCTACAAGTTCGTCGGCGTCGCCGGCATGGCCAAGATGTCGTCCTCGCGGGGCGGGGTGCCGACGGCGGCCGACGCGCTGCGGATCCTCGAGGCGCCGATGGTGCGCTGGCTCTACGTACGACGTCAGCCCAAGCAGGTCTTCACGATCGACCTGGGGCCCGAGGTCGTCCGGCTCTACGACGAGTGGGACTCGCTGACCCGCAAGGCCGCCGACCCCGCCAAGCGCGACGTCGCCGTGCTCGCCTGGGAGCGCGCCTCCTCGACCGCCGCCGCGGGGGTGCTGCCGACCCCGGCGGTGGTCGCGCCGTTCCGGCTGCTGTCGTCGGTGGCCGACGTGACCGCCGGCTCGGCCGAGCTGATCTCGCGCACGGTCGGGTCTGCCGGCTTCCCCCACGACTCCGTCGCCGACCTCGAGCCGAGGCTGGCCAAGGCGATGGCCTGGACCGCCGACCTGCCTCCCGAGGACCGCACGACGGTGCGCAGCGTCGCCGGACGCGGAGCGGCTGGCGTCGCTGTCGGAGGCCGAGGCAGCGCTGGCTGCGCCAGCTGCTCGACCGGCTGCCCGACGAGCTCGAGCTCGAGCCGACGACGTCGCTGATCTACGGCGTACCCAAGCTCGCCCGCGGCCTCGACCTCGACGACCGCGCCGACCGACGAGGTCAAGGCCGACCAGAAGGAGTTCTTCGGCCTGCTCTACGAGCTCCTCGTCGGCGCCGAGCGCGGCCCCCGCCTCCCGACCCTCTTCCTGGCCCTCGGCTCGGCCAAGGTCCGCGACCCTCCTGCGCGCCTGACCGACCTCGGCTGTTCAGCTCGCGAGCTCACGGGGCGCGCGGGGGCCTCTGCTTGTAACTCACCGTTAGGTCGTCCATCACGCCGTGGAGCGGTGGGTGGATGACGCAACGGTCGGGTTCAGCGGGGCTCGCCAAGCGGAACGTCACACTCGGCCGTCAGGCCTGTCGGGACGGGTACGTCGTGCGCGGATCGCCGCCGCGTTGCGCGCCAGGTGCTGGGCAGCTCGGTGCCGTGGCGGTCCACGGTGTCTCAGCCACTCGCGCATGCACCGCTGCTTGGCCGCAGCCCGCCCGCTCCGAAGAAGTCCGGCGATAGACCGACGGCAGCCCGAGCCCCTCGCCACGAACAGGCCCTCGCGCTCCTTCTCGTCGGCAACCACGCGTTCGACCGGTCGGGTCGCGACACCGCCCGAGCCACGCGGCACGTACTTCAGGCAGACCGTCGCACTCGAAGAGGTGATTGCCGACTCGGATGTCGCCCCACACTCGTTGGCGCGCGGCAGCTCGAACGGGGGAACTGGAGGTCGGGCGTGCCGATGCCGAGCTCCAGCACGACAGTCCCGTCCGAGGGTCTCGATGCCGGTCTGGGCCAGCGGATCGGCCAGCTCGACCGCGACGTTCGCGCCTCGGTGACCCGGGGCCAGTTGGCCATCGGCTCGTAGGCCGCCTCGAGCGGCGGACCTGGGTCACGCCCAGACGCATGGCCGAGTCTGCAGCAACTCAGACCGTGGAGGTGCCCGCGCTCACGGGCGATGTCGACGGCGGTCCGCGCGAGGTCGAGGCACGCGCACGTCGACGGCACCGACCACCTGCTCGGGTCGGTAGCGAGCAAGGTGGTGCTTGACGCCGCCGCCTTCGTCCAGGCGTTGGTGAAGCCGGGCCGGGTGATATGCAGTGCACGGATCGTCGGGTGCGAGCGATGTCGAGCCGTTGCGCGTGAGCCGAGGAGTCGTGGCTGAGCAGCCAGTCGCGGCGCATCAGGCAGGATCGCCGCCTTCGCTTGCAGCAGCGGGTCGACCCGGTGGACGGTCAGCGGCACGCCATACGTCGGCGTCGCAGTAGGCGCCACGGTGCAGTCGGACCCACTGCTCGCGCCGCACGAGGGCTGGATGTGGTCGGGGCTCACCCCCAGGTCGAGCGCCTGAGCGCGGGTGAGCAGTCCGCCTTGCGCTGGCGATCGCTGCGCGAACTACGTCGGGTCCATGACGGAGAGAGTCCGCTGCCATCGCGGCTGCGAGCGCAGGCCGCCCGCTGTCGCCTGTGGAGGACCGCGCGCGGCGCGGGGGCGGGCGGTGCTGCTTGTAACTCACCGTTCGTGCACTACCCCGCCGCTCGAGCGGTGTAGTGATGGTCGAACGGTGAGTTACAAGCGCCTGACCGCAGCGCCCTGCCAGCAGGCCTCAGGCGAGGAGCTCGGCGTACGCCGTGGGGCTGGAGTCGCGGAGGAACTCCGAGCAGCGCTCCCACTCGTCGGTCTCGCCGATGGCGCGGGCGGCCTTGGCGAGCAGGGAGAGGCAGACCAGGAAGCCGCGGTTGCCCTCGTGCTCCCACGGCACCGGGCCGTGGCCCTTCCAGCCGTTGCGGCGCAGCATGTCGAGCGAGCGGTGGTAGCCGACGCGGCTGTAGGCGTAGACGATCACCGGGTCGGCATCGCCGGCGACGGCCTCGGAGGCCAGCGCCGCCCAGGCGATCGGGGACGCCGGGAACGTGCGCACCGCGTCGACCGGGCTGGTGCCCGACGACAGCGCGTCCGCGGCGGGGTCGTGGGGCAGGTGGGTGGCCGGGGGGCCGGCCATCAGGTCGCCGAAGAGCTCATGAGCCCATCATGGCCCCCGACCGCCCCGACGGTGGTCGCCCCTCGACGGGCGCTCGACAGCCTCAGATCTTCTTGCCGGCCGAGCGGAGGTTCTCGCAGGCCTCGACGATCGCGCGCCGCCATGCCGGCCTCGGCCGCCTTGCCCCAGGCGCGCGGGTCGTAGACCTTCTTGTTGCCGACCTCGCCGTCGATCTTCAGCACGCCGTCGTAGTTGGCGAGCATGTGGCCGGCGACCGGGCGGGTGAAGGCGTACTGGGTGTCGGTGTCGACGTTCATCTTGATGACGCCGTAGTCGACGGCCGCCCCGATCTCCTCCGGCGAGGAGCCCGAGCCGCCGTGGAAGACGAGGTCGAAGGGCTTGGAGCCGGCGGCGAGGCCGAGCTTCTCGACGACGGCCTCCTGGGCGGTCTTGAGGATCTCGGGGCGCAGCTTGACGTTGCCGGGCTTGTAGACGCCGTGCACGTTGCCGAAGGTCAGGGCGGCCATGTAGCGGCCGTTCTCGCCGGTACCGAGCGCCTCGACGGTGGCCAGGGCGTCCTCGGGGGTGGAGTAGAGCTGCTCGCCGCCGCCGCCCTCGACGCCGTCCTCCTCGCCGCCGACCACGCCGATCTCGACCTCGAGGATGATGTGCGCCGCGCGCGCCTTGGCCAGCAGCTCCACGGCGATCTCGAGGTTCTCGTCGAGCGGCACGGCCGAGCCGTCCCACATGTGCGACTGGAACAGCGGCGCCTCGCCGCGAGCCACGCGCTCGGCGGAGATGTCGAGCAGCGGGCGCACGAAGCCGTCGAGCTTGTCCTTCGGGCAGTGGTCGGTGTGCAGCGCGATCTGCACGTCGTAGTGCTTGGCGACCTCGGCGGCGTAGGCCGCGAAGGCCAGCGAGCCGGTCACCATGTTCTTCACCGAGGGGCCGGAGAGGTACTCCGCGCCGCCGGTGGAGACCTGGATGATGCCGTCGGAGCCGGCGTCGGCGAAGCCCTTGAGGGCCGCGTTGAGCGTCTGCGACGACGACACGTTGATCGCCGGGAAGGCGAACTGGCCCGCCTTCGCGGCGTCCAGCATCTCGGCGTACTTCTCGGGGGTGGCGATGGGCATCAGGCGGGCTCCTCGAAAGCGGCGTCGGTCTCGGTGGCTCACCCTAGTGCGTAACCTCGGCCCCATGGATCGTCACCGCACCCTGACCACCACCTCGCGGGTGGCCGTCGTGCGGATGCCCGTCGGCGAGGTGTGGGACGTCGTCGCGTCGGGCGCCGAGGGCCCGCAGTGGTACGTCGACGCCGCCCCCTTCGTCTTCCGCGGGGCCCTCGACCGGCTGGTCGGCGGGGCCGGGCGCCGCCACCGGCCGCCGGGTCGACCCGCGCCTCGCCACCGGCGACCACGTCGGCTTCTGGCGCGTGGTCGAGGCCGACCACCACGCCCACCGCCTGCTGCTCGAGGCGGAGGTGAGGGCGCCGGGCCGCGTCACTCTCGAGGTCACCCTCGCCACCGCGGACGCCGGCGCGACCCCGCACGACACCCGGGTCGGCCTCACCATCACCCTCGACCCCAGCGGCGTCCTCGGCATGGCCTACCTCGTGGCGGATCTCCCGGCCCGCGGCGTGGTGACCGAGCTGACGATGCTCCACCTGCTCACGATTCTCCGGCGCCGTGACAACCCCTGGCCGGTGGATTCCGTAGTAGAGGCATGAGCACCCAAGACCCCACGTCCGACGAGCGCACGATCAGCGAGCACCTCGACCTGAGCTTCGGTGACGGTCCCCCTCCAGGCCCGGTGGGCTCCACCGGTCGACGCCGGACGCCACTCGCTGCGCCGCCGGCGCACCCTCGTCGGCGCCGCCGCGACCACCGCCGCGGCGGCCTTCGTCGTCACCGTCGCCCTGGTCAGCGGGGGATCGCCGACCGCGGCCACCCAGATCGCCCCGGCCGACCAGCCCGCCGGTCCGACCGCCACCGACCCCGAGGATGCCGGCGACGTCGACGCTCAGGACGACGAGTCCGAGAAGACCAAGATCCGGCCCTACGGTCGCACCGACGTCGAGCTCTACCCCGGCGGCCTCCTCGCCAAGGCCAAGGGCGTGACGGTCACCGAGCGGATTCCCAACCCCATGGGCTACGCCGACCCCGACTACTCCCTCGGCATCGCCTACGAGCGCGACGGCGAGTCGACCTGGGCACTGCTCACCTACACCGAGGACCGCAACGGCAACGCCACCGGCGGCGTCTCCTCCGACCCGGCCGGCAAGTCGTTCGCGACGCTCCAGCAGTGGATCGACGACCAGGTCGCGCTCCAGAACGGCGACGACGCTCCCCTCCAGTTCGTCGAGTTCGACGGATCCGCCCAGGGCGAGACCCTCGTGCCGCTCGACGGTGTGGAGATCCTCCAGCAGTCGGCCGACGTCGAGCTCGGCGGCAACTTCGCCGGCCCGGGCGACCCCACGGCGGTCGCCGAGGTCAGCGTCGACGGCGAGCGCTGGTACGTCCTGGCCCGCCGCATCGCCGGCTCGGAGCCGGAGTACTTCCCCACCGCCGCCGAGGTCGGCGGCGCCACGCTCGACGACTTCCTGGCCTACGCCGAGCAGCAGTACGCCGAGGGCGGCGGTGGTCTGCGCTGATGGCCCTGACCATGAGCTCCGCCGAGCGCGACGCGTCCTTCACCGAGTTCGTCACCGCACGGCGCACCCACCTGCGCCGCATCGCCTACGCGATCTGCGGCGACTGGCACCGCGCCGACGACCTCCTCCAGACCGCGCTGACCAAGGCCTACGTCGCCTGGCCGCGGATCCGTCGCGACGGCAGCGAGGAGGCCTACGTACGCCGGATCATCGTCAACGCCGACCTCGACGAGCGGCGCCGCCCGTGGCGACGCGAGCGCCCGGGCCTCGACGGCCTGCCCGAGCAGCCGGCACGGCCGACCCTGCCCACCGAGGAGCGCACCGCCCTCTTCGACGCCCTCCAGGCGCTGCCGACGATGCAGCGCCGGACCGTCGTGCTCCGGCACTGGCTCGGGTTGTCCGTCGAGGAGACGGCCACCGAGCTCAAGATCGGCGTCGGCACCGTGAAGAGCCACTCCTCGCGCGGGCTCGCCGCGCTGCAGGTGGTGCTGTCCGAGGCGGGCGTCGAGGCCGACTCCACCCCGCACGGGTGATGTCGGCCCACCCGGGCTCCTCCTAGCGTCGTCCTCATGAGTCTCAACAAGGGCGACAAGGTCACCTGGGGCACGTCCCAGGGCAAGACCACCGGCACCACGGTCGAGAAGAAGACCAAGCCGTTCCAGCACGACAAGCAGAAGTTCAACGCCAGCGACGACGAGCCCTACTGGATCGTGGAGTCGGAGAAGACCGGCGCCACGGCCGCGCACAAGGAGTCCACGCTCGACAAGGCCTGATCGACGCGTCACCTAGGCTGAGCGCGTGGCGACGCCGGCAGCACCCGACGTCGTACGCCGTGCCTGGGTGCGCCTGGGCGGGCTCTCGCTCGCGCTCACCCTCATCGGGCTGCTGACGCTGCTCGTGCTGCCCCTCTCCCGCGACGGCATCGCGGAGGCGATCGGGCCGCTCGGCGCGCTCGCACCGTTCGCCTACGTCGTCGTCGGCGCCCTGCTGGGCATGGTCTTCGTGCCCGGCCCGTTGCTCGCCGCCGTCAGCGGAGCACTGTTCGGCACCGGCACCGGCTTCCTCGTGACCACCAGCAGCGCCACGCTGTCAGCGGTCCTGTCGACGATCATCAGCCGCCGCCTCGGCCGAGGGTCCGTCGAGACGGTCGCCGGCGAGCGGGCCACCGCCCTGATCGCGCTCGCCCGTCGCCGCGGGCTGCTCGTCGTCGTGCTCCAGCGGTGGGTGCCCGGGATCCCCGACGCGCCGTTCTCCTACGTCTTCGGGGCGATCGGGCTCGGCGTCCCGGCTGTCGCCGCTCGGCACCCTGGTCGGCTCCGCCCCCCGCGCCTTCGCCTACACGGCCCTCGGTGACGCCGCCGTCACCGGCAACGGATCCCTGGCCCTCGTGGCCCTGGCCGTCGGCGCGGCGTCTCGGTGGTCGGTGTCGTCGCCGGCGTCGTGGTGGTGCGACGCCACCGCCGGCCCTGCACCCACGTCGCCGGACGCCGCGTGACCTGAGCGGCTGCGACCGGGGCGACCTCTACGTCACGGTTCGACCAATCCCGCCCGCGTGTCGGTGGCGGCCTCTACAGTCCTGCTCGACCACCTCGGGAAAGGACCCCTCCGTGAACCCCATCCTCCGACGATCCTCGTCGCTCGCCGTCACCGTCCTGGCCACCGTCGCCTTGACCCTGACCCTGCTCGGCTCGTCGGCGAGCGCCGCCAACCGGCTCGCCGACGTCACCCCCCAGGTCGGCGACTGCCACCGACTCGACTTCGACGCCCAGGCCGCCCAGTCCGATGGCGCGGAGCCGGTCGACTGCGGGCGCAACCACACCGCCCGCACCTTCGCGGTGCTCGACGTGCCGAAGGGCACCAAGATGAACGACCTCGGGGCCCTCGACGAGCTCGTCTCGACGAAGTGCACTGCCGGTGTGGCGCACGACCATCGGCGGCAGCATCGCCTCCAGGCTCCTGCTGGCCTACAGCTACGTGTGGTTCACGCCCACCCAGTCCCAGATCGACGACGGGGCGCGCTTCGTTCGCTGCGACCTGATCCTCAACGGATCCAAGCGCCCGGTCGCGCTGCCTGACGCGCGCACCCCGCAGGTCGGCAAGCGCAAGCCGACCAACGCCGAGAGCCCGCTGCTTCACGAGCAGGTCCACAGGCTTCGGAGTGACCTCGTGCTCGCAGAAGCACGCCTACCGCGCCAAGGGCACGTTCAAGCTCAAGGGCAAGAAGTTCCCGACGTCAGCACAGTTCCAGCGCATCGCCAACCGCCAGTGCCCCAAGATCGCCGGTCCGAAGTGGCTGGCGACCCCGCCCAGCGAGGCGGGCTTCAAGGACGGCTTCAGGTTCGTCATCTGCTCGACGAAGACGTCGCGCTGACCCGCTGAGACGCCGAGCCGTCCTCACCCGCGCCAGGGTGCCGCGTCGTCCTGGCCGGTGAGGTCGGCGTGGGCGCGCACCCACGCGTGCATCGCGATCGCCGCTGCCGCTGAGGCGTTGATCGAGCGGGTCGAGCCGAACTGCGCGATCGAGAAGGTCGCGGCGCAGGCGTCGCGGGCCGCCTCCGACAGGCCCGGTCCCTCCTGGCCGAACAGGAAGCACACCTGTCGCGGCAGGGTCATCGTCTCCAGGTGGGCCGAGCCGGGCAGGTTGTCGACGCCGAGCAGCGGCACCGGCCCGCTCGCGTGGGAGCCGAGGTAGGCGGCCAGGTCGTCGACGCTGTCGTGGTGGAGCACGTGCTGGTAGCGGTCGGTGACCATCGCGCCGCGCCGGTTCCAGCGCCGGTTGCCGACGATGTGCACCTCGGCGGCGAGGAAGGCGTTGGCCGAGCGGACGATCGTGCCGATGTTGAAGTCGTGCTGCCAGTTCTCGATCGCCACGTGGAAGCCGTGCCGGCGGGTGTCGAGGTCGGCACGGATGGCCTCCATCGTCCAGTAGCGGTAGCGGTCGACGACGTTGCGCCGATCGCCCTGCGCCAGCAGCGTGGCGTCGTACTGCTCGCCCTCGGGCCAGGTCCCCACCCAGGGCCCGACCCCGACCTCGGGCCGACCGTGCGGCATCGGGTCGTAAGGCGCGTTGCGGTCCTCCGGCCCCGCTCCCTCGACCCCGCTCGCGTCCGTCACGGCGACGAACCTAGCGCCCGGCGCGACGACCAGGGTGATCCCAGGGTCGGACTCCGCCACCGTGAGCACCCGGTGGCAGGTACCGTGGTGGGGTGACTTTGCTGGCCGCGGTGACGGACCTGACGAACTCCGTCCAGCCGATGCTGCTCGGAATCAAGTGGCTCGATCCTGCCTACCTGCAGATGGAGTACGGCGGCGCCTTCATCTACCTCGCGCTGCTCATCGTCTTCGTCGAGTGCGGGCTCTTCTTCCCCTTCCTCCCCGGCGACACGCTCCTGTTCGCCCTGGGCCTCTTCATCGCCGGCGGCGACACGACCGGCTACACGACCTTCGGGTTCAACAACGAGCCGCTCGAGCTCGTCCTGGCGATGGCGGCGCTGGTCGTCGCCGCCTTCCTCGGCAACGTCGCCGGCTACGAGATCGGGCGCAGGCCGGGCCCGCCGCTCTATCAGCGCGACGGTCGCCTGCTGAAGAAGAAGTACTTCGACCAGACCGGCGCCTTCTTCGACCGGCACGGCAACAAGGCCCTGGTCATCGGTCGCTTCGTGCCGTTCGTGCGCACCTTCATCACCGTCGTCGCCGGGGTCACGCTGATGGAGCGACGTCGGTTCTTCGTCTGGAGCGCCATCGGGGCCGTGCTGTGGATCATCAGCATCACCCTGCTGGGGTACTTCCTCGGTGCCGCGGTGCCCGCGCTCGGCGAGAACATCGACTACGTCACGATCGCGATCCTGGCCTTCAGCATCATCCCGATCACCTACGAGTGGTGGAAGCACAAGCGTCACGGCCACGACGAGGACCTCGACCAGGCGGCCGCGGACGGGGCGGTCAGCAGCCAGCTCGAGGCCGAGGCCTGAGCGACGGCCTCAGCGCACGACCTTCGCGAACCAGAGCGTCCGGTGGCTCCAGTCGCCGGGGCCACGACGTACGCCGGAGCAGACCGCGATCGCCAGGCGACCCGGACCGTCGGTGCGGTAGTAGCGCTTGTAGCGCTTCTCGGCGGTGATCTGGACCCGGTCGACCACCTCGTAGCAGCGGCGCTGGCCGCGCTCGCCCCGGGCCACGAACCGCTCGCCCTCCTGGAGCCCGTTGATCAGGTCGTTGCCGATCGCGCTGCCGTCGGGGTAGGTGTGGGCGTTGAGCTTCACCACACCGTGCTTCGCACCCGCCTTGATCGCGTCCTCGGAGTCCCAGGCGAACTGACGCTTGCCCGAGGTGCTCAACGGCGGAGCCTTCGGCACGTTCGCAGCGTCGCGCCCGAGCGCCAGCACCCGTGCTCCGGAGGTGATGCCGGGGATCGCCATCGAGGACGGGCGGAACTTCTTGCCGGCGTTGTGGCAGCCCTTCTTCTTCTCGGCGACCTGGTGGACAGCCTGCTGCTCGACCGCACCAGCCGGGACCGACACCGACAGCAGGCTCGCCCCTGCGGGGAGCAGCAGGCGCGATCAGGAGCGCGGCCAGACGCGTGGGGGGAACCGAACTCATGGGCGATCACCTCGGGGGAGAGCCACCGTGACGTGCGGGACCCCATGTCCCGCGGGGCGACCCGGCGGCTCGGTCATCGTGCCACGCGGTGCGACGAGCGTCGAGGAGTGCGGCGCACGGGATCAGGCTCCGGCGCGAACGGCGTCCAGGTCGGCCTTGGTGAGCACGGCACGCACCTCGAGGCCGATGTCGGCCAGCGGGTTCTCGCCCTCGGGGCTGCGGTCGATCGCGCAGCAGACGACCTCGACGATCGCGCCCGCCTCACGCAGGGCGCGCGTCGCGTCGCGCACGGCGCCACCGGTCGTGATCACGTCCTCGATGATCGTGACCCGCTTGCCCGTGAAGTCGGGGCCCTCGGCCAGCTTGCAGGTGCCGTAGGTCTTGGCCTCCTTGCGCACGAACAGCGAGGGCGTGCCCAGGATCGAGCTCACCACGGTCGCGATCGGGATGCCGCCCATCTCCAGCCCGCCGAGCACCTCGGTGTCCTGCGGGACCAGCTGGATCATCTCGCGGGCCACCCGCCCGAGCAGGAGCGGATCGGCCTCGAAGAGGTACTTGTCGAAGTACTCGTGGGAGACCTGCCCGGAGCGGAGGGTGAACTCCCCGGTCAGGCGGCAGCAGGCGTCGATGTCGGCAGCGAGCGAGTCGTCGGTCGTGGTCACACGTGGCAGGGTAGCGAGCATGCCCCCGGATCGGCTCGCGCATCGGCTCGCCGGCATCCCGCCGACCATCTTCGCCGAGATGTCCGCGCTCGCCGTGCGCACCGGCGCCCTCAACCTCGGCCAGGGCTTCCCCGACGTCGACGGCCCGCGCCGAGGTGCTGTCGGCAGCGGCGGCCGCGCTGCACGCGGGAGCCAACCAGTACGCGCCAGGCATCGGCATACCGGCGCTGCGACGGGCGATCGCCGCCCACCAGCAGCGGCACTACGGCATCGACCTGGACCCCGACACCCAGGTCGCGGTCACGACCGGCTGCACCGAGGCGGTCGCCGCGGCCCTGCTCGGGCTGGTCGACCCCGGCGACGAGGTCGTCGTCCTCGAGCCCTACTACGACTCCTACCCGGCGATGCTGCAGATGGCCGGCGGCGTACGACGTCCCGTCACCCTGCGCTCCCCCGACTTCCGCCTCGACCTCGACGAGCTGCGCGCCGCGGTGACGCCGCGCACCCGCTTCGTGCTGCTCAACAGCCCGCACAACCCGACCGGCACGGTGCTCACCCGCGCCGAGCTGCAAGCGGTGGCCGACCTCGCGATCGAGCACGACCTGGTCGTCGATCACCGACGAGGTCTACGAGCACCTGGTCTTCGACGACCCCGAGCACGTGCCGATGGCGACCCTGCCCGGCATGGCCGAGCGCACCTTGACCCTCTCGAGCGTCGGGAAGTCCTACTCGCTCACCGGGTGGAAGGTCGGCTGGGCCACCGGTCCCGCCGACCTCGTCGCCGCCATGGTCGCCGCCAAGCAGTGGCTGACCTACACCTCCGGCGCACCGCTGCAGCCTGCCGTCGCGGTCGCCCTCGACGAGCACCCGGACTTCCCCCGCGCGCTGGCGCGCGACCTCCAGGAGCGTCGCGACCTGCTCGTCGGTGGGCTTCGCTCCGCCGGCCTGACGACCTCGGTCCCGCAGGGCACCTACTTCGCCACGTCCGACGTGCGTCGACCTCGGCTGGCCCGACAGCGCCGCCTTCTGCCAGGCGCTGCCCGAGCGCGCCGGCGTCGTCGCGATCCCGCTCCAGGGCTTCTACGACGACCCGCGCCGGCGCCGGGAGGCACCTGGTGCGCTGGGCGTTCTGCAAGCAGCGCGAGGTGATCACCGAGGCGACCTCCCGGTTGGCGACCGCCGACCTGACGTACTCCGGAGGCTGAGCGGGCCGAGCCGCAAGGACGCCGAGCAGTCCGAGCCCCGCGGAGGCCGAGCAGTCCGAGCCCACGGAGGCTGAGCAGTCCGAGCCCCTGGCGGCCACGACGGAGCGTACGACCGAAGCCCCGTGAGCCGGGTACGAGACCGTAACCACCCTCACCGGGCTTCGTCGACGCTCGCTGGCGCTCGCTGCTCAGCCTCCGGTACCTCCGGTGCGCTCGCTGCTCAGCCTCCGTTGCGGACCTTGAGCTTGATGACCGACGTGGTGCCGCCGACGAGCACGCCGACCTTCCACTTCTTCCCTTGCGTCCGGTTGCCGATCTTCGCGCGGCGCTCCCACAGCGTCACACCGTCCTGGCTCTCGGCCGCTCGCATGAGGCGGCCGGCGCCGCGCAGGGTGTCGTTGCGGCGTACCGGCCCGAGCAGGCGGGGTGAGGCGGACGAGCCGAGCACCGCACGGACCTCGAAGGGCTGCCCGCGCCGGACGACGTACTGGCGACCGTTGAAGCGTGCGTCGAGCACCTGCACCAGCGGCACGCGGTAGGTCACCGTCATGGCGCCGACGTTGCCGGCCTGGTCGGTGGCCGTCGCGGTGACGGTGACCTGCCGACCGTTGCGCGCGGAGGTCAGCACGCAGGAGTCGATCGCGGAGGTCGTGTCGACGGCGACACAGCGGGCTGTCGGCTCCTCACCGCGGTAGGTGCGGCCGTCGCGGATGCCGTTGACGAAGGCGCTGGGCACATCGAGGTCGACGTCGACCACGAGCTGCGTCGACGCGGTCCCGCCGTCGGTGGCGGTGATCGTCGCCTGGGCCACCTGGTCTGCTCCCGAGGAGTCGAGCACGACCGGGCTCGGGCACGGCCCGGCGAGCGGCGCGCTCTGCGGCTGGCAGGTGAAGCTCACCGTGACCGGGGCGGCGTACCAGCCGCTGGCCGACGGCGGGCCGCCCGCGGTGACCGCAGCGGTGATGGTGGGCGATACCACCGGAACCGGCGTCGGCGTCGGGGTCGGCGTGGGTGTCGGGGTCGGCGTGGGTGTCGGGGTCGGGGTCGGCGTGGGTGTCGGGGTCGGCGTCGGGCGTCGGGCGTCGGCGTCGGCGTGGGCGTCGGCGTCGGAGTCGGCGTCGGCGTGGGATCGACCACGCAGGTCACCGTCCCCTCGCGCAGGGCGTGGCCCCGGTGTTGGCGTCGTCGGCCCAGAAGACCGGCTTGAGCCCACCGACGCACGCGCTGCCCGGCGTGAGCGTGAAGCCCTCGTTGGTGATGTTGGGCATCCCGCTCGGACGCTCGTAGTAGGTCGTCGGCGCGAGCGCGCCGGCTCCGTTCACCTCGAAGGTCGCGATCCGGCCGTTGCAGGCCTCGTCGCAGACGACCCACAGGCGCTGGGTCGACGGCTCCCAGGTGCACGTCGGCGACCAGGGCGAAGCCGCTGGCGACGTCGAAGACCCGCGTGGAAGCGCGCCGCTCGTGTGGTCGAGCGCGTAGGCGTAGACGTGACCGGTGGCCTCGACCCCGACGAGGAAGAGCCCGCCGCCGTGGTCGGCGTAGCGCCGCCGGGTCGTAGGGCGCCGAGGTGCTCTGGTCGACGAAGCCCGGCTGCGGTCCAGTAGGAGTCGGGCACGCAGGTGATGCCCTCGAGGCCCGGGTTGGCGCCGATGGCCGGGGAAGTCGGCGGCCAGGTTCCACTCGTGCGTGGCGTCCAGGGAGGTCGCGCCGGGCACGGCGCCGACGTCGTAGCGCAGGATCGACGGGCGGCTGGTGCCGCTGGCGGCGCTGTTGCGCTCGGTGGCGACGTAGACGCCGGCGGCGCCGAGCCGGCCGCGCCGTAGGTCACGCCCTCGGCTGTCGGGCACGCCCGATGCCGTCGGGGTAGTGCAGCGGCGTTGCCGCCGGCGCTCGGTCCACGACCCCGTCGGCCGTCTTCGC
Source organism: uncultured Actinomycetota bacterium (assembly GCA_963750445.1). Taxonomy (GTDB): domain Bacteria; phylum Actinomycetota; class Actinomycetes; order Propionibacteriales; family Nocardioidaceae; genus Nocardioides. The sequence goes on along the minus strand of CAVVQR010000016.1, from coordinate 23,106 downwards.
GAGCCCGAAGAGCGAGCCGGTGCCGTTGCGCACCGCCCACATCGTGCCGGTGGCGCCGGAGGTCCCGGTCGGCCCTCGTAGGCCAGGCCGCTGAGGTCGCTGGCCGAAGTAGTCGGTCGGGTCGACGGTCGTGACGCCGGCGCCACCGGGCCACGGCGACGTCGCCAGGTCGCCGGGGCACAGGTTGGCCGCGCCCTTGGTCGGCTGCCTGGGTCGTGGCGAAGTCGCCGCGTGCCGTCGGGGCAGCGGCCGTAGGTCGTCGCGGCGTGCGCGGTCCAGGTGTAGGAGTCGAGCAGCGTGGTGCCGTCGGCGGCGAAGAGCCGCGCCGAGTCGGCGCTGCCCGAGGCCGAAGCCGAAGTCGACGCCGTCGTCGAGGACGAGGTAGCCGCCGGCGGCGATGGTCGTGCCGGCCGGGATCGGTGGCGCGTGGGTGTCGTCGTTGTCCTTGAGGACGAAGCCGCCGACGTCGAGCGGCGGTCGCGCCGGTGTTGACGAGCTCGACCCAGTCGCCCGGGGTGCCGCCGTCGGACTCGACCTCGTTGATCCTGCACCGGCGGCGCGCAGTCGTTGGCCGCGCCCCGGTCGACGAGGTCGTCGTCGCGAAGGCGCCGGTGCCGTCGGGGCAGCGGCCGTACGTCGTGGTCGCGTGCTGCGGTCCACGCGTAGGAGTCGACCAGCGTCGTGCCGTCGGGGAGCGAAGATCCGGGCGGAGTCGGCGCTGCCGAGCCCGAAGCCGAAGTCCGCGGCTCGGCGAGGACGTAGTAGCCGCCCGGCGCCACCGTCGTGCCGGCCGGGATCGGGTAGGCGTGGGTCGGGTCGACGTCGTCGTTGTCCTTGAAGACCCAGCCCGAGATGTCGACCGAGGTCGCGCCGGTGTTCTTCAGCTCGGCGAAGTCACCGACCGGGTCGCTGTTCGACTCGACCTCGTTGATCGCGATGCTCGGCGTGGCCGCGACCGGGCAGTCGTTCGCCGCACCCTTGGTGGAGGAGATCGTGGTGACGAAGGGGCCGGTGGCGTCGGGACAGCGTCCGTACGTCGTCGCCGCGTGAGCCGTCCACGAGTAGGAGTCGATCAGGGTGGTGCCGTCGGCCTGGAAGAGGCGGGCCGCATCTGCCGCACCCAGTCCGAAGCCGCCCGCGACGTCCACGTCGATCGCCAGGTAGCCACCGGGCGCCACCACCGTGCCCGCGGGGATGGCGAGGGTGCGCGAGTCGTTGTCGTCCTTGAGCCGGAGCCCCGACGCGTCGATCGGCGCGCCGCGTCGGGTTGACCAGCTCGATCCAGTCGACCGGCGTGCCCCCGCTGGACTCGACCTCGTTGATGCGGAGGTCGCCCGGGGCCGCCGAGGCCGGACCGGTCACTCCCACCATCACGACGAGGGCTCCACTGAAGGCGAGAGCGGCGACCAGGACAGGGTGGATCACGAGGCGTAGGCGCACCTCATGACCCTGGGGCAGCCGGACGACGGCCACGTGAACGACAGCCGAACGACGCTTGCCCGTTGGGTGCCGGGGAGCGGCGGCAGGTCAGCCGGTGCGTCTGCGCGAGGCGAACCACTCGCCGGCGCCACCGGTGAGGAGCAGCACCACGGTCGCGATCGAGGCGATCGTCAGGAGCAGCGGCACGATCACCAGGGCACCGAGGAGGCTGACCAACGCGGAGACAGACGCCGAGACGATGAGCGTGATCCGGGCGCCGTTGCTGCCCCGCATCGTGGCGACTGCCAGCACGATCGCCACCACGCACCACACCACCAGGACTGCGAGGAAGCCGACCGCGATGTCGGCGACCGTGCCGGCCGAGATGTTGTCGTAGGCCGAGTTGGTGGCCAGCTCCTTCTCGACCTCGTCGATGAAGTCAGCCCGGCTCGCCAGCACCAGGACCACGAACGCGAGCGACCCGAGCAGGGTGATGGCGCTCGCGACGATCGTGATGACCGCCGCGGCGGTGACGCCGCCGGGGCGGGTGCGCGGCGCACCCGGGGCGCCGTACGCCCCCGGGGGCGGTGGTGGTGGGGTGCCGTAGGGATTGGAGGACTGCTCGCTCATGGGCTCCATGGTGACAGTCGGGGCATAGGACTGTCCGGCCTTCGGCGCGCCCGCCTGCTGCGGGGGCGGAAGGTCCCACGACGACCCGGACGACCCGGACGACCCGGACGCGACCCGGATGGTGGCGGCGGGGCCGGGGACGACGTGCCCGCACCGGAGTCCGGCGCCGCGACCTGGGCAGGCTCCTTGCCGTTGAACCAGTCCCGCGCCGGCTGGAGCCACAGCATCAGGACGGCCGCGGCGACGAGAGCGGAGAACAGTCCCCCCGAGGTCAGACCGGCCGCGAAGAGGATCGGCGCGAGCACGCTCAGCACCACCCGGGCGCTGCGCGAGGGCGCCATCACGTGCCACCCGAGGATCGCGGTGGCGGCGGCCGTCCCGCCGGCGATCAGGCACATGACCTTGATCGCCAGCTGCACGTCGTCGACGCTGAGGCCGAGCCCGTCTCCGGGCGGGCTGGAGATGAAGTCCGCGGCAGCTTCCTGGGCCTCGATCGAGCCCAGCGCCGCCACCCGCTGGAAGGCGAACAGGATCGTCAGCACCGATCCGGCGACGATCGACCAGCCGCTGAACGACACCTGTCGGGGGCGCGGGAGGGGTTTGTCGGCCATGGGGAGAGTCTCCCAGAGCCGACCAACGCCCCGACTCCCACGGTGGTCCGGGGACTGGTTACGTCATTGTCCGGCGGATCGCCCCACGCCGTGAGATCGTCGTAGTCGAAGCGTGCACCAGAGAGGTTCGCCGGCCGGCGTGTCCCGCGCGTTTCACGCCAACCCTTCCGAGGCCTCACGGTCGGCGTCGCACGCGCACCACAGCGTCGTCCGTCCCTCAGCACGGTGATCCCCCTGGTCGCCGTCGTTCCTCCGAGGACGGCAACGCTCAATCCCCCCCGGAGCGTCACCATCACCACCGAGCGCTTTCCCTCTCCCCCTGCCATCACGTCGGTCCTGCTGAGCCTGGCTGTCACCACGACCCTCGCCGTCGTCGTCACGCTCACCACGTCAAGTCCTGCGGCTGCCGCCAGCACGGTGGGTCTCGGCACGGCGGAACCCTTCGCGGTCCTGGCGAGCACTGCCGTGACCAACACCGGCCCCAGCATCCTCAACGGTGATCTCGGGCTCTCCCCCGGCACCGCCGTGACCGGCTTCCCGCCCGGCACGGTCGTGGGGACGCAGCACGTGACGGACGCCGTCGCCCAGCAAGCGGGCAACGACCTCGTCACCGCCTACAACAACGCGGCCGGACAGGGTCCGCGCATCCCGAGCGACCAGAACCTGGGAGGCAGGACCCTCGTCGGCGGGGTCTACCACGCACAAGCAGCGATGGCGCTCACGGGGACCCTCGTCCTGGACGCACAGGGCGACCCCAGCACGGTCTTCGTCTTCCAAGCGGGCTCCACCCTGGTCACGTCCACCGGCAGCTCGGTCCAGCTCACGGGAGCAGCTCAGGCCTGCAACGTGTTCTGGCAGGTCGGCAGCTCGGCGACCCTGGGCACGTCGAGCACCTTCGTCGGCACCGTGATGACCCTCGCCAGCGCGACCCTGCAGAACGGCGCCCAGCTCGAGGGACGAGTCCTCGCCCGCAACGGTGCGGTCACCCTCGACACGAACGTGATCCGTCGCCCGGGTTGCGCCACCGCGCCCACCCCCACCCCGGCACCGCCCACGCCCACGCCCACCCCGGCACCGCCCACGCCCGCACCGCCGACGCCGACGCCGACGCCTCCCCCGCGACACCGACGCCCACCCCCACGCCCACCCCCACGCCCACCCCCATGCCTCCTCCCGCGACGCCGACGCCCACACCGGCGCCGTCCACGCCCACCCCGGCACCGCCGACACCGACGCCGACGCCCGCGCCCGCGCCGCCGGCACCCACCCCCGCGCCCACCCTCGCGCCTCCGGCGCCTGCCCCGCCGACACCCGCACCACCGGCGCCCACCTCCGCGCCGCCGGCGCCCACCCCCGTACCGCCCGCGCCCACGTCACCGGCGCCCACACCGGCACCGCCGGCGCCCACATCACCTATCCCGACGCCGACCCGACGCCGACGCCGACGCCGACGACCCAGAGTCCGACCGCCCCGTCGACCAGCGGTCCGCTCGGCGACAACCCCCGGGGCAACGGGATCATCCCGCGCGGCAGACCCGACACCGGTCGCAGCCCGGCGTCCATGCGGGAGTCGCTCGACGCACCGCTCACCCACGCCCCGTCCGAGGCGCCGCTCGCCGGTGGCCGGCCGATGCGGTTGTCGATCCCGACCATCGACGTGGCGACCCCGCTGGACCGGTTGGGCCTGCAGGCGGACGCCACCGTCGAGGTGCCGAGCGATCCTGATCGCGCCGGGTGGTACCGCCACGGCGCCAGGCCCGGGGACACCGGTCACGCCGTCATCCTGGGTCATGTCGACTCGGTCGAGGGACCGGCCGTCTTCGCCCTGCTGGGCACACTCACGGCCGGGGACGAGATCGAGGTCGGCGCTCCGGAACGGCCGCAGCGTCCACTTCCGCGTCCGGGCCGTCCGCACGTTCCTCAACGAGAACTTCCCGGCGCGCCGCGTCTACCGCGGCGGCCTCCAGCACCACGGCCTCAACCTGGTGACCTGCGCCGGCGAGTACGACCGTGACGCCGGTGGCTACCAGTCGAACGTGGTGGTCTTCACCCGCCAGGTCAGGGGCTGACGCTCAACCCGGTGGGACCGACCTCGACCAGCACGCGGCCGCCGTCGACGACCGCGCCGCCGATGAGCAGCTTGGCGAGCGGGTCGCCGATGGCCGAGGAGATCAGCCGCCGCAGGGGACGGGCGCCGTACGCCGGGTCGTAGCCGGTGTCGGCGAGCCAGCGCTTGGCCTCGTCGGTGACCTGGATCGAGATCCGCCGTACGGCGAGGCGCTGCTCGAGCAGAGCCAGCTGCAGGTCGACGATGTGGGTCAGGTCGTCCTTGCTGAGCGCGTCGAACTGCACGATCTCGTCGAGCCGGTTGAGGAACTCCGGCTTGAACGACTGCCGTACGACGGCCAGCACCGACTCGCGCTTCTTCTCCTCGTCCAGGTCCGGGTCGACGAGGTAGTGCGAGCCCAGGTTGCTCGTGAGGACGAGCAGGGTGTTGCGGAAGTCGACGGTGCGACCCTGACCGTCGGTGAGCCGTCCGTCGTCGAGCACCTGGAGCAGGATGTCGAAGACCTCGGGGTGGGCCTTCTCGACCTCGTCGAGCAGGACGACCGAGTAGGGGCGGCGGCGCACGGCCTCGGTGAGCTGCCCGCCCTCGTCGTAGCCGACGTAGCCGGGAGGTGCGCCGACGAGCCGCGAGACGGAGTGCTTCTCGCCGTACTCGCTCATGTCGATGCGGATGATCGCCCGCTCGTCGTCGAAGAGGAAGTCGGCCAGCGCCTTGGCGAGCTCGGTCTTGCCGACCCCGGTGGGGCCGAGGAAGAGGAACGACCCGGTGGGCCGGTCGGGGTCGGCGATGCCCGCCCGCGAACGGCGTACGGCGTCACTGACGGCGACAACCGCGGCGTGCTGTCCGATCAGCCGCTCACCGACGACCTCCTCCATCCGCAGCAGCTTGGCGGTCTCGCCCTCGAGCATCCGGCCGGTCGGGATGCCGGTCCAGGCCTCGACGACGTCGGCGATCTGGGCGGCGCCCACCTCCTCGCCGACGAGGGGCTCGACGTCGGAGCCGGCCGCCTTCTCCTGCGCGGCGACGGCCTCGATCTGGGCCTCCAGCGTGGGGATGCGGCCGTAGAGGATCTCGCTGGCCTTCTCGAAGTCACCGTCGCGCTGGAGCCGCTCGGACTCGATGCGCAGCTGGTCGAGCTGGCGGCGCAGGTCGCCCTCGCCCTCGAGGGTCGCCTTCTCCTGCTCCCACCTGGCCTCGAGCCCCCGCAGGTCCTCCTCGCGGTCGGCGAGGTCGGCGCGGAGCACGGCCAGCCGCTCGACCGAGGCGTCGTCGGACTCCTTGGCGAGCGCGAACTCCTCCATCTTGAGCCGGTCGACGCGGCGGCGCAGCTCGTCGATCTCCTCCGGCGAGCTCTCGATCTCCATGCGCAGGCGGCTCGCGGCCTCGTCGACGAGGTCGATGGCCTTGTCGGGGAGCTGGCGTCCGGGGATGTAGCGGTCGGACAGCGTGGCGGCGGCGACCAGGGCGGCGTCGGTGATGCGGACGCCGTGGTGGGCCTCGTACTTCTCCTGGATCCCGCGCAGGATCTGGATGGTGTCCTCGACGCTCGGCTCGCCGACGAAGATCTGCTGGAAGCGGCGCTCGAGGGCCGGGTCCTTCTCGACCCTCTCGCGGTACTCGTCGAGGGTGGTGGCGCCGATCATGTGCAGCTCACCACGCGCCAGCATCGGCTTGAGCATGTTGCCGGCATCCATCGCGGAGTCGCCGCCGGCACCGGCTCCGACGACCGTGTGGAGCTCGTCGATGAAGGTGATGATCTGCCCGCCGGCGTCCTTGATCTCCTCGAGCACCGCCTTGAGGCGCTCCTCGAACTCGCCGCGGTACTTCGCACCGGCCACCATCGCGGCCAGGTCGAGACTGAGCACCCGACGACCCTTGAGGCTGTCGGGCACGTCGCCGTCGACCACCCGCTGGGCCAGACCCTCGACGACGGCGGTCTTGCCGACACCGGGCTCGCCGATGAGCACCGGGTTGTTCTTCGTGCGCCGGCTCAGCACCTGGATGACGCGGCGGATCTCGGCGTCACGCCCGATGACCGGGTCGAGCAGCCCGTCCTGCGCGGCGGCGGTGAGGTCGACGGAGTACTTCTCCAACGACTCGTACGTCGCCTCCGCGTCCTGGCTGGTGACGCGCCGGTTGCCGCGCACGGCCGTCAGGCCCTCGCGCAGCCCGGCCTCGGTGAGACCGGCGTCGAGGAGCACCTGCTGGGCGCTCGACTCGGTGCCGGCCAGAGCTGATGAGCAGGTGCTCGGTGGCGACGTAGTCGTCCTTCATCGACTGGGCCAGGTCGAGCGCACCCGCCAGGACGCGGGTGAGCGCCGCCGACGCCGCGGGCTGCTTCACCGTGGCGCCGCTGGCGCTGGGGAGCCGGTTCATCGTGGCCTCGGCCTGGGCGGTGAGCAGGGCGGCATCGGTGCCGGCCTTGGTGACCAGCGTGCGCGCACTGCCCTCGCCGTCGCGCAGCAGCGCGACGAGCAGGTGGAGGGGCTCGACCGCGCTGTGGCCGCCGGTCGTGGCGCTCAGCTGCGCGGCCTCGATGGCCTCGCGGGCCCGGGTGGTGAACTTCTCGGCGCCGAACGTGCTCATGGGGGTCTGCTCTCTCTCGTCGTGCGGATGCTTCCATCAAGCCCAACGATCGCAAAGTTGAGTCTGTTCCACTCAACTTTAGAGACCTGGCCAGCCATCTGCCTAGGGTGGCGCCATGGTCAGCCGATCCGCCCGAGCCATCTCCACCTTCCTCGGGCTCGTGCCCGACATCGCCAAGCGCGAGGCGATGACCCACCCGCTGCGACGGCGACGGCAGAGCGTCGCTCCCGGCGGCCTGTCGGTCTTCTACGACGTCACCGAGGCGCGGGTCGCCGACGGCACCGTGGTCACCGCGCGCCCCCGCGACCGGTCGGCGACGCGGCACCTCTTCTACCTCCACGGCGGCGCCTACACGCTGGAGGACCAGCACTGGCCCTTCCTGCGACTCCTCGTCGACCGGGGCTGGACGGTGCACCTCGTCGACTACCCCCTCGCCCCGGAGCACACGGTCGACGCGACCGTGGCGACCACGCTCGCGGCCTGGGACCACGTGCTCGACCTGGCTGACGGACGACCGGTCTCCCTGGCCGGCGACTCGGCCGGCGGCGGTCTGGCACTCGTGCTGCTCCAGCAGCTGCGCGACGCCGGCACGCCCGCGAGCGCGCGTCCTGACGCCACCGTGCTGCTCTCGCCGTGGGTCGACCTGGTGATGGCTGACGCCGCCACCGTGGCGGCCGCGCGGCACGACGTGCTGCTCTCGCTGCGCGGTCTCCGAGGGTGTGTGGAGCTCTACCGCGGTGACCGCGACCCGACCGACCCGAAGCTGTCGCCGATCAACGGCGGCCTGCACGACCTCGGCAGGATCCAGACGTGGGTCGGCACCGCCGAGATGTTCCTGCCGCAGTGCCGCCTGCTCGCCGACCGCGCCGCCGCGGAGTCCGGCACCGCCCTCGAGCTGCACCTGGCGCACGGCCTGCTGCACGACTGGGCGCTCTTCCCCGTGCCCGAGCGCGACCTGCTCGTCGAGGAGATGCTCACGTTCCTCGGCTGACGGTGGGCTCAGCGCTTGCGCAGGAAGAAGATCGCGTCGTCGGCGTAGCACATCACGCCGCCACCCTTCTTGATGGCAGCCGGGATCGAGCCGTAGCCCTTCGTGCCCGACTTGTTGTCGAAGGTCAGGTTGAACTGGAAGCCGCTGTAGTTCTTGCGCTTGATCGGTTCGCGCACCGACCCGAAGCTTCCGGTCGACCTTGACCTGGCCCTTGATCCTGCCCGAGACCTGCAGCGTGGACTCGTCGGTGCAGCCGAAGTCGAGGTTCTTGAACTTCACCTTCGTGACGGCCACGACCTTGCCGTTCTTGAGGATGTTCGTCCACGTCACCTTCGCGTCGGGGTCGAGGTCGTGGTCGCCGGTCATCGAGATGGTTCGCGCGGCCTGCGCGTGAGGCGCGGTCGCGATGCCGATCGCCGGAAGCAGGGTCAGCGCCAGGACCGCCAGGAGTGCTCGGATCGTCGTCATGAGTCGTCCCTCCCCAGGGAAAGTCGCGCGACCCCCGTCGCGCGTCCCGTGGACCCTATTCCCGTCAGGCGTCGAAGTCGACGGTCACCGTGTCCGAGACCGGGACCGACTGGCAGGTGAGCACGAAGCCTCGCTCGACCTCGTCGGGCTCGAGGGCGTAGTTGCGGCGCATGTCGACGTCGCCCTCGACGACGAGGGCACGGCACGTGCCGCAGACCCCGCCCTTGCAGGCGAAGGGCACGTCGGAGCGTGCCGCCTGGGCGCCGTCGAGGATGCTCTGCCCACGAGACATCGTCACGGTGGTGGCGACCCCGTCGAGGACGATGCTCACCTCGGTGGTCGCGGCACCGCTCGCCCCACCGGCAGCGACCTCACGCCGTACGACGGGTGGGGGCTCGTCGACGTAGAACAGCTCGACGTGGACCCGGTCGGCGGGCACGCCGAGGTCGACCAGCACGTCACGGGCCGCCTCGGTCATCTCGTGGGGGCCGCACAGCCACACGTGGTCGAAGTCCGCCACGGGGACGAGCGAGGTGAGCAGGCGACGGAGCCGGTCGCCGTCGAGACGCCCGGCGAACAGGTCGACGTCGCGCGGCTCGCGCGACAGCACGTGCACCACCTGGAGGCGCGGTCCGTGGGCGTTCTTGAGGTCGCCGAGGTCGTCGGCGAACATCACCGAGGCGCTCGTGCGGTTGCCGTAGAGCAGCGTGACCCTGGCGTCCGCTGCGTCGCGGGGCGTCCGGGTCGTCGAGCACCGAGGCAGCGATCGAGAGCACCGGGGTGATGCCGGACCCGGCCGCGATGCACAGGTGGCGCGAGCCGCTCGCGGCGCCCGGCCGCGGGCCGAAGGCGCCGCGGGGCGCCTGCACCTCCACGGTGTCGCCGGGCCGCACGTCGCGCACCAGCCAGGAGGAGAAGGAGCCGCCCGGGATCTCGCGGACCCCGATCCGCGGCGACGCGCCGACCGGCGCGCAGATCGAGTAGGTACGCCGGTGCTCGGCGCCGTCGATGGAGCGGCGCAGCGTCAGCGACTGGCCGGCGGCGAAGGAGAACACGTCGGCCAGGTCGTCGGGCACCGCGAACGTGACCGCGACCGCGTCGTCGGTGAGCGACTCGACGTCGGCGACGGCGAGGGCGTGGAAGGCGCGCGAGGGGTCGACCATCAGATCTCCTTCACGTGCTCGAACGGCTCGGCGCACACGCCGCAGCGATAGAGCGCCGTGCAGGCCGTCGCGCCGAACTCCGAGAGCACGCGGGCCGCGCCGCCGCACTGCGGGCAGCGCACGTCGCGCGGACGAGGGGTGAGGGTCAGGGCGACCGGACCCGCTCCCGCCGCGGGCGCGGCGCCCGGCGGCGACACCCCCGCGTCGTGCAGGGCGCGACGGCCGGCCGGGGTGATCCAGTCGCTGCTCCACGCCTCACTGAGGTCCAGGCGCACCTCGACGGAGTCGTAGCCGGCGGCGGTCAGGACGCGCACGAGGTCGTCGCGCATCGCGGTCAGCGCCGGGCAGCCGGAGTACGTCGGCGTGAGGACGACCACGACACCGTCGCCGGCCTCCTCGACCGAGCGCAGGACGCCGAGATCGGCGAGCGTGAGCATCGGCATCTCGGGATCGACGACGGCGGCGGCGATCTCGAGGGCCGTGCCGCCGGCCCGGCTCACCAGACCGCCGTCGGGTGGGCCCGCGCGAGCGACTGCAGGTCGGCGAGGAGGTCGGGGAGGTCGTCACGCACCGGTGCCGGGTGCGCGTCCGGGGCAGGGGCATCCAGGCCGGCGGCCGCGAGCACCTGGTCGACGACCGCCTCCGTCTCGTGGCGCACCTCGGGGTGCCTGGCCCACAGCTCCTGGGCCGCGGGCCACAGGGCGGTCAGTGCGACCTCGATCCGTCGCCGCGACTCACCCGTGCCCTGCGCCAGGACCACCCACCAGCGCGCGGACCAGTCCCGGTGGTAGGTGACCTCCTTGACGCCCTTGGCCGCCACGGCCGCGAGCACCGGGTCGGGGTGGGTGCGCAGGGACGACAGCAGGGCGAGCCGTTGGGCCGACCACAGCAGGAGCCGCACGACGACGTCGGCGAAGTCGCCGTTGGTCAGCGCGGAGAACCGCGACGACCTGACGTCCGGGGCGTCGCGGAAGTAGGCGAGCAGGTCCTCGACCGGCGCGGGGCTGCCCTCGACGACCGGCACCAGCGTCGGGTCGGCGGCGCCGGCGCGCCCGAGGAGCAGGCGGGCCTGCCCGAGCAGGTCGAGGGCGATGTTGGACAGGGCGATGTCGTCCTCGAGGTCGGGCGCCCGGCTGCACCACTGCGAGAGCCGGTGCGACCAGACGAGCGCGTCGTCGCCCAGCGTCAGGCAGAGCGCGGCCAGCGCGGTCGCGTCGACGTCGTCCGGCACCGCGGTGTCGATGCCGGCCAGCGCGTCGGCGAAGCCGGTGCCGAACGCCCAGTGCTGGTCGGACTGGGCGCCTTCACCGAGCAGCCCGTCGTAGACGGACTCGTGGTCGCCACCCGACCCGCTCGCGACAGCCACCGGCGTCGTGGGGTCGTCAGATGTGGGGGACATCGTCGGGGATCTCGTAGAAGGTCGGGTGCCGGTAGACCTTGTCGCCGGCCGGGTCGAAGAACGACTCCTTGTCGTCGGCGCTCGACGCGGTGATCGCGTCGGCACGGACGACCCAGATGCTGACACCCTCGTTGCGCCGGGTGTAGACGTCGCGGGCGTGGCGCAGCGCGGTGGCGTCGTCGGCGGCGTGCAGCGACCCGACGTGGACGTGGTTGAGGCCGCGCTTGCCGCGCACGAAGACCTCGTACAGCGGAGTGTCAGCCATGCCGTACCCCCGTCACTCCAGCCCCAGTCGTCGTCGAGTCGGCGCCTAGACGCGCCGACTCGGCAACCACTGGGGCCTGGGAGGTGCGTGCGGCGTGAGCCGCAGCGGCCTCCCGCACCCAGGCGCCGTCGTCGTGAGCAGCGGTGCGGTGGGCCATCCGCTCGGCGTTGCACGGACCCTCGCCGGAGATGACCCGCTGCAGCTCGCTCCAGTCGGGGGTCCCGAAGTCGTGGGCACCGCGCTCGTCGTTCCACCGCAGGTCGGGGTCGGGCAGGGTGACGCCGAGACGCTCGGCCTGCGGCACGGTCATGTCGACGAACTTCTGGCGCAGCTCGTCGTTGCCGTTGCGCTTGATGCCCCACGCGATCGAGCGCGCGGAGTTGGGCGAGTCGCCGTCGGGCGGGCCGAACATCATCAGCGACGGCCACCAGAAGCGGTCGACCGACTCCTGCACCATCGCGCGCTGCTCGTCGGTGCCCGACATCATCGTCATCAGCAGCTCGAAGCCCTGTCGCTGGTGGAAGGACTCCTCCTTGCAGATCCGGATCATCGCCCGGCCGTAGGGCCCGTACGACGTGCGGCACAGGGGCACCTGGTTGCAGATCGCGGCCCCGTCCACGAGCCAGCCGATGGTGCCCACGTCGGCGTACGACGGGGTCGGGTAGTTGAAGATCGAGGAGTACTTCTGGGCGCCGCTCATCAGCCTGGCCTCGAGCTCCTCGCGGCTGATGCCCAGCGTCTCGGCGGCGGAGTAGAGGTAGAGCCCGTGACCTGCCTCGTCCTGCACCTTGGCCAGCAGGATCGCCTTGCGCCGCAGCGAGGGGGCGCGGGTGATCCAGGCACCCTCGGGCTGCATGCCGATGATCTCGGAGTGGGCGTGCTGGGCGATCTGGCGCACCAGCGTGCGGCGGTACCCCTCGGGCATCCAGTCACGCGGCTCGATGCGCTCGTGCCGGGCGATGGTGTCCTCGAACCGCTGCTCGAGCCCCGGGTCGACCACGGGAACGGGACCGGCATCGAGCGTCGTCATGAGCGCCTCCACAGATTACTGACCGATCGGTCAGTAATCACGATGCCACGGGGAGGACGCCCCCGCAAGGTGCAGGACGACCTGCCTCAGGCGCCGCAGACCCCTTCGGCGCCGCGCTTGTCGTTGCAGTACGGCGCACCGATGATCGGCTCGACCAGGACGCCGCGGTCGAGGCGGAGGCGCACCGTCGTGCCGACCTCCGGCGCCGGGCCCCCGTTGAGGTCCTCGTCCCAGTACTTCACCTTCGTCAGCCTCGCGCGCATCGTCGCGTGCCGGACGGTGCCGCGCACCCGTGAGACCGTGAAGACGAGGTCGGCGCCCTCCTCGCAGCAGCCGGAGTACACCGACTCGCGGGCGGTGTGGCCGCGGCGGATCTTCAGCGATCGCGTGTGGCCGTACCAGTCGCGTCGGAACGTCGCGTACGTCGCGTCGGCGACCGCCCGCTCGGCAGCCCCCGACGACGGCCCCCCGACGGCACCGGGGTCCTCGGCGAGCACCGGACGCTGGAGCAGCATCAGCGACAGCACCACCATCGCCAGCACCGTGGCGGCGACGAGCAGCTGGCGGTACAGGCGCGTGGTGCGGTCGTTCATGGCTCTCCCCGTTCCCACCCCACCCGAGTGACGGGGTGTCATCAACACAGACGCACCATCCGGCCGATTGGTTGCCTCGCCGTCAGGCCGGGAGGGTCGCCGCCTCGACCGCACGCTCCTTGGCCCACCGGTAGTCGGCCTTGCCCGACGGCGACCTCTCCACCGCAGCGACCCGCACGAAGGCCTTCGGCACCTTGTAGCCGGCGATGTGTGCGCGAGCGACCTCGAGCAGCTCGTCGTCGCCGGCGATCGCGCCGTCGTGCAGCTCGACGACCGCGACGACCTCGCTCCCCCAGCGCCGCGAGGGACGCCCGACGACGATGACGTCGCGGACCGCCGGGTGCTCGGCCAGCGCGCGCTCGACCTCCTCGGCGAAGATCTTCTCGCCGCCGGAGTTGATGGTCACGCTCTCGCGCCCCAGCAGCGCGATCCGCCCGTCGTCGAGGAGGTCGGCGCGGTCGCCGGGCACCGACCAGCGCACGCCGTCGATGGTGGGGAAGGTCCGTGCGGTCTTGTCGGCGTCGCCGAGGTAGCCGAGGGGCACCCGGTCGCGCCTCGCGAGCCAGCCGCCGCTCTCGCCGGGCTGCAGCACCCGCGTCATCGCGTCGTCGATGACGGTGGTGTCGGACTGCGGCGTGAACGTCGCCGCCTCGACCTCAGCACCCTTGAGCGACATCGAGCTCATCTGCAGGCCGGTCTCCGACGACCCGGCCGCGTCCATGACCAGGATGTGGGGCAGCGCCTCGAGGATCCGCGACCGCACGCTGGGCGTGAGGGGGGCGCTGCCGTTGTTGATCGCCGCCAGCCCGCTCAGGTCGTACGGCGTGCCCGCGGCCGCCGCGCGCTCGACCTCCTCCACCAGCGGTAGCGCGACCGCGTCGCCCACCACCGGGATGCTCACCGTCCGCTCGCGCACCGCGACGGCCAGCGCGTCGGCGGGGTCGAAGCGGTGCACGTCGTCGGGGATCACGATCGTCCCGCCGCCGGTGATCATGTGGAAGGTCGACCACTGAGCGGCGCCGTGCATGAACGGCGGGATCATCAGCAGCCGCATCGCCCCGCCGGACTCGACCGAGGCGCGCGCGTGCTCGGCGATCTCCGCGTAGGACGCGAACGGCTCGGTGCCGCCGAAGACGGTGCCGCCCATCGACGAGACGTAGATGTCGTCGTGGCGCCACAGCACGCCCTTCGGCATCCCGGTGGTGCCGCCGGTGTAGAGGATGAAGAGGTCGTCGCCCGTGGGGGTCGGCATTCCCGTGGCGGGAGCCGGGGTGGCGACGACCGCCTCGTAGTCGACGGCGCCCGGCAGCAGCGGGTGGCCGCTCTCGTCGGCGACCTGGACCAGGACCCGCAGGTGCGGGAGGCGGTCACGGACCGCGGCGACCTGGGGCGCGAACTCCGCGTGGTAGACCAGCGCGCTCGTCGCGGCGTCGGTGAGCAGGTAGGCCAGCTCGTCGGTGACGTAGCGGTAGTTGACGTTGAAGGCCGCCACGCGGGCGCGGTAGGAGCCGACCATCGACTCGAGGTACTCGTTGCCGTTGCGGAGGTAGATCCCGAGGTGGTCCTGGCCCGACTCGTGGCCGGCCAGACGGGTCGCGCCGTCGGCGGCCGTGCGTTCGGTGTGGCAACCGAGGCCCGCCCCGACGAGGTGGTGGGCGAGCCCGTCGGCGCGCGCGTCGAGGTCGGCGTACGTCAGACGGCGCTCGCGCCACACCATCACCTCCGCGTCGGGCACCGCTCGCGCCACGGTGCCGAACACGGTCGAGAGGTTGAAGCCCGCTGAGGTGTCGCCGTCGGTGACCATGGCCCACAAACTAGAACTCGTTCTCGGGTCGGGGCAACCACTCCGGAGATTTCTTGACGCGCGTCAAAAACGGCGCGTATCGTCCGTGACGTGACCCACACCACAGTGCGCCCCGACGCCTCCGGCACCGCGTCCCTGCCCACGACCGCCGTGATCGGCGCCGGCATCAGCGGCCTCACGTCGGCCAAGCAGCTGCTCGACTACGGCGTGCCGGTGACGGTCTTCGAGGCCTCCGACCGGGTCGGTGGCAACTGGGCCTTCGGCAACCCCAACGGGCACAGCAGCGCCTACCGCTCGCTGCACATCGACACCTCCAAGCACCGGCTGTCCTTCAAGGACTTCCCGATGCCGCAGGACTACCCCGACTTCCCCCACCACACGCAGATCAAGGACTACCTCGACTCCTACTGCGACGCCTTCGGGATCCGTGAGCACATCGAGTTCGAGAACCGCGTCATGCACGCCGAGCGGTTGCCAGGGGGTGGGTGGGAGCTGCTCGACGAGGCCGGCGAGCGCCGCCACTTCGACTTCCTCGTGGTCGGCAACGGTCACCACTGGGACCCCCGGATGGCCGACTTCCCCGGCGAGTTCACCGGCGAGTCGATCCACTCCCACCACTACATCGACCCCCACGACCCGCTCGACTTCACGCACAAGAAGATCCTCGTCGTGGGTCTCGGCAACTCCGCGGCCGACATCACCGTCGAGCTGTCGAGCCGCTCGCTGCAGAACGAGGTCACCCTCTCGACGCGCTCCAGCGCCTGGATCGTGCCGAAGTACACCGGCGGCCTGCCGGCCGACAAGTACTACGTCACCACGCCCTACCTCCCGCTCGCCTGGCAGCGGAAGTTCCTCCAGAAGATGCAGTTCATGGCCGGCTCCAACCCCGAGCTCTACGGCCTGCCCAAGCCCAACCACAAGTTCTTCGAGGCCCACCCGACCCAGTCGGTCGAGCTGCCGCTGCGCCTCGGCTCGGGCGACGTGACCCCGAAGGGCAACGTCTCGCTCCTCGACGGCCGCACCGTGCACTTCGAGGACGGCACGAGCGGCGAGTTCGACGTGATCGTCTACGCCACCGGCTACAACATCACCTTCCCCTTCTTCGACGAGGACTTCCTCAGCGCGCCCGACAACGCGATCCCGCTCTTCAAGCGGATGTTCAAGCCCGGCATCGACGACCTGGCCCTGGTCGGCTTCGCCCAGTCGACACCGACGCTCTTCCCCTTCGTGGAGTCGCAGGCCCGCCTCGTCGGCGCCTACGCCACCGGCAACTACCGGCTGCCCGACGAGGCCACCATGGAGCGCGTCATCGTCGAGGACCAGCAGAAGTACACCGGGCACGTGCTCGACCGCCCGCGCCACACCCAGCAGGTCGACTACTTCATCTACGAGCACGACATGCGCACGAAGGAGATCCCGGCCGGGCGCAAGCGGGCCCTGCGCGACGGCCCGGTCCTGCTCGCCGGTCGCAGCGAGCGGGAGGCCGTTCCTTCGTGAGCCAGTCCTCGAACACCCGGCAGCACGCCCCGAAGGGAGACGAGCGCCGCGCCGCACTCCTCGCCGCGCTCGACCACCACCTGCTCGAGGGCGACGGCGCCCTCGACTCCATCAACATCGCCGACATCTCCCGGCGGGCGGGCGTGACCCGCTCGGCCTTCTACTTCTACTTCGAGTCCAAGGCCGCCGCGGTCGCCGCGCTCTCCGAGGAGATGTACGACGGAGCAGCCGCTGCCGCCGCGCACCTCACCGGCGACGGCGCCCCGGCCGACAACATCGAGGCGATGATCCGCACCCTCTTCGACGCCTGGCAGAAGCACCACCACCTCTACCGCGCGATGCTCGACGCCCGGGCGACCAGCGCCGCCGTGCGGCAGATGTGGGAGGCGGACCGCCTCTCCTTCGTCGCCCCGCTCGCGGCGATGATCGACGACGAGCGTGCCGCCGGTCGTGCGAGCGCCGGCGTCGCCTCGAACGCGCTCGCCTCGGTGCTGCTCGAGCTCAACGACCGGATGCTCGAGCGCCTCGCCCTCGGCGGCGACCTGTCCCGCGAGGACCTCATCGACACCGTCGTCTCGATCTGGCTCCGCTCCATCTACGGCACCACCCCATCGACCCTCGAGTAGCAGGCCGAGCCCCGCGGAGGTCGAGCAGGCCGAGCCCCGCGGAGGTCGAGCAGGCCGAGCCCCGCGGAGGTTGAGCAGGCCGAGCCCCGCGGAGGTTGAGCAGGCCGAGCCCCTGGGCGAGGCCGTCGACGAAACCCCCGCACCCACCCACCATCACCCCACCATCACCCCACCCACCATCACCGCGAGGCAGCAGATGACCCCCGAGACCGTGACCTTCACCAGCGGCGGCGACACGATCGACGCCTGGCACTTCGCCGGCACCGGCGATGACCTGTCGTCCGCAGCCGGTCGACCCGTCGTCGTGATGGCCCACGGCGTCGGCGGCACCAAGGACTCCGGGCTCCAGGCCTTCGCCGAACCGCTCGCCGCGGCCGGCTGCGACGTGCTCGCCTTCGACTACCGCGGCTTCGGCGCCTCCGGCGGCACCCCGCGCCAGACGGTGTCGGTCGCCGGCCAGGTCGACGACTACCGCGCCGCGATGATCGCCGCCCGGCGCCTGCCCGGGGTCGACCCGAGCCGGCTGGTGCTGTGGGGCGTCTCGCTGTCCGGCGGCCACGTCTTCGCCGCGGCCGCGGGGCGCGACGACGTCGCCGCGATGATCGCGCTGACCCCGCTCGTCGACGGCGCCGCCGCCGGCCGTCACGCACTGGCCAGCCACACGAAGCGCGAGATCCTGCGCAGCAGCGTCGAGGGCTTCCGCTCCAAGCTCGGCAAGACCCGGATGATGCCCGTCGTCGCCCGTCCCGGCGAGCTCGGCTGCCTGACCCTGGAGGGCTCGCTGGAGGACTACACCGCCCTCGCCGGTCCGACGTGGGTCAACGAGATCGACGCGACCGTCGGCCTCGAGCTCGGCAACCACCGGCCGAGCAAGGTGGCCAAGCAGGTCACCTGCCCGACGCTGGTGCAGATCGCGGACTTCGACCGCAGCGCCCCGCCCCAGGCCGCGGCCAAGGCCGCCTTCAACGCCCGCGCCCTGGTGCGCCACTACCCCGGCGACCACTTCGACGTGTGGGAGGGCAAGCCGTTCCACGCTGCCGTCGTGCAGCACCAGCTCGACTTCCTCACCCGCACCTTCGCCCCCGCGGTCGCGCCGGTCGGCTGATCCCGGGTCCCGGCATGACTCACTACGACGTCCTGGTCATCGGCTCCGGCTTCGGCGGGAGCGTGACCGCGCTGCGCCTGACCGAGAAGGGCTACCGCGTCGGCGTCCTCGAGGCCGGGCGACGCTGGACCGACGAGGACTTCGCGACCCAGACCTCGCGCGACCTGCTGTGGGCGCCGGCGCTCGGGATGTTCGGCCCGATGCGGCTGTCCATGCTCGGCGAGATCTCTCTCTTCAGCGGGGTCGGGGTCGGGGGCGGGTCGCTCGTCTACGCCAACACGCTCTACGAGCCGCACGACGCCTTCTTCGCCGACCCGTCGTGGGGTCACATCACCGACTGGCGCACCGAGCTGGCGCCCTACTACGACCAGGCGCGTCGGATGCTCGGCGTCGCGACCAACCCGCGGCTGTGGCCGGCCGACGACGTGATGCGCGAGGTCGCCGAGGACCTGGGCGTCGAGGACACGTTCTGCGCCACCGACGTCGGCGTGCTCTTCGACGAGTCGGCCCCTGGCAGCTCGGTGCCGGACCCGTACTTCGGCGGCGCCGGCCCCGAGCGCAACGCGTGCGTGCACTGCGCGCGCTGCACGTCGGGCTGTCCGTTCAACGCCAAGAACACCCTGCCCAAGAACTACCTCCACCTCGCCGAGCAGGCCGGCGCCGTGGTTCACGCTCTCAGCGAGGTGACCGACGTACGACCGCGGTCTGGGGGTGGGTACGTCGTCACCACCCGGCGGCCGGGGCTGCGCGGGGCGAAGGCGCGCGAGGCGCGACGCACGTGGACCGCCGACCAGGTCGTGTTCTCGGCTGCGGCCCGGGGCACCCAGGCGCTGCTGCACGCGCTGCGTGACGGCGGGTCGCTGCCCGACCTGTCGCCTCGGCTGGGCGAGCTGTCCCGCTCCAACTCCGAGGCGATCGTGACCGTGCTCGCTCGCGAGCCGCGGGGCTACGACCAGGGCATCACGATCACCTCGTCGTTCCACCCGGAGCCGCACACCCACGTCGAGCTCAACCGCAGCAACGAGATGCAGGACAAGGGCGCGGTGATGAACGTGCCGCTGGTCGACGGCGGCCCGCGGCGGCTGCGTCGCTTCGTCGCCGAGCAGGTACGTCGTCCCGGTCCGCTGCTGCGGACCCGACGGCTCAAGGCCTCCTCCTCGCGCACCCTGACGCTGCTGGTGATGCAGTCGCTCGACAACTCACTGACCTCCTACCTGAGGCGCGGCAGGCTGCGCACCCGCGTGGGCACCGGCGAGCCGAACCCGTCGTGGCTGCCCGTCGCCCACGACGTCGCCCGACGGGTGGCGGCCAAAGTCGGTGGCGACGCCACCTCGCTGGCGAGCGACCTGGTCGGCGCCCCTGCCACGGCGCACTACGTCGGCGGAGCGGTGATCGGCGACTCTCCGGCGACCGGGGTGGTCGACCCCTACCACCGCGTCTACGGCTATCCCGGGCTCCACGTCATCGACGGCTCGACCATCGGTGCCAACCTCGGCGTCAACCCGTCACTCACCATCACCGCGATGTCGGAGCGGGCCGTCGCGCTGTGGCCCAACCGCGGCGGGGCCGACCCGCGACCGGCCGTCGGCGCGACGTACGAGTCGGTGGCGCCGGTGGCTCCCGCTCGCCGGCGGTGCCGGCCGATGCGCCCGCGGCGTTGGTCTGGCTGGGGAATCCGGGGCGACTCGGTCAGTCGAACCAGGTGTAGCGGGTCAGACCGGCGGGGCCGTCGACCTCGGTGAGGAGCAGCCCGCCGGGGATGGCGAGGACGGAGTAACCGCTGCCGCCGCCGAGACCGACCGTGTAGGGCCGGCTGGCCACCACCTCGTCGGCGGTGGGGTCGACGGTGGTGTCGACGACTCGCAGCTCGTCGTCCTCGGCGAGGTAGAACAGGTCGTCGCACACGCCGGGCGACCCGGCGCTGTCGATGGTGGCGGAGGTGAAGATCTCGCGTGGCCCCGCGGCAGCGCTCCAGGTCCAGTATGTCGTCGTGCCGTCGCCGGGGCGGCTGGCGATCACCACCTGCTCGGTGCCGCTGCCGGCAACGCTGAGAGCGCCCTCGGCTCCCAGGTCGAGCAGGTCGTCGATGGCGAACTCCTCACCCGAGCGCGTGTCGAGCACGCCGCCGAAGGTGCCGTTGGCAGTGAGCACGATGGAGGAGGCTATCGAGGTCTTGGACCCGGCCGGATCTTTGAAGGCCTGCTCCACCGGCTCTCCGGTGTCGAGGTCGTAGGCCAGGACCTGGTCGTCGTCGATGACGAGGAACTGGTCGTCGAGCACCTGGGCACGACTGATCGGCCCGACCGCTGGACCGTCCAGGACGGTCACGCCCCTCGGGTCGATGATCCTCAACTCACTCGCCTCCTCCGGGTCGTCGCGGATCTCCTGTACCAGGTAGCCCTTCGGCGCGACCGCCAGCACCCGCGATCCGTCCAACGCGTCCTGCAGTCCCGCGTCCACACCCATGACCGTGGCCTCGGTGTCGAAGTCCGTCTGCACCACCGCCGAGCCGGCCGTGAGGAACTGCTTCGCCCCCTCGCTCTCGTCGGTCGCGACCTCGAGGGTCGCGGTCGGTGTCGACAGGTCGGTCAGGCACTCGGCGGTGTCGCTGGACTCGGAGCAGCCGACGAGGAAGGCGACCAACAGCAACCCGCCGCAGGACCCCGCTAGCACCGACAGCTGAGGGTGACGTGCGGCGACCACGGCAACGGTCCTAGGCCGCTCGGACAGCAGACGACTGACCCGCTTCGTCCTCGCCGCCCGGATGCCGTGGTCGGCGGATCGCACTATCCTCGCGGCCATGCACCGGATCTTCACGACGAGCTTCGCGTCGGTCTACCCGCACTACGTCGCCAAGGCGGAGCGCAAGGGCCGCACGAAGGACGAGGTCGACGAGATCATCGAGTGGTTGACCGGGTTCGACGAGCCGACGCTCGCGAAGCACCTCGAGGCGGAGACGACGTTCGCCGACTTCTTCGACGAGGCCCAGCTGAATCCGCAGGCGTCCCTGATCACCGGGGTCGTCTGCGGAGTCCGGGTGGAGGACGTCGAGGACCCGCTGATGCAGAAGATCCGCTACCTCGACAAGCTCGTCGACGAGCTCGCCAAGGGCAAGGCGATGGAGAAGATCCTGCGAGGCTGAGCGTCGGCGCCAGGCTGGGACTATCCGGGTGCCCTTCCCTGTCGGGACGGGATAGCGTCCGGGTCTCGCCTCGCCCCTGGGGCGGACGGGCTACGGCAGGTTCCGACCCTGTGTGGCGACCGTGATCCGTAAACAGTGGTCCGACCACATCGGCAGGGGCTGCCCGGCGGACGGCCTCCAGACCGTCCGTCGGGTCCTGGGTCGAGCGATCTGCATGACCGCGCCAGGTCACCGGTTCGTGAACGCCCAGTCCACGCCGTCCTCGCCCACGTCGTCCAGCTCCGGGTCTCGGTGGAGGCCGAGCTTGGTGGCGACGCGTTGACTCGCGAGGTTCTCGGGTCGAACACGAGCCAGGATGGCGCTGTCCGGGCTGCTGCTCACCCACCCACGCCAGGACGGCCGCGGCCGCCTCCGTGGCGTAGCCCTGTCCCCAGCGCTCGGGCCCGAACCGATACTTCAGGTTCAGCACAGCGTGTCCGTGGACGGTCATGCGCTTGGTGCCGCAGACGCCGGCGAGCGTGCTCGACCCGGACTCGAAGACGCACCAGTAGCCGAAGCCGTTGTCCTCCCAGTGCTGGATCCAGCGTGCCACCAAGGCGCGCGCCACTTCGAGGTCGTCGACGCGATCCGACGGGTTGTGCTCCACGGTGCGGGGATCACTGAGCACTGCCAGTACGCCGTCCGCGTCCTCGGGTCGAGGGCGGGCCAGGACGAGCCGCGCCGTGAGAAGCTCGCCCGTCGACATCCCCGGATCCTCCCACTCGTACGAGCCCTCGCGCGTCTACGTCTCCGCAGAGACGAATCGAATGTCCGCGCCGCGCGGCGGTAGGAGGATGCCGTCACCGAGCGACCATTCCGCTGCCCGCGCGGCCTGGTCTACTGGCACAGCCGACTCGGTCGGGTCGTAAGCCGGAACCGGATAGGTCGCATGGCTGTCGTGGCCCAGGAGGACGCGATAGCCGAGCTTGCATCGCCGTCCGACACGTGGCCGCCACACACATCTCCGACAGCAATCCGCAGACCGAGATGGCCTTGACGCCACGAGCTCGCAACATCGCGTCGAGACCGGTGCCGTCGAAGCCGTCGTCACCGTGCTTGCGCAGCACAGCCTCGTCAGGATCGGCGTCCAGCACGAGCCCCCAGCCCTGAGACCCGGGCACATCCGCGGCGCCTGCTTGGCCGTCGTTCTGGAGATGCACCACGACGGAGTTCGCTGTGCGCGCGGCCGCCAACTGGGCGCGCGCAACTGCAAGCAGGGTCCCACTCGCCGGAACAGCGTTCTCCCCCTCGACGAAAGCCCTCTGCAGGTCGACCAGGAGGAGAGCGTGCGCGTGCTGCGTCATCAGACCAGGCTACGAGCACTCGCTCTCGGCAGATCCGAACGACTCCTTCCGTCAGGAGCAGTTGCCTGGTGGCGGAAGGAAGCAGCAGGACCGCATCGTCGGTCACCGAACAGCGACTCATCCAGGAGTCTGCGCGAATCGCGGTGCGTGAGTATGTGCGGCTCGGCGCCGATCGACGTTCGAGGACACGCGTTCGCACGTAGCCGGAACTCTCGTTCAACTGGGTTGAAGCAGGATTCCGCTTAGTGGGTTCACGGTCGACCTGCGATCACGAGACGTGCGCTCAGCCGGCGTCGGGGTGGTCCATCGTGCTCGTCCAAGGTTCTCCCTGGCCGACGCCCTCACGACTTGGCACCCCGCGACGAC